>CAXXSO010000029.1:0-56298 GCA_963676965.2 uncultured Cohaesibacter sp.
CCATTCGCGGATCGGGGTGAAGGCCCCGGTATAGGTGGCCGGGTTGGACCGCGGCGTGCGGCCAATGGGCGATTGATCGATGTCGATGATCTTGTCGACATGTTCCAGACCTTCAATGCGGTCGTGGGGCGCGGGCATGGCGCGGGCGCGATTGAGTTTCATGGCCGCACCCTTATAGAGCGTGTCGATCAAGAAAGTGGATTTGCCACCACCCGACACGCCAGTCACACAGGTGAAGGTGCCCAAGGGTATCGAAGCGGTGACATTCTTGAGGTTGTTGCCCCGGGCATTGACGACCTTGATGCACTTGCCCTTTTTGCCCTTGCGGCGCTCATTGTCGACGCCGATCACCTGAACGCCGGAAAGATATTGGCCGGTCAAAGAGGCAGGGTCATTCTTGACATCGTCCGGTGTTCCCTGAGAGACCACACGCCCTCCATGGATGCCTGCGCCGGGACCGACATCGATGACATGATCTGCGGTCAGAATGGCATCTTCATCATGTTCAACCACAATCACCGTATTGCCGAGATTGCGCAGATGCTTGAGGGTTTCGAGCAAGCGGGCATTGTCTCGCTGGTGCAGGCCAATGGATGGCTCGTCAAGTACATAGAGCACACCTGTCAGGCCGGAGCCGATTTGTGAGGCCAGGCGGATGCGCTGGCTTTCTCCGCCGGACAGGGTGCCGGAATTGCGCGATAGGGTGAGATATTCCAGGCCCACATCGTTGAGGAAGGTCAGGCGCTCGCGGATTTCCTTCAAGATGCGCTCGGCAATTTCCATCTGTTTGGCGCTCAGCGTGTCCGGTAGATCGCGCACCCAGTGGGCGGCTGCACGGATCGACAGGCTGGAAACCTGCGAGATATGCTTGTTGTCAAGCTTGACTGCCAAGGCCTCTGGCTTCAGTCGATGGCCATCACAGGCCGAGCAGGGGCGGCTCGACTGATATTTCCCGATTTCCTCACGCGCCCAGTTGCTTTCGGTTTCGCGGAAGCGGCGTTCAAGATTGGGGATCACCCCTTCAAATGGCTTTTGCGATTTGTAGGAGCGCGCGCCATCGTCATAGACAAAGGTAACCTTGTCCTTGCCGGTGCCGTAAAGGATCACTTCCTGTGCCTTGAAGGGCAGCTCGATCCACGGAACCGTCAGTTTGAAATCATAATGTTTTGCAAGGGCGTCCAGCGTCTGGCGATAGAAGGGCGAGGTGCCTTTGGCCCATGGGGCAATGGCCCCGTCCTTGAGGCTGAGCGAGGTATCAGGGATCACCAGATCGGGGCTGATCTGCAACTCGCTGCCCAAACCGTCACAGGTGGGGCAAGCACCAAACGGGTTGTTGAAGGAGAATAGCCGCGGCTCGATTTCGGGAATCGTGAAGCCGGAAACCGGGCAGGCGAATTTCTCCGAGAAGGTGATGCGCTTAGGCTCTCCCTTGTCATCCTTTTCATCAACCAGCTCGACAATTGCCAATCCGTCGGCCAGTTCCAGACTCAGTTCAAGGGAATCAGCGAGGCGTTTCTCAATGCCTTCCTTGACGACCATGCGGTGGACGACGACTTCGATGTCATGCTTGAATTTCTTGTCGAGGGTCGGCAGATCGCCGTCATCATACATTTGCCCGTCGATACGGAAGCGGGTAAGGCCACGCTTGATCAGCTCGGCCAGTTCCTTGCGAAACTCACCCTTGCGACCCCGCGCGATTGGTGCGAGCAGCAGGAACCGGGTCTTTTCCGGCAGCTCCATCACCCGATCAACCATCTGGCTGACAGTCTGGCTCTCGATCGGCAGGCCGGTCGCCGGGGAATAGGGAATGCCGACACGGGCAAACAGCAGGCGCATATAGTCATAGATCTCGGTCACCGTGCCAACGGTGGAGCGAGGATTGCGCGAGGTGGTCTTCTGTTCAATCGAAATGGCAGGTGACAGGCCATCAATCTGATCGACATCGGGCTTCTGCATCATTTCAAGGAACTGGCGAGCATAGGCGGAAAGCGATTCCACATAGCGCCTCTGACCTTCCGCATAGATGGTATCAAAAGCCAGCGAGCTTTTGCCCGAGCCGGACAGGCCGGTCATGACGATCAATTGATCGCGCGGGATGTCGATATCGACATTCTTGAGATTGTGTTCCCGCGCACCGCGAATCGAAATCATCTTCTGGGATGAATTGCTGGATTGAGCGACGGGTTTCTCTTTATCCTTATACATGACAGACCTTTTCGGGACGGATCTCTTGATATTCCGATGGGCCGTGGAGGCACAATCGTTGAAATCGTTGGTACGCGTGTATGGGCGCGGAGGATTAGTCGTCGGGTAGATTTCCCAATTTGCGCCTCACAGGTTCCAATAGAGAATTGGCAAAGCGATGGCAATCACACGTTTCCTATGATTCAATTTGCGGCCATAATAACGAGACAATTTTAAAATGTACACATTTTGTTCTATGGTGTGAATCGTTTCATGGCTGGGTATTTCAGGCTGCAATGCGGCCAAAAATGTGCCGATTTCAGGTCCTTTTGCGGGATTGTCGGGGATTGAGGCAAGAGAGGATGGAACTGCCAATCGTTCTTGCCTATGCTGGCGGAAATTCAATCCCGTTTCAAACGGGCCGGAAAGATCAGATAAAAAGGACAATAGAATGGCCGGTAGTGTGAACAAAGTCATCCTCGTGGGCAATTTGGGCAATGACCCGGATATTCGCCGCACGCAGGACGGCCGCCCCATCGCCAATCTCTCGGTCGCCACTTCCGAAAGCTGGAAGGATCGCAACACCGGCGAGCGTCGTGAAAAAACAGAATGGCACCGGGTGGTCATTTTCAATGAAGGTCTGTGCCGTATTGCCGAGCAATATCTGCGCAAGGGGTCCAAAGTGTATCTGGAAGGCCAGCTGCAGACTCGCAAATGGCAGGATCAAAGCGGTCAGGATCGCTATTCGACCGAAGTGGTTTTGCAAGGCTTCAATGGCAACCTGACCATGCTTGACAATCGCGGCGAAGGCGGCGGTGGTGGCAACTTTGGTGGCCAGCAAGGCGGCGACTTTGGTGGACCTGGCGGCAACTTCGGTGGTCAGCAGGGGGGCGACTTTGGTGGTCAACGCGGCGGCCCTCAGCAGAGCAGCCCGCAGGCAGGCAACTTCCGCGACGATCTGGACGATGATATTCCGTTTTGATCGAACGACCCTGTCTATGACATGCAAAACCCGGCCTTGGCCGGGTTTTTTGTCTGAATTTGGTTGGCTTATTGCTGCTGATATTCGAAGGCGCGGATGTCTTCGAAATCCAGCGCCATTCCAGACAGGCACAGATCGTCATATTTCGAGCCTGGATAGATGGTCTCGATATAGACCCGCAAAGTGCTGACATTGTGCCAGCCATCGAGATAGACTTCCTGCACGCCGGGGCGGTCATCCAGTCGGCGAGCAAAGCGGGCCCCTTGGTCTGTTTCGATTGTTATGTCGCGGGCGCGGGCATTCTGTTGATAGCTTTTGGTGCTTTTCTGATAGCCATTCAGAAACATTACCTTGCGAATGCGGGTGCCGGGACGCACTTGCAGTGCTATCCATTCCCCTTCGCCTGAGCCATAGGCCCCTTCACACCACGCCCGGTGGGCATTTTCAAGGCCCCAGCCTTCCAGATTGCCGGGGCGGTAGGTGGCAACGCGGGAGTTTGGTAAAATGGAACTGGCGCAATAGGTGACGTCGTCGACCAGTTCGGTTCCGTAATGGATGCGGTCACAATTGTCCGCTTCTGCCAGCACAGGGAAGCCGAGCAGAAAGATGAGGCAGGCGAGCGGACGCATGGCGGCATGACAAAGCTGCCGGGACGAGGGGGAAAAGGTCATGAAATCCTCCTGATTGAATGCGTGTTCCATTTTGCGCTGAGTGCGCGCAAAACAAAAGCCCCTGCATTTGTAGCAATACAGGGGCATTTTGAAGCATGCTTTGGCGTGCGATTGGCAGCAATCAGGCCTGTTCATTCATTGTTTTGGCGACCGAGATGTGATCCTTGTAGGATTGCGCCTCAATGAAGATCCGATGGATGCTTTCAAATCGGTCGCGGATCTGGGATTCAAGATCCGCAATCACTTTCTCCAGCTCACCCACCATCAAATCGTTGCGGAAGTCGAGGCTGAGGGTCAAGAGGATCTCATTGGGGCCGCGATGAAGGGTGCGCAGTTCATTGATTGTGGTCACTGCGGGGTGATTGGCCACCACGGCTGTGATCTCGCTTTCAAGTTCCTCGGACGCAGCTTCCCCGATCAGCAGGCCCTTGGTTTCATGCGCAAGCAGGAAGGCCGTTGTCGCCAATATGATGCCGATGACAATGGAGGCGGCGCCATCCATCCATGGAATGTGGAAATAATAGGCGATGGAAATGCCGATGCCTGCGACAACCAGCCCCAGCATCGCTGCTGAGTCTTCAAACAGGACGGTGAAAACGGTAGGATCTTTGGAGTCCTGAACCGCGGTCACCCAGCCTTTCTTGCCTTTGGTGGTGCTGAATTCCTTGAACGCCACCATCCAGGCCCAGCCCTCAAAGCAGATGGCAAGGGCAAGCACCACGAAGTTGATGGTCGGGTCGGCAATCTCGGTCGGTTCAAGCACCTTGTGAATGCCTTCATAAATGGAGAGACCAGCGCCAACAGCAAAGATCAGCAAAGCCACGACAAAAGCCCAGAAATAGAGTTCCGCCCCATAGCCGAACGGATGCTTTTTGTCAGCCGGTTGGGAGGCCCGACGGATGCCATAGAGCAGCAGGCCCTGATTGCCTGTATCCACCAGTGAGTGGATGCCTTCAGCCATCATGGCGGACGAGCCGGTGATGGATGATGCGATAAATTTGGTAATGGCAATCAATGCATTGCCCGCCAGTGCGGCATAAATGACCTTTTTGGACCCAGCAGCCAAGTCGTTTCTCCTGTTTCTGTCGCCCCGTAACAGAGTGATGTTTGATTTCTAACTGAAGGGCGGGGAGAAGAAAATAGAGAAATCCGATGTTGACCTTTGACACTGCGTCTAAATTCATATATTCGTAATTTCTAATATAACTTATTCAAGCAGGAGCGTGAGATCCATGCGCACCCATTCGAATCGTTTGATCGTCCCTCATCAAGCCCGTTTGTGGGCTACTTTTGGGGCCGCAACCCTGATGTCGCTGCTGATGGTGGCGAGCCGCGTTCAGGCTGAGGACTTTGTCGTCGCGGCAAAGGTGATCGAAGACAACAAGGCGGTTTTTGCAACCGTTGAAAGCACCGATGCGATTGCCGCACGGGTGCGGATTTCCGGAACAGTGACCGATTTGACGGCGACCGAGGGGGACCTGGTGCAGGAAGGGGCCGTGATCGCCGTGGTCATGGATCCCAAAATCGACCTGCGGATTGATGCGATTGACGCTCAGATCCGGGCAGCAGAGCGCGAGATCGCCAACATCAAGACCGAACAGGAGCGGACGCAAGCCTTGTTCCAGCGCGGTTCAACCACAAAGGCGAGGCTGGATCAGATCAACACGCAATATGACGTCGCAAAAAGCAAGCTTGAGGCGTCAGAAGCCGAGAAGGCCGTGATTGTCCGCCAGTTGGAAGAGGGGGCTGTCCTTGGCGCCGCAAACCGGTCGGGTGCTCGATGTTGCGATTACGGTTGGCTCGGTGGTCATGCCGGGCGAGGCGGTCGCGACCATTGCCAAGGATCATTATATTCTGCGTTTATCGCTGCCAGAACGCCATGCGCGCTTTTTGAAGAAGGGTGACAAGGTGGCGCTCGCCGCGCGCGGTCAGGATTGCGACAAGGGCTGCAGCCGCGCGGGCACGATTGCCAAGGTCTATCCGCAAATTACCAATGGCCGCGTTTTGGCGGATGCCACAGTTAAGGGCTTGGGCGACTATTTTGTCGGGGAGCGGATCCTGGTGCGTGTCAGTGCCGGGGAGCGTTCTGCCTTGCTGGTCCCGCATGAATTGGTTTTCACGCGGTTCGGGGTTGATTTTGTCACCGCCAAACTGGCCGATGGCGAGTTGACCGACATTGCGGTGCAGTGTGGGCCGCAGTCACCTGCTAGGTGCCAGGATGATGACCGAGGTCCTCTCCGGCATTGAAGAGGGTGACATTCTCGTCCAGCCGCAAGGGGGCGAGCATGGACAAAAATAAGCACGGCCTTGGCCTGTCGGGTGGATTGGCGAAAAGCTTCATCCGCTCACCTTTGACACCCCTGTTGCTGATCACTTCCTTCGCGCTTGGCCTGGTTGCCTTGATGGCGCTGCCACGCGAAGAAGAGCCGCAGATTTCCGTTCCGATGGTTGATATCCATGTTCGGGCCGATGGCTTGAAAGCCGCAGATGCGGTCAAGCTGATCACCGAAACCGTTGGAGACTATCGTCAAGAGCATTGATGGTGTCGAGCATGTTTATTCCAACAGCTATGACGATCAGGTCGTGGTCACCGCGCGCTTTTTGGTGGGAACCAGCTCTGATGCCGCAATTTTGCGGGTGCATGACAAGATTCGCGCCAATCTTTCGGCCATTCCGGTCGGAATCCCAGAGCCGCTGGTGGTGGGGCGCGGCATTGATGATGTCGCGATCAATGTACTGACCCTGTCGCCAGATGCGTCAGTTGCCGACCGGTGGACTGATGCTGCTCTTTATGACATTGCAGATGAATTGAGAGTGGAGCTGTCCAAGCTCGATGATATTGGTCTTACCTATCTGGTGGGTGGCCAGACGGATCAGATCCGAATCGAGCCGGACCCGGAAAAGCTGGCGCTTTATGGTCTGACCTTGCAGCAATTGGTGGGCAAGGTGCAGTCGGCCAACACGTCCTTTATGACCGGGGCTTTCCGCGAACAAAATCACGCGCTGCCGGTTGCCGTGGGGCAGACATTGCAAAGCACGTCCGAGATCGGATTGTTGCTTTTGACCAGCCGCGACGGGCGCCCGGTCTATGTGCAGGATGTAGCGCGGATTGTGGTGGGTCAGAGCCAGAAGGATCATCGGGTCTGGAACCTTGAAACGCAACGAGAATGGTGGCTTTGATCGCTTGCCTGCCGTGTCGCTGGCAATTGCCAAGCGCAAGGGGGCGAATGCGGTTGATATTTCCCACGCCGTCCTTGAACGTGTCGAGCAATTGAAGGGACAATTGATTCCCGAAGATATTCACGTCGATGTCACCCGCAATTATGGTGACACAGCCAATGAGAAAGCCAATGAGCTGCTTTATCATCTGGGGCTGGCGACCATATCGATTGTCATTCTTGTGGGTGTTGCCATTGGGGTGCGCGAAGGATTGGTGGTTTTGATCGTCATTCCGACGACCATCCTGCTGACCTTGGCTGCGGCCTATTTGATGGGTTACACGATCAACCGGGTGTCCCTGTTTGCGCTGATTTTTGCTATCGGTATTCTGGTCGATGATGCCATTGTGATGATCGAGAATATCTCGCGACATTGGGCGATGAAGGATGATCGCTCCAAGATGCAGGCGGCGATTGAAGGGGTGGCAGAAGTTGGCAACCCGACGGTGATCGCCACCCTGACCGTGGTGGCCGCCTTGTTGCCGATGATGTTTGTCTCAGGCATGATGGGGCCTTATATGAGCCCGATCCCTGCGGTGGCCTCGGCGGCAATGGTGTTGTCCTTCTTCGTGGCGGTGATGCTGACGCCGTGGCTGATGAACCTCATCGGCAAACCGGGCCATACCGAAGCGGCAGATGGCGGCATTCTGGGGCGGAGCTATCGTTTTGTGGCGAACCCGATCCTGTCCGGCCGTGGGCGCGCCTGGATGTTCCTGTTGCTGGTTGGTGTGGCGACCATTGCCTCGACCTTGCTCATCTATTCCAAAGATGTCACGGTCAAGCTGTTGCCGTTTGACAACAAATCAGAGTTGCAGGTGATTGCCGATCTACCCGAAGGATCCAGTCTTGAGGCAACTGATCGTTTGTTGTCGGCGGCGGCGGAGCGTTTGAAAGGCGTTGCCGAAATCACGTCGATCCAGTCGCATGCAGGTACGGCGGCGCCTTTTGGCTTCAATGGGCTGGTGCGGCATTATTTCTTCCGTACCAATCCGGAGCAGGGGGACTTGCAGATCAATCTGGTCAACAAGGACGAGCGTGACCGCACCAGTCATGCGGTGGCCTTGGAAATCCGCGACCTGATTGCTGATGTGCCACAGCCGAAGGGGACTGTGTTGAAGGTGGTTGAAGTGCCGCCCGGACCGCCGGTTCTTTCGACCCTTTTGGCCGAAATCTATGGCCCGGACCCGGAAACCCGACGTGCCGTGGCGACAGAAGTTCGCTCCTTGTTTGAATCTGTGCCCTTCATTGTCGATGTCGATGACAGTTTTGGCACTCCGGCGACACGCGCACGCATTCGCATCGATCAGGACAATCTGGAATATCACCGGGTTGAGCAGGGCGATGTCTATCAGACCATTCGCTATTATCTGAATGGGCAGGTGGTTGGCTATTCCCACAAGGGTGGCGGGCGTCGTCCGGTTGAGATTGCTGTCAAACCCAATCGGTCCGACCTGACGATTTCCGAGCGTTTGTTGACCATTCCGGTGCCGCAGAATGCCATTCCGGGCGAGCGTGGTGTCATTGAACTTGGAGATGTGGTTCGCATCGAGCGGGAGAAGGCGAGCTTCCCGATCTTTCGGCATAATGGTCGCGCGGCTGAAATGGTGCAGGCCGATCTTGCCGGGGATTTTGAAGCCCCGATCTATGGCATGCTGGCAGTGCAGGAGAAGATCGACGCCCATGATTGGGGCGATCTGCCGAAGCCAAAAGTTCTGCTCAATGGTCAGCCTGGTGACGAGTCCACGGTTTCGATGTTGTGGGACGGAGAATGGGAAGTGACCTGGGTCACGTTCCGCGATATGGGGGCGGCCTTTGCCATTGCCATTCTTGCCATCTATGCTCTGGTGGTGGCCCAGTTCCACTCCTTCCGGGTGCCGTTGGTGGTGTTGACGCCTATTCCTTTGACGCTGATTGGCATCATGATCGGCCACTGGCTGTTTGATGCTGCCTTCACGGCGACGTCGATGATTGGCTTCATCGCGCTGGCGGGGATCATCGTGCGCAACTCGATTCTTTTGGTTGATTTCGTTGGTCACGAAAAGGGATCCGGGCGGCCGCTGAAAGAGGTGTTGCTGGAGGCAGGTGCCATCCGCTTCAAACCGATCATGTTGACCGCTTTGGCGGCGATGATCGGGGCTGCTGTCATTTTGGCAGATCCGATCTTTCAGGGGCTTGCCATCTCGCTGTTGTTTGGTTTGGCCTCCTCGACGCTCCTGACGGTTCTGGTCATCCCGGCTATCTATGTGGCGCTGAAAGGGGTCGACAAGCCCATGTAGGCTCGTCTCTTCTGACATGAAACAAAAAGGCCCGATCCTGTGATCGGGCCTTTTTGTTTTGATATGGCATTTATGGGCCGGATTCAGTGCCAGAACATTTTGGCTCGATCAAATTGTTTCCAGCGTTTTTTCGCCTTTTCCCACGCGTGATCGGCTTCGGCTTTGTGGGTTTCAAGCACATGGGCGACGATGGCGGCGTCGTTCTCGTCGCAGCCGCCTGCCAATTGGGTGACCGCAGCTAACTTTTCAGCCATCACCACATCATTAATATAGCCAAAGATTTTCTGTAAAGCCTTCAGACGCTTGTTGAAGGCATTTGTTTTGTCAGTGTCATAAAGGGAAGCAAAGAGCTGCCCCTGATAGCGCAGGGTCTTGAGGCGCTTGCGCATGGTGTGGCGCTCAAGCGGAGTGAGTTCTAGCAGATGGTCACCATGGCGTTTGGCCCGTTCGAGGGATTTGTCCAGCGCTTTGGCTGCCAAGCCATCGATTGGCGCTTTCCTGTCGGCTTTCGAGACATGCTTGCGCCATGCCTTCTGTCGGGTGAACAGCGCCAACTCGATCTGGAAGGAGGCGTGGGACCATTGGTCCAACTCTTCAAGCACATGCCTGCGGACCATGTCTCGATAGCGCTTGAGGCGACCGGTCAGGATGCGTTGCTCGTCGCTGAGAGTGCCGTCATTATGTGAGACCACCGGTAAATAGATGTCTTCGACCAGCACATCCATGTCGCGCAGTTGCCCCACAAGCAGCGACAGGGCGCGCGCCTTTTTGTTGAGTGTTCTGAGGTTCGGCGCGTCAATCACCGGGCGATAGGCCTTCAGAAGGCTGCGCAGCAGGCGCAGATTGACGCGCAATTGATGTGGCCCTTCCGGGTCGGTATCCTCGCGCATGACACGCCAATTGTGGAGGATGCCCGCGACAACGCAATCCATTTGCGCGATGAAGCACTGCTCGATGGTCTGGCCTGCCACAAGGGCAGGTAGAGCGAGGCGTTTGGGTTTAGACGGTTTGGCGCTTTCTGCCCCGATCAGCACATATCCAAGGGTGGCCTTGTTGTGGCTGGCCAATCGGCAGGGTTGGCCATTGAACAATTCTCCAGCCAGTACCAGCAGATCAGCTGATTTGCCATATTTGAGTTCCAGTTCCGCTTCGCCGATGGGCTGAAGACCCTTGTCACTGAAAACATGGCCTGTATCGATGGCCAGCTCGACGCAGCCTCCATTGGCGGTGTGCAGGTCAAAGCTGGTGCGTTCCACCACGGTTTCGAAGACGGGCAGGACCAGTGCGTCATTGATGACGTCTTTTACCTTGGCACGCAGGTCGCAATCGACAATCTGGTCGGGCTGTGGTTTGGGGCCAGCAATTTCGATTTCGCTTTCCAGTGGGTTTGACAGCCCGCCCTCAACCCGTGTCTTGGCCTTGATGGTCTGAATCCAGCAGCCGTCATCGTCGCGCACGCGCATGGCGATGCCTGCTTTGCGCAAGGCGTGATCGGCGGTGTCGAAATAGATGGACCGCAGTCGCTTGAGGGTCGGGATGGCATCACTGCCTGCACGCGCCTCGGCCTTGGCTTGCAGAGCGCGGAGCTCTCCCATATCCATCTTGATTTTCAGCTCAAGCTCTTTGGCCGTCTTTTTACTCATACGCATGTCCTCCGCGGGGCTGTCCCCGATTGGAAGGATAAGCCCGTGACGGGGGCTTTACAAGATGAGCGTACTCGGTGCACTTGTGTTAGGAGGCTGCGTGGTGCATGTTGGTCCGTCATCAGCCGGTGATCATGGCGCGGACGCCATCGGCGACAAACTGAATGGCCAGAGCAGAGAGAAGCACGCCCAGCAGGCGGGTCAGGACATTGCGGCCACTGTCGCCAAGCGCCTTTTCAACCCAACCAGCAATGCCAAAGGTGATCAGAACCAGCAGCAACACAGAGGCAATGATGGCCAGAATGGACGTCATCTCAAGCCAATTCGTGGATTGGGAAGAAAGCAGCAACACGGCGGATATGGCGCCGGGGCCGGAAATCAGCGGGATGGCCAGCGGGAAGACGGCGATGTCATGCATCTCATCCTCAGACAAGGCTTCTTCAGCGGATTTGGATTTGCGCTCCTTGCGCTTTTCAAAAACCATTTCAAAGGCAATGAAAAAGAGCAGCAAGCCACCGGCAATGCGAAAGGCGGGCAGGGAGATGCCGAGCAAAGACAGGATTGCCTGACCGACAAAGGCGAAAGTGAGCAGAATGCCGGCAGCGACAATGACTGCACGGGTTCCGATCTTGAAACGCTCTTGCTTGGATGCGCCACTGGTGACCGCCAGAAAGATTGGCGCAAGGCCAATCGGGTCGATGGTCACAAACAGGGTCACAAAGGCATTCAGCAATGTATCAATTGGCAGCATGTCTCACTTTCCCGCATTTTTTACGCCTGATGGCGAGGGCCGAAACGCCTTGAAAACGGTCCGCCAGCGACGGTTTGAAACCACCCGCATATCAGGATTGGCTCTGGCCGACAATGATCAGACGATTTGCTAACAGGGCTAGAGCAAAATTTTGATGTAGCGGCGCAAATCGTTTATACAGAACTACCTTTTTGACAGGGATTCGAGACACTCCTTTGACAGATAAAAACATGAATGATTCGGGCGACGGACTAACCGTCGATATCAAGCCCACTTCCATCACGGATGAAATGAAACGCAGCTATCTCGATTACGCCATGAGCGTGATCGTCAGCCGCGCTTTGCCCGATGTGCGCGACGGCCTCAAGCCGGTGCATCGACGCATTCTTTATTCCATGCATGAGAATGGCTACGAGTGGAACAAGCCCTACCGCAAATCGGCCCGTGTGGTCGGTGACGTGATGGGTAAGTATCACCCGCATGGTGATAGCGCGATTTATGAAGCCCTTGTGCGCATGACGCAGGATTTCTCCCTGCGGCTGCCGCTGATCGACGGACAGGGCAACTTTGGCTCTGTCGACGGTGATAGCGCGGCTGCGATGCGTTACACGGAATGTCGTCTGGAAAAGGTCGCTGAGTCCATCCTCGGTGATCTCGACAAGGACACCGTCGATTTCCTCGACAACTATGATGCGTCCGAGACCGAGCCTGTCGTTATGCCGGCCCGTATCCCGAACCTTCTGGTCAACGGGGCTGGCGGTATTGCGGTGGGTATGGCGACCAACATTCCACCGCACAATCTGGGTGAGGTGATCGATGCCTCGATTGCCCTGATCGACAATCCGGCCTTATCGTCTGACGATCTTTTGGACTATGTACCGGGACCGGATTTCCCGACCGGTGGTATCATTCTGGGTCGTGCCGGCATTCGCAGCTATTTCAATACCGGTCGTGGATCGGTGATGATGCGCGGCAAGGTCGATATCGAGGAAATCCGCAAGGATCGCATGGCACTGATCGTCACCGAGATTCCGTATCAGGTGAACAAGGCGACGATGATCGAGAAAATTGCCGAAGCGGTGCGTGACAAGCGCATTGAGGGCATTTCCGATATCCGCGATGAATCCGACCGTCAGGGCATGCGGGTTGTTGTTGAGTTGAAGCGCGATGCGGTGCCCGATGTGGTGCTGAACCAGCTTTACCGTTTCAGCCAGCTGCAAACCTCGTTTGGCACCAACATGGTGGCGCTGAATGGTGGCAAGCCGGAGCTGATGAATCTGCGCGACGTGCTGCATGCCTTCAACCAGTTCCGCGAAGAAGTGGTCAGCCGCCGGACCAAGTATCTGCTCAACAAGGCCCGTGATCGCGCCCATATTCTGGTTGGTTTGGCAATTGCGGTTGCCAATATTGACGAAGTCATCCGCTTGATCCGCAATGCGCCGGATCCGTCTACCGCGCGCAACCAGTTGATGGAACGCCGTTGGCCTGCCACGGATGTGGCTGATCTGATTGTGCTGATCGACGATCCGCGCCACAGGATCAATGAGGACGGAACCTATTATCTGTCCGAAGAACAGGCCCGCGCCATTCTCGAATTGCGTCTGGCCCGTTTGACGGCAATTGGCCGTGACGAAGTTGGCGATGAGCTGAATGCCCTGGGTGAAAAAATCACCGACTATCTGGATATTCTACGCTCGCGCGAGCGGATCTATGCCATCGTCAAGCAGGAAATGCTTGATCTGAAGGAAGAATTCGCGACGCCCCGACGCACCGAGATTATCGAAGGTGGCGCCGATTTTGATGATGAAGATCTGATCCAGCGCGAAGAAATGGTGGTTACCGTTTCCCATGCCGGTTACATCAAGCGCGTGCCGCTTTCCACCTATCGCGCCCAGCGTCGCGGTGGCAAGGGACGCTCCGGCATGGCAACCAAGGATGAAGATTTCGTCACGCGGCTGTTTGTGGGCAATACGCACACGCCGGTGCTATTCTTCTCCTCGCGCGGCATTGCCTATAAGATGAAGGTCTGGCGTTTGCCATTGTCCGCGCCGCAAGGCAAGGGCAAGGCATTGATTAATCTGCTGCCTCTGCAGCAAGGCGAGCGGATCACCTCAATTCTACCACTGCCTGAAGATGAGGAGAGCTGGGAAACTCTCGATCTGATGTTTGCCACCATCTCCGGTTCGGTGCGCCGCAACAAGCTGTCTGACTTCAAGCTGGTCAATCGCAATGGTAAGATCGCGATGAAGTTTGAAGATGGTTCAGATGATGGCATTGTCGGGGTTGAGACCTGCAACGCGGATGATAATGTGTTGCTGACAACGGCCAATGGCCAGTGCATCCGTTTCCCTGTTGATGATGTGCGTGTATTCCAGAGCCGTGGCTCGACCGGTGTGCGCGGCATCCGTCTGGAAGAGGATGACAAGGTCATTTCCATGTCAATCCTGCGGCATTTCGATGCAACGCCGGATGAGCGCAACGAATATCTGCGGCGTGCGAACGCCATGCGACGCGCCCTTCATGGCGAAGACGCCGAAGAGACTGTTGAGGTCGAAGAAGGTGCCGCAGGTGCCGAGCTTGGCGACAAATATGCCGCCATGGACGCTGCCGAGCAGTTTGTTCTGACCATTTCGGAAAACGGCTTCGGCAAGCGGACCTCGTCCTATGAATATCGGACCTCGGGTCGCGGTGGCAAAGGCATTGTTGCCATGGCGGTGAATGATCGCAACGGGCCGCTGATTGCCAGCTTCCCGGCCGAGGAAAGCGATCAGATCATGCTGGTAACAGATGGTGGTCAGTTGATCCGCTGTCCGATCGACGGCATCCGCATCGCGGGCCGTTCGACGCAGGGTGTGACGGTGTTCAAGACCCGTGAAGGCGAGCGTGTTGTTTCGGTTGAGAAAATTTCTGAGGAAGATCAGGATGTCGAAGCCGAAGAGGATGCTGAGGGTGAAGACAATGGCAATGGCGATACGCCACCTGCTGCTGGTCCAACTGATCCTGCTGATCCATCTGGGGACGAAAGCTGACTTTGACGTCTAGCTGACATGCAAGAAGACAATAAAAAAGGCCCGGAGACGGGCCTTTTTTATTGGAATAGTCAAAAAATCAACAGTCTCTCAGTAGACTTTTGAACCGTGATCTATCCAGATTTTTTTTGGGCTTCAGTTGGCCAGCGCGATGTTGCTGCTACAGGAACTGGTGCCTTTTTGCGCCACGCAGGCGCCAGAAGTTGAATTGCCAAAGAAATTCAGGCTTGAGATATCAAGTGGTGTACCATAGCCATCAGACAGAGCAGACGAGCCGCTCATTGCGATAAATCCAAGCCCCATCACACAAATCATGATGCCGGTTGCCACGAAGAATTTGGTTTTTTCCATTGAAGCCATATCAACATCCCCAAAATATCGACATTATTAAAAAAACAACGTTAAAAAATCTTTTATTGGATCTTATATGAAGATGTGCTGAGTGTCGCGTTCATCTTCTATTCATTTTTACGTATATCTCTCATTATCCGAAAAAGAAGGCAAGCCTGAATTCGAATATCGCACTATTGACAGCCTTATCGATTTCCTGTCTTGAGAAGGGCGGACACGCAATGCAACGGAAGCAGACAATGTCAAAAAAAGTCGCCCTTTACCCCGGTTCTTTCGATCCGATTACCTTTGGTCATCTGGATATCGTTCAACGGGCCTGCCATCTGGTTGATGAACTGGTGCTTGCGATCGGCGTGCATCACGGCAAGGAGCCGTTTTTCTCGCCTGAGGAACGTCATGACCTGATTCACGCGGTTGTTTCGCCGATTGCTGCGGAAACCGACACCATATTAAAGGTGGTGACCTTTGATGATCTGGTGATCAATACAGCCAGGCGGGCGAACGCAACGATCATGATCCGTGGCTTGCGTGACGGTACTGATTTTGATTATGAAATGCAGCTGGCCGGAATCAATGAAACATTGGCGCCGGAAGTCCAGACCATTTATTTGCCATCTGGCAGCTCGGTGCGCCATATTGCTGCCAGTCTGATTCGTCAGGTTGCCGTCATGGGTGGGGATATTTCCCCCTTTGTGCCCAGTGTCGTCAAAGCGGCCTTTGACAAAAAGCTCTCTAGCTGAACGGAAACTTTATGACTTTTACCCGACGCTTTTTTCTGACCGCAGGCCTTCTCGCAGCTCTTGCATGGAGCGCGCCGCAGGCGGCTTTTGCGGATGACAAGGAAAATACGCTTTATCTCGATACGGCCTATGGTCGCGTCGTCATCAAAATGCGCCCGGACCTTGCCCCAAAGCATGTGGAGCGGATCAAGGAACTCACCCGCAAAGGTTTTTATGACGGGTTGAAATTCCACCGCGTCATCGATGGCTTCATGGCGCAGACCGGTGACCCGCTTGGCAATGGGACCGGTGGGTCCGATTTGCCAGATCTCAAGGCTGAATTCAGCCCGCGCCCCTTTGAACGTGGTGTGGTCGGCATGGCGCGTTCCTCATCCAAGGACAGTGCCAACAGCCAGTTTTTCATCATGTTCAATCGGGCATCCTGGCTCAATGGCCAATATACGGTCTGGGGCGAAGTGACCGATGGCATGGAATATATCGATCGCCTGAAAAAGGGCGAGCCACCCCGCAATCCTGACGTTATCGTCAAGATGCAGGTTGCCGCGGACGCCAAATAATCCCGTCAATTCAATATGTGAGGTTTGTCGCCAAGACAGACTTTTGCAAACAGCTCCGATATCCATCGCAGAATGGGCCGGGGCCTACTCTCTTAGAAAAGGAAGAGACAAGTGGCAGAGATCAAAGATCCTGAAAACACCCTGATCATGGAAACCACCAAGGGCAAAGTTGTCATCGCCCTTCGTCCGGACCTGGCTCCGGCTCATTGTGAGCGACTGAAAGAGCTGTCCCGCGAGAAATTCTATGACGGAATCGTGTTCCACCGCGTCATCGATGGCTTCATGGCTCAGGTTGGCTGCCCACATGGCACTGGTACTGGCGGGTCGGACAAGCCTGACCTGAAAGCAGAATTCTCCACCACCGAACATGTGCGCGGCTCTTGCTCCATGGCGCGTGCGATGAATCCGAACTCTGCCAACAGCCAGTTCTTCATCTGCTTTGACCGCGCTCCTTGGCTCGACAACCAGTATACCTACTGGGGTGACGTGATCGAAGGCATGGAGAATATCGACGAAATCAAGCGTGGCGAGCCTGTTCAGGACCCTGACAGCATCATCTCCATGCGCGTCGCTGCTGACGTTTAAGACATTTATCAGAGCCCGGATTTATCATGAGCTACGGCATTCACTTTCCGAGAATGCGAGTTGCATGATCCTGTCGCGATTTTGAAGCCATCAAGGCTTTTTATTGCGACGGTCTGGGCTTTGATCTGCTTGGCTCTTTTGAGAGTCACAACGGCTTTGATGGTTTGATCATCGCCCCACCCCAATGCCGCTTATCATCTCGAATTCACGATAGAGCATGGTGTGACAGCGCCTCAGGCGCCGGATCATAAGGCTTTGCTGGTTTTTACCTGCTAGAAGCGCGAAGAATGGCTGAAACGGGTTGATATGATGCGACAGGCAGGATATGAAGCCGTCCCATCCAACAATGATTATTGGGATCAGGTCGGGATCACCTTTGAAGATCCGGACGGATACCGTGTTGTTCTGCAAAATCGCGCCTGGAGCACTTGATGAGCCACGCGCCCATCGATGACTGAGCCTGTTCATGCGCGTCGACCTCTTCGACTTTGATCTTCCCAATGAGAGCATTGCGCTGCGTCCGCACAATCCGCGCGACGAAGCCAAGCTGTTGTTTGTGCCGCCGTCCGGTGACTTTGAAAGCCACATGGTGCTGGATCTGCCCGCTTTTTTGGAGCCGGGCGATGCTTTGGTGTTCAATGACACCAAGGTGATTCCGGCTGAACTGGCTGGCATCCGGGTGCGTGGTGACATTCGTGCGGGGGTGCATTTCAATTTGCACAAGCGTGAGAAACTGTCGACATGGCGCGCCTTTGCCCGTCCGGCCAAGAAGGTGCAGCTTGACGACCGGATTGAATTTGGCCCCAATCTGTCTGCCATGATCACCGAAAAAGGGGACGCGGGTGAGGTGGTGCTGCGCTTTGATGCAAAAGGCGCGTCGCTTGATGGAGCGATTGCAGAGGTGGGACATATTCCGCTGCCGCCTTATATCGCGTCCAAACGCGCCGAGGATGAGCGCGACAAGACAGACTATCAGACCATTTATGCCCGCGAAGAGGGAGCTGTTGCAGCGCCGACCGCCGGGTTGCATTTTACCGACCGGTTGTTCGATGCTCTGGATGCAAAAGGGGTTGAGCGGCATTTCGTCACGCTTCATGTGGGGGCGGGGACCTTTTTGCCGGTCAAGGCGGATGACACCGAAGACCATGTGATGCATTCCGAATGGGGTGAAATCACCCCCGATATGGCCGACAGGCTGAATGCTGTTCATGCGCGCGGCAACAAGATTATCGCGGTCGGGACAACGTCCTTGCGGCTGTTGGAAAGTGCGACGGACGAGGCGGGTGTCGTGCAGCCATTTTGCGGTGACACAGACATTTTCATTACGCCGGGCTACCGCTTCAGGGCGATTGACGGCCTGATGACCAACTTCCATTTGCCAAAATCGACCCTGTTCATGCTGGTTTCCGCCATTATGGGACAGGAACGGATGCAGGCGGCCTATGCCCATGCCATCGCCAATGGCTATCGCTTTTATTCATACGGGGATTCCTCGTTGCTGCTGCGCGCCTGAGGCTGCTCGCGCCGGGAAAGAATGACATGACCGAGACGAATCATAACAGCACTCCATCCATCAATGCGGACCGGATGAATTTGGGGCAGCCTCTGCCTGACCCGCGTCCAACGGACTTCAGCTTCAAGCTGCTGGCCGAGGACGGCAAGGCCCGCCGCGGCGAAGTCACCATGCCGCGCGGTACGATCCGCACGCCGGCCTTCATGCCCGTTGGTACGGCGGCGACGGTAAAATTCATGTATCCCGGACAGGTTCGGGATTTGGGGGCAGATGTCATTCTTGGCAACACCTACCATCTGATGTTGCGGCCCGGTGCCGAGCGGATTGATGCCCTTGGTGGCTTGCACAAATTTGCCAACTGGCCTTATCCGATCCTCACTGATTCCGGCGGTTTTCAGGTGATGTCGCTTGCCCAACTGCGCAAGATGAGCGAAGAGGGCGTCGAGTTCAAATCCCACATTGACGGCGTCAAATATATGATGACGCCGGAGCGGTCGATTGAAATTCAATGTTTGCTGGGCTCTGACATCCAGATGCAGCTTGATGAATGCACCAGACTGCCTGCGAGCGAAGAAGAGATCGAAAAGGCGATGCAGCTGTCCCTGCGCTGGGCAGAGCGCTGCAAGGTCCAGTTTGGTGATCGTCCCGGGCAGGCCATGTTTGGCATTGTGCAGGGGGGCGATGTACCGCGTCTGCGTGAAGAATCGGCTCTAGCCCTCAAAGCCATGGATCTGAAGGGCTATTCGATTGGTGGGCTGGCGGTTGGCGAGCCGCAGAATGTTATGCTCGACATGCTGGAGCTGACTTGCCCTATCTTGCCTGAGAACAAACCGCGCTACCTGATGGGGGTCGGCACGCCGGACGATCTGATTGAGGCGGTGGGTCGTGGGGTTGATATGTTTGACTGTGTCATGCCGACCCGCGCCGGTCGCCATGGTCTGGCCTATACACGCTTTGGCAAGATCAATCTCAAGAATGCCCGTCACAAGGATGATCATCGTCCGCTTGATCCGGAAAGCACCTGTCCGGCGGCGCGCGACTATTCCCGTGCCTATCTGTATCACCTCATCAAGTCCAATGAGGCGCTTGGCTCGATGCTTCTGACTTGGAACAATCTGGCCTATTATCAGGCCTTGATGCAGGGAATGCGCGACGCAATTGAGGCCGGGCGCTTTGCCGATCATAAAGCCGAGGTCAAGGAAGGTTGGGCCCGTGGGGATCTGCCCGTCCTTTGATGACCTCGGCCTCAGTCGGCTGCTCTAGCTCTATGGCTTTCAATGAGCGGCACTCTGTTTGTGAGAGATCTGTTACGTGCCCCGTCTTACGCGGGATCACCCGGTGCGTAGACGATGGCGCTTGAAATGATCCGCCAATCGCTGTTGCCCAGATTTTGCAAGCCATAGGATAAGCGCCAGCGCTTGCCGCGTTTGTCGGTCAAATAGCCATGTTGGATGGGAACTGCGCCATCAAGGCTAATATCGGTAAAGCGAAAATCTTCTGCAAAGACGACTGGCAAATAGCGCATCGAAAAGAAAATCAGCATTTCGTCGGGAGACTCAAAAGCGGCCTGAGTCTTTTGCGTGAAGGTTTTGTGGAACAGGTCTGCACGCTGCTGGTTGAGGCTGGCAATGTGCATTTTGATTACGAATTGAATGGCCGCACGATCCACTTTCGTCAAAACCAGTAATTTCGACGATTCCATGTCTGGGTTGGTCTCGGCTTGCGGCACATTGGCCGTGACGGCTTTGGCATCATCTGCCTGAGACGGTGTTGAATAGGCAAAGGTGCCAATCAAGAAAAGAGCTGAGAAGGCGAGGCTTCTGATCCAGATTGCAATGGGGGTTTGAGCTGCTTTGTCCTGTTTTGTTGCGGTGGATGGTTTGGTGGTTGGCTCGGTTTGCCAATCGGCAAAACCGGTGCTGACTTGGTCATGTTTCATATTGATTCTCCGATTTTTTCGAGTGGCGTCTCCTCTGATTGTCGCTTCGGACAATTTTTGAATTGGTCGAAGTCTTGGTTACAGTGTAGCGCAAAAATTGCGCTTTTTGTTAAATTCACGAATATGTCAAAGGATTTGAAAGGCTTTTGACCCTGTGAGCCATCGCAAAATGGCGCAAAAAGTGCGTCACAATCGAGCGATTTCAAGTCATTAAGTTGTCACATAATTTGCTACGCCAGATTGTTGGTGATCTGTGTACAAGTCGTGTTTCACAGCCGAATGGACGTGTGAACGACACGCAGCAGGGATGCAAACCGCCTCAAGGCGAGGGCTGCCAGGCGGAATCAGCGAGATAGCAAGGGGGGAAGAGAAAAGGGGAAATGGTGTGCCCGGAAGGATTCGAACCTTCGACCGTCCGATTAAAAGTCGGATGCTCTACCAGCTGAGCTACGGGCACCTGTTCCTAGTCTTCTAAAGCATGAAGCTTTCAGAAAACTTACTGATCTCACACAAAGCCAAACCGAGGACGCTTTTTGTAAGCGAACCATACAGTCCCGAATATGAGGGGAGATGGTGTGCCCGGAAGGATTCGAACCTTCGACCGTCCGATTAAAAGTCGGATGCTCTACCAGCTGAGCTACGGGCACGCCTTGTGTGGTGAGCGCCTTTTTAAAGAAATTTTCGGGTCAGTCAACACCCACAGGGAATTCAATCCATTTTTCGTGGGAAAACTCTCACTTGGTTATAACGTCGTGATTTTGCAGCTCCAAATGACGAAAAATTCTTGCCTTTGATATGTCATTCTGGCGCGTGACGGTTTTTACGGGGAAGCTTTTTCGATTTGTCACTTTGTCCGACCTTGCTTTGCCTGCATTTGCCTGCGATAGGGTAGAGCGCGCCCTGTTTGGTATCAGATTCTTGTGTAGGGCCTCTCGCGACTGTGATTGGACGAAGAGGGGCGGCAACTCTACATCATGACGAACTTCGGATTTTGCTGGTTGAGGCAAAATCGGAAATCAATTTGGGTCTGCGACGCCGCGCACGTGAAGAATGAGGAGAGACAAATTCGATGGCCTTTGACGTAACCTATCCCGGTGCCCTGTTGGCAGGTTTTATCTCCTTTGTCTCGCCTTGTGTGTTGCCGCTTGTACCGCCCTATCTTTGCTACATTGCCGGGGTGTCGATGGATCAGTTGACCGGTGCCGCTGACAAGCAGCGGGCAGCGAGTCGTATCATCTTGTCCGCTTTCGCCTTTGTTCTTGGCTTCACGACGATTTTCGTGCTTCTGGGGGCCGGGGCGTCGGTCGTTGGACAATATCTCAAGCTCTATTCCGGCATCCTGTCCTATGTAGCCGGGGCAATTATCATCGTGATGGGGTTGCATTTTCTCGGGGTCTTCCGGATTGCCTTTCTCTATCGGGAGGCGCGAGTCAATGTACAGCGCAAGCCCGCTGGCCTGATCGGGGCCTATTTGATCGGCCTTGCCTTTGCCTTTGGCTGGACCCCGTGCATCGGGCCGGTGCTGGCGACCATCCTCGCGGTTGCTGGCACGGAAGAAAGCGTGCAGCAGGGGATGCTGCTGTTGACCGTCTACAGCCTTGGTCTGGGGATTCCGTTTCTGCTGGCTGCTGCCTTTGCCGGTCAGTTTCTGGGCATGATGCAGCGCTTCAGGAAGCATATGGGGACGGTTGAAAAGGTGATGGGGGCATTGCTGGTTCTGACCGGCGTGCTGTTCGTCACCGGTCAGGTGCAGAATGCTGCATTCTGGCTTCAGGAAATGCTGCCCGGCCTCAACAATCTTGGCTAAGGGGGGATGCCGGAGCGGAAGGTTATGTGGCCTCTAGATCCGCTGTGCCTTTCTAAATAGCTGTTTGGCTGGAAAGGTCGCCAAGATCACCCCTGAGAGCACCAGCACCAGCCCGACCATATGGAAGGGCTGGAAATGTTCACCGAGAAAGACCACCGCGAGCAAGACCCCGACCGGGGGCATGAAATACATGAAAATGCCAGCGGTTGCCGGTCCGAGCGTCTTGATGCCGAACTGGTAGGAAATGAAAGCCAATACCGACGAGATGAAGGCCAGTCCAAGCAGGCTTGCCCATTGGTCCTGTGTGGTGGGGAAAGCGCCGGTGCCCGACAGTTCCCAGATCATGAAAGGCACCTGCATCAGCGCGCCAATCAAAGCGACGATGGCGAACATGCCGACGGTTGGAACCGGGCGCAGAGCCTCATTTTTCGAGAGTACCGAATAGATGGCCCAAGAGGTTGCGGCGATGACAAACAGCAGATCTCCGCTGTTGAATTCGATCGCCAGCATGGCCGCCAGGCTGCCTTTGAAAATAATGAATAAAATGCCGCTGATCGCTGCGATGATGCCGAGGATTTCGCGCAGGCTGATTGCTCGACCACGAAACAGCCATTCCATCAGAACGATGATCACCGGCGCGGCGGTATAGATCAGCGTTCCATTGGTGGCCGACGTGTTTTTCAGCGCCCAGTAGACCCCCGTGCCGCACAGCCCCATCGCCAGAAAAGCATTCAGCGAAATCAGTTTCCATTGTTCCAGCAGAAGATGTCGATGATTGGCCATCGCCCGCCATGCCATCGGTAGGATGATCAGAAAGGCCAAGCCCCAGCGAAAGAATGTCAGCGTGAAAGGCTCGATCGAACGCACCGCTATCGAACCGATGATGATGTTGGAGGAAAAGAAAAACGGGCTGGCTGCGAGCAGCAAATAGGCAAGGAGATGCGGAGACAAGGACGGGCCTCTTTAACGGGCAAGGATGGTGGGAATCCGGGTGGGGCGCAAAGCTGACAGGGGCTCAACCGGTTGGGGCTGATGCTTGAGATATTTACGTAAACTGCCTTGGTTCTATACATCTCAGGGCTGCAGCGCAATCCGTCTTGAGACGGGTCTGCACAGGGCTGGAGCAATGTTGTCAGACAGGAAAGAGATCAGACAGGAAGGTGTGCTTCAACGGCTTGCGAGCGCCTGTCCTTGATAGACAGACACGCGACAGGCATAGCCACGATATTTCAACTTGGCGCAAAGCGTGGCCGCTTGGGCTGCATTCTGAATTGGGCCGGCAATCAGATTGAGGGCCAGTTTGTCATCGCTATTGCGCACGACCTTGCTCAACGGTTTCAGATCGCCAATGAGCGCGCGCTGGGAAGCGGAAATTTCGTTCCAGGCACCGTCGAGGGTGGCGATGGAAACAAATTGTCCCAAATCGAGCGCGAATGACGTTTGGCTGGAACTCAGTGCCTGTTGAGGGGCCGGTACCACTTCACTTTTGGGTTTGAGGCCATTTGGGGGCCGTTTCGCTGCTGCCTGTCGTTTTGTAGGTTTGGTCTTTGGCAGCATCATGCGGCCATTAGGGCCTTCAACCGTTAGGTCCATATTCAATGGTTCGCGAGAGATTTTCACCTTTGATTGCGGATCATTCTTGAATGGATCAAAGGCGGGGCCGCTTTCAGGAATCTGCCGGGTTGGCGCAATCGACCCGGTTGGGTTGGTGTCGATTGGCATGTTGTTGTCAGCGGAGTGCAAGAATGGTGATCTGCTATCGTCGCGCTTTGGAAGGGTGACAATTCTGACCGGGTTTCTTGCGGTTTCTTTGGCCTGTTCGAGTTTTACCAAACGTTGCCGCAGGAGGTCATTTTCATTGCGCAGACGTTTGGTGCTGATGTGGAAGGCAGCAACTTCGCGTTTCAGGGCACGCAGTTCGTTAAGGACGTCGCGAATCTGGTTCGATTGGCGATTGACCTGATCGGAGAAGGGATTGAAGCTTTCGTTCTGACGGGCAACTTGCTTGGCGATCTGGGGATTGTTCGACTGGATGCTGCCTGTGCTTAAAGGGTCAACCGGGCGCTGGCGATCAATGGAGCCGGTCACAAGGCGTGAGTCATTGTTCCCCAGCGTTGCTACAACACTAGGGTTTGTCGCGGAATCACCGGTATCATCCACCATCGTCAAGGCAACCAAGCCGGTCAGGACCGCCGCAAATGCCCAACCTGCCATCATGGCTACGTCAAAGATGGCTTTGCCTGGCCGCGCCATTACAAACTGCCTCCTTCACGCGCGAATCTGTGTTTCACGCTTTATTAAGCAAAGTCTTTTTTTGTGAGTCCCGCAAGGGTCGTTCTAAGAAGTGTCTCAATTGTTCCTTAGTTAAATATGAACTAAAAAGCATTAAGAAATTCATTTGTTCGCGAGGAGAGCATTTATGGCTGAGCGCAGATGCCAGGCTGTCATTCTGGCTGCAGGTCAGGGAACCCGCATGAAGTCCAGCAAACCAAAGGTTTTGCATGAAGTGGCGGGGCTGTCGATGGTTGGCCATGTCACCAGAGTGGCGCGCGATGCAGGCGTTGAGCTGGTGTCGGTGGTGGTCGGTCCGGATATGGAAGCTGTCCACAAAGCGGCGGCGGGGGTTCACCCGGCGGTGCATGCCCATATACAGACCGAGCGGCTGGGGACCGGCCATGCGGTTCTCGCGGCGAAAGAGGATCTGCTTGATGAATGCGATGACGTCATCGTCCTGTTTGGTGATACACCGCTGTTGCGCAGCGAGACGATTCTGGCGATGCGTGCGAAATTGGCTCAAGGCAACGACGTTGTGGTGCTTGGTTTTCGCACCGAAGAGCCGGGGCCTTATGGCCGTTTGCTCGAAGCGGGCGGCAAGTTGATGGCAATCCGCGAAGCCAAGGATTGCAACGCTGAAGAGCTGGAAATCTGCTTCTGCAATGGCGGCATCATGGGCTTTTCCGGCAAGTCGATCGTCTCTTTGCTTGAAAGCATCGAAAACAACAATGCCCAAGGGGAATATTATCTTACCGACGCAGTTGAAATTGCCAATGCGCGTGACCTTGCTGTGACGGCGATTGAAGCGCCGGAAGCCGAGCTGCAAGGGGTGAATAATCGCGCTCATCTGGCCAAGGTGGAGGCGACCTTTCAGGCCGTTGCCCGACAGAAGGCGATGGAAGAGGGGGCTACCTTGCTCGCGCCGGATACGGTCTTCTTCTCCTTTGATACCAGACTTGGCAAGGATGTGGTGATTGAACAGAATGTGATCTTTGCTCCCGGTGTCAGCATCGCGGACAATGCGCATATTCGCGCCTTTTCCCATCTGGAAGGGGCAAGCGTGGCGGAGGGCTGTGTTGTTGGCCCTTATGCGCGGTTGCGTCCGGGGACCGAACTGGAAGCAAATGTCAAAATCGGCAATTTCGTTGAAACAAAGAAAGCGAAGATCGAGCAAGGGGCCAAGGTCAATCACCTTTCCTATATCGGGGATGCCCGGGTCGGCTCGAAAGCCAATATTGGCGCAGGGACCATCACTTGCAACTATGATGGATTCAACAAATTCCATACCGATATAGGGGTCGGAGCCTTCATTGGATCGAACACGGCTCTCGTCGCACCGGCCCAAATCGGGGATGGCGCCATCGTCGGAGCGGGCAGTGTGATCACGTCGCCCGTTAACGCTGATGCCCTTGCAGTGACCCGCGCCAAAGCCTTTGTCAAAGACGGTTGGGCTGCGTCCTTCAGGGCGAAAAACAAAAAGAAATCATGATGTTAATGGCGACTTTTAGCGTGCTGTATTCGTAGCGTTAGAAACTGCAAGCTGAATTGATTTCGCGAATCCCGATTGCTTGGGGTACCCAGATACTAGTTTGATTTATTGTGTCGTAACGAATACGACCTCATTTTCAGGAAAGACTTTGCCATGTGCGGGATTGTTGGAATTCTCGGTAATCAAGATGTCGCTCCATTGCTGGTGGATGCCTTGAAACGGCTGGAATATCGCGGATATGATTCAGCCGGTGTTGCAACCGTTCATGAAGGTCAGCTCGGCCGCCGTCGCGCTGCAGGCAAGTTGCGCAATCTCGAATTGCTGCTCGGTAACAACCCCTTGGCGGGTACCATTGGCATTGGCCATACCCGCTGGGCGACCCACGGCATTCCGAACGAGACCAATGCCCATCCGCATCAGGCCGGTGGTGTGGCCGCTGTTCATAACGGGATTATCGAGAATTTCCGGGAATTGCGTGAAGAACTGACTGCCAAAGGGCATGTTTTCGAGACCGAAACCGACACCGAAACCGTCGTTCATCTCATTCAGGATGAACTGAATAATGGCAAGATGCCTGTTGATGCTGTCTCGGCGGTGCTGGGCCGTTTGGATGGGGCTTTCTCGCTGGCGATCATTTTCTCCGGCGAAGAAGACCTGATGATCGGCGCACGGCGTGGCTCGCCTCTGGCTGTTGGTCATGGGGAAGGACAGATGTTCCTTGGGTCAGACGCCTTTGCGCTGGCACCCTTCACTGACGAGATCACCTATCTGGAAGAGGGTGATTGGGTCGTTTTGAGCCGCACCACCATTTCAATCTTTGACGAGACCAACGAACTGGTCGAGCGCGTCTCCACCACGGCGCAGGCGTCGGCGAATATCGTCGACAAGGGCAATTACAAGCATTTCATGGAAAAGGAGATGCATGAACAGCCCGAAGTCATCCAGCATACCCTGACCCATTATGTGGATTTCGCTTCTGGCACCGTGCGGTTGAATGGCAATCTGCCGTTCGACTTTGCCAAGCTCAACCGGATCGCCATGTCGGCCTGCGGCACCGCCTATTATGCCGGCGTTGTTGCCAAATACTGGTTCGAGCGTCTGGCGCGAATTCCGGTTGATATCGATGTGGCGTCGGAGTTCCGGTACCGCGAAATGCCAATGGAGGAGGGCGGGCTGGCCCTGTTCATCTCCCAGTCCGGGGAAACCGCAGATACGCTGGCTTGCTTGCGCTATTGTCGTTCGCAAAAGCAGCATATTGCCGCCATCGTCAATGTGCAGGAAAGCACCATTGCACGCGAGAGCGATGCAATTTTCCCCACCATTGCGGGGCCGGAAATCGGGGTTGCTTCGACCAAGGCCTTCACCTGTCAGCTGTCTGTTTTGCTGGCTCTGGCCATCATGGCCGGACGCGCAAGGGGGACCATTTCGGCAGACGAAGAGCAGGCCTATGTGAAGGCGCTGAGCGAATTGCCTAAATATATCCGTCAGGCTTTGAAAGCCTCAGACGATATTGAGGCTCTGGCTCATGATCTCTCCAAGGTCAAGCATGTGCTCTATCTGGGGCGCGGCACCAACTTCCCCTTGGCAATGGAAGGGGCGCTGAAGCTGAAGGAAATTTCCTATATTCACGCCGAAGGCTATGCTGCGGGTGAATTGAAGCATGGCCCGATTGCCCTGATCGATGAAACCATGCCGGTGGTCGTGATTGCGCCGGATGATTCCTCATACGATAAGACCGTATCCAACATGCAGGAAGTGGCGGCACGCGATGGGCGGATCATTCTGATCACTGATCAGGCCGGTGCCGACAAGAATGGGCTTGAAGATTGCCGCACCATTGTCATGCCGAGCGTGCCGGACATTATCGCGCCGATCGTTTTTGCGTTGCCCGTGCAGTTGCTCGCCTATCATACGGCAAACTTTATGGGAACAGACGTTGACCAGCCGCGCAATCTGGCGAAATCGGTGACGGTGGAATAACCCAAATATCATGCAAAGGGCATCCTTATGATGTCCTTTTCCGTTGGGTTACAATCGCGCGCTTTCATACATCTGCGCTACTGTCCTGTTTGGGGTCATCGGGTCGCGTGCCGACATAAAGCGCGCTGGCGACAAAAAAGATGGTCACGCCAACCAGCAGCCAAGCCCCCGGTTGCACGAAATAGAAAAAGGACAGGAAGCCGAGGGCCATGCCCGTGAAAGCGAGATATTTCGCCTTGCGTGGGATCGCACCATGTTGTTGCCAGGCAACGACTGGCGGGCCGAACAAGGGGTGGGTCAGGATCCATGTTTCAAGGCGTGGAGAGCAACGGGCGAAGAAATAGACCGCGCCGATGAAGAAAATTGTTGAAGGCAGAATGGGAAGAAACGCTCCTGCTATACCGATTCCGGTCAAGATCAACCCGATCGACATAAAGAATGGGCGTTTCAATTGTTCCATTTCTGATATCTCGTGATTGCCAAGCATTTTCAACGGTGTGCTTCGGTAGTTTAGCATATAGGCAGTTGAAACGGCGCCTGCAATTGTCTTGTGAGCACTAAAAGGGCGCGAAAGACGTTGATTGCGCTTTTCAAATGCAAACGATCACACTATTTACAAGATAGGTTGACTGGTGCGCCCGGCGGTTGGATTGCTCCCAACTTGGCCAAGCGGGTCAACCATGGTGCGTTGTTCGAGCGGCGTGAAGCATGGTTTCGTGTTCCCAGCCCGTATGCTCGACAGGCGTGTGTTCAACAGGAAGAAGCAGAAAATGTCCAAACATAGTGGCGAAGACAAGAAAGATGCTCCCGAACATGTCCGCTTGAGCTTTGGCGCACGGATTCGGAACTATTTCTTGACCGGCCTCGTCATTGCCGCGCCCATCAGTATCACCTTATTCATCACCTGGTCCTTCATCCAGTGGGTGGATGATACGGTCAAACCCTACATCCCGCATTTTTACAATCCGGACAATTATCTGCCTTTTTCTGTGCCGGGGGTGGGGCTTATCTTCTCGCTAATCATCCTGACCATTCTGGGCTTCCTGACAGCCAACTTTGTTGGCCGGTCGTTCCTCAATTATGGTGAGGTGATGGTGGGCCGGATGCCGCTGGTGCGCAACATTTACAATGCGCTCAAGCAGATTTTCGAAACCGTTCTCTCGCAGAAGGGTCAGACCTTCACAAAAGCTGCCGTGATCGAATATCCGCGTCGGGATCTGTGGGCCCTGTCCTTTATCGCGACCAACACGATGGGGGAAGTGTCTCATCGGTTGTCTGATCGGACGGATAGCAAAGATGGTTTCATCTCGGTCTTCTTGCCAACGACACCGAACCCGACTTCCGGTTTCCTGCTGTTCGTGCCGCGAGAGGATGTGATCATCCTTGATATGAGCGTTGAAGATGCTGCCAAGCTGGTTATTTCTGCAGGGCTTGTGAGCCCTGATTTCATCGCCAAACATGCAGCCGAGGACGAGCAGGACAAGGTTGCCGAGAAATTCGGCATAGAACCGCGGGGCATTGAAAGCGACGATGTCGCCGAGGCGTCACTCATGGGTGATGAGCCAGAGGATGATGCAACAGAAGTGGATCCATCTGCCGATGACGCGTCGTCAAAGCCAAAATCAAAGCGTAAAAAACGCAAAATCTCGCCGGTTCTGGGGCAGTGAGAGGCTGCGTGCCTAACCGGCTTTGAGCAGGCGGATGGCTTCGTCCCTGCTGAATAAATAGAGCAGGTCACGCAAGGCTGCGCCACGGTTGCCTTGAAGGTCCGGGTTGGTTTCGATGATCAGGCGCGCTTCGGTGCGGGCCATTTCCATCAATCCCTTATGTGTTTCGGGATCTGTCAGGCGGAAGCCCGGCAGTCCCGATTGTTTGGTGCCGAGCACGTCGCCTTCGCCACGCAAGCGCAGGTCCGCTTCGGCGATGCGGAAGCCATCTTCGGTTTCGCGCATCATATTAAGGCGTTCTCGGGCGACTTGACCAAGGGGGCCTTTGAACAGCAGAATGCAGGAGGAGGCCTTGTCCCCGCGCCCAACGCGGCCACGCAACTGATGCAGTTGGGCAAGGCCAAAGCGTTCGGCATGTTCAATCACCATGATGGTGGCTTGTGGGACATCGACCCCGACTTCAATCACTGTCGTGGCAACAAGAATTTGCGCGTCACCATCCTTGAAGCGTTCCATGGCGGTGCGTTTTTCATCCGATGTCATGCGGCCATGGACCAGCTCCACCTTGGTGCCAAAGACCTGTTTCAGCGTTGCGTAGCGATCTTCGGCGGCGGTTGCGTCCAGCAACTCGGATTCTTCAACGAGTGGGCAAACCCAATAGCATTTCACACCCTGATCAATTGCCTGTGCCAGTCGCTGGACGAGTTCTGCCAGCCGATCGAGATTCATTGTGCGGGTTTCGATGGGCTTGCGGCCTGCGGGCTTCTCGGTCAGCAAAGAGACGTCCATGTCGCCATAGTGGGTAAGGACAAGGGTGCGGGGTATCGGGGTGGCTGTCATGACCAACAGATCCGTCGCGTTGCCCTTGGCCGATAGAGTGAGGCGCTGATGGACGCCGAAACGGTGCTGTTCATCGACGATGGCAAGCCCGAGATCAGCAAAGACGACCGTTTGCTGGAACAGAGCATGGGTGCCGAGCAGGAAGTCGATATCGCCCTTCTCCAACGCGGACAAGGTGTCGCGTTTGACGGCAGCACTGTCCTTTCCAGTGAGCACAGCAACACGGATGCCGACCGTGTCGCAGAGGGGCTTGATGGATTGGTAATGCTGACGGGCCAACAGATCGGTGGGAGCCATCATTGCGGCTTGTGCGCCGGATTCAATGACATCGGCAGCCGCCATCAGGGCGACCATGGTCTTGCCACTGCCAACGTCGCCCTGAACCAGTCGCAGCATGCGGTCTGGCGCGGCCAGGTCTGCCTCGATGTCGGCAATGGAAGCGGTCTGGCTGCCGGTCAGTTGGAACGGCAGGGCGGCGAGCAACTTGGCCTTCAGATCTCCGCGCCATTTGCGGGCGACACCTGCGGATTTTTTCACCTTGTTGCGCACGAGCGCGAGTGCCAACTGGTTGGCCAGACATTCGTCATAGGCGAGGCGCTTGCGAACGTGGGATGTTTCTTCCAGATCGGCCAGATCGTGAGGGAGATGGACACGGCGGAGCGCCTCGTCAAACGGGATCCATTTTTCTCGCTGCAAGAGCGCCTGATCGTGCCATTCGGGCAAGGGGGGCAGGTCATCAAGAGAGGCTTGGACCGCTTTGTGCAGCACTTTGCCTGAAATGCCTGCTGTCAACGGATAGACCGGCTCCAGAAGCGGCATGGTGGCAAAATCGGCCTCAGAGACCACATGATCAGGATGGGTGATCTGCGGGCCGCCGTTAAAGCGCTCCAATCTACCGGAAATATAGCGCATTTCGCCAACGGGCAATTGCTTTTCCAAATAGCCGCCTTTGGCGTGGAAATAGGTCAGGGTCAGCTCGTCGGTCTCGTCATGAGCGAGAATGCGATAAGGTACGCGCCGATTGTTGCGTGGGGGAGGCAAGTGTTTGTCGATGGTCACCTTGACGGTCACGATCGCCCCTTCCGGTGCCGTGGCCAGATCTGATTGCAGGCTGCGGTCGATCACTCCAACAGGCATATGCAAGAGCAGGTCAATCCGCCTTGCTTCGAGCAACGGATCGCCGCGCAAAAGTTTGGCGAAGGCCAGTGCGATCTTCGGTCCCACACCCTTGAGCGACATCAGGGACGCAAAGTAGCTGTTGAGATGGCTCGGGCGCATGGTGTGGCTCTTTGGATAGGCTCTTTTGGGGCAATGGACAATTCATGCGAAGCATGGACAAATTACGGCGTAACGTCAATCCATGTTCACCATTTGTTTTGTGATAGCTGATCGATCAGATGCTGACAAGTGCGTTGACAGGCGCTATACAGAACCAACTTTGAAAAGACCCCTCATAGGAGCTAGACCATGTCCCAAGGTACCACCCGTAGCAGTGAAGGGCTTGATGTCCGCCGCAAAAAGATTCTCATGCGTGCATGGCATCGCGGTATCAAGGAAATGGACCTGATGTTTGGTCGTTTCGTCGATGGCGAATTGGACAATCTCAGCGATGAGGAATTGGGCCAGCTGGAAATGTTGCTCGATCAGTTTGATCGTGACCTGATCCAGTGGTTCACCGATGAAGTTCCAGTGCCCGAGGCCTTTGACTGTCCGCTCTTCTACAAAATCAAAAATTACCACGAGAATTTCGAGACAGGCTTGCTCTGACCTTGATTTTTCAAAGGCGGTCCGACAGTTAGGTCGTTCAAGGCGACCTATCGGGCCGCCTTTGTTATTCCAGCGTCATTTTTGGGGTCAATTTCTGGCCTTTGGGGTGCCTTTTGTGCCATAAGGCAAAAGCCTGCCGTTCTTTTCCCGCCTTTTATGAGCCACAGTTCGCGATGACCAGTTTTTCCGACGCCCTGTCTTCTTCGATGATGATTCACGTCACCCATGTGCCTGATGGGCTGGAAGGGTATGCGCTGGCCGAAATGGCCGCAGCGCATCTGAAAGCCAACAAGGACCGGAAAATTGTCGCGGTTTATATTGCGCGGGATGATCGGCGGATGGCATCGATGGAACAGGCCTTGCGCTATTTCGCGCCAAAGCTTGATTGCATCTCTTTCCCTGCATGGGACTGTGTGCCTTATGATCGGGTGTCTCCCAATGCGGAGATATCGGCGCGACGGATGACGGCCCTGTCGCGTTTGGCCTATCAGGCCTTTGAGCAACCAACGGTGTTGCTGACGTCGGTCAATGCGATCCTGCAGCGGGTGCCCAGCCGGACCGCTGTTCGCAATCAGAGCTGGTCGGCCCGTCCGGGCAACAGTGTCGATATGGATGACCTCATTTCTTGGCTGGAGACCAACGGCTTTCTGCGGACCCCAACGGTGCGCGAGCAGGGAGAATATGCGGTGCGCGGGGGCATCCTTGATTTGTTCGCTCCCGGTGCCGAAGAACCTGTAAGGCTCGACTTTTTTGGTGATACGCTGGAAAGCATCCGCAGCTTTGACCCGCAGAACCAGCGCACGGTTGGGCAATTGCGGCAGGTCGAGCTTGTTTCTGCTTCTGAAGTGGTGTTGACCGAAGAGGCGATTTCCAGCTTCCGCCGCCGCTATACCGCGAGCTTTGGTGCTTCCACGCGCGACGACATGCTTTATCAGGCGATCAGTGAAGGGCGGCGCTATCAGGGCATCGAGCATTGGTTGCCCTTCTTCAATGACGATCTTGAATGTCTGTTTGACTTCACCGAAGGCGCGCCGGTTCTGCTTGATCCGCTGAGTGATGATGCCATCGGCGAGCGGATGGATCTTGTGAAAGATCATTATGACTCGCGCAAGGAAGGGCTGGACTCCGGGCTGGAACAGAGCGTGCCTTACAAGCCGATCGAGCCGTCCTTGCTCTATCTTGATATGGAAGAATGGACCAGTCGGCTCGGTTCTCAGACTCGCGTGCGCATGTCGCCCTTTGACATTCCGGACACGGGCGTTGAGACCATCATTGATCTTGGCGGCAAGCAGGGGCGGACCTTTGCAGCCGAGCGCAGCGCGGACAATGTCAATGTGTTCGATGCGGTGGTTGAGCATATAAAGCAACTCAAAGAAAACAAGAAACGGGTGACTATCGCCTGCTGGACCAAAGGGTCGGCGGAGCGAATGCACCAGGTTTTGACCGACCATGGCGTCACCGGACTTGTGCCTTATGAAACATGGGGCGCCCGCAGCGTTATCACCGGCAAACAGGTAGGTCTGACCGTTCTGGAGCTGGAAAGCGGCTTTGAGACGGACAAGGATGTGGTGATTGGCGAGCAGGATATTCTGGGCGACCGTCTTGTCCGCTCCAAGCGCCGCCGCAAGAAAAGCTCTGACATATTGACCGAAGCGACGAGCCTGTCGCAGGGGGATATTGTCGTTCATATCGAGCATGGCATTGGCCGGTTCATGGGGTTGCAGACGGTGGATGCTGCCGGTGCGCCGCATGATTGCCTCGAAATCCATTATGCCGGTGGTGACAAGCTGTTTCTGCCGGTTGAGAATATCGAGCTTTTGTCCCGCTATGGCTCGGAAGACACCGAAGCGCAGCTGGATAAGCTGGGTGGGGTGGCTTGGCAGGCGCGTAAGTCGAAGATGAAGGCCCGGATCCGCATGATGGCGGATCAGTTGATCAAGGTTGCTGCCGAGCGCGAATTGCGTCAGGGCGAGCGGATCACGCCGCCTGAAGGGCTGTATGATGAATTCGCGGCTCGGTTCCCGTTTGATGAGACCGAGGACCAGTTCAACGCCATCGAGCAAGTGTTTGATGATATGGGGTCCGGTCGTCCTATGGATCGACTGGTCTGCGGTGATGTCGGCTTTGGCAAGACCGAAGTTGCCCTACGAGCTGCCTTCATCGCGGCGATGAATGGCAAGCAGGTGGCGATTGTCGTGCCGACCACGTTGCTGGCGCGGCAGCATTACAAAACCTTTGCCGATCGCTTTGTCGGCTTTCCTCTCAATGTCGAGCAGGCCTCGCGTCTGGTGACCACAAAACGGCTGAACCAGACCAAGAAGGGGCTGAAGGATGGCTCGGTCGATATTGTTGTTGGCACCCATGCGTTGCTCGGCAAAAGCATCGAATTCCGTGATCTGGGCCTGTTGATCATTGACGAGGAACAGCATTTTGGCGTCAAGCACAAAGAGCGACTGAAGGAATTGCGCTCGGATGTGCATGTGCTGACCCTGTCGGCAACGCCGATCCCTCGCACCTTGCAGCTGGCGTTGACCGGGGTGAGGGAATTGTCGTTGATTGCCACGCCGCCGGTGGATCGTCTGGCTGTCCGTACTTTCATTTCGCCTTTCGATGCGCTGACCATTCGCGAGGCCCTGTTGCGGGAACGCTATCGCGGTGGCCACAGTTTCTATGTCTGTCCGCGTATTAGCGATATTGCCGAAGTCAAAGCTTTCCTTGAAGAACAGGTGCCTGAGTTGAAGGTGGCGGTGGCCCATGGACAGATGGCTGCCGGGCAGCTTGATGACATCATGACTGCCTTTTATGACGGCAAGTTTGATGTGCTTTTGTCAACGACGATCGTTGAATCTGGCATTGACGTACCGACTGCCAATACGTTGATTGTCCATCGGGCTGATATGTTTGGCCTGAGTCAGCTTTACCAGTTGCGCGGGCGTGTGGGGCGGTCAAAAACCCGCGCCTATGCATTGTTCACCGTGCCTGCCAAGAAGGTGCTCACCCCGACGGCTGAGCGCCGCCTGAAAGTTCTGCAAAGCCTTGATACCCTTGGGGCCGGGTTCCAGTTGGCCAGCCATGATCTGGATATTCGCGGTGCGGGCAATCTGCTTGGCGAGGAACAGTCCGGTCACGTCAAGGAAGTTGGATACGAGCTTTACCAGCAAATGCTCGAAGAGGCCGTTGCTTCGCTGCGCTCTGGCGACATGACGATCATGGAAGACAAATGGTCACCTCAGATTTCCATCGGTACGCCGGTTCTGATCCCTGACAGTTATGTGGCTGATCTGCAATTGCGCTTGAGCCTTTATCGCCGATTGGCCGATCTGGTGGAGGCCAATGAGATTGATGAATTCGGGGCAGAGCTGACTGACCGTTTCGGGCCGCAGCCCGATGAGGTCAAGCATCTGTTGAAGATCGTCTATATCAAGGGGCTTTGTCGCAAGGCCAATGTCGAGAAAATCGATGCGGGTCCAAAGGGTGCGGTCATCGGTTTCCGAAACAATGAATTCTCAAACCCGCAAGGTTTGGTGCAATATATCACCGAGCAGGGATTGTTGGCCAAAATCCGTCCCGATCAGCGGATTTTCCTGGCGCGCGATTGGAACAATCCCGGCGCACGGCTGAAAGGCACCGCTGTTATCATGACCCAGTTGGCAAAGCTGGTACAGAATTAGCTATGGCGCGATACAAGCATGATGCCGCCAGACGGTGGGCCTTGCCTGACCGCACCTTTTTCGGCCATGGAGCCTGTCACATTCCGGCTGGCATGTATTTGCGGCTCTATCCAGACTGTGGTTTCAAGGCAAAATAGATCATCCCGCGCGGAAATCTGCCGGGCGTACATATATTTATGTCCAATGATACAATTGCCTTTGACTATCATGGTTACAGCAGTGAAGAAAATCTGCTTTGCCATCATGGCAAGGTCTGGCGCGCACCCGGCATTATCTTGAAAAAATTGATCATCAAGGCGCGTATGAAAAAGCTAAAAAACTGATGGGGTCAGCCTAGAAACGGACAACCGGATTTTCGAACAGGTCTTTCAATATCCGTTCGATGTCGAAATCGATCTTGTTGCTGTCGCAATGGTGGAGCGAGAAGTTGAGCACCACATTGACGCCCAAGCCGCTATTCTGCTCAACAAAGGGGCTCAATTGAATGATCGCGCGGATACGCTGAAGGGCGATCCGTGCCTCGAACAGGTCGGTGTCCGGGAAAAAGGCAACAAAGCGCCCATTGTCAAGGCGTGCAAGCAGGTCTTCTGCCCGCATCAGTGCATAGAACATCCGTCCGACGCGCGATAGCAAGGCCGGGCTTGGGGATTGTTCGCGCCGCTCACCCTGCATCACATCAAAAGAAATATCGACCCCGGCAAAGGTCATGCTGGCTGTGCTTTCCTGCTCGTGGAGCACTTGCAGATGGGCTTTGAGGAATTCTTCGGAATAGAGCCGTGTGGTGGTGTCGGTCGGCATCAACAGGCGGGCTTCGTTGAAGATTTTCTTCAATTGGCGGCGATAGCGTTCCTCATTGACAAGAATTTCGATGCGGTTTTCAAAGAAACGGTCGGAGAAGGGGAAGGAGATGATGTCGTTGGCTCCTGCCGCGAGACCTGCCAATCCGTCTTCAGTTGCGTCCTTGTGGCAGAGCAAGATGATCGGAAAGGAAAAATAGTTCGGATTGCGTCGGAGATCGCCGATGAAATGGATGAGATGCTCGTTATAGTCACTCAGTTCCACCACCAGCGTATCAAAGTTCTCATTTTCGAGGTAATGGAGCGCCATGGCCGGGGTCAGGGCTGCAGTGGTGGTGAAGGTGTCCGGCAGGGCGCATTCGACGGGCAGGAATGCCATGCCGGAGCCCAGATAGAGCAGGGATTGCTTTTCGAGGTTGCTGGGTGGTGGCACCACCGGAAGACCGACGCCGAAGCGCTTGAAGGTTTTGGAGCGCCGCTCGGCCTCGCGCCGCATGGTGGCCAGTCGCATCAAAGAGGTGAGGCGATTGGCAATCAGATCAAGGGTGAGGGGTGGTTTGAGCACATCGGCAAAGGGAGAGAGCAGATCTTCCTTCAGCGCCACCGACGGGTCGGCAATCGCGACCATTGGCACCCTGCCTTCGGAAAAACCAAAGGACTTGCGCAAGGCAACGGCGCGTTCGACCACGTCTGCGACCCGGTCCTTGCTAACGTCAAGCAGATCCACAAGCAGGATGTCAGCGGCCAGCGACACCTTGTCGGGTGCCTCTTGGGAGTGGACGCAATGGGACCAGACGGCGAAATTCGCTTCGGTCAGCATGTCGGCCCAGTGCGGCAAATCCAGTCCGTGGTCCGGATCCGTAAAAATCAATGCCTGCTTGGCCATGCGACCCTCTTATTCTGCTTATATGGATAATGTGCTGTGCGGCACAGGATCAGGCGACGTTATGCATTCTGGCAGTTTCAACCAGACTGCCGCGCTGAACGCGGCCATCTGTGGTGCGTGGAATTGCCTGAACGAACAGGATGTCGCGCGGCCATTTGGTTGAAGAGACCTTGCGGCTTTTGAGAAAGGCGTAGAAATCTTCTTTGGCGCTGTCCTCGTCATGCACCACGAGGGCGGCGAGCAGTTGATCTGGTCCCCCGGTCGCAGAGCGGGCGGTGAAGGCTGCCGCATCTGATACGCCGGGACATTGCTTGTAGAGCGCATCAATATCAATGGCCCGTTCCGTCAGACCACCCATGGACAAAAGGTCGGAAATATCGCCAAGCGGGCGGAAGAGCGCCCGCTCATCACCATGCTTTTCGGTGACCAGTTGGCAAGCGACATCGGAGCGGACGAAACCATCATCAGTCGCGCGCAAGGGCGTGCCTTCAATTGCGCCTGCGGCGGGGAAGGCAACAGTAGGGACCATTGCGCCCTTCAGGCACAATTCGCCGCCGACAACCTCGCCCTCCGCTATGGTGCGGGATGCGTCAACGCCCATCAGGTGGGTTTCGAGATAGGCAGCGCCCGGCACATTGCGTGCTTCGATGGTGCCCAGTGGCACCGGCCCGATTTCCCCCGGCAAACGGCGGATCTGGGCGAACATTGCCAGTTCGCCGAAATTGGTCACATCAATCAGCCGCGCTGCGGTTTCGTTTTCGGGGAAATGCACTTCTTGCGCGTGGGACCGGCTCCAAATCAGGGAAATGCTCTTGAGTTGCTCACGGACATTCATGCTCAGGACAGAATGGAGATTTTTCCATTGACCGCCGGGCAGCATCACATGTTGAACGCCATATTCGGACAAAGCTTCATTAAAGCCTTCAAGGCTGCGGAACTGGTGGAATTGCAATCGGACGCCGGCATCAAGAGCGGCGATGATGCCAGCGGCAAAGCCGGTAAGGCCGGAGAGATGGTAGGCCATCATCAGGCAATCGCCCGCCTCCAGTCCGGTCTGTTCATAGACATGACGCGATGCCGAGAGCAATTGATTGTGGCTCCGGCCCAAGGGGGTGCTGACGAGGCTGCCTGCAGAGGCCCAATGGATCGCCAGCACTGCATTGGCATCGGGAAGAGGGGCAATGTCGAACAGGGCTTCCTCGTCAACCGTATCTTCTTCTTCATCCATGATCGATTGCAGATCGATGAGGCCTTCCGGAGCGCCGTCGCCAAGACTGAAGACAAAGCGGATGGAGAACATGTCTGCGGCAACATTGCGGGCGCGTTCTGCAACTGGCTCGCCTTCATAATGAGGGCAGCTGACGATTGCCTTGGCCCCGACCTGCTCCAGGCGCTCGCGCATGTCGGCTTCGCCCGATGTCAGGGGGATGGGGGCGAGGATCAACCCCAGGCGGCTGGCCACCAGTGTCAGGATGGCTGCATCGACGCAAGGGGGCAAGAGGACTGCCACCACCGTGTCACTCTTCATGCCAATGCCGGAAAGAAACGCGGACATCGCGACAACGCGTCGCCATGCGCGACCGTAAGACAGATATTGAGGCTGGCGCGCACACACAGAATGGATTGTCTGGTCGTCGACCAGAGCGATTTCATCCTCTCGCTCCTTGGCCCAACGGGCAAAGCGCTGATCTATGCGTTCAGTTCCCCACAGGCCTGATGCTCGATAGGTTTCAATGTGATCCGGCGTGATGAGGAGCATTGCAGGCCTCTTTCCCTCTTGGACGCGATACGCAAATTACAGATAGTTTACATGATTCCACAAAGATCAAGACAGCCCCTTGTTGCAAACTTCGTGGAGAGTTCCCTGAAGGCTTCCCGATCAGTCTTTGCGATACCAGAAGGTCGTGGGCCGATAGCCTGCCAGCGGACGTCCCTTGGCGTCTTTGCCCGGCTCCGGCATGGCAATGCGCTTCCACAGACCCAGCCATTGGTCGCTTTTGTGAAACATTGGCACAACATAATATCCATTGATCAGGACACGATCAAAAGCACGGACGGCGGCGGTGAAGTCCTCTTGCGAACGGGCGGCGAGCAGGGCATCGATCAGGGAGTCGATGGCCGGATCTGAGGCTCCGGCCTGATTAAACCAACCATCCTTGTCGCGCTGGGAGGAATGCCAGCGGGCATATTGCTCATTGCCCGGCGAGAGGGATGCACTCCATGACATTTTCATCATGTCGAAATCCATCACCTTGCGCCTTTCCCAATATTGGGCCGAGTCCACCACGCGGACCTTCATGGTGACGCCGATTTTTTCAAGAATGCGGGCATAGGACAGGGCAAGCCGTTCCTGTTCCTTGTTGGTTGCCAAAAATTCAAAGGCCAGTGGTCGGCCGCTCTCAATATGGGTCATGACCGCGCCTTTGAGCGCGTAGCCTGCGGCGGCTAGATCCTTGATGGCGCGCCGCATGACTTTGCGCATGTCGCGGGCATCTGTTGCGGAGACCGGCTGATAGGTGCCGTCCAGAATGGCTTTGTCGATCGTGTCGAGATACGGGGCCAGCAGCTTTTTCTCCGCTTCGCTGGTCGGTCTGCCAAGGGACGACAGGCTGGAATTCTGGAAATAGCCTGCGGTGCGGGTGAAAAGGTTGTGATAGAGATTTTTGTTGACCCAATTGAAATCGAACAGGGTAGCAAGGGTTCGGCGAACGGTGCGGTCGGCAAAGACCGGTTTGCGTGTGTTGAAGACGAAGCCTGACATACCCTTGGGCAGGCCTGATTGCAGGGTGAGTTTTTCAACGCGACCATCCTGAGCTGCGTTGAAATCATACTGGTTGGCCCAGCGTGCTGGATCGCTTTCGGGCAACAGGTCGAATGCACCCTTCTTGAAGGCCTCAAACATCGCGGTATTGTCGCGGAAATACTCTATTTCAATGACATCGAAATTATTTTGCCCAATCTTGACGGGAAGATCTTTGGCCCAATAATCCGGATTGCGTTTCAAAGTGAGGCGGGTGCCGGGATCGACCTTGTCAATGAGGTATGGCCCGGACCCGATGAAGCGATACATGCCTGATTTGGCGAATTCTTCGGTCTTGATTGCGTGGCTCGGCAGAACCGGCAACATGCCGATCAGCAGGGGCAATTCGCGGTCACTGCCATCTTCAAACACGAAGCGGATCTGACGTTCTCCGGGCTCTTCGATGGCCTTGATACGGCTGATGCGGCTTTTGAAGGCCGGGCGCCCATGATCTCGCAGCAATTCAACGGTGAATTTCACATCCTCTACGTCAATCTGGTGCCCGTCCGAGAATTTGGCTTCATCGCGGAGCTTGAAGGTGATGGAGGACCGATCCTCGGGCATGTCGATCCATTCCGCGATCAGGCCATAGAGCGAAAAGGCTTCGTCATCGCTGCGGGTGATCAGAGGCTCATAAACATTGAGGCCGTAGTCGACATCCCATAACCCCCGTGGAGCGACGCCTTTCAAAAGAAACGGATTGAGGCTGTCAAAGCTGCCATTGAGGCCATAGCGGATCCGGCCCCCTTTGGGAGCGTTCGGATTGACATAATCGAAATGGGCGAAATTTGCGGGATATTTAGGCGTGCCATGCATGGCTATGCCGTGAGTTGGCGCAGCCTCGGTCTTTGTGCTGATCAGCGGGCCGGATGCCAACAACAGGCCGATCGACAGGATCGCGAATTTACAGGCGGTTCTTGCCTGATGACCAAGTCTGTCAAATCCAGTTGCAAAGCGGGTCGAGCGAGTCGTCGGCATTTCTGCCTCCTTCGTGGCGTTTTAGCATGCAAGCCTGTTCCTTGTCCCGCGGCCAGCTGGCTGTTGCTTTTGTCGACGGGGCTGGAATCAAATCATAGCCTATTATCTACCACAGGCGGGAAAACGGCCACATAGGAGAGTAGCCCACTGGAAATTTTGCATTTGAATCTGTAGAACAAGGGCGACAGTCACTATTCTGCCTAATTCGTTGTGAATGAAAGGCTGACACGGGATTCGGGACTGTTGTGGGGTTGTCCTGCGATCAAGAGCGCAATCAAAATGGATTTGCGCATATTGAAGTGCTGACAGCTACCTGACAGAGTAAGACGACTGAAACCAGAACCGGGAAATGCCTTCCTGCAAACACTGAATTATAAATATCGGGATTCTCTTTCATGGTCATGATTGACAAGGCTTCGAAATGGATCAAGCCAGTAACAACCGCAGCTTTTCTGGCGATGGTTGCCATTGCCACGCCTGGCAGCAATGCTCAGGCTCAGGAAATTGACGCCGAAGCTCTTGCGCAGCATAATTGGCTGAAATTCTGTAACGAAGACTCCAAGAGCAAAAAGAAGCTCTGTGCCATTACGCAGGAAATGAAGGCTGAGACCGGCCAGTTTCTGGCATCCGTCTCCGTTCGCGAACTCGAAGGGGCCAAGCGCAAGGCCTTGGTGGTCGCTCTGACCCCGGGCATGTTGCTGCGGCACGGCCTGACGGTTCAGATCGACAAAGGCAAGCAGCTCAAGAGCACCTTCTCCATCTGCTTCCCCAATGCCTGCTTCTCTGACATGGCTGTCGATAGTGCTTTCATCGATTCCATGAAGAAGGGCGCGCAGATCATCGTGACGGCTCTCAACCAGCAGGCCCAACCTGTTCGGTTCGAGCTGACCTTGAGTGGCTTTACCAAAAGCTATGAAGGGGATCCGATCGATATTCGCAAGACCGCTCAGGAACAGGAAAAACTTCAGGAACTGCTGCGCAAACGTGCGGAAGAACAGCGCCAGAAGCTGCTTGAGCAGAAGAAAAAAGCCGAAGGCAACAAATAAACTTCGTGGACGCGCTGGCCGGGCTTCTGGCCAGCTGTCGATCCAGCTTTTGTCAAAATACCAAAAAGCCGCGCTTCGTCATGGAAGCGCGGCTTTTTTTGTTGGGACATTATCGGATTGGCAAGGATCACAGAGTGGGATCAATTCACCTGATCATCTTCTGGCTGATAGATGCCTTCCTTCATGCCCTTGAAGAGTTGGCGCACCTGTGGATGGCGCACGGGTTCGCCGCTATCGTCTTTGAGCAGATTTTGCTCGGAAACATAGGCGACATATTCGGTGTCGTCATTTTCGGCAAACAGATGATAGAAAGGCTGGTCCTTGCGCGGTCTCACATCTTCGGGGATCGCGTCGTACCATTCATCGGAATTGGCAAATTCCGGGTCGACGTCAAAGATCACGCCACGGAAGGAATAAACACGGTGGCGCACAACCTGACCAATCTGAAATTTGGCGATTTTCATTTCTGGCATATTTTCAGGCTCCGCTACCCTTCTTGAACGGCATTGTCTGTCTATGGTGGAAAACAGGCGATGCTTTGTTGCTTGCAGCATGGTTTTCGCTTCAGGCCGTTGTGTGCATGCTTGGAAACCATGGCAGCAGCCACGTGGTTTGGGCTACTTTCAGTCTACCACAACCACCATGTGCATTTCCAATGCTAGCCTGCAATCAGGCAGGCAGGAAATGAGGGGTCGGGTAGGAGCGCAGAACAGACTAGATCAGAGCAATGAAGTCAAGTCACAATTCGCGCATGGCGGGCGTGTCCTCAGGTGCAGCCCTTGCAGCAAGGTTGCAAGGCTGGTTGTCTGTTTACCACAGACCGCGAAACAGCAGCGGTCTGTGGCCCAAAGGCTCTATTGGGGTGTTGCCTAGTCGAGGCCGTAGGCTGATGCCATTTCGGGATCTTTGGCTGCGACCTGTCGGGCAAGGTCAACAATCACCTTGGCCTGTTTCCAGGTGGCGTCATCCTGCATTTTGCCATCAATCATGACTGCACCGGTGCCATCTGGCATGGCTTGAAGTATGCGCAGAGCCATTTTGACCTCTTCGACTTCGGGGCTGAAAACCCGTTTGGCAATGTCGATCTGGGTGGGATGCAGTGACCATGTGCCCATGCAGCCAAGCAGGAAGCTGTTCTGGAACTGGGCTTCGCAGGCGTCAGGGTCGGAGAAATCGCCAAAGGGGCCGTAAAAGGCTTTCAAACCATGGGCCATGCAGGCATCAACCATTTTGGCCATGGTATAGTGCCAGAGATCCTGCTGATAAATGGCACGCGGTTGCCCTTCGACAGGGTCGGCCAGAACACGATAGCCCGGATGACCGCCACCGACGCGGGTGGTTTTCATTCCGCGCGAGGCTGCCAGATCGGCAGGCCCCAGCGAAATGCCATGCATGCGCGGAGAGGCTGCACAAATGGCCTCGACATTGTTGACACCTTCTGCGGTTTCAAGAATGGCGTGGATCATGATTGGCTTGTCGACGTGATGCCGGGCTTCCAATTGAGCCAGCAATTGATCGAGATAATGGATGTCCCACGGCCCTTCGACCTTGGGTAGCATGATCACATCGAGCTTGTTGCCGACTGCAGAGACGATTTCGGTGATGTCATCAAGCAGCCATGGGGAATTGAGGCAATTGACGCGGGTCCAGAGGCCGGTCTCGCCAAAGTCATTGTCCTTGGCCATCTGGATGAAGCCTGCGCGGGCGGCTTCTTTCATATCGGCAGGGATGGCGTCTTCGAGATTGCCGAGCACCACATCAACCTTCTGAATAAGGTCTGGCACCTTGGCCCGCATTTTCTCGACATGCGGTGGGACAAAATGGATCATGCGTTCGACGCGTACGGGCTTTTCACGAAACGGAGCCGGAGCGCCAATGGCCAATGGCTTGTAAAAGGCTGATGGTGTTTTCATGCTGTTATCCTCCCTGAGGCGCGCACCAAGCGGGTCTTGGATGATTGGGCTTTCTTGATTGTCGTTGCTTTGTGCGGCGCCTTTATTGTTCCTATTTGCAGCGCAAAATTTGCTGCATTGCAATAAGACTGTTGGACAACAGAGCGCCGGGATGGGGAGGAAAGGCTAAGGCGCTCGCCATTGATTTTGGTTTGCAAGTTTGAAAAGCTGCGGATACACACCTAGTCACGATGCCACATGGTTTGCCCTTGGCTCACTCGCCCGCTCCTTACCCCATCGCGATTTTCACTTTAGTATCCAGTATCCAAGTTCAAGACGAGACATCCATGAGCGACCTGTTCACATTGGCCTTGCCCTTTTTCGGGCTTATCTTTCTGGGCTTTCTGTCTGGCAAGATTACCAGTTTGCCGGAGGGTGGATTGGCATGGCTGAACTTTTTCGTCGTCTATATTGCCTTGCCTGCTCTGTTCTTTCGGCTGGTTTCACAAACACCGCTTGAGGAACTGACCAACTGGAGCTTCGTGGTGGCCACCACGGTGACCACCTATATCGTCTTCACTCTGGCCTTTGTGTTTGGCTTGTGGAAGACCAAGGGCAATATGGCGGAAGCCACCATTCAGGGATTGGCGGGGTCTTATTCTAACATCGGCTATATGGGCCCGGGTTTGACGCTTGCCGCGCTTGGACCTGAGGCGACTGTGCCGACGGCGCTGATCTTCTGTTTTGATTCGCTTTTGCTCTTCACCCTGATCCCGATTTTCATGGCCTTGAGCGGGACGGATGAGAAAAGCGGTCGCGAGCTGGCATTCTATGTGTTGAAGAAGGTCTTCCTGCATCCTTTCATCATAGCCACCATCTTGGGCGTGTTGGCAGCAGCCATCCATTTCGAGCCGCCGGGCTGGATTGCCGAAATGTTGCGAATCCTGTCCGGAGCGGCGGCCCCTTGTGCACTCTTTGCGATGGGGGTGGCGGTCGCCTTGCGGCAGGTGCGGCGCATTCCGGGGGAATTGTCGGTGCTGTTGCCGATCAAGCTGGTGTTGCATCCGATGTTGCTGTTTTTGCTGCTCGGCTTTTTGGGGACCGTGCCGGAGGTCTGGATCAAGACCGCGATCCTGATGGCCTGTCTGCCGCCAGCGGCGAATGTCTTCATCGTTGCCCATCAATATGATGTCTATGTCGAGCGGGCTTCAAGCACGGTGATGATTGGCACCCTGGTCTCGGTGGTGACCGTGACTTTCTTCCTTTATCTCATCACGCAGAATGTATTGCCATTCTGAGCGACAGGATCAGCCTTCACTTGTGCCACCGACCGAGCCGATGCGGCTTGGGGCATCCAGCCCCGCCTTCATCATGAAGCGGCGGAAAGAAGGCACCATGTTGGCGAGTGCCAGTCCGGCGGTGCGCGCACCCTGTCCAAAGGGCAGTGAGGATAGCAGCGACATGTTGAGCATGTGCACCCCTGCAGTGCGTGACCAGATGTCGGCGCGCCTTGAGCGGTCATAGGCGGCAAGAATCTTCTCGGAATCCGGATCCTTGAGACCATCGGATCCCATATCTTCGATTACATCGGCCAAAGCTTCTATGTCGCGGAGGCTGAGATTGAGGCCTTGGGCGCCAATCGGTGGGAAGACATGGGCACTTTCGGCAATCAGAGCTGCACGGGTCCCACAGAAGCCCTTGGCGACCATGCCTGCAAGCGGGAAGACCTGCGGGTCTGTGAGGATTTCAAACGCGCCATAAATGGAATGGGCACGGCGTTCGAGTTCCACAGCCAGCTCTTCGTGGCTCATCTCTTTCAGCTCGGCCGCTGTTTGTGGTGTTACCACACAGACAAGGCTTGATGTGTAGCCGTCCTGATAGGGCACCAAGGTAAAGGGACCGGTCTTGGTGTGGAATTCGGTCGAGCAATTGTTATGCGGGGTTGTGGCGTGGCGCAGATTGAGCACGAAAGCGGCCTGCGGATAGGCCCATTTGCGCATCTCTATATTGGCCGCTTCCTTGACCAGCGACTGGCGACCGTCTGCCGCAATGGCCAGCTTTGCCTGCCAGACAGAACCGTCCTGCATGGTAATGAGGGCATGGTCATCTTCCAACGTCACCGAAGAGGCAAATTGTTGATCCTCAATCAGATTGTCCCGTGCGCCATCCAAGCCTGCATGCAGAGCCGCGACCAGTTTGTTGTTGTCGATATTGTAGCCAAAGGCTTCAAGTCCGATTTCCGAGCTGTTAAATTCAGTCGTTGGCGCACGAAGCAGGCGACCTGTGTCATCGATCAGCCGCATGACGCGCAGGGCCTGTCCTTCGGCCTTGACCGCTTGCCAAAGGTCGAGGCGCTCAAGATAGGAGACCGAGCTGCCGAGCAGGGCGGTGGTGCGGCCATCCTTGCCGCTATGGGCCGGGCCTATCAGAACCGTGCGAAGACCAAGCTTTGCCATCTGAATGGCTGCGACATGGCCCGCCGGGCCACTGCCAACGACGGCCACATCCACCCGTTTGATCGCCTGATTGTCCTGCATTGCTTACCTCAACCTGTTTGACGTCAAAGACTTACCGCCTTTGTCATGCTCATAACCTGCCCTTGGTTCCACTTCCACCCCTCAATAGGCCTTATTCGATCCCACGACAAGGAAGGACTTGTGACAGAATAGCGCATGACAAGGCAGGATATATGGGTTACTTCTGATCCGACCCATGGCCCGGTCCTGACCGCGTGCCTCATTTTCCTACGCACGGACTTTGGACCAAGATGAGTTTTCTCGGTGCTTTTTTCGATACCAGCAGCTCGCGCCAATTGCAGGAACAAATGCGCCGCTTTCGCGCAGAGCATCCAGAGCTAGCAGCCGCTGAAACCAGACCTCGCATTTTGCTGTTTGTGGCCATTGCGATCGCATCTTTGTTTGCCTGGTTCTATTTGTTTGCCATGGTTGTCGATATGGCACCTGATATGGATATGCGGTCGCTGGGGCCGGGCATGTCTGCCTTCAATGTCTTTAACGGCTTTGAGAATCTGGATCCGACGACGCGCGCATTCATTGCGGCTGTCTGTGCGCCCTCTGCGGCGCTTGGCCATTTCGGCATGCCGGGGCAGGGTGCCTGGGGAGTGCAAGACCTCTCCATCGTCTTTGCCATGTGGGTGATGATGGCGATTGCCATGATGCTGCCCACGGCAGCGCCGATCCTTAAAAGCTATGCTGCGGTTGAAGAGGGCAAGGGGCGCAAGGCGGGCTTCCTGTCGATCCTGATGTTGGCGCTTGGTTATCTGACCATCTGGGTCGGCTTTGCCCTGATTGCCACATTGGCCCAGTGGGGCCTGACCGAAATTCAGACCATGTCGCCGGTGATGGCGCCCGCTTCGATGGTTTTTTCGGGCTCAACGCTGCTATTGGCCGGTTTTTATCAGTTCACCGCAGCAAAACAGGCTTGCCTTCTGCGCTGCCAACTGCCATTCCCCTATTTCAACCGACGCAGCGAGACTGGATTCTTTCGCACGCGTGCTGGATCGTTTGTGATGGGGCTGGAGCAGGGCATGTTCTGCACGGGCTGCACATGGGCGCTGATGGCAGTGATGTTTGCCGTTGGTGTGATGAATATCATCTGGATGGCCATTCTGGGCTTCCTGATGGGGATTGAGAAGGTTGTTCCGAACCCTTGGGTGACAAGGGGAATCGGGATCTTCCTGATTGCATGGGGCCTGTTGGTTCTCTCGATTTCGCCTGCAGGGCGCACGATTTTGGGACTATAGACCTGTTCGGGATCAGCCTTTGATCGCTGATTGATGACCATCTGACCGGCGTCAGGGCATGGCTGGCCAATCTGCCTTGATGCCCGAAAGTGGCGGTTCGATATAAGAAGCAAGACAAATGAACAAATTTCTAGCCTTTCTCATCCATATCCTCACCGCGTCTGGTGGGATTTTTGCTCTGCTGGCGCTGGTTGCTGCAGCCGATAGAGAATGGATGGATATGTTTTTCTGGCTGTTTGTCGCGCAGCTGGTCGACGGCGTTGATGGTCCCCTAGCGCGCCGGTTCAAGGTGATTGAAACCCTGCCCAACTGGAGCGGTGACAGCCTTGATTTCGTTATCGATTATGCGACCTATGTGTTCATTCCTGCCTTTGCTCTGGCGCGGGCGGATCTGTTGCCTGCACCGCTTGATCTGATCGCGGCGAGCGTTATCATTGTTACCGGTGGGCTGTATTTTGCCGATGACCGGATGAAAACCGAATCCAAGGCCTTCCGGGGTTTCCCAGCTGTTTGGAACGGGGCCTTGTTTTACCTGTTCCTCTGGACACCGGGGCCCGTGCTGGGCATGGGCATGGTGGTCTTTCTGGCGATTGCACAGTTTGTGCCGGTTGAGTTTATCCATCCGGTGCGGGTCAAGGAATTTCGTCCCTTCACCCTTGGCGTGGTTGCGGTCTGGGCGATCTTTGCGCTGCATGTCATTCTCAATAACATGCAGGTCAATCATCTCGACCAGATCGTGTTGACGACGACAGGACTTTATTTCTTCGCTATCGGTGCGTTTTTGCATTATCGCCGAAACAAGATACGGAACTGATCCGCCGTCCTTGCGTTTTGCCTTGGTAGGCGGCGGTGTCTGTCATAGATGGCCACCTTTGACTGGCATGGCAAACGAGAAGGTGCGACATGTTTCCTGATTTGATGGATCCCACCATCCTAGCAAGCCTCTTGACCCTGACCGCGATGGAAATCGTGCTCGGTATCGACAATGTGGTTTTCATTTCGGTGCTGGTCAGCAAACTGCCTGCGATCATGGCAAAGCGAGCCCGTGCGATCGGGATTTTGCTGGCGCTGTTTTTCCGGATCGGGCTGCTGTTTGCGCTCACATGGCTGATAGGGCTGACAAAGCCTGTCTTCACCCTGTTTGATCATGGTGTCTCCTGGCGCGATCTAATCATGATCGTGGGCGGCCTGTTTCTCATCTACAAGGCGATGTCGGAAATTCATCTGGAGTTGGAATTTACCGATGAGGACGAAACGAGGATCCGCACGGGTGCTGCTGAATATGTGTTCGGCGCTGCGATTGCGCAAATCATTATTATCGACCTTGTTTTTTCCATTGATTCCATTGTTACCGCGATTGGCATGGCCGAGCATGTGGAGATAATGATTGCCGCGATGATCATCGCCATGATCGTGATGTATGCGGCGTCCGGGCCGATTTCCCGTTTCATTGAAAAGCATCAGACGACCAAGATGCTGGCTTTGTCTTTCCTGATGCTGATCGGATTTGCGCTGATTGGCGATGGTATCGGCTTCCATGTGCCCAAGGGGTACATTTATGCCATGATGGGATTCTCGGTGGTGGTGGAGTTTCTCAATATCATCGCGCTTGATGCAAGCCGTCGGCGGAAACTGGCTCGGGTCAAGGAGGCCGAGGCAGACGCGGATGCAGAGGGTGCATAAAGATCGGATTATTCCGCATGGGGCCTCCTCTTGCAGCGCTGTTGTTCGCCAAACGACCTCTCTCTTGGTTGAGTGAAGCGAGAAAAGTGCGCAAAAAATGCTCCTCATTGGTCTGGTAAGCCCAAATGCGGTGTGCAAATCTTGTTTCACCCTTCCGAATGTGCCAATCTCGCTTAAGAGCAATTTCAAGGACTTCGGTCCGAAAAACTGCGTTTTTATCCTGACCGACCGCGTTTGGCGGCAATCTGGCTCTTCTTAAGGATTGTCATAAAGCATGGTCGAGCCCAATTGTTGTGGAGCAGACCCCTGGATCGCGCACGTCTTCTTTATTCCCCCGCCATGCGGTACTTTGCGGCTGTGGCCGAACATGGTGCCATCCGGGCCGCCAGCCGTGAACTGAATGTCGCTTCCTCGGCGGTCAATCGTCAGATCCTGTGGCTTGAGGAAAGCCTCGGCGTTCCCTTGTTCGAGCGGGTAGGGCGCAGACTGCAATTGTCCCCTGCGGGTGATATCCTGCTGCGCCATGTGACGCAGGTGTTGCGGGATTTCGAGCAGACGACCAGCGAGCTGGATGCTCTTAAGGGGTTGAAGCGCGGTATCGTGCGGATTGCCAGTGTGGAGAGCGTGGCGACAGAGTTGCTGTCCGATCTGGCGGCGTCATTCGGCAAGACCTATCCGGACATTCAATTGCGGATCACCGTGACCCATTCGGACAAGATCGCGCGTCTGGTGACAGATTCTGATGCGGATATCGGTTTCACTTTCGACCCGCCTGACGATGATCTGCTGGCGGTGAATTATTCCCATCCTTTCGAAATCGGGGCGGTTGCGACGCGGGATCATCCGTTGGTCAATCGGAGCGCTTGTGCCTTTGCCGATTGTCTGGACTATCCGATTATCCTGCCGTCGAAGGGCCTGTCCTTGCGAACAGCGCTTGATCGTCTGTTGGCGGAGTCGGATAAGGATGCATCAGTCTTTGCCGAGGTCAGCACCTTGCAAATGATGCGTCGATTGACTGCACGCGGGCTTGGTATTTGTTTCCAGACCCGGATTGGCCTCAAGGACAATCTCGATCATTCCGATTTGCAATTCGTCCCGCTGTCTGACGAACAATTGCAGCATAATACCTTGTCGATCGTCACGCATCAGCAGCGGCAACTGAAACTGGCTCCGGCGATGTTTCTGGCCCATGCACGACAATTCTTCGTCGAGCAGTTCAACGGCTGACTGGCTATCTGCCGTTTCTCTACTATCCAAAGCTTGTGGCAAGCGGATCAGGGTGTCTGGTTCGCTTGTTTGTTTTCAGCTTATCAGGTCGCTGGTGGGGCGGACGCGGAGGGATCAGTACAAGCCCTTATTTTCAAACAACTTTTATCATATTGACTCGATTTTCATGAATCCCCTGAAAATGTTTCAGTCTCTTTTGGTTATCAATCAAATGGACATCGATCACGATATGTGCACACTGCGAATGGTTGCCTGAATAAGTCTCTGATTTTTGCTGACAATGGGCAACATTTTTGCAGGTTGCCATGACTTCCGTATAGATTGTCGGAGGAATGTAACTTAAACATGGACAGGAATTTGGCGGTGATCGGATCGATGCATTATGTCCGGGTTGCCTTGGATCGGGACTTGAACCTGAGCGGCGGATTGCAAGATCAATCTGATTGTCTCGGCGATCATGTGCCCCATAAAGAATTTCATGAAGACAGGCGAACATGACAGCCGTCCCTTTACTCCAAGCCAAGGGTCTCACCAAGGCATTTGGCACATTGTTGGCAAACGACTCTGTTGACCTTCTGGTGCAGCCCGGCGAAATTCACGCTTTGCTGGGCGAAAATGGTGCAGGCAAATCCACTCTGGTCAAAATGCTCTATGGCTCTTTAGAGCCGACAGCAGGCGAGATTTACTGGAAGGGTGAGGCGGTGCGCCTGTCTGACCCAGCCCATGCGCGCAAGCTGGGTATCGGTATGGTTTTCCAGCATTTTTCTCTGTTTGATAGCCTGACCGTGGTTGAGAATATCGCGCTTGCCTTGCCCAAGGGGCAGAAAATGAGTGTCCTCGCCAAGCGGGTTGAGCAGGTGAGCATTGAATATGGGCTGCCGCTCAAAGCCGACAATCTGGTTGCGGATCTCTCTGTGGGCGAACGCCAGCGGATCGAGATCGTGCGCTGTCTGTTGCAGGATCCCCAGCTGATCATCATGGATGAGCCAACCTCGGTATTGACGCCGCAGGAAGCTGAATTGTTGTTCGAGACCCTTTACCGCTTGGCCAAGGAAGGGCGCTCGATCCTTTATATCAGCCATCGGTTGGAGGAAGTGAAGCGGATGTGCGACACCGCCACCATCCTGCGCCATGGCAAATTGGTGGCTCATTGCACGCCATCGGAAGAAACCGCCTCTTCGCTGGCAACCCTGATGGTTGGCACCAACGTCAAACCTGTTGAGCGCGACAAGCCGGACCTTAAGGATGCGCCGGTCAAGTTGCGGCTTGATCATCTCGATCTCTTGCCTGAGGGGCCGTTCTCGGTTGAGCTAAAGGGCATCTGCCTTGAGGTCAAAGGCGGGGAAGTGGTGGCGATTGCCGGTGTGGCAGGCAATGGACAATCGGAATTGTTTGATGCCATTTCTGGCGAGCGCGATAGCGCAACGGATGCGGTGGTGATCAATGATCAAGCGGTCGGTCACAAGGGTGTGACGGTGCGGCGCAATCTGGGCGCGGCCTTTGTACCCGAAGAGCGACTTGGTCATGCCGCTGTGCCGGGGCTTTCGCTTTCCGAGAATGTGCTGTTGACCCGCCATGGGTCCGACAAGCCGCTGACGCGCAATGGTGTCTTCATCAAGCGCACCAGAGCAGGCAAGATCGGGCACCGGATTTCCGAGACCTTTGATGTGCGCAAAGGGGAGGCGGATCCCCAAGCGGGCAGCTTGTCGGGCGGCAATTTGCAGAAATTTGTGGTTGGTCGCGAGATTGACCGTGGGCCAAGCGTGCTGGTGGTGTCTCAGCCGACCTGGGGCGTTGATGCCGGTGCTGCGTCGCTCATTCGTCAGTCTTTGCTTGATCTGGCCCGTGCTGGCGCTGCCGTGTTGATCATTTCGCAGGATCTGGATGAGATTTTCGAAGTGGCTGACCGGATCGCCGTGATCAATGAAGGCACCCTGTCGAATGCCGAACCTGTCGAGACCATGACGCTGGAGCGGATCGGTTTGTTGATGGGTGGTGTGCACGGCGCTGATCCGCATACGCTGGATGTCGGTATCATTTCTGATAAAACGACCTCTGAGACAGGAGGCTCCCATGCGTCTTGAGCTGCAAAAACGTCGCAATGCCTCGCAAGTCATGTCGCTCATGTCACCATTGCTGGCAATCTTCTTGACGCTGCTGACCGGCGCGGTGATGTTCGGTGTGTTGGGCTTTAATCCCGCGAAGGCCTTGTTTGTCTATTTTGTCGAACCGCTTCTCGATAGCTGGAGCTTGCAGGAACTGGTTGTCAAGGCATCGCCTCTGATCCTGATCGGGGTTGGTCTGACCATATGCTATCGCTCCAACAACTGGAATATTGGTGCGGAAGGCCAATTTACCATTGGCGCCATTTGCGGCTCGGTTACTCCGATCCTGCTGCCCGATTGGCAGAATGTGATGACCTTTCCGGTGATGATGGCAATGGGTGCCTTGGGCGGTGCCTTGTTCGGCTATTTGCCTGCCATGCTTAAAAACCGTTTCGGGGCCAATGAGATCCTGACCAGCCTGATGCTGACCTATGTGGCGTTGTTGGCGCTTGATTATCTGGTGCGCGGCCCATGGAAGGATCCAGACGGCTTCAACTTCCCCGAAAGCCGCCTGTTCCATGATTATGCCGTGGCGCCAAGCCTGTTTGAGGGTGGTCGCATGCATATCGGTGCCGTGCTGGCGCTGATTGCTGCCGGGGTTATTTTCGTGTTGTTTGCCAGGACACTGAAGGGCTTTGAGATCAAGGTTCTGGGGGCAACTCCGCGGGCGGGTAGCTTTGCCGGTTTCTCGCGTGAGCGCATGACGGTCTTTGCCTTTCTCGTTTCAGGTGCGCTTGCCGGCCTTGCGGGCATTCTGGAAGTGTCCGGTCCCATCGGACAGCTGATCCCGACCATTTCGCCGGGTTATGGCTTCACGGCAATCATCGTGGCGTTCCTTGGGCGTCTCAACCCGATTGGTGTCATTTTTGCCGGTCTTTTGTTGGCTTTGTCCTATCTGGGTGGGGAAGCGGCGCAGGTCGAGCTTGGGGTTTCAGAAAAGACCTCCAAGGCCTTTCAGGGCATCTTGCTGTTTTATGTTCTGGCCTGTGACACGCTCATTCATTACCGCATCAAACTGGTCAACCACAAGGCCGTGAGCAAAGAGGCGAACTGATGGAATTTGCAGAAGCATTGCTGGTCTCTATTGTCACGGCTTCGACGCCTTTGTTGTTGGCTGCGATTGGTGAGCTGGTTGTCGAACGGTCAGGCGTTCTCAATCTTGGTGTTGAAGGGATGATGATCCTTGGCGCGGTTTGTGCCTTTGCGGTCACCCTGACGTCGGGCAATCCCTATCTGGGTATTCTGGCCGGGATGGCGGGGGGCATTGCCATGGGGGCCCTGTTTGGCATTCTGACGCTCGGTCTGGTGGCCAATCAGGTGGCAACCGGTCTGGCCCTGACCCTGCTTGGGCTTGGCCTTTCTGGCATGATGGGAGAGCATTTTGTCGGCACACCGGGCATCAAGCTTGAGCCGATTGCCATTCCGCTTCTCTCCGACCTGCCAATCATCGGCAAGGTGCTTTTTGGTCAAGACCTGCTTTTCTATATTGCCATTGCTCTGGTCGCTGGTGTGAGCTGGGTTTTGTTCAAGACCCGCTGGGGCCTGATCATTCGCGCGGTGGGGGAAAATCATGGCTCGGCCCATGCGCTTGGCTACAATGTCATTCGGGTGCGGTTTTTCGCCGTTCTGTTTGGCGGATTGTGTGCGGGCCTGTCCGGAGCCTATCTTTCGCTTGTTTATACCAATCTGTGGATCGAAAATATGACCGCGGGCCGTGGCTGGATTGCGCTGGCTCTGGTGGTCTTTGCCTCTTGGCTGCCGGGCCGCATTGCCGTAGGTGCTTATTTGTTCGGGGCGGTTTCGATCCTGCAATTCCATGCGCAGGGCTTTGGGCTGGGTATTCCGTCCCAGTTGTTGTCTGCGCTGCCTTATCTGGCGACTATTGCCGCCTTGATACTCATTTCACGCAACCGGAATGTTGCTCGGGTGAATACCCCGTCCTGTCTGGGACAGGCCTTCGTTCCGGATCGATGATCCACTGTCGCAAGGCTGCCGACAGTTTAACAAACAGCATTCCGGATTGTCTGGTTCGGGATGCAGCAATTGCAAGGAAAGGATCCAGTCAATGGATCTGGCAACCATGAGAGGGATGCTTCAAATGAAAAAGATTTTTGTAGCGGCTGCTGCCGTTGCTTTGGGTCTGTCCGCGGGTGCGGCGCAGGCTGCTGACAAGGTCAAGGCTGGCTTTGTGTATGTTGGCCCGGTTGGCGACATGGGCTGGTCCTACCAGCATGATCAGGGCCGTAAGGCTGTCGAAGCCGCTTTTGGCGACAAGGTCGAAACCACGTTCGTTGAGAATGTGAAAGAAGGCCCGGATGCTGAGCGTGTGATTGAAAAACTGGCTCGTTCCGGCAACGATATTATCTTCACCACCTCGTTCGGCTTCATGAACCCGACCTTGAAGGTTGCGAAGAAATATCCAAAAGTGAAGTTTGAGCATGCCACCGGCTATAAGCGTGCCAAGAATGTTGCGACCTATGGCTCTCGCTTCTATGAAGGCCGTTATGTGATCGGCCAGATTGCTGGTAAAATGTCCAAGACCGGCACCGTTGGCTATATTGCATCCTTCCCGATCCCTGAAGTTGTGCGTGGCATCAACTCCTTCCTGCTGGGTGCTCAGTCCGTTAATCCTGACATGAAAATCAAGGTTGTCTGGGTCAACAGCTGGTTCGATCCGGGCAAAGAAGCTGATGCTGCCAAAGCTCTGATTGATCAGGGTGCTGATATCATCAGCCAGCATACCGATTCTGCCGCTCCTCTTCAGGTGGCTGCCGAGCGCAATGTGCTTGGATTTGGTCAGGCATCTGACATGATCAAGTTCGCTCCGAAAAACCAGCTGACTGCGATCGTTGACAATTGGGGCGACTATTATGTGTCTCGCATTCAGGCTGTCATGGATGGCACCTGGAAAGGCGAAGACACCTGGGGTGGCTTCGATAAGGAAATGGTGCATATGGCACCGTTCACCAACCTGCCTGACGATGTTGTGAAAATGGCTGAAGAAACCACTGCTGCCATCAAGTCCGGCAAGCTGCATCCGTTCCAAGGTCCGATCTTCAAGCAAGACGGGACGCAGGCCATCAAGGAAGGCGAAGTGCTTGACGATGGCACGCTGCTCGGCATGAACTGGTATGTCAAAGGCGTAGACGACAAGCTGCCACAATAAGGCATGTTTGCTGCTGCTGTC
>CAXXSO010000030.1:0-12376 GCA_963676965.2 uncultured Cohaesibacter sp.
ATTCAGTCTTCAGCTCCAGATAGTTGTCGATATCCCCGTTGAGACAGACGTGGATGATGCCGGATTTGGTGATTTCACTGTCTGTGGGGGTGTTGTCCACCGGGTGGCAGTTGGCCTCGGTGATATCTCCCACAGAGGCCCACCGGGTGTGGGCAGAGACCGAACTTGCCTCCAGACTCAGGCCTGAGAGAATTTGGAGGATATGATCGGTTCGGATCTGGTTCCTGAGAAAGGCGATATTATCACCCAGGGCTCCGATTTCAGCGGCGAATTTATAGACAAAAGAGATAGAAACCAGGGGCGTTCCTTCTGGAGTGCCTGTTTCACTGATACTGATGCTGTTATTGGCCAGCACCAGATGGTTGGTCCGTTTTTTGAGCCGGCTGGCAAGGCCTTCGCTCTTGAGTCGTGCCGAGAACCGTTCAAACTCCTTGCGGGTCAAGGTGGCCATGACAGAGATCCCCGCAGAGTCCCGTCCCCGTACTTCAAGCCGGTCCAGGCTGTTGAGCACCGCATTGATCCGCTTGTACAAGGCAAGCCCGTTGCGGCAGGTTTCAGGATCCAGGCCTTTGGTCAACCGGAGATGGCCTCAATATTCTGTAAAATTTCACGATCCAGGCACCACTGGGTATCCTTGAGGGTATCAATGCGCATGGAGATCAGTTCTGCATCCTGGGCAGAGAGGCCTGCCAGGGTAGATTTCAGGGACTGCTCCTGGGTGTCTATTATGCCGCTGAGGGTATTGACCATCTTTTTTTAGGCGGGTGATTTGGTCCCCATCAAAAAAAAGATCTGTAAACCGGTACTCCAGCTTGAGTTCCTGGCTGCCTTAGCCAATTCACCGAGAACGGACTCTCCCCCAAGACAGGATGAGGGTGATTTATCCGGTCCATTGATTTTTGCCGATCCGACGGCGGTCAGGCCCTGGGAAATTCGCTCAAGGGCCGGCGGGGTGTCGGGTGCCGGAGCTTTAAAGGCCACAAGGGCTGATATGCCGCAGCACAGAAACATTGGGCTGGTCGGGGAAAAAGACCAGGGTGTTGGGAGCCGCTGTGTGCAGGGGTTTTCCGAATTGGATATGAATCGATCCGGCCAGATCTGCCAAATACTCAAACAATTTTCTGATGCCTTGCATGGATGCCTCCCTGAAAAGTTTCCCTTATGGGGTTAGCCGGTTTCAGAACGGGGACGAAAATAGGTTTTAAGCATGGTTCTGGCATGGGTGCCGGCCCGGGTAACCGATATACTTGCGGTGGCCTACCATCACAGAAACCACAAGGGATCTGCCGGTTTTCTTTTCTTTGCCGAAACCGACAAACCAGTCGTATTTAACGGTTCTGTCGGTGCTGTACAGGGAACCGGTTTTTCCGCCGATACTCAGCTTTGACAGCACTTTATCCCGGCTGTGGCCTCGAAAGGCTTTTCTGGCAGTGCCTCTGGAGATCGTCGTCTCCATGAGTTTGACCATGTCTGCGGCCGTTCTGGGCCTGATAGGCGTTGTATACACCTGTTTTTTGCCGGTGTAAACCCTGGTCCCGTCGGGTAATTCTACCCGGTCCAGCATTCTGGGGAGCAGAATATGACCCTGGTTGAGCACGGCGGTGACCATGACAGCACCGAACATGGGGGAAATCCGGGTCTGGCGGTTAAAACCGCATCCCAGTTCCGCCAGGTGATAGTCACTCTCTGTCACGTTAAACCGGCCGGTTTCCATGATCAGGTCTGTATCCGGGGCCAGGTTGAAGCCGAAGGCCCGGGCATAACTGTCCAGAGACTCCCTGCCCCAGTTTATTCTTTCCGATTTTTCCGAATACGGGGTTGATGGATTCGGCAAAAGCTTTTGCCAGGCTGACCCGGCTGGTATACTTGTTTTGGGTATCCTTGAGCTGCCGTTTGTAAAGGGTATATTTCTGCCCGTTGAAAAACAGGGGGGTGTCGGCCGAATAGCCCAGACTGTCGATGGCGGCCGCCGCAGTAACGATTTTGATGATACTGGCAGCAGGATAGGCTCCTGCCGTACAGGGGTTGAGTGTCTGGTCATCCAGATCAAATCCGGCCATGGCCTTGATCATACCGGTTTCTCCGTCCATGGCCACCATGGCAATTCTCTGGGGTTTGCCCCGGTCCAATTGTTTTAACCGGTCCAGAATCGAGACCAGCCGTTTTTGCAGCCGGGTGTCAATGCGGGTATGCAGGGTATAGCTTTCCGTGGGGCGTATCCACGAAAAAATGATTCCGGTCGGCATTGAGAACCTTTACCTGGTCCACAAGATTGCGCACCTGAGACAAGGAAAGCTGGGGGCGGGTTGCCCGTGTTGGGAACCGAGGCTTTCCACCGGCTGGTGACGGGTGGTGCTGCCCGGAGCCTTGTCCCGGTATAAAAGGCTCAGGGAGCCCATCACCAGGGCACAAACCAGGGCAGACACCGTTGCCAGTTTGATGGCTTTCCTGAATATATTTTTCTTTTTTCGTCTGGCGATGAAAGATTCTTGGTGCTGGCGCCAGGCATTGTCTTTTTTAAAGGTATACAAAAGGGCATCCATGGAACCCGTCCCCGAAACCCAATGGGCTTCGGGACGGGGTATGTATCAGGTGTCGGGTTACTTAACCGGGTTTCCGGGCACAGGAGAGAGGTCAAAACCGGAAAGGATCAGATCTTTTTTCTTTGAGGGCGGCCAGGATCATTCCCTGGGAGACCTCTCCCATGAGCTTGGCCTCTTTAAGGTTGGCCACCACAATGACTTCTTTGCCCACCACATCCTCCGGGGTGTAGCTTTTTTGCAATGCCGGCAATAATCTGCCGGGTTTCAGCCCCCAGATCCACCTGGAGCTTGAGCAGTTTATTGGAGTTTTTGACAGGTTCTGCTGACAGAACTTTCCCTGCCCGCAGATCGATTTTGGAAAACTCCTCAATGGTGATCTCTTCCTTAAGGGCCGGCTTAAAGGGCTTGACAGCAGGAGCCTGGGGCTGTTGTTTTTTGTCCACCTCTATGCGGGGAAAAAGAATGGCAGGTTTGGCCAGATCTGCTCCCACCGGTACCTGCCCCCAGGGCCGGATTTCCTCAACAGAGAAAAAGGCCTCTGTCCGGCAGGCTGAGTCCCAGGGCATCCATGATTTTGGCGCTGGTCCCGGGCAATGACCGGAAAGATCAAACCGGCAACGGTCCTGAGCCCTTCCATAAGCTGATAGAGAACCGTGGCCAGCTCATCTGTCCGGGATTCGTCTTTGGCCAGGGTCCAGGGTTCCTGGGTGTCGATGTACTTGTTCATGGCAGAGACAAATTCCCAGACCGCCGCCAGGGCCTGGTGGGACCTGCAGACGTCCATGGCCTCCGTATAGGCATCAATGGCTGCTGCTGCCGGTCCCTCAAGGCTTAATTGGGCATCCAGAGAAGGATCCGCACCGTTTACATGGCCTTTGAAGTACCGCATGTTCATGGACAGAACCCGGGAGAATAGGTTGCCCAGGTCGTTGGCAAGGTCGGAGTTGATCCGGGCCACAATGGCATCTTCGGTAAAATTGGCATCCAGGCCGAAAACCATTTCCCGCATGAGAAAATACCGGAAGGCATCCACCCCGTACTCACCGATGACCTCATTGGGATCGGTGACATTGCCGATGCTCTTGGACATCTTGGAACCCTGGACATTCCAGAATCCGTGGACGTTGAGGCCCTTATAAATAGGCAGGCCTGCCGCCTTGAGCATGATGGGCCAGTAAATACCGTGGGGCTTGATAATATCTTTGGCCACAAAGTGCCGGGTGCCGAGCCAGAAGGTTTTAAACCGCTGGCCGTCGGGATAGTCTAAACCCGTGACATAGTTGACCAGGGCGTCAAACCAGACATAGGTCACATAGTCTTCGTCAAAGGGCAGGGTGATGCCCCAGGTCAGCCGGGTCTTGGGCCGGGAGATGCACAGATCTTCCAGAGGTTCTTTTAAAAATGATAGAATTTCGGTTTTGTACTGCTCCGGCTGAATAAAATCCGGGTTGGATTTAATGTGGTCGATGAGCCACTCCTGGTACTTGCTCATCTTAAAAAAATAGTTGGACTCCTTGATGGTCTGGGGCTCTGTACCATGGTCCGGACATTTGCCCCCCACAAGCTCCCGTTCCTGGTAGAAGCGTTCGCAGCCAAAGCAATAGAGGCCTTCATAGCTTGAAAAATAGATGTCGCCCCGGTCGTGGATTTTCGACAACAAAGAGGTAACGACCTCTATGTGATCCGGATCCGTGGTCCGGATAAACCGGTCATTTTTGACATTCAGTCTGGGCAGAATATCCTGGAACAACTGGGAAATTTTATCGGCATAGGCTTTGGGTGAGGTGTTCTCTTTTTCTGCTGCCTGGACGATTTTGTCTCCATGCTCATCGGTGCCGGTGAGAAAAAAGGTCTCACATCCCTGCATTTTTTTGAACCGTGTGGCCACGTCCGCAGCAATGGAGGTATAAGCGTGTCCCAGGTGGGGCTTGGCATTTACGTAATAAATCGGTGTGGTAAAGTATTGTGCATTCATTTTTTCTTGGGTCCTGTTCTGGGTTTGTGGGATTCCTTTGGCAGCTGGTCTAAGGGGATTTCCACTTCTGTTCTGTCTTCCAGACGTACGGTGACACTTTCTTTGAGAACGTTCTGGCGAATGACCTTGCCCTTGCCCTCGTCTGTATGCAACGGCTTGCCCAGTTTGGGCATATTCTTTTTACAGGTCCTGTAGGTATGGTTTTCAAAGTTCAGGCAGCACATGAGTCGGCCGCAGACCCCGGAGATCTTTGTGGGGTTCAGGGAAAGCCCCTGTTCTTTGGCCATTTTTATGGAAACCGGTTCAAAAGACTGCATGAACGAGGAACAGCACAGTTCCCGCCCACATTTGCCGATGCCGCCGCAATGCTTTGACAGGTTGCGTATGCCGACCTGGCGCATTTCAATTCTGATACTGTACTCTTTGACCAGTAGTTTGATCAGGGCCCTGAAATCGATACGGCCGTCAGCCGTATAAAAAAATGTCAGTTTGTTGCGGTCAAAGGTACTCTCAACGCTGAAAAGATTCATGAGCAGGCCCAGGTCGTCGATGCACTTGAGGCAGAACTCATGGGCCCTTTTTTCCAGATGTTTAATCTCTTCCCGCTTGATAAAGTCTTCTTTGGTGGCGAGTCTGACGATACTTTTGAGTTTTTTTTTCTTCGGTATCTTTTTCCAGGGGAGGGACCGCAATAGATCCGAATCCCAGACCCTGTTCCGTTTCGACAATGACCCGGTCCCCGACATTGAGAACAAAGGCCCCGCTTTTGAAATCATATATTTTGCCAGCTGCCTTGAATCTTACACCAGCCACTTTAACCATATTGTTGAATCCCTATGAAATCTTTTGTTGCATTGGGTTGAGCTGAGGTGCCCTTGCCTTTGTCGCGTCTGGCAAAGACAGAAAAAAGCTGTCCAGGGCCAGCCTCGGTCCGCAGTTGGACGCCAGGCGCCGTTCGGTCTCATGGAACCGGTCTGTCCATTCCAGGATGGTCTCTTGGGAAACCATCTGACTAATATCTTCAAATGCAGGGAAAAAATCAAGGTTAACTATTTTTTCCGGGCAGGATCGGAACAGGGCAAGGTCCCTCAAAAGGGTCCGAATGACGGCCATGGCCAGGGAAAGATGCTCCGGTGACAGGGCCAGGTGCCTTGATAGCGCCAGGGCGTTCATGTCAGGATTCTCAGAGCCCATGATTTTGACCATCCTGTGAATCAGCCAATGCCTGGCTTTCATCCAGGCCGATTCCTGGGCAGTATCGTCCGGGGACAACACCGAGGTGAGTTTTTCCAGATCTGTTCCCAGGGTATGAACTGCGATACGGGCGGTTTGATCTGGAATCCCGTGGGTTTCTGTCAGGAATCTGCAGACCTGCTTTGCCGATGCCGGCCGGAAGCTTATTTTCCGGCACCTGGACAGGATGGTCGGCAGCAGGGCCTGTGTGGTTGTTGCACTGAGAATAAAGAAAGTCTGTTCCGGCGGTTCTTCAAGGACCTTGAGCAGACCGTTCTGGGCCTGGATGTTCATCTGGTCGGCATTTTTGATGTGAACCACCCTGAACTGTGCCTCGTTTGGTCGGGAAGAGATCATCCGTCCCATCTCCCTGATCTGGGCGATGGAGATAGCCTTTTTTCCCTCTTCAAGATCCACCCGGATATAATCCGGGTGCATATCGGCGTTCAGTTTCTTGCATGAAGCACAGCTGTCGCAGGGACGGCCTTTGCCCCGGGTACAATTGCAGGCTTTGGCCAAAAAATGAGCGGCCTTGGATTTACCGGTGCCCGGGGCACCGGTAAATAAAAGGCCATTGGGTATCTTTCCGGCCTGCACCAACCGGATGAGTTCATCCGTGGGGGCAGAATCCGGATCTGATAGGGGAAAAGACCTGGACCGCTCAGGATTGTGATCTAAATCAGACATCCTGTATCAGCAGAACAAGGCTAATAGTCGACCCGTTCCCTGAGTTCTTTTCCGCATTTGAAAAAGGGAAGCCGTTTGGGAGGAATTTTTACCTTCTGGCCGGTTTTGGGATTCCGGCCGATATAACTTTTATACTCCTTGATGTGAAAGCTGCACAGGCCGCGAATTTCAACCCGCTCTCCTTCCACAAAGGCATCGGCCAGGGAATCGAAAAAAATTTTAATGACTTCGGCAGCTTCTGCTTTTGTCAGGTCTGCCCGCTCCTTCAATGTCGAAATCAATTCAAGCTTATTCATAGAACCTCAATATCATTTAAATTTGCCTCAGGGTTTTATTGAAAATTTTATAAAAAGTCAAGTAGTTATGACAGTAGACCTGGAATTTTTTCTACATTGTCCGAATCCACCTCCACACCGGCGAATTGGCCCAGAAGATCGATTTTTACAATTACCCGCCCCTGTCCCTTATGTTGGGAAAACTCTCCTTTAAGCCCGGCCATGGGGCCTTCCAATATCATCACCGGATCCCCCTTCTTGAGCTTGATGGTATGCCCGGTGATCAGATCCGTTCCGGCAGACGTGAGCAGTTTTAAAGATGCGATTTGCTCTTCCGGGACCGGGACCGGCCTCTGGGCACTGCCCAACAGCCTCACCGCGCCCGTGGTCTTGAGTATGGGCAGCTGGTCTGCTGAGGCCGGAGTGGATTTTACAAAAATATAACCGGGAAACAAGGGGACCTCAATCATGAGCTTCCGGTCTTTGCGCCGGCTCTGTTTTCTGGCCTTGGGCAGAAATGCCTCGATTTTTTTTTGGCTGACAGCCGTATAAACGGTCTGCTCGAAATTGCTCCGGGTCAGGAGTGCATACCACTGCTGTTCAGGTTTCATCGGGTGCCGAACTCCCCAATACCGTTGAGACGGAGCATGAAGGCAATGCTTTTATCCCCTTCGCTTTCTTTGTACTCCAATCCTGCTGCCCAGCAGGCCCGGGTATATTCCAGCCCGACTCTCTGTTCGATGGTGTTTTCTGCTTCCAGGTCCATTTCAAGGGCGTAGTAGGAGACCAGTTCGTCGGTCAGTCTGACGCTCAGTTGGTTGTACCAGGACCGGGGATTGTTGACTTCGTACCTGTAGGAGGTATAGAGGCTGTCTCCTCTCAGGTCTCTGATAACTGCACCGATTTTTATTTCGGTAAAGTGGCCGTCATAGGGATTGACAGCCAGGTCTCCGTATGAGCTTAACCATGTAAAAGGGCTCAATTCGTATTTTAGTTTGAGATCCTGCCAGGGCTGGCCTGTGTCGGTCTGGGCGTCCCGCTGGTTTTCAATGTCATACTCCTGGTAGAATTTAAACCAGGCCAGTTCCCTGTAGTTGTTGCTTATGGTTCCGTCGGGGCCTTTGACACGGGTTCTTCCCGTAAAAATATGGGTCAAAGACCAGGTGATTTTGTTGGTTTCCTCAAGCAGGTCCAGGTCGTCAAAATAGGGCAGGTCTGTTTGATCCACATAGGGCTGGAATGTATATTCAAGTTTGGGAATGATCTCATGCTGGAGTTTTTCCAATCCACCTTCACCAAAGTCGAAAACCCGGCTTAGGGCCGTGGAAATACTGGCGCCTGTATCGTAAATGGCCCGGGTCCGGTATTCCTGGTCATCTCCATAGATATCCGTATAGTCCGAGGTATGCCAGGCCGTTCCCCTGGTTCCCACATAGGGTTCGAAGAACAGCCATTTTCCCAGGCGGGCAGGATAGCTGAGCTTCGGATAAATATCAGCCCGCTGGCCGTTGACCAGGGTGCTGGTGGTGTCCTGGCGGTAAAAAGACCTCAGTTCCGAGTCCAGGGATAGGTATAATCCCGTGTTTCCAACGGGTTGCTTTAATCTGTCGAATTCCAGACTGGGCAAGGTCTGGAGAGTGGTGTCTGTCAGGTCCTGACGGCGGGCCACCACATGGTCATACCAGATCCCCTGAATGTTCAAATTGGATGCTGTCCAAGCCCGTGACAGGATGAGACTGTTTTTCCTGATGTTGCTGTCATACTCATCCAGGCTGCGGCCGAAGACCTCGCTGAAATAGTCATTGGTGGCGTCATACCCGGTAAAGCCGTCCCTGAATTCCAGAAGGTAGTCAGCATCGGAGACAACATCCACATCCAGGCGCCCCTTAAAGCATAGGGCAGGGTTTGGTCCCCTTTCATGCGGAACCACCAGCGGTCTGTGTTGGTTCGCTGGGGGGTGGTACCGAAGCTGTATTCCCGGGTGGCGGACGTTCCGTTGTCAATCTTATCGTCTTCAAGAAAGTCCAGAATCATCATGCCTTTGGAATGATCGTCAAGGGCGTAGCGGAATTCTCCGGCGGTTTTAAGGCCGCGTTCAGACATGTAATGGGCGTAAAGTGTTGCATCGGTGTTTCTGGACAAAGCCAGGAACAATGGCTGCTCAACTTCTATACCGGTCCGGTCCGAAGAGGAAATATCGGGCAGCAGCAATCCGGACTGGCGTTTTGTTTTGACCGGGAAAATCAGATAGGGGGAGTAAAGTATGGGCAGGTTTTTGGCCCACAGGGCGGTGTGACTGGCCGTACCGTGCCCTTCTACCGTTACTTTGATGTTTTTTCCGGTGATTTTCCAGTCCGGAGTGTCTCCGTTGCAGGTGGTGATGGAGCCCTGTTTCGCATCATAGGTAAATTTGCCGGTTTTCCTTAAAGTATCGGCAGTGATATAGTAGTTGCCCTCCTGGACAAAGATGGTGCCTTTGTCAATACTGCCCGTCTCCGTGGCCAGGTTCATCTGCATGGCATTGCAGGAGATGGTATCTCCACCTGAGATAAACAAGACATTTCCCCGGGCGTCGGCCTCTTTGGTCTTGTTGGAAAACTCCAGATAATCAGCTTCCAGACGGGTTTTTCCGCCGGTAATGACCACCTCGTTTTCCGCTACATACAGATCCCGGGGTTTGTCGTAGGTGACCTTCAGGGCAGAGATATGCCAGGACACCTGTCTGGGGTCTTCTTTGGCCGTCACGGCAAAGGCGGGCATATGGCAGGCCAGAAGGCATAAAACAACAAAGGCTGCCGTCAACGGCAGTCTTTTCCCTGGGAATGCAGGATACATGAGCTTTCCACTTAAATCTTTTGCACATCAATTAAAATTACTGTATAAAGCCATTTTATAAGTGAAAAGTCAAGGAGAATGCTGAAATTGGCAGATCCGGACAGCCGGCGACGAAAGGACTAATGATGACCGCCTCCATCATCGATTCAATTGGCAATACCCCCCTGATCGAGATAAAAAAGCTGAATCCTGTATCCGGTGTCAGGATATTTGCCAAGCTGGAATATATGAATCCCGGTGGCTCCATCAAAGACCGGGCTGCCCTGTTTATGATCAACTCTGCTGAGGCTTCAGGAGAGCTGACCGCGGACAAAACCGTCATCGAGGCGACCTCGGGCAACACCGGCATCGGCCTGGCCATGATTTGTGCGGTCAAAGGATATCGCATCGCACTGGCCATGGCGGAAAACGCCAGTGAGGAACGCAAGCGGATTTTGAGGGCCAGGGGCGCCGATATTATTCTGACCCCCAAGCACCTGGGATCTGACGGGGCCATTGAAGAGGCCTACCGGCTTGCCCGTGAAAATCCGGATCGGTATTTTCTGACAGACCAATATAATAATGATGCTAACTGGCAGGCCCATTTCCACACCACCGGACCCGAAATTTTGGAACAAACCAAAGGGAAGGTCAATGCGGTGGTCGCTACGGTGGGCACCTCAGGCACCCTCATGGGGCTGTCCCGGTTTTTCAAAGACAAAAAACCTGAGACCCGGGTAATCTGTGCCGAACCCTATCTGGGGCACAAAATCCAGGGACTCAAAAATATGAAGGAGTCCTACACCCCGGAGATTTTTGACCGGTCCATACTGGATGAAACCCTTCACGTTGATGATGAGACCGCCTTTGAAACTGTCCGGCAGCTGGCCCGCCAGGAAGGGTTGTTTGTGGGAATGAGTTCGGGAGCTGCCATGGCCGCAGCCCTGGAAACCGCTGAAAGGATGCAGCAGGGAACCGTGGTGGTGATTTTCCCTGACTCCGGGGAACGGTATCTGTCCACGGATCTTTTTGATGTCAAGCGGACCATGAATCTTTCCTTGTACAATACCCTGAGCAAAAGCCCCCAGCGCTTCGAACCCCCTGGGGGAATCAAAAATCGGGGTGTACACCTGCGGACCCACGGTTCATAAACGGATGCATGTGGGGCAGTTCCGGCGGTATGTTTCCACGGATCTGCTCATCCGATACCTGGAGTTTCAGAACTTTGATGTCAATCACGTGGTCAATATTACCGACTATGATGACAAAACCATCTCAGGCGCCCAGCAGGAGGGCAAAAGTCTGGCAGACTTTACCCGGTCCCATGTGGAGGCGTTTAAACGGGACCTGGCCCGTCTTGGCATCCGGTCACCCCAGGCCATGCCACGGGTGTCCTGAGCATTTTACCGAGATGACCGATCTTGCCCGGACCCTGCTGGAGAAAAAGCACGCTTACGAAAAGCTGCACTCGGTTTATTTTGATATTTCCAGCCTGGCCTCCTATGGCCAGCTGTCCAATGTGGATCTGGAGAAGATCCGACTGGGCGCCACCGTGGATCTGGACGAGTACGAAAAACAGAACCCCAGAGATTTTACCCTGCTCAAACGGGTGACCCTTTCCGAACTCAAGCAGGGAATGGGGATCAAGACCGAGTGGGGAAATGTCAGGCCTTCCCTGCACCTGCAGTGCGCAGCCATCTCCATGAAATACCTGGGCAATGGTTTTGATATTCACACCGGCTCCCGTGAGCTGATGTTTCCCCATCATGAAAATGAGATTGCCATTGCCAGGGCCTCTGTGGGCACCGGCCTGGCCAATGTCTGGTTCCACTGTGATCCGGTCCGCTATGACGGTTCCCTGGGGTGTGAGACCATAGAGGGGCTCACCCTGGATACCCTGAAAGACCAGGGCTGGTCCATGGACGTTATCCGGTTCTGGCTGATGTCTTCCCATTACCGCAAACCCCTGGTGCTCTCCAGAAAAAGCCTGGAAGATGCCCGGTACACTCTGGCAAAGATCAACCGGTGCATTGAAACCCTTGGTGCGGTGAATTCGGGACGGCAGGCCATGCCCGAGCTGAAGACCGAGGTGGACCAGATTGCCTATGACATGCGTCAGAGTATGGTGACTGCCATGTCCGAAGACCTCAAGGTGCCCCTGATGGTGTCAGGGCTTTTGTCGGCAGTCAAGCAGATCAACCGGCTGCTCTGTGAGCAGCAGCTGGATGCGGACAGTGCCGCAAGGCTTTTGAACGGTTTGAAGGAGGTGGACCGCATTCTCCTTCTCTTTGACTTTAACAGAAAAGCGGAATATTCCCCCAAAATTCAGGCTCTCGTTGAAGAGCGGGAGAGGGCAAGGCGCCAAAAAGACTGGCAGACGGCTGACCGTCTGAGGCTTGCCCTCGAAGAGATGGGGGTGACAGTTCATGATAAAAAGGTAACGCCACAGAAATGATATGTTTTTTCCCCTTTACCCATATAAGTAAAAGGCAGGGGCAGATCCTTGCCAGGTTTTTCAAAGAGGTGCGGGTGCTGGATCTGGGTGATGGAAATGGTCTGTCCGGGCAAGAGGAATCTTTGCCCATTGGCTGATTCCCTGTCGCATAACCCGAGGAACGTGCCGCTCTTTTGTCGGCCAGGGCTGGCGGACTATCTGGCATGGGCCCAGCTGCACAGGGGCAATGAGCGGAACCTTAAGCATCTGCTCAAGGCCTCTCCCTATTTTAAGAGTGATACGGATCTGACCAGCATTAAATCCCAGATTATCCAGGGAGAGGGCAGGGACTAAGGATGAAGACAATGCGGAGAGCATTCCGGATCCGGGGCTTTTTTTAAAGCTGGCCCAGACC
>CAXXSO010000031.1:0-524281 GCA_963676965.2 uncultured Cohaesibacter sp.
TTAGATAGAAAATCAAATGAAAATTTAAAAAGGTTGTTTTATCAAAAGCTTTGTTATTAATGAAAATATTATAGAAATCATTTAATCTTCGGTAAATGAAATCTAACAAAGTGATTCTAACATTCTTGACTTTATAAAACTACTATAAACGTCAGAAAGTGAATAAAAGGAGTTGGAAAAACGGTTAGATTTATATAAAACTAAAGTGGCAATAATGAAATAAAAACAATAAATTTTGGAAAATCAATAGACCAAAGAAGAAAACGACATTAATGATGCAATTGCTGGTATAGATTCTGCTGCTGTTAATTTAACATATAATTTATTAATGTATTTAGCCAATATTATTGAAATTTATAGAATATGAAGAATAGAAGAAGGGCAGATAAGGCTTTTTATCTGGTAGAGAGCCTGATATTTAAGCTCAATTTAAGCATGATATTTTTCCTTTGTTTTAAACTTCTTGTTCAAATCCTGTAGTTAAATAAATATTGGAGGTTCGTTTTGTTTATTTTTTTATGAATAATAGCAAAGCTCTCAAGTAGTAAATGAAGATAATATGCAAAAATTATCTGATTAAATTAAAATACTTAAGGAGCGACTTTCTGAAAAGTTAATAGAAAGTAAACATCGATTTTAAGAATAAGTTGAAGAAACATAGAATGAATTAAAGAATAATAAATAGGTCTACGAAGAAACTCTTTGTTATAGTAATGAAAAAAGCAAACCTTAAATAAATTAATGATAATGTTATATTTTATAAGATTTATTTATTTTTTGATATAGAAAAAATCAAATAATTGGAAATAGATAAAAGAGCTCTTGCTAAAAATTAAGAAACATCTATTGCAAAGTTATAGAACTTAGAAAACACTTTAAAGAATTTAAAATAATAATGCATTAATAGTGGAAATAAGTTAAAGGAAGAAATTTCACTATTAAAATAATGTGAAAATGAATTAAAGGAAGGTTGAAATTTAAATATTTATTTAAATGAGAATTTTTAATTTTTAAAAAAAAAGTGGATAATTTTATTTTAAAAAATAAAAAATTAAAATTAATTTTATTTATTATAAGTTTATATAAATTAAATTTTTTATTTAAAATTTAGAATTTTATTGAATCAGTCAATTATTTGCCGATAAGTTTGTAAAGGCTTAACTAATTAAGGCTCCACACAAAATTCCAAACATCAAGCCAAAAGTCATAAGAAATCCTGCAGTTTCCTTTTCATCTCCTTCAACTTTTGAGGGCCCTTAAATCATGGTAATTCCGGTACAATATCCATTACTGAGTGCAAAAAATAACATAACTATATAAGCCCACCATTTACTGGCTAAAAATGGGATACTTGTTTCAATCAATAAGAAATCTAAAACGTAGAAAATAAATCTGAAGCCAACAACTATATATGCAATACGGTCACTTCCTTGACTAATATTTGTAATGTATTTTCCTGTTGTATCATAACAATTGTAAAGTATGGCTAGTGTGACAAGCTTCCAAGCATCACTAATTTAAGGAATATTTAATTTTTCAATGGAAATTCCAGTAAATAGCATAAATGTTTGAACGTAGACAACCCAAACAAGGATCATATGAGGCTAAATTTTTTTGCAAACAGTCCAATAAAAAGTAAAGTTTTTTTTGTTTGAAGCGTCTTTTTCTTCTTATTCTTAAAGCGATAGTTATTTCTCGTCTTCCATTAATGAAGCAAAGAAACTTTTTCCTCTTCTTGTTTAAATTACTCCTGATTGTCTGAGAGCCCATTAACAATATGGCTGTCTCATAAAAAACATATTCAGAATTAAAGAAAATATAATCCAACCCCCAGCGACACTGAAAAAACAAATTGTTCCTGCATTGGTTCCTTTCGTAGTATCCCCAAAAACAGTCAAAAAAAGCATTCTCAAAAGACCAATTACGACACCTGAGAATCCACTTCCAGTCCAGAATAAAGACATGAAGTTATCCTTAGGGAAAAGAGACGCAAAAGCGATGCTACTGGATTGACAGGAAATATTGCCAACACCTAAAACAGCAATTATAGCGACACAAATCCAAAATCCTGCCAGACTTGGTAATAGGGTAGCTTCCTAAATAATATTAAAGCAAAAACAAGATTACCACTGCACTGGCAACAGTTGTGGTTGCAAGGATTATTCCTCCTCCTGTTATTCTCCAAAACAAGGAGATTTTTTTAGCAGCAAAATACATTAGTAGACAACATGTTGTTCCAGCAATTTAATAAGGTAGCTATAAAATAAAATATACGTTCACTGGGAATTTATCATTAAAGAAATCCAATGCGGTTAAAATTGCATTCCAACTAATCAGTGAAGTCATTCCCAGACAAAAGAAATTTAAGGACCCTAAGGTCTTGGCAAATTTTCTGTTCTTGCTCAGTTTTTAATCCATGATTACTCAAGATTTTAATAAATTTTAAATTTTATTGTCCAATAAAATATTAACTTCTTATTATTTCAAATTAAAATTTTATATATATAATGTCAAACAATGTAGCAGCTGATCACAATATGGTTAAAAATAAATCTTTTTTTGCTTTTATTCAAACGATTTATTATTTAACTTTAAAATTTTTAAGCCTAATAAAAGCCTTGTATATTCAATTAGATCTCTTACACTTTTCGAGTAGGAAAAATGAACCTAATAGTAATTACTATTAAAAATTTTTGTAGAAAATAAATTTTGGAATGCTTATTGTTATTCAGATAAAACTTATTTCAATACAATTTTTTCAATAAAATTTAAAATTTGATATTTAAAGTATTGTATTCAAAAATTCAAACAAAGTATTACTTCAATTAGTATTCTTACCACCTCATGATTATAGAATACTAAATCATAAAGGAAATAAAACATAATTTAAGAGAAAAATAATAAGTCCAAAGAAATTTATCCCAATAATTTTTCTTTTCATAAGGGAAGTATAACGCCTACAGCCCCACAGTGCTTGGAATTGGCAAGATCTTCATTTAAATTTGCTTTAATTATAATATAATTTTACAATAAATGAAATAATCACAGATTTTACAAAAAATCTGACATTTAATGTTGAAGTTGTGAGTTAGCCCGCAATATAGTTATTGGCATAATAATATGCATAAATTGTCATCAGAAAGCAAATAATCTTACGCCAGTTATAGGGTGAATGGTAAAAACTGTAAGGGTTTTATGTATCAAAAATTTTATTGAATGATTTTTTCATGAACGATTATTTTTGTAAAAGGAAAAATTAATTTATTTTTTAATTATAGAATTTAAAATTGTGAAATTATAAAATAACTTTTTGATGAAACTAAATTAAAAAATCTTTGCGTAAAGTGTGAGAGAACATCCTTCAAAAGGAAGCATTTTAGATTTTAAAGCAAAAAATTTAACTTCAATAAGTAATCTCAGCCAATTTATTCCACCACCAAAGGTTTTAGAAATTGATCTAACAGAAAATTATATCAAATTTATGGAGCCAGTAACGAACGAATGCTATGAATTACTCAAACTCAATTTATCTTTGAATCATGTGAGACAAATAGAAAATTTAGAGGGATGTTCTAAATTGCTATACTTGAATTTAGCAACAAATAGAATTTAATACATTGGAAATCTTGAAGGGCTTCAGTCTTTACTCTTTTTAGTTAGTTATAATCCGTAAACAATTAGATTTATTTTTAGGATTTAAGTATGAACTATATTTAAAAATTAGAAAACCTGCACCTTCCAAATCTTGAATGCCTTAAATTAAACGGCAATGAAATTAAATATATTGAAAATATTTAAGAACTTAGAAAATTGAAATAATTAGAAATTTCTAAAAACAAACTCTAATCACTTGGACAATTAGGATTGCCTCCTTAATTTCAAGACCTCTAAATTATTAAAGTGATGTATAATGAAATTCCTCTGGAATATTTGGATGATCTTTGCTTATCGTTATAAAATTTACCTTCGTTGTATGAATTAGACTGTACAGGAAATGAAGTGACTTTGCACAGATTTTATAAGTTTAAATTAGTCTCAACTCATTAATTAGCTATTATTGATTAAGTAGAAGTCAAACCTTACTTGAAGGATCATCTTAAGGTGATTATTTGTATTTTTGTTAATAATTTGTTTAGAAATTGAAAAACGAGGAAGATTTTTAAGAATTGATGGAAGGGACTGAGAATGAGTATTTTGAAAGAATGAAAGAAGAGCAGAAAATAAAAAATTCGTTAAAGGATATGATACGGAAATAAGAGAAACAAGTTGATGTAATGTTTGAGGATTACTAAAAAGAAATGGGTACTGACTTAAATGATTTTATTGAATTCATGCAATTTTATTAAAATAAGAAACGTTCCGGGTAATTAGTCGACATTCAATCAAAAGAACTTGATAAATGAAGATCAAAATTAGTAGTAGCTGAATAAGAACGGTTGAGGCTCATAGAATTGGCTTCATCAAAGTAAAACGAGGTGGAAAAAAATTACTTGGAATCAAAAATTGCTACCACCAAATTAGCAGATAAATTATATGAAATTTCTATGAAAGAACCAGATGTGTGGAAGGATTTGAAGGCAAGGGAGCTGGCTCAATAAATCTAGGAAGAACAGGAAATGGTTGGTGGGGATTCCAATGTCTATAATAACTTTGGTGAGCAAGAAAAGATGGATCCTTGGAATTTTTCTGGGATTTAAAAAGCATAGCAAAATTAGTTTTAAAATAGTTTAAATAGAGACCTCAAAGGAATGCAGGGGAGTTAATTATAAATGGAGAAGGAAATGGCAATTAAGTAGATTCAGTCCAAAATTAAGCCATTTAAGGAGAATCCAAAGGAAAAAACTATAAATTTAAGGAACAAGGAGCAAAGTATTAATATGAGTAATTAGTTTGATCCATTAGTCCATTATGATGGTGAATAATAATAATAATAATAATAATAATAAATTTAGGGAACTGCTGCTGTATCAGGTAATCAAAGAAATAATAGTAAAACAAAAAAGAATTCTTAAAAGACTGATTCATTAAAAGAATCATAGGGTGATTTGAAGTCTTCAGGATTAGGTAAAAAGAAGAAAAAAAAGGTAAGCAAAGAGAAAAAAAATTAAGAAATGAGTGCTGATGGTAGTCGACCTAGTACTAATGAACTTGCTAGTATTGCAAGTAGTCAAAGGGACATTCAAAATGAAAGCTAATTATAATAGAAAGTGTTAGCATAAAGATCAGAATTAGTTAGAATGGAGTAAAATTATCAATAGTAATAATTGAACAAAAATAAGAAAAAAGATATGTTCATTAACCCAGATATGGTGCAGGAAAGAATAAACTATTTAATGGAATAAGAAGATGGGAATAAGCAGAATAAAGCTCAAGTAGATCAGCCAAACTAAATCCACTAAAAAATAAATGAGGCTAATGGTAAAACAGCAGCTTGTTAAATATTTTGATTACACTTAAAATCATTTATTTTATACAAATAATTTATCATTCAAGATCGGGTAAATCATCATTATCAACTTGATCATTTAATGTATGTTTATCATAATTTTTTTTGGTGTTGTTTTCTTCGGAGATTTCGTTTCCAAAAAAATCTCTTTTCGTATTTCTCTTTTTGTTCTTTTCCTCTTCTAATTACTTTTTTTTTTCAGCTCTAAAAATATTGAATTCAAATTTATTTTATTATATTACTGCTCTTTTTTTTCACGTTCTATTCCATTGCATAAAATTTCATCATAATTTACTTTTTTCATTTTAAAAGCCAATATGCCATTTATTTTGGATCTTTGAATTTGACTCTCCTCAACTACCACTTCTTCATTCAGTTTTAATTAAGTCAATTTTCCTTTAACTCGTATACTTACATGGGTTGGATACAACTAAGCTTCAACAAAGGATGTATCAAGGAATCTTGAAAGTTTAGAAATTCAATAAATAGAACTTTGGCAAATACAAATCAAAATAACTTCATTAAGGGTCTTCGTACTCTCGCATCTTGAATTCGAATTTACCTTCATTACATTATCTCATATCACCAGTTGTTTTGTAAATTGATGTTGGTTACGGTTTTTCTTTAAATTTATCAGGATTACGACGTCGTTCTGTATCTTCTTTTTCTTTTGCTATCTGTAGGTACATTTCTCTTCGACTTTCTTTATTATATGGCACTAATGATTGTTATTTCTAAAAATTATTACATACCTTTTTCTTCTTCCTCTTTTTTTTCTTCCTCACTTTTTTGCTAGGCTAACTCTTTTTCTGCTTATTTTTCTATTTCTTTTTATTTCTACTCGATTCTTTTAAGTTCTTTATGCGATTCTAAATCAATATACATATCATTAAGTTTTTGCTTTGCAATAATTCGTTCGCTTGGTGTTATCTCTTTTCCATCAAGTAATTCAAGTTGGTCTAAAAGTGCACAGACAAATTCACGATAATAACTTCAACTAAAAATCCATTAATGTTTTAATCAAAATTACTCAGTGATTGGATTTCCAATAAGGTAAAGCTCTCTTAAAGATGGCACTTTTATTAAATTTTCCATACTAGCTTTAAAAGTCTCAGCATTGACAAAATTCACAGTCAAATCTAGCTTTCTCAGACTTTCACAGCCTTCTAATCCTTCAATTAGCTCAATACTATTTAAGGCAAGGTTTAAATAATCAAGTTCCTTTAGTTTTGAAAGGTTTTCCATTTTCTCAATGATATTATTTTATAGGTATAGGATTTTTAAGTGTCTGCATAATTTATCAAGATGTTCAATTTTTTCAATTTCGAATTAATGTAAGGCAACTTCTTCAAGAGTAGAAATGCACCCTTCATTGTGTTCTGCACGCTTTCTAATTAATTCCTCTGTAATTTTTACCATTCGTATTTTATTAAAATTTAAATAAAGTAAGTTCTGGAAAAATTGTATTTTTTAAAAAAATTAGAGGCAAAAACAATAGTAATTGATAAAGTAATTGATAAAGTAAAACAATATTAATGTCATGTAATTTAAAAATGAATATATTTAATAATGGGGTTAGTTATTTAAATAGTAATTTTCAGCAATAATTATTAATATATTAAAATTAATTAGTCAATTTATTAACAAATTTATTCTTCTTCGTTATAAAATGAATTTCCCTGAAGTAATTTTTATATTACATTATGACTCTTTGATGAAGTTTGCACGGTAATAGAAACGCTCAGATAGCCCAGTCTTTTGCCTTCCTGAAAAAAAGAACACAAATTAATCATTTAATAGTAATAATCTTAATAAATCAAGGTCGTAATAGCTTGAAAAGGAAAATCCTAATGATAGTTTTGGGAGTTTTGGAAAGCAAGATAATGGTAAAGTTGAAGGTGAATGCAGTTTTTCCAATGATTAATAGAATTGTTCAATATTAAATTTATAAAATAAAATGTTCAAAAGAATTTGAAAAGTCGAATGCATTTGAGTAAATGCAGGAGGAAGAAGTACTACCAATGCCTAATTTTGGAATTATGGCAAAGGAAGAAAGCTTTGAGGAGCCTAGGTTTGGGTAAATGGAATCTGAAACTTAAATGAATTATAACGAGAATAAAGTTATTTCTGAAAGACAATTAATTTTTTTATAGAAAGCTTTTTTAAATGAATAATTAGTGCAATTGAATCAGTAATTTGTCAGAAGAGAGTTTGAATTTTAGTATGAAATTGTATATTTTTTTATTAATTTTAAGATAAACAATTTAATAAATATAATACAAGGATAATATTACAAAATCTTGTTTGATTTATTTTAAACTCAAATGCGCATTTTGTGGGCTTGAAAATATAATTTCAAAAAGGTAATATTTTTAATAATGATTTTTAAATAAGAACCAACTAATATAAAGCTGCAGCATTCTTCGAACTCAAAAAATAAAACTCAATAATTTCCTACACTTAGTTTTATAAAGCTTAATCAATTTTTTTTTCTTTCTATAATAAATTAAATTCTGTTTCCTAAATTATAATGAGTCAGAATAAGAGATAAAAGCATTCAACGTTCCAAATAATAAAATACTATAAAATCTAAGTTAGTCAATAAGAAGAATTTGATTCAATGAAAGTTTATTATTATTTTTATAAATAAATCGTAAAAATAGAATGAATTAGTGGAATCCATAAAAAGCAAAACGACAGATTATGTTCAAATAAAATAAAAATATGAAGAATTATTAAATATTTCAAACTCTTTAAAAGGAAAAGAATAAATGCTAACTCATTAGCTCGCTGAAAAAGAAAATGAATTAAAAAAAATGAAAAGGTTAGCTAATAAAAATGAGGAATAAGCAGTTAAATTATTTTTGAATTTGATTTAATTAAAGATTGAAGAAGAAGAAAATGTTGAGCTAAGAGAAAAAATTTAAAATTCTTAATCCTGTATGCAAAATTTTATTAAATAAATGAATGAACTATTAAATTATCATGAAAAATAATAACAAAGTGAGCTATTTTAATAATATAAGAATGCAGGCTAATCTTTGGATATTAATCTAAAAGAGATTTTAAAAGATAAACCTGTAGCAATGGAAGAAGAAGAATAAGTGAATTATTAAGAAAAATTCCTTGAATCTAATCTATAGAAAAGTAAAATTCGTTGAAATTATTATTTTAAAAAGCAAAAATCCATTAGAACAAAAAAAATAAATTTTATTGAAAATAATTAAGGAAATGGTATAATAATTACATTAAATTCAATAAAAATAAAATATTAAATTATGGCTTTTTAATGAAATTTTAAATTATTTAATTTTTTTGTTTCAATTATATTGTTTTGTTGGTGCAATTGCGACTTCTCTAATACAACAACTGCTCCAGGTTCAATTGTTATGAATCTAATATTATTTGATTCCATTTCTGATCGCATGCATTCAGTAACAGAGTGGACAAAGAATTTTGTGCCACAATAAATAGAAGCTTCATAAGCAGTTCTTTTTCCTGCTAAGGAACTTATGTTAATAATTGTGCCGCACTGTAAATTTTTCATGTCTTCTAAGACAGCTTTGACACCATTTAATATTCCCTTACAATTTAAGTCAATCATTTTGTTCCATTCATCAAGACTTTGAGCAGCAATGTCAAAATGCAGGCACATGATACTGCATTGCTGATTAAACAATCAACAGGACCAAACTTTTTAACTCCTTAGGCAATGCAAGATTGCACCTCTTCAAAATTAGTCACATCACATTTTAAGCAAAGAGCATTTGGGAGTTTTAATTCTTCCATTTTTTCTAAACGACGGGCAAGTAATAACAAGGGGTTTCCCTGTTTGGAAAAGTAAACTGCAGTTGAAGCACCAATTCCAGAACTTGCACCTATATAATTTTATTAAAAATACAAATGAATTTACCTGTAATTACGACAAGCTTTTTTTGATTTGCTTCCATATCTTTTGCTTTTAATTGTTTAAATTTATTTATTGTTTGAAGCATTAAGATAAGAATTCATAGCCTATTATTATAAATTAATATATTTTAATATTATTTGAAACTTTTTTAAATCAATAATTAAATATAAGTCTAGTTTCAAATTTTTCAGAAATTCCTATTATTCAATTCCTAAAAAAATAGAAGAAGTTTTCAAGATGGGAAATATTTTCCTATTTTTCTCTAAACAGTTTACTACGAAATTATTGAAAATCATTGCTTAGCAATTCATCAATAATACTAAGAATATTTAATAATAAATCTATAGCCAGAATTAATTAAAATTGGTATGTTTATATATTGAAATAAATATTTTAAAATAACAATAAAATTTATATCTTAGAATTTTCTTCATCATGTAAAAAAATTCAGTAAGCTTAAAAAGACTTCAAAAGGATTTTAATGATTTATAAAAGTGTCCTTTAATTGGGTGCAGTGCCAGCCCTTTACCTAATGATCTGACTCTCTGGCATGGAAATATTTAGGTACCATTAACAATTAAAAAGTAACAGAGATTGGCTCCTATTCATTTTTTAATGGAGTTCAACGAAGAGTACCCAAAGGAACCTCCAAATGTAGGGTTTAGTAGTGAATTTCCTTATAACATGGGGGCATCCTTAACAGCAAGATCAGGCAGAATAAAGGGCTTGTATGAAATTTGCTTGAATATCCTTGGGAATTTGGGAAAAGTACATACAGAGTGGTAATCTCAAGTTGGCGAAGGTTGGTCTGCTGGTATGTCTGTGAGCACATTACTTGTAAATTTACAAAGTGTTCTTCAAGATTTGGATAAAGAACTTCAAGAAACTCAAAAAAGTGAATTATTTGAAAGATTAAGTAAGTTTACAGTGGAAATTAAGGAGTAGAATTGGAGTGTGGTTCATTCAGCTGCTAAACCCTGGCCGGAATTTCCTCAAGAAAAAATTTAAAAAGAAGAAAAATAAAAAGAAGAAAAACCCACTTATGAAAAGCTTTTGGTTAATGAAAAAGTTGTAATTGATGGGTTTGCTGAAAAAGCCAAACTCAATAAAGATCTTAAAGCTGAGTTATATGAGCTAATTGGTGGTATTCTGGAACGAAATAGCGGGTAAGAAATTCCTTAAGAAATTGAAGAAGTCAAAGAAAAGGAAAAATAAAAAGAAGAAGAAAAAAAGCTGGAATAAATAGAAAAAATGAAAGAATAGATTTTTTGTTATGTATCTGGCGCAAACTTTGAAGATGGCATTCTTGGGTATGGCATTTATAACAATCGTAATTTGCTTTCCACGTATGCTGAACTGCTATCTTACAGTTAATTTAAAGAAGGCTATCGACAATCCAGTAATAAATCAAAATTCACGAATTACTTGCCAGCTTATATATGTCCAGAGCATGCAGAAAAAGATAATAATTGGAAAATTGTAACAAAAAATTGTATGAAAGCTATTTCAGAGTTAATAGGAATGTAAGGTTGTAGTTTTAAGGATGCAACTTTATGGATCTTGCCAAAATTAATAAATTCAATGATTGTGGAAATGAAGAAAAATTCTAAAGCATAGGCAATTTCTTTTTTTGAGGCAATGTGCAGTTTTTGGCGAACATTAAGATTCTTCTATGCAAATACTGAAGGATTAGAAGATGCGGCAATTAAAATGATTACAGATTTTACAAAATCTGAAGCGAAGAGACATAAGGATGTGTGTCCTGATGTCGGAGTAATTTTAGCAATTGCTACAACATTAACTGACAAAATCGATTTTAGTGAATTTATTGATTCCTATTTGGATGAAAGCTTTATAAGATGTGTAATGTGGTGGAACAAAGGGAACAACTCCAAAGAGAAAAATAATGTTTTTAAGGAAACTGCAGTATCGAGAGAATTGCTACTATTTTAGCTGCTTTTAATTCGAAGTATTATTGGAGATTCAACTGAAGAAACTTAAAAATAAATGGATCAAACATTTGGCAAGATTCCTTAAAAACTAGACTAATTTTAATAAGAACTCAAATAATTATAGGTTACTAGTTGGGAACAATTCTTTCAGGCAACTGGATGTTCTTAGAATTTTCTAAGCAAAATACTAAGTGATGTTGATGGGTGGATTGAGGGATGCATTAAAAGATCTAATGCAAAAGGAAATAAATATAGAAAAAGATGATTATTTGTTTTGTATTTTTTAATATAATAAATAAATAAAATTTCAAAAATCTTATAAATAATCTTCTTCTTCGATCCTATATAAGTAATTATAAATTTGAATTTAATGAACTCATAGAAGTCTTGGTCTTCACTATATTTTTAAGAGTCTTCAATTTAAGATTCTTTTGAATTCTTGTTAGTATTTTACTGATTATTCTGAAAATCACTGTAATTACGTTTGGGCTATTCTTCAGTTAACAAAGGCAATTTTTTGAAGCGAGTTGGTTCAACTGAAGGTAACTCAGACATTTTGATTTCTTCTTTACTTGGGATAGTAGGCATAAATTTGTTATCCTGTTTGAAAGGGTCTGACTTTTGATTAGATTTTTCATTGCTTGAATTATTTTTATTAAAAATATTATTTTAAATTTGTTTTTAGCTCTCAGATGACCCAAGGCTTTCATCAAACCCCCCAGTCCAGAAATAATCCTTTTATGAAAATTTCGATTCTTTCTATCGATCTTATTAGATTTTTAATTTTATTTTTGATTCCTTTGAAGCTGATTAATTATTTTCATTTTAATTATAATTATTTAATCCAGAAGTTGAATCGATAAATAAGGGAATACTTTAAACTTATGAATACGCTTCTGTTATAGCTGAAGATTTTTATTTAGGTTTTAGTTCAGGGATGACTGTTGTTTCTGGCATTGTTTTAATTTAAGGCCAATTTTCCTCTTCCGACTGTTTTTAATGTTTTGGAGTCACTATAACAACTTTTTTTTATGCATCCGTATTTTTAGAACTAGAAAAATCCTTGATATTAGATTTTTATTACTAATTATTTTAACTTAATTATTATGTATTGCTAAATGGTTACTAAAGGAAGGGATCAAATTTTTTATCTATTATATTTTCAAATTTATTTACGTTATTTAGATTTTATTTATTTTAAGGTTCCTATTATTTTTCATACATTTCGTTAATCTTTTCAATTTTCTTCTCATTTTCTTACATTTTTAATTATTAAGATTATTCTAATTCTTTTTCATCTTCATCAATTTATGCTTGCTTTCATTTAATAAATGGCTCTCGACGATTTGTTACTGTTGACTCGTTATTTTACTTTTAGGACCCCTCTAAAGGTTTAAATTATTGCGAATTTCCCAATTAATTTGAAAAACTAAGTGGCTGTGATTATTTTAATTCAATAAATGGCTCTTTTGATCTCATTGTCAAATGTTTGATATCATCTTATAATGAACCATAATGAAGATCAATATCCTTTTATGTTTATTCCCGTAATTACTTTTAAATAATAAAAATTTTTAAAGTAAAATAACTTTTAATTCATTTTCTATTTGTCCTAATTTATTTTAATGCATTTCTTTTAATTCTTGACTTATATTATCACCATCATCATTTATTTAATGATTTTCATCTGGAAATTAATTATTTCGTCGTTTTTGGCACAATTTTTGCATTTCAATAACTCCTTCTAGGTAACTTATTTATTATTGCAATTTTTCTTTTTCTTTCTCCTATTCATGTTGATTTGATTTCTATTTGAAAATATAATTTCTTTATTAATTCGAAATTTCATTTTAATATCCTTCGATTTCACTAAAATACTTTTATCGTAATTTCCGATCGTCCAAAAGAAGTTAATCAATTTTTTTTTGAGCTCTCTGTAAATCACTGTTCAATATTACTATTTAATTTAATTTAACTCTGAAGCTCCTTCGTAATCAAACTTTATTTAATCATTCATTGTTTTGAATTTATCAATTAGAGTTTATTAATTATCAGTTTTTTCTCTGTAAGTTAGAATAGTTTCTCGCAACTATAATAAAGCTCAATGATTAATTATTATAACTTGTTTGATTTCTTTCAATTCTTCATTCTTACTATATTACAAGTCGTTTACTTCTTTTCTCAGAGTTTCATTTTCACTCCGCATATAGGATCTTTAAGCTTCCATATTCTTTACATTTTCCTACAGATTTTTTAATAAAAGTCTGTCTTCCTGCCATTAAATCTTAATTGTTTCGATATCATCTCCTTAAACTTATTTTCGAGCCATTGATTAATGCCTTGCCAAAAAAATAGTAATTTATAATATTACTTTGAAATTTCATATTCTCTAGCATCTCTGTTCATTTTTTTCTAGTATTCAAACTAATGGTATTTACTTTCTAATTCCTTTTCAAGTTCTTTCAGTCTTTCCTATTCTTTTTAAACTACCTTTGTTAGATTATATAATTTTTAATAAGCTACCTCATTTTCAGCACATTTGTGATTTTTAAATCTTGCTTCTTTTTCTTAGAGCTCTGCCATATATTCTTAATATTTTTATCTTAATTCATATTCATTTCGTTTAAGTTACTAATTAAAACTTTATAATAATAATAATGAGATTAACTTCAAATTTTTCTGTGCAAAGACGCAATGCATCATTTTCTTTATCTTTTACTCTTCCAAGTTTTTATTAATATTCATTTTCTAGTTGCTTTTTAAAATCTAGGAATTTTTTATTTAATCTTTCTTATTCCTCTACTCGAATTTTTGTTGCTTCGTATGTTTTAAAATTATTTATCTAATTGAAAACTTTATTAAAAATTGATTACTTCATTTTAAAGTTTGGCATCATACATCGCTTCAACTTCTTTTTTATAATTCCGATATTTATCCTCTGTATTCTTGGCAGAATTCAATGAATAATAATCACTTTTTTTTAAATAATCATTGTCAATTTTTCTCATTCTATCTTGTAGTGTTCCTTCATAATCCTCTGTTTAGCAATAGCTATTAAAGCTAACCTTCGGCTTTTCAGAAAGAAAAGCATTCATAATCATTTATAACATACTTTGATTTTCTTCTAAAGGAATAATTTTTTGTTTTTGTTTCAAGTCTTAATAGAAGCTTGAATAGCTTTAAATATATTCATCTAGTTCTTGACGAGAAAGCAATTGATTTGGAGGAGTGCAGTTTTCAGGAAAAAATACACTGAGTGTATATGGTAAGTTTTATAGTGCCAAATAATCATAGATTAAACTACTAACCAATTTTTTTTCAAATTCAATTTATTTTTTTGTTTAAAACTAAGAGGAAGTTTTAAATTCATTTTAGTCATCTTTTAAAAAATTAAAAATAATTGAAACATTACCTGCATTTTCTTTATTGGATTACATTTTTTGCACTAGCTCTCCCCTTAATTATGCCTTTCAGAAATATAAAACTTAAATAATTACTAATAATTTTTCAGGAATTCCATTAGATTTAAAGGTTTAAAACAGTTCATTTCTAAATTATTATTAATTTTCTACTTGGCTTGGGTCTATATCCTGCATTTGAATAAACCTAGGTATAACTGAACAATTTTAATTTAAATAATTAAATAGTTTGAAGTAATAAAACTTTAATTAAGAGATGACAATAAGAATAATGTGTTTAAATTAGTAATTTATGTAAAACTATTAATAAAATTTGATTATTTCATTAAATTGTATGGATTATCAATGCTATTTGTCTATTCAAATTAATAAAATAAAGTTCTGATTGAAATTTGACAATTATAGACATTGTTTATTTGGTATCAGATTATTTTATTTTTTTTTCAGAAAAAATGTCATGGATAAAAGATTTAATAAATTCATTAACCATTAACTCATTAAATTTAGAATCTAAAATTTAATTTGTCCCTGAAAATCCAATAATAATATGAATAATATAGTATAATTTGAAGTACTTAATTATATATTTAAAGAATTAATATAGAAAATTCAAATTTTATAAACTTAAAAATAAAGAGATATGGAGACTCAAGTGACAGAGGAACAGATAAAAGAAGCCAGATTGAAATTAATATAGAAAATGGGTGAAGATGGTGCAAAAATAGCAGGGAAGGGACAAAAAAGAAGAGTCAAAAAAATACATCATCAAACTTAAATTACAGATGTAACCAAATTGAAAGCAGTGACTAAAAAATATGGAGTCTAACCCTTACCAGGAATTGATGAGGTCAATATGTTTCTGGATGATGGAAATATCATTCATTTTGCAACTCCTGAAGGTATATAATAGTTGCTAACTATTTTTTTTAGTGATGGCATCTTTATAAACAAATACTTTTGTTGTAATGGGAAAAGCAGAAACAAAAAGTTTATTTAACCAATTAATAACAATATTATTTAGCAATGAAAGAATTAATGCCAGATATTCTGACATAAATTGGGCCAAAATAGTTTTAATATCTTTAAGAGCTGGTTAAAGAAAAGGGCGATGACAAAATTGAGAAAATTGAAGAGGTTTAAAACGAAGATGAAGTACCTGAATTAGTGGGATAAAATTTCGAAGATGCAAGTAAAACTGTTGAATGAAACTGAATAACTTTTTCAAAAACAACAATAAATATAAATAGTTAATAAAGTAATTTTTATGAAATTCAGTGTTTAAAAATATAATTTGAGTTACAAATTGATTAATTCATTTTTAGTTTTTATCTGCTGATTAGTCAATGAAGTGGCTAGAATCTGCAGGAAATGAAGATATAGAGTTTGATTCTTGTCCTGGCTGTCTTTGTGATTTTTTTATTTCAGTTTATTTAATTTGCTAAATTTAAATATAATGACTAGAAATTTACTTCTAAGTAGCCTGGAGGCAAGTTAAGTTCTTCTGCTAATTAAGCTTGGTCTTTACTATTTGATGATTATAAGAGTTATCGCTAGTAAATTATTTAGTGAAATATAAAATTACAGCATATTTTTCTCTTTCAGTTTTGTTTCCGCCTTTATGTTTCAATTTTATATGAAGATTCAAAGAGACTTCTGTTGCGTAGTTCTTTCCACAACTTGGATAAGGACACTTTAATTTAAAATAAAGTTATGAAATTTTTAAAAAAACTTAAAAAGTTTTTTGAATTTCAGCGTCAATACGACGATTTTTTTTCTTGCCTTGAGACTTTTAATTTTATTCAATCATTCTTTACATCTAGTGCAATTATTCTGTTTTGCTTTAAATTCCTGTTTTAAGATTAGTGACATCTTTTACGAAATCTTTCATCTATGAAATAAGCAGTTCATTTTGCAAGTAAATTCGCCAAAATTCTTGGTAGTAGTTTTAATTAGGGTTAAATGGTGGATAAACTATAAAATTAAATTATATAATAAAAACAAAAAATTAATAGTTATTGTTGTATTTTTTAAAATATATGAACACAATTTTTTTTATTTTATTGAATAAAAGAATAACCTTCCTATGGGAGTTGAGCCTGAGAGGTCACATTATTTTACTATGAAGTATTGATAAACTAATTCACTAAAAAGAAATAAGTATTAGCAATTAAAAAATTTAAAAAATGGGGAAAAAAAGAATAAAGAGGGTTTAAAAATGAAATAAAATTTTAGTTAATAACTTGCTAGATTCTACATATTTTGGCCCATCATTTATTTATTCATCATTGATGTTTAAGTATTCATTCTGAAAGAATTTATTTTGCTGGTTTTCTTTATTTTTTCAAATTAATTATATTTTTATAGTTTATTATTTTTTATTCCTATAATGCATATAATTTATTTGAAATTTAAAAAACAAATGAATTTTATGATTTTGTAAATAAAAATTGTTTTATTAATTTTAATTGGAAAAAAAATAAACAGAGTTTGAATAAAAATTAAAACTGGTTGTATGCAAATTAACAAATTTTATAATATAAATTAATTGTTTTTGAAAGAATTTAAATTTATTAAGAATAACTCCAAATACAATTTAATTATATATATAATAAATATTCATATCCAAAAGAAATATAATTAATGAAAATTATACCCATTTTCTGTTTCTTATTAATATTCTTTTCAATAAGTAACAATCAAGAAGGTAAATCAATTAATTAGCCTATCTAATATATTTTAGATGATTTAATTGTTGAAGAAGGAGACATTCGTCACTAATAACCACGGTAATCTAAACGCTATAATTAAGAAAAAACTTAAACAGAAAAATCAGAGGCTTCCGATGCAAATAAATCTTAAAAAGAAAGAGAAAATCAACTCCAACAAGAACTTTAGATGATTGGAGTTACTTGTGTAATGCTTTCAAAATATTATTTGGCAGAGAATTAGGCAATTTTATTGGGAGTTCTTAAAAAATATAAAGAAAAGAATTAATTAAAGATATTAAAAAAGATTTAAGCTAATATGCTAATTGAATGCACTCAAAATGTTAAATACGAAACTGCAATGGATGTATTAAAAAATTAAGTTAAAATGTAATTATAATAATAGGTATATTAATCAATCAATTCAGAGAGTTTAGATGTTAGTGATTTACCCAAATATTTTGGGAACTTTGAATGGGATAAATATTAGAATAAAAAAGTGACTTTTAAATTAAATAAGATAGAATAAACAATGATTAAACTTGTTGAAGTATATAATTTTGTTTATTAATGATTGTAAAGTCTTTTGATAAATCGATGGGATATAATAATGACTCTTTGTAAGATTAAAAAAAACTTTGGGAAAATGTTCATAATGATTTAAAAAAAACAAAAACAATATTATATATTATTTTTGGATTGGCTTTTATTATTCTAATTGCTGTGTTCATTTACTTCTGTAATTATTATTTCTTATATAGTTATCAATTTTTTAGGGATCAAGCCGAAGGTAAAAACACAATGATAAGTATTAAAATCTATAATATATATTTGAAAAATTTGAAAAAGCAATCAAAAATTCCTAGTATTTTTAAATTAAGAGAATCGAAATATATTGTTAAAATTATTAATTTTAATTATTAATTACTATATTTATTGATTACTATTTAATTGATTTATTTGTACTTTTCCTCAATTGTTTTATTTAACCTTTTTGATAATTTATTCAATTTATTCATGCGCAGTTTCATACTCTTTTTTTTCTTATTATTAAGCCTCATCTTCATTATTATCTTCTGACTTTTCATCAGAAATTACTTATGGGAGAGTTTAAATTATTTAGGCATTAGCTTCTTCTTGTTCTTTAATTGAAAGAGAAAGCGATTTTTTCAAGATCCTTTGAAACAAATAATAGTTAATAATTATATGAAAACTTCATGGATATTTCATGGATATATTTTATATCATTAAATTTAGAATTAATGTAATTAATAGAAATTTATGTGCAATTTTCCAAGTCATTTATTGATTTCTTATATAACTTTTAAAAACAAATAATGAGTAACTTATTAAGCTTTAGACAATCCCTCTGAGATTACTTTTACTAAATCATCATTTTTAACTCTTTTCAAGTATCCTAAGAATAATGTTTTATCATATTTTCTCTCTTTGTAAGTTTTTGCATATACTTCTTTGGCGGCATTTTCATCAATTTATAAACACTTTTAAATTTTTAGAAACTATAGAAGTAATACTTTTTATTAGAATTGAACAAATTCTTCAAGCAAATAGGCTACTATTTCTAAATTTGTTTATTCATTGAGAAGTTTTTCATATAATTCTTTGACTTCATCATACTTTTCATTACGTATTAATGTTTAAATATGGCGAATATAAGGCTAAATGGTACCTATTTTTGCTAAATACTTTGATGATATTTTTGTATTTTACCATTTTCTAATTTTTCATAAAGCAATAAAGAAGTAGAGAAATTTCCAATTTTTTCCTCCAATTAAGCTTGATAATAGAGCATTCCAGGACTAGATTAAAAAATAAATATAAATAAGGTTCATTTACTTTAAATATTTGAAAAAAGAATTAAATACTTCAAATAGTTTTCTGATTGCGTCAATGTTCTTTAATTGTGTTTCCAAGAATTGAAAGTATTCCAACCATATAGTTTAGTTATCGCACTTTTTGGGGGGTTAAAATTAATTTAGATAATTTAACCTAGCTGATTAATGCTTTTTAATAAATAAAATTCGTTCTTTGAATATCTGAAAAACTCTTTTCATATTTAATATATTTTTCCCAAAAGCATAATTCTTAATGGCTATAGGTATCAAACTCAGTGATTTTTATCTAAATCAAATAAAATATTTGAAATTTAACCATTGCTTCAAACTTTCCTCTCTATTAAGAAACTTCAGTAACATCAGTGAGTTTTAGTTCATATTGTGATATTAATAATTATTTTAAATCTTTAAAAGGGAAATTAATTAACTGTATTAAAATACTATCAGCATCTTAAGTTGGAGGCTCTCCATATAATTTTTTATAGATTTCTAAAATTTCTTGGCTACTAAGATTAGTGATGAACGTTTTATATCTTTGATAAAATTAAAATAAACAAACTAACTTATCTAAGAAAAGTTAAATATTTTCAATAGGTTTGTTTGAAATATTCATAAAAATAGAATGGGCCTTTTAAAAATTATTTTTTATCACTTATTAGAGATAATCCTCCCAAACTGTGTAAGCTTTATAATCATAACCAATATTATAAATGGCTTATTCGTAAACGCTTAATAAATTAAAACAGTGCGACATAATAATAACCTGATGACAAAATCTTAATGCTCGGGCTGAGAATAGGTAGTTTTGACCCAATAGCAAAAATAAATCCAGAGTTCCAAGCATTTTGGATTGAGCTAAGTTGCTTACGAATATCTTTTAAAATAAAATTCAAATCAAGAAGATTGGAAACAAATTAAATGCCTCGGACGCATCTTTTATGACTGAGTTCTAAATGTATTTAATCCACACTGTGTGCTGAAACGGGAAACGTGGTAAGAAGTCCAAGTACAATTCATTCAAGTTTTGGTTTTTCTAGAAATAAAATAATATGAATGGGAATTGAATTGTACATAGATTTCAGATTGCTGAAGAGTTTTCATCCACTCAATATACTTGTCTCTATAAGACATTGTAGAAGGAAGTTGCTGCAGATCAGCAAGTGATTTAAGTATGGGTGCTTACATTTGTTTATTATTATTATGACGCGCTTTTCAAATTTTAGATTTTTAAATCCAATTTAATTTTTGTAATATTTTTCAAATACATTTGATTTAAATCATATTTTAATTCAGAATTAATAATAATTTTAAGTTGTATTTTTAAAAATGTCATTATAAGCTATGGACTCTGCTCCAACTTTCATTAGTTCCTTGCCTGCTCAATTGATCACAGGGCAACGACTGCCATTTTCCCACTAACATTCTCCAATAAAATTTGCTAAACCTAATTCGAATTACTAAGTCGAGTACATGGGATCAACTTCAAACGAATAAAATATAAACTCTAACAATAATTTAAATTTACTTTTTGTTGAAACACAATAAGGGAATGATTTCAGCAATTTTATGTTTTAATAAGAAAAATATAAGGATGATAATGAGCCTTAAATGTTTTCAATGTAGTTACAGGAATAATGCATTGAAAATTTTGATTTCTTGGCTTAATTTGAAGAATTTGAAGAGTAAAGCCTACCTGCTTTAAAAGGCTCAGAAATATCATCAGAATAAGAGCAATTTGAATCAAATAAAAGTCAATTAAGAATTGAAGAATCAAACAAAATAATAAATACTATAAATAGCGACTAAAATGAAGAAAATGAGGCATAAAAATTTAGTCTGTAAAAAAAACAAATTTATAAGTCAAAGCAAACTAATCAATAAAGGATAAGCAGTTTGGCTAATAGAAATTTAAAAATTAATTTTTTTTATGGAATTAGGGACTTCTTAAAATTCCGACTCCTGAGATCAAAGCGTTCTAGAAATTTTGTGAAGTTTACTTAAATTCAGGATTTGATTGATTGAATAAATTAGCATTAGCAAAATTTTAGAAGTTATGAGGGATGAAGGAAAATGCTCCTGAATGAAAGTTTTGGCACAATTTTACAATATTATTGTAAGATTTTCTTTGGGAAATCATATGCTTTTTATTATATTAAAAACTCGAGAATAAATGAAGCTTATAAAATTCAGCATTTGAAAAAAATTTCAAGATTTTATGAAGCTTGTTAAAATGCCATTTTATTTACTTCCAAATATTTTAAAGGATGAAAATTATATTGATTAAACATTAAAACATTAAAATTTAATTTTTTTAGAATTTAAATTAATTATATTTTATTTGTTTTATTTTCATTATTTTTTTATATCTAAATTATCATTAAAATTACGTTAATAACTACACTTTTTTCAATATGGGAATCTGCTGTTCTAATAAACAATTGAGAAATTAACTCTACTTTTAAGTTTCTTTCAATTTAAAATTAAATATCTCAGGGCACTTAAATTAATAATCTAATGGATTTAAATCAAAAACTTGTCTAATATTTAAATAAGACCACTAATTATAAAAGTCATTCAGATTTAGAAATCGTTATGAAGAAAAGCACTTTTTGAGGAATAGTTTATTTAAAAACAAAACACATTGAATGATGATTTAAAATTCGGAAAACTAAATAATAAAAATATAATAAGTAATAATAATGAATCAAAAAAGCAAACAATAGAGGAAAAGCCAAATAAAAAAGTGAAAAATGTTTATATTTAAAATAATTTTTAAATAAAATTTATTTTTAGAGAAGTACGTTTAGAATTAAATTTGTTTAGAAAAACAATAAAGCAACATGTTAGCAGTAAATTTGAATCAAAACAAAAAAAGTGACCAATTAAGGAAATGCAAAATTTAGAAAAAAATTGAAAAATAAAGCTTAATTTAATAGTATTAAAATTTTATAACATTATTTATTTTTAAAATTATTTAATTTGGAATTTATAAAAAATTGCAGCTAAACAATTGCAATGGTATTAAGTATTAATATTTTTAAAAAATTAATATTTAAAAAATTTGAAAATATAGACTGAATACTTTCTGTCTTTAATAAACTAGAAGAGCTAAATTTAAATACAAAAAAATTTATAAATTTGGAAAAAAGAAATGAAATCAGCAAAGAAAAGTACAAAAGCAAGGTAATCAACTACTTAATTTATGATATTTTCTAGATTCATTATTGAATAAGAAGGAGAATCAAATGAATTTTTTTCATCACTATCCTTAATGAAGATGCCTTACCAAAATTTCGAAGGACGATAGATATATTAAATGAAATTTTCTAAATTAGAAACGTAGTTGTTAAGTGAGAATTGAGAAGAAGTAGAAATTGCACTTGAAGAACTTGCCTCAGCTTTAGCAATGGCAGAGGAAAGAATGCTGATTGGATTAGATTTTGGGAATGGAGTTAAGAAAATGGTAGAGTGCTTGGAGACCTAATAATCCCAAAATATACTAATAAATGCTTCTGCTTGCTTAATGCATCTCTTGGATATAAATCCAGGAATTGCAAGAAATATAGTGAAAGCCAATGGAGTACGAGTGTTATGTAATAAAATTTCAATGTGCGAATTGCCGGATTTATCAGAAAATTCAATCAATTGTGTGCATAAGATATCATTTGACTATGGAGATATGGTATTATACGCGAATGCATTGCCTATCCTTTTCAATATATTAGATTTCTAGATAACAAGCGTATAAAAGACAATTTTGACAACGATAGTCAATGTTTTTAAATTTGTAAGGACAACAAGTTCACTTGAGAATTATATAATTCCCTGCTATTAATCTTTTTCATAGTTTTTATATTCATTGGATGAATAAAGAATTTCCATTTTTTTGCAATGTTCTTGTGGAATTCTATCTCTTATTACACCATCAAAATCGATATTGAAAATTTTGTATCCAGATGAAATTATCTAATAATTACTTTCAAATATCTCTTCTGATTAATACTAAAAATTATTCTTTATATTAACACATATTTCCAAATCCAAGCATATTGCATCATATTTACTATCATTAAATTTAACGATTTCTCATCATTCTCTGGAAATCTTATTTGAATAATTATTTAATTAAGAGGAAAAAAAAGAATTTAAAGAAGCACAACTTACAGCCTTAAAATTATTAGCTACAATGGGGGAAACATTGGCAGAAAAGGAAGTGAAAATTGAAGTCAAGAATAAATGAATTAAACTTTGCGAATTCATATTACCAATAATTTTTGGTAAGTAGTTCTAGGCAGACAAGGTTGGAGAGTTGATGCATTGAATGATGGTGATTGGGAGTGATAAAAAAGAGGAAATTAAAGAGATATTTTTGAAAGAGAAAACTAAAATTGTGAATTTCTTTGCAAAAATGTCAGGGTGTACCAATTTGGATACTGTTTTATAATTGCTGGAACTCGCCAATGAATTATGTAAGGAAGATGAGCTTTGTTTACGACAAACAATTCTGAAGGGAATGCAAAGATAAGGTGTTAAAGAATGGCTTGACAAATTAGTAAATGGGTAAATTCAACTTGAGAGCTAAGCGAAGAATAAGATTTTAAAGCTTGGTGATAGATATAAGTACTTAATAAATAAATTAAATGAGCCAATCTTAGAATTTAAAACGTTATAAGATTTGAAAGAGGAAGATAATAAAAATGAGAGTGAATAATTGGAAGAATTATTAAAAAGAGATTTTTTTTTTATGTAAAAAAAAGTTAAAAAAAGTTTAGAAGAAAAGAAAAAGGGTGATAAAGAAAAAATAGTCGAAGAGCCAAAAAAGAAAGAAGAGGAGGAGGAGGAGGAAGAAGAAGAAAAAGAAAAGGATTGAAGTAAACTATTTATTCTTCCATCATTAGAAAAATCTCCAGTTATGGAAATTGAATAGACCTCTCCTCCTTAGTTTCTAAAATAATTTTAAGATTCAAATCCTCCTAATGAGAAAATAGAATTGTCTGAACTGCAACCCATTGAAGAAATAGAGTCACCCAAAATGAAGAAAGTTAAATCACTTGCAAATAAAATTTTGGAATATATGAAACTCTATGATTTTAAATAGGATTCAATTTTAAACGATCTGAATTTCATTATTGAAGAAATTTAAAATTATTTAGAAATTAAATAATTTGGGCCAGAAAGCAATAAGATCATAAGTCTTGTAGACAAATTATGCTAATTGTTTAAAAATTATTCCAGGATTACGGTATTTGAAGCTGAGTCAACATCCTTCTTTGAAAAATTAACGAGACTGTTTCTTTCTGAATCAGAAGGAATAAATTTAAATGTTACACTGCATTTTATGTTTATGTTTGCACGTACTAAAATTGATGGCAACTCAACATTACTTTAGGAATTCTTGCTAAATTTGGTGGATATTTTTAATAATTGATATGATTAATAAAAGTAAAAAGATAATAAAGAGCCAAAATCATAGTAATCAAAGTATGAAAAATTGTTATAAGCAGAAGAAAATATAAAGTATTTAGCGACAACTGCTTAAATTAAAATTTATTAAGAGAAAAATGATTAGTTAAGAGAAAAGATTAATGATGAAAAGGGAATGACTGAAAACCTCGAGATATTTGATAAAGTTAATGATTATTTTAAGTAATATAATATGTTTTTGTTGTCAATTGATAATTTAATTACGTTGGATCAATTAAAGGATCAAATTTTGAGTGCTCTTACTATGAGGTTGAGAACATAAAAAAAAACTAATTTATCCTTTTTTTCGAAATCCAAGTCTTTTTTTCTTTAAGAAAAAGCTAAATAGTTTAATACAATCGATAAATTTGATTTGCCATTTGATATGTTGTAGACTAAAGGAGAGGAATAAAAAGAGTTATTGTAGGGAAGAGTCATACAATTTGATAAAAAAAAGGAAAACTCAAGATCGCGATCTAAATCAAGATCAAGAGAACAGTCGCTAGAAAAAAACAAAGAAAGCAAAGCAATAGAGCCATTAGAAATTGAATAAAAATAACAGGGAAAGAAAGAATAAAGAAAGGCTAAACGATTAGAATAGAAAAAGCAAAAAATGGAAGAGAAAAAGCAATAGAAACAAGAACATGAAGATAAAAAACTTGTGGGGATGTTTAATCCAATAAAGAACTTTAAAAAATATTTCGATTTAGAGATCATTCATGGAAATCCACCAAAAGCACTTACCCATGAAGCATCATTTGTAAAAATCATAAATGAATGAAAGAAAACAAAGCTTGTAAGAAGTGGGAACTTATATTCCTAATTTAGTTAACCTGTCGAAATTGATTTGCATATTAAAATTGTTGAGAAGAAAGTATATTCTGTTGAGATTCCCAAAACACCTTCTTCTTCTGTTCTATTATATGAATAACTCTTTGCAACGGAACTATTGCAGGAGTTAGCAACACTTCTAAAAAAACTTGATCAACATTGCTTAAAATAAACGTAAAAGATTCCTAAATAAGTAATTGCAGTGATTAAATTAATAAATTTATGCAATAGTCTCAATGAAATTATATTGCCAATCTTGAAACATTTGGATTCTTTTATTCCCCAAGAATTGTCAAGCAACTTTCCGAGTCCAATTTCTGAGAATAATAAATTTTATAATAAATAATTGTTATAAAATGCTGTACATCATTAAGTACATCCATTGAGTCACTTTAAATCAATAATTTTTGGAGAATTGGCATTAGAAGATTAATTGGTGTATTAATTTTTATCATTTACGATACCATTTGCATCGAGAAAGGAATTTTTTAAATTAAATGCTTTTGGGCTACAAAGATTGATTTATATGTTTAATGATGACTATTTATAATTTCGAGGGTATTTGAATCAAATAAAAAAAAAAAAAGTTACATTGATAAGAAATACGGAGTTTGAGTAAAGCACTCCTAGGCTATTAGAATCAACAATAAAAATGGCTAGAGAATTAATAAATAGACAAGCCATTTTAGATTTTGATTTTGAAGAGGAACCAGCTGTTGGTCTTGGCCCGACATTAGAGTCTTATTCACTTTGAGCTCAGGAATTTACTAATTCCAGATTGAATTTATTTCGGGAGAATATCAATACAAGTGAGGGATTATTCCCTTAACCCTATATTCCATCTACTAATAAATTAGAAGATTAAAAATTTTTATTTAAGTTGCTTGGGGCAATAACTGCACGTGCTATTATTGATGAAAGGATATTAAATTTGCCATTGAATACAGTCTTTTGGTCCTTATTATTGGACAGGCCTATTACGCTTTCGGATATTTAATCTTTGGATAAGGAATTCTACTCTTCAATTATTTAACTTTATAATTTAACTTGTGACAACAACTCAAACGAAATTATTGACTCTTTGTGCTTAGAGTTTATCCTTCCTGGACATCCTATTCATAAATTATCCAATATAACAAATGAAAAATATGTGTCCAGTAAAACACTTCTTAATTACCTCAATAACCTTGTTTAAACATATATTTTTAAAAGCATAGCACCCTAATTACATTATTTCAAACTTGGATTCAGCTTTTTGATTGATTTAGAAGCTTTAAAATATTTCCCTTCTAATGAAATTAATTAACTTTTTGCTGGAGAAAATTAAGAGCCCTGGGATATTGAGACTTTATATTAGTAAATAGTCCCATCTTATGGATATACCAATAAAAGCTAAGTCTTTGTATGGCTGTTGGAAATTTTAGCAGAATTTGATTTTAATGAATAGGCTAGTTTTTTGCAATTTGTAACTGGATGTCCAAGACTCCCTTATGGAGGTTTTAAAGCTCTCCATCCTAAGATTACAGTCGTAAAGAAAACAGAGGCTTTTTATTCTGCTACAATTGATCAAGTCTTGCCATCAGTCATGACGTTTTTATTTACTTATTTTAATTCATTAATTCTTTTAGATGTTAAAATTATTTAAAACTCCCTGAATATTCTTAAAAAGTCTTTTTAAAATAAAAGCTCAGTTAGGCGATGGTTGAAGGATAAAACAATTTTTCATTAAGTTGATTTAAATATAGTAAACAATTATTGAAAATTTCAAAATCATTATTATAATTTTAGGATTGTTTACAAAAATAAACAAAAAAATTAAATAAATTTTTATAATATTATTATTATATAATGAAATTAATTAAATTAGTTAAAATAAAATTTAAATTTTTTAATTTATCAAAATTTTAAATTATTTAATTTTTTTATTTAAGGCTAATGAAAGAACTCAAAATTTAAGACATTAAGCTGGGAAAACCAATTAACCCACCAAAAAACACATCATTTTTTCCTTAAATTCCCTCAACTCTTTCTCCTCAGGCACTGGCATGCAAAAAATATACTTTTATTTCTGAAAAAGCATGCAATCAATTTTTATATGAGTAAACATTGAGACGCACTCTTCTATCTCATGAATCTATTCTGTTTCCTTGTTATTTCTCTTAAACATATGAACTTAATTAATAATAACAGAATGAAAATATACTTTATATTTTGTATTTATTGGCAATTAAATAGAAATGCGATTTAAAGTAATGAATAATTGAAAGAAAAGAAGGCAAAGGAAGTTTATCAATTGCAGAAATGCGCTAATTTGTAAAGGATTTGTCCAAAGCCTTAATTTTTTCTCATTAGAAGGTATATTATCATGCAAATTTGCACCCAAGTAACATCTTAGTAACAGATACTAATTAATTTGTACTTACTGAATTTGGGAATCCTGTTTTACATCCATTACCAGAATATTCAAATGAGAAAGTTTAGTAAAATAGTGATGAATTGAAAGTTGATTATTAAGCGAGAGACTCGTATGGATTTGGTGTTATAATTTTATAATTAGCAAATCTTGGAAGTAAATAAGATATTGTATTAATGAAATAACATGGAATAGACGCTATAAAATTAAAAAAGAATATGTTTGATGTGCTAAAAAACCGATATGGAGATGAATTATTATAAATAGTTAGTTAATTGATTGCGCCAGGAAATCCACAAAAAATATTATCGTTAAAAGAAGAAATAAAGCATTATCTTGAATCTACTGAGCAACCCGAATATGAACGGAATGAATTGTATTAATAAGATAAACAATTATTTATGAATATTTGCAAATTAATCTTCGAAAAAATCTAAGGGAATTAATATTTATAAATAGAAACATATTTTGAATAGTTTGGGTTTAACAGATATTTAAAACAAATGCCAAAAGATAATTTCCTTGAATCAGTAAAAAAATTAGGGATTGCCTTAACTGATAGAGAAGAGTAAGCTATAAATTAAATATTAGATCCAGAAGTAACAGGAATCTATGAAATGAGTCCTGTGTTAAGTTTTTCTAAAGAAGCAAAAACTTTAGAAAACGGATTAGGTAAATCCGTAATCGATAGCAATATTTAATTACAAGAAGAACCATAAAAAATTGTTTCGAAAAAAACCAGAGAGAAATAGGAAAGGGATAAATAATTGAGGTATTTGTTGGATTAATTATTTTATTAGACTACTCATTAATGTAATTTTATAGTTTAATTTATATTTGAAAGATAAAATTAATTTGAGGAATATTTTAGAGGTCAATGATCCTCTTTCAACTGGATTCCTTAGCTATTAACGGTTTCTTTATACTTTAACAAGAAATAGAGTAGCAAATCTTATAGATTTAATTAATTTTAGGTGAATTTAACAGATTAGGAATAAAAATTATTGTAGGAAGCTTTTATTGAAAAAAAACATGAATATAATAGTTTCAACTACAAACGATTTTGTGATGAACTTGAGCTTCCTTTTATTTGTTTATTTCTTAAATAATTTCTATTTATTGGTTTTATAGAAATCAAAACAAAATTATCAAACTACTATGATCAAATACTTGAATGAATTCTGAGCAACTTTAGTAGTGTTACTACTTTCTTAAACAAATCACTCGTTTCAAATAAAGTGTATTTCGATTAATCAAGTTTTATCAAATTATTAACTTAAATGAATCTTGGATTCACACCTAATTAACTTTACGCAATATATTCCTCTATTGATAAATTAAATATCGGAAAGCTTTATTCTATTCAAGTGCTTCAAGCAATGCAACCACATATTAATAATTATTAGAAACGTGTAATTGTATTAATTTTGGAAGGACTTGAGAATAAAACATGAAAATTTTTCAAATTAATACAGTAATATAGTAGTGATGAAGAAGAAATTAGTTTTTTAAAATTTTTGGATGCTATGAAAGCTATTGATGATAAATTAAATGCAATGAATTTAGGATATTTAATGTAAGAACTCAAGATTGAAAAAATTAGAGGGAAAATTAATTATTAATAATTTTTTAAGTAATTAATATTATTGGGGCATAAATTAGAAATTCAAGTGGAAAAATATTTAATAAATCTCTAAGAAATAAAAGAAATAACATCTTTTTTGGAAAAAGAACAATAAGAAAAAGAAGCATTGTATGTAACTGATGGATCAATCTTTGAGAAACGTTTGAATTCTGTTTTAAAAACAGATTTGGATTTATGGTTGCAAAATCTTTCAGAAAAAATCTAAAAGTTTTCATCTTCATAAATAGAATAGATCTTTTCTGGAGTTGATTAAAATTAGGATTAATTTTTAAATATTTCTGAGTTTGAAAATCTGTTGAAAATTTTCGACCCCGATATAGATTGGCCTACTATTTAGAATTTGTTTAATTATTTGGATTTTGATCATAATGATGTTATTTCAAAAGCGTTAAGTCTTATTGTTTATATAACTATTTATGAAGAGAATTTATGGCTAGACTTGATCCGAGACTTAATCCTAAAGAAGCAAAATGCTTTAAACTTTTAGACAATCTTGATATACGCAAATATTCCTATGCTGAGAGTATTTTAAATAATATTTCCTAGTTTATTTTTGTTGTCTTTTAAAATTTTATTAGTTATATACAAAAATACGAAAAACTTGCTTTTGAAGACTTTTTTGATAAGTATGGAAATGAGATGCATCATTTAGAGTTTAGGATCAAGTTAAAGGAATATTAAATACCTATTGATTCAATTGTTTCATAAATAAAACTCTAAAATTTATTAAGGCGGAAAGATTAATCAAAGATCTATCAATGTTGCGTAACCCAATTTACATCAATACCAATCTCCTTCTCAATATTCTTCATGCTCTTTAGCCAGAAGCCAAAGAATAGCTGACTTAACTTTAATAATATATTCTAAACTCATAGCTAACTTCAATTTTCCTTGTTTTAATTAAAAAAATGAAAGATTTAAAGAAAGATTTTTCTATTTTTACATAACATGATGTATTTAATGAACAATTGATAACAATGAATAAGTTTAGTTAGGTGTTAAAGGAAGAGTTGAACATTAAAGAAGAAGAAAATATTTAAGTTTTAGTTGAATATCTATAAGAAGAAAATATGGTGTCTTTGCAAAAATTGTAATAAAGGATAGAAACTGAAATTAGTGTCAGAGATATATTAAATTAGATTCGTGAACTTATTTTTTAAAATAATACAAATCTTGAGAATCTCTATAAATAAATAAAAAGCAATATTTCTTAATAATTAGATCCCACAGAATTTTGGGAATTTTTAAAATAAATTTATCCATTAATTTCTTTCCAACATGCAGAAAATATTTTTAGTAAGGTAGATATTTCAATGGATGGGAAAATTAGTTTACAAGAATTTAAAGAGAAATTGTATTAGAGAGAGTTTTAAGCTGAAGAGTTAATTGCATAGCCATTATTCTAATAAATATCTGAGTTTTTTTCATATTTAAATAATAAAATTATTTAGTCATTTAACAAAAAATAAATAAAGTTTCGAAGATGTGTTTGCTTTATATATTACTGATGGCGATTGGATATTAGCTAAAGACTTTGCTAGTATTCTTTCAAGCTTTGACATTAACCTCTTTGAAAATAAATAACGTTTAGATTAACTGCTTTACTTTGTAACGCCACCTGATACAACAGATAAGACAAGAATTAGTGCACGCCTACTGAAATAATATATTTAAAAATATACTAGACATCTCATAGAAATAACAAAAGAAGAAAGCCTTGAAGAAGCCAAAGTTTCAGCAAAGATTTTGCGATAAATAATAAATACAATGAATAGACTTAAACTTTAATGGAAAGATGTATTTGAGCCAATAATTCAACGTGATTAGACAATAGAAGTCAAATAATTTAGAGTGACGTTATAAGCTTAATTATTTATTGGAGATTCATCTGAATTAAGAGAATTTATTTAGTTTTATATTGTGTAACCAGGAAAAATGAATGGGAATAAATTGTAAAAATGGTTCAATGAGATTATGTAATAGTTTTTGCAGTAGTCTGGGATCGCGGTGGGAAAAGCTATTACTGTAGACTAAGTCAAGAGTAAATTATTGCAGCATTTTTAATTTGTTAAATTTTTTTTTTTTTCTTTGATTTGTCTATATAGGATTAACTTTAAGTGGCTTATTATTTTTTCCCAAAAGAAACTCAAACAACACTCACAAAACCAGAATTCATTAATCTTGTGCATGCATTAAACTTGTTTGCGGTTGAAGATATAATATAAATCTATAATTTATTATAAACGGATGATTCTAATGTGTTGATATTTACAAAATTTTGTATGCTTTTTGGATTAGAAGTTCAAGGGGATTGGAGAAATACTGTTAAAGAAAAAGTTGAAAAAAAAGCTTAGTAATAGAAGTAAAGATAGGATTATTTTGTCCACAAGACAAAAAATTAATAAGAATCTATTGAAGAATTTGAGGAGACAAAAATAAGAGTAAGAAATAATCAATTGATTGCTAAATTTAAAGAAATGCAAACACTAATTTATAAAATGTATCCAATAATAAAATTTACTGAAGATAGCAAGAAAAAAGAATTAATAGAGAATTTTTAAATGATTGATCTTTCTCATTCGAATACTATTAATTATTTGTAGTTCAATTAAACCTTTTTAAAACTTGGATTATCTTTGAATGATGAAGAATATTTATTTTTGTTTCTTTGTTTGATTATGGGGTTTAACTGGAATCCTATGTTTAGAGCTAATTATAATAGCCATTTTATTGATTACATAAAATTTTTTTTCTAGATAGAAAAATTTAAAAAATAAATAATAAATTAAATGGACTTACTTGAATAAAATAAGATTTTTGATAAAGGGGAATTTAATTGAGATGTATTAGAAGTATATTTGCATCCCAAAAAATCAATGAAATCTGCTTTTGAATAAGAAAGCAGTGAAACGAAAGTCTTAAAAAAGATTTCCCAAGAATGCTAGCAAAGGAAAATCAAATTAGAGGAGATCTTGAAAACTTCAACTTAAAAGTCTGAGGATTTAGTTTATTTTTCGTAGTTGATTTTAGAATTAAAAAACTTTGGGATTGTGTTAAATAGCAAAGAATCCAAATATTTGAAAGAGAAGTTAGAGCTTAACGATTTAAATTAATTTGATTACACTGTTTTAATTTCGTTAATGCAAGCTGAAGAAAACTAAACCGAATAATTTCTCCGTGAAAAGGAGCTTAAAAAAGCAAAATAAGTTGATATGCAGTTCCGATTGGCAATTGGCTAGAAATTCCCTTAATTCGATATTTACTCACTCTTTCGAAAAATTGATTGAAACAGTCACTCTGCAATCTCTTTTAAAGATTTTAAACGTTTTACGGAAGACACTTTGCAATTAACAAATGTAATAAGTGAATAAGAGATTTATGATTTATTTATGTCAATTAATTCTAATAAGGATATGTAAATTAGTTATCTAGAGTTAAAGAATTGACTTGATGGAACAACAATTAATGTGGATTAAGATTTTAGGACTCTATTATTTAAATTGCGTAAGGCGATTTATTCAAATTTTAACGCTATTTCTTCTGGAGGGAGCTAATAATTTGGGTTCACTGATACTGACAATGAATAATAATTTTTCTTAACAATTTTTAAATAAATGGATAAGGATAATAGTAATTGTATCTAGTATAATGAGTTTGTTACATGGTTAAAGTTGATAGGAATAACAGAAAAGAAAATAAATCCAGAATAAATGAAATAGATTTTTAATAATTTTTCAAAAACTAAGAAGAATAAATAATTCTTGGATAGAATTTACTATGAGGATTTTCTTGAAGTTTTACAGTAAAAATATTTGAGTCTAGCGCATTTAAGAAAATAATGCAACGAAACACTTAAATATTAAAATTTTTATAGTATTCAAGAATTGTTTAAATGATTGCTAAAGGAAACTAACTCCACTGATAATTCTTTACAATTATAAGGTTTATCAAAATTAATTGAATTATTGGGATTTTAATACCTAAATGATTGGTAATTATAAGATATTTTCAGTATGTTTGATTATAAAAAAAATTTAGAAATCACATTTGAGGAGTTTAATATAATTTTAGATTATCAAAAACTGTTAACATCTTAAAATGCAGCTGTTATTTGTCGTATTGATACTTTATTACAAAGAATAAGATAATAAGTACTTGCAGATAAAAGGTACAGAATATTTGAAGAACTATAGGCCTAGGCAATTACATTACCTAAAATAAATGAATAAATGATAAGTTATTAAAGATTCGCCAGAATTATGTATAGTTTGCTGGACTTAAAACCTTATTAAATAGAGTGCTTGTTTAACTATTTTGATCAAGAAAATAATGAATATATACCAATTAAGGCTTTTTATTAATCGATATTGAAAATAAAATTTGACTATTTTAGCTATATTTTTTAAAATATTAGCGCGTATATTGCCTAGGAATAATCGAATGAATATGAAAAAAATATTATTTATAACACTTTACCGACTAAAGCAACTATTGTTGAATTAATTTACAATAAAATGGTTGGGAAAGATGAATTATAATTACAAGAATTAGGTTAAGAAACATGGCTTGATTTCAGTTAGTTCCATTAATTTTTAATTAACTGTAAATGCTTTTTTTCATTGACAATGAATTAGGAATGTTTTTATTAATTTGATTTGGATGAGGATGGGAGAATTTCTAAAGCGGAGTTTTTGTCATTAAATCAAGAAATTATTGAATGATAAAATAAGGAGAAAAGAGTTAGGTATTTAAGTGATGTCAATTTCAAAACTTAGACTCAATTAGAATATTTTGAAAAGTACTAAAATTAATTGTTTGCTGAAAATCCAACCAAGTATAAAGTAGAAATTGAAAATTAAAACTTTTATAATCATAGAGAGATTTTAAAATTAATATAGGATTAATGTTTGAGTTTTAAATTAAATCTCTTTCAGTTGTGCTGTTAGCATGATTATATGGAATGCATGTGTCTGGCAAATTAAAAGGATTTACAAATGATTCTTTGTGAGTAAGTTGGAATTAAAAATATTAGACCAGAATTTATTCTTTAATTGTATGATTATTATTTGAATGAATCATATACAGAATAAGAATCTAAATTAATGAATTTTGCTTAATTTTGTCTTGAGGTATAGTCTGTTGAAGTAATTATCCCTCATTTGATTTCATACTATTTGGAAATCAATTAGATGTCTTTTACAAGCTTTTTTAGACTTGTTGATACAACACATGATAATCATTGGAATTATATAAACTTTGAATTAATGTTTACTTAATTATTTAAAATTAATCTTAATGAAAACATAAAATCCCAGATTATTGAATTATTTATTAAATGGGATGAATTCTCGGTAGAATATTTAACAATGTAATAAGTCTTAACAAATACTTAAATTAATATAACTGAAATTTTTTCAGGTACTGATTTTGATAACCATCCCCATAGGAAAATGTTATAAAAAATATATTCAGCTTTGGATAAATATTAGATTAACTTGTTTGAAAGTTTTAAATTATTATAAGGAAAGAAAGAATTAGGAGTTTTTTATCAACATTATGAATTAGATGATCTTAAGAAATTTGAGGATATGGTAAGTAGTTTATTAGAAGTGAATTGTAAAGATCTACCGGAAGTGAAATAATTATTTTGCTTTTATTCAAAGAATGAAGGGAAAACAATGAATTATTTGTAATTATGTATTGATTTATAATCATTGAGATTTATTTTTTTGAGTTAATTTACTGATTATGCTAAATCGTAAGTAATGCAAGTTTCACGATTTTTTTTAGCTTAATAAAGCCCAAAATCAAAACAAATCAAAGAAACATTATGAAATTTTGAAAAATTTGTTGAAATAGCTGAAGCAATTCATCTAAATTGCTCTCGAGTGAAATTATTTCAATTATTTGATGAATGGGCACTCGAAACATCCTTGCATCCCGTTGGGTATATATCTTTAAATGATTTAGAATTCAAGTTGAATGAATTTGAAACTGAACGCAACTAAAAGTTCACTATCGAATAATTTATGACCTTAAGACAAAGTGCTAAAGAATAGGCAAAATAGAATGAATAAATAGGATTAAAAGATATTTTATAAAGATAAAAGGACTAGTAATCTAAGGATTAGGAAGAAAAATCAAAATGGAAATAATATGATTGGGCCAAGGAAATATTTGATACCATTTTTACAGAGCTTGATTAGAAGTAATTAGGATATTTAGAAGCATTTGGTGTACTTGGGAGTAAGAATTGTAAGGAAATTAGTTTCAGATAAGCTTTATTCAATTAATGCAAATTATAAGAAAAAGCAGAGGAATTTAATACTTTTAGGATGCAATCTAGTTTCGGTGTTAATAGATTATGCTATTTGCTATCTGAGGGATAAAAATAAGGATACATTGATTTAGAGAAGTTTTAATAATTATTTGCGCGGTTTTATTAAGAGTATTAAAATAAAGCAGTAAAAACAAAAACTGTTCGCAAAGAGGAAGTATCAGAGTATAAATAACTAAAGGCTATGGCAAGGGTGTAATAACAAAATCAATATTAATCATATGTCGAGTGCTAATTAGCTATTCAATAAATTGCGAATTAGTTATTTTTTATATTTTATTAATAATGTTTTAAGATTTTTTAAACATAAAATAAAAGATTTGCAAGGTTATTTTGGCTAAAGAAATTCCCCAACAATTTCAAAGAATGAGTTGTTAATTAGACTTGAAAAATTGTAATTACGTTTGGAATAAGACTATATGCAACTATTTATTAATAAACTAACATTACCAAAAAATAAAAATTAAATAAATTTTACTTTATTTGTTTAATTAATTTCCAATGAGGTTTGTTATTGTTTTTTAATTGTTTTTGAAGCTTGGAGATATTGAAGAAGAAGACTTGATAGAATTTGTTTCAAATGAAATTATTGAAGCAATGAAGGAAGATAATATTACATTTGAATTTTTTGCTAAGCATGAATACCAATAAAGCTGGCAAATTACTGTTTCTAAATTTGAGTTAATTTTAAAATCAATTTTTTTATTTTATAAAAAAAGGGAATTGTTATACAATAGTGAAATAGGACTAAAATTTTAACCATGTAAAGAAATTGAACAATTCATTGACTATTTAAATCATTAGGGTGGCATAAGCTTACTTTAATTGGGTAAACTCTTGAAAGCAGAAGAAAGTATATAAGAATTATAAACTCGTGTTAAGAATGAAAAAATCCGAGCAGAAAAATATGGTGTGAATGTTAAAAGTGAAGGGGGCTAGAAGGACCAGTTTTTAAAGGATTATAATTTAAGATAGGCGAAAAGATATTTGGAATAATTAAAAAAAATGTTTGCCAGCGAAAAAGAATTTATTAAATATTTCTTTCCATAATTTCAGGGTGATTATAAATTAGATTAAGGGAAATTCTTGTAAAAATGTGCGAGTTTGAATCAACGGAATTTAAATGTGACTGATTTCTAACTGATTTTTAATTATCTCGATGCAAATCATAATGGATAAATCACTAGTTCAGAATTTCGGTTAGTTCTAGAAAAGGAGCATACTAAATTAACAAAAGATGAAATAGTTCTTTCAAAAGAGCTTGAATCATAAGTGATAGAATTATTCAAATTATTAGATTGTGATAAAAGCCATTATTTAGATAAAAAGGAAATATTTCTTGGGTTGTAATAATTAGGATTAAATCCAGATCAGGATGAACTTAATTAAGCATTTGAAAAATTAGATATAAATAAAGATTAGAAAATCTCATTCAAAGAGTTTAAATTTCTTGTGCATGAGCATTTGGAGAATGAAATTATTCGAGTTGATGAACTTATGTATTAGATTAGGAAAATTTTTAACTAACTTGCCGTTGGGGAGTCTCGAAAATTAAATACTCCTTAATTTAAGTTTGTAACTTTTTTTTTAAATTTATTTTAGTTAATTATTGTAAATTTTAAATATTACGTTGACAGAATAAGAAGTCAAGTCATTATTCATTGAACTGGATAGAGATAAAAATGGATTTATTGATATTGATGAGCTAATGTTGTTTCTGTCAACTCATTAAGAAGGAATTAGTGATGTGGCTATGAATGCACTCAATAATGTTCAAATTTTTACAATTCAATTTTTTTTTAGATTCGAGGAACTCATAAATTAAAATTTACAGATTTTCGTTAACTTTTTAAAACAATGCCATAGACAATAACTTAATCTTTTATTCGTTCTCTAAATGCAAAAAAATAATTACTTCCAAGTTGCTAGCTTTAAGCACATTTAGATCCAACTCATTTGTTTTTCAAAAATATTCGTCGAAATCTTAGACCCTTATTAGCAAATTATTCTTATCTTTAAGAAGAAATTTCTTAATTTATGATGGAAATTAAATTAATTGAAGTGTGCTTACCTGGACTTGGAAATTAGAAAATCATTGAAGGAATTGTGGGATAAGAAGTCCGGATTTGTTATTTTGATAGAGTAAAAAATAAATTTGTAGGGAATATTGCTATTATTAATGCAAAAGTTTTACCTGGATAAATAAATAATGATATGTAAAAATGGGCTTTGGATTGAAGATTATGCAATGGACAAGAAAATGCTAATTTACTTATTTGTCGTTATACTTCAGAAAGTAAATAATAGTATTCATAATAAGAACAATTAACATGGCCAAAAAATATTGAAATAATATTTGAATTTATAATGTATTTGCCTAAAATAATTGATAAGTAAAATAAATTGATAGGATTATCATGTGGGTGGTGTTCGTTAGGTTTGGGATAAATCTTAAAAAGTAGTAAGCCAAACTTAAAAATTAATGCAGGATCACCATAAATGCCAATAATTTTAACGAAAGAAACAAAAGAAAAAAAGTTTTTTTAATCCCTGGTATCAAAATTCAAACCTGGCAATGCTAACTATTAATTGGAACTTGCAATAACAACATAAAACAAAATGTCATCTAATCAATTAATTTAAAAATTGCCTCCAAGCATTATTATAAGTAAATCAATGTTAAGTTTAGTTGGGAGTTTTAGAGAATACATGGCGAAATAAATTTTTTGTGATATTACTCCGAATTTAGATATTAATCAAGAAAATAGCATAAAGTCATTTTTTAAGATATTTGATTGTGGAGATGTAATTTAGAGGATACTTCGTCCATGGAATAAAGATATTTAGTAAATTTCATTTATTTTATAAGGTAATTTTAGTCCTTCAATAGAAAAGTCAATCAGTTGGTAAATAATAATAATGGAACGAATCTTAAATTATCTTAATTTTATAATAGAATCTGATGGTTTTCTTTATCCTGATTATGATCCAACATACCCTTAACACTTCGACTAGCATATGCAAAATCTTAGGTAGCCATTTTATAAATAAATCGAAGAAATGACAGTATCGTTATTATAAAATGATTAAACAGAATTTCTAAAAAAATAATAATTTAAACTTAATTACTAAATAATGAAACCTTTTTGCATTTAAGATTAGTTAATTGAAAATGATAAGAAGATAAATGAAGAGTTACTAAAATAAATAAAGGGAAAAAAAACAGAGTTAAAACAAGATTAAAAAAAGTGAGAATTTTATAATTTTAAAATTTAATTTAATAATTTATTAATTAATTAAAAATTATTTTTATTAAAAAAATTAAAATTTAATTGATTGTCAATCAAAACTAATTTGAAAATATTTTATACTATGGAACCCTTCATTTCATTAACAAAAAAATTTTAATGTGATCTTTAAAATCGAATGACTAATTCTACAGAAATTGTATATTATTATTTTTTTCTTTTTAAATAACTTAATGTATAGATTGAAATCACCAAAAAGCTTTTTTATGATATCTGATTCACTTTTGTTCTTAATTTATTTTTGACTTTACCTTTTCATTAGAATACCTTTTCAGAAAAAATTAATGAAATTTCCTAACAATTTTTTGTATTTTTTCTTTTAATTTTGTAACACTGTGGAAAAAGATAAAATTAGCTGCTTATTAGGATGAAAAAGAAATTAATATAATTTCAAATAACTAAATTTGCAATTTTTTATTAAACTTTTCACACCATTTCCTTGATTTATCTGAAATTTTATAAGGAAAAATCTATGAACCTTATTCATAATTTTCATCGAATTATATTGAGACCAATAATTTCATTAATTCATAACTCAATTAAGTTATTATTTCTAAATTGTAAATCAATTTATTTAAGGTCATTACAAATCTTGAAAAAACATACAAAAAACTAAGCTACAAAAAAGATAAGTTCAAGCATTTAATAATAAAAAAATATTTTTTTAGATATTTTAAATACTGTAAAAAACAAGAATTTGTTTCTGATCAACTTAGCAATATCATTAATTAAACATAGTCTCGGTAATAAATTAGTAATAAAAATGAAGATTTAATTAATGCATCTAGTTAATTGTAAAATATTTGTAATTTCGAGAGTAGATAAGGTGATTGTTGTGAAGACATAAATTAAAAATTCATTTGAAGAATACCAAAAATAAATCGTTTTATTTATAATATTTGCTTGAAATTATATTTTGTAATTTATAGGCAAAGGGGAATGAAATTTAAGAGCTATTTACTTCAGAATTTAAATAAATCTTTTGTGATTATGATAATAATGAAGAAAGTAGATCTAATTTTACTAAAATTAATTATAATTAAATAATAAAATGTGTGTCAAATACTTTAAAAGCTATAACGTAATAAGAATAAGTAATTTATTTTTATCTAATTTTGGGATTTTAGTAAGTAAAAATGAAAGATAAAAATATTGGTGCAAAAGAATCCACAAACACACTTAAACTAATAATGTGAAAAAACAGTAAAAATCCCTTGAAACTTCTAAAACCTTTTTAATTTACTCCATATAAAGATGAAAAAAATACAATAAAAATAATTGAATAATAATCCCCACAAACGAATCAAACAAGTAATTCATAATGCGATTGCTTGGTGAATTATTTGGTGAATTAAACAAAACAATCGGGTGAAGAAGAGGAAATTAAAAGTTTTTCATTGATGAAATTGTTTACGAAATTTAATTTGATAAAATATTTTCTTACAAAAGTTAGTTAGAATCTGGAAGAAAATGTGATTTAGGTTTAAAAGATGTCAGTGTTTCAAATGTATTCACAAATTGCAGAAAATATAATTACTTGTATTCTTAATTTTATTAATTCTTTTAAAGTTATTTAATCTAAAAATGATAAAGATCCTAATATCTTTTGGAAACTGTTACTTTATGGAACAAGAATTTATTACTATGACGAAAATAAAAACCAAAAAATTTTGTTAATTCATAGCCTTAAAAAATAATAGATCTGGGAAGAATTAGATCGATGGGAAGGACTTTGATTTTTGTTAAACTAAATGTAAACAATGCGTGCATTGGAGTATTATTCAAAAAATAATAACCTTTGAAATTCTTCTGGAGCTGTTTATAATGAAACAGAAGCAAGTCCTACTAAATTGCTTACACTATCAGGTGGAAAGTAAACCTAAAAAAATAAAAATTAGACTTCAATTAATCCTATGTTGATAAATTTTTAAGTTATTGAGGAAATGAATTTGATTTTGTTGGATATGAATTTAAGTTTTGAAATTTTTTCAACGATTATCATTAGTCTAGCGAAAAAGTTAAATTAATTAATTGAAATTGTTTTACTTTAATTTAGAGTGCAAATTAATAAAAATTAAGTAATTGTGCTTTTAGAATAATTTTAAAAAAATAATAATTAGAAATTTATTCAAAATTCAGTTAGATCTAAATGTGAAAAATAAAAAAAAGAATAATAAGAGTCAACATAACAACTGAAATTAAACAAAATTTTTAAATTTGTAGGGTCATATTTAACAAATAAAGATTTGGTTAATCTTTTACTTTTAAACAAAGAATGAAACAAAATTAATTAAAAAATTGTTTATGAACATTTTTTGTTATTGGAACCAAAAAAAATACCATTTGAAAAACGTGTTAAAATATGGCACATCATTTTAAAACTAGTTAGCCTTTTTATTTATTTTTTATCTCCATATTAAGGATGAATAAAAGTTTGACTATATGCAAATAAAATAAGATTACACATAATATGAAGATTAACAAATAGCCATAGAAGATCTTATACGACTTGATGTTAAACGATCCTTTCATAAGAATCATTTAGTGAACCATATGGTAAGTTTTTTATTATTTATTACTAAATGCTAAATCAAGACTTTATTTACACTTTTAAAAATCTATGCATTTTATGATAAAGATGTCTAGTATTGTTAAGGAATGAATTTTTTGATGGGGTTTTTGTATGTTTGCTTTAAAGAAGAAGTAATTGTTTTTGGTGTGTATTATTTATTTGTTTCTAGTCAACAACTTTTAAATTTTTTGCAGGAATTATTGAGAAAATGCTGAAAGAAATACTTTCGAATAATTTAGCCAATGTGAAAAATTTTTTTTATATTCTAGATAAATTAATTTAATTTCACCTTCCTTAATTGAATGATCATTTCCGAGTTTAAATTAATATTTTATTTGATTTAATTTCAGACTGAAAAAATCGAAGCCAATTTGTTTGCCTCTTCATGGTAAAAAAACAATTATTTACAAGACTATATTATTATAAAGGTTTTTAACAGCATTTTCCAATACATTTTAGCATACAAATTTCTCTTACACTCTATTATTTATCTTTGATAAAATAATATTCTAAGGATGGAAAGGATTCTTAAAAATAATCATCGCATTATTATAGAAATATTAAACTATCTTATTAAATATGAAGTTTGAGTAAATATTAACGTTTTTTAATGAGTTACCTAAAAATGAATTTTTTACGAATAAGATTTTGGTAGAATTACTCTCTTAATCTGAAGTATTAATTATTTTTTAATTATTTTAAAATAGTTTTAAATTCATTCGTAATATGAATAAGAAATTATCAATTTTTAAAAAAGTACGAATAAAATAAAAATTAGTAATAAATAAATCGAAGAATTAAAATTTGACTATGATCAACTCAAAGAGTAAATTGATTAATTAATTCATAAATATTTTGATTGAATGTTTGAAAAAAAACAATAACAATTTAATTAATTATATTTAAAAAAAATTATACTTTATCAAACTTTAATCATATAAATTTCCATTTCTCTAAAATATCTTTTAGCATATCATAGTTAATTGGTTTGATTAAATAGTCAACCATTCCAGCTTTATAACAAAGTTGCATTTACTCAGAAGCGCCATAGGCAGTGCAAGCTATAATTGGTATTTTCGGAATAATTTTTTATTAAATTAACTATTATATTTATCTAGAGGCTTCGACTCCATTCATAATTGGCATTTAGAAATCCATAAAAATTAATACAATTTCTTTATCAAGTTTTAAATCTTAATAAAAATTAAGTAAAATATTTATAGCTTCTTATCCATTAAAAGCCTTTAAACATTTTTTCCCCAATTTTACTAAATTTAATTCTAATGCATACATATTAAAGCAGTCATCATCCACAATTAATATGTATTCTTCATGCTCTTCTAATTACAATAACTATTTTTCAAAAATATTGATATCATTTAATGAAAGGACAGTAAAATCAGGGATATTTTGTATTGAATAAGGCGTTATTGCTAAATTATTCTCACTATGAAATTCCTTTGATTCCTAACTTTAATACTCATTTTTTTCAATATTTTAAAAGGAACAGAGCAGTAAATTTAATTAAATATTTGTTTCTTTGTATTCAATTTGAAAAGTAAACTGTGAACCAAAATTTTCTTAAGATTTCACTTTAATCCCTTTGTTCCCAGGTGGACCTAACTAAAGGGCAATATTCTAACTTATCAATAGTCCAAGGCAACAACCTGTAGAGTTTATTTTATTAAAATTACGACTTTATTATCAATCTGGTTTATGAAGTAATTACAACCTTCCCATAATGATACTATTGCATTTTTCACCTAGTAATTATTATAGCAATTTTATAATATTTTTTGGAACATTCTAAGCTCGAATTGTATTATAAAAGAAATAACCCTTAAATGCAAATTTGAAACTTTAGCAACAACATTGTTTATTAAAATATTATAAATATTAAATGAAAAAATAATTTTATATGCTACTATATATCTAAAGAGAAGGCTGTATTTTAAATAAGCTAGTTTGTTTTCCTCTATGCCAATTCCTGTATCTTCAATTGTAAATTCTAATATTAATGGGTCATCTTTTTTCTTAAAAATGGAGAGAATAATTTCACCTTAATTAGTAAATTTTATTGCATTTGTAAGTAAATTTATTATAATTTACTTTAGTCTTTATTTGTCAGATTGGAATAGTTCTGGTAGTTCTATTTCATCATAAATGATTTTTAAATTAATTGCTTTTATAGATGCCTGTTTTAACATCAGATTAAAAATTGATTTCATTAAGTGTTTTAAATTGAACTTTGTTATCATTAACTAAAACTAATTTGATAGAATTAATGCCAAATCTACTATATCATTTAATGTATTTTCTAAAATCAGTAAACTGCATAAAGAATTATTTAAAGTTTAAGTTCTAGTAATTTCATCCATTTCTCTATCTTCTAAGGAGATTTGGAGCGGGGATATAGCGCCATTTAATGGCGTACGAAGTTCATGTGAGAAGGAAGAAAGGATCTATGTTTTAAAATTACTAAGATCTTGTGATAATTAATTTTCAATTGAATCTGTTACATTTATAAGTGTAATTAAAATACATTACTCTTCGAGAAATACAATTTTTTTCAAAGAAATTTCAAAAATTAGTTTTTATTAGCTATTAAGAGAAGATAATGAATCTAATTCTTTTAAGCTATGCTTTGCTGACTTATTTGATACAAAAAATTCTTAAATATATGATGAAATATCTTGGGTTTGATTTAAATTTTGATTCCATATTTAAGTTATTACATTGTCCAAACTTATTTAATCAAGTTTGTCAAGATTATTAAATATTTAGCTCTATTGAAATTATAGGGATACTTTTGAATTCTATTTTTTTATTATTTTCATTTTCTCTAACTTTTATTTTAACACTTCGATATTTAAATTTTCCTTAATTTCTTCTTCAAAAATTTCTTTTCCTTTATCATTCGAAAATATAATATCTTCTTTTTAATTAATAATAAGGATGCCTTCAGGTAATTAATCTAATATTTATTTCCATACTTAATTAATATTATTTTTTAGTAGTAGTTTAAAATACTGCTGTTTCTGCCATTCGTTCATACTTGTCACTGAAAAATGTGAAGTAATTATGACACAAATTTAGTTAAACATTTTTAAAATTGTAATTCAATCAAGTGAATGGTCTGAATAAATCAAATTGCTAAATATTAGTAATTACGAAAAAATCAAAAGAAGGAAATTCCATTTAGTATTCGAAAAGAACTAGAGAAAGAAAATTAATATAAAAGTAAAGGTATGAATTTCATAAAATTTTTTTAATTCCAGTTCAGGAAACATAGTGCTATTATCAAAAATTGTTAATTGAACTTCTATAATTATTATCGCAATTTTAAGTATTAAAAAAAAATAAAAGATTCCTGAATACAGTTTATCTTTATTTCTTGAATATTTATGAAATAATTTTTGTATTATTGTTGGGATTAATAGTAATGGAATCATGAAAATAAATCAAAATTAAGGGCCTTTCAAGAAATTATTTTTTTTTTGAGAATATTCAATAATTGATTCTTCCAATACGACAATCGTCATGACCCCTATAAATAAGTACCAAAGCAAAGAATTGTAATCTATAAATTTTTTAATTTCATCTTGCTGAAATTCTTTATATTATGATTCCATTTTTTTATTTGTTCAAAGGATATTATAAGAATTAAAAAGTTTTTTAATAATATTTACTAATGAATGATGATGGCTTTAATCTTCAACGACTGCATTATTCTTTACAGTTTTATTGTCATAAGTGTTACTATTAATCATCATAGATTCTTAAATTAATTTATTGTTTTATTATTTTTAAAAACTAAATTCTTAAATTAACCAAATTAAATTTTAAATAAAAAATGCATTAATGGCAAGTACGTCATTCTAAAAAAAATAATTTTAAATTAAATGTATCATAATTGAATAATTTGCTATTTATTTCTCAATAGAACGTATTTAATGTTATTTTGTTCTTAAAACTAAACTATTTGTATATTTATTTTGGGAAAATATTTTAAATTTAAATTTTTATTCAATTTAAATTTTGCTCCTAAATGTGGAAAAACAATTTGTTTTTGATTTTATTCTTAGTATCTCATTGCTATACTTAAACAAATACTGGAATAGCAAAAACTGCTACCGTTCTTTCATGTTTATCACAAATAATAAAAATATTATGAATACTTTTATTAGTGACTGAAGATGATACGTATTATACAATTACTGAAACTTTAATTGATACTTCTATAAGAACAACTGAAGCGATTGATTCTGGTCTTTTTTTATTTTATAATTCTTTTTATAAGATATTGGCTCTTGCACATGTAATATTTAATATAATACTTGCGATCCTTATTGTTGTTGTGATTCTGATTGCCCTGCGGTATTTTTAAAGTTATAAATAATTTTATTAATAGAGCACATTAAAAATTTGGACAAATTTGGCTAATAGTTAATGCACAACCACTTGTAAAATAGAAAATTATTTAATTTATCTTAAAGTAAACTCTGAACGATATTGCTTTCAAAACGATTTGATTCATAAAATAAATTCAAGAAGGGGAATGAAAATCCATGATGAAGAATATTTGACAAAATAACATTAAATATGCATAGAAGTAAAATTAATAAAGATTAAAATAGTTTCTGTAGATTGATGCTTCATAAGATCTGTTGACTAATTACTAAAAAGAATATACTGAAATTAATAGTGAATTTAGTGTGGATGATGCTATCACAGCTGCCAAAAGAAAAGAGTTTTTATAAAAATTTATTTTTAAAAATGAATTTTCTAGCTATTATTAATAATTAGTCAGAACATCAACTTCAAGTTCGACAGCTAGTGCTAATGTAATATTAATAAATAATAAATACTATAGTATGGAGCACCTTTTACAATTGCTGGGTTAAATTTTTTTGCTCCAAGGCCTGGCCTGGGAAATGAATGTCAGGATTGGAATAAAGTGAATTACTTGGAATCTATGCCAAAGACTAGTTGCTTTAGAACAGCTGTAATTAATTTGATTTGATTATTTTTGTTAAAGAACTTGAAAACTTAAACTGATTGTTAATCTGGATTTTTAAATGCCAATTATTTTTTGGGTAAATATACTTTAACGTAAATATAAAAAATCACATCAAGTACAGTTCAAGTTTTATCGGTTGCTCCAAGTTCTTCTTGGGTATTATTTCTTGATTTATAATTAATTTTAAAAGGGTTCTTGCTAATGCTCAAATTTCTTAAGAGGAATGACAGTTTATGTTATCAGTGAAACCTAAATTGCTGTTGATATTTATACCGATACTGTGAAAAGTACTGATACAGACTGTACAGCAGTGGGTATTGAATAATGGTTTGAAATTAAACATGTAGATACATTTGTAAAAATATTTTATTGGAACTGATTTAAATAATACTATTAAAGTATTTTGAACCATCTGGGAGACCTGGATATTAATTTGGAAAACCTGTTTTAGGAGGGACCTATGCTACTGGAGTGGCAGTTGTAGCTGATAAAGTTCAATTTTTTTTTTCCTCACTAATTTATCTTAGAATTGGCTGTTTGTGAGAGGTAAAAACACGGATGGATCTTGCATGGAGGCACTTTCCACAAGTGAATATAATTACTTCACAGATGATGTTATTATTATTAATGATTAATGTTCAAAAAGGTAATAAATTTTGGTGAGAATATGAAAATTTTTTGCTCTAAAACTTTTGAATCTACAGCCTAACTTGAAACTTTTTGTGCAAGTACCACACTTGATACATTTTAACTTTTCAAAAATTTTGATGTAACTACAGGTTTTGGCAAATTTGGTAATGCAAAAATTAGTGGAGTTAATGTAAAAACTTTTATATTTTATGATATTATGTGATATTATTAGGATTGGATAACATTAACAAAATCTAGTATTTTCGATACAATATAAAAAGAAGTGGCAAATAGTGAAACACAATAATTTGTTTAATTGTTTTTTAGGCAATTTAAAATGCACATTCCCAATGCATTAAATTTTATTAATTTTCTATAAATCTGTTGGATATGAAAGAGCTAGATAATATTAAATAACACATGCTTACTTAACATACGACACTACAGAGTTTATTTAGTTTCAATAAAGTGTTTCTCTAGGAATGGGTTTGACTATGACTTCAATTTAAAATCCAAGTAAACAGTTGAGTTTTAATTTGAAGTGAAATTTATAAATTTGGATATTGATGAACTGGTTATTAAAGAAAAAAGACATACAAATTTATTGCCTGCTATTCCAAACGTATTATTTTTGTTTAATAAAATTTAATTTCAGGATATTCTGTTTCCATTTTTATATAAAGATTCTCCTCTATAAAACTTTAACAATTTTATGTTAATTGTATTTTTATTTTTAATTTATTAATTTATTTGATTCAAAACATAAATTGCTCAAAAAATTATTCATTTTATATTATTTATAATATTTATTTAGTTTTTGATATTCAAGAACATTCAGTAATCATTTTTTCTTCTTTAACCATAAAAGTACTTGTCATTGGATTTATTTTCGTAAATCTATTAAAATCAAATTTACCCTGAGCTTTTTCTTAATCAAACTCCCTCTCTGTGCATTATAAGAACCCACCCTTATAGTTGTCCCCAAAGAACATAGAGACTGGCGACATTTAAATTGTTGTAAACTTTGTTGTCTACGGACTTAAAAGTTTGCGTGGAAGGACTTCTTTGTTTGTTTTGTTTTTTGCGATTAACTTTATAATATTTTTAAATAAAATAAGTGAAACTCTTTGATTTTAGTTATTGATTATAGAACTTTTTGAAAGTTTGTCATTCTGTCCTTCTCTTGCTTTATAGCCAGTTGCTTTTGGCAATTTAATTCCTTTATCAGCGTCAACTTCTTCGGTATTTTCTACAATAATTTATTTATTTCAAAGTTTATTAATTAACCTTAAAATTATTCTTTTTTATTTTTCAAAATAAATTAAGGTTTTTTTTAAAGGTCTTTAGTAAAAGTTGTAAATGGGATCCCAGAAGAATTAGCAATAATTTCATTTGCTCGAGATGATTAAGTAATTTTTTACCGTTTACTATTTTATAAATGCCAGGGTTCTTAATGCAAATCATCAATAATACTTGGTGGCAATTATTTTGGATGTCGCCAACTCTCATTGTATTTTCTGTGCGGCTATGTCGTAAATAATTTGTTACTAATCATTTTCTATTGTAAACTTTTATTATAATTATTTTAAAACAGTATCTTAGCTACGGAGCTATTCTTTCCGAACTTCATCAACTTCGTAAGGACTAATCGTTTATGTTAGAAAATTACTACTATAAGTATAATAATTTTATTTATCTTGCTAAATCATTTGCCGTTATTTTTTTCGTTATAATTCATAAAAATTTTTGGTTTGGCAAGAATAAATAAACACTTATTCATTTGGCTCGAGTTCCTCAAAAGGTTAAACACTTAATCATCCTTAAAAATAAAATAAAAAAAACTGATGAATATAGTTATTATTAAATCTTTTTTACGGATACGGCAATGTTTTATTAAAAGCTTTCAAATTTGGTGAAATAATTTGCGAGGATGGAACCATTTCATTTTATTTATTTACTGCTTACTAATCCTTTAATTAATTATTATAAAACTTATAATTTTTATAAAACTTAAATAATCTATGATGATTATACTTTAGAAAAAGTCATTGTCACATTATTACTTGTTTGTTGAGCTGCATTGTCTTAATAATTTTTCTAAAAAAATAATGAGAATCATAAACAAAAAGTAACCTAGCGTTTTTTAACTTTTTTTGCCTCGACTTCTCTTCCGAGTATATCTTCCTCTGATAATGCATTACTAAATTTCCTTTCAATTTCAGTTAAATTCTAAAAATTATTTTTAAAAACAAAAGTTTAAACATCGACATTAGGAAATAAATCAAACGAAGTTACCATTTTTAAATTATTCATTTTTTTTAATTCAGCAAATTGTATTAAGACTTTTTGGACATTTTCAGAAACCCTTGTTCGTAAGAAAATTTTCGGGTTGTGTAAAAAGCTCTTTAATTTTTCGCGAAGTCTTATCTAATATAAAATAAACTCCAAGAATTCAATTATAACTCTTCTAATGTCTAAATTATAGTCTAAATAAAGTCGTTCTTTAAACTGCACTTCTTTATTTTTTAAGTATTTGAATGTTGTACTTTATTAATTAAAATAGTTTTAATATATTATAATACCCATTTGGTATATTTCTTGGAACCATTTACTCTAAGCTTTTCATTCCTTTTGCCGCTAATCCCTCCAAACAATAAATTCTATTTTTTTCTTCAATAATTTCAAACCCTCCAATAAAATCCAATGATGGATCTTTTTTTTATTCTTCTGTTAGTTGATAAGTTGTTAGTGCTCGAATACCAACTATTTTATAATTAAAGTTACTTTGATAAACCTTCAGTAAGATTTAAGCCTTCTAAATTTATTTGAATTATGGCGTTTTATAAAGATTAAATAAATTCATGGTTTTTGTAAGAAACTATGAAAATAGCTCGTTCATAGATCGCATCCCCAAGTACTGGCCGTTTGATTTTTTTTGATTTTTCCAGTACTAATTAAATATAATTATAATACTTTTATTACATTCTTTTTCTTTTTATTCAATTATTTATTTTTATTTTTCGAGATTTTCTAATTCATCCTTTTAAATACCTTACTATTTTAATTCCTATCCTTTTTTTTATTTTACATTAGCATCCTTTCCTTTCCCTGGAACTGAAGATTATTATTATTACTATAATAATTATTGTTATTATTATTATTATTATTATTATTCAAATGCTTATTAATAGGTTGATTTTTATTACTAAAGTTATTCTTTTTCTTTTTATTCATTTAATTCGTTTTCTAAATTAAATATTCCTATTGTTTGGGCAAGTTTGAGTTTGATGGCCAAAAATGCAGACTAATTTTTAAAGTTATTAAAGTAATCATACATGATCCAGATAACTCGATTGAGTAAACTCCTTCAGTACTTCCTTCTTAGCTGTTGTATTCAACTCGATTTCATTTCTTTCATTATTCAATATCATTTTTTAAGGAAAAATTGCGGCATTTAATTTTAATTCTTTCACAACTGGGTTCAATAGCTAATTCATACGAAATTATGCTATTCCAAAGTTTCTATCATTAATTTTGATTTCATCTTCTTCAATAATAGGTTCAAACATTTTTATATCCTTTTTTTTTGTATCTTTTTTCTTGGATTTATCATCCTTTAATGGCGCTTTCGATGCTGCTGCTTGCTTTCCGCGCGCTCCACGCTTTGTATCCTCTCTTGATTTCTTTTAATCTCCCAATTATTACTGTTCAGCTAATTCTTATTTTCTTTATTATTCTTCTTCTATAATTTTCTAAAAATCAATTACTTAAATTTCTTCTATTAAATTATCGTGGACAATTTCGTCACGATCATGCACTTCAATTATCAAAGGCGATTTATCAAATAATTCCTTAAGTTTAGTTTGGTCCTCCAAACCTAAGAGAAACACATGCCCCCAATTAATATTCATCTTTCCAGTTGCTGGTACAACAAAGTCAGGACCTTTTTGTTCACTATTTAAAAATTTGTATCTTAGATAACTAGGCAATGGATTAAGTGATAAATTTGGTTATTGCAGATCCTTTACACTTACAATTTCTATTTCTAATGGGTTTAAGTAATTTCTATATAGGTCAGATAATAACTCTTTACTTCCTTTTAAATTGATGGAAAAATTGTCAAGCCCAGGAACTTTAAGTGAGTTGAATGATTAAGAAAATGAGTTGGTGGAGGAACATAAAATTGAACTATAATCTATTCAGAGAGTTTGTTTGACTTTCTGATCATCAGCATTAATAAAGTAAATATAGAATCGCTTATTTGTTAATCTTTTGACAAATTCCTAGAAATCTTATTTATATATTGAAATAATTTACGTCTTCTACTCTGATGATATCAAAATTTTTATCAAAACTTCGAATTTATGACTCTTTTAATTAAATAATAAAACAATAGGACAAAATGAATGAAACCAGGCTAAACTGGCTGCCAATTTTCTATTAATCCACTCTCGTATCTTTAATTTTCCATAGCAGAATTAAACCCAAACCATTCAAACATTAATATATAACTTATAGTGCTTGTGGCTTAAGTTATTGTAAATTTGAAACTGAATGCTACATCTTTTTTTTCAATGCCGGAATTATCATCTTTAGCCTAACAATAATATGAATATTTATTGGTTTAGAGACTTCAATTTTTTTTTAAACATCTCGTTTTGCTTTCATTGTTTATAAAATAATTTAGTTATATATTTTTTTAATACTTGAAATAAAATAATATTTTTCTTTAAATAAATTTAATTAGATCAATGGAATCTTTGAAAAAACAAATCTAAAAATATTTTGTAAATAAAGCGAAAGAAGAAGACATTGATAAATAAATTGATTCGGCTGATTAAAGTATAATCCTTAAAGCTTATGTATCTTTTAAATTTTGTTCAATGTGTTTAAAAAATTAGTTTGAGAAATTGGCAGAAGAAAAAAAACGATTTTATTAGATGTTAAAAGAATTATTGGAAATAGATAATGAGTACAAAGTAATGTCTTAACCAGAATAGGAAGACTTATTATTAATATTTGAAGAAAAAACTTCATGTGAAAAAGTTTTTTCCGGTTTAGAAATGTACATCAAAAAGGCTTAAAATTAAAAAAAAGTTGCTCCTCCTCCTCCTAAACCTAACAACTAATTAATTTTTAATCCTCCTAAACCTAACAACTAATTAATTTTTAATGAAGAAATAATTTCTAAAATCGCTGAGATTCGTACAAAATATATTGATAACAAAAAACTTTATATGGATGTTAAAGATAAACAATTTCTTTTTGATTTGATAAAATTATGTATTGAAGATGATAAAAAGAATGAAATATTATCGATAGAGGAAAAATAAGAATTCTAAAAAATGATAGAAGAATATGTGCCAAGTGATCGCTATATTAGCAAATCAATGAAAGAAAAAATTTTTAAAACATTATAGCAATTTATAACAAAATAGATGTAGCAACAACAACAGACAAAATAAAAAGACAAGAAAACAAAATTGTAGTAATTTAGTTTATTTTAATAATTAATTTATTAGCGTAAGCGATATCAATAGTGAATATATAGATAGTAATCTTGAATGAAATACATTTTTTAAATTAAAAATAACTTTAAATTCAATAATTTTCTTTTTCATTTGGCTTTTTTTAACTATTCAAATATTCACAAATATTATTTTATTCTAACAATAATATGAATATTTATTGGTTTAGAGACTTCATTTTTTTTTTAAACATCTCGTTTTGCTTTCATTGTTTATAAAATAATTTAATTAATATTTTGTTTTAATACTTGAAATATAAAATAAAATAATTAATAATTAAATTTCATTAGATAAATGAAACCAATTGCTTTGAAAAAACAAATCTAAAACTATTTTGTAAATAAAGCGCTTGAAGAAAACATTGATAAATAAAATGATTCTTTTTTTGATGATTAAAGCATAATCCTTGAAGCTTATGTATGTATTTTAAATTTTGTTAATGTGTTTAAAAAATTAGCTTTAGAAATTATAAAATTAAATAATAATGTATAGCCCTACTACTCAGTACATCAAGGCAGAAGAAAAAAAACGATTTTTTTAGCTGTTAAAAGAATTATTTTAAATAGATAATAAGAACAAAGTAATTTCTAAAACATAATAGAAAGAATTATTATTAATATTTGAAGAAAAAACTCCATAAAATAATTTTGTACCTAAAAACACTCGTGAAAAAGTTTTTTAAGGTTTAGAGATGTACATCAAAAAGGCTTAAAATTAAAAAAAAGTTGATTAAGAAAAACATCCAAGCCCTAAATCTTACTAAAAACCAAAAAAAAAGAGCAATAATTTAATTTTTAATGAGAAAATAATTTCTGAAATCGCTGAGATTCGTATAAAATATATTGATAACAAAAAACTTTATATGGATGTTAAAGATAAACAATTTCTTTTTGATTTGATAAAATTATGTATTGAAGATGATAAAAAGAATGAAATATTATCGATAGAGGAAAAATAAGAATTCGAAAAAATGATAGAAGAATATGCGCCAAGTGATCGCTATATTAGCAAATCAATGAAAGAAAAAATTTTTAAAACATTATAGCAATTTATAACGAAATAAATTGAAAAGGGGAATTAAAACACAATTAAGGCGAAAAAAGATGAACCAATTGAAAAAGAAAGCGAGGATACAACTATCTATTTAATTAATGAAGATAAAAAAGATAATTGAAACGTTTAAAACGAATAACTTAATTAACAAAGCAGCCTTCAATAAGATGATGCATATTTTTAAAAACATCACAGCAATCTTGAAAAAGTAAAAAAATTCGTTGGCAATAAATTGAGTTAATCTGTTTAAATAATGAATTAGAATATGTCAAAAAAGAAACAGGAAGTTAATAAGGATAAGCTACAACAGACAAAGACAAAGGAAGAAACCAAGAAAACAAAAGATTGCAAATAAACTGTTTTTTAGTAATTTATTTTATTTTAATAATTAATTTATTAGAGATAAAGATAGTGATAATGAAGAAATTAATAGTGATCTTGAATGAAATACATTTTTTAAATTAAAAATAACTTTATGTGAAATTAAATCAGTAATTTTCCTTTTCATTTGGCTTCTTTTAACTATTCAAATATTCACAAATATTAAATTCTTAGCACTATGGACTTCTAGGACTCCAACCTTAATATTGAATTTTTTTCTTATGCTTTTGAATTGGCATTAAAAGCGTCGATTTTTCAAGTTCTTACAATTTTGTACTAAACTTGCCTGATTACTCTTTTGTTTGCGTTCTCCTGTATTGCTTAAATTTGTTGGAAAATATGGTCGTTGTTTGCTGAAGTGGTTGCAAATATGGCTCAGTTGGCACCTTTATTTTAACTTTTTCAATTTTTAAATAATCTTTGAGCTATTCACTAAATTATTTTTATTATTAAAAAATATCTTGAATTGATTGAATTGTTTTGGATTTAGAGTCACCCATATTTTATTATTTACTGTTATACATAGTTTTGTAAGCCATTTAAAGTTTGGATTCACTCAAAGTTTTACTCCCAGGAGCTTAAGACATCTATAACTATTATTAATTTCATAAATTTTATTTCTTAAATTCTAAGGGAAGCCTATTTAATTTTTCATAAATCGGGAGGCATTCTGAATTTGAAAAATTTGTCTTTTGTTTTTACTTACTGATTATCTAATTATTACGTTCTGTTATCGCTTGAATTTTTTATTTAATATTAGTTTTTGAATGCTTTTATTCTTGAATTTTAGATTAATTTTAAATTAAATATTTCTAGCATTACTCTTTAGTATTAATTTCTGAAAAATTTGAAATTTTAATTGACATATGCTTATCAAGTATACCAAAATTTGAATGCGATATTATTCCTTCATTTAAACTTTTTTTTGATTTCGTATACTTCCCAAAAGAAGCCAATAATTTTGAAATATAAAGTTTATTTTCTTAAATAGATTGAGAACGGGTTTGCATACTTACAGAATATCCAGAGGTAGGTCTGTGGGACAATTACTTGTTAAGATTAATTTTTAGGTTTTAATGGAAGGCAGTAGAAAGTTAGTTTTTAAGTTTTTTATATGAATAAAGAAGATGTTAACTTTTGTTTCCCATCGTTGGCTATATGATGTAGTTGCTATACTTTTAATTCATTTGATTAATATTCAATTAATTAAAATTGTAAAAAAATTAATAATAATTTGTTTCATTATTTCTAAAATTATCAAACTGGATTTATTTTTCCAATATTGGGAGAGCTTTGTCTTTGAGCTAAATGCTAAAATTTTTCTAATTATATATTTTTAGCATCAGTGATTTTATTAAACTCCATCCCTTTCAGAAAATTTTATATCCGCAAAGGCAAGCTTTCCAAAGCTACTCCTCGTTAATTGATAAACTCTTAAAGAATTATTTTACTGGGCTTTTCGCCAAACAATGATGTAAAAATTTTTAAAAGTTCATAAAGATTTTTTTCATTAAGCAAAGTGTACTTATTTAGTAAAAAGAGTCTTTATTTTTCTGTTTGTTATAGTAAATTTATTTTTTTCAGGAGATTACTGAGAACCGATTATTTTTATTCATTGTCACGCTCAAGTTAGGTTTTTTGAGGATGAATGTTTTAAACTGTTTTTGTTGAGATTTCTTGGGTTAGGTGTTGTTTAGGATAAATTTATTTCGTTTAATTTGCTATTTTTTTTAATTCACCTTGAATCTAAAACACAATATTAGTGAAGATAATATTGGTACTCTTAGTAATTTGTTTTTAAATTATTATTTATTCATAATTGTATTTTTATATGCCTAAGATCCCATGAAGGGGCTTTCTTATTAATCCTAGGAATTTTCTTCCTTGTTTTTTGTTTTTTTTCATTTAGTTATGACTTTTCACATTTCATAATCTAATTTACCCACCTTTATCAAATAGTTTTTATAACCAATTATACTTCTTTAATATAAGCTTTTGATCCATCATCAAGATATGTAGGGAAAATATCATCTGTTATTTCTTATTTAATTTTAATAAGTGCAGTAATAATTCATTTCAAACTTTCCTTGGAACTACAATATTTGTTGAAAACTAATTATTAAAAATTACAATTTTTTATTTTCTTTTAATTCTAATCTATATAAATCCTTTAGTGATAATGCTAGATTTTGTCTTTTAATTTTCAATTCTTTGATTTAATCATCAAATAATTATGCATTTTCACTTAAATTTTTTTATGCAAATTTAAATTCATTTATTTCAGATTATTAGAGTTTTATTTATTTATTCGCGGTATTTAAAAGTTAATCACTTATTAAGGAAATATCAAGCTTTGCAAAGTTAAATTGTAAATTGTTTAAATTTCAACTTTTAACATTTATTCATCAATAAATACTCCCAACTCTAGTATTTATTTTAAAGGGTGATTCTCCTGAAAATTATTTTAAATTAAAAAAACTTTACAGGATCATCATCTTCTCCAATTTTTTATTAAATTACTTCTTTTAAATATTGTGTAAATTCAGAAAAGCAGGAATCAGTACTACTGGATTTTTTTTTTTATATCTTTCGTTGTGTGCTTATATTTTCCTAGAAAAAATATAATCTAAATTGCTAATATTTACAAAATATTCTTTCAATTTGTCAATGTAGCTAAAGCATTCGGTTAAAATATTTGATATCTTTATAGTTAATTGAATTTATTTAATTAACATTTAATTTGCTTGAAGAAATTTTATTTTAGACTTCAATGATCTTAAACCTAACTTTTTCTTAGGCATTTTCTAAGCCTTTTATTTTTTCTTTAAGGTGCTAAAATAACTCAAATAAAATTTTTTCTTCATTTTGTCGTTCACCATAACTTATTGAAAACTACTTAGATTATAATTCTTAAGTAATCTGTGACTTTTCTGAATAATAATACTAATTTAGTTCAGAAGTTACTTCATCATAATCAATTATTAGAGAATTTCGAAAGACTTATTACAAACTTTTAAAACTAGCTATGGACATTTTTGATAATTATGCCCGATCATAATTCTTCAGGAGATTTTCTGGTAGTTATAAATTATTATTTTACTTCAATTCCTTTTTGAATTTTTCAATTAGAATTGAATTCACAAGAGATTTATTGATTTGCCAAGATTTTTCAAGAATGCTGTTTTCAGAAATCCCAAGTTTCCTATGTTCGATTTTAAGAGTTTCTTCTGCAATATTTAATTTTTAGTGTTTATTTTTTGAAGAAGCTAATTAATCTATAAAATTAATTGCAGAAAATAAAATTATTTGAGAACTGTTTAGATTTCTCATCGGTTCATCAAGAATAAATTCTCTTAATTAAGGATCAACAACAGTTTTAGAGTTTTAGGATTGTTTTAATTGCTTAAATACAAATGCAGGGGGTGCGCTACTTAGAAATTACTATTACGTGAGTTGTAATAATTCATTAAAGTTCTTTGTCCCAATCACCATTTTATTTTTATCACACAGATTATCAATATATTTCTTATCTGTTTAATACATTTCCTGCTGATATTTAATTTCATCAATTTCTTTTTTCTTCATTTAGTTTCTGATTTGTGTGACATACGTTTTGTTAATTAAACGGAGCCCTTATGAATGAGTTAATTTTTCTAAGTTGAATTTATGTGATGGTGATGTGCCTTATGATTTTTTGAATTCTATTTATGTTTTATTATAGGTAGTACTATGCTAAGGAATCTTAAGTTATTATGGATTTTAGAGAACTATTTATTAATAGTAATAAATATAAGTTGTACCACAAGGCACTGATAATTTTTTTCGAAGTTAAATAAATTTTGGTTAATTTGTTTTCATTACATTTATTAATATTAAAAATAATAAAGAATTATATAATCAGGGCAAACAACAATCAAAATAAATTATCTTCAAAAAACTAATAAGACACACCCTACTCAAGATCCTGCGGTTTGACTTTTTTTTTAAATTTCCAAAGATTAAGTTTATTATCCCTATCAGCTGTTGATACAAAACAAGGCACATCCAATTTTGCATTATACATTAAAAAAGTTTATCCTGTTGCATCCACTTTTGAAAATTCTTTTAAATTATCCTTAGTCATAAAGATGGGTTTCGTTGTGCTAATTGCATGGTTCCAGAGTTTAATCATATGGTCAAGACCAAATGAAAGAATGTAGAATTTATTAACATCAACAGCATTTTATGAATTATTTAAGACTAAATTAGGTGACAAAACTTCTAATTGTTATTATGATGAATCATCTTTAATTTCTTCTGGCATTCTGTAACTTTAATAAGATTATGTATCCTTTAATGACATTAAATAGCTTTCGTCAACTGGATCGGAAATTTAATTAACATATTCATAAATCACATTTTATTATCCAAAAAATTATTCCTGTTCAATTACAATAATTTTATAAATAGCATTCACGTGCTTACCAACAGAATATAAACACTCTTTATTTGAGATATCCCATGCGATAATTTTATTAAAACAAGCACTTAAAAGTATACGGGGGTTAGAAAGCAAAAATGTAAGAGCGGTAACTTTTTGGCCTTAATTTTCGATGCTCTTTTCAAGCGATGTTTTGACTCGAGGGCTGCTTTCTTGATCTGGGATTTTCCAAATTTTAATTGTGCAATCATCCGAGCCAGTCGCAATTAAATGGGCGAATTTTTAACAATCAATACAGTTTACTGCCTCTGAATGACCCTGAAATTTCATTTCAATTGTCATGGTAATTACATTAAATAAAAGCACTGAGCCATCATAAGAGCCGGCTGCAATAAGCGCTTCATCACCTATTTCAACTAGCCCGATAATTTTGCTTTCTACTATTTTTTTCATAAATATTACTTTGTACGAACCAATCTCAAACATTAATAGATATCCAGAATCATGACCACTAACAAGAACTTTCTTATTTTTAGTTTTCGCAACTAGCAAACTAATAGCAATTTCTATAATTTATTTTTCTTTAAGACATTTTTTATTTACCCAGTCCCATATTTTCAGTCTATAGTCATATCCAGCTGTTACTATAATTTTTTCACTTATTACTGCGAAGCAACTTACACCTTTTGAATGTTTTGTTTTAATTGAATATTTTTCTTGTAATTCTAATCCATTATATTCATATTCTTATTTTATATTTCGTTGTAAAAGACTGAAATGCGAACAAGAAAATTAAATATTTTCACTATCATCTTGCCAAAGATATGTATTCGGCTCCCCTCCTGATCGCAATAATAGTTCCCCTAATTCACTTAGTTCATTTCTTAATCCTTTTAATTTTTCTATAAATAAATCCCAGCACCTTTATGAGTCCATAAATCCTTTGAATTATCCTGGGTTTTCCATGATTACAATAACTTATTCATATAAGCTTTTCATTTTATATTTAAATAAATTTTCGTTATTTTCTTATTGCTCTTTAAGTTCTTCCGGTTGAGGATTTTTAATTAATGGACTGAATTCTTTGAGAAGAATTTATAAAACTATGAGTTGTTTGGAATTGTCTGAGAAATGGCGGCGGTTAGCCATTTCTTTAATTTATAGGTATAATTAGCGAAGTGTTATGTTATTTGTTCTAGTCTGGAACAATAGACATTTATCCTTACATTATAATGTCTACAATTTATTCATTCTATAATAATGATTAACTGAATAAAAAAAAAATACTCTTAATAAACTTATTCAACTTCATTTCCAAGTTCTTCACAAATCGTTACTTTTAATTTTTTAATTAAATACTTCAAACGTTTTAATTCATCCATCAAATTATTGAAATCACTCTCGACCATATTCTTTTCAATTTATATAATTTCTGAAAATTATTCAAATTATTTTTGCATGGAACTTAAGTTGTCTTCGAATAATTCACGAACGCTTTTTGAGGCTTCTTGTTCTAATTTCATTTTATCTTCAAAGCAAATCAAGCATTTTTTGATAAATTCATTCAAATCAATTATATTATCTTTATGAGTTATGACATGAATGTTCTATGGATCCTGATAACATTAATCACACAGGACTCAAGGCTCGCATCCTTCGTCATCGTAACATTCAAGGCAACAGTACTTAATAACACAGTCCTCATGTTCTTAGCAAAAGAGATTCTTAATTTCGAATCCCTGCGGGTCAATTTGTTTGAAAAATGATTGTTATGAAGTCATTAAAGAAGTCAGAATTTCAAGTGAAAAAAATTTTAATAAATATTTTACAATTGAAAAGATATTGAATAAAATTGAATTTTGTTTTTTGTTAATGTTTTGTATTATTTACTTTAATTTGACTTATTTTTGAGAAATTTTAATTTTTTAATAATTCAAGGTTTCAACTTAATAATTTTTCTCATTATTATTAAGTTTTAATAAATATTAAATAATTAAAAATAAAAATTAAATTTTAATTATAAAAAAAATCCAAAAAATTAAATTATTAAAGAATTCTAATTTTGATAAATTCTATTAAATTACTTAATAATTTAATATATTGAATTTAATTTAAGCAAATATTTATTTAATATTTATTATTATTATTTTTAATGGAAGATCTAGAAATTAATCAAATGGAAGAAAATTCAATTCATCATTTCTATAAAATCCCTAGTATGGAGGGTAATCCATCAAAGTTATGGGTTATTGGGATAATTGATACTTCAAATTCAATGACGTAATCTTAATTTGTATTTTTTATTTATTTTTATCAAGTCCTTGGTGACCATGGTCTTATTATTTTAAAAGTTATTTATTTTAATAAAATAAAGGGTTGCGAAACTTTGGAATGAAAAAGTCCCATAAGAGAATATTTATTCAATTATTGTAAATAACATTTTTTTTATTTTTATTTTTGTTAGTGTTTTGATTCTAAACCTGTATATAAATTTAATATTTTGATTTAATTCTTAGCGCATCTGTCCAACGAACACACTTTCAGATAACCTCAAAGCACATGGTGGTGGCGGAACAGGTTTTCAATTTATTATAGATAATTAGCAATTTCAATTCTTAGAAATCCCAGGAGCATTTAAAATTTTCGAAGAAAAAATTTAACAAATTCCCTTAGATGAGCATATAACAGCTATTTTTATTTCAGATGGACAGGATAATTATTTTAAGACTTTAGAGAAGCGCTTGTCCTAATTAAAGGGTCATTACGGTCGGAGAATTAATTTCATTTGTTTGGGGATTTAAAACGAATTCCCTACCTTTCTAGCAATGAGATTTAGAAATTTGTATCACAATGGGGATAACTCGATTCCTGCGTTGTATTTGATTGAATATGCATCGGAAAAAGCTTTTTTTAATAAATTTGAAACGATGAAAAAGTATTTTGTTAATTAGAATATGTTGGATGTGATACCTGGTTGCAAAGTAAATATTTTTCTTTTTTCTTTAATAATTTTGATTTAATTTAGTTATTTCCATGGGAAGAGCCAATAACAGAGATATTTGAACGAACATGGGTGATTGCAGAAGAAGATTTTGTTATGATTTAAGATAAATAGTATATTTTTATGTGTTTTTTAAAACAAATAAAGGTATGATATTAATCCAGCTGATATCAGTATAGATGACATTGTTGATATTTTTAGAAGTTGGGTTTAATAACTGCAACTAATTTCTCTTTAAGACCGTAAAAAAGGATAAGAATATGCTTTGATATGTCTCAAAGAAATGGATTATCAAATAGAAAAATACTTTAAACTCACAGGCATCGACCTCCGTAAAAACTAAAAGCCTGAAAAATCAAATTTCAGAGATGATGCATTGTATAATTACATGAGGGTTACTGGGAAACGAGTTTAATGGTTTTTAGAAGAAGTAAAGAGCTTGTCACTTGGATAAAATCCTTAGGATTTGAATGAATTTGAAGCTGCAAAGTAAATTCAATTAGGGACAATTGCTGGAAAAAGATAATAAAAAATACTTGCACTGAAAGTAATTACACAGGAAGAATTTACAAGAATTAAAAAGGAGTTTGAAACTATTTATTAGACAATTCAATTAAGCAAGGAGGAAAGTTCTTAGGAAAAATCAATTTTTAGTCTGAGAAACTAAAAGGATGTTTTTTTGGAGCATAATTTCTTAGATGGGCTACGATTTTGCCATTCATAATTTGACTTATTTGAAGCATTTCCTGTTATTGGAATGTCATTGAAAATTAAAAAATTTATAGGGTTTGAAGTTGATCCTTGGTTATTAGAAATCAAGTCTGTTGGTAAACACCATAGAACAATAGAAAGCTCTATTCTGATTTAAAATAATTGTAATTTATAATTAAGTATTGGGGGAACTGATTAAAAAGAATAATTAAACTGTTTAGTTCCTTTGTTTAAGAAAAGTGATGAGGACTTTTCTGAATTGTTAAATACAACGCTTTTTAGATTAGTTTTAAGCTATTTCTGTACAAATAATGCAGATCATTATTTTATTGATGCTTATTAATCGTTGTTGGCACATACTTTTATTTATTTAGTGACTTAAGAAACTTAATCCGAATATCAATAAAATTTAATAAATTTAATCTATGAAACATTTACAGTCACGTATTTAAAAGAAGATACATTTATTCAATTTCATGAAAAATTTATTAAAAACCTTAAATTTTTTTTCTAATAACAATAAATCCCTAATTTGACTTAATTTATAATTCATCTATTTATTGCTTTACGTTAAGGGACAATTAATTTTGAATAGGGAGAAGAATTGTTTCACTTAATTTTAATTGAATGGTTTTCCCGTTTGTTTAATTTGAATGAAAAGAAATTTGAATAATTTTTGTACCCCTAGTATAATAAATAATCAATTTGTGATTATTTTCATTAATTTTTACATAAATTTTCATCCATTTCTGACTTTAATAAAGATTTTAAAAAATAAATTAATGAATATTTATTAGGAAAACTTGAAACATGTTAACTCAATCACAATTTACTTTATTCGGATTAAATATAAGCAACAGCATAATTAACATTATCAGAGCTTGAAAGACTTTATCATTTTTTTTTCAAAAAAGAATTAACAAAGGAATACTATATTTAATTGCTTTATCATGTGAATATTAATCGCGCAGAAATGCATAGATTCGATAACCCAATGCAGACAGATATTCATGTGATAAATAAATTTGCATTAAATTCAATTAAAAAGTAAAATATTATGAAAATGCCGCCAGTTGTTGAATCATTTAAACAATTAAAAATGGATGTAGTAAAGAGTTTTGCTGAAAATCATTGGGATATTTAACCTTTAACTTCAACTAAATTAAAATAACTTTGTGAAGAAAAGAAAGTAGATTAATCTGAATTAATTCTCAATGAATAAACAGGGTTACTTAAAAATGCATGTCAAAGTGAAAAATGCTTTTATTTTTTAAAGCCCTTTCAAACATAGCGTGATCTGAAAAAGCATTTGGATACTTGGGTGAATCATATGCCAAGAGGATTTCATATGCTCGTAAAGGAACATAAAAAGCAGACACCTGAAGATATTTACTAGATTTTAGTGAATTAGAAATCGTTTGTACCGGATAATTATTAAGTCACAAAGCAGTTTACTATAGAGTATATTTAGAAATTATCAGCCTGGTATAACTAAATTTGATTCATTTAAAATTAAATAAAATATTATTTGAATTTAACAAAATTTATAATTAATCTCTATACAAATTATTTTAATTACTATGTTACAATTACAATTAAGCTTGTAATGTTGCAATACTTGTTTTGGTTTAGTTTCTTATAATTTTTTTACTAAATTCACGCTCAGTGTAATCCAATATATTCAAATATAGTAAAACTAAAATAGCGATCATAATATAATTTAAAAGTAATTTCAATATTTATAAATATTTATTAAATTTAAATTTTAGTTAGTTTTTTCTTAAATTTTCATTTTCATTTTCATTTTTAATCTTAATCTTAATCTTAATCAGTTGAAGCTGGCTAATGCTGGACAGAAATATTGTCTTCTTCTTATGCAGCATCCATAGAACTTGATTCATCATCATCAGAAGATTCGAAATCTTCTTCTTTTTTATTTAAAAACAAATTACAGGGTTATTATTCTTGTTCTTCCTTTGGAGCTGTAGCTTCATTATTTTCTGAAAAATCTTATGGCCTTAAAAATATAAATGCAATATGAAAAAGAAAGAAACGTATTTTCTATTTAGATTTATTTAACTTTTAAAGGTGCTATTAAGGATAAATAAAGATCCTTTGGATAAAGATGTTCTGCAAATCCACCATATTAAAAGATAACCCATATATCTTTATTTTTCGAAAAGCTCATAATATGTGCAAAAAATAAGAGTAATACTATTAAGTGTGATAAATAAATTTTAAAGTTACGTGTTAAACAATAATCCAATCCTAGAGTAATTAAGATGGAATAAACCCAATATTCAGAATAATTATCGCTATAGTTAATTTAGTTAATGAAAATATTTAACGTGAGTTTTCGTGTTTCATAGCAACAAAGTATACTGCATCCTCCGAAATAAGCAATTAAATAAATCCAGAATATGGCTTATATGAGTTTTGACCTATATTTTTTAAAACGGTTACAAAATTACCTATAGAGAAGGAGTTCTTTAATTGATCCATGAATATATTTAACTATAAGGCAAAAAAGCAAAGAAAGCAACGCCATCGGTATTATATTGACCTTGGTTGTATTGATCTTTAATAAATATAAGAGTAATTATCAGAATAATGAACATTAAAGGAAATATAATCACCATCATTAGCTATTAAGAAAGCATTGCTTGCTAAATTGGAAATTAAGAAAGTTGAAAACAGGCCAATTTTAAAAGAAAATTGTCTTATATCTTTTGAAAAGAGTATTGATAGAATCATTTCAATTGTCAATGTTAATTAATCCCTTGTGAATTAAGGTTTGAGTTTAGCTTACTCTTCAAATTCAATGGGTGGGAATCCTTTTCGGTAATAAAGTGTCACTTTTATATAATTTAAAAATTGTTGAAAAATGACTGAAAATCACAAAAATACAAGGCAATCCTAAGGTAATAAATATTCCATAAATTCCAAAGTTCTCATCTAAACTTCTTTCCTAATTAAATAAAATAAACCCAAAAACAATTCAACCAGAACAACTTTACTTTAATAGATTTCCTTCACAGCAAAATATCCAAATTATTTTGCTCCACATAAAACTCGATCATTTGTTATTTCATCACTCAAAAGTGTCATGTCTTTGCTTGTCCATTCTTTAGTGGTATTGTCCCAGACAACACATTCCCATCCATAATTTTCATGACATTTCTTTTAGATCAAAGGGATAAAAACTTAGATATATTCTTATAATTCGACAGAAGAAAGGTCAAGTGAACTAGAAGAACCTCTTTTCACAATATCCATATATAATACAGCCGAACGAATATCTGATTCATTATTAGCATTGTTATCATAGAAAACATCAAAATAATAATTCATCACTTTTATTAAATATAAAGAATTATCATCCAATAATTTCTCAATTGTCTCAGGGAAATAGATTGCCATGTCATTTGGAACAGCAATTAATTCACATAAACCTTCAGAAGGTGCAAGCTGCCTTCTATTCGTCGAATAATAAGTTGTTCGCTCTAAACTATGCGCATTGAAGCTCATTTAAAGTGTGAAATCGTTGGATAATGGAGTACCTTTCTTGAAGTAATAATCAATATTTTTTGTTTATGAATTGTATTCTTTTGTTTCTGTATTATATGATCCATCACTTTCTTTTTCCCAAATTACATCCGTTTCAAATTTTGTCAACATTGAATTCATACTTTAAAACAACTAAAAAGAAAATAAAGAAAATTATAAATTTACTCTTGGGCCGGACTCAGGAGTCTTAGTTTCTCCATTCTGTTCTTCATTTTTAGTAATCATTTAATTAACTGTTGTCACCATTGAATTTAAAATATCTTCATTGTATTCTATATCTTGATGAGTAGAGATTATATCAACTGTGCTCAAGCAATTCTGTAAACCTGTATCACTAATCTTCGCCATTCCAATTAATTGCTCAGCAGAATCAAGACAAAGAACAGCATCAGATGCATTTACAATTTCTGCACAACTAGAAGTAAGTACTTGAGCGACTTGATCGGTGAGTTCTATAATATCACTGCGATGGGCTAATTAAACCAATTCCTCAGTATATATTGCTAACTGAGAGACATCTGCCCCTTTAGACACTGATGCAATTTCTTCAGCTGCTAGATCAGATTGTTTGCAATAACCTTTAATCAAAATATGCGTATCGTTGCATTTAGTGCATTCAGTATCTGTAGGTCCTGTGCATTCTACGCATAATGCATTACAATTATTGCAATCATTATTTTCTCCATATTAACCACTCGGACATGAAGTTACACATTATTAATTACTCATAAAATACCCTGTAGAACATCGAGAACAATCAATCTCTGATGAACAAACTGCGCAATTTTCTCTGCATTTATAACATTATAATAAACTTTCATTTGCATAAGATCCAGTTGGACATCCACTTTCCTAACATTTTTAAGTATTATTTTCTGCATAAAAATATAATCCAGACTAGCAAGTTGTACATCCTTCAGCTCCTTTCGAACTGCATGTCAAACAACTACTGTGGCAAGTTCCACATGTCCTTGTAGCCAAAGTTCCATATGTTCCTTCTGGACATTCTGCAACGCAAGTTTAAATAGATGCTGTAACAAAGTAAACATATTCATCTGTATCACAACTACGAATTAAATCATCCTCTACACACTATCCTTCAACTAATGTATGCAAACTATGACAAGATGTACAATCAATTTTTGAAGCAGCCGTGCATGTTTAACAAGTTGAATCACAAGCGCTACATTCTCTGTTAATTGTATCTTTGAAATAGCCAGTTGAACAATTGAGAACACAAATTTATGTTGTTAAATCTAAAGCATAATCTTGTGAGCATTTTAAACATGCAGTAGAGTTATCACTTAAATAATAGTTATTTGCACATCTTAAACAGTTTTTTGAATCGTTTGCTAACGTGCAAGTTAAACATTCTGTTGCACAATTATCACAAATATTTGTTCCGTTAATTATTCCTTTAAAAATATTATAATTATCATAATATATTTTACCATATCCAGGCAAGCATTCATCCCCACAATATCCAGTAATACCAGATTACTCCTTTGTAACTTATAATAAATCTATATAAAAATTATTAAACTAAAAATTTGTGTTAAAATTTACTTGTGGGACAGCTAGCTCGACATGTATTTTTGTACAAATAGGCGTTGGCCTTACAAGTAACACTATACAATGCAGTTTTTGAAGAATCTGTATAATCACAGGAAGTCGTATACAGTAAATCTTCATCACAAAGCTAACAATACATTGATGTTATATTCCCATATGTGTTTCCTTCCTAAAAACAAATTTAAATTTTTTATTATTGGAACTAGGCAAGAAGTACTACACAATCTTTAGTTAATTGATACAAATCTTTCAGTCTCACATTTTGTACATTTCACTTCCGTACCAGTCTAAAACAAGATTAAATTTCCTTAATATTTTTACTTTAGAACAAGTATCACAATAAAGTACTGAACTGCTACACAATTAACATAAATGTGAATTATCAGAATATTCATTAGATTCGCAATTAACAGTACACTTATTTCTATTAAGATTCAAGGAGCTTGAACTATCATCTACATAACAATCAGTCACACACCCTGTCCCTGCACTTGTTATATAGTAATTAGTTTCACAGGATTGGCATTATAGCCATGAATCACAAGTTGTGCAATGTTCCATTGTTAAAGAGCATTATTGGCATTCTTTGTTTTCATTTATAAATTCATCTGCAGAAAAAATTTATTGTAATAATTATTTTAAAATAAACCAGAAGCACATTTTTCAATACATGCAGTTCGAGCAGAATTTAAATAATGCCCTGAATCTAAAGCATAACACTAAATTAAAAAATAATCCACAAAAAAAAATGAACATCTTCCACACATCCAATACTATCTACCTATAAAACCCCTATTTTGCAAACTGTACACGTTATTGCATCAGAACATTAATTGCAATTTGCCATTGTGCCACCACCTGAACTGCATTTCAAACATTATATATCATCAGTGGCTGTAATATTAAATTTATATTCATCTACAATTATTTACGATAAATTAATGAATTTTAACCAGTTGCACATTAATCTACACAAGTAATGCCATCAGAATCTAAGACTCTATTGTCATCTTCTGTTTTGCAGCTTTTTATACACCAAAGTGAATCATGCTTTGTAATTGGGCCATCAGCATCATCAGTTTTGCAATTCGTAACGCATCCTGCTTTCAAATATTTTACTTTTTTAAATTAATGTATAATATTTATATTTTTATACATTTTCCTTCTGAGCATGTCTTACAAGTTGTTTCATCAGAGCATGTCGTACAATAGGTATAATCTCCCCCTGGATTATTACATTTCACACATTTATGAGCAGTGCTATCTTTGTATTCATCAGATTCACAACTAATTACACAAGTTGTTTCAGCATTGTTTAAATAAGTTGATGGATCATCTGCATAACAATCCGAAATGCATTTTTTTTAAGCATAGTTCAAATAATATCCAGGATCAGATACTGCACAACTTTATACACAAGTTGATTAATCAAATTTCATATAAGCTCCATCCTCGCATTCGGTACAAAGTAAAGAAGTACATCTATAACAGCGTGTCATTGTTCCAGTTGGAAGGTTGCATGAGACACATTTATGATTTGCATCTGAGTATGTTGCTAAAAAATAAAAATTTATTAGAAATATAATTCTTACTTGGAGGACAGCCATATACACATTCATTGGTCTCAGGATTTAAATACTAGGAAACACTCCAACAATCACTAATACATGATAATCCATCAGCAGTCAAAATATTTGGTGGATCTTCTAAACATGAGGCCACACAACTTTTCCCATCGGCACTCTTAATTATACCTCCATCACTTTATCCTTAACATGATGTCACACACCCATCTTTGTCTTTCCTCAAATAACCTGAATAGCATTCCTAGCAACTATTTGTAGCATTACATTCAATACAAAATAGCATCATCCCACCAGCCTCAGAACAATATCTGCATTTACTTGTGGAAGTATCTACCCATTATTTATCTCCACAGGATTCAACACACATTTGCTGAGCTGCTGCTAAAAGCCAATCATGTGTGGAACAATCAGCAACACATGAATCTAATGTAGCTGCTAAATAGCCTGTAGTACATAATGAATCACATGAAGTCTTTGCACTACTTAATCCCATACCGGTTTCGCATTTCTAACATTCAGTGGCTGAAGTGCATTTAGCACATCCACTCATTGCAGAAGAGCATTTGATACATTTGTATTCATCTATTGCAGATCCTGTCATAAATTCATCTACTTTAACACAACCAATAGAAAAGAGTATGCATCCGTTCTCTTCGTAATTTAAAATATCATTTCCGCACTTAGAAACACATTTTATTTATTCCACACTTAAAATGCTGTTATCTTCACTAGCACAATCCTTTACGCACCTATCTTCTCCTAAACTTAAATAATTTCCTCCATCATCTAATGAGCAGCTTGTCACACATTTGCTTCCAGAATAAGCTAGCGCTTTTCCTAGTTGACAAGAAGTACACTTTGTAGCGCTCGTGTCACAAGTCTGGCAATTTGGAAATACTGTACTGCATTTTGTACAGACTTTTGCTAAGATATATTCATCAGTATTGCATTTAGCCGCACAATTTTTTTTATCAGATGCTGTATAAAATGTTGAGTCATCTGCATTACAATCAAGAACACATTTGTTCTTGACAGTGTTTAAGAATTAGGTCAATGATGAGCAATCAGTGACACACGAACTTTCATCAGCACTTAAATAAGACCCTGCGTCACAATTCAAGCATCTTATTCCGCCAACCAACGTTTTATCATAAGTGCATGTTAAACAATTAGCTAATGGATTTGTATCAGCACAAGTTTTACATTATTTGTTAATAACATCTGATAGATCAGAATAATCTCCTGTAGAACAACTACTTGTACATTAACTGCCATCTTTTTTTAAGACTTTTCCTTCACTAACACAACCAGAAATACATTAATCGCCTGCTTCATTTAAAATATCAGGCGATTAACATGCTGCATTACAAGAAAGTTTATCAACACTTATGAATTTTCCTGAGTCGCATGTCTAAACAAAAAAATTATTATAAAAAAAGTTAACTTAGCAATATTCAGTATTTATATAATAACAAATGCTGCAGTCAGCGATTGTGCAAGAATAACAAATTCCATTGCTTTCATATTCAGCTATAATGTTATAAATATAATAATTTTAATTTACTATCTACAGTGCAATAATTCACACAAGTCTTTCTATCAGTGCTGAGTTTACTTCCTTCCTTTGTACAATTTTCTATGCATTTGGTTTTTTCCAAGTTTAACAATCTTGCAGAATCATCTATTAAATCAATGAAGTTAAATTAAATTAAAATTAAACCTGTAAAGCAATCAGCAACACATTTTGTTCCTTCAAAATTAATACTCGCAAATGAATCGTCAGTATAACAATTTTCTACACAACTTTTCTAATCCTTAGCTAAATAATATGGTGATTTACATCCACCAGAACAGATTAAATCACTTACAATTAAAGTACATGACTTACAATGGTTCATACATGACTTACAGTTATGAGAAACCGAATCAATATATTCATCAGTTGCACATTAATCCACACAGGTTTCTTCATCAATATCCCCATATCTTTAAGTATCGTCGTTATAGCAGTTAGAGACACAAATAGTTGCATTATTGGAAAGAAATGAAATATCATTTGTTTTGCAACTCTCAACACACCCAGATTTATCTGCTTTCATATATCCAACTTGGCATTTGGTACAATAAAGCATAGAAGTTATATCATAAGCGCAGTTTAAACAATTTGTCAAGGTTTCTGAACAATATTTGCATAAACCTGTTGTTGTGCCATATAAATCTTTTTAAAGAAAATTGTATTAAAATTTAAAGAAATAATGAACGTTAAATTGGATCACAAGTTGCCACACATTTCGTCTTCGTAATATCAATAAATTTCAATTCGTCAGTTTTGCAATCGCTTACACATTTCTAAACAGAAATCATAATAATTAGTATTTACATAAGAAGTGATAGCACTTGTATACTCACCGGCTACAATGCAACTTTTATAGCAAGCAGTTCCAGCGAAATTTTCATACCAGCCGTTAGCAGAACAGCTAGAAGTGCAACCTAATGCTCCGTTAACATTTAATTTATATCCACTGTCACAATTTGTGCAAACTGTAAAACTTGTGCATTCGAGACATTTTGCCTTTATTGAAATAAATAAATTACTATTTTTTACCATTGATTCACCAAAATAAGAGCAAAGGACACATTATTTATTATCAGTATATACCAATTCGGCTTAAAATTTAAATAATAATTAAAATTATAAATAAACTATTGGAAGTGCAACTAGTTACACATTGATCACCAACTAAATTAAGCAAAGAACAACTATTATTTCTAACGCACACTGAAGCATCTACACTTTTTACATATCCACTAGATATAAATTATAAAAATGTAAAATAAACTTGGTGCAAGTAGTAAGGCAACCAGTAAAATCATTTTTAAGCGTTGAAGTTGCATCACATTCAAGACATTTGGTCCAACTTTCACATTTAGCACAAGATCCCTACAAAGAAATTATTTAAAGTGATATTAACAATATAAAAGTCGCATGTTTAGCAAACACCATTAGAATCTGGTAAATAGGTATTTGCTGGACAGGCAGCAATACAAGCAATTTCTCCTGCCATTTCATAGGATCCATCTTCATCATAGCAATTGCTCACACAATAATGTGGTGTATTCACTGATCTAAAACTACTTCCTGTACAATCTTCAACACATTACGTTCTAGCTAGATTCATCCAAGTTGATGTTGTTGAACAATCTGATAAGCATTGCAAATTATCACTACTTACTGCATATCCACTGGCACATAGAGTACAAAAATCCAATTAAGTACATTTAATGCAAGGAGAAGTACATTTTTTGCATAATGTTTCTCCACTTACTACTTCTTCATATTCATCGCTTGCACAACTTGATATGCAATGAGTACCATTTGATGATTTTTTGAGGGTTGAATCAGAACATTTTGCTAAGCATTTACGCTCAGTTGTAGAAAGAACAGTTAATTAAGATGATAAAGAACAATATAAGACGCATGCACTACCATCTGCAAGAATATAATAATTATCAATGCATTTTTCACATGTTCCAGATGTATCACATTGCGTACAATTTGTAGGACATGGTTGACACTATCCAGTAGCAGATTTATATTATTCTTATATAAAAGATAAAAAAATTAAAACTAACAATTAGGGCAAACAGTTAAACAACGTTTCTTGTCATTTGATAAACAATTTGCAACGACACAAGTTGCTTAAGTAATGCACTCAGTGCCAAGGATATTAATAGTTTAGGCACTATCAGATGTTAAACAGTCAGTGACACAATAATTTATTAAAGTAATTGTTATTTTATAACTTGGAGTGATTGTTGTTTATTCATCAGGACAATACTCAATGCAACCTGATTTATCAGCTTTAATCATACTAATTAAACTATTAAATAATATAAATTTATACTGTAGATTATTAGTGCACTCAATGCATGTATTTATACCCGAGCATTAAGCACAATTTCCCATATCAATATTTTAAATTATCACATTACTGCAAGAATAGCATTATCCACTTAATGAAAACTCTAAATTAGCCGTACATGAAGTTTTGCAAGTAATGCCATCAGACGATATTACTGTCCCAGGCTCCTCAACACCACAACTAGTGGCACACTTAAATACCCCACCTGTATATTTATATTCTTTGATGCTCCAGCAACTCGATACACATCCTTTATGATCAGAACGAAGGTAATAAGAATTATCGCAACTAGTGCAATCAATTGAGTTGGTTGCTGTATCCCATGTACATGTTCCACACTAGAATAATTTAAAAAAATAATTGTTTACCTAAGTTAAATAGCCACCCGAAGCTTAACAATCTGTACAATATCCTTCAGCCGAGATATATTCGTGAGCCCCACATGTTCCTGTACAGTCAGTTTTTAATAAATTTCTATATTTTTATTCACTCTCCCAACAATCTAAAACACGAAAATTAATATTTTTTATAATTTTATTACTTTCAAAGCATTGAGTTTAATCAGAACTTAAGTAATGGCCATTATCTTTGGTATAACAATTATCAACACATTGTGTTGAAGCAGAATTTATGTAATTTAGAGCATTACATGGAATTTAACATCCACTGGCATCTGTTTTTAAATAAGAGCCAACGCACTCAGTGCATGCTCCAGAAGAAGTACATTTAGAGCAATTTGGCTATGTTTATAATTAATTATATGAAAAAAAATACCATTGCGAGTGAGCATAATTTGCATTAATGATTTGCTCCATCTAAATATTCTCCATCTACACAACTTTCCACACAAGTTAAAGAATCATAACTTAAATAATGATAGGTGTCATCATCGAAACAACTAGAGACCTAAACTCTTAATTTGCAAATATAATATTTTTACACAGCGAGTCTGATCAAAACTTTTAGCGGCAGGAGAACATGAAGAGTTACATTTCTTATTATCAGTACTTATATATAGGCCTGTGACACATTCGGTGCATTTATTATTGGCACTACATTTTGAGCAATCCTTCATTGCATCACTGCAAAGAGTACATCTGTAAATAGTTGTATTTAAGTATTCGTCTTTAAATAATTATGAAAAAAAATTTAAAAAACTTGATTCACATTGAACTACACAATTTGTACCAGCTTAATTAAGATAATGGCCATAATCATTACTAAAAAATTAATAATAAATTAAAAACTAAATTTACTTATAGCAATCTGTAACACATTATTTATAGGCATATCTAATATAAGTATCTGTTTCACAGGCTGATAGACATTTAGTTTTTTCTGCATTTAAATATTAGTTTGAATCGCATTATCCACAGATATATTTAGCAGGATCTGAGTCTTATTTAACATAGGATGAACTAATAAAAAATTAAATTTAGTGAATGTTTTTACTCGCAAGATGTACAAACTGTAGAACTAGTGCAAGTATTGCAATTAGTTATTGAATCTCTGCAAAATTTACAATCATGACTCGAATCCTCATATTGATCTTCATAAAATGAATTTTTCAAAAGTAACTTTCACTGCAATCATCAACACAATGTTGATTTAAGAGCTTTCTTGAACTATCATAAGTATAACAATTTGTTACGCAGCGTAGGCCATCATTACTAATATATTTACCACTCTATAAACAAAAATAATTAAATAATAATTTACGCTTTTGCAAGTAGATTCAGTAGTGCATCCGACATTATTTGGCTAAAATTAAAATAAATAAATAAAATTTAATATAAATTAAACAAGCATAAGATAGCTAGTTAAACATTGATCACAATACGCCGAAGATTAACAAAGTTCGCATCCAGTCATTTGAACATTGCAAGATTTGCAAGTAGTTTTGTCTGATTGCAAAAACTCATGAATAGGGCATCCTGTTACTATACTAATACATTTGGTTCCGTCTTCATTTTTTGTAGTTGAACTGTTATCTGCATAACAACTAGAAACACATTTTGTCCCTGCATAATTAATTATCCTGGAATCTGTTGAGCAGTCAGTAGTGCATTTATTAGCAGAAGTTAAGTAGGAATTTTCACATTTGGTGCAAGTATTTTAATCAGTACATTAAACGCAAAGGGAATGAACAACCGTGCAATTTTTACATTATGAACTATCAGCAAACTCATAACTTTCACAATACTTGACACATTAATTTTAGAGAGTATTAATTTTATTTGGACAAGATCCTATACATTCTGTTCCAATTTCGTTTAAATAAGATGTTGCTTCATCTGAACAATCTAAAAGACACCCATTTTTATTTTTATTTAAATAATAATCATCTTTACAAACAGTGCACGCAGTACTCGAAGTGCATTAAATACAATGAGACATTGCAGATTCACAGGATTGGCAACGGTTAGGAACATCAGAGTTGTTGTGATATTCATTAATTTCACAGGAAAGGATACATCTTGTTTGATTCGAGTTGAGTTTACATTATTAAAAATTTATTATATCAGTGGCGCAATCAGCAATACATTTGGTTTCATTAAATGCCATATAAGTGCCAGTAAAGCAACCATTTGTCAAACAGCCTGGCTTTGTAGCTTATAATTAAAGTACTCCTGCAGTACATGACAGACAAACTACATTACTACTACAATTAAAGCAATTTTCCATGGCAGAATCACAAGTTTTGCACTCTCTTTCTTCAGTAACTCCACTACCTGTGGTAACATAGTATTCACTAACTTCACATTCTATTTAACACATTCCATTTCTTCTGTATCTATTACTATCTTCTGCATAGCAATAATCTACACAGTTTGTGCCGTTATATTTCAAGGCTTATCCATCAGGACACTATTCAGCACAAGAAAAATGATCTAAACTTAAGAGATAGCCATCCTGGCATATATCGCAAGTAATTATTCCAGCTGTGTCAGTGCATTTTGCACAAAAGAAGATTACATCTGTACATAATTTACAAAGATAATCAGCAGGATCCGCAGATGCACTTTCATCAATGTAATATTATCCGACTGGGCATTCATCAACACATTCACCGAATAATGATCGCTTTGCATCAGGCTTGTTTGGTAATATATCATATTGGGTACATGATGTATAACACCAAATTTTATTTCTCGAAATATAACCTCCTTAAGCTTTACAATTAATTGACCATAGACACCCATTATGCCCAGCTATGATTTCCATACTTGGATCGACAGCTACAAAATTATCTTAGCAGAGAGTGCACTGGACGACTTCATCAGGATCAGACACAATATCATAATAACAGATTATGCATTAGTCATAATTTACTAAAAGAGTACATTTTAGACAGTGATTATAATCTGCATTTGCAGTATCAGTAGAATTAATATAACTGTAATATCCTTCACGACAAACAACCACACATTTATAATCTACATCATCATAGTATAAGTCAATATCATTATGGTCCGTCACTGTTGCTGCGATATCATCACATTTTTGAATACAATGAGTTTTATTATAGTTTGTATAAAGAGTAGGAAAGGTGCCATGGCAGTCTAGAGTGCATGCAGTATAAGTATAATTATAAACTAATTTATAATTAGTTTCACAAGCATGGCAATACGGAGTACCTACAGTAGCAACAATGGTGTATTTACAAGTTATGCAATGTGAATCACATGCTTTGCATAATCGAGGAGTGACACTATGATCTATTGCTTCATCTAAAAATAAATAAAATGGCTAAAAATGAATCAATCCTAACCTGAATTGCAAGAAAGAACACATTATTCTCCAGCGACATTAACAACTGTTCCGGGATCACAAGTTGTTACACAATGCTTGCCATCTATACTTAATACAGAACTCTAATAATTTTTATAAAAAACACAATTTTTTACATCATCATCTTTACAACTTGAAACACAATCTATTAAATATTTTTAAATATAATTGAATTTACTTTGTAAGTTTGTTTTAAGATATGTATTTGCATCACATGTCTAACAGATAATTAATGTAGTGGAAACTTATGTACACGTTGCACAACTTCCTGGACAAGTAGTACATTTTTTATCTTTATCAATATATTCATCAACTCCGCATGCTGAAGTACATTAAGTTCCCGCTGAATTTCGGTAGTGATTGCTATCATCATCCCAACAACTTGTTACACACTTATTTAAATTCGTTAACTAATACAACTTTTACTTTATCTCCAATTTCTGTTTTATTTAATGCACATGTAGCTTAACATGATAATCCATTTAATGCCAAAGGCCATTTACTAGCCTAGCATTCAGTGCATATTAAACTCGTATCATAACTACATTTTGCGCAGCCAGGTATCTATATGAAATTTAAATATTAATATTTAAACTCCTGATGTACAGGTATAGCATTTGTAATCATCAGTATTGAATAATTTATAATAGGAAGCTAAAATTAATATTTTTATTATAAATTACAATTATCTGCCGAACAGTTAACGATACATTCAGTTCCAGCTTAATTTACTTTTGTCCTAATATTATTTGCGTAACACTTTGGAACACATAGTGTTGTATCTAAAGATTTATAAGTTGATTCAGATCCAAAACAGTTAGTTGTGCACCCCCTTGATTATAATAAAATTTCAAATTCTTACAGTTAGCTATAAAGTAATTAATTTCCAGCCGAGCATTTCGTGCATTTGACAACTGCACCAACAAGTTCACAAGTAAGACATTAAGCATAATTTCCAGCAGCTGCTGTGCACTCTATACATTTATTACCACTGTTAATATATTAGGCTAAACGAGTTTATATACTTTGTGAAAAATTTTACTTGAAGTACAATTGTCACACTTTTCAGCATCATTTGATATATGCATTCCTTTTGTTAAACAATCTGCTGAAGTGATGCAACTGTTTGGACTCGAATCTGCTAATTTCAAACTTGAATCTCCAGCTTTACAATTCTTAAAAAAAAATATATAGAGATTTTAAAATTTATTATATACAGTGACACAGTATGATTGATTAGTACTAATTCATGCAGTACCACAGTTATTATTACATGACACTATAATATAAAACATATAATTAAAAATTTACAAGAATTAGTTGACAACATTTTTCCAGCTTAACACTCCTTAAAATGATTTTAAATAATAATTAAAGCAAACTTTGCAAACTCCGGCACTTGTACATTTGATGCAATGGGCTGTATTTTCATAGCAAGCTTTGCATTATATTCCATCCACATATTAAAAATCTGATTCATAATTTAAAGCAATAATTTATTAACGTGTTGTGCATGAAGCTGTACAATTCGTCCTTGAAACATCAATTTTTTTTCCTGAGCAGTCCTAAAGAAATAGTATTATTAGAGAAAAATGAAGTCAAACAGTGCATGAACCCCCACCAATTGCAATGTATTTTCCAGTTGTGCACGACTATTTTAATCCAATAAAATTATAATTAAAAAATATTGAACGGTGCATACAAGAGAAGTGCATTCTTTACAATCAGTTCCAAATGTAGTTGAGCATGCAGTACACTATCCACTTATTGCTATAAAGTATATGATATTTTAAGATTTTTTAGTAAACAAGATTCTCCTGTTGGACAAGCAGAAATACATCTTTTTTAATCAGAAGAAATATAGGTACAAGTCTTTAATATTTCTAAATAATAAATAAAAATTTACATTTGCGCATGATGTATTGGCAAGATTTACGTATTTATTTACGCCTGAGCATTCCTTGCATTATTAATGAAAGAAATAATAATACTATGCATTAAGATGCCGCATTGCAGCTAATACAATCTGCATGAGTACATGCTTGACATTAACTGCTTCCATCTTTATAATATCCTATTTTGTCATAAATTTATTCTAAAGTATACCTTAAGGGCAAACAGGAAGGCAAAATTTACCTGTTGAATCTTTCACATTGCCGCATGACTAAAAATTTAATAATTATAAAAAAAATAATTGTTAACATTGGTGCAGGCGGTTTTTGCTTCATTAACTAATTTTTTTGTTGAATCTGCTGAGCAATCAGTAGCCAAGCATCCATTAGTGCCAGAAGTTTTTAAATAATAAGGTCCGTCAATGCATAATGTACAGGTTGTTCTGGAAGAACATTATTTACAATATGCTAGAAAAGTTAAATTTATATTTTCAAAAATTTACGCATATAATCTGAACACAATCTACATACACTATCTGTTCCAACAAATTCAACACTAGCTGCACAGGATGCCACACATTTCATTTCTGTTCGGTGTTATAATGCACTGCCATCATCCTAAAAGAATTGTATTAATAAGAATAAAATAAAAAAGAGGAAAAAAAGTTAAATTTTTAAAATAAATTTGAAATATACTTCGCAATGAACAACACATCCACTTAAAGCTTTATTGAAAAATGGATAACCAGCTAAGCAAGTTGAGCAAGTTGAACCTGAACAAGAACTACAATTATAACATACTTAAAATAACATAAAATAAAAAAATAAAAGATAGAATGAGTTTAACCTGCTTGCAGCCTCATAATTTAAACAGCAATGATGATAAAAAAAAGATAGTAATTTTAGTTCATTTAAAAATTGAATTTTATAAATTAAAAAGATTTAATAATAATAATGTTTTTGATAAATAATTTCAAATATTGCTCCAGTTTTGTTTCGCTTTTTTATAATTAATAAATTAATTTAAAATGTCTGTTGTTAAAATAAAGTTATACATTTGTTTAAGCATGTGAATTATAAAATAAAATAAAAATAATAAAAGTATTTTAATAAAATTTTTGTTTCATGTAATAAATTGAAAAGAATGATTCTAGTAATTAACAAAGCATTTCACTCAGTTAATTAAGTCCTAAAACAAAATAAATCGCAATTAATATTTCAAATAGTTCATTTTATATTTTGTAATTTAAACAAAGAAACAATTAGTTCATAGCAAATTGGTAAACTTTTGGCTAACTAAAATTGTTTCATTTTTTATTGTTTATAAATTATGTTTTTCAGAAACATAAAGCAAAAACGCTTACTAATTAGCAGATATTTCCTACTTATTAAAAAATAAAGCTTTACCACTTCCATTGACAACTCCTCTATCCGATAAAACTGCTATCTCAAAACTTTTATACTCTGAATAAATAAATTGAAAGGATAACTCCACTTCTTCTTTTTTTCCTGGCTAATTAAGAGAATATCTTTATTTAATAAAGCATAAATCGCCTAAAGTGAATACCTAGTTTGTAACAAGTCCATTAACAGTGAATAAAATTGAAAGTAAGAAAAATAAATTGAAATAATTTGAAAATATTTAATAAAAATAGGCTGATTAAGCAAAAACTTCAAATCAAAAATCCAGCTATTCCTCCAATTTGTTGTACAAGAATTTTACCGAATATTTAAACTAAATTTCTATTAACTAGTAAAATAGTTTTATAAAAAATTAAAAATTGCCAAAATAAGAAACTTAGAATAAAAAAAGTCTTAATTTATAAGAACTGAAAAGAGATGCTACTCCGAAACCAATCAATTCAAATAAATGAAAATTATTGTAATCTTTAAAACTTTCAAGAAAAGGATATTTATCAAATACAGTTAAGGATAACTTTTGTTCAACAGGAAATAGATCTAATGATTCAGATATTAATTTTTAAAGATTCAATTAGGCTTTGAAATCTCGAGAAAAATCAGAAATTTAATCTTAATCTTAACTCAAGATGTAATAGGAAAAAAATAAATGGTATCGATTAATGAAAAATAAAGTTGAAAGAAAACGGAAGAATATTGTGTTATATGACAGATTTGTGATTTAACCGAAGTTATAAACTGATGAAAAAGTCTTTGTTAAAAAAGATTTTATGTGCCTAAAAAATAAGTAAAACTGATAATTATAACAATTGTTTTTCATGTTTAATTATAATATTTTACCTTTTAGAATTAATTATTTTAATATTAAAAATAGTTTAGTTTTTATTTCAAAATTTATTGACAAGCTTATTACAAAACAGTGTTGTTATACCCTTTATTATTTTAATATAGTTTAATAAATTAATTGAATAAATTTATTTTCATGAAATATATTTTTTTTTTGAATCATTTTTCTTATTTATCTCAAAATTTAAATTAATTAAAAAAGCAATAATTTGAGGAGTAAATATTGTAAGTATAAAAAATTATTAGATTAAAACAAAACACTCATTTTTGGCGCAAAAGATTGTTGGAATTAATGAGTTTCCAGCAAATCACCTTTTGTTTTTCATTGAAAAAACCTCTCCATCAAAAATAATTTCCTTGTTTTAATTTATTTTTGAAATAATGTTTTCTAGTATACTAATATATTGATAGCCAGAGGCACATGTGATGTACTCATTTCTATTTATGCAGGAATTACAATTTGATTCCCCTTAAAAATCTAAAAAACATAATTAATAACATATCAGTATAATCACAAGCAAGACATGACTTAACTACATTAAGCCTCAAATGAATTGAATAGTGTTGATAAAAAAATCATTATGCAAATTTGAATTCTCATAATTTTGTTTATTTTCTTTATAAATTTCTGTTATTTTAATTAATTTTTAATTTTATTTATTTTTTTTGTGTTTTTTGACTTAAATTTTAATTATTTTAATATTTAAAATACTTTATTTTTAAATACTCTTTGATATAGAGTATTTAAATTCAAAACATCAATTCTTATAATTGTCTTCTTATATAAAATGTGGCAAACAATCAAGAATTTCAATTTTTTGTCTTTAACAATTTCTTTTGAAGTTAATAATTTTATTCTAACGAAAATTGATTTTATATTTTTCCTCAGGAGTTTGTTCAGGCGAATTTTTTATTCCCTTTGGACTGTTTGGATGAGGGGTTTCTTCATTTTTAAAATATAAGTCTACTATAATAATATTACTACAATTAATTGAATCAACCTTATTAATTAATGCATTGTTGTTCTCCTTATTCATCAGCACTTTCATCAAAAATTAAAAACTTCCTTCCCTTTGTTTAAAATATTTTCTTTCGGGCTCTTCTGTTTTACTAACATTGTATTATTAATCGACTATGAAGAAGTTCTGTGAAATTAGCCCATGCTTTCAAGGCCATACGAGCAAATAAAAATTCTTGTAGAGGGTTAATTACTGTGGTACACTCGTCGCAGCTTAACTACATGATAAGTTTACATTTTTTTTAGTATTGCTTCCATGCAGTTTCCTATTTTTTATTTTAAAAATAAATTGCTTTACTATTTTTTTTTGCTTTAATGCCATTATTGTAAGTACTTCTTGTTCTCTTCTTTTAAGTTCTTTTTTTATTGCAGCATTGGCTTCTTTCACTAATTTTTTGCCATAAGTTCTTTTCATAGCCATGTATAAAACATCGTGAAAATATACAAACCCCTAAGAATCACTAGATTGAAATTTATTAAAACTAATTGATTTAAACCTTTTAATATTCATTTTCATAATTTCGAATGCACTTTAGTCAAGATATAATGTTTTACTTAATCCAAGTGGTTCCTTTAAAGTAATGAAGAAATTGAGTAATTGTCTTTGAAAGTTTATTTAAAAAATGAATAAATGTTAACTATCTAGGCATTTTTTAGCCCTTCGATTAAACAGTGAAAGTAGCCCAATGGGTTCTAAATTCAATGACTCTATTTTTAAATAATTGTACTGGATTTTCAGGATCACTGCGAAAATTAGCAAATTCATTTAATAATATAAGAATAAATAGATTCATCATTACAAACATATTTATCAAAATAAAACTGATGCAAAATAGATAAGCAATTGCTAAAGAAAAATTTATTTTTATTTTAATTTCTTACAATTTTATTTTCCAAGCTCTATCATAATATAACTTCACATGTCCCCAGTGCACATTCTAAATAAAGTGATTATAGCTGTAAAAAAATTATTGAAGCTTGTGTATTGATCAAGTACATCTCCTTCAAAGTTAAATTCACTAAATAAACTGCATCCTATGATCGCATAAATAAAAAAAACAATGAGCATTAAAGATAAAATATTAAAAATCATTGGGAAAGAATAAATCACTGTGATAACTAATTATCTTACGCCCCTAAATTTTCATAGACTCAAAATTCTTAGCACTCTTATTACACTAATGCCTTTCCATAATCTATCGCTTTTTTAGAAAGCAGTTTCAATAATCATAATACAAATAAAACAAAATTCTATGATATTTTATCCATCATAAAAATATTTTGTTACTCCTAAACCAAAAACTTTAAGAATACATTCTAAGGCAAATAGACAGCCAAATCCAAATTAAATATTACTAACAATTGTATTGTATTATTGAGATTTATCATCAGAAGTTAGAGTAAGGGAAAGTAAAAAAAAGATTGTGATTGCTATCATTACATTTTAAAAGTGCTTGCTTATTATAAAATCATGTATTTTTTTTCGTAATCATGTACCTTAGATAGGAGCAAGTTATTCATATTTTGGGGAGCTTGACATAATAAGTTTTTGCAATTTAATTCATTTTTATTAAGATGGAGTCAAAAATTTGTATTTAAATTTTTTTTCAGCAATAGCAAAATTGTAAAAGATGACACCAATGAATAGATTAAGAAAAAACATTACGACTATGACAATAAAGCTTAAAAAATAAATTATGGAGGATATCTCATTATTAAATTTGGTTGGTCCCTAACATAAGTTTAACTAGTAACAATTTTTACTTCATCTTAAGTATTAGAATTAATTGCAACATATAAGAGAATTTGCCAACCATCCTTTGTGCTTATTGCTAATAGGGAAATCATTGCTTGGGTAATATCATCAAAATTAAAGGAATTCACAATTCATGTACCTGTACACTAAAAAATGCATTTTTAAAATAATAAAACTTCTTATATTCCAACACCAAAATTTGTATTATAATCACAGTAACCAAATCGATCTCTGAAAATTGATACTCCAAATACAGCAAACATAAACCTAAAAAGCAAATATTACATTAGATAAAAAGAACCAAATAATTAGAAGAATGATAACAACTTAAAGAATTCCTGAAAATGACTAAAACAAAGCATTAACAACAATCTACATATTTTTATTTTTTGAAATAAATCTCAAAGGTCTGAATACACGCAAGATTATTAAATTCTTAAAAAATAGATAATGAATAATTGTTCAAGAAAAAAACCTTGCTTTCATTACCAGTTAACTAAATTGTATAATCAATTCCTGCAGAAATCAATAGAGCAAAATCAAGTACATTTCATTTTTCTTTTAAATAGGCATTTTTACCTTTATAAAAACCCAATGCGATAATTTTAATTAAAGCTTCACAAAAAAACAAAAAATTAAAGCAAAGATCAAGAATAAACATACTCTTTTAGAAGTTTGATTCATTATCGATATAAGTATCTATTATTAGTTTGATACAAATCAATGTAACTAAAATGATGATTAGATAATTAAAAGACTTCGATATAATCAGTTTTTAACAGGAAACTTTTAATCTAATCTTTAGAAGGACTAGTTTTTATTTACAGTTGTCCATTAGTAAAGATTAAGGCGATAAATTTAGTACCAATTTTGGAATAGTCTTAGAAAAATTTGTATTATTTTTTTATTTTTTCTTTGGTAAATTTTAAGGAAGGGTTTAAGAACTAGGTAGAGTGCATCAAACATTTTTTTTTTTTTTTTCATTCTTATTAAACTTTAATTGCTTTTCTATAAGTGCATTATGCTTTGAATCAAAATTTACATAAGTTGCTAACAATTTTTATTCGTAATGTGTATTTTTTTTTAAATGTTCTTATTAAGATGTTGTATCTATTAGTTATTAGATTTATTTTTATCGTTTGGGAGATTCTTCTTTTTACTTAAAAGAAAGCTTTGACTATAAATCTGCTTTTTATTTTTATGTTGATGACTAGATTGTATTTTCATCAAAGCCATCTAATAATATTGCCAAGAATAAATTCAATAGCACATAATTGCCAATAATAATCCAAGAAACCAATACAGCAGAAGTGACAAAGGGTCATAACTAATATTCTGGATGAACAGAATTTGCTATCACAAGTACAGTAGTTCAATTATTGAGCGTAATTACATTAAACATTGTTACAAAAGCACGAAGAAAAGTATCAAAGCCATAAACTTCAGTTAAAGAAATTTCATTTATTATTTGTGGGAATAAATTCATTGCAATTAATGCATAAATGAAATTAAAAAGTACAAATAATAAAGCGATATAATTTAATGATTCTAAAGATTTTGAAAGTATATTTACAATCACTTGGAAAAAAGAAATATTATAAAAGATTCTAGGAATTCGCATAATACGGATACTACAAATAAATCTATAGTAAGCGAAAGTTTATTTATCTATTACTTTCAAAATATCAAACACTATCATTTCTATAATTGAACTAATTACTACTAAAAAATCAAGTTTATTTTAATATGATTTCCAGTAATCTATTGATTAATTATTAATTGTTAATAATTAATTAACTTTTAATTCCAAATCCAATTAATTTGCAAACGATTTCAATAAAAAATAACAGAGTAAAAATAAAGTTAACAAGGTAAATGGTGTCTTCATTGATTATTCCTTCAAGAGCCAAATAAACAGAATTTACAATCAAACAAATAATTAAAGCATTTTATGTGTTGGCAGAATTAAGAAAATTCCTAAACTTTTTTCTTAATATAATTATCTTTCCAGAAACCCCTTATAACCAAATTAAAATATCTGGAGTGTTTAAGGATATTAATATTTTATTAGTTTTTGTTAGAAAACAGGTAGGCTTAATTTCATTGCCTGACCAGTTGGAAAACTCTATCCTATGTGATTCAAAATCGATTTTCTAAAAATTATAAATTATGCCAATTTCAACCTTAATTTGATCATATAATTCTTCGCAATCTTAATTTTTATTGGCAGAGATATCGTCTATAGGCATTAATTCTTCATTAATTATTTCTTTTATTTAATTAAAAGTCATTTTTGCGAGGGTATTGATTTCAAAATTTGTTTATAAGCTTGGTGTTATATTAGATTGATTTATGCTTTTATTTAAGGATTGTTCCAATTCTTATTTAATTTCTATATCATTGATTTAATTTTGCTTAATTCTGATTAGTGCTTGTAGGTCTTTTTAGCTTTTTGGAATTTAATTATTTTCTTCCACAATAATTTATTTTTCATATTTTTATGAACTGGTTCGAAAAAGTGTATGCAATATCATTTTAACAAATTTAAATATAAAGAACACTTTTTAATCTTTTTGAGTATTTTGAAATAATGGATAAACCATTGGCCGTTTCCCTAACCGCAATTCTTTCTCAATAGCTTATTTTTCTTCTTACTTTAATCTTTTTTCTTTGCTAAAAAAACAGAAGTTTTGAAATAATTAATAACTTGTGAAGAATATCAAATTCACTATTCCATTAATATTCTATATTATGATTTACAACAAGTTTTAAATATTTTGGCTCCAATTTTCCATAAATTTTTTCTTCTTTTTATTTCAGTTCTTTCTTTCTTTTTTAATCAGGCGTCATACGACTAAATACACCTAAAACCTAAGAAGTAAACTTAAAGTTGTAAAATCTTACAAATCCTAGCCCAGTGCCTTTTATTTAAGATTTTATTTAACTCTTTCTTTTCCCAGTCTGAATCTATGAAGTATTAATTTCTAGTAATTGATCATCTTAGTTAAACCTTTTCAGGCTTTTTACATCGACAGAATCCATAGATTCCATTTAAAAGATTTATCTTTTTTTTTACTTTTATAATTTTTTACTTGCTCGTTTATGCCAGCGTTTTGCCATAATTTTTAATCCTGGAGCAATAGTTGGTAATCTGTTATAAGCATTTTAATTAGCTGCTAGTCTGCGATATTATTGCCATCCTAGTGTGCGTTTTCTTAAAATATGTAGAGAATATTTTTCAGATTATTTGTTGTTTAAGGTGTCAATTGATCCTTATGCTTCTGAAAAATGGACTTTGATAACTGCAAGTGTTAAGTTAACAAGAATAAAACCCCCAAGAATTACAATAGAAAAAAAATAGAACCATACAAATGGTAAAAATTTAAAATCAACATTTCGGAAAATTGTATAATTCAAAGAAGTTCAACTATCTAAAGTTACAATTTAAAATACCATTAATAATGATCAGCCAAATGTATCAAAATTCATTACTCCATAATTAGGATTTGCTATACCGCGTGTGCAAATTCCTGAATTACATTCTAAATTATTGCAATCAGTACCATCCAAGATTCCTGTTGAAAGATCCATGCAGGTATATTTAAAAACACCATGAAAAAAAGAAAGCCCTGATAAAGAAAATATCATTGCAAAAATAATAAAAATTCAAAGAGTATCCATTAATGATGGAAGAGCAGCTGCTAAAGCATGTAAGATCAATTACATTTTTTTTAATTTGGCGATAACTCGTAAAGGTCGCAATACTTATAAACTTTTAAGAAAAGCAAAATCTTTTTCGCAAACCAAAGAAATAAGATATTGCATCAAAGTTGCAAAAATAATTAAAAAATCTAGCATATTTCAAGTTGATCTTAAATAACCAATTATTCCAAATGCAATAAAATTAAGTGCTAATTCAACTGAAAAGAAAATAGCAAAAATCATATCAAATATTTGTAGTGTATTTTGATAATTTTTAAACATTGCACTCTGTGTTGTTGAGAGCATGAAAGTAACACAACTAGCAATAACGGCTAAAAGACTCAAAGAAGTAAATATTGGATGACTTACTATACATCGAATCAATTGACTGAGAGACTTTATTGCCTAAGCACATTAAATTAATAAGCAATTTCCTATTTCTTTTGCACGTATTAAACGCTTTTCTTCACTTTTCATATTTTCAACTTCCAAATAAAAAGGATTTGGCAAAATATATCCTTGATTATCCTTATTTTATTTAAATCATAATTAATAGATTTCCTATGGTGAATCCATGAATTCTGATTCTTCTTTATCTTAAACCTCAAGTTCTGCGATCCAATCTAATTTTTAATCTGCATCCATTTCTTAAGCAAATTCTCTCCAGATTTCATTCTGAGTTGCTTTTTCATTTTTTCAAGATATAAGCCGTGAACGTAGTTTATAACATCGTTGGCGATGATTATTTGCAAACTCTTTTAGAGGGAAATTTTTAATTGTTCTATATAATTGAAAATTATTTTAATTTCCTTTCATCATCTTTCCAATTGCAGTTAATATTCCTTTTTCTGAGTTCTCAATATTTTATGGTAGTGTTTTAAGTCTATGATTATGCAATTAACGATTTTTTTAAGGTGGACTGTTTTCATAAGATTTTGGGAGAGTTTTTTTGAGTGCTTGCTTAATGATATCTGGGCTTTGTTAAAAAACAATAAGTTTTATTTGAATAAAAATACTTTATTTTAATTTATTAAAGTGGCTCATCTGGTCCATTAGGGTTGCCCAATATTTGAGAGCCTTAATCTATTTAATACTTGACTCTGAAATTTTAGTTTTATCCAGTATTTATTTAGGTTACTCCAAATAATGGAAGTACTTCAATATCATTATCTTCAATTTCCTTAAAATTATGAACTTATTAAATTAATACTTCTTTTTATTTAATTGTAGTAACACATAAAGGTGGACGAGATCTATTAAATCTTGATTCAGTAAATTTTGCCATATAAAATTTAATAAAAGTTACTTGCGTAAACTAAATTTTTATTAAAAATAAAATCTAATGTTGATTTAAATTTAATTTGTTTTGTTGATTTGTTTTAAAAAAATTTAGTTTATCATTTTTTCTTTCCAGGCTATAATTAATCAATTGGGTCCATCATTTCATTCATTCTATCGAACTATAAATTGATGATTGTTTAACAATAGATTTACTTAAGATTTATTTTTCATAGTTGAGAATGTTTCAGGAATTTTTCCTCCAATTTCTCTTGTTAGGTTCTCATTAATATTTTTGAGTTTAGAATTGCAAAATTTCCCCCAATTAGAATCTTAAAGCATTGTGTTTATAAATAAAAAATACTTTATTTCATGTAATTTTTAACTTTTACTTGTGGAAGGTTGATAATAATATTGGCAATTTCAATGATATTACAAAAATAGCCTTTTTTAAGTTAATATTTCATTTTAATTCTTAATAAAATAAGTTTAAATTTGTTTTTTACCCTTAGACACTAAATTCTGAATTTACAATCATTGAAATTAACCAATCTAAAATTTTTACTTTTGTAAAGAGCAAATCAATATTTGCAAACTCATTTTAAAGACTAATTTCTAAAATTTTATTGATAATTTAAAGAGCGATGTTATTCCATTCATATTTTTCATAAAGATTCTAATGTAAAATAATATAAAATATTTATTAAAAAAAGAAACAAAAAGCAGTGAATAGATGCTAAATTTGCCTGAAAGTTCTTTAGAAACACATTAATAATTGTCAAACTCCTATACTATTTTATATAGTAGTTTTATTATTTTTTCAAAATTGTTCTGCTTTTCTTATAATTTTTTTTATTAATCTTCAAAATCTTGATTTTTTTTTTCAATTAATTCTTTATTTTTTTCTTTCAATTTATTTTCTATCGGACAAAGTTGTTTGCCAAAATCATAAATTAAATAAATAAAAAAGAGTAATGAATATTTTTTTTTCCCCATTACTCGCTTTTCTTATTTAATAGAGGTCACCACAGCTCTATCAGATAAAGTTTCTAGACAATTTAGTAATTTTATAGCGTATTTCTGTAGAATTTCGAAAAAAGTTTATGGGATATCAAGAAATCCAAATTCTAAGAGTTATTAAACAGTATTATTTATTACCATTTGGAGATTACATATCCGTTGGTTTAAATACACTTTCGCGATCCTAAAATTTATTATTTCAAAGTAATTATTACTTTTGGGGTATTGACATAATTTTTGGAATAAGAATTTATCATTGTGATTAATAAATCAAGTGCGTAGCATTTATTTTCATTGCTTTGAAGCTAATAATATCAAGTAGTAATAATTAAATTTGAATGATTAACTTAGACTAAGCATTTTTCAAAAATTACAGTAAGATTCTCCGAGTTAAACATAAAAGACATAATTTTAGGCCAGGATGCCATCATATCTTTTTAAGAAATTATTTCATTAAACATATGGAAAATATTTTCTATTATCTATTTTACAATTATTAAAAATGAACAAAAATACTTAAGGATCTTTTTCTGTTTATAGCAATTTATAAAGCCTTGCAAGATAATCCAGCCGTTCTTCATTATGGAATTATTCAAGTGACATAAATGCCATTTATTTATCAAGTTTTATTATCTTCATTAATATTTAGGCAACACTTTAGGTTTTGAGATGCTAAAAAAGCAATTCTATCAGATCTTTGTGATTGTAGATATATTCGTAAAACTTATTAGTAATAGTTTGGAAAATAGTATTTACCTGCGAGGATTTACTATCAATTAACAATGAAATTATTTATTCAAAATAACTAGCTGTAGTGATATTAATTGGTAATGAAGGAGCTTATAAAAAATTAAAAATAATTGGCAGGAGATTCTCTTTTTAGTTTCCATTGTTTGGTAATAAATACTCCATTTGATAGTAAATATTTGCTTTTAGAATTTCAAGGGATGTATATTAATATTTAATCAGTTAACTTTCATTAAAATTTTTGTATTCTTTTATAAGCTTTTCTGGTGGAGTCAAGAGATAATGGATAATTTTTTTAAATGGCTCTGAACTTTTTTTAAAACTAGAATTATGTTAAACAAATTGAACAGTATTACTATTGATTAAAGAGAATATCATTTCCAGTTTTTTACAATTCTAGGGAAATACTTTAATAATCAAGGAGATTTTCAAATTTCAGATTTTCTTGTTCTATGAATTTTTTGAATTCTTAATTTTCGTTCATAGTTGCTATTAATTTGTAGGATTTTTTCCTAGATTTAAAATTATTTTATGTTATTTGTTTTATAATAAAATAGTTTTTTAATAAAACTTTCTTTTTTGAATTGATAAATTAAAAAATTGCCAAATTTCATTTTTTACATATTTTTTATTTAAGTTAATTTTTCTTTTTGAAATAATAATAATAGTAATAATAATGTAAGAATTTGTTTTTTGGGCAAAAAAAAATTAAATTGTTATTTTAAATTATTTTAATGAAAAACTCTTTATTTTTTTTTATATTTATCAGTTTGATTGAGTTTAATTACTCATAAATTGATCAAGAAATTATCAAAATTGTTTCAACTCAGTTGATTACCGATTAATATAATATTTGGGAAAATGATCCAAACTAATAAGAATATAATTTTAATGGAATATAATGAACCTTTTGATTCTGGTTTCAGGGTTTAAAAGAATGTCCTTATGGAAATCAAGAAATAATACTTGAATCATTTGTTTAGGTTGTGTTTTTTTATAATTCTTATTAAAATTTTAGGTATTTTTGAAGAATTTAGAACAGAATAAAGATGAAATTTATTAAAAAATAAAAAATATAAGCTAGTACAATCTTTGCAAATTGAATTTTTATTTGCTAAAATAATAAGACAAAGCAAATTACTAATTATTACGTTCAGATATTCTACCAACAAAAATTAAGCCCTTTATTTTAAATTAACATTAAATTTTCCAATAATTAAAAGGGGCTGGCTTTTTTGATTTTATCTCTGAAATTACTCAGATTGAATAATTAATGACAAAAGAAAAAGTATAAAGTTTTGTGATAAAAATTGAGATTTTGTAAGAATATAAAACAGAGTTTACTCATTATTGGAATTTACTTAAAGCATTTTTGTATGCGCTTGATTAAGAGGATAAAAGTTTAATTTTATCACATATATAATTTTATGATGAATCTGATTATTATTTCTTACAAAAATAGTCTAATGAAGAAATAATAAAATGGGTAAAAATTGAATTTAGAAGTTATACAAATAAAATAATTGAAGCAGTGAAAGATGGGAATTTAATTGAATGGAAATAATTTTTATTTAGTGAGATCTCAAAATAAATAAATTATATGAGAAAAGAATGTCGAGGCAAGTATTTGCAGATTAAGGAGTAATCACAAAATAAATGGTATATCTCTGAAATTATTTGCAATGAAGAATTTAAGGATGATTTGTGAATAAACAATAAACAATAAAAAGTCTTAATTAAAATAAAATTTGTAAATTAAGAATTTTTAAAATTTTTAATTATTTATTATTATTATTAAATCAATTTTTTGAAAAATTAAATGTTAAAATTAAAATTTAAAAAATTATTTAATTTCCCTAATTATTTTTTTTTCATCTGTAAAAAATACATTTCTTTTTTTCATGTTCCCTTAGTTTTTTATAAGTTCCTATTTTCTCGCTATCTTTTAAAATATAAGTAGGTGCATCATCATTCTAAATCTTTATCTCATAAATTGTTCCTAAATCCTCTAAAATAGTTGCCGTCACAATATTTTTTTCATTATTTATTTCTTCTAATCTGAAAAACAGTAATTTAAACAATTTCTTTACACAAAATCAATTTTCGTATTAGTAGGCATTTGCATTTCCTAGAAGTCTTCATCTGAATCATATACTTATTTTGAATATTAGTTAAAATTTGAAGTTTATAGGACACGTAGCTTTCTCATGCGCTCACTTGCTTTAAATTTGATATCTCCAGAATCTTAAAAAATGTGAGATAATTATTAAATTTGAACGTAATTGCAATTACTACTAAAAGATTTAGTATGGCTTCTATTTGAATAATTTAATCTAAAAGAGTATTTAATAGTAACAAATTTTATACTGGAGAACGAAGGTTTGAAAATTAATTGGAAATGATTTTTTATAAATTTTAAATTTCGATATTCGTTGAAAAATATTCGCATAGAGAATAAAATATTTTTGATTCTTTTGAAGTTATCTTTTTTAAGTTTATTTGATTAGAATAAAATTACTTTAAAAAGAAAATCCAAAGTGATTTCAACATATTAATAAAATTAGGAATTCTCTTTCAATGAAGAAAAGATTTTTGAATAAATTTCATTGCACTATTCATCAGAAATCATAAAAATAATGATAAATAATAACGATATTAGCAGATGATTATAAAAGAAACTCCCCAAAGATATGCAAATGCACTTTAATATTTTTATCATCTTGTTATTTATAATCTTGCGAAAGAACTTCGAGTATTAAAGGAAATTTGGAGCTGGCAAGATGAATGAAAAGCTTTGCAGCATATTTGTATGACACTATTATAATTAAAAGAATAATTAAGTAACGTTTTGTTTAGCAGTTTAATAATATTTTAGATAAAATTAAACGGTTAAATAAATGTGGTTCCATTTCTAATGTTAATCTATATCCCAAAGTTAAATATGAGTATAAATTTATACGCATTTTCAAGTTCAATATTAGTTAAATTTCCCTAAGGTGTTTGTAAATTCAGAGTTGAAACAATATTTGAAATCAAAGCAACGCAATAAGTATTATCAATAAATGCAGTATTTTTTTAATGGTGTTCATTCTTTTCATATAACATTTCTTCAAATGATTTCACATATATTTTATCATCACTTTTAGACCCTGAGTAGAATCCTAATTCATATTTATGATGATCGCATCCAGTTGCTTTTTAATAGTCCTCCTAAAGCAAAATAGTAATAGAAAAATTAACTTTCGATTTAAGAGCAAGGCAATTCCGTTCTTGTTATAACGCATAATTGCTAATATAATTTAACAAAATTATTAACAAATTCTCTTAAATTAAAATGGCTTTGATTTTAGAACTCACTGTTACAATGCTATTTAGTATTCTAAATATATATTATAAATTATGTTAAGAAGTTTGATTATCATCAATTAAATAGATACAGCCACTTGCTAGTTTAAGAAGATTTGTTTAATCATTATTATCAGTATCTTATAAAATTAAAACAAAAAACAAACTAACTTTTTATAGCTTAATCAATGGAATTCTCAATTAATCCAAGTATAAAGTATTAAGAGTTTGTATCTTTGCAATCTATCATAAACTCCCTACAAATGAATTAAGAAATAAATTTCTATTTTGACCTTAGATAATTCTCGTTACTAATTGCTGCAAGAAACCATTCAGTGACAAAAGTATTTTCATAAAGGATTTTCACAAGTACTTTATACAAAGATTTTAATTCTGTTTTATTTTTTGAGCGAACTGGCACAATTAAAAAATAAGTAATAGCAAGCTTTGCAATTTCAAACTTATTTTGCTCAGATACCTCAACTATTGCAGTCACCAAATACTTGATGAATGATGAAAACTAGCTATCAAATAAGTTCTTTGCAAGGAAGAATTTTAAATTATCTTCTTTAATTTCTTCCATTAAAGCATCATTATTAGTATTAACTTAAACAGGCTCAGAGAGTTAAAAATTCCTGTATTTTCCATTTAAATCAAAAAATTGCTCTCGTTAATAGAACAAGACATAAGCACTTCCAATCTTTTACTAAGCATCAATTTATATATTATTATTTAAATAATTTTGCATGCCTTCACTTAATTCCCCACCAAATGCATAACTACTTAAATTTTCAAGATTCATTGAAAGAACTAATTTATCATTAAATTAATACCATTTTTCATTTTAATCTCTTAATAAGGAGTAGTAATGCCCTGAATCAACAGTACCTTAATGAATAACCACACCAGTTAAGAAATAATTATAATAAGAAGCAGGATATTGCTCTTCTTCAACTTAGAGATCGTTTGCATTTTTTTGGGCAGAGCCATCAGATTCTGTATCCATATTATCACGCGAATGTTCCTCAGCTTCATCTTTTTTTTTCAAATACTTTTAAGTATACTACTCCATGTTTAAGTTGGTTGGAAATTCACAGTAATCATTAATTTTTGTTCGCATTAGAGTTTCATAGTCAATATCAAATCGTTTTAGGACAATAATAAGCATGTTTGGCAGTTTTTTAATTGAGCAACGCTTTACAGCAGCGACATGTTTATCGCATTTTTCGCAATGATAAGCGTTTTCGCCATCAAGCATATCACCTGTTACATAAGTCTCTAAAGCTTCCATGATATTTTTTTTATTTTTTACTAATAAATTCAAGGTCGTGAATTATTCCTCACGTTCACTTAAGTGGGGACATCCCTTGCAAATAATTTCTTGGCTTAAATAGCCACCAAATATTTCTTATATTAATTTCTCTTCTTCGGAACCCTTTAATGAAGTTTCGAGTTTGTCCATTAAGGAATTAAAAAATTCATCAGCATCCATTTATTCTGTTGGGTTAAAGTTCTGCCCTCCATATGCAAAAGATTAACAAAATACTATTTAAAACAATTAATTTTACGTTTATATACCTCTAGGATCATAATATTTCTTGGTACTAAATTGCAAAGTCATTACCAATAGTTTAAACTAATAGAGTATATTTTGATATTTTTCAATTTTTCCTTCTAAAGGATCCCTGACATTCAAAATTCGATTTCTGAATTCTGTTATCATTTAAATTTATTATAAAATAGAATTCATATAACAAGTGGCTCCTAAATTACTCAACCCAACATACTCAACCTTTGACTTTAATTAAAATGAATGTTAAATATTCCAGTCCTAAAGACTAGATGTACGCCAATGTGCAGTTATAATTTTGGATTTCAGTTCAGTGGAAATTTGATTAATTAGTTAATCTAATTTTATGTTAATTATTAATGATAATTACTTTGAAGGGATTGCATTTAAGGACTGGATTTAGCATAATTTTCATAAATCAGACTGAGGGCATTATAGCAAAGTCTTCTAGAATCCTAATTTTTGCAATAAGGAGGAGGAATAGAGTCAATGGCTTCTAAACCTAACAAAAAAATAAAATTATTTTCAAAATTACCTGTAGGGATTTCAAAAAGAAATTTATTAAACAAATAAGTAATAATAAAATCAGTGTCCGTTAAGATATAGTTTTACAAATTTGAATTGCTTGCTGCCACTGTATAAATCAACTCTAAACACCCTTGAAGCAAGTAGTCATCTTTTGAAGGAGTCTTTTCAAAAATATTTAATTTTTTCATTCAGGAAATTAAATAGTATAAAAATTCCTAATAGATTTTATTGTTTAATGTGGGGTTATTTTCTTTAATTAATTGGACTAACAAGTTAAAAAATTAATTGCACTTTCCTCTAGAATTATCCCATTTCTTCCAAAATTAAATAACAGACAGACACATTTCTAAAAATCAAGCATGGGGAAAAATAATGTTTGCATTGCTATCACTGCCTTAAAGTCCTTCTTAACAAATATCTTCTATTGCAAGCACAACACATTCTTAAAGCCCGTTATCTTCAACTTCCAAGAGACTTATCTCAATTAAACTTTTCATATAATTTTTGCATTTTTCTGTAAAAAATTTCCAATTATTCTGATTGTTTCTGAGACAATGAAGGATCAAATTAAAGTAATATTTAATAAATTTTTATGGGATCTAGAAATTTTATAGAGTTTCAATATTCGATGAAGAGTAGTATTCGAATGTATAGTGAAGACTTTGGATGCTTTTTTCTACGAGATATTAGGAATCTACTGCCCAATTAATGTTTAAAGTCGATTAATATCTAAAAACAATAATTTTAATAAATCAAAATAACTTTGAAATGAAATAAGAAATCAAAAAGACTAATTTAGAAAAACACTTGAGATTTACAGTTTCTTTTAGATGTTCATTTTGGATTGCCATAAAGATTTACAATATATGTACAAAGCCTCCTTTCTAGCAAAACTAATCACACCATGTATTTTTCATAGGGCTAGCTTTTTCAGGAATCTATTCCAGTTTTTTTAATATAGAATGGACTATTTTTAATTAATATAGTAACTTTTTGAAGCATTATTTATCAAATAATAAATCCCATTGCTCCTTTTATAAAATTGATATAAATTGATTTAAAACTGATCGTAGTAAAGTAATTTCATCATGCATTTATTTGTTAAAGGGCAGATAATTTAAAATTTTTAAAGTTTGGTCGCTTATCATTGGATTTGGATTAGACAGTAAAACAAATAAATTTTCAGCAATCTAAAAAGAGTTATTCTTGTTTTAAATAAATACTTGAGGAAAATTAGAAAGGAATGATTTAAATTATATTTGGAGTTGCATTGCTACTGATTATTAATTATCATTAATTTTAACGACTATATCCCGATAATTTTCTAATTTTGATTTAAAGAAAAAAATCTAATAAACCTAATTACTTCAAACAATATTTATCATAATTTGGTGATAAAATTTTCTTGATTTTGGTAGATATTAGCTAAATATCATGGTTAAGTAATTAGAATTGCTTTTTGATTTTCTATTTGAGTGCAAATATAGTACAATTTGATGGTAATGTAATTTTTGATTAATACTAATTATTATCTTTGAAAAGGATTAGTGTGATAAAAAATAATATGATACTGAAATTAATTTCAATATTAAATGTTAATAATGTTTTGGAAGGATAGTTATCTTAAAAATATTTGTTTCCCTCATTACTTAAGATAATTAAAAACAAATTAATAATGATGAAAACTTCATTATGAAGAGTCTCAGGAGGGAAATTAAATTTACTAATTTCTTTTAATTTGCTTCGAATTCTTTAATATATTTCAAGCATTAATCTATAAATTATTTCCACACCTCCAATTTAAGTCCATGGATTGTCTTAAAATAAAATTCTGAGAGTTTTTTTCTACTAATTTCTTAAACTTTCGTATCCTCTGATTCAAGTATAACTAACCATAAGCAATCGAGTCCAAGCATTCCTTTAAAATTGATAATAATCTTCGAACCATCAATTTTTTGAAGATTATTGGCTTCGAGGTTGTTAATTTTAAATATTTTTCATATGAAATGAAATATTTGTTCGTTAATTGCTTTGTAATTATTCATTAATTACATATTTGAAAAGATATGTTGGAAAATTTCTTAGAACATTTTTTTTTCTATTCAAAACATTTTTTTTTCTGAGTAATGTTTAAGTGGCCGAATAATAAATGAAAGAAATTCTGTTTGTTCATAAGAGGAAACATTATTTATGACTAGTGAGAGCCAAAGTCGTTTTATATGTTCAATGTTAAGATTATTTTTTTAAAGGTATTTATTAAAACTTTCAATATAATTAAGTCTGTATTCTATATTTTTTTAGTGCGATAATTTGCCATATATAATAGATGTCTCTGATAAATTTGCCTACCAAAGTGGAACAATTCTTTCCATATATTTTTCAAGGTCCGCAACAACTAATTCAATTAAATTAAATTTTTCATGAAGCTTTTCCAACAATTTTTCTTCTTAATTAAATGTTTATTAACAAATAGAATAGAATACATTTAAAATGAAATAATAATTATAAGGAAATTAACAAACACTAAGCTGATGAATGACCAATTTTCACATTTTCTAAGCACTTAAACATATATTACTCGCAAATCTTTTTAAAATTATAATAGAATAGTCTTACGGTTTTTGATAATTGATTTGCTTTTATAAGAACACTAATGAAAGCCGAAATTGTTTAACTAGTAAAATTTGTATTTAATTTACTATTATCCTGGATTAAATCCCATAATAAAAGCAGACCGTAAAATTCAGTTGTTTAGTTATTAGTCTTGCCAATTAATTATTTATAATTCAGTGTTTATGCCAGATATGCTCCAATAGTAAAATTAGATAAAAATTTTATGCTAACTACATCAAACTTTTCTTAAGGAATTGCTTTAATTTTTTCATACATGTAATCAAGGCAATTTATTGGGAGTTTTTGAGCCAGACTTTCAACAATATCAAAAATAATTCGTGTATTTTCTTCATATTTACTTTCTGTTTTGCTCCAGAGTAGGTTTAAATACTTTTAACAATCATTATTTTATTCTATGATAAATTATAAGATAATGCTCGAGCGTTTAAGAATTTCTATATGAAAATTATCTCCTAGGATCTTTTCTATCAATTAATTCTCAACAAAATATTAATGCAGTGTCTGATAATTAAAATACTCTAATTATCTTGGTATTCGTTAGGTTACTCTATTGATAAAATCATTAATTCATTTCAGAGCTTGGATTTTGCTTTATAAATACGGACAGGTAAGAATTTTCAAAGCAAAATTGATTTCACTTGTTTCGCATAATTAAGCTGTTTGTCTTGGTGTCATGATATAATTCAAGATATTTTAAGATTTCTTCATAATTTAAAACAGGATATAACATTCATTTTCTTTCAGTTCGTTAGTTGAAATTAGGGAAAGGTAAGAAAAGAATTCCTAGAAATTAATTATTATTAAAGCGTATATTAATAATACATTTTTAAATGTTGCACTTATTTAATCTCGGAATTATTTTGTCAGAAATTGCATACTTAAGTCAAGAATTTCAAAAATATATTTAAGAAATTAAATTGGCAATTTATAAAGTTTTTATGAATTTTCATTATTTGGCTTGGTACCGCTTTGAGTTTGTGGTTGATTTTTTGTTACAATACTTTAAAACATTCAATTTAAAAATAAATGAGATAGAACTATTATGCCTTAATCAAATTTAAAATGTATTCAAATCCTCCTTTATTCCCAAAGTAATTCAAAAAATTAGCAATTTGTATTTTATTTTTTATATTTGGTTTGGAAGCATATTATGTATCAAATGCTAGACTGAATGAAAATTCATTATATGCATATAAAGTAATTATTCTTTAATCTCCAGGATAACCAAGTATTTTTTTAAATGTTTCAAACATTTCAGGAATAGCACTTAGTGTTGCGATTTCACCATTGACTAGATACAATTAAGAGTTTAATGAATTTCCTTCAATATACTTATTAAAGATAATTAAAATTAAATTTGGATTTAACCTAAATATAATAATTTGGGACAACTTTTAGAAAACAAATAAAAGCATCAAGATAAAAATAAAGAAAATCAATAGTTTTCTGTAAGTAATTTTAGTTTATTTCTCTTTTTGGTGTCTGGTAGTTAAGCAGTGTATCATTAAAAATATAAAATTCCCCTTTATTTGAAAATTAAATTGAAAAATAAAATATAGGAACCTCGTAAGAACTGTGTTATTGCATAAGGGTTTACCAGAAAATTTGCTTAGATAAACTCCGAAATAATTTATTTATACTAATTTTAAATCAAATCAAATTTAAAAGTAAAGTCAACTTATGGTATTTTTTAAATAAGATCTTCCCATTAAATTTCTCTATCTGCATATTTAGGCCCACCTGTATACATTAATGTCTGCATTCTAAATGGCTGTAATCTAGAGCTTGTGAGTTTATGTTACTTAAAATTGAGTTTTTAAAGAGAAACGTTTAAAAATTACTTCATCCCATTTAGTGCACCAACCATCAAAAGATAAATGAGCAATTTGATTTGCATTAATTGACTTAATCTTCACTACTTACCATTAATTTTAATTATCCAGGCAATCAATATAGTTTCCAACTGTAAAATAGGTTAGTGGCTTATAGTTTTTGAGTTTTTCGAGGGAATCTTTAAGAGCTCCTATTTTGCTATCATATTCAGATTCATCTATTTTCTGAGGAAAGATTTAAGATTTTTCGATTTCCATGAAAAGAAATTAATTTCAGCTAATAAATTTTATTAAATTTAAATTTTGTTTTTAATTATTAATTCTTAGAAATTGTCAAACAGAGTTTTAAATATTAAGAAAGTGAACAGTTTCTTACTTTTTTATTTTAATTTTAATGGTTAGGAAAAAAGTAATATATTAGAAAAGGTAATTAAAAGTTTTTCACTTCTTTTCAACAAAACTTATATTAATTAGTAAAATTTATTAAAAATTTAACTATATTCAGTAAAATTATAATGGCCTCCTCAAATAAAACACCATAAATAACAACCAAAAAACAAAGTAAGAAAATTCCTTCCACAATTGAAGATTAAAACATGTTTTATGCCTAATTTTGTTCTGAGCTCTCTTCAATTTAAGAATAAACAGAGCCTTAATCAACTCCTTATTCAAATTAATTTCGTTCATTCAATAGATTAATGAACAATTAGTTTGCTCAGTACTTTGAATAAAAAATAAATGAGTAGATATTGCAAAATTAGTTTAATTCTTGCTCCCCTCTTTGTGATGATTAAATAAATTTCGAATTTCCTACAGAAAATAAACCAAAATTTTTATCTTATATAATAGAGAATGTAATGAAATAAAAGTGATTAATTGTTTAACTTTATATAGAGCTAATAATATAAACTAAAAATGGTAGCATTTAATGAAATTTTTATATTGTTAGAAAAATTGAAAAAAGTGTAATTTTAAAAAAAAGATTAAAAATAAACAATTTGATATTCTTCTTATTTAAATTTAAAAAAGAAAGAAACATTTCAACTAGCATATTTGCGTGTCCTAAATATTAATTATTACTATTAATAAAATTACCATTCTTTTGCATTCCCATTAAATTTGTCTTTATTAGTTTTATAAAGCGCTGCAATTTCCCCAACTAATGGATCATCAGGATTTGGATCAGAAAGTAAACTACTTAAGGATAGCAAAACTACATATAATTTTTAATAAAACATAATTACTGAACCTTTCCCAATTGTCAATGCAGGACTCCACTATTCTTTTAAAATATCTAAGCAAATACTTCCATGAGAATTAATATTTGGGTGATAAATTTTAGTTTGAAAGCTCACTTTTGGTGGTTTGAAAGGATAATCAACTGGGAAGTGAATATTCAAAAAAAAGAGGCCACCTTCATAAGGTGTTTATGACTAAAATTACTAATAAATAAATGTCATAAGGTACCGGTCCCATTATAGTTCCTTACCATTCAAAAATATTTTCACCAACTGGACCCGCACTGCAGTTAGCTGGTGGATCTGCGTTAAGGTCTTTAAGCTCCTAATAAAGGATATTTTTAAAAACATTAACTTTTTAGATTCGTTTTAGCGCCTAAGATGACTAAGCCATTTTTAATCTATAGATTAAATGATATTATTAACTCAAATTTTAAAATATTATTATATTTTATTGAACAATTTAAAAATAATTTAAAAATAATAAATAATCAAATAGCATATTTTTATGTCCTTTAAACAAAATAATTACTATAAAACTCTACCATTATTTAGCATTTGCATTGAATAATTATTTATTTGTCTTAAAAACCCGACCGATTTCACTATCCAAAACATAGTTGTCATTATCGGGGTCAATTAGAAAACTACTTATGGATAATAATACTTCCAACAGAAATTAATTTACAAATTTATTGTTTAACCTTTGCCAATTGTTAATGCAGGACTCCACGACTCTTTTAGAATATCCAAGCAAATCTATCCCTCAGAATTAATATTGGGATGATAAATTTTAGTCTCAAAACTCATCTTTGGTGGTTTAAATGGATAGTCAATGGGAATATGAATATTTAAAACAAACTTTCCTCCTTCATAGGGTGTTGATTCCTTTTTTATATATTTGTAAATAAATTTTACTGGGCCCAGGATTATTGCTTACCATTCATATATATTTTCTTTAATATGATCAGCAGTACAGTTAGGAAGAGGATTAATTTTTAAATCTTTAAGTTCCTTGAAAACATTGAATGTAACAAATATACTTTCTAAATTCTTTTTACAGATGCCATCTTTAAATAATATTTTAAAAAATAAAAAATAAATTATTATTTTTTAATAAAGATTTAAAAATAAAACAAATATTAATTAATTTACACATTATTTTGCATCATTAATCAATTTCCTGGACAAATTCTCTGAACTTTGATTTTATGGCTTAATTTTTATTACTTTTTGTTTAAATTGAAGACAATTATCCTTCGAATTCATTATCATTTATTTAGTGTGTTTAATCATTATTGAGTTAAACTTTTTTATTGCAGAATGAGTTTTTGCATCCCTCGCATTTACAAGCTTCAGTACAAGGGAGACCAGCAGCGAAGCATTCACAGTACTTTTTTTAGCAAGCAGATTTTTTACAGTTGCAACCATGATGTTTCTTTTAAGAATTCAAAGTATTTTTAAATTTTAAAGATACAGGATTGGTATCCCTTACTAATATACTATCAATAGCCTTTTTTCGTTCAACAGAGCAGAACTAATTATTTTCACACTCAAGACACTTACAGTCTGAATCGCATTCTTCACCATTCACAAAACATTCACAATAAAGTTTTAGGCATTTAGTTTTCTTACAATTGCAATGATGTTTCTTTGTAGAAATTGGTTAAAGAGAAGCTTACGTTGCGAATTTATCAAGAGATAGATTTTGTGATAAGAATAACAATGTTTTGAAAAAGTCCAAAGTAGGCTTAGTCTGAGATTCATCTGTTAGATTTTAGTTAATTAATTAGAGGAGATTGCATTGCGTTTATGTATTCTTAATATTTTAAATAGTTTGCTTATTCTGAGGTTATGGGATATAAATTTTATTGGTATAGTATTGTCTTTAATATAATTTATTATCTAATTATATCTACTTTTCTTCTTGTTAATGTTAAATATTGTCAATATTATTACTAAGAAACATGTTATTTAACTAAAAATATACTTTTATATTGGACGTGTAGATGATGCTGGACTGGGATTGGTAGTAGAAGGGATATCATTTGACTCAAGCTCAAGTTCAGGGTTGTCACACTCTCTTTATTTTTGATTCATCCTGGTTTAAATTTTAAATTAATTGTATTTATATTTAAATTTTAAATTTTGTGTTTAATTTATGAAATTTATAAATTTCATATTAACAGATAAATTTAAAGTGTGCTATTTTTTATTGTTTTATATTTAAATTTAAAATTGTTAATTATTTAAATAATTTAATAAATTCAAAATTTTCAATTATTAAATTATTGAATTATTAAATTTGAAAATTAAAATTAAATTATTCTTTTAGAAATAATTAATTTTACATTAAATTTAATTTTTATGATTTTATCTATATTATTTATATTGTTTCTTTAATTGAATTGCTACTTTTGTTCTCCTTTTTATTCCAATATTTCGCAACTAAATGATAACTGTACAATTTATAAGCAAACTTATAATGCTACAATAAATACTGCCTCATTTGTCTATTTAGCCGATAGTTTTACTCAATTTTTAGTAATTGGTGATATTTATGGTTATTTATCTATTTGAAATATGGAAGAAAATTCATATTTATGAAGCATATAGCATGGGTAATAACATTTTTAGATAACTGGATTGCTGGTCAATAATAATTCAAATATAGTTTCAATAGATGAAGTAAGATTTTAATATTCGTTAAATATTTAAAGATTGGTCTAATAAAATTCTGGAATTTCGCCTAAAAGGATACAATCAATTATATTTTAGAACTTATTTATTCTGCGAGTACAAATTATGAAACAATATTTTCTTCCACATTTACTAATTCAAGTACTTAAATTATTATTGGGAAAACATCGGCTTGTCTTGAAATAATAGATTTTACAAATAATGAATTTAGGATAAATTTTACAGTCACAAAGTTAGTAATTATTAAATTTAACTTTCATTAAAGTTTAAACAATGAAACTATTAAATATATTGTAAAAATTAACCAAGATTAATATGTGATAGCAGGATTAACAAAATATGCTAAAATTATTTATTCAGATTATTTCTAAGAAAAGGAACACTCAATAAGCAACGAATAAGACGAAAAAGATATAATAACAGGAATTACTGTATTGAATGAAGAATAAATTGTGATTTCAACATTTTCAGGAGTGCTGTAAATTATTAATGTAACTAATTGAAACAAGATATTATTTTTACAACTAGTAATTTTATTATTTTGTTAAAATCAGTAAAGGATAATTTGATAATATCAATAGAAAATATAGAATTGAGAAATTAATTACTAATTTTAACTCCATATAGTTTACTAATATGAAGTTTCTCTTCAAATTCAATGATATATTATTGAAAAAACGTTATTGAAAATAATTAGATAAGCCATTTTCTTTATGATTCATCAAAAAGTATAGATAAAATTGTTTTGCTGAATGAGAATTTGCTTTATTTTATTTATACTGCTAGTTAATGTATTTAAACCAGTTCGATTGCTTATACAGAGTTTATACTTTTCCATTTTATTTGATTTAGGATAGAAGAAGTTAATTCTTTGAAAATTAATTAAATGCTTTTGACCATTTTTATTATTCTAAGCTTATTCATGACTCTGATCCTATTATTGGCTGTTATATGAACTTTATCGAGGGTACACTTCAAGAAAACTTTTTTATTTAATTATTTCAAAGATATTAAAGGGAAATTCGACAACTTGTGAAAATGTTTAAGGTTAAGTGAATTGTATTTAGAAAATCAATAATCCAATACAAAAAATTGAAAAAACAGAAGAAGAAAAAACTTTAAAAAAAAAGAATATAAAATCGTATCTGTAGGAATAATAAAATTTAAATATGGAATAATAATCAAAAAAGAATATTCCATTAATTTGCAATAGACTAAATTTAACAAATGAATAACAAACCTCATAAGAATAATAGTTTTTAGAATAGTCCATTGAGATCTCTAAATAATTTATAAGAAGTTAATAAATTTAAAAAGGATTAGAAGTGAATTTGAATAATTTTTATAAAAATAATTGAGATTATTATTTTATAAAAATTAAGAAAAAAGAAGAGTTTAAGCTTTAATAAATTAATTAGATAAAAACTGTGAAGAAGTACTGCGAAAATTAAGAGTATATTGGATTTATTTTTGGTATTTTTTGTAAGGTTTGGAACAATAAAGGAAGTGCTAATCAATGGTGACACATATAATTATCTTTTAAAGGTATTCTGTAAATAATATTCAGAATTTATTATGAATAATATATAATATTTGAATACTTAATTTGCCGTTTTAAAAAAATTACAGCAAGGCTATAACTCCCATTTGATTTTAACTCAAGGGTAAATTGTGCTTTTACATTTGATAATTTTTACTAAAGATTTATATTATAGTTGACTACTAATAAAACTAAAATAAAATTTGGACTGATTGAATAGAAATTAACTATGTCATTAAAAGAATTTCTTTAAAAACTTTAATAAGTTAATTTGATACTTTATATCAAATATATAGAAATCAAAATTATCAACTTAAATTCGAATTTAACTTTTAAAGAACTTTATTAATGGGATATACTAACTTCACGAAAAGCATAAGGTTATTCACTGTAGCTTATCTCTTGAGAATATTTTTATTTAAACAAATCGATCAGAACTGATTATGTGCTAATTAAAAATTGGGAATATTTCACTTAGTTGTCGAGATATGGAAAAGCCAAAAAATAGTTATTTTCCATTGCAATTGCCAAAAAGTGTAGAAGAAATTAGTTAGTGCTTATATTGCCCACCAGAAATTATTTTAAAATCAATTTAAGAGGGTAAATAAGTGTTTGAATATGATGATTTTTGTAACGAAATATGGACTATTGGAGTGATTATGTGCTAAATTTATTATGGAGTCAATTCTGTAAATTTTCCTTGGACAACAAATCCTGAATCTGCTTTGCATTTGATTTAGGAAAAAAGTGAATAAAATAATGTGTTTATAGATGGGAAAAACCGTAAACTGAATGAGATTTTGAATAATTGTCTTTAAGTGGATCCCAAAAAAAGAATTTAATCAATTGTAGTTTTAAGTTAATTTATCGAAAATATAAAATGAATTTTATTGAATATATTGTTTTGTGAAAAAACAGAAAAAATATTTTTCATTTTTAAAGTAAAAGCTCTGGCTTTTCAGTGGCAAAATATAAATGTTAAGCCATTCTAAATAATTTTTCTTATATTTTAAAATCCTCTTCTTTTAATGCGAATAAAATTTTTTTTTTTTTGAAGAAATTTTTTACATAACGATTAAAAATATATTTGGATTTGTTCTGATCATTAGCAAGTTCCTCATTGATTGTTAGAAATTTTACCAATTAATATTTATCTTGATAAAAATGCTTATCTCCTTAATTAATAAAATTCATTACAGTTTCTGGTTGAATCTTAATTAAATTGCATTTTTAAATTAGTTTTTACTAATTTAAAAAATCTTATTTGAATGAAAGTAAAAGCGTTCGAAACATTTCATTTATCAATTAAGATTTTTCATTTTCTTCAATATGCATCAGTATTGCTTTATTATATTCAATTTAAGACTCAATTTTTTTTTGAAAGTTTATAGTTTTAGGGATCTAGATATATTTGGCGATATTTAGGGGTTATTGAATTTTAGTTGGAGACTTCTCTTCTTAAGTTAGTTTTAATCTTTTAGAATTTTTATTTGAATTTTACAATATTTCCTTATCGGTAGCAGAATATTCCTAGTCCTTCTCTTCAAGTAAATTTAAGTAAAATGCCACAGTATTTTTCATCTCATTTGCCAAATTATTATTTTAGTTTGAGTTTTGGCTACCAGAATCTTTGTTATTTTAATCCATAGGAGTTTCGTAAAAATTACAAGAAATCATAATTTGCTTATTAATATAAAAATAACAATTGTTTTTTAACAAGTTGAATAAAGTATTAATTCCAAAAATTACTTTTTCAATTTTTTTTCTTTAGTTGGAAAATCCTTATTCTCATTGGCTTTATTTCCTATTTGCATTTTCTTCTACTTTTAACTATTCATTTCAAGAGTATAATGCTATTTCAGAAAATTATTGTCAATATGCTTTAATCCAGTTATATTTTGATATTTTTCATTCAAGATTCTTCTATCAATTAATAATATCAAAAAAATGATTGTTATTTAACCCATTTGCTGCCAATTTGTCAAAATTAAAGCAAAAAGAAAGATGTATTTTTCCAACTCTTTTAAAAGATTATTAAAGAAATAGAAAAAGTTAAATTTCTTAATCAATAAGTTATTTATTTGTGCGCTATTTTAAATAATTAATATAAATTTTTTGTAAAAGATCGAAATTTGTTTCTTTAAAATAGAAAAGAAGAAAGAACAAACAAAATTTATAGTATTTGATTAAACTATAAAAAAATGTGAAATTTCGTTGATTTAGGGAGAAATTCATTATTATTTTATATAATAGTGTTAAAATTAAAGAGATTAAATTTTAAATAATATTAATTAATAATATTTAATTTAAAATTTAGGGTGTTTTTTATTATTTGTCAACCTTATTTTTGTTAGTATTTCAAATTAGTTTTATTTAACAATAATAAAGATGGCTTTTATTTTAATATACTTAAAAATGATTTCTATAATATTTTAAAATTGAGAGACAGTTAATACAAAATAATATACAAAAAGGAAAATTATAACTTAAATTAAAATAAATATTTTCAACAATATAGTATGCTCGAAAACCTTTAGTATTTTCCTAATTGTTAGCTTAATTTTTTTTTTAGACAATGTCCAACACCAAATTAAGGCATTTATCGTAAAAAATTAAAATCCAAGCATTTAGCTGTCTTGCAAAGTTTAAAATAACAAGTTTCCTAATTTATTCAAATTTTAATTTTATTCAGGAAAAAGGCTGGGATAATAGATTTCATCTTGAGTCTATTCCTTAAATGATTAACCTTTCTAAAAAACGAATTCATGTTAAAAAAACCTAGTCTTACTTAAAGCCTCTTGTGACTTAAATACGCCGTAGCGCTTAATCTCCTAACCCGATTTCCACATAATAGTCTCGGGCTACCACTAGTTAAAGTCATTTAAAACCTTAGTAATAGCCTGTTACTGCAAATGAACTCAATGCTCTCTAAAATGCTTAAGAAAATTTGATAGCCGTTTGAAATGCAAACGGAATTCCATTATGGCATAGAAAAGTATTTTAAGAATTCCTTTCCCCAATTGCCGCCTTGCATCCTTTTCCAATTGCTAAATAAATGAACTTAATTTTAAAAGAAGCAGAAGCTATCAATAAAGGAAGTTCAGAAATCTAGCGGTGCTTGAAAGCAGTTGAAGCTAGGGAACTTTGTTTAGAAAAAATCTTAATTTTGATTGAAAGTGAAATCAGACATAATGACGAAATGATGGCAGCCGAATTAATAACACATTTAAGAATATTAACAGTCAGTGTGGTTGAAGCTATTGTAAGGTGGCGAAGATATTTTTAATTGTTTTCGACTGAGGAAGAAGCTGGACATGTAGTACCACATAATATTCCCGTACCTTTTTATGTAGAGGATGAAAATTATTTATTAAAAGTTTATTATTTATTTTTTAATGCAATCTTTTAAAGATAAAAAATGATGTAGAATATATTTAAAATTCTAGATTGAGAGAATATTTTAATTTTGCTTTAAAATCCGATCCTTTTATGCTAAATATTGTCTCTGATTCACTTTATGAAAATTAGGGGAATGCTTAATAGTATGTGTCAAAATAATTGTTAAATCGAATAAGAGCAAGGTAAAATTGTTGATTTTTTAATTTTCATTTAGTGAGATGATTTTAATTGAAGAGACCATCAATTAATCATTAGGATAAAACTCTTAATAATTATAAATTTAATAATAACCAAGCCAAAACCAATCAACTAAAAATTTTAATATTTAAAGCAATAAAAATTCAAGAATCAAATTAAAAAGAAAAGCCTCACCGTTTTAGAAAACAAACTCTGTTAAGACTTAATTACAGCAACTTTAAACTAATTTAAGTTATATATTATTTTTTTTCCTAATCCTTATTATTAGTCGAATAAAATATTTAAAGCTTAAAGGAATAATAAAGGTAATAAAAATTAATTGAACAAGAAAAAAGTTTAGATTAATAAAAAATTACAAAGAATAGCTATTAAGAAGTAACTTTGCAAATTAATCCATAGAAAAAAGAAGAAGAAAAATAAATAGTTTAATAAAATGTAGAATAAGATAAAATTAATTCCCAAGACTAAAAAAAGCAATAATCATATCATGAAGAAGAATAATATTAAAATGATAAAGAAATAAATCGAGATACAATAGAATTAAAAAAAGAGGAGCCATAGTAAATAATAACTTAAGATCCTAACGACTAAATAATTAATAAAGAAGAACTATAATAGAAAAATGATAGCGAAACAAAACAAGAAACAACAGAATTAAAAAAAGAGGAAAATAAAGCCCAAAAGTAAATAGATTAACCAAAAGATTATCAACATGAAGACAACAAGCAATAACCAAATAATGAAGAATAATAACAGTAAAATGATAATATAGTAGAATTAAAAAAAGAGATTGAAGACCAAAACTAAATAGATTAGCTATAAGATTAAAAAGAGGAGTAACTATAAATTGTACCAAAAGATTTTTAAGGTGAAGAAATAAAACAATAATCCAATAATGAATAATAATAATAGTTAAATGATAAAGGAATAAAGCAAGATACAACAGAATTTTAATAAGAGGAGAATAATTAAATGGATAAATTATAAGACAAAGAGGAATAAGTGCAAATAATTCCAAAAGATTTTAAAGAATTGTGAGAAGCAAAAAATATTTTAAGATACAAACTTAAATTTTTTTGATTTTTAAATCTATATTATAATTTATTTTTTATTAATGTTCAATAATTATAAAATCATTCTTCAACTAAAATCATTTTATCATCTCTCTAAAATATGATTTTAATTGATTATAAATGCTACCTTTTTCAGGAAGTTGGTAATAATCAAACACAAAGTAATTACAAGTAAATAGAGAAATAGCCCAATGATTATTGCATTGACTAGATTGAGCCAAATAAACAGATAAATAAATTATGTGTCATTAAAAAGACGAATATTAAACGCCAGAGCTATAAAAGATTAAAAATAAAAAGAAAAAATACTGAAAGTCATAATTAAAATTTTACTATAGAAAATAAAACAGACTTATTTACATTATTCCACTAAAAACTTTAAAAAAAACTAAAATAAAAAACTTAATTTATTTGCAATTGTCCATGGGTTTTCCTTAACCAAATTAATATTCACTATACTAGAAAAATTAGTCAAAGTTAAAAAATCCAAAATAAATGCTGCACTTAAACCATACATTTCTATTTTGTTTATAACAAATAAAAGCCCAGTGAATATTGGTGCATCATCATATTATCTTAAAAAATATTTAATTTAATAATTTCATTACTTTCCAATGGTGCGGCTTCCTACTGAAATTGAAACATCAAAGCCGAGACTATGTTTAAATAATATAAATAATTAATCTGCTGTTTTAATAAGCAAGAGTATTAAAAAAAATTTCATTTCCACTGAGTATTTCTAGTATTATTGATATGAAAATATTTGCATCTAAAAGGTTTTAAAGAAGAAATAATTTACATATAAAAATGCAAGAATGACTATCATTACTCTTTCTAGTTCTGGCGCAATAAAAAATAGCAAAAATATTATAGGCATCTTTAATTATTACTGCCATAACATTATCTCTTCCTTCACAGATGGCTCCAAAGAATAATAATATTTGATCATGCTAATTGTAAGGTTCACAGTATTCCAAATAAAGAGAAACAAAAAGCACAGATAAATAATTAATGAGAGGATACATTAAGATGTCTATTAGGTAACGATTTATACTGAATGGTTAATGTCATAAGCTATCATAATCGCAATCAATATATTGTATTTGAGAAATTACTTTTTTTGCCCTAAATAAAAAATAAATTGGTTATAAATTTACAAGTGCTTAAAGCGCCAATGTTGATGGTTAGGCAAAACTTATTTATTACAAAAATAAGCATTGGATAGCTTAAAAATGAGAAATATTTGTAATTTCATTCTAAAGAAATAATTTTTGGGTAAAGATCAAAGGTTCCAAAGATCAATGAAATTATCTAAATGGCTAATAAAAACAAAAAATTTCTCATTTGATGCATAGAAAATGCTGTATTTTCAATTTGTTCTTCCTTTTGAAATAATTAATCCTTTACATTTTCTTTATTTCCCATTTCTTACATTTCATAAGACTTATAGTCTTATGAGATATCTTGTTTTTTAAACAAATTTTTAATTTTTTCCACTACATTAGCTCTTGTGCAACATGCCCCACAACAACCTCTACAATTTTTCCAAAAGTTTGTCCAAAAAATTACCAATAAAATCACGCAAAAGCATGAAATATAACAATAGCAATAATGCATTTTTTAAATATTTCCGAGTTCTGAAAAAAGCATCATGATATTATCAAGATAGAGAAGCAAAAGGAGAAGGATATTGTTTGTGTAAGTTTGAAAAGAAAAGAGTTAAAAATTATACATTTTCATAATTTGATGTACAATGAAAAAAAATGCAATAAATGCAATCATTCCACAAATAAGAAGAATAAAATTAATTTTTGCTTTTCTTTTTGCCTAAAAATTATTATAAAGTGTGATATTTACATCAATTTTATCCTATATCGTTTACAGAGATAACTTATAATTAAATAAAAGTTAATCCAATTCAAGAATTTCATTAATTTCATCACATTGCTCTAAATCAATTTTTGAGAGAATTTGATAAAACTCAGAGTCATAATTACCCACATATTATTCCCCAAATATTTTCTCATAATATAATAATATTTGCACTTCCTTTTACCTTAATCCTATAATATCTATTTATTTACAAGTTGGGTTTGTCAATTAAGGGAAGCCTTATGAATGCAATGGTTGGTTCATATTTTAGATAAACTATTTATAAATTAGTTAATATTGTAGGTACTTAAGGAACGAGAGCTGAAATATCGTAAGCAGTAATATTTTCTTGGACTCGTTCAATTTTTGAGGCAGATACTTCCTTTAATATTATTTGCAAAAAAAAAGTAAATAAAACTTTTGAATAAACTACAAAAATTCCTTAATTTCCATCCACACTACTTCCATGATTCATAAAATCATCTTCGCCTCTAAATAACTAACCGCCTAAAATTTATAAATTAATTACAAAATTACCATGATCACTACTAATAAATAATACATAATCATTTGTAGATACCCAGTTTAATAAACGATCTAACTATTTATCCAAACAATAAGCTTAAATTATTTAAATAAAATAGAATTTACTTTTGAGAAAAGTGGCAGGACCTTTTACAGATAAAGCATGGTTTAAATAATCAATATAAGAAGTATAATAAAGTAAATTTTTACTAATTATAATAAATTAATTGTAAAATTCAACTTTTTTGAGGAATCTTATGTAATTAATAAATTATTTAACCATTCAAACAAATAATCTTTATTATCATATGTCTCAAATTGTTCGTCAATATATTTAATCAGTTGTTCTTTATCAAACTGCTTGTAGCATTCTTAATTCTAAGCTTTTTCTTGCAGATCATTTACAAATGGTAAAAAGATCTTCTCAAATTGGTCTTCTTCGCTAAAAACCACTAAAATTTAAATAGATATTGTATTACATATCATCATAAGGATTCTTATTTTTAGAGTAAGTCAAGTCTAGCATTGGGTACTTCCTACCAACATAATTTAAATTCAAATCTGCTTGCTTCACTTGATCAACTAAATTATCAATTTCAATCTAAGCTCCCAAAATATTTCTCGAAAATGATCCTGTTAGCATAGCATCATGTATCATTCCTATTCCAAATTTGAGAATAAAATTGCTTAATACCTGATTATTTATAGAAATCTACATTTACTTTATAGTAAATGATTTGATTCTCATTTTTATATAAAAATGCTGTTGCTTCATTATAAGCAAACCCATCAATCATCAGCCAAAAAAATTTAGTTTTTTTCTAACTATTTTTACAGAGAGTTTGATCCAATGAGGACTTAAATTTAAATTATGAATACGAAGTTATTTATGTACATTTTTCAAATAGTGCTCATTTGTACAAAATTCATTGAGAGTTTAATTTTCTTCTTTATTATCTTCCTTGTAATATAGCATTATGTTTGATATATAAATCATGAAAGCGAGGGCAACCCCAAAAAATCCAAGATAAAATTTCATATTTTCGTAATTCTTGATTTTATTTGTTAATTTAAATTAGCTTAAAATAGTTCAATAAATTTACTTAATTTTTTTATTTATATTGATTAGAAAATTAATTTTTTCTGGTATTTTCTGAAAATTATGTCTTTATAAATTATTTATTTAAATTGGATGATTTATTATCCTAATTATTATACTTAAGCTAATTTTTAATTATGAAATAATTATTTTAATAGAAACATAAATTTATAATTTAATTTGAAATTATTATGCTTGAGAAACCACTAAAACTGAAAAAGCAATAAGACAAAGCAAAAGAATACAGAGTCTTTGTAGATTCAGTTTTAAGTTCATAACAAAACTACTTTGATAACAGCAAAACACATCTTCTGGAATTTGCTAAGAATAATAAGTAAATTCAATTTTTTAATAAATATCTAGAGGGACGGTTGATAAAATCTTTGAGATCCTTGGTGAAGTACTTCAAAATAAATAATTTTCTCCTTTGAATAAAATATTATCTTTAAGAGTATTTGATATTTTAAATTATTTAATTTCAGCTCATAAAAGAAGCTAGTACTACTAAAGCCCCTTATTTTTGCGACAAACTTTAGTAAACCCTTTTGCCATTGTTTATGGCATAATTAAAATAACATTATTAATCTAATGGGAAATTTATTTTTTCTTATTCACCTAGTATCATTAAATCAATTGATATTGTTTTTTTTAGATGAAGAAGAATAGATTCTTGGATAAACTTATTTAAAATTTCTTATTGAATTAATTAAAGTTTGAAAACTTTGAATTCCTACTTTGAATAATAAACTGACAAAATTTTTTAAAGTATACAAAGAATTAAAAAATCAAAGTATTGTATTTAATTTTTTTCACTCATTAAAACTCATTAACAGGACTTAATTTTAAAATTTAAATTGACTTTTTTTGCTTTAATAATCCTTGTGACTTTTCAACTTCTGTAAAAACTTCATTGACTTGTAAAAGGGAAACAAAATTTAGTAAGATTAATGTTTTTTTTATGGATAATTATTTTTTAGAAATGTACTTTAATTTATTGAAAAAAATAAAATAGCGCATAATTAGGTAATTAAATAATTAAACTGATAGTAGTTGCAGTTTAGAAAGTAAGTGAATGTTTTTTAAATATATATTAAGAATTAAAATAGTGCTATAAAGAATTAATAAAATTTACAGAGGATTCTAACTATTTAATGGAAAATCTTTTAAAAATTCCAAATAAAATAGAGTAAAGTAAGTATTGAAAGCACTATCTAAAGGAATTAGAATTTGCTAATTTTATCATTGCATACTATACTAAATAGTAAGTTTATAAAATTATTTAAAAATAACAAATTTAGTATTAATGATGAAATTGCTTTTAAAAAATTTTAAGAAAAAATTTTAAGAAAGTTTACTATGACTTTTATTTAAGAATCATATGTGAAAGCCAATTTATCTTCAAATAAGTAGAATATTTATTAAGGAGATGAAGATGAAGCTTAGATAGAGCCTTTTGACTTAGGTGAATAATAGATTTAAAAGCCATAAAAATAAGTTAAATCGATTTTAATGAATAAAAAATAATAAAATGATTAAAATTATTTTTCAAATTAAAGAAACAAACCAAAAGAAAAAACCAAAAAAATAAAAGATTTAAACAAATCATTTCATTTTAATGAATTAAAACATTCAGATTAGTTTCACCCTTTTGAAAATCATAAGCCAATAAGAGTATAAACATAAACTTCTATTAAAACATCGTAAGAGTAGCCAGTGGGTGAAAAGGAACAATTAAAGGTAAAATTAATAAAATTATTGTTTATTAATGAATGAATAGAGTTAATGAAAGATTTTTCAAAATGAAATTGAAGAGTAAATTTAAAAGAGTTTAAATTCTAAAGAAAGAAAATAATAGCAAGAATTACTAAATTTATAAATTGTAAATAACAATTAAGAAAAGTTAAAATAATAAAAACTTGAATAAACAATATCTACTGATTAATAAAATTATCAATCTTCATGTATTTTTTTGATTTATAATTTGTGAATAGAACTTAATTAGACTCATTCAATTTAAAATTACTCTCATCAGTCTGGGAATTAACAATTTGTCAATAAAAAAATGAAACAAGAAAGTTCAGGTCCTCCAATTTTTTAACCCTTACCACAATTAAGTGCACCTAATTCTTCAGCACCTAAATCAATTAATTCCAAGAATAAAATTGAAACTTCAAATAAACCTTATTATACTCAATTTAAAAATACAAATTATGGTTTGAGTTAGCCAAAGTTTCTTTTTAATTTTATTTTATATTTTGATAAATTTTTAGAAGCAAATAAGTTATTGATGAATTTGATCTCCTTGACTAAAATTTTTCTATTAGGCTAATATTTTTTATTTACTTATACCTTTTTCTTTAGTGATTTTTCTTCAAAAAATGAACCAATCAAATAAAAGTTTGAAACAACAATGATGAATTAAAAACTTCATAAATAAGAGCTTTCTTCTTAATAAGGAGATTCTGAAATGGTTTCACTTCTTAAATAACTTTAAAATTCTGATATTCCTGAGGGTAATAGAAATCAAAAATAAGAAATTGAGTCATTTTAATACAATGAAAAGCACTAATTCCGTGAACGCATTGTCTAGATGCAGGAAAAAGCAACAACTCAATAATTATTAAAATTATCTTGCCTTTTGTTTGAAAGTTTTCTTGTCAAAAATGAAATAATTGAAGTGAAATTGATGACAGAAAGACAATAATCTAATAGTTTAAAAATAAGTCTTATGTTTTTTAACGCGTCCCCACATTCTTTGCATAACTTTACTTTTAAACTTAATTTTAATTAAAGTTTAAATTAATTTTGGTTATTATTTTGAAAGTTATTACGGAACTTGGGATTGCTTGAAATGAATCAATAGTTAAAAATTAAATGTAGTCATAAGAAAATCAATTAATTTAATTATTTGTCAATACAAATATTGTGAAGTTTACTTAGCTAATTGAATGCTAATGCTGCTTTAGGTACTCAATTAATGGTGTAAACATTTAAAAAGGTTTGAAAATGAAGACTTAAAAATTATATTTTATCTACCTCTGACAATCAATAAATTAATTCCTATTGAATCTGTTCCTGAAAACAAATTTTTCGCCGACTGGAAAAATTTTAAATATTTAAATTAAACCAGTCCTTTTAATTATAATAGATTTCTTATCCCATCAATTGAAATCCTTTAAGAATATTTTTCTAATATATAATAGAAAATTGAACCGAAGGAAAAAATTTTTTTTGGAAGCTTCAAACTCTAATAGCCTTCTTAGGGATCATTATTAAATATCAAGCAAAAGTTAGGAAATCTAAATGAATTTGCACAGACCATTTATTTTAAGATCACTTATTTTGTAAATCTTAGTTTACTTTAAGTTTGCGTTGCTTGCAATTCTGAACTCATCGAATATGCTTAAAATTTATTGGAAACTTTAAAATTTATTTTTGAAAATTGATAAATTCATATTTTAAAATCAAGTAAATTTACTATACTTAAAAATTAAAAGAAAACTATAAATATTGAAATTTCATATTGATGAAATGAGAAATTCAATCATAAATTTGATTAATTAAAAGTCAAAGAGAATAAAATGAAACTTAATATTTAATTTAAAAAATGTTTGCAAACAAAAAGAATAAAAATAAATTTCATCCAGCTTTGAATAATAGCACTGCAGCCTATCCAATATAAAAGTAAATAAAATGCTTTGGTTCATGAGTTACTTAAGAACCAAAATTTTTTCCAACAACACAATGCCAAATCGGGTTATATTTTTTATCGAATTCCATTTTAATAAATGCTGCAACATCTTTTTCAATTGAATATTTTTCTAATCCACGGTTAGCAGTATCAATTGCATCGCTCTACATTTCTTCTGACATATCAGCATTTTTTATTACTGCTTTTCTATCAGCCATATTTTAACTTAATTTTTTAAAATATTTATTTTTAAATTTAAAATTCTTTTGACGAAAAATATATAAACAAATAATTAAATTGTTTTTATTTATTTTTAAAAATTTTAAAGATCTAAATGGAGTAAGTAGAAAAATCTAAATAAAATTATAGTCCATTAATTATTGCAGGTGCTTCTGGTGCAGGGAAAGGCACCTTTGTTCAAATGCTATAATAAGCATTCCCAGATTAATTTGTTTTGAGTGTGAGCTGGACGACAAGACCAATGAGAGCAGGCGAAGAAAATGGGAAATAATATTTTTTCAAATCAAATGAAGAATTTTAAAAAGAAGTAGATAATAATGGATTTATTGAATATTGTGTGGTTCATGAAAAGTATTACGGTTAACATTATTTGAGATTTTTGTGATTTATTTGATATTTTAGGAACTTCTAAAAAGTTTGTTGAGAAAGTGATGGATGAAAAAAAAGTTCTATTAATAAATAACTTGATGTTTGCTAGATTTGTATTTTAGAAATTGATGTGAAAGGTGCAGAAAAAGTGTATAATTTTTATCCAGATAGTTTATATATATAAATATAATGCCCTAACTTTGAAGTTTTAGAAAAAAGATTAAGAAATAGGTAAATTTCAAATTAATATTGATTAAATAAATAAAGGAAGAGTGATTCAGAAGAATAGGTTTAAATTAGATTGAAAAATGCCATTAAAGAGGTAACGGAACTAAATAGTTTGAGCTATTTTAAAACAGTGATAAATAATGATTTGGATAAATCTTTCAAAGAATTTAAAACAATTATTTTGAATTGCTATCAATAACTAAAGACAATAGAAATTTGAAATAAATATCAACAAATATGTTAAATGAAGTTTAAAGAATAGAAATAATAAATTTATTCATTCTAAATATGGTTAAATTGTTGCTTAGACTAACTAAGCAGTTAAGGGTTTAGTTATAAAATTACTCATTCCTATTTTAAGGCAATTATCTTTTTCTTAACCATAAGCAGAACATCCTATAATTGGTATATAATTAATCGCCTCTTCTGACATTAATTGTTTTAATTGTATTGTTGCTTCTATTCCATCCATAATCGGCATATTTAAATCCATTAAAATAACAGAAAAATCTTATAAATAATAAGTTTTTAAAGTGAAATAAAATTTAACTTTTGCATATACAATCCTTTCTTTTTTCGGCTTCAGCGAGAACAAGATCTATTGCTTGTTGTCCATTATTTGCAAATTAACTTATAAGATTTTTTTGTTTTAGAATTTATTAGAGTGCTAAAATATTAAACATATCATCATCGACTATTAATATTTTTGGATGAATACAAGGCATTGTTTCTGTATTATCAGATAAAGGACAAAATTTTGTTAAAGAATCCAATTACTTAAAAATTTAATTTAAAACAAATTCTACATTTGAACTAAAAATTTATGATATTGATGGGTTTTGTTTTTTATATCTGTCTAAAGGTAGCCAGTTAGCTTACAAGTCATTTTTTCATGAATATTATTTCAATGGGTTAAATGTCACTTATTACTATTATTACTCGCATTCAATTTATATTTCTCCATCAAGAGAATCTCTTTATTATTTATTGCTGGATCTTTTAATATTTAGTATAATTTGATTACATTTAAAGTTCACGGGGCTATCAGATTTTTTCACTCTCAATTTCTTTACTTTTCGAAATATTTGATTAGTCCTTTTTGATTTTATCTGTTGTAGGCCCACTGGAAAGAGAAGAAAACAATATTTAATTATCCCATCATTGTTCTGAATAATACCTCATACTTTTTACTATTTTTTTTCTTTTTGTAATTTTTATGCAAATTCCTATATAAATAATTACTGTTATTTTAGTAAAATACCATTTTTTTCAAATTCCCTACAGGTAAATTTTACTTATATTGGACTATTTTCTAAGGATTAATTTTGCTACTCTGCATTAAATACTGATTTACGTTGTTTTTAACCACTTTAATTTGCAAATTATGGAATCATTATAATAAAAGAATAACCTTTTTTATGTTGTTAGATCTTACTTCATTGTAGGTATTCTTCTTGAACTTCCATAACTTAAATCTAATGATTTACGAACAGCAAAACTTATTTATTAATGACCAACTTGCTGTTTATTATCAAGATGACCAATACTATGACATTTGAATAATTTTTTTTATTTTTCCCAATTAAAACTTGAACCTAATAATATATGTAATAATTAAACTATTAAAGAAAAATTACTAAAAGTTTTCATTTGAGTCAAAATATTTGAAGATTTTTTAAATTTTGGTATCCTATTTCTGACATAAAAAAAAAATTTAGAGCCTTTTCCTTCTTCAGATTTAAACTAAATTCCTTTATCTACAATCCATTAATAAAAATCTAATAAACTTTCTCTTTAAAGCATTTTTGAAATTGCACAGCTAACCATCAGTCCCAATGAAGCCCCAACAGACCCCACACTCACTTTTTACAAATTATTTCCAATTTCTTCCATTTATTGCTTTAAAGTTTTTTATTCTTCTTTACTCATTCCAATGCCTTGATCTTTAACTGAAAATTTGATCTCATCTTCTACTTCTTTTTTCGGTTTCACAGTGATCTTTTAAGGTTGATAATAATAATTAAATTCACCTTAAGACTACCTGATTGTTAAAATTTAATTCCATTTGAAAATAATTAGCAAAGGATCTATTGTATTCTTTGTTCATCGCTAGCAATGAATTTGGAAAAATATAACTCTCAATCAATATCAAAAAGTAAACTAATATTTTTTGCTGCTGCTTGCAAGCGAAATATTTCTAGTACTTCTAATATTTTATCAAATAAGCAAAATCTTGAAATATCCAGCTTAAAATCGTCGCTTAGAATGAGTGAATAGTCAAGCATATCATTTATTAAATTTTACAGTTATTTTCCGCTATAATAAATTGGATAAATTATATTATTTTTTATTTCAGAAGAAAATGAGCTTTCACCTAAAATATAATAAATTAAAACAAATGTGAGTACCAACTGCACATGAAATTAATGAATTGATACAATTCAAAGGAGTTCTTAATTCATGGCTACAAGAATTAAACATTAATTGTTTATATTTGTTTGATTCTTGTAGCACATTTATTTGAAATTAAGAGCTGACATTGCTAACTAATATTAATATTGCAAGAGTTTAATTATAATAGGTTTTTATTAATTTAATTTCCAGGTATTTTCCTTAAAAATTTGTTACTAAACATTTAATGGGAAGTTTTTTTTTTTGTTAAGTCCCAGAATGTTTCTTTTTTAAAAATTCGAAGGTTTTAATTTCTTAACAATAATCTTAAAATATCTCACGTAATATTTAAATGTTTTTTGGGGATTTTGAACTTGCCATACTTACAGAAAGCCTGAATTTCATTCAGCTATTTTTTGATTATGCATTGCGAAGTAACTTGTTTTTTGTATGACTTCTTTCTAAATTAAATAAATTGTTAATAATATTATTAAGATCTATGCTTTCAAAAATTTTTTCAATACTTTCATTATGAAATAAGCACTCTGAATTCAAATTAAAGAGAATGATTCCTTGAGGTAAACTGTTTAATATTTTTTCTCAAGATTTCAATTCTTTATGTACTTAAAGCTAAGATTCTTCATGAAATAATTTTTATTTATTATCAAAATATATTGTTAAAATTATTTTTAATTAACTCAACACACACAATAGAGTAACAAAAGATCAAATTGAATCTTTGCCAAATCTACAAATTATATAAACTAAATCACTAGTAGTGCAAATTATAATGTATTTCATTTCAAACTCATTGCAGAGTTATAAATATAATATTAATCCTAATAGATATCCCCAGGAGAGGTATTAATTTTCATAATTTTTTATAATTTTTTCTATTATTCCAAGAATTAATCCATATGATTAGAGTAAATTTAAAAAATGGAAATACACTTTCAAAAAGGTAAAAAATCCTATCAAAATATAAAAAATAATAGAGCTCAGAATTGTAAAACAAATTATTATTAAAGAAATTGTTGAATTATCTTCAATTAAATTTCAACCAAATAGCATGGTAAGTAAAAATAAATAAAAGCATTAAGTTATCAATTATTTTCTTAGAAGTTTATTTACCCATAATTCCTTCTATAAAATAGAATGAAGAATTTTCCATTAATGGAACTGCAAAATTTTATTCATTGATTCAAATATTTTAATATTAATTTAATTAATTATAGAAATTAATTAATTTCAAATTAGTATTGATATCAAATGATATAGATTTAAACATCTTTTGAAGATAGAGTATTTGGGTGCGTTTTAGGAGCATTTATTGGTAATTTTAGAAATCTTTATAAATTTATATTAGGTGATAGCATGGGGAGTTATTTAGAATTTATTTCTAGACCTTCGAAAGCAGCTGTAGAAAAAGCATTATAAATGTAAGGTGGAGGCTCATTTCACTTATCACCTGGCTAACTAACAGATGATTCTGAAATGGCAATGCAATTAGCAAAAGCATTAGCAGAGACTGATGGAAAATTTTCACTTAACCATATAGCCTAAAGATATATTAATTGGTTTCTAAATTAATGAACTTATTTAACTTTAGAATTGAATCACATCCTTTTGATTGTGGGAATACTATTGGATCAGCATTGTGGCTGCCTAAAAAGTCGGATAAATTGGCAGAATAAATCATTTAATAATCTAGTAAATTTAACATTAACTCATAAAGCAATGGGGCTATTATGAAAATTACTCCATTGGCTATTTGGTTTTCATTTATATTGACATAAATTTAATAAGGTGCTCCAAATTAGAATTAAAAGACTTAACAACAGTAGTAAAACTTGAAGTTTCAATGACTCATCCAAGTGAAATTGTTTAGCAAGCTGCTGTTATATATTGCTATGCAATCAAACTGCTGTTAAATAATGAAGGAAATATGATTGAAACCTATAAAATTATTGATAATTATATTAAAACATAATCAGGAATAAAAGAGGATATTAAATAATGGTGGAGAATTGTAGAAAGTGAAGAGTAAGTGTTTTTTTATATAATTTAATGTAAAGATTAATGCCAGGAAGTCCTTAAATTGGATGAATAAAAATTGCATGAACTTATGCTTTTACTTTTCTTAAATAATAAAAAACTGATTATTTAGAAATTTAATAATAAGTGTTAACTAAAGGAGGCGACACCGATACAAATGCATGCATTGTTGGTGGACTTATTGGAGCAGCCATTGGCTTTAAAGTTAATTAATAGTTTTTTATTAACTTCTTTTAGAATTTACCATAAAAGTAATTAGAAATCTTACTAAACTGTGATTGCACTTAAGGGCATTAAAAAAGAGATGAATTTTATGCTCCAAAATCAATTATTCCGTTGATGAATACTATAATTTCGATTATTCCTAATTAATTACAATTTTATTCTTCTAAAAGTGAAGAAAGTTAACAAAAAAAAGTAATAACAGAAGAAAAAAATTAAAATGAATTTGAAAATCTTTTTGATGAAGACATTGTTCATGTTTCTTAGCCATAATTATTTCAACCACAAAAAATTGAAGAGGAATTAAAGAAAACTGAATAGCCATCATAAGATCCAGTATGCTATAAATGCTAAGTTAATAATCCTCTGTAAATTTTTCGTAATTTTCCCACTTGCAAGTAAATAATTATTAATTTTATCATAATTTTAAGTAAATGCTATGAAATTTTAGTTACCAGTAAACTCAAATATTCATTGAGACACAAACTTAATCTTCTGACAACTAAATCAAAAACGCCAAGTAATTTTTATATTTGCTTATCTGGGGGCTCTAATTCACTCGCACTTGTAAAGATGATATCTGATACATTATTTGGTAATTCTTAAAAGTAATTGTTCTCAATCTATTCTAAATCATATTTAGAAAAATGTATTTAAATGCTAAAATTTTGCATATTGATGAAAGCATCTTGTATTAATTGACAGCTTAAGAAGCTGATCAAAGGATGGAAAAACTAAAAGAATTTTGCAAAGAATAGAAGTTTAATTAATAGTAATTTAAAGCTTTAAAAGATTTGAACTTGAGATTATAAAATTTGAAGACATTTTTACTTTATCTAATAGTAGTATGTTAACAAAACTGTTCCCAAACTTTAAATAATTACCAATTGAACTTTAAAGCACTGAAAAAATAGAAAAAAATCAAGAAAAAGTGCAAAGACTTTTAGCAGGAATACAAGGTTTTAATTTGTTTATTTATTTATCTCAAAGATTCATGCAAAGAAGATCTGATTTCAAATTTTAAAAAATATTTAATTCTTGAATATCTTTGTCAATAAAATGATAATATGGCATTACTAGGCATTAATGGCTAAAGATTAGCATAAAATATTTTTTAGTAGATTTGTAAAGGATAAGGATGTAATTTAGTGGAAGATGTCAAGTGCCTTGAGCAGTATTAAGTAGGGGAAATAACAATTAAGATAGGAAAGCCATTGAAAGAATTAGAAGCACTTGAAGTAGCATAGCATATTTTATTACTTTTATAATAGCTAAAAACATATATAAAACTAAATAATCTTGAAGAAATATCAAAATATTTTTAATAAAAATATTTTTGATAAGTGAATAAAGCTTTTTAATAAAAAAATTTAAATTTTGCCATTGATAATTTTATCGATAATATGCAAGTAATCAATTTTGTTATTTATTATTGTTAGGCTTAACAAAAAAATACTATATTTAATATAAATGGCACAAGTGAAAAAATTATAGTCAAACATAATTGCTTCGATTAGTAATTTTATTTTTTTGAATAAAAATGATTTAGAAATGATTATTTCTATTGCCCACTATGTTTAAATATGAGAGATAAAATAGTATCAACATTAGAACTTAAAACAAAAACTTTAGAAAATGTTAATGTGGATGATAATAAGAATGCTGATTTTGCTTTAAAACAATAATTTGTTTCAAACTAAGAAAAATTAGAAAAAGGTAATTCTATTTTTAAAAAATAATAAAAATAAGAGAATTTAATAACATTCAAATAACAAATTTGCAATCACAATATAGTTTGCTTCAAATGTAGAAGATTGCTAGAATAAAGTTGTGAAGAAATAATTTCCTTATTGCCGAACTTTCATTAATCAATTATTTCTACAATGCTTTAAAAGTATTATCCCTTGAAAGTTGAACAAAAAGTTTAAAATTTATTCTTGTTGGAGGAATAATAATGATTATCATTTTAAAATATAAATAATATTTTATTAATAAAATTATTTCTACAACATTTATGAATAACAAATAACAAATTTCTCCAAGTTTGATAAAATCAAATTTACAATTTGATGAAATCGATGGGCTTGAATACCCTCCATCAGATAATGAAGAAAAGCAATCTCTAGCAAAAAAATGTATCAAAAATGAGCAAAAGCTTTAAATCATTATTCCTAAGATTTGCAATTTGTCATTATAGTAATAAAATTTAGAACCTCGATAGCAAACTTAAAAGAGTAATAATTTTACTGAAACCAATCTAAAAAATAAAAAGTTTGATTTATGAAATTAATTTTTGTTTAAGGCAACATTCAATAATTAAACCAATTAAAACCACTTTAATTCATTAAAATAAATTAGATTTTTTGCTTACTCCTTAGCATTTACCATTGAAAAAAGAGTTTTCTGAATCTTAAAGAGATTCATATAAATGAAATAACTATTACGAGTTTGAAATGGAAAAAAAACAAATGAATAAAAAAATATTTGATCTACAATAAGAAAAAAATTATATAACTTTGCAAAACTAGTTTATTAATTAATCAATTGTTAAAGTTATTAAGAATATTGAGTAAAAAGATTCTGGAAATAGAAAAGTAAAATGAAATTAATTATATTAAATAATCATCTGAATCGTCAAAAATAATTATTTAATAAAATTAATAGTTAAAAGAATTAGTAATGCTTATGTTTTTTAGATTATTATTCTTAGGAAGCTGAATTAAGTTTGAAAAATGAATAAATAGCCAGAATATAAGAAACAGCTGAATAGCATTTTTGTGGTTTAGAAAAAAAGAAAGAAGAAATTAAAAAATTGGAAACAAAGTGATTAATTATTTTTTTATTATTTAAAGTATTGAATGATAAAAAGAAAAAGAATTAGAGATGAAAGATTAATTAAATTAGTTAGAATATGAAAAAGTAATTTTGCAATAAAATGTTCTCAATATTTGAATTTGATTATTTTGATAGTTTGATAAAATTACTGATTAATATGAGTTTGAAAAACATAAGCAAATAAATACATCATCAAATATTGAGAAATTATAATTTTTAGAATAAAATATTTAAGAATACAAATACTTAATTACAACCATAAAATAAATTTTCCCTTCAAGGGTTTAGTGAATATTTAATTCTCTCTCTGAACTAATTAAATAATAAACTAGTTTAAAATAATCGCATTAAAACTTTCTTTCTAAATTACCAACAAAAAATACTATTATTATAAATAGAAAACAATAAATGCATGAACTTGATAGACAAAAAATTTAAGAAGCTATTGCTTAATTGGCTTAATAATTATAGGATGAAGTCTAATTAAATCAATCTATGGGAAATACTAATATGCAAGAATATTAATTAATGCCTCAGAAAACAATGAAAACTAGTAATTGATCTTGGCGTTAAGTGAGTCCTTAATTGAAAATCTCAAGAGTTGCAGCATAAAATAAATCACCTTTGAATTAAAGCTTTAAGAATTTAGAAGAGAAGTTTTCATTTCAATTTAAAAGTTTAATCAATTCAATGAAAAATAGTTAAAGACTACAAAAAAATTATGATATTTGATAAAAAATTGTAAAATTTTAATTGTTAATAAAATATTAAAAAATTAAAGTTATTTTGAAAAAAATATTAAATAATTAAAAAAATTAAAAAATTAAAAAAAAAATGTTATACATAAAATCTTAATTTTATTATATTCTGATTGGCGCCTTTTTAAAGTAATACAAATAGAATTAATTAAATTTTGAAAAAATAAAAAAATGCAAGTTACAGTAAAAACTGATAATGATTCTTTACTGCAAATGTTTGCAGTTGAGCCAAAAAAAGATTGCCCACATATAATTCCAGACTTTATTACTAAGACTGATCAAACACTTTCAACTCTTTAACAATTAGTTTTTGAATCCCCATGTAAATTATGTGGCGATAAAGCCGAAAATTGGATTTGTTTAGTGTGTAATCAAATTTATTGTTCAAGATATGTTAATGCGCATATGGTAGAACATTGTACATAGGAAAATCATGTTATTGCATTAAGCCTTATTGATTTATCATTTTGGTGTTATGGTAAAATTTTTTATAATAAAATTATTTAGAATGCAGTTCTTATATAACAAACTTCGATTTAGATAAATTAAGATTGAAGTTTTCTAATTTAAAATTTAAGTCAATTGATGATGTTGAAAATCTAGCAGATCAATTATCATTAATTGATTTAGGAAATAAAGATAAAGCTCCAGAAGTCATAGAAAAAATAAATGAAGCAAAATCAAAGGAAGAAAGCAAAATAAATGAAAAAGAAATTTAAGTGGAAGAAAGTTAACTAATAGAAAACCTTTACATATTTAATAGTCAAAAAGAATGAAAAAGAATAAACCACAGAAATTGAGAAGCAATAAGAGTTTACTTATGATAAACTTATTGAAGGCCTTACAAATAAGCAGTTTAAGTCAATCGCTTTTTTAACAGGTGCTGGCATAAGTGTTGCAGCAGGAATCCCAGGTATTTCTTTATTTTAAGTAAATTTGGCTTTAAGATTTTCGAACACCAGGTACTGGTCTTTATTCCAAACTCGAAAAATATAATCTAAATTATCCTGAACAAATTTTTGATATCGATTTTTTCATTAATAATCCAAAACCTTTTTACGAAGTGTCTAAGGATTTTTTAATGATGAATGCTAAGCCAATGGAAGCCCATTATTTCTAGGTTTTACTATAAAAGAGAAACTAATTATTAATTTCATTGACTTAAAATATTGATGGACTTGAATTAGATGCAGGGTTAGATGAAAAATTTCTTGTTTAAGGTTAATTTAAAGTAATTTAAATTCTATTAGCACATGGCCATTATAGAACAGGCCATTGCATAAAATGTGAGAAAGAAATTGATATGTCAACATTCGAAAAGCACCTGAAGGAAGATACAATAATGAAATGCGAATGTGATGGATTATGCAAGCCTGATATTGTTTTCTTTGGAGAAGGACTTCCACAAAAATTTTTCAAAAGGATTACAGAATTGAAATAAGCGGATTTAGCATTTGTAATGGGGACAGGACTGGCAGTTGCACCATTTAATGTTTTTGTAGATAAATATTTGAAAAATGTGCCTTTAGTTTGCATTAATAAGTAAATTTTTTTCATTTAATTTTTATATAATTAAATATAGTAATTAGCCAAATTAACTCAAAAATTATAAATAACTTTTATTTTTGCAAGGAGATATTGAAGAAAATATAAAAAAAATTCTTAAAGATTGTAATTTAGAAACTGAAATTAAAACCAAATGAAAATTTAATTTTTCAATAAAAAATAATTAACAATTTAATTCTTAATTTAAATATTTAAAAAAACAATTGATAAAAATATACAAAAATTAGTATATAAAATTTTATGCCAAATAATATTTTTATTATATTTTAATTTATCTGTTTTTAAAATATACTTTTTATCAAAAAAGTTGCATGAAATAATTTATAAAAATTATTATGTAAAATGTTATACCAAATAATACTTTTTATTATATTCTGATTTATCTACTTTTAAAGTAATAAAAAGAGAATTAATTAATTAAATTTTGAAAAAATAAAAAAATGCAAGTTACAGTAAAAACTGATAATGATTCTTTACTGCAAATGTTTGCAGTTGAGCCAAAAAAAGATTGCCCACATATAATTCCAGACTTTATTACTAAGACTGATCAAACACTTTCAACTCTTTAACAATTAGTTTTTGAATCCCCATGTAAATTATGTGGCGATAAAGCCGAAAATTGGATTTGTTTAGTGTGTAATCAAATTTATTGTTCAAGATATGTTAATGCGCATATGGTAGAACATTGTACATAGGAAAATCATGTTATTGCATTAAGCCTTATTGATTTATCATTTTGGTGTTATGGTAAATAATTAATATTGTTTATGAGAATTAAATTCTAGAGTGCGAATCCTATATCACAAACTTTGATTTAGATTAACTACGAATGAGATTTTCTTTTTTAAAGTTTTAAAAAGAAGAGTAAAATTAATAAAAAATAAATGAAAAATAATTAATTTCGAATGAAAAAATGGAACAAGGTTAAATTGAGTTTTAAATAACTAAATTAAAGAAGAAATACTTTAATAAAATAATATATAATTTGATGAATAAGGTTTTACTTATAAGTAATTAATTGAAGGCCTTAAAAAAAAACAATTTAGCAAAATTTCTTTCTTAACTGGTGCAAAAATAAGTGTAGCTGCTGGATTCCCCTGTCCTTCTCTTAACCAACCTTAATTATAAAAATATTTCAAACTTGATATATAACAATTAGAAAATTAAGATGAATTGTTCTTTTTAGAAAATCTAAATAAAAATCCAGAACTCTATTATAATATTTTTAAATAATTTTTATAATTGAATGGAAAACCAGTGAATACACATTATTTTTAGGCCTTTTTAGAAAAGAGAAAATAGTTGCTAATTTCTTTGACTGAAAATATTGATGGCCTAGAATTGTTAGCAGGGCTTGATGAAAATTATCTTGTTTAAGGTTTATAAAAAGATTTATTATATTTTCAATAGAGCATGGAAATTTAAGAAAAGGCCATTGCATAAAATGCTCATCAGAAATTGATATAAACATCTTAAACAACCATATTTAATAAGGAACTATAATGAAATGTGAATGTGGTGGAATATGCAAGCCTGATATATTATTTTATGGATAAAATCTACCAAAAAAATCTTTTAACAAAATTTAATAATTAAAGTTTTCGGATTTGATTTTTGTCATGGGAACATAATTAAACGAAGATCCTTTTGATTATTATATTTAGTTTTTGTCAAAAAAGGTTCCCGTAGTTATCATGAATGAGTTATAATTGATTGATTAATAACTTTTAATAGAATAAAGCCTTATCAAATTCAACAAAAACAGCATTTGTTTATACAAGGTGATATTGAAGAAATTATCAAAAAAATTGTTTAAGATTGTGGGTTTGCAAAAGAATTTGATACTTAATGAATAAAAAATATTTAAATTTGAATTTTTTTAATATTTTAAATTATCTAAATAATAAAAACAATAAAATCTCTGAAAGAAATAATACAAATAAGACTGAGTTCTTAGTAGTAGTAACATGGCTCATTCTTCAATGGTCTTGACCTTTTTACCTTTTTCCCACATAGCAACTTTCTTTTCTCCATTGGGATAAATCTATGTTCCCTTTCCTTATTATTTTCCCTGAAATCATTCTCCTTCATATCTTCTCCCATCACTCCAAAAGAATACACCGTAACCTTGTTTTTTATCTTCAAAGTATTCCCCTTAATATTTTCTTCCATCAGGCCATATCGCTTCTCCGATTCCTAAATAAAATTTTTAGAAAAATAGAAAAATTAAATACCATGCATCTTATTTTCAACCCACTCTCCGTCATACATTTTCCCATCCTTCCATACATATTTACCTTTCCCATGTAGCATATTATTTTTAAATTCTCCCTCGTATACTGCGCCATCAGCAAACTTTATTTTTCCAGATCCCATCTTTGTTCCATTTTGATATCCACCTTTATAAAATGAGCCGTCTGGCCAAACCTCTGTACCATCACCATTTTATTTATCAATTTGTCATTCGCCAGTGTATACAATACCATTCACATGAGTGTAGGTTCCCATACCATTTGCTTGCCCATTCACTCAATCACCTTCATAAATATCACCACTTGTATGACTGAAAGTCCCTTTCCCATTTGGTTAATCATTGAGTCAGTAGCCTGTGTATTTGGAACCATCTACCCATTGTTAAGTGCCATAACCGCAACGAAACCCATTACTCAATTCGCCAATATATGTACCTTCTTTATTCTTTAGCAAACCTTCTGAGTGTTCATCTTCACCTTCTAAATTATCTTCTTGTTATTGAATATTATTTTTAATTTCTTTGACTTCTTGCTCCTCAATTTCATTATTTTCTTTTTATGAATCAATCACTAAATCTTTTTCAAAATCTTTTTTTATTCAATTACTTTTTGTGCTTTGTAATAAAGCATTTGTACTTGGACATTATCTTGAAGATTAATCTTTATCTGAAGTTAAATAGTGGAGACTCTCTTTCTCATTTTATTTTTTAAGGCATTGAACACAATATGTTTCACAATTTCCCATTATAATTTTGGTTTAGAATTATTTATTCAGTATTTAATATTTTATACTAGGCTTTTTTTTAAATAAAAACAAGATTAAGGATTTTCCTTAATTAAATAAAACAAATAAATATTGTGTTAAAAATAATTTATGAAACTCAATTGAATCTGTTCATATTATAAAATATTGTAAATTTTAAATACAATAACGAGAATAGTTTCAAGATCTTAAATTTGCTAGATATGGCAAATTTATGAAAGTAATTAGGTTATTTATAAATTAATTGATATAAAAAAAATTTATAAAACTCAATTTCTTATTAAAATTAAAACATTCATCATAATTGATCATTTTACCGATGAATAATAATGAAGATTACGTCTGTCTCCATCCAGATTATAAAGTTGTATTTATAGTTTTAAAAATATTAAGGGAGATATGTTGATATAATCATATGTAAAAAAAAACAAAAACATTTTGAGTCTGTCAAGAATATTTTCACTATATACAACTCGTTATCTCACACTAAACTTAACAAAATTAATTTTATTTTATACTGCGAAAGATAAATACTAGGCAAAAGATATGACTGAAATTCCTTTAAAAGTAAATATACAATTAATATTGTTTTAAAAAGAGAGTATAAATCGTGCAGCCAGTTGAAATAGAAATTCCGAATTATGATTGAAGTGTATCTTGAATAGTATGTACAAAGGAAAGAGATTATTATTTCCATGTTAAAAATGAAGAAATTAGGAATAAATTCTTTGTGGGTTTTGCAGCAATTTTAAATAAGAAAACAAGTGTACCTTTATGCTGTTAAAATTTTATGTTATAATAATTTTTAAGTGGAGAAATAATTTCAATTGCCTGCACTTTATAAAAAAGAAGATAAAAGTAATATATCTGAACCTAGTTCTCCACCAAGTTAAAAACTATAAAAACATTTTTCAACTACAAATATGACCCGATGACTGAAAACAAATAATTAAAAATCACTAGCCAAATTAGATGAGGAAGAAAATGAAAGTGAATCTATAAATTCAAGCGAGGAGGATGATGATGAAGATTAAAATAATAATAATAATTTAAAAAAGGAGTTAGAATAAGTAAAATAAATGATATAATCAAAAAAAACATAAACTAAAAGTTTGTTTAATAAAATGCTTTACTCGCATTAAGAAATTTTAATAATTGATGAGAAATAAAAGGTTGAGAAGATGCAAATTACCAAAAATTAGCAGTCATAACCAGATCTCATTTTGTTATCTTCATAAGAAATTGAAAACAATGAAACTTAATTTTCTTAAAATTAATGGAAAAAGGAAGTAAAACCTGTTGTATTTAAGAGAGATAAAAATGATTAATCCTCCTCTGAAAAGTTGTTTATTGCATTAATTTTTTATTGATATTTAGCTAAGTTGAATTAATTAAAGAAAAAATTGAAAAATTATAAGAAATTACTCCAATTTCAATTCCTGTTGATAATGTCTAAAATGACTCAAATACTAGTGATGATAATAAATTAAATTTAGTATCTTTAAAACATAGTTAAACATTTGAAGAAAAATAGTTGCCAGTTAATTTATAATAAAAATCAATAAATATTGTACTTAAAAATGGGAGAAATTTGAATTTACAAAAAAAACTCTAATTAAGAAAAAAAAATTAAGGAGATGAGAATAAAAATGCATACCCTGTTTTTAAAAAGTTTTAAACGATAGATCTAAGTAATAAAAATGATTATTGAACTAAAGCTTCTATTGAAAAAAAAGCTAAATAGTTCTTTAGTTAATTAAATTCAAAATTTATTTGTGTTTTTTCACTAATTTTTTTTTAAAAATAATTTCTTGCTAATTTTTTTATCTTCGTCATCCTTAACCGAACATTTAAAAGGTGTATCACGTCTATTTGATATTGCAATGTTGCCTAAATCAATTGAATTTCCAATATCTTCATAATAAATTTCTATATTCATTTTTGACGACACATAAGCATCTTTTTTATTATCAGGAATTGATTAATAAGGGCAATAAATAAGCGCCTAATAATTTGTGTAAGAATAAATTGGTGCTTTGAATTCGAATTTACCATCAAAAGAAGTTTTCGTCTTGGAGTAAGTTAGTGGTTCTGGATAGTAATCTTTAAGAATTAATTTAAGCTCGAAATTTCCTATGGGATTCTTTTCAAGTTGTCCATTGCAGGATTCACCTCTCGTAATAACACCAAACAATGTTTCGTAGCCATCGGGTTTCATAAAGTTATATTGTATTTCTATTACACCAAAAGTTTTTTTATAATTATTTTTTTCAGTTAAATCAAAAGTTAACGTTTTGGTCTTAAAATGTTCCCTTTTAAGAATCATTTTACATTTTATTTCTATATTCTTATTAGCTTTTATTTTCTTGGCCATAGAAAATTATCCTTCCATATTTGTCTCAGCTTATAGTGAGAGATCTTATTGGATATCTTTTTCGTTCAAATAAGTGCAATGAAGAGAAAGCTATACTGAAGAAAGATAAGAAACCAGTTCTACAGCCTTCACTTTTCCTTCTACTTCAATGCTAATTTATTTTTGTTCTAATTGCATTTCTAATTATATCCCTTTAATGTAAAACATTTTCTCTTCAATTTCTATTGTCTTTTGTATTTTTGCTGTTTCATAATTAATTTTACTACTTTTAATTTCCAGTTAATATCCCAATCCAAGTTTAACAATTGCATCCGCTTCAATTTCAAAATTGCCCTTTTCATTTGTTTTTTTATTAATTTCTCCTACTTTTGTTTTTGTCTTAATATGACTCACAATGACGTAAATTTCAGTATTTTGAATTCCCTGATTGATATCAGGATTTTTTACAGTTCCTTGAATTTTCAATGTGGCTGGTAAGCGTTATATATATATTGTATTAACTTCTTTCAGGAATAACTTATTAGCTTAAGGTTTTTCCATGAGAATATTAAATTCCTCCTCAATTGATTTAAAATTTTTTCCTTCAACTACCATTTTTGCCTTCAAATTTCCTTTCTAATTCACTTAAACTTTACCTTTTAGATCTACTTTTCCATTCTCTCCACTTTCACCTTTACATATCTCTTTTCATACATTTCCCTCCTCTACCATAACTTTTACAGTTAATCCCTTTACTTGTGCATTTTCATTATCTTTATCTAAGATTTATCCTTTTATTTCTATATCTCTCCTGATTAGACTTTCAATCAAATTTATAGTCTCAATTTAATATAATTCACTAGCCTATAAAGTTTTTATAACTAAATTTAAATCATATTTTTTATAGTATTCAGTTTCAACAATTAACTCTAATTCATACTATATTCCTTATTTCATCCATCCTTTCTTAATTTCTATCTCATAAATCCCATCGTTTCCTGTCTCCCCTTACAAACTGATTTCCTTTTTTTCTTTTACATTCTTTAATTTTCCAATGATTTTTACTTTTTCTAATCCTTTTTCATTATTGTTATCCACAATTTTTCCTATCAATCGAAACGATTCAGTTTTCTTTAATTCGATTATTAAATCTTTCACTACTACTTAAGTTTCTTTGTTTTTATATTTCTCCAAATCTAATTTTACTTTGATTTCTTCAGTTTGTTTTTTAACCCAAGTATCAAGAGTGGTTAATTTAATAATTATTTCATCTTCTAAAGCTTCTTAAACACTTAGCTTTTTCTTAAATTCTCCTTCTTTATTTGTTTTAGTTCTAGATTAACTTAGGACTTTTTTTTATGATTTATCAAAAATTTATATTTTAATTCTAGTTTCTTCAACAAAAATTTGATCGTTCTCTTTAACTTAACCTTGAATTTCTAATTCAAATTGTTTTTCCTTTTATTCTAATTCAAAATTCTTTACTTTTTTGAACTCAGGATAATCTTTATCACTAAATATTTTTTTAATTTCCCACTTATTGCTGACCATTTCTTTCTTACTCACCTCAAAATTAAACTAATATTCTTATCCAATAAGCAAACCTTCCTAATTTATTACGTATTTCCCATCTTTTCCACTTTTCTCCTCAATATATATCACATTTTTCTCTCGGCAATCCAAGCAATTAATTTCTACATCAATTTGGCTTTCAATTTATTTTAAACCATCTTATAATCTTGTCACATATCCTTCAAAAACAATTTTCTCACGTTTTTATCTTACTATCATGAGTGGAATAATTTTCTCAAAATTAAAATCATTAAGCAACGATAAATCAATGGTAATAGGAAAAACTGAAGGTTGCATATTTTTAAGGCCAGAAACTAAGAGTTCGCCTACTAAGGAATTGCCAGAACGTTTGAGTTTAGTTTCACCTAAATACATAAAACGTTTTTTCTTTTCTTTTTCTTTTCGTTCTAATATCAAACTTTATTCTTTATTATCTTTATCTTTTAAGATGACTTAAACTTCAATGTTGTTATCATTAATTTCTTCTTTATATTCATTCTATATACTATCAACAGTTATTTTAAAACTAAATTCATCTTTTAATAATATAACCCCTTTATATCAAATTAAATTATCTTAAAATCAACCTAAATCATATTTTTGCTAATCTTCATTTATATCAAATTATGCCATTCCAAAAAAATTTTCCTTACGAATTAATACTTTACCTTTATTTGTTTTGCCTTTTTCATTAATATCAATGCTTAATTCTATTTAATTTTAAAAATTATACAAATAATACTTTATGTTATTTCAAATTTTCCTTTTTTATTTGTTTTAGTAGAAAACTTTTATTTTTTTTAAGAAGAATTTATTATTATTATCTCAACTTGCGCTTCTTTGGTATTACAGTTACCTTCTATGTGGATCTCATTTTTCTTTAATAACTTAAATTATTTATTAAAGATAAAGGAATTTTCTTTATTCAAACTAAATTTAAATGTTAAATCATTATATTTTTCTGGTTGTTTTGGTATTATTTCTAATTTTCCTTTGTATTCTGTGATTTTATTGTCCAATTTAAATTTAAATTCAAAAGACCCATCTACTTTTGTTAACGTTTCTTATTCCTAGGCTTTATTATTGAGACTTGCCTTGACTTTCGCATCCTTCACTTTTGATCCATCCTTTAATAATTCAACATTACCTTTAATAACACCAAACAATTATTCTTCCGTTACAAAATCAATAGCTTCATTTGAGAAGTCTTTTACATTTTTATCAGTGGCTTCAAATTCTTTTTCTTTTTCTTTCTAAACAATTTCATTATCCTTACTCACTATCACTTTAGTCTTATACTTCTTTCCTTTTTCAAGTTTGTCTTTAAACTCAATTTTATAATTCCCGTCATCATCACTAATCCCTTTCCCTTTGATAACTGTTTTATCTTTGCAATCCTCACATATAATTTCTACATCAACGCCAACCTATTTTAATTTTTTTTTGGTTTTATCTTCCTTCACTCCTCCTTAAACAACAATACTTAATTTTTTTCTTTCAAGAACTATGCTTTCAATTGTCTTTTCAAGCTTATTTTTATTGAGTTTATCCAAGTTAATTTCAATTGGAAACTCCTTAATTTAAAAATTCTCTAAACCACTAATTTCTATTGTTCCTATTAATTTTTCCCCAGATCTTTTTAATTAGTTAATTCCTAAATATTAATATTTTTTAATATTAATATCATTTTGCTTTCTTTCTAATTCAAATTCTTAAATTTTTTTTGGTATGTTTGGATCATTAAAAGTGACTTGAACTTTAATTTTGTCATCTTAAATTTCATTATTCTCACTATCTAGAATTTTATTAATTTTTAAAGTATAAAGAAATTTGTCAGTCATAATTAATTTGGCTAAAAATATTAAGTAAACAAAATTAGTACATATAGTATATTATATCTAATTTTCATCCATTTGAACCTATTATTATCCAAATAGATTTTCCTTTTTTGCAATTATTATTGCTATATCTTTTCCTTTTTTTCCTGTAATATCAATTTTTAAAGCTATTTACAAAATAAGTTTAATTAATAACAAAAACCTTCTACCAATAAATATTTTCCTATAGAATTTGATTTTCCCATTAATTTTTATTCTTTGCCTTTATCATTTTAGATTGTGATAGTTATATCGGCGCTTTTAATTGGCAGATCTGCTTCAGTACTTAATTATCCTTCAAAAAAAATCTCATTTTTTTTCAAAAGCTCGAAATCTTTGCTAAATACAAATTTATTTTCACTATTTAAAGTAAAATCTAATTAGAGTTCTTTTTCCTTGAATTACTTTTAATCTTTTGGTATTATTTCTAATTTTCCTTTGTATTCTGTGATTTTATTGTCCAATTTAAATTTAAATTCAAAAGACCCATCTACTTTTGTTAACGTTTCTTATTCCTAGGCTTTATTATTGAGACTTGCCTTGACTTTCGCATCCTTCACTTTTGATCCATCCTTTAATAATTCAACATTACCTTTAATAACACCAAACAATTATTCTTCCGTTACAAAATCAATAGCTTCATTTGAGAAGTCTTTTACATTTTTATCAGTGGCTTCAAATTCTTTTTCTTTTTCTTTCTAAACAATTTCATTATCCTTACTCACTATCACTTTAGTCTTATACTTCTTTCCTTTTTCAAGTTTGTCTTTAAACTCAATTTTATAATTCCCGTCATCATCACTAATCCCTTTCCCTTTGATAACTGTTTTATCTTTGCAATCCTCACATATAATTTCTACATCAACGCCAACCTATTTTAATTTTTTTTTGGTTTTATCTTCCTTCACTCCTCCTTAAACAACAATACTTAATTTTTTTCTTTCAAGAACTATGCTTTCAATTGTCTTTTCAAGCTTATTTTTATTGAGTTTATCCAAGTTAATTTCAATTGGAAACTCCTTAATTTAAAAATTCTCTAAACCACTAATTTCTATTTTTCCTGAAAGCTTGCTACCTCTTCTTTGTAAAGATCCAATTCATTAATAACTAAATTAATTATCAGCATCTTTTATTGGATTAATTACTCTTTCTAAAATAAACTCTTAATAATCTTTTTCATTATCTGCACTTTTTAATTTTGCTTTAACTTTTATTTATTTATCACTAATTTCTATTGATTCCCTATCTTAAATAGATAAAATCTTTAAATTATAATTAAATTTATCAGTCATTTTGATATCATCTTAGAAATTATTTAAAAATTATAAAAATAAACTAAGCTAAAACGTTTGTTTGGTTTTTAGAAGCTCAAATGATAATTGACCAAATAAATCCTTTAATTTTGCTACTATTTTGGCTTTCCCTGATTTTATTTCTTAATAAATTTTTTCATCTAATCCTAAAAATATATAATAATTTTATGAAATTACTTTCGCAAATTTCATATTTTCCATTTTCATCAGCTTAGTTAATAAATATTAATTTTTAATTGTTTTAATAGTTAAAAGTAAGTGTAATTTTAGCTTTTTTTACTAATTTTTAATTACCTTTTTTTCCTTCTTAGACAACTTTCCCTTTAATACAAATTTCATTTTTTTGTAAAAGTTCAAAATTTTATTCAACTTTAAAGAAATTCTCTTTATTCAATTCAAAAGTATCAAAAAAGTCTTAATAATTTTTTTTTTTCTCGGGTGTAATTTATATTTTAATATTATATTTATAAACATTAAGCAATCCTTCTTATTTAATTTCAAACTATCCTTCATTATTTGTTGTAACTTCCACTGGTTAGATTTTATTATTTTCAAAATTGACTTTTACTTTGGCATTTTTTAGTTTGTCACCGCCAACTTTATTTTTCACTAGTCCAGATATAAAAAGTCACCTTTTTTCTTACATTAAAAATTCCCATTTATAATTATTAAGATTCTCTAATTTATCACGCTCACCATTAAACTCTTATTTCAATTATTATTCAGAAAAATTTGGTTGGATAATTTTTACTATAATTTCTTATTTTTCACCTAATTCGATAGCATCTTTGAGATTTATATTAAATTCTCCTTTGTCATTTACTTTTCCAGTTTAAGTAATCAGTTTTTTGGAACATTATTCACAATTTATTGTAATTGATACTTCCGCATCAGTAATAACCTTCTTATCCAATTTATCAATTGTTGTGCCTTGTACTTTTAAATCTTTGCGAGATTTTTTAAGAGTTATCTCTTTAACTTATTAATTTGTTTCAAGTGCTTCTAAGTCCTTGATATTCAAACTAAAAGGAAATTCTTGGTTATCAAAATATTTTGCATTAGAAATTGATATTTTTCCAGTTATTTTATCTCCTTTGTGAATAATTTCTCCTTTACCTGCATATTCGTATTTCAATTCATCTGTTTTGGCTTATCTTTCTTTTCGAAGTAATTCAAATTTTGCATTTTCAATTTAGACTTCCATTTTAATGCCTTCATCGCGTATTTCCGTTCCTTTGCTATCAGTTAATTTTGTTAAGACTAAAACTAATAATAATTTATTTGTTAACTTCAATTTTTCTATTAATAAAATGAGTAAATTAATTATTACTCAGCTTGTATGTCTATTAACTTGATGTAATAAAAGATGATTGACTACCAAACTCATCACCATTTTTACAACTCAATTATATTTTGCATTGTTTCTTTTTATCATATTCTTCTTCTGTCACCTCTTAAAAACCAAAATTATTTTATTTAATAAAATTACCAAATAATTTTTCATACAGTCCTTTGTCATTTGTTTCAACTTCATATTCCTTTACTTTTTTGTTCCCAACTTTAATTTTAACTTTTCCATTTTTTATAGTTTTTCCTTTTTGATCAAGTACTTCTCCGCTTACCAATGCTTACCCCTTCTACAAGACATCGCAATCCATTTTTTAATTAGCATATTTATTATCTGGTCCTAAAGTTAAAGTAAAATCTTAAGCATTGTATTTATTCTGATCTTTAGGTGAAACTGTTAATACAATTGTCGAATCCTTTTGAGAGTCAATCTCAATATTTATTGAATATTTCCCATTGGAATTTGTTTTTGTTTTAGCTTTTGTGTTTTTACTTTTAACAAAAGCTTCAATTGATGCATCAATAAGTGCTTTGCCTGTCATTTTATCCCTCACAATCCCACTAATAGAACCCTAAAACTTCATTATCACCTTTAAGTCTTCATTTCCAAAATAATTATTTCCTTGAAGTAAGTATTCTTTTTTTTGGATTAATTCCACTCCAATTTAAGTGTATTTGAACACTAATTTTTCTTTCAAACTTATAATTTGATCATTATTTTCAATTTCATATTTTAATTTAAACTCCCCTTAAGAATTTGTAATGGCTTCTGGAGCTTCTTTATAAAATTTTTCTGAATTATCGTCTTGAATAATATAAAATTTCCCAGTAATCTTAACATCTGGTATTTTATTCCCATTTTCATCCTCAATAATGCCTGTCGTTGAGCATTTCCAAAAAGGTGAGTCCTTTGCATTTTCCAACAATGCTGACTTTAGAAGTAGCAAAACAATTAGCATTTTAAACATTATTTTTGAAACCTGTTCTTGTGAAAATTAATTGATTTTTTTTAAAATAATTTAATTTTTGAAAGTCGACGTTTTGTTAGGAATTTCAATCTTTGATTAAATAATTTTAGTAATTTTAATAACAAATAAAATTTAAACAATTTTATTTGTTTTTGCTGAGATTAAATAATGATAATTAATAAATTCATTTATTAAAACTAAGCGAAGATTCTTTAAATTCGTTTGATTACGCCTATTACTACTATTTGATCATTTCTCCTAACTATTACTAAGAAGGCATTTATGAAAAAAAGTTTGGCATTCCTGGCATTCCTGGCATTCCTGGCATTCCTGACATTCCTGGCATCCCTGGCATTCCTGGCATTCCTGGAAAATTCATTGGAGGAAGCTAAGGGTATTTAAATTAAGACATTTGTTACTGCAAATGCTAAGGCATTTATTAAGACATTTACTAAGACATTTGTTAAGGCATTTATTAAGATATTTATTAAGGAAGTTGTTAAGCCATTTGTTAGGTTTGTTAAGGCATTTACTAAGGTATTTGTAAAGGCATTTGTTAAGGTATTTATTATTCTTATTACTTTTATTAATTTGGCATTTTTTCCTATGAATTTTAACTCTGATCTGGTAAATTATTTAGTCCTTATTATAATTACCACATTTGTTAAAACATGTTTTATTAACCAAAGTTAAATAATTGATTCTACATAGATTTTCCTTGCTAAAGTGCCTATAATTTATCAGAAAGTGAATTTAAAGTTGATATTGGTGGTAAATTAAGTGGAAATCCTTACTAGAATTACATTGCTGGAGAAAAATTTGGAGGGAGTTGTGAAAAGTTTTGGGGTTGGGGTTAAGCAAATTACATTCCTGGGCTTTATTATGGAAATTAAGAATATGGTAGAGAAGAAGCTTATTAGTCATTTGGTGGTGGAAAGTTTCAAACGTCGTTTTTCATTGGCGCTTGGTAAGAAGACTATTAAGGTTTGCTATTTTCCAATTATGCTAATTTATCTTTCAGAGAGCCAAGATCTTATTGTTTCAATATGGGTGACTAAGAGATGGTTTGATTATTTGTTATTTTCGATTGCTTACTCTATGAAGTTTACTGTTTATTAGATGTCTTTGGTCCCTTTGGCGTTTTAGGTTATTTCTTTTTATCTGACTAAGGAAAAGTAAGAGTAATTTTTTCTGATTATTTAAGTTTAATAATATTCTTTTAAATTTGTTTACGTGGAGTTTTTTCTATTTCATGATCTTCTTCAAATTTTTCAGCATAATTAAACTTAAAAGTTTGTTGATCGTATAAGATTTCTCAACACAAATTATTGTTCTAAAAATCACAAATGTAATCCGCAATGCACTCTCCTTACTTTTTTAAAGATTTTTTTTATTCCTAAAGCTGCTTTTTATTTTATCTTTTTTTTTCAGATTAAAGTAACTTTTCTTGCTTTTTTTGTTCTTCTTAAGCCTTTTTTGCTATTAATTTTTATTATCTCATTGTTAATTTTCTTGATTCTTCACATTATTTCTTTGATATCATTTATTTTGGGTAAAGATCCTTCATTTCGGATTATTAATCAGAACTACTAAAAAATACAATTCAAATAAATGATAGTTTTAGGTTTCAGTAACCTGATTACTTAATTCATTTCAATTTGCTTGTCTTCACTTAGAAATGACATAAATTATTCCAAGATTTAGATTTCAAAGAATCGTATTTGGTTTTATTTATAATAGTGCCAAATTTTAAAATATCAAATTACTATGAAAATTAAGATTAGTTAATATTATAATGAAAATAAATAAAATTATTTTTTGTTTTTCCAAAAAATTATTGTTAATTATCATATTTTTAAAAATACAATTTAAATTTTACAAATACGATGATAATTGAAAATACCCAATAAGAGTTTCAATTCATTTTATTCAAATTTCAAATAGGTTTCCTCCTTGCTAAATATCGCAATTTCTCAGAACCATGAAGAGAAATTAAAATAATAAAACAAACAATAAAATGTGTGATTCAAGCATTTCGTTAGAATCAAATATGTTTAATTAATTTGAAATAACTTATATTTAATTTTACATAGATAACAATTTTAAATTTGTCCAATTTCAAAATTTTTATCTTCATTCTAACCAAAAAAAATTTAGCTCCCTTTTCTCCCTTAAGAAATTTGAAGAAATATTTTCAGTTATTTAGATTATTTTGAGCATTAAAAATTAGCTTTGGTATGCAAAAATTGGAATTGTATTTCTAAATAATCAAAGTTTAATGAATAATTAATAAATTTGCTTTTAGAAAAAATGCTGGCGTCAATCTTGACTTTCTTTATGAATTAAGTTCATATTCTACTAATACTTAATTCTATAGCAACTAATCTTAATAAAATCTTTAAAATAATGAACTTTCATTGGGAAGAAGATTTAATAGAAATGGAGAAAATTAATAAATTTAGTCCTTTTTTGAGAATTAGCAATATTCTAACTTTTGTCCTAATTATCAAAATTAAATGAAATATAGATTTAGTTTATAATAGTTATATATAAATTGAGTCTTTAAATTTATTTTAATTAATTATTTATTTTTGACAAATAATATCAAATAAAGAAAATAAGAAATTTGTTTTTATCACCGAAAATTTTAAGTTTATTAATGCGGATTCTTCTAATTTACAAATTTAAATTATTTTTTCTGACAAAAATTTTTACTGGTGTTAGAGCTATACTAACAATCACTTGGTTTTTCATTGCATTCAAGCTTTAGCATTAATTTACTTGGTTAAAAAGTTGAGGATAATGCTTATTATTTTTATTATTGTGATTTCATATCGTCAAACTTTTTCGGTTTTAAATAAAAGGCCTTTTTAAGTCTAACTTAATTACTTTCCTACTATTGATTTTCTTTTTTCAATGAAAGTTTTGATGAATGCTTACATCGTGTTAAAGTTGGCTGTGTTGTTTTTTTATTAATCAACATTTTATTTTGTTATATAATTGTTTCATTTTATGGTAATTGGCATTGCTCAAGTTTTAGAGTTTACTTTAAATATTCAATTAGATTTTCTTAAGAGGGATATATTTAATCAGTAGTTGCAATTGAAGATGTTTTTACCTTTGTTTCTTTTTATTACTTTTTAATTTTAAGTGAAGGAGAATCTGAAAATTTAAGAGGATAATTATTTTCTATTGTCAATTCTGCCAGAATATTTTCTTCATTAATATCTTTAGGAATATGTTATTTTGCATTTTTTAAAAATAATGTTTAATCTTTTGATAATTCTTCAAATAATTCTTAATATTCCATTTAGATAGGAGAATCATCACCTCTAGTCATTTGAACCTAAGATATTTCACATTCTTTTTTTTAAAGGTGTTTTTCCTTGTTGCTTTTTTCTTAATTATCTCAATTAATTTTTACAGGTGTCTTTAAATTTGATAATATGCTCTATTACTCTTCTAACATTTTCATTTTTTTTATTGATTTGTTCTCTTGGAGTGACAAAGCATCAATAACTGCACCCATTACATTAATTTTAAACACAGAACTATTCCCAACAATTTTTCAGTTTTATTTTTCATTGATATATTTGTTTTATGGCCGAACGTAAAGAATTGAATATCTTTAAGAAAAATGATGTTTTTAAAAAATATAACTGTCCTTATCCTAGCTCGATAATTTCGTTAAAATAACCACTGAAGCCATTTTCATTCTCTATTGAAATTTCAATTCTAGCATTAAATTAAAACAAATTTAAAAATAACAAGTTCTTTTCTTAAGTCTCATTAAAATCAACTTTATTAGGATCTTTTGGCAATCTTTCTATTGATTGAACCAAAAAACAATCCTTTTTTTGCATGGTTGTAAAATTCATAATAACCCTTCATTAAATTTAAATTTGCACTGTTTAATTTGCAACGTCTTATTCTGTTAATTGCAGTCGGCCGTATAAATCTTTTTTTTTTGAACTTTATTAAAGGAAACTTTCATCAAATGTAGTATCATAAAACTTGCAAGAGATAATATGAATGGTTGCTGTTGGCTACTCTTGAGTTTAGGCGTTAAAGCAACCGCAGGATTCAAAAAAATTCATCAAAGTGATGACTGTTAAATTTATATTATTGATTATATATTTAAATTTATGAAATAAATTAGAAAGTTTTTAAAAATGTTAAATTGAAACTTAAAATCATCACTCAAATTAAATGATTTATTGAAAAGTGTAAAATTCTAAGGAAAAAGCAAAATAATAGAAGAAATTTGCTTTTCATAACAAAGTAAAACACAATAATTGTTTTTATGTTTAAATAAAATACAAAATTTTATTTAATAATTTTAATAAATTAAATAAATCTTCAAAATTTTTAGCGCAAAATCCAAATTATTTCATAATTTTATTTGGCTAAAAATCAAAAAACAATCATAAAGAGAAACAAATGGAAAACGAAAATAATTCAAGACGGAGACGTCGAGAAGAAGAAAAAAAGTAATAATAGGACTAAGAAATTGCATCCGAAGCAGAAGAAGCAAAAGAAGTATTTTCAGACATAGATGAAGAAATTAAAGAAGAAGACGAGGGTGAGGATTTGCTTGAGAATATTGAACATGATTATCGTAGAATTGACTAATTAGATAGATATGAGCCTGTTGGACTAGATGATGATTAATATATTTCAATGGATGAAGAGGCAAAACAAGCTGCAGACCTTGAACTTGAAAGATAGGATTAAGAGCGTACGGCCTTTTAAAGGCGTGCGCCATTAGCACTTTAATAAGATTTCTTAGAAATATAGTAGGAATAGGCAGAAATAAATAGATTATTATTAAGGCGATAAAGAGGAGAAGACTTGGGGTTCATGGATGAAGAGGAAGAGGAAATGGAGGAAGAAGAAGGTCAAGGAGAAGATGATGAGAAATTCTTAGATTATGAAGAAGCACGTGGCAAGCTATAAATCTGGATCAAAGAAGCACGCACAGTGAAATGGATTCGTAAAAGCTTCCGTCGTTTTCTGACACGATTTGCTGAAAATGGGAGAAAAGTCTATGAAGAGAGGATTCGAGAAATGTGTGAAAACAATTGTGCTAGCATGGAAATAACATTTATTCACTTAGCAAAAAGTGTGGCAACTTTGGGAATGTGGGTGATGGAAGAACCTGCACTAGTCCTTCCATTTTTTAATTAAGTGGCATTTGAAGTGGCTAATTAATGGTATCCAAAGTATTGGACTATTTAGCCTGAAATAAGAGTAAAAATTAAAGAATACACTGCAAATGATAATCTTAGAGATTTGAGATAAAAGCATTTGAATACATTAGTTAAAATATAAGGAGTGGTAACTAAACGAAGTCAAGTCTTCTCACAACTAAAAAAAATTTATTATATTTGTGAAAAATGTGGTGACCGAAAAGGTCCAATATATCAAACATCACTTGAAGAAGTAAAACTTGGAGCTTGCGCAGTCTGTTAATCAACAGGCCCATTTAAAATAGATCATGAATATACTGTCTATCGTAATTACTAAAAGCTCACAGTATAAGAAACTCCTGGAACAATTCCACCAGGTCGTATCCCTAGACACAAAGAAGTCATCCTTTAGGGAGATAATATTGATGTGGCTCGTCCTGGAGATGAGGTCATAGTCACTGGCATTTATACAAATAAGTATGATTATCTATTGAATGTGAAGTATGGATTTCCTATTTTTTCCACAGCAATTGAAGCAAATTATGTAAAGCCAATCCATGAGTTAACATCGACTGATATTTTGCCAGAAGAAGTGAAATAGATTCGAGCATTGTCAAAGTCCCCAAATATTAGTAGAATTATAATAAATTCAATTGCACCCTCCATTTTTTCTCATTACCATATTAAAACTGCACTTGCCTTGTCAATGTTCGGTGGTGTTGCAAAGTAATCTGCTGAATCTAAACATTTTATTCGTGGTGATATTAATGTGTTAGTTCTTGGTGATCCAGGAACTGCCAAGAGTTAATTCTTAAAGTATGTAGAAACAGCTTTTCCAAGATCTATTTATACTACTGGTAAAGGTGCATCTGCTGTAGGTTTAACTGCATCAGTACATAAAGATTTTAGAACAAAGGAATGGGTGCTTGAAGGAGGTGCACTAGTTCTAGCTGATAAAGGAATTTGCCTGATTGATGAATTTGATAAAATGAATGATAGCGATAGGACTAGTATCCATGAAGCAATGGAATAATAAAGTATTTCAATTTCCAAAGCTGGAATAGTTGCAAATTTATAAGCTCGTTGCGCTGTCATTGCAGCTGCGAATCCTAACAAAGGTAGGTATAATTCTCAGCTTGCATTCCCTGATAACGTTGATCTTAGTGACCCAATTCTTTCCAGATTCGATATTCTTTGTGTAGTGAAGGATGAAGTTGAAGAAGATAATGATTTAGCTCTTGCAGCATTTGTCATAAATAATCATATTAAAAATCACCCTGAAGTGTTGAGAGCTGAAAATTAGCAAGAAGCACAAAGTATTGCAGAATAAACTCTGTTAGAAGAAAGAGTTATAAAATAGGAATAAATACCTTAAGATTTATTAAAAAAATATATTCAATTTGCAAGATTACATGTAAAGCCAAAAATTACAAATATTGATAGAGAAAAAATTACAAAATTTTATACAGATTTAAGAAAAGAGGCATAAGTTTCAGGGTAACATTAATTACGAAATAATTTAATTTTTTAGTGGTATATCTATCACAGTACGTCACTTGGAATCACTGATCAGAATGACAGAATCGCATGCTAAAATGCATTTGCGTGATATTGTTAGAGATGATGATGTAGATGTTGCTATCAGTGTTTTACTCGAAAGTTTTATTTAAAGTCAGAAGTATTCTGTTGCAAGAAATATTAGAAAAAAGTTTGCACATTATTTAACTTTTAGAGATGATAATAATTCAGTGTTAATGCATATTTTGAATAAACTTGCCAATGAAACAGTAATTTTATTCAACTTTTATTGTTTTTTAGATGCATTGTTTACAATTTATGTAACCCGATAAACAAATCAGAGAAATTAAGTTATCTATTGAATAACTTAAAAATGAAGCAAGAATGATGAACATTTATGAATAAGATATTGAGTTTTTATTTATTTATTTAACTTTGTTTTTAGAAATTTCCTAACAAGTTAAGAATTTTAGCAAACATATTAACTTGATAAATAAACTATTATAAGAAGGTTTTCATGAAAAAAACACTATTCATATAATTTATAAAAATTTTATTAAAAATTTAAATATTTTAAAAAATTAAAAAAATATACTAATTTTTTAAAAATTAAACAAAATTTATTTAATTTTTAGAATTTATATTAATTTTTGTGTAACATAAAAAATTCATTAAAAAATGGAATTATCGGAAGATTATAATGAAGTTGAAGAAATAGATGAAGAGGAAGAATAAAAATATATGCGTGATGTTGATTCAATTAAATTAGAATCGATGAAAATTGAAAATACTAAAAAAATCTAGCTATTAGAAAGAGGAAAGCAAAATGTTTCTAATCCAGAGCTTTTAGAAAATATATCAGTAATAAAATTTTAAAATAATTATATGATAAGTATCAACTTAACAAAATTTAAACATTGAAAAAATTAAATGAATTATAGCATTGTTAATATTTGCGAACATGTGAAAAAATGTTAAAATAAGATAAATATATTGAAATTACAAATAATGCTGAGTAATTATAACATGACTTATTATCAGAATATTCAAATATTAATTTAAGGTTTATTCTCTATAAATTTTATTAAATTCAGAGCTAAAGTATTTTCGAAAGCTTCTAATATTCAATATTATACTGAGAAAAAAGTTGTTTTTGTTTATTGATTTACATTTAGAAATAACTTGAAATTGAATACGATAAAATCTAAAATATCTCTTTTGAATAAAGGAAAAGCGATTTAAATACATTATATGAATTAATCTAAACAATGAAGCTACAAAATTTGAGTCAACTAAAATCTAGCTAACGGGATGTTATTTTAATACCTGTTAAAGTATTTTTAAGCAAATTTGAATAGAAATTGAAATTCTGGAGCAGATTTATGAAAAGTCTAAGTAATAGCTAAATGAATTTGAAATTTCAATCTAAATTGAAAATAAATAAAATTAAGCTGATAAAATATATGATGAAATTAGTGGGCTTTCGTTGAATGATAAAATTTCAGCTTATTCTGAATTATTAGATGATATTTTTTCTTTAAAAAAACGTATTATTAATAATAGTAAAATGAAATGTAATGATAAATAGGAATTATCAGTTATATTTTTAATTTTTTCTCTAATTTTTACTCCAATTTTAGGATCCTGAAAAAATTTTAAAAGAAAAAGAGTATCAAATTAAATTCAGACTTCTCGAGAAACTGCGAAAATGTATTTTATAAGAAAAAAAATCAGTTGAATAGGAATTAAATATTAGGGAAAGAATTATTTTTTCAAAACCGACATAAAAAGAATTACAAATGCTTAAGCGTTATCTTAATGAATTTATCAAAAAAAGATCAATTGTTATTAAAAGCAAAAAATCATAATAAGTCATAATCTAAAGGCCGCCAACAACTAAATTTACATTTATCTTTTCATGAAATAATTCTTATGATTTTTTTGTTTTATAGTCATAATTTATTAAAATTTAAATTCAAAATATTATTTTATTAATAATAATAGAGTAAATTGTTTTTCTATAAAATTTATATTATTTTTGTAAAACATGCTAAGCTAAGAAAAGAAAAGCCATAAAAAGCCTAATTGGTATCATAACCTAGTTTTTGAAATATAAATTCAATTGTCACCTTATGAACTTTAGAAAATCCTTAATGTAAACTAAGAATTTATTTTAGATGAAGTTTACAATATATTTCACTTAATTATCTTATTAGAATGAATTACTCAACCTAATAAAAAAATATGAATTACAAATTGCTTCTGCTGTCACTTTTGTATATTAATTTTAAAGAATTTGTTAATAATTTAAAGGGCATTCATTCATAAAAAGCATGGGAACTGAGTAAAATTTTAAGTTTCTTGTACTTATCGCTATCGACAATTTACATTAATCAAAATGAAATGAATAGTTTTCTTTTATATTTAAAAAAGGGACAAGTAATGCTTGATCCACCAACAAAGGACTCTTTTTGGGAAAAAAAAGAAGATTTAAAAATCTTACATCTATTTGGTGCTTCTTATTATTCACTGTATTTAGCCAAATGTAATAACTGAGAGTAGGCAATTTCTCATTTAGAAAAAAATTTATCCTAATATAAGGATTTAATCGGAAATACAAAATGCATTTATGTGATGAATAAAATGTATTGCAGTCTGGCAATTCTAAATTTATTTTTGAAAAATCCCAAAAAGGCTTAAATTTATTTGTAGAAAACTAAAATGATATTGGAAAAGTATTTTAAGGTTTAGTTAACTTTGGACGAGTCGAAAAGAGAATCCAGACTTCATTAGGAATATAAAATTTATTTGTACTTGCAGTATAAATTAAGTAAAATTTATGTCTAGTAAAATAATTTAACATTGGCTGAAGCTATTATTGAAAAAATTCGGAAAATTTTTATAACTCAAATTTATTTTATTTAATAATTGGATAAGACAGAATCGGATTATATTTAATAAAAGTTTATGAATTTGCATTTGAATCTTAAACGTAAATAAAATAAATTTTAGTTTGAAGAGCTTGAAAATCCTGAGTTGAAATAAATAAAAAACCAATTTACTTAGAAACTAGTATAAAATTTTATAAAAAGTAAAGACAACACTTAAAAGCCAAAAGAAAAAAGATATAAAATTGAAGAGAGAAAAAATGAAGAAAAAAAAATCTTATAAAAAATTTAGAAAGTGAAAAAAGTAATAAATTGTAATAATGAGTTCTGAAATGGAATAGAATAAAATACAAATCAAAAGGCATTTGAAAGAATTTATAATAAGACAAAAATTAAATTAAATTCTCCATAATATTCATAATAATAAATATAAGCCTATTAAATTGGTGAGCACTATCTAACATCTCGTCCAATTTCAGTTCGTCGAATTTGTTAAAAAGATCCTTTTCAACTCAATTAAACAACAATAGCTCCAAAACAAAATTTCTATAAACAAAGATTTAGAAAACAATAATTTGAAGTAACCTCAAACCCTAGTACATAATTTACAAGTTCTAGAGGCTAAAAATCTATGGATTTATAATTTGTTCCATGTGCATAAGAAAACTACGACTTAATTTAGCAAATACATTATTTAAAAGAACAAGGTAAAATTGAATAATAATTGGAAGAGTTTTAAGCCAAATAAGAATAAGTGTCTTATTTAAATTCTTTTGTTTCTTAAAGTTACAAATCTAAGTAAAGTTGTAGACCATCGTAAAAAGATAAATTTATTAATTCAAAAATTAATTAAGAATTAATTAATGATCTTGATGAATGAAATTAAGATGAAAAAATAATTAAAAAGTCGTCGTAGGTATCTTCAATAAAAAAGAAAAAATGGTATATAAGGGATAGTATTAAAGCGAATTAATTAACATAAGTTTAAAAATAAACTGATTCAAAATTTATTTCTGAATTTTCTGTTATATCTTAAGAAGAGAATAATTAAAATAATAATACTTTAATGAAAGGATTAATGCCATCATCTGAGTCGTCAAGATCACTTAATTAGTCTCAAATAAACGAAAGCCAAATTGAATAAAAACTGGAGTAATTTCAGGAGAATAATGAATAAAATATAAATCTAGATAAAGAAGAAGAATAAACTTTTGATCTAATTGATCAAAAAGTATTGGAAGAAGAAAAAGTTTAAAAATAATTAAAAGCTGTAATAAAAATATAGTAGTTTTATAAGAAAATGCAAATAAAAATTTAATTCATAAATGCTATACATAATTAATTTGGGAAACTTCATTAATTTGGATTAAAATATAAATACTAACCACTCAAATTTACTGCTTGTGATAAAAATGAAATAAATTAAATGGCTTAATATATACAAGCATCAGCTTATAATCCTTACTCTGATGCAAAAAAGAAATAAAACTCTCTTTCATAATCTCACAAGTCAATGACTTAATAGCTTGCTGAAATTCAAAATTAGGAAATTTCTATCAGTTCAAAAAAATTTTAAATAGCTTTATAAAAAATTAAACTCTAACGATAATCTTAACAATTGAGTAATTTTGCAAAAACTGATAATAATAATAAAATCAATAACTAGCAGGTTTATTATGAGGGATATTCTTAATTAAATGCTCATTAATAATAATTTTAAAGGGCTTAACAATTTTTAGCAATGAAAAAAGGAATTTTTGAAATTGTTTCAAATAAAAATTAAAATTAATTTCTGAAGTAAGTACTTACAGATAAAAAATAAGAAAAGGAAATATTAGGTTCGTTTTTAGCTCCAGCTTTTAAATTTTCCTATCAAAATGCATTTTAAAACAAAACATTATGGCTTGTATAACTATCAAAGATAGATAATATTATAAAAGGTGAGTCGCTTCAACTTTTGAAATTTAATCCTAATAAATAAGCAACTATTACTTTTTCTTTGTTAGATAAAAGCTCCTTTATTAATTTAAATTTTCCAATAGAATTAAAAGAAGAACTGTATACCTCGCAAGTCACAGAGGATGATAATGTTTCCAAAAATACTATATGGCCTTCAGTATTTTAAGTAAAATTATTTAAAAATTAGCTTTATATGTAAGGGGTTATTGAAATTTTGTGAAGAAAAAAGTATAAAAATTTCGATTCCAATATTTAGCTAAGATAGAATCAACCCAAATTCTTTTAAAAAATCGTATTTAGTGAGTACAACTCAGTTTCTGATGAGAAAATAATAAAATGAAATCGATGACTAAGTAACTAATTAAGATATTTTCTCTATAGAAAACATCAAATCATTATTTGTCTATCTTTTAGAAATCTATTTTTGAAAAATCAAGTAACCAATAGGGAGCTCATATAAATCATGTGATTGAATTAATAAATATAACATGAACCTTATTAAATAATTATTTTGGCTTAAACTTAAATATTAAAAGAAATTGAATAAATTTAAAGACCTCTGAATGAGATAAAATTATTTAGATAATTTTGAATTAAGCGAGCAGGTATATATTGAGGAAATTGAAAAATAACTTAATATGAATATAAGCTAGTTTTTTTAATATAAGATAACTCAAAAATAGTAAAATTAGTTTTATAAATGTTATGTAGATTGCATTTAGGCTATTGCTTCAAAAAAGATCCAATAACTTCATAATATTATTTAATAAAAAGTGAAATTTATATAAATTTTAAAAAATTATTAAATGAATCTAAGCCAAATCAAATGCAGTCACATTTTTGGTCAGATCCTGTGAAATTAATTTAAAATTTAAATAATCATGTTATCTTGAGATTTGTGGCGTAAAATGTTTGCAGAAGGGAAACCAAAATATATGAAGTCAAAGATTAATTTATTACAATTTAATGCAAGCCTGCAGTTGAATAGGATATTGAATATATATCCGAATAATAAAATAAAACTAATTAGCTTTACTATTAAATAATTAATGAAAAATTAATAGAAATTCGTATAGAAGAAATTTATAAACTATAGATAAAAATGTAAAAAAAATTGAATAATCCAATAGCGTTAGTGGCTTTAATTGTTCAAACAATTTTTAACTCAAATAAAACAAAAAAGTCATGCTAACTCTTAGATTTAATCTTCTAGAATATTAAAATTAATAGCAATTAATTGCTTTACATGACAGAAATTAATAAAAGTTAAGAATTAGTGAATGAAAATCGGAATCCCTTTATTTCATTTATGAATAATTTGTATAATTTAGAGGCAAAATTTTACAATTAATTTCGATAATAGTAAAATCTTAAGAATAATTGCTAGTAGAATGAAATTTTTCAAATGTTTGAAAAAAACTTTAGAAATATAGAAAATTTGTGTTATATGAATTAAGAAAAAAATGAGCATCTGCCTACAAAGATTGAAGTAATTAATGAAGAAGAGGAAAGCTCTTTATTTTCTGAATCAAAATACAAAAATCCTTAAAAAAAGCTACGGTTTTATTAAAAATTTTAGAAAAAGCTTGATAGTAAAGAAATAATTGAGAACAATCTGGAGTAAAAATATAATCTTTATATAAAATAAAACAAAACAGGAAAATATTTGAGAATTTTTTAAGTTTAAGATTAATCCTTTTTATTTCTCGAGATAAAAATTCGTCAAGTGAATAATTATTAAAACTCAAATTATGCAGTGTATTTGAAAATGTATAATTCTGTGTTATATCTGATGACAAAACTAATTATTAGAGATGAATATTTTATTGTATTATTATTATTTTTTTAAATTATTGGTTAATATAGTCGTTACTTTTGAAATGCCTTTTATTAAATTTGCAAGAAAAAGTGTAATCAAAGCTTATTGCTTCAATGATTGTAAAATATCACTAAAAAAATGGAGTGACTTTTAAATCTAAACAAAATATAGAAAACAAAGCCTTATCTTCAGCGAGTAATAAAAACTTAATTCTGATGAACTATGATTCTGTAAAATCTCATCTAATAAAAAATTCTTCAGAATTGCAAATGAAACTTAGCTTAAAAAAATATCATTATTTAGATAATTTCCCTAAATTTGGAAAAACCTTAGTTACAGCTAATATTTACTTTTAGAAAGTATTGAATAATATTAATCCTAATATTTTTTTAATTTGCTTTGAAATAATTCCATATGAATGAAGGAGTACAGGACTCAAATTTTTATTAAACTAGTATGATATTATGAATTATTTGAATCAGAGGGAATTTGAATTTACCAGCTTTTCAATAACATAAATTCTTTAGCAACTTAAGCTCTTTTTAAAATAAATTTATTTTGTTCGATCAAGATTATATTATTAACCATTTTTAATTCCTTAATCAAATTAACTTAAAGCGAATTAAATAGCAATTTCAGGATCGCCTTCTAAATTTAATTATTTTGGAAATAAACACCTCAAAAGTTTAGAATTATTAAGATGGTACAAAAATTCTTTCCGTAATTATGAGTTAAATGCTTAAAATCAAACAAAAAATTTTTTAGACGAATTTGTTTATGATAAAAGAATTATTGGGTAATTTGTAAAAAAAGTTTAAAATGAATTTGTAATAATTACTGTAGCAAAAAACTTATTTTTGGATCTCTGAAATATTTCAATTTATATCCCAAAAACAAGTAGAAATTTTACAACAACAATATAAAGTTCGGATTTAATTAATTTTAAACCTCGGGAATTTTAAAAAATATTTCCTTTAATATTGTAACTCTAATTTGATTCATTAATGCCGAGGCCATTTAAGAATTATTTAAGTTTCTATGAAAATGTAAAAAAAAGTATTTAAGATAAAGAATTTTAATTATAAACGATTGCCCATATTATGAGTCCTCGCCATTAATAAAAATAATCATTTAAAACTGCTGTTGAAAATTTCTAAGAAAATCAACTTAAACTATTTAAGGTTATTCCAACAATAAATAGCCCTGAGGCGCCAACCCACCATAATGTATAATTTTCCAATTTAAATTAAGAAAATAGTGATTAATCACCAGAATTAATAAAAAAATTCAGATAAGTAATCAGTTTAGTACATGTAATAAAATCTTTCACAAGTCTTAAAATGAAAAAAATGAAAACCATTATAAAAATTAATAATTTGACTCATGCATTAAATGAATTTCATAAAAGTATTTAAAATTATTCAGTCACTCGAAAACTCAAATATACAAATCTTGATGCATTTATTGAAAAATTTGTAAGTTTCTTATTTTTTTAAATTTTAAAAGATTTGGGATTAAATCTTAGAGAAGTTTGATATTTGATATTCATATTTTTCTTATGACTACAGTTTTAAGGCTAGGAAATTATAGCTTTAGTTAACTGAGACTCTGTTTTAGAGTTATGTTAAAATTGATAATTAATCTGATGCAGTAATAACAATAAGTATTCACAGTTAATTAAATTAACCATTGCCATAATTTAATTAACCGTTTCCACTTATATAATATGCATTTACATCAAATACAATCCTTCAAATTCATTATTTTTCTTTAAATAAGATGAGCAAAAATAGTTTATTGATAAATTTAAGAGAGTTGATTAATTTATATATTGCAGATGGCTTTTACCGCCAAACTAATTACATGAATTCCAAATTGAGTTTATTTGATCTCCATTAGTTATGTATTTTTATTGTTCATAAAATAAAGTCTACGAATTTTGGAAACTTTTTGCATGATTAACAATCCTAATAATAATAACCCTTGCTTATGGAACATTAAGATAAAATTGGGAAAATATAAGCTATGTCATATTGTTATTCCACTTTGTTAACTAGTAAACCTTATTAAATTATTTCCATCATTATTCCAACTGTGTTAAAAGGAAACACAAATTTAATTTAAGTGAAAGTGTATTAAAAATAGTCAGCTCTTATCTTCACAAAATTAATAAGTCTTGAAGAATTGGAAAAAAATGGGAAAATAATGTTTATTCAATAATATCTGGAAAACTAAATGTTTGAATAAATTTCTAAAATGATTTTGTCAGCACTAAGATCTAAAATTATTGTTGAATCCAATTTTTGGTTTATGCTTGCAAGCAGTGCTTGTTAATGAAAATTAATTGTAAAATTATAATTATTAAATGAATATTTTATTATTTATAACACACAAGAATTAAATCATATTGATTAATAAGCATTCCCATTTCTTATTTTCTTTGCAAGAGATTTTTGAAGTTTTTATATTTCAATAGGAATTCTCTCAAATAAATATCCTAAGTATTTAATATTTGAAAATAGGAGACCAGAAAATTTATTTTCAAATAACTTTAAAACAATTTTAACAACAAGAATCAGGATTAGTAAGAATATTATTAAAATAATTATAATATTCTTTAGGGAGATCTAAAATTAATAATTCTAAGGGCACCCACTTTATGAATTAATCCTAAACTCAATATTGCATTCTGAGACTTCTTTTATATCTCATTATTGCTCATTTTCCTCTTTGCAAAACACTATAAAGTTAATAATTTTTGGTAAGCCAACTTCTTCAAAATTATAACTAGTATCACAAATCTCATCACTTTCATAAACCAATTTTAGATAGTGCTCAGCTTTATTACTAAATATTTTTGGTACTTTTCAGTTTTTTGAAAGAATTTTGCATTAGTCTGTAAGTTCATTTAAAACTTATAAAACTTAAATTGTTTGTCCTTTTTCATTTTCACATTAATACCCTTCAACATTCTGACAGAAATTTGTTAAGTATGTCATTTTAAAAGTTTAATCATTGACATGAGGTTATTCGTTTTTTCAGTAATACTCTTTTTATAATCCAGAAATATCATAGTAATTATTTTGGTTATCAGAATAAATGCAAGTAACAGGATCAAAATTTGATTCTAATGTTAGAAGTAATATATTTTTTATCAGAAAAACAAGAAATAAGAACTTAATTTGCATTGCATATATTTTTTATAATTGTATTATAAATTATTTTAATAGATAAATTAAATAATTTTTACTATTTACCTATAATAAAAGCAACAAATCTTATTAGAGTAATGAGAAAAAGTTATTCGTCTAAATCATAATTTCGTTTGGCCAATTTAATGCCTACAATTTATAAAGGATTCAATTTTTAAAGTAATAAATTTTTAAATAACTAGCAATCAATGGAAATATCAAATGATGATATATAATTTATTAAGCAATGCTTACAAAAAAAAACAATAAACTTTTCTAATTAATAAGTATAAAAGAAATTGCCCAAACAATATGTGATTTTTGCTTATTTAAACTCTTTTAATAAAAATGGGTTTTAAACTCCATAAAAATTTTAATCAGGATCTCCTATAAAGAATAGTAGTTAAATTAATGTTTTTAGAAACGAAATAACAATTGATTAATAAAAACAAAATTATCTTACAAAATCGGAAGGCAATAAATTGTGCCGAGCATCAAGTTTTTTGAAATTTGATGAGGTGATAACACCGACTATTCCACGTCTTTGCAACTAAGCTAAAACACGATTTTCTTTAAAGAATTAACAAAACTTACATTCTCAGTGTTTGTAATAATAATAAAATGAAAAGCAGCATACTTATTGGAAATATTTTCCGCTGCATGGTAATAATTAAATTTTTGAATAAAAGTTCACAAAATATGGAATTTAAGAGTTTGGATTGTAAAAAAATAAGCCAGAAATATCTAATTATGATTCCCTTTTAACTTCTTGCAAAATTAAATTAAAACTGCCGACAAGAAATAAAAGTAATTCAAACTAAAAGGGGCGTTCTTATTATTAATAATCAAGATTTGCATAAATTCAAAATAATTAATGACTTTGTAAAATGAATAGAATGTTTGTAAGATTAAAATTTTTATAAAGTCATTTTTCTTTTGATAATTCGAATTCATTTCTGTTTCTTATGAAATTTATTAAAAATAAAATTATTAACTCAGTAGGTTATTCTTTATAAAAAATTTTAAAAATTTGTTTCATATCAATCCAATTACTATCTTCAGAATTAGCAAGCAATTTCATTTAAAATATATCAAATTCTTAGTTTGTCAAAGCAATATCAAATTATTTAAAAGCTTATTAAATTTCTGAAAGTGTTACTTATGTTAATGTTCCTGGGGAAGTTTTTGAACCCGACCTTTAAAGGAAAATAAGAAAAAAAGATTAACTTTCTAGCTTTAATTAAGGAATTTAAGAATTCTAAAATACTGGGTTTTTAGGTATTTAACTTAAACGAAATTTCGTCAAATAGTTTTCTTTCTTCTTCAATTGGCAGTATAGAGATGTTCCCAATCAGAGATTTAAAAATTGATTTTACAACATTAATATCTTAAGTTCTTTAAAGATCAATTTATGTAAAATCTTCTTCTTAACTTTCTATCAGGAAACGACATAACGAAACCAAGTGTTTTAAATTTAAAATATTAAATGGTTCTCTTGAATAAAAATTGTTGAGAATAAAATTAATTTAACTATTTGAGTTTATCAACTAAACTACCCATCATTATAAGTTAAGATTCATTCTCTACTTCGGAAAATAAGTACTAATTCACAATTCAATATTGAATTAATTTACTTTTCCAATTTCTTCCATGCTGATTCGTTAATTTTAAAATTTTAGTTTCAGAATTAAAATTAATTCATTTAATTCACTTTTTTTAACCTTTGGCACAAACTTTTTGTCAATTTGAAACACATTTTGCTCTTAAGCACTCTATGAATTGATTTATTAAATTGGTTGCACACTATTATAATGTTATTTATTAGTTAAATAACATTTCTCTATCAGTAAGAAGTCTATTATATTTTTCAATTAATTATTTAAATTAATTTGATTGCTATTCATATTTTTATTACTGAGAACGCTTTTCATTTTGAATTTCATTAATTTATGCTTGGAAATGTGCTTCTATTTCGAAGGTTTTTTTTTCCATTTCACATATTTCTATTTTTTTATTTTCAAAGTTTTTTTCTAATAACTAGATTTTGGTTTCTTTCATTCTGAATAATGAATAATATAGTTAATTTCAAAATTCTTTACTCAATTTTCTAATATAATTCAAAAATATTTTATTCTTAGATATCTTTCTTAGAAAGATTTGTTCGGGTAGATTCACTTTATTAATTCTTTAATTTGTACATTAGAAAAGTTTATATTTATCTTTCCTTTTCTGAAATTTATTATTTTTATTACACGAGTTTATCAGATGATTGCTTATTTAGTAAATTTATCTCAATTATTTTTTTCTTTTTAAAAAATTATTTAGAAAATAACTACATTTAATTAATTAATTTCTTATTTCGCAGTTTTCAGAGATACTTCGAGCTTTAAATTGTCTGTTTACAAATTTTTTACAACGTTTTAATCTTCAATGCTTTAATTACTATTTTAACTATTCAAATTTTAAATGCCATAAATATTTAATACAATTATTAATTTTAAAACATCTCAAGCATTTATTTGAGTCTTAGAGTTTCATTTTCTAATTCTTTAACCTGAGTCTTTAAAGATAAACTTTGAAAATATTTTTAATTTACTTAAAGTTCTTATTATTTTGTTATCTTTAAATTTTTTTTTAAGCTTTCAAGAGCTTCAGTTTTAGTTTCAACTTCCTTTTTTAAACTCTATATTTATTTCTTAAGAGTATTCAGAAAAGTTTACTAGAAATAATAATTATTCAAATTTATACAGATTTAGTAGAGGCAGTATAGGATTTAAAAAATCGATGACTTCCTGCATCGCTGGAATGCTGAAGACCGGAAACAGGCCATATTCGAGGAACTGGCGGAAGAAGGCCTTGACCTGACCGTCATCGGCGCAGAACTCGACAAGGACCTGGATCCCTTTGATCTGATTTGCCACGTGGCCTTCGGAGCAAAGCCGCTCACCCGCAAAGAACGGGCCGAGAATGTCAAAAAGCGGGATATCTTCACCCGTTATGGCGAGCAATCCCGCGCCGTTTTGGAAGCGCTGCTGGACAAATATGCCGACGATGGTGTGTTGGATTTCGAAGACGCCAAGATTCTCAGTATCAATCCCTTCTCCCAGATGGGAACGCCACTTGAACTGATGCGCTCATTCGGCAATAAAAAGGACTATCAAAGGGCCATGCATGACCTGCAAAGCGCCCTTTACAATGAAAGTGCCTGAATTCCATGTCCATGAGAAATCTCGTTAAATCCATCCAGGACACCATGCGCAAAGACGTTGGGGTCGATGGTGACGCGCAACGCCTGTCCCAGCTCGTCTGGATGTTCTTCCTCAAAATCATCGATGACCAGGACGAAGCGCTGGAATTCACGCGCGACGACTATGTCTCGCCGATCCCTGCACCCTTGCAGTGGCGCAATTGGGCAGCCGATCCGGAAGGAAGCACCGGCGGTATTCTGCTCGACTTCGTGAACACCGAACTATTCCCGGCCCTCAAGAACCTCCCTGCCACCACCCCGCGTGCCCGTGTCGTGCGGTCAGTCTTTGCGGATGCTTATAACTACATGAAATCCGGGCAGCTGATGCGGCAGGTGATCAACAAGATCTCCGAGGTGGATTTCAACTCCCTCACGGAACGTCAGCATTTTGGCGATATCTATGAGCAACTGCTGAACGACCTCCAGAATGCGGGCAATGCCGGGGAATATTACACGCCCCGCGCTGTGACCTCCTTCATGGTGCAGCAGATTGATCCGCATCCTGGCGAGATCCTCATGGACCCGGCCTGCGGAACGGGCGGCTTCCTCACCTGCGCCATGCGCCATATGCGTGAGAAATATGTCAAGCGCCCTGAAGACGAAACACTGATGCAGGGTGCCTTGCGAGCGGTCGAGAAGAAGCCATTGCCGCATCTGCTTTGCACCACCAACATGCTGCTCAACAATGTCGAGGAACCATCCTGGGTGAAGCACGACAACACGCTCGCCCGTCCGCTGATCAGTTGGACCAAGGATGAGCGCGTCGATATTGTCCTCACCAACCCGCCGTTCGGCGGCAAGGAAGAAGACGGCATCGAGAACAACTTCCCCCAGTTCAAAACCCGCGAGACCGCCGATCTGTTTCTGGCACTGATCATCCGCCTCTTGAAGAAGAACGGGCGGGCAGCAGTCGTCCTGCCCGATGGCTCGCTGTTTGGTGAAGGCATCAAGACGCGGCTGAAGGAGCATCTGCTCAAGGAATGCAATCTGCACACCATTGTCCGGCTGCCAAACTCGGTCTTCAAGCCCTATGCCTCCATCGGCACAAACCTGCTGTTCTTCGAGAAGGGATCGCCAACCAAAGACATTTGGTATTGGCAGCATCGTGTGCCCGAAACCCAGAAGGCCTATTCGATGACCAAGCCGATCAGGCTGAACCATCTTGATGATTGCGCTGCATGGTGGGGCGGGCCGAACCGTGAAGGCCGCGAAGAAGGCGAGCGGGCTTGGAAGGTCTCTATTGATGAAATCCGCGAGCGGAACTTCAACCTCGATATCAAGAACCCCTATGTGACGGAAGAGGATCTCGGTGATCCAGAAACCCTGCTGAAGGATCTCACCAAGGCAGAAGCCACGATTGACGCCTTGCGCTCAGAGCTGAAGGCCATCCTGAGCGAGGCACTTTCTCGATGAATGAGAGCCCGATGAACGCGGAACGACTTCTAGAGCTCTATGACAACATCAGCAAAGCGCCTGACGCTGTCGCCCGTCTGCGGTGCTTCGTGCTCGATCTGGCCGTGCGCGGGAAGTTGGTAGAGCAGGATGAGGGGGATGAACCTGCGGCAGAGCTGATAAAGCGTGTTGCGGCTAGGCGCGCCGAGCTGGAGAAACTCGGCGAAACGAAAAAACTAAAGTCAAGAAAGGACGAAATCTGGCCATTTGCGATCCCTGAAACATGGTCTTGGGTCTCACTCGGTGAATTAAGCAGCTTGGTTACGAAAGGATCGTCACCCAAATGGCAGGGAGTCGGCTACGTCGAGAGAGACGCTGGCCTACTGTTCATAACCAGCGAGAATGTGGGGAATTTCACCCTTCGCAAACTTGATGAACTTAAATACGTCGAAGCTCGCTTCAAAGACGTTGAACCGCGTTCGATGCTTCGCAGAAATGATATCCTCATCAACCTCGTTGGCGCCTCTATTGGCAGGAGTGCTATTTACCATTTGGACGAAGAGGCCAACATCAATCAGGCTGTCGCGCTGGTGCGGATGGCTGATCCTAGCGAAAGGCCCTCGCTTGAATATCTGCTGAAGTATCTCAATTCTGACCTTGCCGTTGATTTGATGCTGGGATCGCGCGTAACTACAGCTCAGCCGAACATCAGCCTCACCGATGTGGTCAGATTTCCAGTTCCCATACCACCCCTCGCTGAACAGCATAGGATTGTCGCCAAGGTCGATGAGTTGATGGCGCTTTGTGATCGGCTGGAAGAGGCGCGTAAGGAGCGGGAGGAGACACGCGACAGGCTCACCACGGCCAGCCTTGCTCGCCTGACTGCACCGGACGCCACACAAGAATCGTCCGGAAAAGTGGAACCCGGTTTTCCGTCCGGCGATGCGCAAACAGATGAAAGGGACTTCCCTGCCCACGCCGCCTTCGCACTCAACGCCCTGCCAGCCCTCACAACCCGCCCCGACCAAATCAAATCCCTCCGCCAAACCATCCTCAACCTTGCTGTCAGGGGAAAGCTGGTGGAGCAGGATGAGGCGGATGAACCGGCGTCGGAGTTGCTTGAGGCGATTGAAATTGAGCAACGTGAACTGGTCAAAACGGGCAAGGTTAAGAAGTCTAAGCCTCTTCCGTCTTTAGATGTCTCGCTGGCACCCTACGATCTGCCGAATGGCTGGGCGTGGGCCAGATTTCCTGAGCTGGGGACTTTTGGGCGTGGAAAATCAAAGCATAGACCCCGAAACGATCCAGCTCTCTACCGAGGCGGGAGCGTTCCATTTATTCAAACTGGAGATGTGGCAAGGTCGGGTGGTCGTATTGCTTCCAACACGGGGTTTTACAACGAAGTGGGGTTGGCGCAGAGCATGCTGTGGCCACGCGGCACCATGTGCATCACTATTGCAGCGAATATTGCCGACAGTGGCATCCTCGATTTTGATGCTTGTTTCCCTGACAGCGTGGTCGGCCTCGTGCCTGCTTCTATGTTCGATAACGCTAGATACTTCGAGTATTTCATCCGAACCGCGAAAGCGAACCTTTTAGAATTCGCGCCCGCTACAGCGCAAAAGAACATTAACCTGGGCATACTCGAAATGGTCCTGATCCCGGTCCCCCCTCTCGCCGAACAACACCGCATCGTGGCCAAGGTTGATGAGCTCATGGCGCTCTGCGACCAGCTGGAAGCGGCTTTGACCAAGACCGACACCACCCGGACCCGCCTCCTCGAAGCCCTGCTCCACGAGGCGCTGGAGCCATCATCAAACGACAAGGAGGCAGCGGAATGAGTTTGCCCGTGCCAGAAGCTGAACGCATTTTACGAAAGCGATACGGAGAACCTGCGAAGGAGCCCACAAAGAAAATCATTGGCTTCAAAACCCCTTCTGGGCGAGTTCTCGCGTTGCACAATGAAGCCGCTGAAACGCGCGTATGGTTCCAACCACCAAAGCCGCCAAAATTAGACGGTGTCATTGTCCTTTCTGGACCAACAAACCGCAACTCAAATATCAACGGCCCGTTTTTGCCGTTGAAAGCCAAAGATACGCAGCGCGTCGAAATTGAAGATGCCGACGCACTAAGACGGTTTCTTGACTGGTACGATACTGTGAAAGCCTAGGGGCGCCCCGTTTCTGAGGAGGAAACAACATGCCAATCCAGCACGCTATATGGACTGTCTCGACCGACCCGCAGGAAGTCCGGCAGGGCATATTGCCGTCGGAACAGATGCTGGAAGACATGATTGTCAATCAGCCTCGTATCTTGTCTTCCGACTGGATGTTGATCGGCCGTCAGATTGATACGAAGCTGGGAGGGCGCATTGATCTGTTGGCAATCACGCCTGACGGATCACTGGTGCTGGTCGAGCTGAAGCGTGACAAGACGCCCCGAGAGGTGGTGGCCCAAGCACTTGACTATGCAGCATGGGTCGAAAAGCTGGATGCCGAATATATAGCGAGTACCTATTCTCGTTTCCGGCCAGGGCGAAGCCTTTCTGCTGACTTTCTGGAGAGGTTCGGTCAGGAGCTGGACGAAGACACGATCAATGAATCCCACCAAATCGTCATCGTCGCAGCCGAGCTTGATGCAAGCAGTGAACGGATTGTCTCCTATCTCACCGACCGGGGACTGGCCATCAACGTTCTTTTCTTTCAGGTCTTCGATCATGGATCCGAGCAGCTTTTAAGCCGCGCGTGGCTGATTGATCCGAGCGATGTTCAGGTGCAGGCCGCCAGCACAGGGCGAAAAGGTGAAAAGGAGCCTTGGAATGGGGAATATTATGTCAGCTTCGGCGAAGGCCCCACCCGGAGCTGGCAGGAGGCCTGCAAATACGGCTTCATCTGTGGCGGCGGAGGTACATGGTATAGCAACTCCCTGCGCATGTTGAGTGAAGGGGACCGGGTGTGGGTCAAAATTCCTGCTCGGGGGTTTGTCGGCGTTGGCCGTGTAATTGGCTCAAGAGTCCCAGCGAGCGATTTCTCCATAAATAGCCAGCCCGTCTGGGATATTCTGTCTGCGAATTATCATCATGATTTCAAGGATGATCCGGAGAAATGCGAGTATTTTGTTGCCGTTGAATGGGAAAAGGTCGTGCCAGCCGATCAGGCCATCCAAGAGCTGGGCATGTTCGGGAACCAGAACACCGTCTGCAAACCCGTAACCCCGTCCTGGCTAACCACTGTAGAGCGGCTTAAGGCAGTATTCTCGGTTTCCTAATGATTGCCTGCTTCGTGCAGGCGAATTTGAAGCCTCCGAGCATTTGGCAAAGTGCTGTCATCCGCGTCCAGTTACGATAACTGGAAATTATGATGACTGAACGGTTTCTTGACAGAGAATATGAGCGACAGGAAATCCATGAAATAGTCACCGGAGACATAGAAAATTCTGCATGTATTATCGTTGCAGGTAAATCCGGTGTAGGCAAAACTTCTTTCACCAAACATGTAGCTTCATATGATTCTGAAAGAAGCTACATTCGAGTTTCAGTAACTAGCAATTTGGCCCGCACACTAGAGGCAGGCGCCTATTTGCGTGAAGCAGCTATCGCGCTCGATACAATCGCTAATGCTGACACTGGTTTCGACAAATTTGAGCAGGAGATGCAAGCACTTGGTCGGCTTGATGTTTTAGATGAGTTGGGAAATCTAGCTGCCGATCTTATCGTACCAAGGAAAGTAAGAGACAAAATCGTCTTATTGAATGATTTGTTGACGCAAACAGGGCAACAGGATTGGCGGAAAAAACTGTATGGTTTAGCTCCAAATAACCTGACAGAAGTTCGTGACTATGCATCCGCAATTTTCAAGCAAATTCCTATGGGCCTCATCATCGAAAATGCCCAAAACATGGACGAATATAGTGCCAACTGGTTATCGAACTTAACCTCCATTTCCAAGGGGCATATAATATTTCTCGAATGGACTGTTACAGATGTCCCCTTTACTAGTGAGTTAAGAGATATCCAGCAAAGCTTTGCGCCCTATTGTAGCATCAACAAACTCTTGATGTTGTCCAAATTGCCGCTAAATGATGCTCTTTCGCTTATTTCGGATGATAAGTATGCATTCAAACAATGGCTGCAAAAACAATATGGATTATGGGATGGCAACTTGATACCGTTAGTAGATCTGGCGCTAGTGCAATCGACTGAGACGAATATTCTAGCCGATTCGAATGTTGATGAGTCGTCAATGATTGAAGACAGCTCAGCTGCAAAATTTGGAGCGCTTTCGAACGATGCTCGCCTGCTTTATTTCTATGTTCTCCTACGCGGAGGCCAGCTTGCAAAGCAGATTGCGATTGACTGTCATCGTCATAGCAATCCGAATTTCTCCACCGTTGAATTCCAACAAATTCTGGACGAACTAGAACAGCAACGGCTCATTAGATCATCGCATGGTGCAACAATCACGGTGCGTCACGATTCTTTGCACCGAGATTTATCTGTTGATCCACGATTTGTAAAAGTACAAATGGTTGCAGCTCAAAATACGAGAGGCTACTGCGAGTCAAAAATCAACTCAAAAGACTTAGGGATATCAGATAGTACGAACCTATTGTTCTTCCTGATCCGTGCTCAGCTTTATCTCGAAGATATCGCGGGTGTTCTGCGATCGATTGATATGATATGCAAGTCAACTGTCATTCATCATTCACCGACCGTTCTTTGTGATATCCTTGCAGATCTTGGCGAGATTTGTAAGCAAGTAAATTATGAACTACCTGATCAAGCTCTGAATAGGGTAAGCCTTGAGATTGCAGCAATTTGCATTCGAACGAGAATTTTTTCACCCAGCCGGTCAATATTCAAACTTCTCAGAAATCCATCAGCTGCGGTAAAAATTGCTAGTGCTCTTCTTTGCCTTGGAATGGAGCGACATGAGCGTGTAGCACAATATTGCCAAGATGTAGCTGAGCAATACAACAAAGACAGCTATTTAGGGCAGTATAACCAGATTGTGGACTATCTTTCGAAACGGCATCTGGGTGCAATTGAGGAAGGTCGAAAAATTTGGCAGCAACTTCAAGTAGATATGAAAGGAGAAAAGCATCCTTTAAGGCCATTTGTGCTTCGGAATGCTGAAATGTTCTGCTCAACCCGAGAATCAATTCCATTCTTGATCCGCAGCATTCGACAGTTTAGTCAGCTGGGTGAAGATACACATGCTGCTTACTCGATGAACGCCCTAGGAGGGCAACTATTGCGTCTAAACAAAGTGCAATTGGCTCGCTCCTTTTTACAAAAAGCTCTTGAGATATTGCGCAGCCAGACCGTTGATAGTCTTTCTGTTGAAAATAATCTGGCAGTTGCGAATGTGCGGCTTGGCGATTTGGGACCTGAAATAGAGCAGCTTTTTGAGAAGGCAGCAATCGGGTTAAATGAGCCATTCAATCGCCTCTGTATCAGTAACAATCTTACTAGCTATTACTTTTTATGTGGCAAACAAAAAATAGCTCTTGGTTGTGCCTATGCTACACTTGATCTCATTCGAAACCGAACCGTAGCGTCCCCACAGGTAAATCAGACAATTTTGAGTTCTCTCTTTCTCATCTCACAAGAATATGATGACCCAAAATTACGCGATATGTTAAGCGAAATTGAGTTGCCTTCGAACATCGAGCCAGATGTTTATACATTTGGTTCTAGTCGCAACAAGACTATGCCATCGTTCATTCTTTTCTCAAACTGGTATCCGGATCCCCAGTTTCTGTTAACTCAAGAGACAAAAGTGTACTAATGAAATCATTATAAACGGGAAAATACTCGGACATTGCAAAATAGGTTTCACTGCTTAAGCCAAATGTGGGTAAGGTTGCAAACTCTATGAAATGGAACTTCCCGTTTTTATCCAATCGTCCATCTATTCGCATTAGATTGAGTTTCTCAAAATATAAAAATGCGCTTCGTGCCAGATCTAGTTCAGTTGTGAACTCATCCTTGTTCATTAAGGCAAGTTTTCGAGTTCCATCAAGCCCCTTCTTTATGCGAGCATCGTATGGTTTCTTAAATAAATAGGTGGGGTCATCTTTTAAACTCACTTCAATGACATTGGTATATGCAGGTCCGTCTCTTCCGCCCATTACGCAGATACAGATTTCTTTGCCTTCAACAAACTCTTCAATATAAACATGCTTGAAACCCTGCTTCCATAGAAGTCGTATTTGGTTTCTAGCCTGTACGATATCCTCGCAAACGGAATCAGAAGAAATACCAATAGATGAACCTTCCTGACAGGGCTTCACAATTACCGGATATTTCAAACTTTCGATAAGTTCCAAGTCTTTATTATCGACTAACCTTAGACCATTAGAAGTATGAAAGCCAATTCTTCGAGCAAAAACCTTCGACAATTCCTTGTCATTACAAACGATGCGTGTGGCCGCATCTGCACCCAAATAGGCAATCCCTGCTGCCTCGCAAATAGAGGGCAAAAGACCTACTCGGCTTGTGGAGGTTTCACCGTTCCAGGCTATAAGGACCAGATCAGTCTGATGAAATGTAATTTGATCTAGGAATTCTTTAGGGTTCGAATAGTGTATTAGGTCATAACCGCTGGACAAGATTGCTTCCATTAAAGCTTCAGCAGCCTTTTTACTCATTGCTTCTAGGCGCCCGCTGAAAATATCCAGATCCTGAGTAAATTCCTCAAGTTCTGAGATGAGCACCACTCTTGGAAACCGTTCAGTCATCATAATTTCCAGTTATCGTAACTAATTTAGACAGTAGCATCACTCTAATTTCGCACCGCCGAAACTACAACCAAAAATTACAATAGCTCGCTAAAATAGAAATACTCAGCCTCTGACGGTGTTTTTTCTGGGTGGATATAAATGATTGTATTTATTGAAAAATTTTTCAAAATTCGAACCAACTTCCTCATGATTTGAAAGGTTGGCTTAGGAAGTGTCGTCTATTGGACATAGAAGAGTAAAAGCCAAATTCAGAGGCTTGAGGGACATGTCCAAAAATGAATTTTGAATTCGCAACCCATATTGAAGCCTTCCTGGAGTTCTGCCGTGCTCAACAGTACCTCAGTGACAATACGATTTTGAGCTACCGACAGGATCTGCGAGCGTTCGCCAAGTTTCTTGCTCGCACCGGGACGCAGCCGATACAGAGTGATTGCATTCTCGACTATATGAACGATTTGCGATCGCGACAGGCCTTGGCACCAGCCACGGTGCGCCGAAGAATGGTTTGTTTGAAGAAATTCTTTAAATGGGCGTCCAAGTTTGTACAGGATGCGCCAACACCTTTTGATGGACTGGAGCTAGATCTCAAGGTGCCGAAAAGGCTTCCCAGACCTATTGACAGAGACACTCTCCGACAACTGTTCGTATCCGAACCAAGACATCTTCCGAGAGCTCAAAGTCGCAAAGAAGCACTGGGCCGTTGTTCAGAATTTGTAACCGTGCTGGCAATCAGGCTGTTGATTGTCACGGGCCTCAGGGTCGGGGAACTCACCCATATCAGAATCAAAGATATGTCTACAGATTGCTCTCGGATCCGTGTTATTGGGAAAGGAAACAGAGAGCGCTCGGTTTATGTAACGAATGAACAGCTTTTGTCTGATCTAAAGCACTATTGCACTCAGCGACAGCAAGCGGACCAGCAGGAAGCGTACTTGTTTCTGAATGTAAGGGGCGCACGTTTGTCAGAAGCGGCTTTTCGAAAGCGTCTCAAAGGCCTCTCCGCTGGATTATCGCTCGGCGAAGTACTGACCCCACATCGTTTCCGCCATTCCGCAGCGACTCTGCTGATTGAAGAGGGGATTGACATCAGAATAGTCCAGCGTCTCCTTGGGCACGCTTCGATCGCAACCACTGAAATATACACGCGTGTGTCAGATAATTCGCTTATTCAGGCCGTTACTCGCGCTGATACGTTAGGGCAAATCGATCCGAGGTAACGATAACTCGGAATTATGAGAAATGTCTTGGCGTAACCAAAGCGGAGCTCCAATGAGCTCAGCCGAATGGCTCGAAACTCACCATTTAGCAAAGATTTCCCAAAGAAGATCTTACGTCAAAGAAATTCTGGATCAAAGACATCCAAAGCGTATTGTTGATCTTGGATGTGGTACAGGGCTCTGGTTGGACTTAATAAGTCATTATGTTGATGAGAACTGCTTGCTAGTAGGGATTGATAAAGATCCAGAATCTTTGCAGCGCTCGAGAGATCGAGCAAAGCTCTGGAAACAGCCGCATAAGTTTATACAGCAAGATCTTTTGGATAGTGAAATGGATTTACCTTCTGCAGATATCTACCTTGCATTCAATATACTGAGCTACGTAAACCCATGCACACACTTATTGAAACGTATGCGCCACTTACTTGCCAACAAGGCAACTATGTTTGTGAGACAATATGATGGTGATCTGCTAAGGTTCGGGCCGATGCCTGAAGGCTTGAGAAATTCTGTCAATCAATCACTGTATTCTGGTGTTTCAACCAGCCAACAATTTAGTCATTTTCCAATTGATCGGCTGTATCGGGAACTAAATCAGGTCGGTTTCCAACAGGTTGATATTAAGTTCGAAACCTATCAAGAGCATTCTCCGTTCGAACCACATTTTTTGTCCTATCTGATCAACACAGCTAAGTGGACGGCTGATAATACTAACGAATTGGTTCAGCCTGATCTTGAGAAATGGATTGAAAGGCATCTAAAGCCCAATGGTGATTGCAGTACCTATTTTCTGGAAAACTACCTGCTCGCAGAGTTGTCATGATCCTTGGATCCACTCTTCCAAAGATAGTCGAATTGAACCGAAAACATCGAGACTATCTGATGTTCTCTGGATAAAAGCACAACTGGATCTTGACCAATATTTCGCAAATCCCAGTTGAACAACACTTCAGACGAACCGTCTTTATACTCCAAAATGATAAAATTTATTTGGGGCTCTTGATGCGCCAACAGCCTATACCTGTACCTCACATTCCCATCCCCAACTAACGCTGCTGTAGCATTCCAAAGTGATCGAAATCGACCTACGGCGAATTTGTCGCCTACTTCCATCCAAATTAGACCCTGACTTATGTGCAGAGCCGCTTGCCGAGACGTTTCTGAGTAGGTCTCTGTATCGTAGAACTTGTCATCGGCTCGCTCTTTTATGCCTTCGATATTGAACGATGTGTTCTTAACCTCTTTTAAAGATGATATTCTAGTGTTGATATAACTCTGCGCTTTTTCTGGACTACCAATAGGTGTCACGTGCATATAGTTTTTTATTGCCTCAAATATCCGATCCGAATAGTCAGAAGTTTTTTGCACTTCCAAGCTAGTGGTGATTTGGTGGTTCACAAGCAAAATTAATATCGATAGCAAAAATGCCGGAAGAGCGGCGTAGGCTTGCTGTGATGAAAAATTCAATGGATCAATATAGTAAGTTACTACAAAAGCAATAAGACTGAGTATTGGTCCAACTAAAATTGTGAGCCATCGTGAGTGTCTTCCTGCAATCATTTCTCATAATTCCGAGTTATCGTTACCTGTTGAATTTGCAGACAATCTACCACGCATTTGTTCATGAATTCAATCTAGGCGTGAAAAAGCCGATTTTAGTGGAAGGCAAAACACTTGCCTTACCTGAAGTTGGGTTTTTCCTTCTCAATTCTGGCCTCGCAAAAATGGGACTACCCCGCCGGTCCGCGAGATGGATTGCTTTAGAGATTTGATACCCCCCTGCAGTTGGTCTTTAAAGCCTGCACGTATGGTTATTATTAGTGACCCATCAGAGTACCCGTAGTGGCGGCGAAACTTCCCTAAATGGGTACTCCAATGGAGCATATTGGGAGGAATAAAAGAACATCGGTACTGAGCTAGAACCGTCGATGTTCTGGTTGGGTTCAGCTCAGTACCGCGTTCTGCTTTTCAAAGCGCTTCCCCTTTCCATCGATTCTGCCAATCGCGTGTAGCAGGATGGCCGTCCAGTGGAGTATCAGAAGATGCCCATTCATGGGCTTTGCGCCCATACCAATGACCTTCCTTGGTCTTGGAAATGAAGCCAGACTTTTCGAGTTCATCAAGCGCTCTGCCAACGGTGGTTTTTGACATACCCAACAGCTTTGCCCCTTCTTGAAGAGAGAGACGCAACTTACCATTGTTAGATCCGTTGAAACGACTTCTTAACTCCAAGAACACTTTGATTGCCGGAGCCGAAAGATTTCGCCATGCAGCGTGGTGTAGGGTTGAATAGGGCAAAGCCAAATACTGTCCATCTATCTTTGAGCGGCCATTCTTGCCGTGCTTTCGATTCCTCATGTCTTTGATCCAACGTGCTTGTTCGTTGATATTGTGGAGTTGTCACGTTTGAGGAACTGTAGGGCTTGCGCCGCCATGCCATTGCGTTGCTGTAAGGCATTCCACCAAGATGGGAGGTCTGCAAGGGCAATAGCGGGTTGATTGGTAACTTTTGCCACCTTGGAGGGCTTAGGCAGGATCTCGGATAGATTGCCCTTCCAGCGTGCGGGATTCTCCCCCTCGCGATATCCGGCAACCGTCGCCCATGACAATACACCCATTATCCCATAAGAAAGGGCGGCACCTGGAACTGGTAGCCGCCTTTTTTGGGGTTTTGAGGTTATCTTCGGGGTTTAAAACGATCGATTTGTAAGTGGTCGGCGGCCTTTGCCCATTGTCAGGAAGATGGCACGGAGTCCTTGGATTTACCTTTGGTTATCTGGGATTTTGCGATGTCGGCCAATATTGTTTTGGCCTGTTTTTCACCACTTGCCTGCTGCTCTGCAGACAGCTTGGCGGCAATTTTGTTGCGCAACGTCTCTGCATAATTGCTGCCTTTTGCGGATGCTGCGGCATAGTAGGCATAGGCCGTAACCGGGTTTGCGGCCATGCCGAAACCATTGGAGGCCATGTGACCAAGGTTGATCATTGCGGTCTCATCGCCCGCCTGAGCAGCTTTCTTGAGCCAGGTTTCGGCCTTGTCAAAATCCTGAACCACAACGGTACCGTTATAATAGAGCTCGCCAAGTTGACGCGCCGCAATTGCATTTCCTGCACCGGCAGACTTGCTCAGCCATTTTACGGCCTCGTCACCATTGACCGCTGTGCCATGACCAAACTCGTACATCTGTCCCAGATAGAAGGCTGCAGAATTGTCGCCCTTCTTCGCCAGTCTCTGAAATTCGTTGAACGCGTCTTTCATATCACCCTGGTGGTATTCGCGGATGGCGATGGCACGCTCGGTGCTTGGTTTCAGAAAAGAATCAAGCAGACTGTTTGAACCTGCGGCATAACCTCCGGCGGCAACGCCTGCGAAAACCAGCAGCGACACTAAAAGCATGGAATCCTGTTGTCTCATGACTTGTCTCCCTTGCCTTGCAGGTCTGCTTTCAGGGCCGCGATTTCACACCTGAACCCGGCTGGAGCTGAAATAGTGTTCGAAAGATCTGCCTCCTTCTCGAAAAGAGGGGCTTTTCCCTTCCGGCGAAGTTTCGCGTTCAGATCGTTCAAACGTTCCGAGAAACGCATAAAACGCTGGTCGATAGGTCCAGTTGAAGTGTCGGGCTTTGCAGATAAATTGTCCATGACTGCTCTCCTTTTCTAATGAGGAAACAGCAATTCGCGTGCCGAATTTAAGTAGTTGAATTTTTGTACTTATTTCAAAAATGAAAACGAAAGACGGGTCATATGAACCGTCATACTTGGTTTATTTGAGCCGCGCTCCTGCCCACTCAACGCCCTGTTGCTGAAGGTCTTTTAGGTGTGGAGATGGCTGCAAATAAATAAGGTCGGCCAGTGATTTCCTGACCGACCAATACCGGTTCGAAAGGTATGCTATATTTGTCAGGCAGCTCAGCCGCCGCTAGAAGCGTTGCTATCGCTCTTCGGCGCTGTTGTTGCTGGCGCAGCCTTGGCTGCATGGCCAGGCTGCACAATTAGCATGACGGTGTCGACATTCATACCGTCTTCGGCAGCTTTCAGAGCCATGTTGGCCTCGTAGAAGTCTTCTTCACCGATCATCTTGTTGGCAACGTTCAAGTGGGCCGTCGTTTCTTTCATCGGCATCAAGAGCCTTGTGAACCCGATATCAACGCCAGCAAGCTTGAGCTCTTCAATGGCCGTCTTGGAATCGCCTTTCTTCAGAGCCGCATTGCCCTTCGCGATCTGCGCGGTTTTTTCAGGCGTTGAGACGAAATTGTCGGCGACGACGAGTTGACCGTCAATCGGAATGAGATTGGGGTCCGCATCCTTGCCCTTGGTCATCTTTGCCGACTCTGTCTTGACGTCACTCATGGTCGCCACGGCATCATCGACGTATTTCTTTGCAGCCTTCGTGTCACCGTTGAAGATCGCAACGCGTGCGGCGCGGACATCACGCATGACCTTGAAGCCATTTCCAGACAATTCAAGCGCCGGGTTAGCGTCGCCGGTTTTGGAAGCCTCAGTCACTTGGTCGTTGGTTGCTGCACTGGCAACTGCCGGGATAAGTGCGCTGCTTGCAGCCAATGAGGTGACAAATGTTGCAATTGCAATATTGCGCATAACGGTTTTCATGATCCTGTTCCTTTCCACATACCCTTTGAGAATTCTCCAAAACCATCGGCGGGTACTTGCCCGGTGTTGGAACCGTATCGAGGCGGTTGTCAACAACGGAGCAAGGCCTGTGCCAAACTCTAAATAATTGATATTATTAAGTTTAATTTTAGGACGGTTCGGCGAGGTGGGGGAAATCCCCCCCTACAACCACCTTCCAGGGTCTCTTTAAGCAGGCGCGCAGCGCACGCGCCTGTCGGGGCGCTTACCTTATGCCAATCCATATTTCTGGATGCGGTAGCGCAAAGTCTCGCGGGTTGTGCCCAGCGCGCGCGCCGTTGCCATAACATTATGGCCGTTGCGCTCAAGCGCTGTTTGAATAATGTGCCGGTCCATCTCGTCAAGCGCCATGGAACCATCAAGCGGCAGGTGAATGAAATCGCCCTCTGGGACGGGCGCATGGCTATTGGGCTGCGACGACAGACCGAGCCACTGGCTGTCGAGAACATCACCCATGGAAAGAAGCACGCATCGTTCAATGACATTGCGCAATTCGCGCACATTGCCTGGCCAGGCGTAGCTTTTGAGCATACGCCAGGTTGCCTGATCCACGGTTTGAACCGACTTTCCGGCGCGGGCATTAAATTCTTTCATCAGCGCTGGCACGATTTGTTCCAGGTCATCGGCGCGCTCGCGCAGGCTCGGCAATAGGATCTCGAAAACGGAAATGCGGTGATAGAGGTCGCTCCTGAAGCCACCCTGCTGTGAGATGCTTCTCAAGTCACGGTTGGATGCGGTAATCAGTTGCACATCCACGCTGATTGTCTCCTCGCCACCGACGCGGCGAAAACTTCTGTCTTCGAGCGCCTTGAGGAGCTTGGATTGAAGACCAAGGTCCATCTCTCCGATTTCATCTAGAAAGACGGTTCCGCCATCGGCCTGTTCAAGCAAGCCTCTGTGTTTTCCTTTCGCGCCGGTAAATGCGCCCGGCTCGTGGCCAAAGAGTTCGGATTCCAAAAGATCTTTGGGAAAGGCTGCGCAGTTGACGTCCACAAATGGCGCCTCGCGGCGCTCACCGGCATAGTGGAGGATCTTGGCCGCCAACCCTTTGCCTGTGCCCGTCTCGCCAGCCAGCAGAACCGAGGATATGGGCACTTTTGAAAGCTGATTGAGCATCATGCGCACACGTTCAGCCGCCGGGCTGTTGCCGAGGAAATTCTCAGGCGTATATTTGCGCGCCTGCGTCACTGTCGCATCGTGTATACGCTGACTTGCCTTTGCGCCGCGTGATGCTGCTGCAATGGTGAGATCGAGCTTGTGATAGTCGAGGGGTTTTGGGAGAAAATCCAAAGCGCCCAACTCTGTCGCCCGCTCGATATCCCGCCGCGTTCCGTAGCCTGACAGGAATATCCATTCACCGCGGCCTTCTGCCTTGCGAACCTCTTCCAGAAAATCGAGGCCGTTGCCATCGGGCAAATTCATGTCAGACAAGACAATGGAGGGCGTCAGTCCTAGCTCAAGCAGCAAATGTCGCGCGTCGGCGATGGTGCGTGCGAGCGAAACACGCCAGCCTTCGCGCTCAAAACGACGTTTCAATTCGGCGCCGAGCAGCTTTTCGTCTTCAATGATGGCAATTGTCCGCATTATCTTATTCTCCGCATGGAATGGTTACGGTGGTGCGCGCACCACCGTCGGCACGGGCCGAAAGGGAAATGGCACCGCCGGCCGCATTCACCAGCCTTTGGATCACTGACATCCCGAGCCCGGTTCCGCCTTTTTTCTCTGTTTGAAATGGCTGAATGCCGCGTGTGAGAAGCTGCTCCGGATATCCCGGACCGTCATCCTCAACTGAAAACACCATCATTCCGTCGCGGCGTTCGGCCTCAACCCAGATATGACCTTCTTGCTCGCCCAAGGCTTCTTTCGAATTGCGCAGCAGGTTTATCAGCACCTGGCGAACCGTGTCGCGCGGCGCAGAGCATTCAGCGTCCGTCGCGCTCCAATTGATCTTGATATTGCCGGGCAGCTGATAATCAAAAAGCCGAACGACATCGCCAACCAGCGGGTTCAAGTTCGACTTTGTCGGCCTTTCGGGAGACGCTCTCCCTCTTTCCAGAAGACCGTTCAAAAGGCGTGTCACACGATCTGTTTCTTCCGCGATCAAGGAGATCCGTTCCCGCATGTCGCCGTCTGGCAGCTCTGTTTCAATATTGTTGAGAGCAATGGAAATGCCGGATATGGGATTGCGCAATTCATGCGCCATGCGCGCTGCAAATTCACCGATGGCAACCAGCCGTGCGCTTCTTTCAAGCTCTTCCTGCTGCTGCAGCAGCGTTTCCGATGCCACGCGCACCTGGCTTTCCAGCTGTTGGGCATGTTGTTCCGCATTGTCAGTGGCAGCTTTGAGTTTTTCCGCCATCACATTGTAGCGCGCATAGACACCTGCAAGCGGATCGTTGCCCGAGACAGCTTCGGCAGGGCGGAAGTCAAGGTTGCCAACATTCTCCAAAAGCGCAATCAAACGTCCAACCGAACGCGTGGAGTTTCGCCGCAAATAAGCGATCAGAAACATCGCAAAAAGCGGTAGCATCAAAATCGCACAGCCAGCTAGGATCAGCTCTCTTTCAGCATTCTCCCGTGTTTGCCGTATAAGAGTGTTCTGCAATTCGTTTTCGCGCTTGAGAGTCTTGTTGACGATACTGAGGGCGGCGAGAAGGCCGGTTCGTACATTGCCCTTTGGAAGTGTCAGAAACGAGCGAGCCTCCTTCAGATCCTCCGGCGTTTGCGGATGCAGATTTCCCTTCTCGTTGATCAGTTCCCGCAAGTTGTTGCTGACCTGCTTGACTTCAGAAGCTTTCGGCGCGGTTTCAGTTTCAAAATGGCGCACAAGGATATTCTGTATATTCGTGCTGGCATCCTGCAATTTTCGCAGATGCGCAACATGCTGCTCGACTGGCCCGAGCTTGTTCGCCCCGCTCCAGGCAGTGTAACCGAGAAAGGCCAGCGACAAGAGCAAGGCGACGACGGTCAATATTGAAGCGCTGCGCAACGGCCACAACAATGCGGCTTCAATGGCCATATTCTCAGTGTGCGCCGTTTCTTCTTCGCTCATAATCCTACCTATTGAATCCCTTATTCAGCTTACCCGAAGCAAGCCGTGTGCCATCAAAAATGACCACTCAATTCCGCATTAATTCAATAGTTTAGTCAGGGTGGCACCGATAGCGCCACCACGAATTGCGGCATATGCACCAGTGAATTGGTGGAAATAAACCAATTCCGTGTGCTGGAATACCACCAAAATCAATAAATTGTTTAATTCCAATGCTTTGCTCGAGTGGCACAGCCGTTGCTTGCAATTTTTGTGAAAGAACCAAATCCACACGTGAACAGCAAGAGGACTGCAAAATGTCAGCATCACATAATAAGTTTCTACCCGTCGCCGCCTTGTTCGTGATGGCTGCAGCCCCCGCTTACGCCCTCGAATGCCCGCGGCCTTCCAATGTTGATTCGACGGTTGGAATTTCGCTCACGCAACAGAAGGTAGTTTCGTATCGCAGCCTGCTGGGCGATGGCTCACAGGGCAACGGTCTTGACGAGGTCATTCACGACATTCGCGAAAACAATCCCGATGCGACCAAAACGGACATCGTGAATGCGCTTATGGCAACCTATTGCCCCGTCATTGCCAATGCAGACTATCCCGATGACATTGCAAGACAGAAACTCAGAGCTTTCGCCACGCAGGCCGAAGACACGCTCTATTCCGCTCAATAATGTTTCTGGACCAACAGGCAGTGGATGTTCTGAGATGAGCAACGATACAAAAATCGAAGCAAATGATGCTTCAGAAAAAACGGCTGGCAAAAAGTCAAACAAGCTTAATCTGGTTATCCTCGCACTGGCCGTCGTTGTCGCTGGTGTCGGTTACTATGTCTGGTCGGACTATACCGACAGCCATCCTTCCACAAACGACGCCTATATTGGTACGCCGATCATACACATTGCACCTGAAGTAACGGGTACCGTGGTTTCAGTCGACGTCAAATCGTTTTCCAAAGTGAAGAAAGGCGACACGCTTTTCACCATTGATCCGCGTTCTTTCAAAGCCTCTCTGGATATGGCCAAGGCAAATCTGGTGCGGGCGCGTCAGAAAGTTTCGGTCTTGCAGAGTCAGGTTGTTTCGGCGCAATCAATGCTTGATGCGAAACAAGCCGCATTGGAAAACACGCGCGGTGCCACACAAAGAACACTGAAACTGGCGGCACAGGGAACAGCCACCCAAGCCGAAGCCGATGCGCAGAAGGCGGCTTTGAGCGAGGCGGAAGCTGCGGTGAAAACAGCCAAGGCGGCCCTCAACAGCGCTCAGTCATCCTTGGGCAAACCCGGCGATGACAATCCGCTTGTTCAATCGGCTCTCGCAGATGTTGAACGTGCGCAGCTTGACCTTGACAATACCGTGCTCAAAGCCTCTGCCGACGGATATGTGGGCAAGATCGATATTCGCCCCGGTTCGCTCGCAGCCGCCGGCATGGAGGTCGCCCAGCTGGTGGAAACCGACCAGTGGTGGGTGGATGCCAACTTCAAGGAAAGCGCACTGACAAACATCAAGCCCGGCCAACTTGCTGAAGTGTCCATCGATATGCTTCCGGGCCGCACCTTTACCGGCAAGGTCTTGTCTCTGAGCCCTGCCAGCGGGACCGCGTTTTCACTCTTTCCTCCCGATAATGCCACCGGCAACTGGGTGAAGGTCACCCAGAGATTTCCGGTTCGCGTTCTTTTGGATAATGCCGGTCCTTCAGATGGTTTGAGAGTTGGTGCATCCTCTGAGGTAACGATTGATACGACTGGAGGCCAGTGACCATGGCCTCCGCCCCCACCGCCACACCGAGTGAGGCCAAGGTTGGAATGCAGGCCATTCTCACCTCGGCTGCCGTTCTGTTAGCAACCATCATGGTCATTCTCGATATGACCGTTGTGAATGTGAACCTTGCAGATATGAAGGGCGCGCTTGGCGCCAATAGCGACCAGATTACCTGGGTTCTGACGTCTTACATTGTTGCTGAAGCCGTCATTATTCCGCTTGGAGGCACACTTTCCAAACATTTTGGGCGCAAGCGCCTGATGATTTTCAGCGTCATTGGTTTTGTCATTGCCTCAGCACTTTGCGGGCAGGCGCGCTCACTGGATGCGATGATTATCTTCCGCACGCTGCAAGGCGCATTCGGCGCTTCAATCGTGCCGCTTTCCCAATCGGTGATGGTGGATACGTTTCCGCCGGAAAAAAGAGGCCGCGCGATGGCTTTTTGGGGCATCGGCATCATGCTGGGACCGATCCTCGGTCCAACGCTTGGTGGCTTTATTGCGGAGCATCTGTCATGGCGGTGGGTCTTCTATATCAATGTGCCGGTCGGCATTCTCAATGTCATTATGCTAGGTGCTTTCCTGAAAGAAACCAAGCGCGAGAACACAAGGGCTGACTGGCTCGGTGCAGGATTGCTGGCCCTCGGGATCGGTTCACTGCAGGCAGGCCTTGACCAGGGCAACCAGCGCGACTGGCTTTCCTCTGGACTTATTCAGGCGCTCTTTGCGACTGCTGCCGTCAGTCTTACCATGTTTGTCATGCGCAGTATCGGGCGGCGCGATGCGGTGCTGCGTATCTCGCTCCTGAAAGACCGTAACCTTTCCACGGCGTCCTTCATGATGCTGGCGTTCGGGTTGGGTATGTTTGGCACCATCGCTCTTCAGCCCATTATGATGAGCGAGATCTATGGTTTTCCATCGGAGACAATCGGTCTTGTCATGGCACCACGAGGATTTGCCGCCGCCCTTGGCATGTTCACCGTCGCATCGCTGATCAACCGGACGGATCCCCGATACTTGGTATCTACCGGCTTTGTGCTCTCCACCATCGGGTCATGGATGATGAGCTGGCTGACGCCACAGGCGGATGCATTCTGGGTCATCTTGCCCTCACTCGTTCAGGGTCTTGGTATGGGCATGATTTTCGTTCCGCTTTCAACGCTTGCCTTCTCGACGTTGAAAAAGGAGGACACGGATTTCGGTTCTGGCATTTTCAACCTTTCGCGAACCATCGGTTCGTCGATCGGCATTTCGATCACAAGCACGGTTCTGAGCCATTCGCTGGCGGAGGCAAGGAGCGGTCTCTCGATGAATATGGTTCCTTCCAATCCCAACCTTCAGTCCTGGTATGAATCGATGCATCTTGCGCCTCATTCGGCTCAGGCGCTTCAGCTTCTTGCCAGCAAGATGTCCGAGCAAGCTGCGATGATTGCCTTCAATCATACCTTCGTCTTCATCGCCTCAAGCTTCATCGTGCTCGGACCGTTGATCCTGCTATTGAGACGACCTGCATCAATGACACAGTCCAAAAGTTGAAGTTATCAGCGATAAACAGTCATTCTTCTATTCTCCGCCCGGCCTGTTGGATCTCCTTCAGGCCGGTTTTGGTGGAGGACGTATCATTAGGGCCTTCCGCGCTTTTCGTAGTAATAGTATTACCGACAGGGAATAAGTTTAACGACGGTTGGGAAGCATGAGCTGGTTGATAACGCATTTGGAAGTCGTCGTGATCAGCCTTGTGGTCGCGGCCAGTGCTCTTGTTATTTTAGGGCAAAAGCGAAGCCCGCAGGCAGCCCTTGCATGGCTTCTGTTCCTTATTCTAGTGCCTTATGTGGCGCTTCCAGCCTATCTGATCTTTGGGTTTCGCAAGAGCAAGTCGAGCGGTGACAGCCATGCAGATCCCGCCGCGCCAATTGCCAAACCCGACAATCCGGAAAAGCGGGTGATCAACCTTCTCCAAAATGAGGGATTTTTTGGCTCGTCGGGCAATTTATTCAAGATCCATGAAGACGGTATCGAAGCCTGGACCGGACTTTGCGAAATTGTTGAGAATGCCGAAATCTCGCTGGACATAACGCTTTATCTGCTCGCAAAGGATGACGTTGGTGAGGCCTTTTGCGCGCTTTTGGAGGAGCGCGCGAAGGCAGGTGTTTCGGTGCATGTTATTCTCGATAGGGTCGGTTCATTGCACGCACCCTGGGCAGCCCTGAAACGGCTTGAGGCAGCTGGTGTTGAGGTCAAGCTTTATTCGCCCTTTACCGATTGGGGGAGGGGTGTGAATATGAGCTTGAGAAACCATCGAAAGATGGTGATTGCTGACGGCCAGCGCGTGTGGGCAGGCGGGCGTAATGTCGCCTCGCATTATCTCGGGCCTCAGGAAGCGGAGGATCGGTGGATCGACTTTTCCTTCGTTGTAGAAGGTCCGGTTGTCGAACAATATATCAATGTTTTCTCCACGGATTGGGCCTTTGTCGGCGGCAGCCGTCGGGCTGACCAGCCTATTCTGCGAGACGAGAAGGGCGGTTCAAACCTCAATCTCATTCCCTCAGGTCCCAATATGGAGGAGGATCTGCTCTACGATGCGGTGGTTCTGGCCTGTCATCAGGCCAATTCACGTATCTGGGTTTTCACGCCCTATTTTCTGCCCACCCCGAACTTGACCCAGGCGCTTTCAATTGCAGCCCGCCGGGGCGTGGACGTTCGAATTCTGATCCCTGTGAAATCCAACCAGTGGCTGGCCGATCTGGCAAGAGGCCCTGCGCTCAGATCGCTTGGTGAAGACGGTGTCTATATTTTGACCTTGCCGAAAATGATTCACGCAAAGACCATGCTGATTGATGATCGCGCTATGGTCGGCTCCGCCAATTTCGATTCCAGAAGTCTGCTTTTGAACTATGAGACAATGCTGTTTCTGGAAACGGCTGAGGATGTTTCTACGCTCACGCGCTGGATGGAAAATATTCTTGAAGGTGCCTCGGAAGGGCTTGCCAAGTCCGGTTTGTGGAAGCGGTTCTCAGAAGGTGTTTTCAGGCTTATTTCGCCGATCCTTTGAAAGGATACACCCACTGAGAACGCTAATGCGAGCGACTGCTTCGCCTACTTGATGAAATTATCGCGAAGCAGGGACACAACTTCCTTTGTGCGTCCGTCCAGAACAGCCTTCATGCTGAACATGGCCGTGGAGAAAACCTGCGAGGCTTTGACTTTCGGCGGCATGACAAGTTCCATCCGGTTGACCTTGACATCAAGCAGGGCAGGGCCGTCTGCGTCCAGCCATTTGCGCATTGCGGATTCCAAATCACGGCTATTCTCAACCCGCCATGCATCCAGTCCGCAGGCGTCGGTCAGTTTGGAAAAGTCCGGATTTTTGAGGTCCGTGAAGGAATCCAGAAGACCTTCCACACGCTGCTCCATTTCAACGAAACCGAGCGAGATAACTTCGATTGTTGAGAGATGCTTCTTGCTTTCCTCGGACATGGTATCCTGCTTCATGAACGCAGCACGCCAAAGCAGCTTGAAACGAGGCCCCGCATAAAGGTGTCCGAACATCAACTGATGGTTGTTCCATCAACGCAGCCAGGCCCGGATAGTTCCGCAAGGAAACGCAATTTGCACGTTTTGTGATTACAACGCGCAAAAACGTGTCTCCGATAAACTGGCGCGACCGTGACATTTAGCTCCCGTCAGGCGTCTGGCGCCGCCTTCTTGTCGCGCATCACAGCGCCACGAAGGCCACCGCTCACCAGCGCATTCACATCGCTTGCCACGAGAAGCGGATCCATGCCGCCCCAGGTCATCAGATATTTCGAGTGCCATTCGGGATGGAATTTATCCTTGTAGTCGCGCAGGCCCTCGAAATTGTAAAACCGCCCGCCAAAGCGCGAAACGGAGCCGGCAATTTTGTCCCAAAGGCGCGGGTGTTTGCTTGTATCAAGGCCCGTCAGTGGCGCCATCCCCAGCGAGAAGTGGCGAAAGCCTTCGTCTTTTAGTGCAAGCATGAGAGCGACGAAAAGAAAGTCCATGGAGCCAGAGTGTGCCGTGGAGGAATGACGCATCAGATCGATGGTCACGGTCTCCTTGACGTCGGTTTCGAAAATGTTGGCGAAGGCAACGATCTGGTTGTCCGCCTTGACCACGGCAATCCGGAAATTCTGAAGGTAGGCTTCATCGAATTTTCCGAGTGAGAAATTCTTTTCCCGCGACTTCTTTTCGCTGAGCCATTCATCGGAGATTGCACTCAATTCCTTGATCAGGTCGGCAGAATACGGGGGGGTAAGAATTTCGAGAGTGGCATTATCACGCAAGGCGCGATTATGCGCTTGTCGCAGCTTCCGCCGTTCAGAACCCTCCAGAGAGAATGACGTGAGATCGACGACGGCCTCCTCTCCAAGCTTGCTTGGCACAAAGCCCGCATCGACAAAGAGCGAAAGGTCTGAGCCGGCAATTTGATAGAAGGCTGGGCGGCAATTGGCATCGCCTGCGGCTTCAATAAACGCATCAATCAGGTCGACCGCGTCATCGCGATCCGTCCCGACCGGTGGCCCGAGCGCGACAAAGCTACGCCCATGATGGCCATACATGATGAAGGCATTGTGGTTTGCCGACAAAAGGAAGGATTTGTCGCCGGTCAGAGCAAAATTCGCGTCGGCATTTTCCTGATTTGCAATGATGGCGCGCAGTTTTTCCGTGTCCAGATCCGCCTCCACCATGGGTGCGCCGACTTTTGGCCGAAGGGCGAGGAATAACAACAGGAGCAGAGACAGGGAAATACTCACCCCGGCGATGCGCAGTGAACGCGGCATATTGGCGTCAAATGCGAATTGCCACCAGCGCGCGTGATAGTAGTTGGCATCCTGATGGGCGAACTGGAAGAACAGCACGACACTGAGTGCAAATGCTGCCCATAGCGCTATGGAAATGAAGGGTTTTTTGCCGATGGAAAGTGGCGCCACATTGTCGAACCGCGCTCTTGAAAACCAGAGAACGGCTGCCAGAACAAGAAGGTCAAAAGCAAGGTCCAGATCGAGCTGCTGCAAGATTAGCGATATGATGGCCACGGCTATGATGGCCAGAACAACATAAAGTGCGCTGCGTGATTGCTCCCGCAAACCGTTGGCGACGACGATCAGCGCGCCGCCTGCAATCCCCATAACCACGTTGGACGCCTCAAACAGGCCAACTGGCACTGCAGGTTTCAACTCGTTCAGAATGGACATTGGTATCGGGACCATGCCATTCAGCACAAGGGCTGCGCCAGCAATGAACGTCAACGACGCCATAATCCCCGGTATGAGGTAAGAGAGAGCGGAAGCCGCTTTTACCGAGCCATGAATGGCACTTGATGGAATGCGCAAAAATTTGGAATTGTTGCGAATTTCCAGGGCTACAAGGACGGCGACACCGAGGACAAGTGGTAGAAAATAGTAGATGACGCGGTAGGTAAAAAGGGCCGCTGCGATGGCTGCGGTATGATCAGTCCTAAAGGAGATTGCGCCCAGAATAACCGCTTCGAAAATTCCGATACCGCCCGGCACATGGCTCAATATACCAGCGATGACTGCAATAATGAAAATGGGAACAAATTCAGGATAAGAGATCGTCGCTGCTGTTGCCGACGGGAGCAAAACGTAAAGCGTGGCTGCTGCCAGCAAAATGTCTGCAAGCGTAAACACAAGCTGAAGTACGACCTCGCGCGGTCCCGGTACAACAAGCTTGAAACGTCCCAATCCGATGGGGCGTTGCAGCAAAGAGGCCCATGAGACAAAGCCAATCACGACGACCAGCACGACAAGAGACAATATTCGAAGGCTTAACTCAGAAAGCGGAACAAAGCTGCTGAGTGCATCAGGTATCCAGGCAAGGCCTGCAAAACCAATGACCGTGACCCCAAAGCCAAAGGCTACGGCGCAATAGGTAGATACGGCAGCAATATCACCGACAGAAAGGCCCAGGCCCCGGTAAAACCGGTATCTGACAGCACCGCCCGACACGATCGCCAATCCGATCGAATTGCTCAAGGCAAAGGCCGTGAATGAGCCCAGTGCAACGGTCGATATTTTGATATTTTTGCCGATAAATCGCAAGGCGGACCAGTCATACCCGACAAGTGCCATGTAGCCGAACGCAGTGGCAACGATTGCAAGCGCTAGAGAAACCGGAGGCGTCGCCTTGATGTGGAATATGACATCCGTAATCGAAATGCCGTGAAGCATTTTGTAAACTGCAAATGCGCCCAGACCAAAGAGAACCAATGCGGCAACCAGTGGCCCGTATTTCTTAATAAGTTGAATTCCCATTCAGTCAGGCTGCCTTCTTTGTCTCTGCTGTGCCACACGAGAATGTTGGATGAACAAATTCTCAAAAGCCATATTACGGACAGTCGACACCATTATCTAGCACTTTGTAAAATTTGGATTTTTGCGTGAATTTTGGCCGTTCGGAAAAGCTTTTTCCTTTACCGAAACACTGGCACACGTGAACCGGCGGGGTTCGTCATCTGGATGATCAAACCCCGCCGGTAATAGCCCAGTGGGCCAGTTGAAAGGCGGAGCCGGTCCAATGTCAGCTTTTTCTTCGTCGCAGCGGATCGGAAAGATTTAAACGCAAGCCAAAGCAAGTAAGTCGCACCCACGATCTTGATGACGGTGAGAAGCGACGCATAAGCCAAAAGCACTGCTGTCAAACCAAACCAGGCCAAAAGCCCCCAGATGAATGAGCCTGTGGCAATACCCATTGCAAGCGCTTTACCTGACCGTCGATCAACACTCATGGAGGTTCCGATAATGGAAAGAATATTGGGGCCTGGGCTGAAAATGCCCATGGTGAAAACACCATAGGCGATCTGGTCTATGCCTTAAAGTTGCATATTTGCGGACAGAGGTTCAGCCAGAAAGGCGCGTTGAAGCAACGACCTGACTGGCTGGATTTCATGCCCAAAATACGCGTCCGACTAAACGTCTGAGAACCTCGCTGGAAAGCCTTCGCGTCATCGCCAAATCAGGCCGCCGGATAGAGCGACGGTAGCTTTGACGATGTCTCGTTTTGCTTCGAACTGATCTTGCGATTTTCCGTTGCAAGCGTGTTGAGCCAGTCGCGGGCCTGTCCTTCCGCGGTTTCTGCAGCCGGTGCGAAAGCTGCTTTTTCGAGACCCGCAATGGCCCCTCTGGCAGCATCGGTCATGACCTCTTCGCCACCAGCCAACCGGCGCCAGGCGATAACACTGCCGTAGCATCCGCGCAGATCGCCGGATTTTGCCTTGGTGACAGCCTGTGCCAGGTGTTTGCGGCGTTCAGACAGCGTATCCGGGCGTGGCTCTTGCTTTGTTGTATTGGCAGCCACAGGCTTGCGGGCCGTTTCAACAGGGCGCTGCTTTCGTCTGAAATAGAGGACCGCACCGCCGAGCGCGGCCAGAACCGCAGCGGCACCCAGACCGCCAAGCAGATAGACAGGCAATAGTTTGCTCGATTCCGGCTGCGCCTGCGTCTCCTGTACAGCCGGGGCGGCGGGGGATGCCTTCGGCGTGGCTGCTGCAGGCGGGGTGGCTGGCGGTATCGTTTCTTCAGCCTTGATGACTTCGCTTGGCAGGGTCGCCGTCTTGGCCTCACCGGAGACACTGTCGGTCCAGTTCACCTTGATTTTCGGCAGCGTGATTTCGCCACCGCGGGTTGGCACCACGGAGAGCAGGAAATCCTTTCTGGCAATCGTACCTTCAGCGGTCTGATCCTCGCCCGTCTGCACATCATCAAGATAAATCCGCGCACCATCGGTGTTTTCAAAGGAGAGGTCAGGAAGCTGAACCGCGCTTGCGCCAAGCGCCAAAAGGCTGACGCGGCGGCTTACTGCTTCACCTTCCTTGAAAACCGGGTGGGCAGGCGTCCAATCCGCCTTCAGCTTGACGTTCTTGGCGGGCAAGAACCAATGTTGCTGTCCGGAGCCTGCATTGGGGTCGGCGCGCACGGTCAACTTGATCGGGTCGGAGCGAACGGCAAAGGGTTTGCCGGTATCAAACATGTCGTTAAACATGGATGAGCCGAAGCCTGGGAAGCCTCTGAACCCCATGCCAGCGAAGGGATTACGCGCCTGCGCATTGGGATCTTCAACGGAACCACGCAGCACGAAGGGCCGGATTTCAATCGCGCCTTCTTCCTGGGGTTTGAGCATATAGGTGCGCTCAATCACGTTGACCGTCTGTCCGTTGCGCGTGGCTTGGCTCACCCGATCTTGACCACGCTGAGCGAGTTCGAAGGCGCTTGACTGCGGCGCGATCAGTTTAGCACCCTTGATGGGCGCGCTGGTCTCGATGCGCACAGTGAGCGGTGTTTCCTGAAAGAGGAACGGATTGCCGTCGTCAAGCTTTGCCGTCACATCGATGCCGGAGGCACCCACCGCTTTGGGCATCGCGCCTGCATCCACAACCTTGATGTCGACGGGCGCGCTGCTCAGGCTTCCCGCATTGATTGAGGGGATTTCAAGCGTGCCCTTCGTCTTCGGCGACAGGGACACAATCCAGCTGACACTTTGCGAACGTTGTCCGTTGATGATTTGCGTCGACGAGGATTGCGATGTGCCGAGGATATCAAAATCCTTCTGCAGCGGTGCAAGGTCCGGGGCAGCACCCACCTGGCCGTTGGCCGTAAGCGTCAGCTGAAAAGCATCCCCTTCGGCAACCGTGCCACTGTTCACGTGGGCGGCGAGCCCTGCGGAAAAGGCGGGCGCTGCAAGCGCGAGGGAAAGAACAGCGGCGCTGACGGTGGTCTTGAGCATATTAAAAGTCATGGTCCTGTTTCCTTTCAGTTGGTGCCAGCGCGAAGCTCGGCGTAATGTTGACGGATGCGGGCGCGCAGCAGGCCGGACGGGTCGTCAGGAACCTTGCGAAGCTGCTGCTCGACGGCCTGATCGACCACCGGAGCACCGGGAATGTCGGCCTCGACCTGCTCGCCTTTCGCGTCATCGCCATTGCCTCCCAGTACACTGGAAAGCATTTTCGACAGAGGATTCTCCTTGCCTTCGTTTTCGCGACCGTTTTGAGAGGCGCTTGCTTGCTGACGGGCCTTGGCAGCTTCCTGAGCCGCGCGGTCCTCCTGGGCAAGCCCATCGGTTCCTGCCTGGTCTTGCCCGCCAGCCTGTTCCGGCTGACCCGTCTGGTCCTGAACCTGCTCGGCACCGCCTTCCTGGCCTTGGGGCTTGGATGCAGCGGCTTCCTGCTTCTGCTCTTTGCCAGCACCGGCCTTCTGATCCTCAGCCTTTTGTTCAGCACTTTTCTCTTCGCCAGCCTTTGAAGACTCAGCCGATTGCTGATCCTGGGCTTGATTGCCCTTGGATGCATTTTGCTGACCAGCATCCTTTTGCGAACCGCTGTCCTGTTTCTTCTGATCGCCAGATTGACCGCCATTCTGCTGCTGGTCCTGCTTTTGGCCATCGCCACCAGACTGCTGCTGTTGGTCCTTCTGGTCGGAACCGCCTGCTTGCTGCTGCTGATCCTTCTTGTCGTTTTGGCCAGACTGCTGTTGCTGTTGCTGTTGTTCCTGCTGCTGCTGTTTTTTCTCCTGTTCCTGCTGCTTTTTCTGCTCGTCGAGCATCTTCTGCACCAGGTCGCGGTTGTATTTGGCATCCGCATTTTCAGGATTGGTGGCGAGCGCCTGATCATATGCACCTATTGCTTTTTCAAGCTCGCCGGATTTGGCAAGCGCATTGCCGCGATTGTAGGCGTTTGAGGTAAAATCCTGAGCGGCGGCTTTATAGTCACCCGCCCGGTAGGCGGCACTGCCGCGCCAGGAAGGTGTCTCAAACTTGCCGGATGCTGCGCCATAATCGCCCGAGGCAAAGGCAGTCTCGCCTTGCTGGTCAGAGGTTGCCCAAAGGTCCTGCCAGGTTCCCGCATGGGCGGGCCGGGTTGCAATGCCGGGCACAAAGTTCAGGCAGGCAATCAGACCGATGCTGAAGACCAGACCGCGCCGGAAGGCAAGCGGCAGGAGCAGCACTGGCAGGATCAGGAGCCAGTAGCCCATATCGACCCAGCTGTCGGCCTGGAAGTCCTGCGTCTTGCCAGCGGCTTCAACCCGGTCAGACTTCGGCAGAATGCGGTCGAGGTCGGCACTGTTTGCAGTCACGGCGGAATAGTCGCCGCCACCGGCTTTGGCAACGGCACTCAGACCTTTGGCATCAAGCGATGTTGTTACTTTTTCGCCTGTGCGGCCTGTAATGGCCCGACCGCTGGCAGTTTGCAGGGTTGCACCCTTTTCAGTGCCGACGCCGAGAACGGAGACGGTGTAACCGGCTTTGCGTGCCTCACTTGCGGCCTTTTCGGTGGCAGCCTTATTGCCTGCATTATCGGCTAACAGAACGATTTCACCGCGCGTTGCATCGGCTCTTTCGAGAACGGAAACCGCCTCGGAGATGGCAAGATCAGGCCGGTTGCCCAGAACAGGCATCAGCTTGGTGGAGAGTTCCGGGATCATCTGCGAAATCACCTTCTGGTCGCTGGTTAGCGGTGCGGCAACAAAGGGAATATCGGAATAGATCACCAATGCGCGCTCATCGCCTTCCGTGCGGGCCAGAATATCGCGCAGCTTGTGCACCGCACGCCGCAGACGGCTTGGCGCGAGATCGTCTGAATTCATCGACTGCGCCAGGCTGAGAACTGCGACCACGGGCTGACCGCCGGTAAAGGAGGGAACCTCGGCCTTCTGCCAGGTTGGTCCCGCAAGTGCTGTCACCAGAACAACGATCATGGCTGCTGCCAAGGCAGGCAGAAAGCGCGATGCGCGGGCCGCCGTTGCATTGCTGATGGCCAGATGCCGCAACAAATGGGCATCCACATATTTGCCCCAGTTGCCACCGGTGGTGCTCTTGCGGGACCGAATGACGAGCCAAAGGAGAAGGCCCGCCGGGATCAGCGCCCAGAACCATTCCGGGCGCAGGAAGTGGAACAGATCAGTGTGCATATCAGGCTTCCTTGTGTACGGGGCCCTTGTAGACGGGGCGTTGCGTGATGAGAGCGGGGGCCGTTGCAAACAGCACGGCAAGGGCTGCAATGAGCAGGGCCAGACCCGCCGGCCAGAAGTAAAGGGCGACTTCGGGGCGCACATGGACCGGGTCGGCACCAATCGGCTCCAGTTTGTCGATGGCGCGGTAGACCTGAGCCAGACCGTTCACATCGGTTGCCCGGAAATATTCGCCGCCCGTCATATCTGCGATCTTGCGCAAGGTGCCCTCGTCGAGATCGGCTGACGGGTTGATCATCTGACGGCCCATTGTGGTGTTGACGGCCATGGGGCCAGCGCCGACACCAATCGTGTAGATCCGGATACCCAGTTTCTTGGCCAGTTCAGCGGACTGGATCGGGTCCATCTGGCCCTCATTATTGGCACCATCCGTCAAGAGGATCAGAACGCGACCTTCTGCCGGGCGATCTTTCAGGCGCTTCAGGGACACCGCAATGGCATCACCAATGGCTGTTTTCTGACCGGTCAGACCGACTTCAGCCTGATCGAGAAGATGGCGGACGGCCTCCCGGTCGAAGGTGAGCGGGGCCTGCAGATAGGCGCGGTTGGAAAAGAGCACCAGACCAACGCGGTCACCCTTGCGGCCTTCGATAAAGGCATCGGCTGCATCCTTGACCACGTCAAGACGGGTAGATGGTCTGCCGCCAACGGCGAAATCCTCTTGGGCCATGGAGCCGGAAAGGTCGATCGCCATCATGATGTCGCGCCCTTCCGCAGGCAGCGGCACTTCCGGCCCCACATAGGCAGGTCGGGCCAATGCCGTGACCAGCAAAAGCCAGACAAGCGTGGTGGCAATAAGCTTCCACCAGGATGTCGACGTCCGGTCGGACCGGCCTCCAATATCCCGCGACAGGCTTGCAAAGAACGGCACTTTCAGCGCACCGCCCAAGCCCTTGTCCGCAGGTTTCATAAAATAGCGCAGCACGAAAGGCAGCGGCAAAAGAAGAAAGGCCAAAGGCCAGAGAAAGGTAATCATCCGTTCCTCCTGATCCAGGTGGCGGTTTCGGCGCGCAGCGCCTCCGGTTCAAAATTCTGGTTGGCAGGCGGACCGTAGGGGCCGGTCGCAAGAAGGCTCGCACTGTCGCGGCTCATCCCGTATTTGCCCTCCATCAGAAACGCGCTCCACGCCTCGCCGGTCAAAACATCGGCACCGGCAGAGCGGCGGCGGGCAACACGGCGAAGCAGCGAGGAGAGTTGCGTGAGAAACTCGTCTTCCTTCTCCGAATTGACCGCTTCAAGCTCGCGAAGTGCGATAAAGCGGGCGCTGCGTCGGCGCATCCAGGTCCAGACGATAGCGGCTACAATCAGCACGCAACCGAGGGCAATGAGGGCCCACCAGCCAGGTGCCAGCGGCCACCAGCCAATGGGCTGCGGCAGGTGAATGTCGCGAAGCTGGTCCAGTTGGGCCTGCATCTGAGGAGAGAATTCGGTGCTCATGCTGCCATACTCCGGTTGAGATGCGGATGAAGAATCCAGGAGGGGTCATCGGATGTCTGCAGGAAATGGCAGACCATGCCGTGGTGTCGGCTGACCAGTTCCAGCCGCTCCCGTCCGCGCTTCAAAATCATGGGCGTAGCGCTCGAGTTTGCGCCCGCCGAGTGCGGAGACGGCGAGGGCATGTTCGCCATCGGTCAGCCGTCCGCCGCGCGGCGGCAGGGCGGCATCGAAAGGATCGCTGATTTGAATGTTGGTGACATGGGCATTGACGGCCAGATGTCGAAGCTCTTTTTCCGCTTCGTCGTCGAAATCGGAAAAATCGCTGATCACAAAGGCCAGCGTTCCCGGACGGTTGCGGTGACGCAGACGGCGCAGCGCATGGGCCAGCGTTGTCTCAGCTCCCACAGGATGTTCCAGCCGCGTTTCTTCCGAAAGCGCTTCCAGAAGGCCAAGCACCGAGCGCCGGGTTCTTGCAGCACGAAAGTCCCGCAAACCGTCGCGTGTCATGACAAGTCCGCCGACACGGTCGCCGCCGTCATGTCCGGTCCAGGCCATCATGGCCGCCACTTCGGCTGCCAGATTGGCCTTGAAGCGGCTTCGTGTGCCGAACTGCATCATGGCGCGCATGTCGGTCAGAATGACGATGGGCCGTTCGCGCTCTTCCTGGAAGAGCTTGGTATAGGCGTGGCCCGTTCGTGCGGTGACGCGCCAGTCGATGGATTTCACGTCGTCGCCGGGCTGATAAAGACGGCTTTCGGCAAATTCCATACCGCTTCCGCGGTAAACGGATCGGTTGGCACCCCATTGATGGGTGGCGACACGGCCCGGACGGCGCAAAGCCGGTGAGGCCGCGCTGCGGGCGCACCCTCACCAGTTCGGGCAGGGTCGCGACAATGCCTTTAAGGTCATGGTCTGTCATGACGGTCTCCCGTGTGTTCAAGTTCAAGCAACCGGAACCCTGTCGATCAGGGCGTCGATGAAAGCGTCTGCCGTGCGGCCTTCCGCCTCTGCCTCAAAGCTCAAGATGATGCGGTGACGCAGCACGTCATGCAGCACGGCCTGAACATCAGACGGGGTCGCAAAATCAACCCCATTCATCCAGGCATGAACACGCGCACAACGGTCCAAAGCGATCGTGGAGCGGGGCGAAGCGCCGTAGGAAATCTGATGGGCCAGATCATCGCCATACATTTGCGGATGGCGCGTCGCCTGGATCAGCTGAATGATATAGTCGGTGAGCGCATCGGAGACGTGGGTTTTAAGCGCTGCCTGTCTGGCGTCGAAGATTTCGCGCTGCGAGACGCGGAAGGATGACTTGACGGTTTGCGCCATGGCTTCGCCGCGCACGATCTTCAAGCACTTCGCGCTCGGCTTCAGGGGAGGGGAAGTCGATCTTCACATGCAGCATGAAACGGTCGAGCTGGGCTTCGGGCAGGGGATAGGTGCCTTCCTGCTCAATCGGGTTCTGGGTCGCCATCACCATGAAAAGCTCCGGCAGGCGGTAGGTTTGGCCAGCCACCGTCACCCTGACGCTCGGCCATGGCTTCAAGCAGCGCTGACTGCACCTTGGCCGGTGCACGGTTGATTTCGTCGGCCAGGATCAGGTTGTGAAACAAGGGACCGGAGTGAAACTCGAAAGTGCCTTTTTCCGGGCGGTAGATTTCCGTGCCGGTCAGGTCGCTTGGAAGCAGGTCCGGGGTGAATTGCACACGGCATGGCTCGCCTTCAATCAGTTCCGCCAAAGCATTGACGGCCTTCGTCTTGGCAAGGCCCGGTGGCGCCTTCGAGCAGAATATGCCCATCGCCAAAAAGGCCGAGAAGCAGCCGGTCGACAAATTGCTTCTGGCCTACGATCTGCTTGTTCATCTGATCGCGGAGCGCGTCGACAAGCGCGTTGTTGGGGCGGGCTGCGGTTTGAATTGCATTGCTGGTCATAAGAGTCCCCTCGCAATCGGGCCCGGCTTTGTGCCAAGGCGCCGCGGTTTCAGGTTCAAAATGTGTGTGAAAGCGAGAAACCAGCCTGTTTGGGGGGAGCTACAATGCTGCCGTGCCGCTGATGTTGTGGCGCGCTGGCTGGCATTGCAATCCAGGTGTCTGCTGCGGAGAGAGTAGCCCTTACAGCGTCAACGACCCAGATTGGCTCTCGCCTTCACTGTTCATCTCCAAAGATCAATGAACAATGACAACGTAGGGCGCAGAGTTTGAGGCAGCTTGCTGCGTTCTTTAATTATTGTTGAATTTGGCGTTTGGGGAACGACACGGTGACCTTGAGGCCCGGATGATCAGCAGAGCCGGGATCGGTGTTGGAAAGTCCAATGGCAGCCCCGTGATGGTCGGCGACGGCCTTGACCAGAGCAAGGCCCAAACCACTGCCCGGCTTGCTGCGAGCGCTGTCGATCCGTTTGAACAGATCGAAAACCTCATGGCGTTGCCCGTCGGGAATTCCCTCGCCGGTGTCCTCGACGACCAGATCGATTGTCTCGGGCCGGTCGAAAAGGCGAACCCGGATCGAAACGCCGGGGCCGCCATGCACAACCGCGTTGCCAACAAGGTTGGCCAGCATCTGCTGCACCATGTTCTTGTCGCACTAGAAGCCTGTAGTGTCCGGCATCGTCGGGCAGAAAATCGAGCGTCTGGTCGTTCTCCTCTGTGCCAGAGGCGCGAAGAATTCAACCGTATTTTCGACCAGCCCGCCAAGGTTGTTCATCTGCATATCCTTGCGCGGCGAGCCTGCGCGGATCCGTGTAATGCGTAGAATGGTGTCGATGATTTCGTTGAGTGATCCCGTCTCGGTGAGCGCCCGTTCGACCTGCGGCTGCGGATTGCCGCCAGTGTCGATCGTGTCCAGAGCATCGTTCAAAATTAGCCCGACACGGGCAAGCGGGGTCTTCAGGTCGTGGGCATTGGCCCGTCGTTGTGGCGCGCAATGCTGTCCAACAGGCGCGACAAGCACATCAAGGTTTGCGTTGATCTGGATGGCGATCAGGTCAATCTGGTCCTTTCTTTCCACGACCGGAACACGCGCATCAGACTCGCCTTTTGAAACGCGTGCGAGAACGCTCCTCTATTGAGCGGAGCTTCGAAAAACTCTCGCCGCTTGCCAAGCAGTCCCCAGAACCAGCGTCCCGAAAGTGAAGCAGAACGGCCATGACGATAACGCCCACGATCATGTGAAGGCGCATTTCGTCAACACCCTTGAGATTTCGACCGACTACAAGCGTAGCATCGGTGAACTTCTGGACCGACAGCACAAAATGGCCAGCACCTCCTTTAGCGGAAACAGATTGCAGCGTGGTGGTCGCGCACACCAAATGAAATCCGGCATGGCCAGGTCGGCGCCTGCCAGATTGATACCCTTTTCATCAAAGACTGTTGAGACCCGCTCTTGAACATTGACGAGATTGCTCAGCGTTCCGATAGCCCTCACAAGGCCCGCGCGTCCCTCCGAGGAATAAACGTCACTGAGAAGAACCGCCTCTTCAAGGGCCTGCTGCTTGGTGGCCTCGCGCAGGGCCCCGGTGGCCGACCATATGAACAGCGTCCCGCCCAGGCACACAAGAACAAGGACACCTATGGCAACCTTGGCGGAGGTTCGAAAGGAACTGCCAGTGAGAAGATCAGCGAGGCGCACGGATCCGGTATCCCATGTTGCGAACGGTCTGGATCAAGGGTGTATCAAACGGCTTGTCGATCTTCTGGCGCAGCTTCGAGATATGGGTCTCCACAACGGTCGTTCCCGGATCGAAAGAGAAATCCCAGATCTGCTCCAAAATCATGGTCCTGCTCACGACGCGACCCTCAGCTTCCATCAGGAGTTCAAGCAGAGCAAATTCCTTGTTTTGCAGATCGATGATCTGTCCCTGACGTACGGCCACACGTTTGAGAAGGTCAAGGGTCAGATCGTGGCAGGTAAGCTCTGTCTTGTGGTTGTTTTCCTTCGGACGCCGCGCCAGTGCATGAATGCGCGCGAGCAGTTCTGAAAAGTGAAACGGTTTGACGATATAGTCATCGCCACCCGCCATCAGGCCCTCAACCTTGTCTTCAACATCGGAAACCGCCGTTAAAAAGATCACCGGCAGCGAGCTTTTGGAGGCCCTCAGCGCCTTGACCAGCGAAAGCCCGTCAAGCCCGGGCATCATCCGGTCGATGATCGCAAGGTCGCATGTATTATAAAGACAATAGGTCAGCGCTTCGCGACCGTCACTCACCCAGTCGACCGAAAATCCCTGTTCGAGCAGACCCTTGCGGACATATTCCGCCATCGTCTCATCATCTTCGGCAACCAGAATTTTCATCGCTCAGGCTTTCGCTCGGTATAAACCGCCTTTTCAGTCACTTAGTTCCTTATTGATAGCGGCGCCAACAGATGATGTCACGTTACTTTTAGGGTTATCGCCCGCACGGTCTGGTTTTGGTTGAGCCAGCACCTTGCCACGGAAATGTGTTGGAGTACGGGATTGCCGTATTCTGCGAGACCCTACGGGATTACGTGCTGAGAGCGTTTTCAACCGCGTTTTGTCTTGCAAAAGCGGGAACAAAATTGCCCACCCAGCCCTTGAGAGGGCAAACAATAATTAAAATTAATCTTCGAGAAAAATGCAAAACAACTTGCGCTGTTATGTGTTCTTAATAGCAGTTCTGGTTTTCGATACGCAAAACCGAGGGCATCACATTATTTTGGGGAAGACCAGATGAAACATATGATTGATTTCGCGCCCGGTGGACCGGGCATTGATGCCCGCTGGACCTCAAGCGCCAAGAGTGGGGTTGGCACCGCGCTCTCCAAGGATTCGCCCGTCTGGTTTACGCTGAGTCACGGCATTCTCAACGAGATATATTATCCGCGTGTTGACAGCGCTTGTACGCGCGATTTCGGCTTCGTGGTCACGGGTGCGGATGGCTATTTCTCGGAGGAAAAGCGCGATTGCGAGCAGGCGACATCACCGCTTGAAAGTGGTGTTCCGGCATTTTCGATTGTGAATACCGCCAGAAATGGCAGCTACAAGATCGAAAAACAGATTATCAGCGATCCAGCGCGGGCCAGCATTCTTCAGCGCGTTACATTTACCGCGCTCAAGGGCAAGTCCGGCGACTATCGGGTGACTGCACTTCTGGCACCGCATCTTGTGAATGCCGGTATGGAGAATTCAGCCTGGATTGGCGAATTTGAGGGCGAGCAGGTTCTGTTTGCAAGCGGCCGTTCACGCTATCTGGCGCTGGTTTCAAGTGTGCCTTGGAAAGCCGTGACAGCCGGTTTCGTGGGTGTGTCAGACGGCTGGCAGCAATTGCACAAACATGGGCAAATTACCGAACAGTATCAGCGAGCCGATGATGGCAACGTGGCCCTTGCAGGCGAAATCGATTTTACCGACAGCGAAGGAACCGCGGTGCTGGCGCTTGGTTTTGGCCAGACCGAACACGAAGCAGCGGCGGCGGCCACGCAGAGCCTGAAGGACGGCTTCGACCAGGCCATGGATAAGTACACTGCTGGTTGGCGGAAATGGCAGAAGGGCCTGACACCGCTCGACCACAAACCGGAATCGGGCAACAATGCCTATCGTGTCTCAACGGCTGTGCTTGCCACCCATCGGGCCTCGGACCGGCGTGGTGCCGCGGTTGCCAGCCTGTCGATCCCCTGGGGCTTTTCCAAGGGTGATGATGATCTTGGCGGCTACCACCTTGTGTGGCCGCGTGATCTGGTGGAGACGGCTGGTGGCTTTCTGGCGGCTGGTGATGCGCAGGAGGCATTGGCAATTCTCGACTATCTGCGCGAATTGCAGCAGCCGTCTGGCCGCTGGGCGCAGAATTTCTGGCTTGATGGCAAGCCCTACTGGCATGGCGTGCAGATGGACGAATGCGCTTTTCCGATCCTGCTTGCCGACATGCTACGCCGCCAAGGCCATCTGAACGACGAAGCAATGCAGCGGTTTTTGCCGATGATCAAGAGTGCTGCGGGCTTCATCCTCGCCAACGGACCTTCGACTGGTGAAGACCGGTGGGAAGAAAATGGCGGCTACAGCCCGTTCACGCTCGCAGTCGAAATCACGGCTCTTTTGGGGGCCGCCGACATGCTGGAAGCCGATGGAGACAAGAAAGCTGCCGATCATCTGCGCGAGACCTCAGATTGCTGGAACGAGCAGATTGAAAAATGGACCTTCGAGAGTGACCCGCATCTGTGCGGCGCGCTGGATATTTCAGGCTATTATGTACGAATTGCCGAACCCGGCGCGACGGATGCTGCAGGTCCAGAGGGAAATACGTCGATACGCAACCAGACGCCTGACCGCACACTGATACCAAGTGGTTCCGTCATCAGTCCGGACGCATTGGCACTGGTTCGCTTCGGGCTACGCGCAGCCGACGATCCGCATATCGTCGACACCGTCAAAGCGATTGACCACACATTGCGTGCAGACCTGCCGCAGGGCCCGCTCTGGTACCGCTACACCGATGATGGCTATGGCGAGCATGAAGACGGCAAGCCTTTTGATGGCATTGGCCAGGGCCGCCCATGGCCACTGCTGGCTGGCGAGCGCGCCCATTACGAGCTTGCCGCAGGCCGTAGCGATGCTGCCAGGGCACTGCTTGAAACGCTTGAAAAATCTGCCAATGGTGACGGGCTCATCCCCGAGCAAAGCTGGGATGGCCCCGATATGCCGGAACGTGAACTGTTTTTCGGTCGTCCCTCCGGAAGCGCGATGCCGCTGGTCTGGGCGCATTCAGAACATATCAAATTGCTGCGCTCGCTTGCTGATGGGACCGTGTTCGACATGCCGCCACAGGGGCGTGCCCGCTATATCGAGAAGCAGACAGCATCGGAAATTCGCATCTGGCGGTTCAACAACCAGCTGACCACGATTCCGGCTGGCAAAAAGCTCAGAATCGAGCTCGCCGATGCAGCCACCATTCACTGGAGCGCGGATGGCTGGACGACCGTCAAGGACGTCAAGACAAAACCATCGGGGCTCGGGACGCATTTTGCGGATTTGCCGCTCAATGATGTGGAGCCCGGGCACGCTGTTATTTTCACTTTCTACTGGCCGGAAAGCGGACAGTGGGAAAATGTAGACTTCACCGTTCGCGTCGGCGAATAAGGTCATGAAAAACAAGAAACGGAGTTTGGACATGCAAATTGGAATGGTAGGCCTCGGGCGCATGGGCGCCAACATGGTGCGGCGTCTTTTAAAAGACGGCCATGAGTGTGTCGTATACGACGTGAACCCGAACAATGTCGCCGCACTGGTCAAGGAAGGTGCAATCGGTGCCAGCTCTGCTGACGAGCTTGTTGCCAAGCTGGAACAGCCCCGCGCCGTGTGGCTGATGCTGCCTGCAGCGATCACGCCGCGTATTGCCCGTGAGTTTGCGGCAAAGCTTGAAAAGGGCGATGCCATCATCGATGGCGGCAACTCGTTTTATCGTGATGCAATCGACCTTGCCGCCGAGTTTGCGCCAGGCGGTGTGGATTTCATCGACACCGGCACATCGGGCGGTGTTTGGGGCCTTGAACGTGGTTATTCGTTGATGATCGGCGGCCCTGAAGCTACGGTGAAGCGGCTCGACCCGATCTTTGCCTCGCTTGCACCCGGTGCCAAAGCGGGTGCTGTGGCAGATGCATCCAACGGCACAGCATCAAAGGGCTATCTGCATTGCGGCCCGACCGGGGCCGGCCACTTCGTCAAGATGGTGCATAACGGCATCGAATACGGCGTGATGGCAGCCTATGCAGAAGGGCTGAACGTTTTGAAAGCAGCCAATGCAGGCAAGGCCGATCGTGAGGTCGATGCCGAGACCACGCCGCTTTCAAACCCTGAATACTATCAGTTCGACATCGACCTTGCTGCTGTCACCGAGGTCTGGCGCCATGGTTCGGTGATTGGATCGTGGCTTCTGGACCTGACGGCAGCCGCGCTGAAAGAAGACCCGCATCTGGAAAACTTTGATGGCCGGGTGTCGGATTCGGGCGAAGGGCGCTGGACTTTGCAGGCAGCCATTGAGACCGGCGTTCCCGCACCGGTCCTGTCATCGGCACTGTTTGAGCGGTTCTCATCGCGCGGCGAGGCCGAATTTGCAGGCAAGGTTCTCTCCGCGATGCGCTTTGCCTTTGGCGGCCATCTTGAAAAATCGTCATAGGGCGGAGCAAGAGTGATGACCGAACAAAAATCTGACGCGCTGGTGGTTTTCGGCGCGACCGGCGATCTGGCGCACAAGATGATCTTTCCCTCGCTTTACGCCATGGTGAAGCGGGGCGCACTGACCACGCCGATCATCGGCGTTGCCTTTGACGACTGGACCATCGACCAGCTGATTGTGCGGGCAAAGGACGCGGTGGAGACCCATGTTGAAGCCGTCGACGAGTCCGTATTTACCAAACTCGCCGGGCTTCTCTCCTATGTTTCCGGTGACTATCGCAACCAGTCGACTTTCGACAAGCTGCGCGCGGCACTCGGCGATGCCAAAAGCCCGCTCTACTATCTTGCCATCCCACCATCACTGTTTGGAGCCGTCGCAGGCGGGCTTGACAAGGCGGGGATTGCCAAGGGTGCACGCCTGATGGTCGAAAAGCCGTTCGGGCGCAATCTTGAATCAGCAAAAGCGCTCAACAAGGTTCTGCATTCGGTGTTTGAGGAAGATGCGATCTTCCGCATCGACCATTTCCTCGGCAAGGAAGCGATCCAGAACCTTCTTTATTTCCGCTTCGCCAATGCCTTTCTGGAACCGGTCTGGAACCGTGACCATATTGACAGCGTACAGATCACCATGGCCGAAGACTTCGGTGTCAAGGGACGCGGCAAATTCTATGACGAGGTTGGCTGTATTCGCGATGTGATCCAGAACCATCTGGTCAATGTGTTGCTGCTGCTTGCCATGGAACCGCCTGTTTCGGGATCATCGGACGATCTGGTCGATGACAAGGTGCAGATCCTCAAGGCTATTCCGCCGCTGACACATGAGGATGTGGTGCGCGGCCAGTTCGACGGTTATCTCGATGAACCGGGCGTGGCTGCAGGCTCGGCAACAGAAACCTTTGCCGCTGTGCGCTTTCATCTCAATACATGGCGCTGGAGCGGTGTGCCCTTCTTCATCCGTGCGGGCAAAAACCTGCCCGTTCACGCGACCGAAGTCGTCGTGCGGTTCAAGCAGCCACCGATTGCACTTTTTGATACCGTGGAGCATGCGAGCGCCAATTACGTTCGTTTTCGGTTGGGGCCACAAATCGCAATCGGCCTTGGCGCGCGTCGCAAGTCGCCGGGTGAAGATATGCGCGGGAAGGCCGTGGAGCTTGTCGCCGTGGATGATGGTGTTGGCAACATGGCGCCCTATGATCGCCTGATCGGCGATGCCATGGCTGGCCGTCGCGAGCTTTTCACGCGGCAGGACGCTGCAGAACTCGCATGGACGATTTTCGAGCCTGTGCTGGACGACAAGACGGCACCGGGACAATACAAGCCCGGAAGCTGGGGGCCTGAGGAAATGGCCAGTTTTGCTCCAAACGGCGGCTGGTTTGATCCAGCGTCATCTTGAAGGAACCCGATATGGAACGGACCAATTTCAACGGAACAGACCGCAAGATTCTTGCAATCGACATCGGCGGCAGCCACGTCAAGATCCGCTCAAGCACTGGCGGCCCGGAACAGAAAGCTGTAAGCGGTAAGACGATGACGGCAGCCGAGATGGTTACCGCTGTCAAGGACATGGCAGAGGGCATGGAATACGATGTCATTGCGATGGGCTATCCCGGGCCGGTTATTCATCACAAGCCGGTCGCAGAACCGGCTAACCTGGGTGAGGGATGGGTTGGCTTTGACTACCAGGAGGCATTCGGTTGCCCGGTCAGGATTGTCAACGACGCCTTGATGCAGGCATTGGGGTCCTATGAGGGCGGTCGCATGCTGTTTTTAGGGCTTGGCACCGGACTTGGTGCAGCCATGATCGTGGAAAATGTTGCCCAGCCAATGGAGATTGCCCACCTCCCTTTCCGCAAAGGCAAAAGCTACGAACATTATGTCGCCGAGAAATATCGCGAGAAAAAGGGCAACAAGAAATGGCGGAAACGGGTGCATGACGTTGTCGAAAAGCTGACGGCGGCTCTCGAACCCGACTATGTCGTCATTGGCGGTGGCAATGTGGAAAAGCTCGATGAGTTGCCGCCCAAATGCCGTAAGGGCGACAATGCACTGGCATTCGATGGCGGCTTTCGCCTCTGGCAGGATGAAAGCCTGATTGTCTGAAGCGTTCAGCTACGGCGGAAAACGAAGTTTTGGATTTCTGCCGTGGCTGGTACGACGCCAGTAAAGACCCGAAGTCATGCCGAATCCCCGCAAAGCGTTCCACAGCGCTTTCCATGCCCCGCCGCCTGCCTGATGTGCGGCAGGTCCCTGATGCTTGCTCCCTTCATCAGTCAGTACCCCAAAAGGCCAGCTGTTAATCTCTGAATAATGCGAGGTTCCGTCTCAAATTTTTGAAATGGTTGCAGATGTGGTTGTCGCCGGACGCAGTTATCCAGTGAGCGCCGCAAATTGCTGAAATGCAGATTGTCCTTCTGCGTTAAATTGGCACTTTCTGATCATATGCGCGACCTCAGTACCATCCAATGTCGCGGAGGCTGAGTCGAGGATGTGACCGTGCAGCCTGCAGAGGTCCAACTGCCGGAACCGCTTGTCACCGCGGTGGGCGATTTCGCCTGGTTGCTCGCCTATCACCATCACCCGGGGTTCGAGAACAACGAAGGCGGCTATGGCACGCTGACCTGGGACATCACCGGCGACAGCATCACGCTCGATCACGCAGATCGCTACGTTGAATGCTCGCAAAGCTATGACGAGGGGCTGCTGTGAGATGGCGCATCCGCTTCATCACGCCGAAAGCTCGGCCCGGAAATTCGGCGGGCTGCCGTCTGACTATCAGGCCATCCAAGACTGGTTCGACGCCTCGAAAGAGCACCTTGCGCTCTTCACGCACCGCGCCTTGCGTCACCATGCCCAAGGCCTGTTCGAGTCTGACCGTGTCTTCGGTCTGACCCTGACCAATAGCGCTGGTCGCGCCATCCCTGTGCGCTGGATCGGCGAGCAGCATGACGTTCAGACAGAGGTGAATGCCGTCGGCCGGACAATAGCCGGGGTGTCTAGGCATGAAAGGTCACCTGGACAATCAGGCCCGGATGATTGTCCTTCAGCACGACGCTCCCTCGGTGTTTTTCGGCAATCGCCCGCACGAGCGCCAACCCCAAACCGCTACCGGGCTTCGACCGGCTGGGATCGAGGCGCTGAAACGGCTCGAAGACCCGGTCCATCTCTTCGACGGGAATGCCGGGGCCCGTATCCGCCACCGAGAACACGATGCGCCCCTCTGCACGGTGAAGCAACACGGTGATACGGTTGCCTTCGGAGCCGTGCGTGACCGCGTTTTGCAGAAGGTTCACCATCATCTGCTGAAGCATCTGTGTATCGCCCAAGAGGACGTAATCCTGCTCTGGATCGACCTCGAACGACAGCAATTGGCCTGCATCCTCTGCGATCAGGGCAAAGGTTTCAACCAATTCGCTAGTCAGGTCATTCAGGTCGATTTCTTTGGTCAGAAGCCCATCGCCCGCTGCTTCGATGCGGGAAAGTTGCAGGTAGGAATCGAAGATGACGCGCATGTTGGCGAGTTCGTCCTGCGTGTCGGCAAGCTCGTTCCCGGGATCTTCGCCGTCGTCCACTTTTTCAATGGCTTTGCCCAGTGAAAGATAGGCACGGCCGAGCGGCGATTTCAGATCGTGCGCGGCGGCGGCGGCGGTGTTGCGGGTGGTGGTGATCATGCGCGAAAGCCGGTCAAGATGGAGGTTCATCTGTCGCGCGATCCGGTCGATCTGTGTCATGCCGCCATGTTCCGGGATCCGAACCTCAAGGTTCCCCTCGCTGGTTTTCGACAGGGTGGTCTCGATGTCCCCCAGCCGCCGCAGGCTCTTGCTGCTCAGATAGTATCCGACCGACAGCATAGCCAGGACGATCACAAAGCCACTTATCGTAAGGGCACGGAAGATCAGGATCTTCGTCTGGTAGAGCAGATCGAGTCGCTGCCCGACAACAAGCAGCTTGTCGTCCAGGGGGCCGGAAAAATAAATGTAGTCAATGCCGGAGCCCTCGGGAGGGGCGATGGCATGATCCAGGGGACCGACCTGCAGGCCAGTGCCGTCCGGCCGGATCTTGACATTCCCGGCGATGAGACCATCCACAGTGTTGAACAGCGCGGCAGCTTGTCGCCCGTTCGATGACTCGCGCGCGACTTTTGCGATGGTCTCGACGGTATGGTCGGGGCCTTCGGTTTGGTGGTTGGCGACGATGATGTTCCAGCGCTGCTGCACATCGTTGCCCAGTTCTTCAATCAAGCTGCTTTCGACGTAGGACAGCGCCGCCCAACCGACCAGCACCAGCACGGCGACAAAGGCGAAGGCAGACCGCAGAACCGCCGAAAAGGCAGCCCCCGAGAGGACATCACCGCGGTCCATGCATGGAGTACCCAGTATTGCGAATGGTGTGAATGAGAGGCGTGTCGAACGGCTTGTCAACCTTGGCGCGGAGCCGGCTCATATGCGTTTCAACGACAGTTGTGTTCGGCTCGAAATTGAAGTTCCAGGCGCGTTCCAGAAGTAGCGTGCGGGTCACGACCCGGCCTGCGTTGCGCATCAGGATTTCTAGGATGCGGAATTCCTTGTCATGCAACTCGATCACGCTGCCGTTGCGCGTGGCGGTGCGCGACAACAGGTCCAGCGTCAGATCGTGCACTGTCAGCACAGACTCCACCTGGTTGTCGGACTTGCGCCGGACGATCGCGTCGACCCGGGCGACGAGTTCGGAGAAGTGGAATGGTTTTGTCAGGTAGTCATCCCCGCCCGCGGCCAGGCCCTCGACACGATCATCAACCTGTCCCAAGGCTGTCAGAAAAAGGACCGCGGTCTTCTTGCCCGAAGCCCTCAGCGCCTTGAGAACCGAAAGTCCGTCCATGCCCGGCAACATGCGGTCGAGGATCACCAGATCGCAGTCATTGTAGAGGCAATAGCTAAGGGCTTCGCGTCCATCGGAAATGTGGTCGACCGAATGGCCGTTTTCGCAAAGGCCGGTGACGATGTAATCGGCAGCTTTTGCATCGTCTTCCGCTAGAAGAATTTTCATCGGCTCTGTCTCCTGCAGTCATGTAACGAGAACTGGGCCGCATTTGCCAGCGAAACAGTTTTCTTTGCACAGATGTAAGGTTCGCGCAAGTTTTGGGCGAAAGCGCGTGTCTATTGATACACTGCGACGGGTCAGACCGACCGGCACCTAAGGAGCAGTTGCAATGCAAACGTATATTACCAATCTGAAAGCTTCCGCACGGACGAAGGTTACGCCCTACGAGGTCAGAAATCTGAGATGGGTCGGCATCATTCTTGCGGTTGTCGGTGCGCTCGCCATTCTGCTCCCGCATATCGCCTCGCTCGGGGCGGAGCTGCTCGTGGCCTGGATCATGACGTTCTGGGGGGGCGCCGGGCTTTGGTTTTCCTGGTCGATCCGCCCCACATCGGAATGGCGCTTTGGTTTGGCAGCGTTTGGCCTGCTGTTCCTTATGGGCGTGGCATTCGTTCTTTTCCCGGTCGCGGGAATCGCCACTCTGACCGTGCTGATGATGCTATCTTTGCTGTTGGAAGGGATCCTGTCGATCCTGTTCGGGCTGCGCAGCAGCGCGCATGTGTCGAACTGGGGATGGTTGGTGTTTAACGGGCTGTGTTCCTTTGCCGCTGGCATTGTGATCCTGTTCGGCTGGCCCGGGACTGCAAGCTGGACGCTTGGTCTGATCATGGGGCTGAACTTTTTTTCGACCGGCTTGTCATTGGTGATGCTGGCAGGACCAGCGAAGGGCGTGAACTGACATGACTGGCGGGGTCCAAGGAGTCCGGTCACAACTCGTCCCGCGCGTGCTTCGGGTGATTGAGCATTCGGCACTGAAGATCGCGATTCCGTTCATCATCGGCGCGGGCTGATGAAATAGGAGGTGCCGCAGATGATTGTCAATTTCGAAACCCACGCCTCTAACGAACGGACCTTTCTGGCCTGGGTCCGCACCGCCATCGCCATCGTCGGTTTTGGCCTTGCAGCCGCCCGGCTGGGTGCGCGCGCAGTGCCGCCTTGGTCGACCTACCTGCTATTCGCAGCGGGCGGCGCGGTCGTGATCATCGCCTGGTTGCGGATGCGGCATGTGCGCAAACGGATCGGCACCGATGAGCGGCTGCCTGATGATGATGGCCCCGCAGAGACCTTCCTACTCATGCTGGTGATGGCCTTGTTTGCGTTACTGGGGGGCTTTGCCATTCATGTCGCACCCTGATCTGACCCCCATTCGAGCCGCTGCGGCTCTGATCCGACGCGTGCCGTTCACGCTTGCCTTTCTCGCGATGATGCTGGGGGCGAACAGCCTCTCGGGGACATTCTCGGGGGAGCTCGATCCCGCAGTTCTGGGCGCTCGGGGCATTGGCGTGGAGGTGTTGCAGAGCGGTGAGGTGCTGCGTTTCCTAACGGCGATTTTCCTGTCGCACGATCTGCCGATGCTGCTTCGCCAACTTGTTTTCGCAGCCCTCGTGATCGGCGCGGCGGAGTGGCTTTGGGGCACATGGCGCACGGCTGTGTTGTTCTTCGGGCTGGACCTGGCGTCGACCGTGATCCTGCTGACCTTCGTAATGTTGACCCCGGGTCTCGGCCATCTGGCTGGCGTGACGGATGTCGGCATGTCCATGGGCGGTTTCGGCTTGATCGGGGTCCTTGTGGCGTCGCGGCGAAACGCGGTGCCCGGGCTGGTCGCGGTGCTTGGCCTCGTGGCAATGAAATTCTACGCTGTGCCGGATTTGTTTGCGGATGGCGGGCATGTCATTGCTCTGATTCTCGGGTTTTGCATCGGAGTGTGCAAACGGTGCGTCCCGGCCAACGCCCGCGAAACGGACGCCGCCACATGCCGACATGATCGCTTTTCGGTGCAAAAGGACGTGCGGCAATGACCAATCGAAACCATCTCAGGACCATCCTCTTGCTGGGGTGTCTTGCCGTGGCGGGCTGCAGCGCCACGCCGGACAGCTTCCTGTCGCCCGGCGGGCCAATCGCGGCGATGCAACGGGCAGAACTGTTCAAAATCCTTGGCTGGACCCTGATCGCGATCCTCCCGGTCTTCGGCCTCGTACCAATCCTCTTGTGGCGCTACCGGTATCGGAACCGCAAGGCGCGCTACACGCCGGACTGGGACAGCTCAACGCTGCTCGAGGTGCTCATGTGGGGCGTGCCGCTTGTCATCGTGGTGATCCTGTCGATGCAGCTTTATCGCACGACCTTCGCGCTCGACCCGTACAAGCCCGTCGCGTCCGACAATCCTCCGTTGCGGGTCGAGGTCGTCGGCCTCGACTGGAAGTGGTTGTTCATCTATCCCGATCTCGGCATCGCCACGGTCAATGAACTGGCCTTCCCGGAAGACACGTCCGTCGCGCTCGACCTGACGACCGACACGGTCATGCAGTCCTTCCTCGTCTCGGCGCTTGCGGGGCAGATCTATGCCATGCCGGGGATGCGCACGCGGCTGCACATCCTCGCCGACGAACCCGGACGTTTCGAGGGCGAGAACACCCAGTTCAACGGCATAGGGTTCCCGGCCCAGAGATTTCAGGCCATCGCGATGACGCCTGAGGGCTTTAAGGCATGGGTCGAGCAGGTCAGGTCGGCCGGCCGGAAGCTGAACACCGACAGCTATGCCGTGCTTGCCGAAGCGTCCACCGGGGCGCAAGCGCAGCAGCGGATGGGCGTGGAGGGCCTGCCTGCTGGCGTCGTTCACTTCTCGTCGGTCCAAGGCGATTTCTTCAAGACCGTCCTGCACCGCTACATGCACGGGGCGCCCGTGCCTCCCGCCGTCCAGCCCGGCGCGGCGGGGTATGATCCACAGGCCGCGGCAGGGAAGCAAAGCCAATGAATGACGTAATCCTTGGCCGTCTGGGTCTGTCGTCCCTATCGCTCTGGCGGGCCTTCGAAAATCCGACGCTCAGCGAAGTGATCGGGGCAGGGGCCGCCATGGTGGTGGTCCTCGGGGCGCTCGGTGCGGTGGTACTGCTGACCTGGTTCCGCTTCTGGGGGCCGCTCTGGCGCGACTGGCTGACCAGTGTCGATCACAAGAGAATCGGCATCATGTATTGCGCGCTGGCGTTGATCATGCTGGCCCGTGGCGTGATTGAGGGCGTGCTGATGCGGACCCAACAGGCCTTTGGCCTGCATGGTGGGTTCCTGACGCCGGACCACTTCTCGGAGCTGTTCAGTACCCACGGCACCATCATGATCTTCTTCGTCGCGATACCCTTTATCTCCGGGGTGATCAACTACGTGATGCCGCTGCAAATCGGCGCGCGTGACATGGCCTTTCCGGTGATGAACCAGATCAGCCTCGGGCTGACGGCAACGGGGGCAGCGCTGGTGATGATCTCCCTCGTACTGGGCGAGTTCTCGACCGGCGGCTGGGCCAACTACCCGCCTTATACCGGTGCCGATTTTCAGCCCGGTCCGGGGCCGGACTACTGGATCTGGTCCATCGTTCTGGCGGGGATCGGCACGACGCTGTCGGGAATCAACTTTGCCGTCACGATCTACAAGGAACGCGCGCCGGGCATGCACTTCCTGCGCATGCCAATCTTCTGCTGGACGGTAATCTGCACCGCGATCATCATGATCTTCGCCCTGCCGCCTTTGACCGTGGCCGCGCTGATGCTGGCCGCCGACCGGTATCTCGACTTCCACTTCTTCACCAACGACCTCGGCGGCAACATGATGAACTACGTCAACCTCTTCTGGCTCTTCGGCCATCCCGAGGTCTACCTTCTGGTCATCCCGGCCTACGGCATCTTTTCCGAGGTCATCTCGACCTATTCGGGCAAACGGATCTACGGCTACATGTCCATGGTCTATGCCACCATGTCGATTGCGGTTCTAAGCTTCTGCGTCTGGCTGCATCACTTCTTCACCATGGGGCAAAGCGCCAATGTCAACGTCGCCTTCGGCATCGCCTCGATGGCCATCGCCGTGCCCACTGGCATCAAGATCTATAACTGGATGGCGACACTGTTCCGAGGGCGCGTCCGCATGACGGTGCCGATGATCTACGCGACCGGGTTCTTCTACCTCTTCGTGGTCGGCGGTCTGACCGGCGTGATGCTGGCCAACCCGGTTATCAGCTTTCAGGTGCACAACACCCTGTTCCTCGTGGCGCATTTCCACAACGTCCTCATCCCTGGCGTGCTCTTTGGGCTGTTCGCGGGCTATCACTACTGGTTCCCAAAGGCCTTCGGGTTCCGCCTGCACGAAGGCTGGGGCCGTGCCGCGGCGCTGCTCTGGATTGCGGGGTTCTCCTTTACCTTTCTGCCGCTTTACTGGCTCGGTCTGCAGGGCATGCCCCGCAGATCCGTCACCTTCAGCGACCCGTCTTTCCAGCCCTTCATGTGGCTGGCGCTGTTTGGGGCCGCTCTGATCCTGACGGCACTCACCTGTCTGGCGGTCCAGCTCTGGGTCAGCATCCGCCAGCGCGACCGGCTCGCGGTGCCGCTGGGAGACCCGTGGAACGGGCGGTCGCTCGAATGGTCGATCCCCTCGCCGCCGCCAGCCTATAATTTCGCGGTGGTTCCGCAGGTGACAGCGCGTGACGACTTTGCCGAGGCCAAGGCCGCAGGTCGTGCCTATGCGGAACCTGACGCCTATGAGGACATAGTGATTCCAGACAACACGGCCATCGGCCTGATCGTCTGCCTCTGCTCCACCCTGCTCGGGCTGGCGCTGGTGTTCTGGATCTGGTGGCTGGCTTTTGTGTCGCTCGTGGTGATGTTGCTTGCCCTCATCGGGCGTACCTTCCGCACCGATCTTACCCATGTTGTCCCCGCCGCCGAGATCGCCGCCGAACACCGATCATGGCTGGCGCGGGTTCACGCAGCCCCGGCGGTGGACCGGCTTGTTGAAACCCGCGAAAGCAACCGGGGCCGCGCGCTGCCGGAACATCTCACCCAACCCGAGGCCGCGCAATGAGTACATCCAACCTTCATCCCGGACTCAACCTGGGCGACCACCACGGCGACGCGCACACGGGGGCCGAAACCATCGTCTTCGGGTTCTGGATTTTCCTGATGAGTGATCTTGTGATCTTCGGGCTGGTCTTTGCCTCCTATCTCACCGTCTCCAACCCGATGGGCATGGCAGGCGGCCCCGGCCCGGCTGAAGCCTTCGACCTGCGTAGCATCTTTGCGCAAACCATGATCCTGCTTACCAGCAGCCTCACCTTCGGTTTCGCCACGCTGGCGATGCGGCACGAACTTGGGCGCAGGGCAATTGCGGTCTGGCTGGCCGCGTCGCTGATCCTTGGTCTTTGTTTCCTCACGCTGGAAATGAGCGACTTCGCGCACATGATAGACGTCGGCGCGGTGCCGCAACGCAGCGGCTACTGGTCAGCCTTTTGGGGGCTTGTCCCCGCTCCACGGGTTTCACGTCGCCGCAGGGTGCCTCTGGATCCTCGTCATGCTCGCCCAGATGGCGGCATTAGGCCTCGTTCCCGTGGTCAAGACGCGTCTCCTGCGGTTGGGCCTCTTCTGGCACTTCCTCGACCTGATCTGGGTCGCGATCTTTTCCATCGTCTACCTCGGAGGGTTGATGCCATGACCAATCCCGATTACCGCCGCGACGCCCGGATGTATCTTGCAGGTTTCGTGCTGGCGCTGACGTTGACGCTGGTGCCCTTCGGGTTCGTCCATTGGGGCGTGATGCAGGGCAGACCGCTGGCGGCGACCATCGCCATCCTCGCCATCGCGCAGATCGTCGTGCACCTGCATTTCTTCCTGCACATCGGCCTGTCGCGTCAAAAGCGCGAAGACCTGCAGCTTATCCTCTTCACCGTTCTGCTTCTGTCGATCATGTCGCTCGGCACGCTCTGGATCATGGGCAACCTCGCCACCCGCATGTAGATCAGTGCGCCGCCGCGACAGAGGCATGCCCGACGGGGCGCTGCAGGAACAGGGCCACTGGAAGCATCAGGAAGGCCGCGACGCCAGTCAGCCAGAACGCATCCTGAAATGCCAGAAAACTCGCTTGTTGCTGGATCAGCCCGAGGCCTCGTCCTGCTTGTCGGGCCGATGTTCTGGAACGCCAGCGTCGACATCGCCACGCAGAACAGCCCCATGGCAAGGCCCGAAATCACCCCGAACAAGGCGAGATCCCAGAAGCCGGCATTGAGGTTAAGCAGTCCCAGTATGATGTTGCCTGTTCCCGTCAGCACCATCGAAAACCCTGCCGCGATCCCGCGCGAAATGAACAGGAAGCCCGCGTCCAGAACCGGTTAGTCCATCCGGCTGGCTTTTGAGAAAACCGCTTTCATTGTGATCTTTATCGGTCTTATCATCGGCCTGCTCACATGGATCTCGAGAAAATATACGGCAGTCCTGTGCCAAAGGACTGCAGTTTTGCAGTCACAACAAGCGCAGAGAGACGACCATCTGGCTTTGGTGAAGCAAAACTTCATTCATCTGCTTGAGGCCATCGCAATAACGCCTCAGAAAGGCAGCCCGGATGAAAAGCATGTCTCTACGTCCTATGTAGAGCGTCACAATCTGACCATGCGCATGTCAATGCGTCGGTTCACCCGTCTGACGAATGCCTTTTCGAAGAAGTTTGACAATCACTGCCATGCGTTGGCGTTGTACTTCGTGCATTACAATTTCTGCCGGATACACAAAAGCCTGAAAGTGTCCCCTGCTATGGATGCTGGATTGACTGACACGCTGCACGATATTGAGTGGATTGTAGAGCTTATTGACGCCCGGACACCTAAACCGAAGCCGCGCGGGCCTTATAAGAAAAGAAATTCAAACTGAGACACTACCGACTTCCTGCAAAGTGGGGACAGATCTGGCTGGTCTACTTTCCTGCGAACAGCTACAAATCGCTTCCCTCAACCTGGTGAACCTGCCAGAACGCCATGACAATCCATCCCGCGACTTTGAGTGGCGAGCAGCGCGGCAGCCTTTTCATGATATTGGCAATGGGTGGTTTCTCCCTTGAAGACGTGGTCCTGAAACGGGTCATGGAGCCGTTGCTGGTCGGCGAAGTGCTGATCCTGTTCGGAACCGGTGGTATGTTTGCCTTTGCCCTGTTGGCAAAACACCAGCAACAGGCTGTTTTTGCTCCCGGATTGATGTGTCCAACGCTGGCTTTGCGCTCGCTTTGCGAAATTGTCGGACGGGTTTTCTACACGCTTGCAATTGCGCCCTAAAGGGTTTGGACTTCTCCCTGAGCAACTGTGCAGGCGATGGCGAAGGCGTCCCGAGGTAGGGACACAAGATCCTTCAGGTCGGTTTGTTGGGTTTCCAGAAAACCACCTGTCGCCGCCGCATAGATCGACATCAACATGGGTGCCTGAAACGCTAACAAGGGCAGCTGGGACAACCTCTCCCGCTCTGCGTCAAAAGAAGACGGCGTATAGGACACACGGAGAGACTGCGCGATGTCCGACACGGAAAATGCTGTTTCTCCGGACAGTTCGTAGCTCCGCCCGGCGTGAGCTGCGGGCGACTTCAGGACCGCAAGCGCCGCCGCTGCCAGATCCGCCCGCGCAACAGCAGAGATACGACCCTGTCCGAACGGCGCTGAAATGCTCCCGTCGCTTGGGGCAGCCAAACTGCCGATCAGTTCCGCGTAGAGTCCGTTGCGAAGGATCGTCCAGGCCAACCCGCTGTCCTTGATGGTCTTCTCTGTCCAGCGATGGGCCAAGGCGAACCCGAGGTGATCGCTGCCGTTGCTCAGGCTGGAATATACGATATGCCGGACACCATGTTCACGTGCTGCCGCCACTACTGCCCCATGGCGGCGGATGACGACATCATCTTCCGCATACCCTGCAGATGTCAGGAACAGCGTTTCCACGCCGCTAAAATCGAGCGTTTCCGGTCTGTCGAAATCCATCTGCCGGTCAGCATTCGGAGAGCGGCTCGCAGAGATGACTGCAACTCCAGATGCTCTCGCCGCGGACACCAGTGTTGACGCAAGCTGGCCCGAGGCCCCTGTCACGAGTATCATTGAACTTCCTTTCTTACTATCTTCTCCGGTAATATAGGGAAGTCGCAGACCGCACATAAGGAGGCACAAACATGTCCGTCACGCATACAAATGTTCGCCATGACACTTCGTTGGAACCCTGTGGCTCTATCGATCACCCGGATTGCGGACTCCGTCTTGTGCTCACCCGATTGGGGGAGAAATGGACCGTCATGACCTTAGCCGAGCTTTCGGCGGGCCCGCGTCGGTATCGCGAACTGGAGAGGTCACTGGACGGCATCTCGCAGCGGATGATGACCCTGACCTTGCGGCGGCTCGAGCGCGACGGTCATGTCTTGCGCCATATCACACCGACCGTTCCACCCAGCGTCACATACGAATTGTCGCCGCTCGGTCGGTCCTTTGCGTCCCAAGTAGCCGCGCTTGTTGGCTGGAGTGTGCAAGCCAAGTCAGCGATAGAGGCCGCTCAGATCGACTTCGATAGACATGGTCAAAAGTGATCAAGTTCGGGTTTGCCGGTGATGGTTCACAAACGACCTTTCTGGATTCATGTGGCCTGAAATCAGCCCACGTCACTTCGGGCAAACTTTCGTTATGAACGTGCATACTAGGAGGCAAAATTTATCGTGATGCGGGATGAGAGCCCGGTTTGTCCGGAGGTTGTGTGGAAACGCGCTGTAATATTTTCCACTATCATCAGACAGCGTTTCAAAGTTCCGAATTGGGAATATTCGGCAGTTTACTGTTTTCGGTGGTCTAGAGGCCGCTCTTTTTCGATTTCAGGTCATTTTAGGCCGGAGAGGAAGCGGAGCTGACCACAATTAGGTAGCCATCGCCTTGATCATCGCTGGAATGCCTATGATCTTGATGAGCCGCCGGAAGTTATAGGCCAAGACATGCAGCGCCATCTCCGTTGCCACATGTTTGATCGTTTTCAATTTGAAGTGCGTCGCTCCCATCCATGATTTGATGGAACCGAACGGATGCTCGACAGTCATGGAGCGGATCGCCAATCGATCTGGATTTTCATCGATGCGCTTCTGCATTCGTTCCAGAACCGCCTCATGTTCCCAACGTCGAATACGACGCTCTTTTGCTGGTGTGCATTTATTCTTGATGACACAATCGCAACAGGAACTGGTCCAATATGAATGGAGGACTTTCCCGCCTTCCTGATTGGTAAAGCGGTAAGTGAGTTCTTGTCCGGCGGGGCAGATATAGACATTCCGGTCATGATCATAGGCAAAGTCGGCCCGATCAAAGCGTCCCTTGGCACTCGCCCCAGATGTCATGGGCTTGGCAACCGTAGCAGCAATCCCCGCTGCCTCACAGGCAACAATTTCCTCACCCTTGAAGTAGCCCTTATCTGCGATAACTTCGAGTTTGTCTGTCGACATTGCATTTCGGGCCGCCACAGCCATCATCGACAGGGCGTCACGGTCATAACCTTGATTGGTAACTTCATGGGCAACGATGAGATGATGCTTGGCCTCAACTGCGGTCTGAACATTATAGCCCACAACGCGTGGCATCCGGGCGGTCGTCGCCATGGCTCTGGCGTCAGGATCACTGAGGGAGATCTGTGTTTCGCCCGTGGTGTTCATGCGTTGTTCAACAGCGCGCAGCCTATCTGCTTCTTTCTTTAAGTGGTTAAGCTTGCGAACGGTACGGGTCATCCGTGATGTGGGAATGGTCCAACCGGTCTTATCAAGAGCTTCGTCTGCTCTCTTGACCTCAGCCAGATATCGTTCAATCGCAGCATCAATCTCGCCAAGTTTGCGGCGTAGCTTCTCTCGGGTGAAGCTCTTTGCCTTGGCGTTCACCGCCTTGAACCGACTTCCATCAATGGCGACCAAATTACCATCAAGCAAGTCAAGGCCACGACACAGGGCGACAAACTGTTTACAGGCTTTGCGGATGGCCGGGCCATTGTCTTTCCTAAAATCAGCAATCGTTTTGAAGTCCGGCTTCAGGCGACACGTCAACCAGAGAAGCTCAAGATTACGACCACATTCACGCTCAAGACGTCGCGACGACTGAATCTGATTGAGATAACCGTATATGTAAATGCGCAACATCAAACCGGGATGATAGCCAGGACGACCTGTATTCTTGGGAATGGTATTGAACCCCAAAGCGGACAAATCCAGCATATCGACAAACGCATCAATGGCCCGAGTTGGGTTATGCTCTTCGATGAAATCATCAAGACAGTCCGGCAACAACGCGACCTCAGAACGCCCAATACCTTCGATAAATCGTGACATGCCAAATCTCCGATTCAACCTCAGATGAGTATACCATCAATCGCTCATAAATGGGGTTTTCACACAGCCTCTCCGCAGACCAGCCCTCGACCGCCTAAAAATGTTGCGCTTCAATCGAATGTCAGGAATGGGGATGCAGGCTTTTGAGATGTAGCCCCCAATCGGCGGCAGTTCTGGACCGACTTCACCAGTCGGAGATACCTAATTTGTTAGCGAAGTTGTGCTGCAGCCTGCCTGGCTATTAGGGATTGGCAGGCATTTCCCGCACCTGCATGATTTTGTCAATCAAGCCCCATTCCATTGCTTCTTCCGCGGTCAAAAAGTGGTCGCGATCCATCGCGCGTTCAAAATCCTCATACGAACGCCCACAATGCTCGGCATAGAGCCTAGTCATGCGCTGCTTGGTTTTCAGGATTTCCTCAGCGTGGATCTGCATATCGGATGCCTGACCTTGAAAACCGCCCGATGGCTGATGGATCAGGATGCTCGCATTTGGGAGCGCGACGCGCTCGCCCGGCTCACCCGCCATCAAAAGAAAAGAACCCATGGAGCGAGCGGTTCCCATGCAGAGCGTATGCACCGGCGCACTGATGAACCGCATTGTGTCATACATAGCCAAACCGCTGGTCACAACACCCCCCGGCGAGTTAATATAGAGGCTAATTGGTTTTTTCGGGTTTTCTGCTTCTAGGAATAGGAGCTGAGCACAGACTAGGGCCGATACGGTGTCATTCACCTCGCCGTTAAGGAAGATGATCCGATCACGCAAAAGTCGGGAGTAAATATCAAAAGAACGCTCCCCCCGACTGGATTGTTCGACGACCATAGGGACGAGTTGCATCGCTTCGCGCATCGGCGACCTCCTAACGTGCAAATTATGTTGGGTGAGACACGTCGTGTCAGGCAGTGAGCATCAAGAGTGGATTGTTGCTGTTCGCGGCGGTACACGCCATCCGGTCAAGACGATCATCCGTCAGTTCATGGACGATTTGAAGGCAGGTACCGCCTGCCGCGTTCGGGGTAATCGTGAATGTCACGATGCTTTCTAAGAAAGGCGGACGATCGTCGCGCAGCCTGTAGCTGACTTTTTGATCTGGAGTGACAGCGATCGCATCGGGAACTGCCAGTGTTTCTTCTGGCAACCATCTTTCCCTAAGTTCGGGAATGGTAATAGCGCGCCAGACCTTTTGAGGCGGATCGCCCAGGTCAAATTCCAGTTTGATAGCGTCATCAAGCTCTTTGGCCTCTTCACTCATTGATCCATTTCCTTTAGCAAAGTCTTGAGAGCCGTGATGCGAGCGGGCCAATAGGCACGATACTTCGCAAGCCATTGAGCGATGTGCACCAGCCCTTCGGGATTGACCTCGTAATTCACAAAACGCCCCTGCCGTTCTTCCCTTATAAGCTTTGCACTTCGCAAAACCGAAAGGTGTTGCGACATTGCCGGTTGGCTGATTTCCATGCCCTCGCGCAAGGCGCTGGCGTTCATGCTGCCTGTAGCCAGCTTCTCGAAAATTGCTCGGCGTGTTGGGTCTGCCAGCGCTCGGAATATGTCATTCTCAGTCATGACATCACATAAGCACACGCTTATGTGATTCGCAAGCCCTTTTCGGGATGGTTGCCTATTGGCCGGAACACCCTGAAACTTCAACAGGCCTTCGGCACCCCTAAAAACGGAGCCTTCCGCAAGTCAGATCATTGTCATAACTCCTCCACCACCTAGACAAAGCTTGAGCAACGGCTGATAGACGAACGGTTGAAAAGTTCGGCTTGCAGCCATCAAACGCTCGTATTGCTACGGCCTGAACGAATGGCAGGAATGGGGAAGCTGGCTTTTAGGATGTCACTCCCGACGAACGGCAGAAAAGGGGATTACTGCGACGTGGCATCTATTGGTTCACGAGTGTTCGAAAAGAGCTAATTCCATAGAAAAAGTCGCAGATTTTAAGGCAGGATCTGGCGTTGAGGATCAAATCAGGCTTCTTCTCACGCCATAAATCTCAATGCGTCGTTGACGATGAAGCTTTGCAACAGATCGGCTCGACCTTCTCAGAAGTGGCTCCAGGCGTTTGTTTTTCTTTGAGTGGTGTGCCAGGTGCAAAGTGAAGATGCTGTTCACGCACATGAGGAAGATTATGGGGCTGAATAGACTGCGTCTTCGAGGCCCAAATGGAGCAAAAGATGAGTTCACACTGGCAGCCACAGCGCAGAACCTGCGAAAAATGGCAAAACTGCTCCCAACACCGGCATGAGGGAGAGTTTAGCCTCCTAAGATCGCTCTCCATTTTTCGCTACAACACTTTGTTTTAAACATAATTCTGACATTTCAGACCTTTGATGCAATGCGTTTGTTTGGGGAACGATCATGCTCCCTAAGTTAATTTCTTTTAATTTTGGGTTGCAGTGAAGGCGGTGTCCAATCTCCAGGATTCCTCGCTCTTATCATGCAATTATTGGGGCCAAATTGGCCAGCCGCTTTACCGTCAAGAACAGCTGTATACCAACCGGAATTGTGATTGTTGTGAGTTGATAGTTTGGCTCGTGCAAAATCCTGCTCATGAAAGCTTACGAGGGCGAGGAATAGAGCTTCGTAATAGCTGTTATCCCGCATTTTTGCGGGTTCTCCAAATAGTGGCTTGTGTCCTTCTTTTTCAAACTCTGTTTTCATGAACTTGATTACGGAGCTGGAAGCTGTTCCGATCCTGCAAAGAGCTTGCACTGGCAAAAATTTACTCCACCCTTTCACATTTTTTGCGTTCAAATCGTTCTCATAAAACATTTGCAAGCCATCCGTTGCTTCCGAAGTATCAGCTAATCTGAGATAGAGATCGGGTACTTTGTCCATATCTTCATAGTTGGAGAATAGTCGGAAAATGGCTTGAGCATGAATGTGAAATTTCTCCTCAGATATCCAAGCCAGCAAAGAGAACATTAGTTTTTGCTTATAATGAAGGTCGGTGACCTTTTCCTTCTTGTAAGTCGCATACTGTTCTCTCAATCGCTCTTGTTCTTGCTTGCTTTTCCGCAGAATGCTGCTAATTGAGTTACTCAAAGATTTTGCAGATTGAAGCACACTCAAATAGCGGACGATGTTGTCGGCATTGTCATCAATACGCTTTGTATCCCGAGTCAGAGTGTGCAGCATCCTCCACGGTATCTTCACATTACGATCGCCAAATACTTTCCGCAAAGTATCAAACGCATTGCGGACCAAATCGTCAGCAATACCTTGCGCACGCAAGATCGCTTGATTGCTTTCCAAAAAAGGGACGAAATTTAGGTAATCTTCATCACTGTATTTTTTCAGACCCAACATCTGGGCAACTGGATCGATTCTGGTATCTTGCCCTAGAGAAATTGGGTTGCTTTTCAAACGATAAAATGATCTTTGGAAACCTTGAACACAATCCCACGACGGATTGCTAGAATTCAATCCACATCCAATGATTGGCAAGGGGAAGCCATAATACTTGCCGATGGACGCTGTTCGGTATGCCCCGATTTCTTTGTTTTTCTTCACAAAAGTGTAAACACGGATTCCGATCTCAGCATCCTCATGAGAGATTTTCTGGTTGCCAATTCGAATTTCCAAAATCTCTTTTGATGGCTGTTCGGGCATGCGGAGTAAACAAAGCCCCTTGCGGGTGGATAGCCGACCACGCCCATTCGTGCCTGGTTGGCGATAACTCAGAGTGCTTTTGTAAATCTTCGCCTCACTGTCCTGTGGGATACGATCACAGCTTTCTTTCGTGATGATGCGGTAGGATATGTAGCCCTCAGTATGGTTGTTGTCTTTATTGTATGTAACTGGAATACGATAGCCGGATACAAGGTGGTTACCGCTTTCAAAAACAAGGCTTTCCTGATTTGCATTGAAGTCATGGACTTTGACAGGATTAGTGCTTTGAAGCTCCGCCTCCCACTTCGATATCAACACCTCTTGGCTGTAGTAAAGGGAATAATAATATCCAAAAAAAGCCACTGGAATTGCAATCAGCCAGCGAGGCAAACGGCTAAATAGAGCCTCAAAAAACAAGACCACCAACGACGCCAACAACAGTCCCCCACACACAAAGGGACCTCCGAGAAACATTAAGAATATACCTATAACCGGGAATTGCTGCAGTATCCACAAAAGCAAAAAAGCGGAAAAAATCCAAAAAGAGATTGATTTTGCAAGAGTATTCAAAGTGAGCCAAGCTTTCAAAGGTGTTACAATTTCAATCTATAGTTTTAGATCAAATTTGCTAACTCTTCCTGAAAGCCACTATACTCCATTGCATTGTAGGGTTCGAACCATCGAAATCACCCAGTTATAACTGCTCTCCGTCTTTGAAGAAACGTCCACTTTGGGCTCCAAGCGGTCTGGTGCAGCGCACCAGTGATTGGAAACGGTAAATCAGGCGCGTGAATAGCAGTCGCGGCCCTGAGCGGTCGCTCGCCAGAGGCTACATCCCAAAAGCCAGCTTCCCCATTTCTGTCATTCGAACGTGGTGGAGCATTTTCATGGACCCGGTGACAGGTTGGCGGACCTTTGAGACATTGGGTGCAGCGCCGAAATTTCATGGCCACTGAATGCGTTTCTGGCGAACGGGCGGGGAGCAGAATTTTGCTGCGGATGCAAAAAAACTTGGACACTCTTAGATCGAAGCGGGCATTAAAGCTCCCGCCATGTGTTCCTACGAGAAACGGTCATCGGCGCCTTTCGCAGCAACTGCAATGCTCTCGCACAATAACTGCTATTCAAAGTTGCACCAGTTATTTTCCAATTAAAGGGCTCGAACTTCGAGAGTCAACGATTTTAATGACGACTATATAGATCGGATTTGCTATATTAAGGGTGGAATTATCTGGGCGTGAGGACTGATATGATCTCGCAAAAAGCACAATATGCCTTCAGGGCACTGATCGTGTTGGCGCGTCGGGATGTAGACGAGATCTCCATGATCTCCGATATTGCAGCTTCTCGGAATATCCCAAAGAAGTTTCTGGAGCAGATCCTTCTCGACCTTAAACGCCATGGCATTGTCCAGAGCCGACGTGGCAAGATGGGCGGCTATCTGTTGCTCAAGGGCGCAGACGAGATCACCTTCGGTGAAGTGCTGCGCATAATCGATGGGCCGATCGCGCCGTTGCCATGCCTCAGCAAGATGGCCTATCGCAAATGCGACGGCTGCACGGACGAAGCCTCGTGCGAAATCCGGCGGGTCTTTGCCCGGGTGGCAGACGCGACCCGGGCCATTCTTGATAACACAACGCTTGCTGATGCTCTTGCGAATTCCGATGAGTTTGGCGAGATCGACGATTTTGATGACTTAGGTATCTCATTGATTTCATAAATTTATTTGTCTCATTCCATAATTTTGTTGACTAACACTATTAATTCGATAGAGATTAAGTACATAAAGTATCTCAAGGGAGGCCGTTATGACACGATTTCGAAGTACTATCGCGGCTGCCGCCATGACGCTTGCCATCGTGTGCGGGTCATCGGCAGTCGCAACGGATTTCACGCTTCTCAACGTGAGCTATGATCCGACCAGAGAGTTGTACAAGGAATTCAATCAGCTGTTTGCAGACAGCTGGAAAGCGCAAACCGGAGACACAGTCATCATTCGCATGTCTCATGGTGGATCGGGCAAACAGGCTCGCTCGGTGATCGATGGCCTTGAAGCCGATGTCGTCACCCTCGCGCTGGAAGCAGACATCAATGCCATTGCCGACAAGACCGGCAAAATCGCCGCTAACTGGCGCGAGCAACTTCCCAACAACAGCGCACCCTATACCTCCACGATCGTTTTCCTTGTGCGCAAGGGCAATCCCAAGGCGATTGCCGATTGGGCCGACCTCGTGCGAGATGGCGTCGAGGTGATTACCCCCAATCCCAAGACATCCGGCGGTGCGCGGTGGAATTTCCTGGCTGCATGGGCTTGGGCACAAAAGGCCTATGGCGGCGACGAAGCCCGGGTGCGCCAATATGTCAGCGATCTGTTCCGCCATGTCCCGGTACTTGATACCGGAGCCCGCGGGGCGACAACCACCTTCGTTCAGCGCGGCATTGGAGATGTCCTGCTGGCTTGGGAAAACGAAGCCTTTCTCGCTCTTGAAGAGCTTGGACCTGATACCTTCGAGATCGTCGTTCCGTCCATTTCTATCAAGGCGGAGCCACCGATCGCCGTGGTCGAGGGCAATGTCAAGGCAAAGGGAATGGGCGTGATTACCCGGGCCTATCTCGAGGGGCTTTACAGCCACGATGGCCAACGCCTCGCCGCCAAACATTATTATCGACCCTATAAGCCGGACATGGCCGACGCCGCAGACATGAAGCGCTTCCCCGACCTCAAGCTGGTCACCGTGGATGCTTTCGGCGGCTGGAAAAAGGCGCAACCGGACTTCTTCGGCGATGGCGGCATCTTTGATCAGATCTATAAGCCGGTGCACTGACATGACAGCCGCTGTTAAAAGCGCCCGATGGCATTTTCGCGTGGCGGGTGTCATGCCCGGTTTCGGCCTGACTTTCGGTTTTGCGATTTGCTATCTCTCGCTGGTCATTCTGATCCCGCTTTCGGGACTGGTCTGGCGATCCTCCGATCTGGGCTGGCAGGATTTCTGGGCATTGGCCAGCGATCCGCGCACCATTGCCGCGCTCAGGATCAGTTTTGGCAGCGCCATCCTAGCTGCGTTCATCAACAGTGTTTTCGGCCTCGTCGTGGCGTGGATATTGGTGCGATACCGATTCCCCGGACGAAGAATCGTCGACGCCGTCGTCGACCTGCCCTTTGCCTTGCCGACGGCTGTCGCAGGCATTGCCCTTGCGACACTCTATGCGCCAAATGGCATGATTGGCAGCTGGCTTACGAAGCTTGGTTTCAAGATTGCCTTTACCCCCGCAGGAATCGTGGTCGCTCTCGTCTTCATCGGCCTGCCTTTCATCGTGCGCACGGTGCAGCCGGTGCTCGAAGAGGTAGACCGGGAAGTGGAGGAAGCGGCCGCCACCCTAGGAGCCTCTCGGTTGAACATTGTCGCCCGTGTGCTGCTGCCCGGATTGCTACCAGCCATGTTGACCGGTTTCGCCATGGCCATGGCGCGAGGCATCGGGGAATATGGCTCGGTCATCTTCATCGCTGGCAATATCCCCTATGTCTCGGAAATTACTCCGCTTCTGATCGTCATCCGGCTGGAGGAGTTCAACTATGCCGCCGCCACGGCTGTTGGTGTGGTGATGCTGTCTATTTCGTTTCTGATGTTGCTGATTATCAACCTGATACAAGCATGGAGCAGAGGGAGGTTCGGACATGACTGATCAGAACACCACAATCCAGATACATTCAGCAACCACGGAAACACCGCTTGTCCGCAGGCTGCTCATGGCGATTGCGACAGTGTTTCTGACCTTCTTTCTGTTCTTGCCGCTGGTCGCGGTCTTCTCGGAAGCCTTCCGCAATGGTGTCGGGGCCTGGTGGCAGGCCATTGTGGACACCGATGCCCTGGCAGCCATAAGATTGACTCTGTTGGTGGCGGCCATTTCGGTGCCGTTCAACATGGTCTTCGGTGTGGCCGCCGCATGGGCCATTGCCAAATTCGAGTTTTGTGGCAAGGCCTTTCTGATCACGCTCATAGACCTGCCTTTTTCTGTCTCGCCGGTGATTTCTGGACTGGTTTATGTGCTGCTGTTCGGGTCGGGCAGCCTGCTCGGGCCGTGGTTGAAGAGTATGGGAATCGAGATCCTGTTTGCTGTGCCCGGTATCACGCTAGCGACGATCTTCGTAACCTTTCCTTTCGTCGCGCGGGAGCTCATTCCCCTTATGCAGGATCAGGGCTCGGCCGATGAGGAAGCCGCACTCAGTCTGGGTGCCAGCGGATGGCAGACCTTTGTTCATGTCACTCTACCCAACATCCGTTGGGGGCTGCTCTATGGCGTGCTGCTGTGCAACGCTCGCGCCATGGGCGAATTCGGGGCGGTGTCCGTTGTCTCCGGCCACATTCGCGGGCTGACCGATACCATGCCCCTGCATATCGAGATCCTCTACAATGAATATAATTTTGCGGCCGCCTTTGCAGTTGCTTCGCTGCTGGTCGGGCTCGCCCTTGTCACCCTTGTCCTTAAAACTGCAATCGAGCTGCGCTATGCCGATTGATCACCAGATGCCTCAAGGCCCGCAAATCGTGGGTCGTGAGGTGAGAGGTTTGTCATGGATCTTGGAATTCAGAACGTCAGCAAGGTATTCGGCGCCACCGCCGCTCTCAGCGATGTTTCCCTGACCATCCATTCGGGGGAACTGATAGCACTGCTTGGTCCTTCTGGATCTGGCAAGACGACGCTTCTCCGGCTCATTGCTGGTCTTGAAGCGCCATCTGCCGGAGCGGTGTTCTTCGGGGACGAAGAAGCTTCGCTTCAACCGATCCAGAAGCGTCAGGTCGGCTTTGTCTTTCAACATTATGCGCTCTTCAGGCACATGACGGTGCTGGAGAATGTCAGCTTCGGCCTGACGGTGCGCCCGCGGGCCACCCGCCCCCCGAAACGGGAAATCGAAGCGCGCGCGCGCGAACTCATCGAACTGGTCCGGCTTTCCGGTCTTGAGCATCGCTATCCGGCCCAGCTGTCCGGCGGTCAGCGGCAGCGTGTCGCCCTCGCGCGCGCCATGGCGATAGAGCCGAAGGTGCTGTTGCTGGACGAGCCTTTTGGCGCGCTCGATGCGCAAGTGCGCAAGGATCTGCGCCACTGGCTGCGGGAAATTCACGATCGCACCGGCCATACCACGGTGTTCGTCACCCACGATCAGGAAGAGGCCTTGGAGCTGGCCGACCGGGTGGTGGTGGTGAATGAGGGGCAGATCGAGCAGGTAGGATCACCCGACGAGGTTTACGACCACCCCGTAACTTCCTTTGTCCATCGATTCATTGGCGAGGCCTCCGAACTACCCGTGTGGCTCGAACAGGGCAAGATCTGGCTTGCAGATCGCCCCACCGGGCTAGCCTGCGACCATAACGGGGCGGCGCTGCTATTCTTTCGCCCGCATCAGATCGAAATCGTGGAAGACGACACGCCCTGCCTTGAGGGGCGCGTCCTTGCCAGCCGCCGGATGGCAGGAACCCGCAGGCTGGAACTGCTGGTTGGCTCAGGGGCCCATCGGGTTGAAATTGACGTCCCACTCGAACATCCTGCGGGCCAGCAGGCAAGCGTAAAGTTCCGGCCAAGGGTCTGGACCCTTTTCTCCCGGCAGCAACAGGGCTTGGTGAAACAGCAGGCGTGCGAAACCAGAGCCGTCTATCCCCGCAATCGGGCAACGGGCCCGCTGCGGCACTATGAACCATCTTGTTCCTGATGCTCGAAACCGCGGCCCTGATCGGCTATGGTTGCTAGGCTATGTCCAAAGGGCACGCGAAAATTCAAAATGGGTTTGAAAGTCGAAACAGGTGACGGTTGATCAGCTTCTCATCCTCGGGCTGCTTGGGGCTATGCTCGTTGTTTTCGCCATGGATTGGTTCCGGGTGGAAGTTGTTGCCCTGGTTGGCCTGGCAGCGGCCGTGTTGCTCCACCTCGTCCCCTTCGACCGGGCCTTCTCCGGCCTAGCCAATCCGGCGGTCATCACGGTGCTCGAAATTCTGTTGATCGTGCAGGTGCTCCAGAACAGCCGTCTGCTTGACAAGGTCGGCGAGATCCTCGGCCATCACTTGAAAACCCCTGCCACGATCGCGCTGGCTCTGGGGGCTGTCGGGGCCATGCTTTCCATGGTGATGAACAACATTGGCGCCTTCTCATTGCTGCTGCCGGTGGTCTTCTCGCTTGCCAGCAGACATCAGATTTCACAGCGCCAACTGGTGATGCCGCTGTCCTTTGCAACGCTGATGGGCGGCATGTGCACAGTCGTCGGCACACCGCCCAACCTGATTGTCAGCGAGGCGCTGATCAATGACGGCGGCGGACGCTTTCGCTTTCTCGATTTTCTGCCAACAGGATTGGTAATCTCAGTAGTCGGAGTAATCTTGCTGGTCTGGTGGGCCCCGCATATCCTCGGACCGGAGGAACAGGAGCAGGATGAAGAAGAGGACGGCACTGCGGGGTGCCATCAGGTGGCAACGGAAGTCTTCTGCTCCGACGCAGGCAAAAGCCCTGTCACAGTCACGGATGTCGAGGCGATGATCGAGGGACGGATTTGTGGTGCTGTGCGCAAGGAACGCCGGGTTTTCCCGCTCTTGGCAGAAACCCGGCTAGAGCCCGGTGACCGGCTGCTGATCGAGGCCGATGACATTTTGCTCGGCGAAGCCTTTGCCGAAGGAAGGCTGGTGCCAGCCCGAGCTACCCGTGTCATGCCTGCCGACCCAGACTGGGTGGAAGTGCAGGCAGCAATCTTGCCTTTCAGCATGCTTCAGGGGTCTGTGGTCGCCAACATCGGCGCATTTTCGGACCGCGCGATCAACGTGATCGGGGTTACCAGCCAATCTTGCCGGCTTGAAGGTCCTCTGGACGAATTCCGATTGTCAGTCGGCGATATCCTGCATCTTGAGGGCAATGAGCGGGCGGTGAGTGAGGCCATCAGCAATACAGGCCTTGTTGCCGTTGCATCCAGCGGCAAGCTCTTTTCCATGGGCAAGCGCAGCAAATGGACATTGATCCTTTTTCTTGCGGGAATGCTGGCTGCTGCCTTCGCGGGCGTTCCGCCAGAAATTGCCTATGGGCTGATGCTGATAGGTTATCTGCTTGGTGGCCTGCTCGATTTGCGGGAGGCAATTTCAAGGCTTAACTGGCCCATCATTCTGCTGCTGGTGGCCGTGTTGCCACTGGGAGAAGCCGTCGGCAACACCGGGGCAGCAACCACCATTGCAAGAGCCATGCTGGGTATTCTGCCGGATGCCTCGGCTGTGCTTTTTACCTTCGTCATGCTGATTTTGGCGGTGTTCATCACCCCGTTCGTTAACAATGCGACGACGGCAGTGCTGCTGGCACCCATCGCGATCGAGCTGTCCCACACTGCAGATCTGCCTCCAGCCATGCTGCTCATGGCGGTGGCAATCGGTGCCTCCTGCGATTTCCTGACGCCCTTCGGCCACCATAACAACACCCTAGCCTATGCCCTTGGCCCTTATCGCTTCAAGGAATTTTTCCTTGTCGGGTGGCCCATAACACTAGCCACGGTCGTGGTTGGCACCATTGCCACCGTGCTTATCTGGGGCTAATTTGGTCTTGATTCGCGTTTTGCGAACGCCACACCGCTGGAGAATACTTTGCTTGCCGGACGAGCGGTATTTAAGGAAGCGTTGTAATGAAATTCGCCAAGAGGCGAATGACCTGACCGTAGCGAATGTCCGCTCATCTGCCATCTAATCGATGCGAATGCTGCGGCCTGCTCGAGTGTCCGGAATGCGGAAACGATTCTACGACATATTCCCGCCAACGAATGACCGATAATGGCTGATTCCGTTGAAAAAGTAGGCGTTGCTTTGGTGTTGAAGTCCTGATTCAATTCCTTTGAGGATGGAGGATCGGGGCATGATGGGCAATCAGAGCGGGGTGCAGGCTTCGCTGTTTTACGCGTTCAATCTTGAAGACCACGTACCGCAGGATCATCTGTTGCGGTCCATTGATCGCTTCATTGATCTTGCAGACATCCGACGTCATCTGGCGCCTTTCTACAGTTCTATCGGTCGCCCCTCGATCGATCCCGAACTGATGATCAGGATGTTGCTGGTTGGCTACATCATGGGGATCCGGTCTGAGCGTCGCCTCTGCGATGAAGTCCATCTCAATCTTGCCTATCGGTGGTTCTGCCGCCTGGACCTGACCGATCCTGTCCCGGATCATTCAACCTTCTCCCAAAACAGGCATGGTCGGTTCCGCCAGAGTGATCTGTTCAGCAAGCTGTTCGAGGATGTTCTCAGCCGCACGATTGCCGAGGGGCTTGTTGGCGGGGAAGCCTTCGGGATTGACGCCTCGCTGATCAAAGCAGATGCCAACCGTGAGGATGGCATTGAACCGAAGGACTGGTCACCAGAAGATCACGCAAGCCGAGCGACAGAGGAATATCTGCAAACACTGGATGATGCAGCCTTCGGGGCGGCTACGCCAGTTCCGCCTAAATACATCTCGCCCGTGGATCCGGCTGCTCGATGCCTCTCAGCGATTGCAAGCAATCGCCTGCCGGTAATAGTCAGCGGCCGATCGCGGCAAGGCGCACTTCATCTATTCAACCAACTATCTGGTCGATCTCGACAACGGGATCATCGTGGATGTGGAGCCGACTGCTCCCATTCGTCAGGCTGAGAACAAAGCTGCCCGCGACATGATCGAACGCGTGATGGCCCAGACCGGTCTCTATCCTGCGCGACTTGTCGGGGACACCGGCTATGGCAGTGCGCAGATGCTGGGATGGCTTGTCTATGAATATGGGATCGCGAGCCACACATTCCGGTGTTCCATTGCCTGGCAGGCAAGCGAAGCGCCGCCGAGAAGGGACAAATCAGGGAGACGCGACGGCACTTTCTCACGTTCCGACTTCATCTATGATCCTGACGGGGACGTTTACTACTGTCCCGGCGGCAAAACCCTGCATCAATATCGCCGCCCATTCAAGAAAGAGCGAGATGCCATTGATGGCGATGGCATGCGCAGATATCGCGCCAGCAAGCATGACTGCGAGGCCTGTGTTTTGAAACAGGTCTGCGTTCCCAAAGCACCAGCCCGCAAGATCATGCGCTCCGTCTTCGAGGGTGCCCGTGATATGGCAAGAGATATCGCCCAGACGGATGATTATGTCATCTCGATGCGTCAGCGAAAGAAGGTGGAGATGCTGTTTGCCCATCTCAAACGTATCATGAAACTGGACCGGTTACGCCTCAGAGGACCAAATGGAGCCAGAGCCGAATTCCGCATCGCAGCAACAGCCCAGAACCTGCGCAAGATGGCGAAACTGATCCCGATCCCGATCCCGGCGTGAAACGCCATTAACATCCTCTTTACCGCGCCAAATTCCCCCTCAAAATCTAAGCCTTTTTCAACATGGCGTAATTCCTAGTTCGTGCAAGTCGGACAGCCAAGTGCAGCCTGCTAAAATGCAATTTGGCAATCGAACAGGAGGGAACCGATGACGACCTATGTTGGACTGGATGTATCCTTGAAAGAAACATCTATCTGTATCGTTGACGAGAATGGCATGCGGATCAAGGAAGGCATTGTCCCCTCTGATCCTGACGAGATCGCCGGATATCTGGACAAGCATGCACCATCGGTTCACCGCGTCGGTTTGGAATCTGGCCCAACGTCCAGTTGGCTTTGGCGTGAACTGAAGGCAAGGCATCTGCCGGTGATCTGCATCGATGCTCGCCATGCCAGTGCTGCTCTGTCGATGCAGATCAACAAATCGGACCGCAATGACGCCTTGGGCCTCGCCCGTATCATGCAGACTGGCTGGTTTCGCCAGGTTCAGATCAAAAGCGAAGAAAGCCACCGCATTCGTTCCCTCTTGAATGCACGCAGTCTTCTGGTTCAGATGCGCCGAGATATCGAGAACCAGATACGCGGTCTGTTCAAGTCCTTTGGCCTCGTGATTGGGCGAGCCAATGGTGGTATCTTTTTGAAACGGGCACAAGATGTCGTCCGACAGGCTCCGGAACTTGCCGATATTGTATCACCGTTGCTAACCGCTCGCGAAGCCATTGATCAGCAGCGCCTGTGCTTGGAAAACAAGATCAAACGCCTTGCTCGCTCCAATGAGCAATCCCGGGCTTTCATGACTGTACCCGGCGTTGGCCCAATGACCGCGCTTGCCTATCTGTCATGCATTGATGATCCAACCCGCTTTACACGATCCCGGACGGTTGGTGCCTATATCGGCCTGACACCAAGGCGGTATGCATCCGGAGAAATGGATTGGCCCGGTCGCATATCAAAATGTGGGGATGCAATGCTGCGCAGCTATTTGTTCGAGGCGGCCAATGTTGTGCTGACCCGCACTAAACACACCTGTTCGCTAAAGGAATGGGGCATGGAAATTGCTGGCCGATCTGGTGGAAAAAAGGCCAGGGTCGCAATAGCTAGAAAATTGGCCACCATTCTTCATCGAATGTGGCGTGATGGAACATCTTTTAAATGGGAAACCGCTTGATTGGGAATTACTGAAGCAATACGAGATCGCCCGGATATAGGGTGAAGAATGTCCCTGCCGGGACGAATGGCGGTGATGAGATCGACCAATTCCGTGCGAAGAGAAAGTAATCTTAAACGCGGTTTCAACATTGATCCATCAACGCTTCCTTGCGCCACAATGCAGAGGCAATACACCTACTGCGAAGAGAACGATGGAACCGGCAGGAACAAAATACAACTCAGAGCATCTTGCGGAATTAGAGAACGGAATCGGCCCAATCCCGACATCCGACAGAGGCTACATCCCAAAAGTCTGCTTCCCGATTCCTAGCATTTGATTGAAGCGCAGCTTTTTAGCCGGTCGATTGCTGGTCTGCGGACCTTTGAGACATTCGCTGCAACGCGCGATGAACTCCCTATACAATACAAAATCCCGCATTAACTGCGCATTGCGGGACGCCCCTATCGTGCTTGATTGCAGGCAAATCTGCCTATTGAGCAATCATGCTACGTCAAGCTGGGACTGGATGAAGTCTTCAATCTTGCAGAGAGGTCCTGTGTCTTACCTGCAACAGAAGCGACAGCTTGAATGATCAACCAAAGAAAGCACTACAACTGTATTTTTCACGGATCTCCAGAGATTTTACGAAATGTCAAATTACTTGTAGCATTCTACCAATGGTAAAAATTATCAGGTGATCCATGAAGGGCATTGTTTTTTCGGAATTCTTGGAATTTGTTGAGCAAAGATTCTCCATCGAACAGGCTCAGGATATGATCGATGCCTGTGAATTGGAGAGTGGCGGCGCTTATACATCTGTCGGCACTTATGATCATAGGGAAATGGTTCAGCTTCTTGGAGCATTGTCCTCCCAGGTCGATGTTGAAGTGGCCAGCCTTCTGTTCCAGTTCGGGGTCCATCTCATGGGTGTCTTCGCAGAGAAGTTCAAACAATTTGTCGAACGTGAGAACGACCTCTTCGATTTTCTCGCGTCAATCGAAGATCATATTCATGTTGAAGTTCGCAAGCTCTATCCGGATGCGGAACTCCCCAGTTTCACGACGACCAAGTTGACCGAAACCCGCATGATCATGGATTACCGCTCAAGCCGGTGTCTTTCGTCACTGGCTGAAGGGTTGATCATGGGGGCCGCTGACCAGTTCAAGACGTCTATCAAACTGACCAGTCATGCCTTGGAAATGAACGGTGAGCCTGTCGTACGTTTTACCGTTGATAGGACCGTTCACAATGAATGAAGCCGACCGTCTTCAACTGGAGGAGCTTGTCGCTAGGCTGGAAGAAGCCAACTCTCAAATAGTGCTTGCAAAAAAGCGATATGACAGGGAACGCAACGCTCGTCTGCAGGCTGAAAATCTCCTAGAGGATCGAGCACGCCAGCTTTTTGCAGCTAATGAGAGACTGGAAAAGCTCAATAGCGAGTTGGAGCATCGGGTTGCTCTACGCACGAGTGAGTTGGACGCAGCACGACAACAGGCTCTGGCTCTGGCCGAGAGCGATCAGTTGACAGGCCTGGCCAATCGTCGATCCTTCACATATCGGCTTGACCAAGCACTTGAGCATGCAAGAAGCGAAGGCCACAAGATCGCCCTCATTTGCATCGATTTGGATTTTTTCAAAGACGTGAACGATACGCTTGGTCACCATGCCGGTGACGAACTTCTCAAGCAGATCGCGCTTCGTTTGAGTAAGGTTGTACGGAAAACAGACTTGGTTGCGCGTCTGGGAGGGGATGAGTTCGCCATTCTATGCCCGATAACGTCAGATGAGAATGAAATATCGTATCTTGCCGACAGAGTCGCGGATGCGCTGGAGAAGCCCGTCGTTTATGAGGGAGCATCGCTCGAAGTCGGCAGCTCAATGGGAGTGGCGATTAGCAATGGTCTGGACATCAGTTCGCAAGACCTGCAGCGCCATGCCGACATAGCACTCTATTTTACCAAAGAGAGTGGGCGTGGAGACTGGAACACATATGAAGAAAGCATGGGAGACAACGTTCGGGAACGCCAAAAGATATCTCATTTTCTACGGCGAGCCTTGGATCAGCAGGAAGGCGGTCTTGAGGTAAGATATCAGCCCATCGTAAGTCTCAAAACCGGCAAGGTTGTTGGTGCCGAGGCATTGTGTCGATGGACAGACCCAAACCTCGGGCCAGTGCGACCAGACGATTTCATTGCCGTAGCAGAAGAGACTTCTCTCATCTACGCTCTGGGTGACTTTGTTCTGGATAGAAGTTGCGCAGAACTGAAAAGCTGGTTGGGGGAAAGCAACGCCTATCTCTCAGTCAATTTGTCACCAAAGCAATTGAAGGACAGAAACCTGATCCCCAGGATTCGATCTATTTTACAAAGGCATTCGGTTGATCCGGAATGCTTATGTTTTGAAGTGACCGAAACTCTGTTCCTTTGGGATATCACTGCAGCCAAAAGAAAATTGGATGAGCTTTCGCAGATGGGGGCGCGAATAGCTTTGGATGATTTTGGGACGGGATTTTCCAATCTCAGTCAACTTCGAAATCTACCGGTCAATTATCTGAAAATCGATCGTTCCTTTCTTCGCGACATCGAGCATGATGATCGGGCTTTGGCGATGGTAAAAGCGGTCTTGGCCATCGCGAATGGCATGAACATCAATACCGTTGCCGAAGGCTTGGAAACTTCCACGCAAGTTGAACTGCTCGAACATGCGGGGGGCGAACTCGCCCAAGGATACCATTTTGCGAAAGCACTATGTCTCGACGACTTCTGGGCATTCCTGGCCCTTGAGGAAAAGGAGCAGAAATTGCCGATCAGGTTCGGGACGCTATAACCTGTTTATCTTCCAAGCCTTCGCTAGTGTGAGGATCGATCTATCTCTCCGAAGTTATGCTGCAATCGCGGACAAAGCTGACCTTTGTTGGGCTTGTGCGAATGTCCGATCTGTATGCATATCAACGGGCCGTCGCTTTTACGGCTGGTTGCTTTGACCCTCATCATAAGCTTCTCGCGCTGCATCGATCTTGAACAGATTATCAAGTGCCCAATTGCCCAGCGCGCTTACCGGTGCACGAAAAGACTGCCCCAGTTCGGTGAGATTGTATTCAACCTTTGGCGGGATCGTCGGATGATAAGTCCTGTTTACGAGACCGTCCCTTTCCAACTCCTTCAGCGTAAGGCTCAACATGCGCTGGGAAATGCTGAGATGGCGCCTGAGTTCATTGAAGCGGAGGGTTCCATGTTGGGCCAGCGTGATAACAATCAGAACGCTCCATCGGTCGCCCACGCGAGACAGAACCTCGTTGATACGCTTGCAATCGGGGCATTGTTGCCTTTTCAGCATGTTGGTTCCCTCTTTGTTACCAAGGCTAAAGAATGTGCCTTCTTGCAGCGGTAGTCGGTTCCTGATAAATCGTCAGTAACAAATGTATACTACCCTCTTCGAGAGCTGACAAGGGAAACTCCGACATGACTAAGAAGACACTGCACGACCTCCTGAACTGGCGTTACGCGACCAAGAAAATGGATGCAGCAAAGTCCGTACCGCAAGAAAAGGTCGACGCCATCGTTGAAGCGGTTCGCTTGACCCCCACATCCAGTGGCACGCAGCCCTTTGAGTTGATCGTGGTGACCAACCCCGAGCTGCGCACACAGATCAGCAAGGCCGCCGGTGATCAGGCCCAAATCAAGGATGGATCGCATCTTTTGGTTTTCGCGGCGTGGGACAACTACACTGCCGAACGCATTGACGCAGTCATTGATTTGAACGTCGAAGCCCGAGGCGATCTGCCATTGTTGCGCGGCTATTATGACAACCTGAAGGCTAGCTATCTCCCTCGCGACGAGTCGGTAAACTTTGACCATGCCGCGCGCCAAGCCTACATCGCTCTGGGCGTTGCTTTGGTCGCAGCCGCAGAACAGGAAGTCGATAGCACGCCGATGGAAGGGTTCTCACCAGATGCGGTCGACGAAATCCTGGGTCTACGGGAACGTGGGCTTCGATCTGTTATTCTGTTGCCCTTGGGTTATCGCGATGCGAGCGGTGACTGGCTATTGCCAATGGCCAAGGTACGTAAATCTCTCGATACCCTTGTGACGACAATCGACTAAACCAACACAGAAGATATCGTATGCTCTGTCGGCCTCTGATAATCCACAGGTTGCTGCCGGTTGCTGATCCACCGCTGGAGCTGCATCTGCATCTGTATCTGAAAGCAATCGTTCTGACTTTAGCGGCATGACCCATTCGACGAGAGGGCTTGAGAAGAAGCATCATTAGCCCTCTCGAGGACAGGCGGATCTTAAAGCCAGCAGCTTTGCCACTTGGAATGGCTGGGTGCATTCTCAGTCGACGGAAAGAATGATCTTGCCTTGAATGTGGCCTTCTGCCACACGCTCATGGGCCTTTGCGGCCTCGGCCAGTGGGAAGACGCTGTCGACCACGACACGGAATGTACCATCGGCAAGCAAGGATGCCGCTTCATTCAGTTGAGTTCCGCTGGATCGAACTTGCGTGCTGGACACAGTGATGCCGAGGCTCTTGGCTTCTGCATGGCCCTCAAATCCCAGCGGATTGACGATAAAGAGAGCGCCGCCCCGTTTCAGGGTCTTGAGGAACCGCTCAGACGCTGCACCGCCAACGCAATCCATCACCAGATCGAGGTCCCTATACAGCTCATCGGGCTTTGCTTTCATGTAGTCGACGATCTCATCCGCCCCAAGCTCATGAAGAAGATCGGCATGACGCCCCGAGGCCACGGCGATCACGTAGGCACCCTGCCATTTGGCAACTTGCAGGGCGAGATGACCAACCCCGCCGGCAGCACCATTGACCAGCACCCGTTTACCCCTCAAGGATATTGGCTTGTGGGGGGCGGTCTGGAATGGGTTCGGAGCATCATGTCCCAAGTCGACGAGAAACTGCCATGCGGTCAGGAGCGACATGGGAGCGCCAGCGGCCTGTTCATGCGAAATACCCGAAGGTTTATGCCCCACTTGATCAGCAGGCACAGTAACATACTGAGCGTGAGCACGTGCCCCACCCATCATGCCTTCTGGAAATCGCACCATGGCGTAGGCCGCATCGCCAGGCGCAAAGCCCGTCACACCCTCACCAACCATGTCCACAATACCTGAGATATCCGTGCCGAGTATCAGAGGGAATTCTCCCGCCGGGCGCCATTCCTCGGGCAAGGCGCGATAGCCATCCCGCAAATACCAATCGGGCGGATTCAGGCTTGCCGCCTTGACGCGAATGCGAATTTCCGCGTGAGCGGGCTCGGGCAAGCGGGCATCCGCGTAGAGAACGACATCGGGGCTACCGAAGGTGTGTTGCAGTGCTGCTTTCATTGTCTGCGTCATGGGTTTTTCCTATCAGTGGGATTTCGTTGATGGAAAACAGATACGAACTGCATTACAGGTTTATAATAGCCGCAAATGTCACGAGAGTTATTCCATTATGGAACAGATAGGATTGGAACGCCTGACAGGCCTCATCGCCTTTGCCCGGGCGGCATCGCTGGGTAGCTTTTCTGCCGCAGCACGTTCATTGTCGATATCGCCCTCTGCGATCAGCAAAAGTGTGCGACGGCTGGAAAAGCAGCTGGGGGTCACTTTATTCACGCGGACAACGCGATCGCTGTCGCTGACGACTGAGGGTCAGGACATGTATCAGAAGGTCTTGCGGCTGATCGAGGCTGCAGAAGAAATCGAGCAGACCGCGAGCAGAATGCAAGCCGAGCCATCAGGTCGGTTGCGGATCGCAGCCCCTGTGCCTTTGGGAATTCATGTCATCGCCCCACTGCTCGCGACCTTTCGCAAGCAGTGTCCCCGGGTCTCTGTCGATCTGCGGCTAAATGATCAGCTCGTCGATATTGTGGAACAGGGCATCGATATCGCTTTGCGGATTGGTGATTTGGCAGATTCCCGACTCTTGTCACGAAAGCTGGCAACGCAAACATTGTGCTGCTTTGCGTCTCCCGTCTATTTGTCCGAACGCGGGCAACCCGAAACGCCAGCTGACCTTGCCAATCATGAGACAGTTGCCTTGCGATTTCAAAGTTCGGGCCAATTGATGCACTGGCCGTTCCAAATCGGTCGTCAGATAATAGAGATCATGCCAGCCTCCGCGATCACGGTAGATGCCAGTGATGCTCTGGTGTCCACCTTGCTTTCTGGCGCTGGCATCGGCATGACATCAACTCTGCTTGCTGCGCCCCATGTTGAACGAGGCACACTTGTTCCCGTGCTGGAAGCTTACTCTGCAGAGCGTAGGGCGATCACCGCGGTATGGCCAGAAAGTCGGCGCAACTCCCCTGCAGTTCGCGCGTTCCTTGAAGTCCTGACAGCCCGGTTTCGAACGTCTGAGGCTGCGACCAGATGACCGTAGGGCGGGAATATCGTTGAAAAGCTCTTCTTTGCTGGTCGATGTTCAGTTGTCACAAGAACAACCGCGTACCCTTGCATTATGCCGGATGTAGTTTAGGCCAGTTTGGGAAGAGTTTTGCCAACTTCCTGAGGTTTTGTGCGGTTGTTGCGAGGAGGAATTCATCATTTGCACCACAGGGACCTCGCAATCTCAGTCGCCTGAGACCCAATATACGCTTGAGATAGACAAACAGCATCTCGACCTTTTTCCGCAACTTGCGTGAGAGGTCATACGCTTCGGTCTTGGTGACATCTCGCGCCATCTGCCTTGCCCCTTCATATTGTGATCGAGGGATTTAAACACTCCAATCTTTTGAGCTATACGGTTTTTCATTGGCTCGTCCGCTTTGCAGTGTCGAATAAACATCTTGGCTATTTTGGCAAACCTCCGCCGTCAGAATCCCAGATTCCTGTTCCTTGATCATGCCGATAATATGTTCTTCCGAAAAACACGAACGCATCATTATCCGCCTCCGTTAAGTGGGACGGACTCTACCAAATTCTGGAGGAGTTTTGGGCGCTCAGGTCAGCTTCAGACATTTCCATGCCGCCATATTTGGATCACTGCTTGTAGAAAGTTGCATCACTTACACCATGCTTGCGACACAGCTCTGTTGCGCTCAGGCCTCCCTTACCATTGATACGGATTTGACCATGGCCTGCAGTGTGTCGCCGGTTTTCAGATCGAGCGCATGGAGGCTTTTGTTTGAGATGCGGGCAAGGAGGGTTTGCTGATTTGAGCCCTGGCCCAGTCCGAGGAAGATGTTGGCCATATGAGCACCGAAGGGCTGGATCGCGGTGATGTGCACCGTCGGAGTGTTGAGGATGGAAGAGCTGCCCTCTGGCATATGCCGGGAGAGGGCGACATCGCTGGCCTCTATCCTGAGGCGGATGGGGCGACCGATCGGGCCCTTGACCCCGGGGACTTGAAAGGGAAGGCCGGAGATCTTGATGGTGCTGATACCGAACCCTTCGTCGATGGCAGTTAGAGTGCCGCCAAGGACAGAGGCGGCTTCCGGCATGCGGGCGAGCGACAGCTCGGGGTCCGATAGCAGGGATTGCAGCGGGCCGGCGGCCTTGACCTTGCCCCGTTCCATCAGAACCATCTGGTCGGCGAGGCGTTCCACTTCTGCAATGTCATGGCTGACATAGAGCATGGGGATCTTCAGCTCGTCATGCAGGCGCTCCAGATAGGGCAGGATCTCGTTCTTGCTGAAGCGGTCGAGCGCGGCCATGGGTTCATCCATGAGCAGGATGCGGGGACAGGAGAGCAGGGCGCGGCCAATGGCAACCCGCTGGCGTTCGCCGCCGGAGAGCTTGTTGGGGGAGCGTTTGAGCAGAGGCCCGATGCCAAGCAGTTCGGTGACATCGTCCTGATCAAGCTGGACTCTATCGGATGCTGCTGCGAGGGATCGGTTGCGCTTTTGTCCATAGACCAGATTTTGCTCGACCGAGAGATGAGGAAAGAGGCTGGCTTCCTGAAAGACATAGCCGACGGGACGCTTGTGGGCGGGCAGGAAGTGGTTTTTGTCTTGCCAGACTTCGCCCCTGAGAGAGAAAAAGCCTTCTTTCATGGCATTGAGCCCGGCAATGCAACGCAGAATGCTGGTCTTGCCGCAGCCTGAAGGACCAAACAGCGCGGTTATGCCCGAGGAGGGCAGCGCGAAGGAGGCGTCCAGCAGGAAAGCGCCTTGGGGTCCCTTGAACCGTGCGGAGATCATGGCTGTCTGGTCGTCCTTGAAGAGAAGGGGGGCCGTCATTGCATGCGTCTCCGTAAATGCTTCTCGATGGTTGTCGTGCTGAAGATGACAAGGAAGGAGAAGACGAGCATGCCGCCTGCCAGAATATGAGCCTTGTTCCACTCCAGTGTCTCGACATAGTCATAAATGGCGATGGAGAGCACCTTTGTCTCGCCGGGGATATTGCCGCCGATCATCAGCACCACACCGAATTCTCCCACTGTGTGGGCAAAGCTGAGGATGGTGCCGGTGATGAGGCCGGGTCTTGCCAGCGGCAGCACGACGGAGACAAAGCAATCCAGCGGCGAGGCGCGCAAGGTGGAGGCCACCTCGAGTGGTCGCTCGCCGATGGCTTCGAAGGCATTGCGCACCGGCTGCACCATGAAGGGTAGGGAGTAGATGATGGAGGCCACCACGAGGCCTGCGAAGGTGAAGGGCAAGGTGTGTCCGACCACCGAAGCGATGGCGCGGCCCAGCATGCTGTTTGGCCCGAGGGCCAGCAGCAGATAGAAGCCAAGCACGGTGGGGGGCAACACCAGAGGCAGGGAGACCAGTGTGCCGACCACTTCCTTCCACCAGCTTTTTGATCTGGCGAGCCACCAGGCAATCGGCGTGCCGATGATCAGCAGCAGAATGGTGACAGTGATCGCCAGTTCCAGCGTCAGAATAATGGCTTCCAGCACTGCTTATCTCCCTTCTTGCCCTGTTATGGCTCTTTACGCGATCGCAAAGGGCGCCTATTCGACACCATAACCGAATTTGAGAATGATTTCTCTGGCGGTTTTCCCTTTGAGGAAGGCAAGGAAGGCTTTGGCAGCTTCATTCTCTGCACCGGTTTTAAGCAACACGGCATCCTGCTTGATAGGGGTGTAAAGATCAGCAGGGACGACCCACTGGGAACCCTCTTTGTTATTGACGACCTGAGACAGGGCGACAAAGCCTAACTGCGCATTTCCGGAGGCGACGAACTGGTGGGTTTGGGAGATGCTGTCACCTCGCACCAGCGCATCCATGACGGCTGCCGGAACAGCCAGCTTGTCGAGGGTTTGCATGGCAGCGGCGCCGTAAGGGGCTGTTTTGGGGTTGGCGATGGCGAGTTTGTTGAACTTTTCGGGTTGCTTCAGAACGGCGCCTTCGCTGTCAACCAGATCGGGATCTGTGCTGTACAGCACGATTTTGCCTTGGGCATAGGTGAAGCGGCTGTCGGGAACCGCCAGTCCTTCTTTTTCGGCCTTGATCGGGCGGGCTTGATCGGCAGCCAGAAACACCGAGAAGGGGGCGCCATTGGCGATCTGGGTGTAGAGCTTGCCAGTGGAGCCGAAGCTTAGCGTGGCTGTGTGCTCTGTTTCGGCAGCAAAGGCGGTGGCTATTTCCTTGGCGGCTGCGGTGAAGTTGGCTGCGACCGCTACCTTGGTGTCGGCGGCATGGGATGGGGCTGCAAGCCCAACAAGAGAGAGCGTAAGGGCGGAAAGAGAAAGCAGATTTTTGAACGAGAATAGCATGGGGTAGTCCTTTTATAACAACAAACGGCGGGTGAGAGAGGGTAAACAGGTCATCTGCAAGGCGCTCTATTCAACGCCTAGGATTATCTGGGAAGCCTTGATGATGGCGCACACTCTGTCGCCGGGCTTCATGGCAAGGCTCTCGGCGCTCTGGCGGGTGACTATGACGGTCAGGGTTTTGCTGTCGCCGATATCGAGCTGTATCTCGCTATTCACCGCGCCCGGCTCGACCGAACTGACAGTGCCTGTGATCTGGTTGCGGGCGGAGAGGCGAACCTCGTCATGATCGGCCATCAGCACGGGCGTTGAGGCCTTGATGAGAGCGAAGGCTTCGCTGCCAACGCGCAGGTCCAGATTTTCGGCACTCTTGTTGGTAATGACGGTGGTCAACACCGTTTGTTCCGATACCCGCAGGCAAATCTCGGAATTGACGGCTCCGGTGATGACATCTTCGACGATACCGTGAAAGACATTGCGGGCACTGGTGCGCATGGCAAAACTCCATAACAGGGGGCTGGTGAGAGGGGAGCTGTTCGGATTGCCTGCGATATCCTGCTCGACTTCAGCAAGAAAGGCATTGAGCCGCTCTGTGAGATGGCGGTGAGCTGCCAGGGCCTTGCGCCCTTCGTCGGTGAGGATGGCGCCGCCGCCTTTCCTGCCGCCTGGTTTTGCGTCCACCAGCGGCGTGCTGAACAGGTTGTTGAGCGCATTGACTGCGTCCCAAGCGGCCTTGTAACTGATATTCAATTGCTTGGCCGCTGCCGAGATCGACCCTTCTCGGTCAATCTCGGACAAGAGGGCAAAGCGTTCTGCGCTGGCCCGGTGTCCCGCCTTGTCAAGGAAGGACAGAATAGGGCGTACCGATAGCGGTTGTCTGGCCATTGATCTGCTCTTGCGTTATGTGGTTAAACTTCATATCGGTATATGGCGTTAGAATACAAATCTGCTGGCGGGAGTCAATTATGTATTGTAAAGTTATAAACTGGAAAAATTTTCTATATATAGATAAAAATAATATTCGTACTTTTTATAAACATATCATTTGAATTTTCGTTGTCATTTCAAATGTAGTCGTATCGTATAAGATTTTTGAATTATGATTTTTGATAAATAATTACTTATACCAGACGCGTATATGCGTTGATTTACTCAAATTTTCCTTTTTGTTCTTTTGGGTGTTGCTGGATCTTTAGTCCATTTGCAATCTCCCGCAGCAAGAGCAAATCGGATCTCTCGGAATGGGAATCTTGCGGACGTTATTGCCCAATGCATCCAGAAAAAGGATCTGGCCAGCGAGGCTCTCGCCTATATTCAGCAATTCCTTTTTGAACTCCGTTGAAAACCAACTCCCCAAGTGGCACATGGGGAGTTGCTGCCAGGCCAGCTTGGCCCCTTGTACGTCGGCAATCTCTGCCAGTTTCAAGACAGCGTCCTTGGGCAATGCGTGATCCTTGATGCCAGCGAATTCGACAGCGCCTACCAATATGCGCCCTGTAGCTATAGCACGCCGGAAACTGGAGGCTTTCCTTGTGATATCCGTCATATGGAACTGGCTTTGTGCGAATAGAGAGGCAACGGTTTTGTTCATTGTCGGGTGTCCTGCGGGACTGCTTTTGCGGGCTGGCTTTCGGGATTAATACAGGGCTGGGGAAACGGGCATGGACTGGCCTATCCTCCCGTAACCGACATCTGGCGCTCTAGCGCGGGATGGTTTTGGTCCTTGCTAATGTTGAAATCATGCCCCTTGGGCTTATTGGCGATGGCTTTGCGGATAGCCTTGATGATGAGGGTATCATCTTGGGATGTGCGTAGAGGCGTGCGCAGGTTGGTGGCATCATTGCGGCCAAGGCACGTATAGAGAATGCCTGTGCAACTCAGGCGTACCCGGTTGCAGTTGTCGCAGAAATTATGTGTCATCGGGGCGATGAAGCCGACCCGTCCGCCGGTTTCGGCCACGGTAAAATAGCTGGCCGGGCCACTTGAGCGGTGATCGGTTTTTATCAGCGACCAACTGTCAGAAAGCTGATCTTTCACCTCGCTAAGAGGCAGATAAACATCGGGGCGGTCAAAGAGCAGTCCGCCCATCGGCATCGTTTCGATGATCGTCAGATCTATTCCCCTTTCATGGCAAAAGCGGATGAGATCATCATATTCATCATCATTGACACCCTTAAGAGCGACCGTGTTGATCTTGAGCTTGATACCGGCTTTCAAAGCCGTTTCGATGCCATCAAGCACTTGTGCAAAGCGGGCTTTGCCGGTGATACGGGCGAAGCGGTCGGCCTTCAAGGTATCGAGTGAAATATTGATGCGTATCACACCGAGATTGGCCAGCGTGGTAGCCATCTGCGCAAGTTGGGAGCCGTTGGTCGTCAGTGTTATTTCCCTAAGGCGCCCGCTTTCGAGATGGCGTGAGAGGGCGCTGATGAGCGTCAGGATTCCTCTACGCACAAGAGGTTCGCCGCCGGTCAATCTCAGCTTTCTGATGCCCTGATCGATGAACAGGCTACAGAGCCTATCCAACTCTTCAAGGCTGAGTATATCGGGCTTGGGCAGAAAGGTGACTTTGTCGCCTATGCAGTAAAAGCAGCGAAAATCGCATCGATCCGTTACCGAAAGGCGCAGATAGTCGATCGTGCGTCCGAAGGAATCGGTCAGATCATGAGAGCGGGGTGGTTTCCTTGTCGACGTCATTTCGATGCCTCCCAACACCGTTTTGTCTTTTAAATTGACTCCTGAGGATCAGGCGCCCTGCCGGTTTGCATTAATGAAGCTCGGTCTCCTTTGCTTGCTCCTCCACTTCAATATGCTTGACGGAAAATTCGCGGCCAGACAGGCACTTCGTGTCAAATGACCCACATTGAGGGCAGGGCTCAGGTATGACCGGTGAAGTTGGATGGTAACTGTTGCCGCAAAGCCGGCATTGCAACTTCAGCCTTATCCATTCAATGGTCAGTTTCGAGCCAGCTGCGATTGTGTCGTCTGTAACCGCATCAAAGCAAAACCGGAATGTTTCTTCCTCGATCGCGATAGCGGTTCCCATTTCTACGGTAATGCCTATGACTTTTGTTGCGTCATAAGATTTCGCTACCCTTTCTGTAAGTTGAATCAGGCTTTGGCAGAGGGATAGCTCATGCATGAAAATAGTCCTTCAGTTCAGCAAAGGATTTTTTGATTCATCTTGAATGTTGGGTGAAGTTAAATGCGTTTCAAATCGAAAGTCAAAGCGCATTCAATGATATACATGGGCGGTGCAAAACAGTAAAACGTGCAATTTTATTGAATATCTTTTCGTCTCCGGCACTTAGAAACTGACTGTCGGGTACCTTACAGAATATATTTTTTGCTTTGTCGCCCGTATGACAGACCGACGCGTTTGACACGCGCAGATTGGTCTCCAAAAGGGGAACCGGTATGGCTGCCGACCAGCGCCTCGTTGCCGGTCTCCTGAGTGGAGGACCAAAATAATGACGACCCTGGACCCGACGAGTCTGGCCTGGATGGGGGCCATTTTTCTATTATGCGGCGAGATAGGGGCTCTATTGAGTCTTAGGAATCCCGTTCGTGTTTTCATCGTCTCGACAATTGCAGAAATTGGCTATGTTCTGATCGGATTTGGCATCGGTGGTGCTGCCGGTGAAACCGGCGCCTATATGCATATCGCCTATCAGCTTGTCATGCGCGGGCTGGTTTTGGTGAGTGGCTGGTATCTTATCCGCCGGACGGCTTCTATCTGGTTGTGCGATCTGGCAGGAAGCGGCCAGCGGATGCCCGTCGCAGCCACCCTGTTCGGCTTTGGTATGTTCTCTGTCATGGGCTTGTCGCCGTTCAAGGGGTCTTTTTCCAAATTCCTCATTTTGTACGCCGCGATAGAGCAGGGGCAGTGGGCCATTGCAGCGGTTGGGACCGTCGCCTCGATTATTGCTGCGGTTTACTATCTGATCCTCATTCAAAAGATCTGTTTTGAGAAATCTGGACACCGCGTCCTGCTGCGCCCTGCGCCTTCTCTGGCGATGCCTCTGGCAAGCCTGCTGGCTGTTGCTGCTGCTGTGATGAGTGTCTTTCCCGCTCCTGTCGAGCACTGGGCTGCCGGTTTGACTGGGTCTGTCGGACTGGAAGGACTGCCGGAGTTTGAATCGCCCTGGGCGCTGCTTGTGCTGGTACCCTATATTGGTGGTTTCGTGATTTATGCACTAGGGCGTGTTTCCGCTCGATTGCGGGATTTGGCAGCTGTGGCGCTTGCGATAGCCAGCGTTGCAATGGTTGCGTTGGATGCAGCGCTTGACCCGACCTCTAAACTGTTTGCTCTGCTGTTTGCCGGGATCATCGCCGTCATGGTGCTCTACTCGATTGGCTATATGGCGAAACAGGAATGGAGCAATCGGTATTACTTCTTTACCTTCCTGATGCTCGGTTCGATGTTGGGCCTGACCACGGCGCACGAGTTCGGTAATTTCTACGTCTATTGGGAACTGATGACCTGGACGTCCTACTTCCTTGTTATTCATGAGCAAACCCAAAAAGCGCTGAAAGCCGGTCTGGTCTACTTTGTCATGTGTGCCGGTGGTGCCTATCTGATGCATTATGGCATGTTGGTCGCCCACGCAGAAATCGGCTCTTTCGAATTCAGCGCTCTGGCCGAAGGTTTTGCTGGTGTTACTCCTGTCGCCGTTCTGGTCATAACGGGCGCCGTTTTCCTCGGTTTTGCGGTGAAAGCCGGTATGGTTCCTTTCCATGCCTGGTTGCCTTTGGCGCATCCTCAGGCCCCTTCATCGGTCTCCGGCCCCTTGTCGGGTATCCTGACCAAGGCTGGTCTGTTTGGAATCGTCAAAATCCTGTTTGGTGTGTTTGGTGTATCGACCATTGCGCGCGCCTCAGGCAATGGAATCGATCTGCAAACCGTGCTCATTGTGCTTGGTTGCTTCACTTTGCTCTATGGTGAGATCCGCGCTTTGTTCGAGAAAGAACTCAAGCGAATGCTTGCCTTCTCGACATTGGCTCAGGTGGGGGAAATCACGGCTATTCTGGGCATCGGCACAGCGCTGGCAACAGATGCCGCTCTGCTCCATGTGCTCAATCACGCGGTCATGAAAACCCTTCTCTTCTACGCAGCGGGTGCCTTCATCATGCGCACCGGCCTGCGACAGATCAGTGATCTGGCAGGGCTTGGCAAGAAGATGCCATTCACCGCCGGTGTCTACGCACTTGGCAGCGTTGCCCTGATGGGGTTGCCGCCTTTCTCCGGCTTCATCTCCAAATTCCTGATGATCTACGCTGCCGCACAAGCGGGCCAGTATGCGGTTGCCGTGATCCTTCTCTTGGGTGGCATCATTGGGGTGGTCTACTATACCCGTGTTATCAGCATTCTGTTTTATCGTCCTGCAGCAGCTGCGATCAGCGAGGTGAAGGAAGCGCCCGCCACCATGCGACTGGCCATGGGCATTCTGGCCGCAGCCATCGTCTTTGGTGGCTTGCTGCCGACCTATCAGCTCGGTCTGATCATGCCGATCGGTGATCAACTGGCTGCCAACGCCGGTCTTGTTCCGGCTGTCCTGCCTGATCTTGTCATGCAGTGGCCGCTTTCGGCAGGGCTGGTGATGATCGGTGCCATTCTGGTGCTGTTCATCGGGCGCTTCTCCGTGGCGTGGGCCGGTCGTCTGGCGGTCGTCACCCTGTTGCTGGCCATCGCCGCCATTCTTGTTCAGTCAGACCGTTACGATACACTCTCCTTCTGCTTTGCATTGCTGATCGCAGGGGTCGGGGCACTCAACATGCTCCATACCACGGCCTATCTCGCTCACAGCCATGCTCAGCCGCGCTTTTATGCCGCCTTTCTGGTGATGATTGCCGGTCTGTTGGGTATGACAGCCTCCTCAGATCTGTTCAACTTCTTTGCCTTCTGGGAGCTGATGAGCGCTTGGGCTCTATGGGCTGCAATTGTCCATGAGGAAACGGCGGTCGCCCGTAGAGAAGGCTTCAAATACTTCCTGTTCAACACCATCGGCGCGTCCTTCCTGTTCCTTGGCGTCACGATGGTCGCAGCTCAAAGCAACACGTTCCTCCTGACCGATTTGGGTGACGCGCTCGCCGCCCTGCCAGCCGCCACGATCGCTTCTGCCATCGTGCTGGTCTTCCTCGGCATGGTGATGAAAGCGGCTCAGCTGCCTGTGCGCATTGACTATCAGATGCACCCGGCTGCAGCGCCAACCCCTGTATCTGGCTATATTTCAGCGGTTCTGCTGAAAAGCGGTCCGTGGGGTGTGCTCAAGCTGTTTGTCGCTTTCGGAGGTGCAGCCTTCTTTGCCAAACTCGGTGGTACAGTCGCCGGACAGCCGGTCCTGCTCTATGTCATCTCGATCATTGCAGGCATCACCATTGTCTATGCGGGTGTGATGGCGGTCATTCAGAACAGCATCAAGATGGTGTTGATCTATTCCACCGTCTCCCAGCTCGGCTATGTGCTTCTGGCTATCTCCCTTGGCACCACGCTCGGGGTCGCCGGTGGCTTGCTGCACTTCGTCAATCACATGCTGCTCAAGGACACCCTGTTCCTTGTCGCCGGGGCGATTATGGTCAACAATCACGCCACCATGCTGGATGAGCTTGGCGGGCTTGGCCGCAAGATGCCGCTAACCTTCGGAATGTTTCTCTTTGCCGGTTTGTCCCTTGCCGGGGTGCCACCGCTCAACGGCTTCAGCTCAAAATGGATGATCTTTGAAGCATCCTTCCAGTCCGGCCACTGGCTGCTGGGTGCCATGGCGATGATTGGCAGTCTGTTCACGCTGGCTGCAGTGCTCAAATTCGCCCATGCCGCCTTCATGGGAACGCCAAACCCACAATCAGAAGACGCTCGGGAAGCCCCGGTTGCCATGCTCGTTCCCATGGGAGTGTTGACCCTTGGTAGTCTGGCACTCGGTCTCTTCCCCGGTCTCGCTCTGGTGCCGATTGCCGCGATCATGACAGACCTTGGCATGACCCCGATCGCCGCCACTCTGACAGGTCCTCTGCCGGGCATGGATGGCTGGAGTCCGATGCTGCTGTCCATTCTGGCGCTGATCTTTGGCCTCATCCTGCTGCCCTGGCTGCGGCTTGGGCGCAAAAGTGGCGTGGTCCGCTCCAACGCCCATGTGTGCGGTGTTGGCGATCTGTCGGGCGGACAGACGCGCCTTGGGGCCAACAGCCTCTTTGAAACCCCGGATAAAGCCATCCATGGACTGATGCCCAAGGGCGTTGGCTCGGAACCTCAAGCGTAAGGAAGGGAACAACCATGTCTACGCAACTCGGTATTCTTCTTGCGGTATTCCTGTTCCCCGGCGGCCTGTTCGCTCTGGTTCTGGGATTGTCGCTCAAGGGCCTAGACCGTCGTGTCGCTGCACGGCTTCAGGGGCGGATTGGACCGCCTCTGGCCCAACCCTTCTTTGATCTGGTCAAGCTCAGTTTCAAACGGACCATGGTTCCTGCCACAGCAAGCCAGCCGGTCTTTCTCGGAGCTCCGCTCGTCGGCGTCGTCTCAATGCTGGTGGCTGTCGCGCTGGTGCCTGTGTCCGGGCTCTATAGTCCTGATCCGATGTTGGGCAACCTCATTGTGCTGCTCTATCTGCTGATGGTTCCTGCCATCGTGCTGATGATTGCAGGCTCTGCCTCAACATCCCCCTATGGAGCGCTCGGTTTTTCGAGAGAGATGACACTGATGCTCGCCTATGAGGCTCCAATTGTGTTGGCCGTGTTGGCCGTAGCCCTGCGCACGGGCATGGGGCAGGGCGGTGTCATCACCTTTTCGCTCACCGACATCATCGCCTATCAGCGCAGCAACGGCATGTTCCTGCTCGACCCGGTGATGTGGCCCGCGCTGGCAGCTTTTGCCCTGTTCTTCCCAGCGAACCTGGGGATCATTCCCTTCGATATCCCCGAAGCGGAAACCGAAGTGCTCGAAGGGCCGCTGCTTGAATATTCCGGTCCGGCATTGGGTCTGTTCAAAGTCATGTCTGCACTCAAAGCGGTGGTCGTTCTCAGCCTTGGCATCGCCCTCTTCATGCCGCTGCGTTTGACGGCATCTGGGGCCTGATTGGCTGGCTCATGCAACTGGCCGTGTTGATGGAAATCGGCGTCACCATCGTGCGCCTGTCCATGGGACGCATGCGGATTGATCAGGCGTTCAGCTTCTTCCTGAAATGGCCTCTGCTGCTTGCTGTCGCGAGTGTTGTCACCGTCACGGTCGTGGCCTGAGACTAGGAGATAGACAAGATGAATATGATCCCAGACTTCAAGTCGATTGCGACAAAATCTCCATGGATCTACCGGATCAATGCCGGATCCTGCAACGGCTGTGATGTGGAGATGGCCACGACGGCTCTCATTCCGCGTTACGACATCGAACGGCTCGGATGCCAATATTGTGGCTCCCCACGCCATGCAGACATCGTGCTGATTTCCGGACCGCTGACAACCAAGGTGATGGAAGCTGCAATGGTGGTTTTCAACGAGATCCCTGATCCCAAGGTTACGGTGGCGGTTGGCGTGTGTCCCATCTCTGGAGGCATCTTCCGCGAGAGCTATTCGGTGAAAGCACCAATCGACCAGTATTTCCCCGTCGACGTCAATGTTCCCGGCTGTCCGCCACGCCTCAAGCCATCATTGAAGGTGTTGCCAAGGCAATCGAGATCTGGCGTGAGCGGATGTGAGGAGGGTTAGAGCTATGAATTTCCTGCAATTATTTGCGCACAATCTGACAAAGGGGCCCTTCACAGATCCGTTCCCCTTCGAGCCTGCGCCAACCGCCAAACGCTTCCGTGGCAAGATCGAGTTTGATCCTGAAACCTGTGAAGGTTGCCGCAAATGCGAAAAGGTCTGCCCGGCAGGCGCCATTCGCTTCACCAAGACCGCCAATGGTCTGGAATTCGATTGCTGGCATGACAGCTGTGTCTTCTGTGGCAACTGCGAATTTCACTGCCCGACGAACGCCATTCGCCAGACACAGGACTGGCATTTGGCACATATCCAGCAGGACAAATACAGCATGGTCGAGCATGGGATGATCCCTAGCTATCCCTGCAGCAGTTGTGGCAAGCCAGCTCTTTATACGGCTGCTCCGGCCAACAAAATCAAAGGATTCAGCGAAGCAGAAATCGCCGAGTTCCGTTCCCTCTGTCCGAAATGTCGCGGCAAATATCTCAGAGAAAGAAAGAGCCGGTCATGACACGTTTTCCTGAAAATCTCGAAACCAGCCTGAGCGTTGCCGCGCCAAAGGGCGTGAACCTGACCACCACGACCGATGACCACGGCGTCTCGGTCATGTGGTGTGAGCTTGCCGACAGGGATGATCTCACATCCCTAGGAGAATGCCTGCAAAGTTTTCATGCCCGGCTGGCCATGGTTTCGGCAAACAAACCTCCTGCTCCGGAAGAAGAGGAGGAGGACGATGATAATGATGACGAAGAGGATGGATCAGCTGCGGGTGAAACCAATGAGCCAGAGCAGCCCTTGAGTTTTGGGGGCACGCCACAAGACGGCACCTCCTACGAGCTGATCTATCACTTCGACGTGGGTGGAGACTATGTGAATGTCGTCGCTTTTCTCCCCGCAGGCGGTTCCATAGCCTCCCTCACGCCCTTGTTTCGCTCGGCCGATTGGCCAGAACGGGAGATCATGGAGATCTATTCCGTCACCATTACCAATCATCCCGATCCGAGACGGCTGTTCCTAGATGAAAGCATCGAAGGGGCTGTGCTCGACCGGTTGATCCCTTTCTCCCAGATGGCAAATGCGTCCACGTCCGATGAGCTATGGGCACGGGTCATGGCCGCAGCCAAGGAGGCATGAGCATGACAGAGCATACTGTTGCCAGCAGCTACAAAATTCCCGTTGGGCCCCTGCATGTAGCGCTTGAAGAGCCAATGTATTTCCGTGTTTCGGTCAAGGGCGAGACGATCGAAAATGTGGAACTCAACGCCGGTCATGTGCATCGCGGCGTGGAGTATCTGGCGACCAAACGTACCCTGCTGCAAAATATGATCCTGACCGAGCGCATCTGCTCGCTCTGTTCGAACAGTCATCCCGAAGCCCTCGCCATGGCAGCTGAGACCATCGGTGCGGTGGAGGTGCCCGAACGGGCCCAGTATCTCAGGGTGATTGCGGGTGAGGTCAAACGTGTAGCCTCCCATCTGTTCAATGTGGGCATTCTGGCTCATCTCGTCGGCTTTGAAGCCCTGTTCATGCATGCCATGCAGGTGCGCGAGGTCGCGCAGGACCTCAAGGAAGCCGTTTATGGCAACCGCATGGATCTTGGGGCCCACTGCCTTGGCGGCACCCGCTGCGACATGGACGACGAGGCCATTGCCTACATGCGTTCGGCCCTCGACAAGCTCGAACCCGATGTTCGTGAACTGGAAAAGACCTATCGCACCAATGGCTCGATCCTACGCCGGACGAGAGGGATCGGCATCCTCTCTCATGAGGATGCCATCGCCTGTGGCGTTGTCGGTCCGGTGGCCCGGGCCAGCGACATCCAGTATGACGTGCGAACGGCTGCGCCATACCATGTGTATGATCGTTTGCCGGTCGAGGTTCCTGTTCTGGATGGTTGTGATGTCTGGTCGCGGGCCATGATCCGCCTTCAGGAAGCCGTCAACTCGATTGAGATCCTACGGGTATGCCTCAATCATCTGCCAGACGGTCCGATCAATGATGGCGGAGATCCCTATATCCCGCCGGGACAGGCCATTGCGCGCACTGAAGCACCGCGCGGCGAGCTGGTTTACTACCTGAAAACAAATGACAATCCCGAACCGGAGCGACTGAAATGGCGCGTTCCGAGCTATCCCAACTGGGACGCTCTGACCTTCATGTTGAAGGAAGCCAAGGTCGCCGATATCGCGATCATCGTCAACAGCATCGACCCGTGCATTTCCTGCACGGAACGCTGAAACATGGCCGCCACTTCTTGCAACAGCAAGGGAGGACATGGCGGGGAAACAAGATCAGGAACACCCCGACCCAAACTGGGTCGAGATGTCCCCCAATACCGGCGGACCGAGAGGTCGGCTCAGCCAAAGACCAATGAGAGGAGAAAAAAATGGCTTATGCAATCGATCAGGACATCTGTGAAGCCTGTGGTGCATGCCTAGATGAATGCCCGAACAAGGCCATCACCCGCAAAGGCAAGCTCTATTCCATCAATGCCAGCAAATGCAAGGAATGCGAGGGCGATTTCGACGAGCCCCAATGCGTCGAAGTTTGCCAGTCCGGCGCTGTCTATCACGTTTGATGTCACCCTGAGGGCCTGCCTTTTCCGACCAGACTGCCGGGATGGGAAAGCCAAGCGCTTATATCCCTTCGGCAATCCGCTCAACAGGACCAGCCGGAGGCAGGCCCGAGGCGGTGGTGTCGAGTTCCATTTGAAAGGCAAAAGCAATGAAGGTGTTCAAGGAGTTGATCAGGGAAAATGAGGCTGGACGCCCATGTGCCCTGGCGTCGATCGTCACCACAAACGGCTCCATTCCTGCGTCGGACAAGGCAAAGATGCTTGTCCGTGCCGATGGCACGATCGTGGGAACAGTTGGAGGTGGTCTGGCAGAAGGAAAGATCATCGAAGCGGCCATAAAAGCCATGGAGGATGGGAAGTCGGAAATGATTTCCTTCAACCTGCATGACAATCCACTGCTGGACAGCGGCATGGTTTGCGGGGGGAGCCTTGACATTTTCGTCGAACCCTTTCTGCCCGCAGTAACGCTCTACATGTTCGGGGGTGGCCATGTAGGGCTGGTGACAGCCGAACTGGCGCATCGTGTCGGCTACAAGGTGGTCGTGATCGATGATCGGCAAGAATTTGCCAACGAAAAACGGTTCCCCTTTGCCGAGCGCACGCTGACGGGACCATGGCAGGACAGGATGAAGGAACTTGAGCCGAATGCCCGCTCGATCATCTTCATCGCGACGCGCGGACATATTTGCGACAAGGACGTACTGGCCTGGGCGGTCAAAACGTCAGCGAGCTACATCGGCATGATTGGCTCCAAGCGCAAGATCCGCACGATCAATAGCAAATTGCTGGAGGCCGGAATTCCAGCCGAACAGCTTAGTCGAGTTCGCGCACCGGTGGGATTGGATATCGGTGCCGACAACCCCGAGGAAATCGCTGTTTCGGTGGTTGCCCAAATGATTGCTCATGTCCGGGGCGCTGAAGGATTGGCAGGACAATCGAGGACCATAGGTGATTTGTACCTGACAGCCAATTCAGGGACCGAAGATGGGGAGGAGCTAGCGCACGCCAGTGCCTAGAACTCGGGAACCAGCAGGCGGATGGAGGTTTCCAGCCGCAGGATTAGGAGAAAAGTGATGAAGAGAATACAACTGAACGTCAACGGAGTGGATCGCTGGGTCGTTGCAGAACCACAGGCCTCTCTTGCTGATGTATTGCGCAAGCAGATGATGCTGACCGGCTGCAAGGTCTGTTGTGACGATGGTCAATGCGGTTCGTGTACCGTTATCATCGATGATAAGCCGATCCGGTCTTGCAACAAAAAAATCGGTGATGTGCGCGAAGGCGCCAGAATTACGACCATTGAAGGCATTGGTACGCCGGGGAACCTGCATCCGATCCAGATTGCATGGATGACCCATGGTGGTGCCCAGTGTGGTATCTGCACGTCCGGCTTTATCATGTCGTCGAAGGCCTTGTTGGAAAAGAACAACAATCCGACGCGGGAAGAAGTGCGCAAATGGTTCAACCGAAACCGGAACCTCTGCCGCTGCACTGGCTATAAGCCGCTTGTTGATGCGGTTATGGATGCCGCCGCCGTCATGCGTGGTGAAAAGACCGTCGCTCAGATCATGCCGAAACCGAAGGAAGACGGCTCGATCCTCGGGACATCCCACATTCGCCCGTCGGCAGAAGCCAAGGTCACCGGCACTTGGGACTTCGGTGCGGATATTGCCCTGCGCATGCCGGAGGGCACCCTGCGTCTGGCTCTGGTTCAGGCAGAAGTGCCGCATGGCCTGATCAAGGGTATCGATACGTCAGAAGCTGAAGCCATGCCGGGCGTTGAGAAGGTCATCACTTGGGAAGATGTCAAAGGCCGCAATGCCATTACCGGCCTCATCACCTTCCCTGATAACAAGGGGGATGGCTGGGATCGTCCGATCCTCTGCAAGGAAAAAATCTTCCAGTTCGGTGACGCTATCGCCATCGTGGCGGCTGATACCGAAGACCATGCGCGTGCAGCTGCCAAAAAAGTGAAAGTCGATGTCGAGACTCTGCCTGCCTATATGTCGGGCTTTGCTGCGCTGGCTCCGGATGCCATTGAGATCCATCCGGGCACCCCAAATGCCTATTATGAACAGGGCGTTGTCAAAGGCGAGGATACCAAGCCTCTGTTGGCCGGTTCGTCCGCTCTGGTTGATATCACCACCTATTGCAGCCGTCAGCCGCATTTGCATCTGGAGCCGGATTGTGGTGAAGCCTATGTGGATGAAGATGGGGTTCTGACCATCCTGTCAAAATCCATCGGGGTGCATCTGCATCATGCCATGATCTGTCCGGGGCTTGGTCTTGAGCCGGAAAAACTGCGCCTGATCCAGAACCCGACCGGCGGTACTTTCGGATATAAATTCTCTCCGACAATGGAAGCCCTTTTGGGTGTTGCTGCTCTGGCCACCGGCAAGCCGGTTTCCCTGATTTATGATCAGTACCAGAACATCACTTATACAGGCAAACGCAGCCCGGTTAACATCAATATCAAATTGGGATGTGATGCGGATGGCAAGCTGACCGCCATGGAAACCGACTGGTGGCTCGATCACGGTCCATATTCCGAATTTGGCGATCTGGTGACATTGCGTCAGGCCCAATTTACCGGTGCGGGTTATCATCTGGAGAATATCCGCGGCAAGGGCCTCACGGTTGCCACCAACCATGCATGGGGATCAGCCTTCCGCGGCTATGGGTCTCCTCAGGCCTTCCTGGCGTCTGAAACCGCTATTGATATTCTGGCTGAAAAGATGGGCGAGGATCCGTTCGAGTTCCGCTACAAAAACCTCTATAGCGAAAATTCGACCACGCCGACCGGCCAGAAACCAGAGGTTCTGGTTCTGCCTCAGTTGTTCGATATGCTGCGGCCGAAATATGAAGAAGCCAAGAAACGCTGTGCAGAGCTTTCTACCGATGAAGTAAAACGTGGCGTCGGTATTGCTCTGGGTATCTATGGCTGCGGTCTTGATGGTCCGGACAGCTCCAATGCCCGCGCGGAACTGACCAAGGATGGTGTCACCATCTACAATGCCTGGGAAGATCACGGGCAGGGGGCTGACCTTGGTACGTTGACCATGGCACATGAAGTGCTGCGGCCTACCGGCATCACACCGGAACAGATTTCTCTGGTAATGAATGATACCAATGGTCCGAATTCCGGTCCTGCTGGCGGTAGTCGCTCCAACGTCTTCACCGGCAACGCAACCCGCGTTGCAGCAGAAATGCTGCTCAATGCCATGAAGAAAGAGGATGGTTCCTACCGTACTTATGATGAGATGGTCGCCGATGGCATTCCGCTTGTCTATGACGGTAACTGGGTAGCCGCGGCCTGCACAGACTGCTCGTCAGAAACCGGTCAGGGCAATCCGTTCCCGATCTACATGTATGAAGTCTTCATGCCTGAAGTCGAGGTCGAGGTTGAAACCGGTGAAGTCAAAGTGGTCAAATTTACCACTTCGATTGATGTCGGCACAATCATCAACAAGGCAACCGTTGATGGCCAGGTCTATGGCGGTCTGGCGCAGGGTATCGGCTTGGCCCTGTCCGAGGACTTCGAGGATCTGGAGCTTCATACCAATCTGATGGATTGCGGTATTCCTTATCCGAAGGACATCCCCGATGACATCGAGATCCTTTATCTGGAAACACCGCGTCCTGATGGACCGTTCGGGGCTGCCGGTGTCGGGGAAGCGCCTTTGACTGCGGCCCATCCGGCTATCCTGAACGCCATCTACAATGCTTGTGGTGTTCGCATCTTCCGCGTTCCGGCCCTTCCGGAAATCATCAGAACGGAACTCGAGGCAAAGGCAGCAAGGGAAAAGGCTCCTAAAGAGCTGGCCTGAGTCTTAATCGGAGCAGCATGGCATGACTTCTTGTTCTGCCATGCCAGCTTCAGGTGGGCGCGGGACCGGGTATGCCTCTTATCCGGTCCTGCTCCCCTGACAATATACTGGCTGGACCCGTTCATCGGGCCCAGCGATAGAGACCGATGAACGGGGCACCAAAATGGATAGCGATCAAGTAAAGCTTCTTGAAGCAAAATGCATTGAAGAACATCCGCCCGCCTGCGAGGTGACTTGTCCCTTGCGCGTTGACGTTAGGTCAATGCTTGCCAAGGTGAAAGACGGGGATTTTGCTGCAGCCTTCGCGCTATATTGCCGTTATGTGCCTTTCCCGGCGATCCTTGGCCATATCTGTGATCACCCATGCGAGGCAGGCTGTCGCCGGGCCGAGGCTGGTGGTGCCGTGCGGATTGCCCAAATCGAGCGAACATTGGTCGAGGAGACCTGTTCCACTCTGCGCCGACAGGCCCAACGAATTGCCAAACCCAAAAAGATAGCCATCGTAGGAGCCGGGCTTTCAGGTCTGACCGCTGCTTTTGATCTGGCGATGAAGGGCCATAAGATCACCGTTCTGGAAGCGGATGCCCACCCACTCGAAAGACTGCATCACGATTTTGATCCAGCTGTTCTTCCGCCATCCGCGATTGCGCTAGATCTAGGCAGCCTGACGTCGCTCGGAGTTGATATCCGCTGCCGCAGTCGGCTATCTGGTGGAGAGGGGCCGTTAGGACTTGCGAGCGTGATAGATGACCATGACGCCGTTCTACTTGCCCTTGGTCCAGCTGTTGCAACAGCTTTTGCCCCGACCATTCAATTAAGTGACAATGGGCGCATCGAAATCGATCCTGAAAGTCGCGCGACCAGCCATCCGAAAGTCTTCGGTGGCGGCTATCATGGAGCGTTGGGCGAGGTCTATTCACCTGTCCGGTCCATCTATGATGGAAGACGGGCTGCCGGTTCCATAGACCGGTTCCTGCAAGGGGCTTCCTTGATGGCAAATCGGGATAGCACGGCTGCAGCAACCTCTTGCCTTTATGTCAATGTACAGGCGCATCCGCCCGTTCCTCCCGTCGAGGCCGCAAACAGCATAATGGGCTACACCCCCGATGAAGCTATAGCGGAGGCAGAACGATGCTTTCCGTGTAATTGTCTCGAATGCACAAAGGCCTGCGCCTATCTTACCCATTATAAAACCTATCCCAAGCGGGCCGTGCGCGAGATTCATAACAATCTCAGCATCGTCATGGGCAACCGTAAGGCCAACCGGATGATTGATAGCTGCACCCTCTGCGGCTTGTGTGAAACGGTGTGCCCAACAGATCTGGCGATGGGGGATGTCTGCCTTGAAGCCCGCCGGGAGATGGTCGATAGCGGCCACATGCCTGCCTCACATCATGACTTTGCCCTGCGTGACATGGCCGATAGCCGGTCGCATCGTTCAGCCTTCATGCGGCACCAACCCGGGCATGATAAAAGCACCTATCTCTTCTTTCCTGGCTGCCAATTGGCCGCTTCTACCCCGTATCAGGTGCAAGGCCTTTACCAGCATCTGGGAGATATATTGTCTGGCGGGGTCGGGTTGATGATGGATTGTTGTGGCGCGCCGGCCTACTGGGCTGGACGCACGGCCTTGCATGAGGAGGTGGTGTCCCATTTGCGCGCAAGCTGGGAGGCTTGTGGCAAGCCGGAAATCATTACGGCCTGTGCAACTTGCTTTTCCATGTTCAAGAAGACCATGCCAGATCTTCCCGTGCGGTCGCTCTGGCCTTTGCTCGCGCAAAGCCCGTTGCCAGCAAAGGCAAGGGCTGTACCCGATGGCACCGTGTTTGCCATTCACGATCCATGCACAGGTCGTCACGAGAGCGAGATTCACACCGCAGTCCGGTCTATCGCCGCCGAAATCGGCCTGTCGGTGCGGGAAATATCCGGGCCGGAAAAGACGACCTGCTGCGGTTATGGCGGTCTGGTGTCCTTTGCCAATCGTGAGGTGGCGGACGCCATTGTTGATCAAAGAGCTGCGGAGCGTTCTGAGGATTATCTGGCCTATTGCGCCATGTGCCGTGACAATTTCGCCCGGCGTGGCAAACGCTCTGCTCATCTGCTCGACTTCCTGTTCCCGGTTGACGGAGATACCGATCCCGCTGCCCGACCGGATCCGGGCTTCTCCAACCGTCGTGATAACCGTGCCCGTTTAAAAACCAGATTGCTGCGAGAGCTGTGGGGGGAAAGCATGCAAGAGCAAGATCCTGAATGGACCATCCTGATTTCCGATGCCGTTCGCGCCGACATGGAGCGCAAGCTGATCCTTGAGGACGAAGTGCGCGCTGTCGTGGCCTATGCGGAAACATCAGGCCAGAAACTGAAGGACAGGAAAGGCGGCCATATAATCGCGACCCTGCGCACGGGGCCGGTGACCACCTGGGTGGAATATGAACTGACCGATGAAGGGGCGCTCATTCATCGCGCCTATGGGCATCGCATGGATGTGGAGGTGCAAAAATGACTTCTCCCAAGGACCAAGTGACCCCGCAGCTGGACGATTTACTCTGTGCGAGATGTGAAACACCGCTCCAGCAAGGAAAGGTAATTGCCAGCTATATGGGGCAGACGTTTCCGGTGGATCTTCCCGTCTGCCCGACATGCGGTTTTGTCTATATTTCTGAAGATCTGGCTTATGGCCGCATGTTGAAAGTCGAACAGGCGCTGGAGGACAAATGAAGATCTACAGTCCTCATGGTGTGACCGAACCGGAACATCCGCAGAGCACGGGCCAATGCGCCAGTGGGTGCTCGGGCCTGTTCGGGTATGGCCTTGTTACTGACCGGAACGGCGACCCATTGAGCCCCGGCGGGCCGCAAATGACCGGGGAGCTGCTTGATCGGGCTGGCTTTCAAGATGGAGACCGTGTGGTCGATGTAGGATGTGGGCAGGGCCGCAGTCTGGGTGTCATGATCCGCCGCGGATTGAACGTGGTGGGCGTCGACACCGATGCGGCTCCTCTCGCAATGGCTCGAAACCTGCTGCCGGATGTGGATCTCTTCTGTTGCAGCGGCGCAGCCATGCCACTTGAGACCGGCTCCATGGACGGGGTGTTGTCCGAATGTGTGCTGACGGTCATGCCCGATCATCGCGCCGCCCTTGCCGAGTGGTTCAGGGTTCTTCGGGGCGGCGGGCGGTTGGCCCTCTGCGATGTCTATGCGCGCAACCCCGAAGCAGCGAACAGAGAAGACACGACAAGATCCATCCGCCTTCTTTCCGCAGAAAGGGTGAGGAAGGTTATCTGCCGGGAGGGCTTTCAACTGCTGGCTTTCGAAGACCGGTCCGAATGCCTACGCAGTTTTGTTGCCCGATTTATCTTCCGCTTCGGATCGCTTGATGCCTTGTGGGGAGATGCTCGCACCTGCGACCAGATGAACGTCTTGAAGCCCGGCTACTATATGGCAATCGCAGTCAAGCCAGTTGATCGTCAAATCTATGCCAAGCAGGCGAAAATTCAGGAGACCATGACATGACTGAAGATTCCTTTCGCGTGGCCGAGCTGTTGCTCGCCGATCTCAAATGCAGTCACATCATGATGATTCTGGCGTTGGAAGCGGCTGGTCGGCAAGACCCGGATCTTGTTCGCGCCATGTCCGGCCTTGCGGTTGGTATGGGACAAGGCATGACCTGTGGCATTCTTTCTGCCGGTTGTTGCGTCGTCGGCATGCTTGCGGGCAAGGCCAGCGAGGAAGAAAGCGAAGACAGTCGCTTTGTCGATATTCTTGAAGAGTTCGGTGGTTGGTTCAAACATCGATGCGCGGAGGAGTATGGTGGTTGTAGCTGCAGCGACATCATGCAGTTTGACATGAATTTGAAAGCCCAGCGTTGCCCCACCCTGATCGCTGAAAGTTGGCAGAAACTTAACGAAATACTCGACCGTTATGACGTCGACATCACTCACCCACCACGCGGTCACGAGGTCTGCGAGGGCACTGGCGCATTGGGGGTCCTGCCATGATGGATCTTGCGCAAACCGAAATGCTTGAAAGGCCTGCATTGGGAAACAACCATCAGGCGCCAATTGCGGCTGTCATCCTGTCTGCCGGGCTTTCCTCGCGCATGGGGGCTTTCAAACCGCTGTTGCCATTTGGGGATGGCACAGTGCTCAGCCATGTTGTGCAGGTGGCACGCCAAGCCGGTGCCGAACCTGTTCATGTCGTGATCGGGCACAAGGCCAAGGAACTCCGTTCCCATGTCGAGAGTCTCGGTGCGGTGGCGGTGTATAATCGAGATTATGAGAGCGGCATGTTCAGTTCTATCAAGGCTGGCATTGCATCCTTGCCCCAAACGGTGTCCGGTTGTCTGTTGATGCCGGTTGATATTCCGCTGGTCAGGCCGACCACTCTGAAACGGGTTATGGCAATAGCACACCATGCCGATGCTTTGTTGGTTCATCCGGTTTTTGATGGTTTCATCGGTCACCCGCCTTTCATCGCGAAGGGCCTTTTTGAAGTTCTGCTGGTTGGGGATGGGCAAGAGGGAGGCGCAGCCGCGATCCTGTCGCGCCATGCATCGGAATCAATCGCCGTATTTGATTCCGGTTGCCTCAGGGACATGGACTATCCCGAAGAGCATGCCGCGCAGTTGGCTGTCCTGCAAAACCACCATTTGCCGGATGAGCATGAGTGCAATGCTCTGTTTGATGCGGCTTGTACGCCGCAATCCGTCCGTCGTCATGGGCAGGCTGTCGCCAAACTGGCTTGTATGCTGGCGCGTGAACTTCTTGAACATAAGCAGGAGCTCGACATTGGCCTGATCAAGGCAGGAGCCCTGTTGCATGATATTGCAAAAGGCCAACCTCACCATGCGACAGCAGGGGCTGAACTGCTCACCGAATGTGGATTTCCGGCACTTCAACGCGTTGTCGGGGAGCATATGGCATTGGAAAATGGATATCAGCAGCTTGATGAAACTGCTCTGGTTTATCTTGCCGACAAGCTTGTCTCCGGCGAGCAGATAGTTGGGCTTAAGCAACGGTTCGCCCCGGCCTTTGCGCGCTTTGCCGATCAGCCGGATGCGCTGTCTGGCGTACAGAGGCGACTCCGCGATGCCCTGGCCATCGTGGCCGACCTTTCAGCTCTGGGAGTAGAGGTTCCCGGTGTGCCAATTGAAATAAGGAATATGTTGGAGGCTGCATCATGACCTATTCCGACAGTCGCATGGTTTTGAGCACGACAGAAAGCGTATGCCCCGACTGCCTTAAAACTGTTTCTGCCATCCGCTATGCCGAGGGCGACACAGTGTATCTTGAGAAAAGCTGTCCTGAGCATGGAACGGTCAGCACGCCCATCTGGCGTGGCCTTAAAAGCTATTTTCTTTGGAACAAGGCGCCGCGTAACCGGTCGCAAATTCTCAATCCGGCGACGTCGGTTGACAAGGGGTGCCCGCATGATTGCGGCATTTGCACTGACCATCAGCAGCAAAGCTGTTGTGTTTTGCTCGAAGTGACATCGCGCTGCAATATCGCTTGTCCCTTCTGCTTTGCTTCAGCAGAGAGGGAGGGCACTGATGTGCCGATGCAAACCATCAGCCAGTGGCTCGACACACTGATGGAGCGGGCAGGCGGCCGGGTGCATATCCAGCTTTCTGGTGGAGAGCCGACAGTGCGAGATGATCTACCCGACATCATCGCTCTCATCCGCTCAAAAGGCTTTTCCTTTGTTCAACTCAACACCAACGGTGTGCGCCTAGCCAAGGAACCGGAATATTTGCAAGCGTTGGCCGATGTGGGGCTTGACTGTGTTTTTCTGCAATTTGATGGCGTAACGGAAGCCGTTCACAAAGCCATGCGTGGCGCAAAGCTGGCACGCATCAAGGAAGATGCCATTGCTGCTTGCGAAAAGGCCCATGTAGGCGTGGTATTGGTGCCAACCCTCGTTCCGGGTGTTAATACTGATCAGATTGGCGCAATCGTTGACTATGCAAAGGCCCATATGCCGACCGTCCGCGCGGTGCATTTCCAACCCGTGAGCTATTTCGGCCGGACACCGGAGCCTCCGCGTCCGGAAACCCGTTTCACGCTGCCGGAAGTCATGGATGCACTGATCTTTCACGAGAAGGGAGCGATCTCTCTTCATGATTTCCACCCGGGATCTGCGGAAAATCCCTTCTGTTCCTTCAGTGGCCGCTTTATCGTCGAGGATGATGGGCGATTGATTTCTGACCAGAGCACTCAATCATCCTGCTGCTCGACAGGGGAGGATACAGGCAGGGCAGCCAGCCAGTCCTGCGGTTGTGGTGTGCCGGGAGAAGACCTCCTTGTCAGGCAACCAGAAACAGGCGCTGCGCATCAGCATGAAGACTGCTGTTGTTCGACAACGAAAGAGCCTGAGCCTGCTCCGGCCAGTTGCTGTTGTGGATCTGAATCCGAGAAAGAAGCGGTGCCTGGCGCTGATGTGGCACGCGCGCGCCGCTATGTTGCGGACCAGTGGAGCTGTGCTGGTGAGGAGGAGGATACCGATGATCCCTCTTTTGCTGCTTTTGATGCCGTGCTGAAGCGGCGTGCCCGCACGTTGGGGCTGTCAGCGATGGTGTTTCAGGATGCTTGGACGCTGGATCTGGAGCGTCTGCGCCAATGCTACATCCATGTCATGATGCCTGATCAGAAGGCAGTGCCCTTCTGTGCATTCAATCTTACGGATCGGGAAGGGCGTTCGCTCTACCGGAAGGAGGAGGGATGCTGAAGAGGCTCATGCAAAGTGAGGTTTCCGGGCTATGCGAGCGTGGCTTCTGTCCTTTTGAAACCCGAGAAGAGCGCGAGGCCTATCAACTTGCCCATATTCGCGAGACGATTGCGCATGCCCGCGCCAACAGTTGTTTCTATCGCCAGTTTCCCCGCTGGCCGGAAGAGTTGCCGCAGAGCCTTGCAGATGTGCAATGCCTGCCCTTTACATGGCCGGAAGATTTGGCGCGCAATGATCCGCCTCTTATCGCTGCGCCACGCAATCAGGTTGCCCGTATGGTAACGCTGGAAAGCTCAGGCACGACGGGGGCGCCCAAGCGCATGGCCTTCTCGGACATGGATCTGGAAAACACCATTGACTATTTCCATCGCGGCATGAGCCAGTTTACCCGTGCCGGTGATCGTGTCGGGATCGCCTTTCCGGCGACCCGGTCTGGTAGTATTGGTCAGGGGCTATGTGAAGCGACGCGACGCCTCAAAGCCACTCCGCTGACGGCGCCCGATGTTTCTACTGCGCAAGCCCTGCTTGATTGGCTTCGTGCAGAGCAGCCTGATGTGTTGTTCGGGATTCCGGTTCCTTTCTTCGCCGCCGCGCGCCTTTCTTTATGTGATGGTGGGCCGGTGCCTCATCCACGTGCGATCCTGATCAGCGCAGACCATGCCTGTGAAGCGATTATTTCCGGCTTAGAAACCATGTGGGGCGCAGCTATTTTCAATCATTGGGGGATGACTGAAACCGGTTATGGCGGGGCCCTGGAATGTGTTTGTCATGACGGCTTGCATGTGCGGGAAACGGATCTTTATCTGGAAATCGTGGATCCTCTTTCCGGCACCGTTCTGCCTGAAGGGACCTATGGCGAAATCACTATTACCACGCTCCGCCGAGGGGTGTTGCCGATGATCCGCTACAGGACTGGAGATCTGGGGTGGTTGGTTGACGAGCCGTGTGGGTGCGGCAATGTCACCCGTCGTCTTTATGGTCCTGATGATCGGCTGAATACGTCCCTTGAGCTTCCTGGGGGTGGCAGACTGACGCGCGGCGCATTGGATGAAGCAGTTTACGCAACAGATGGCGTCACTGACTACGCTGCCACTTTGGCAAACGATGACAGAGGGCAGGCAATATTGCAGCTGAATGTCGCATCCATTGCGATTGCGCAAAGGGATGGTTTGGAACAAAATGTTCTGAAGCAATTACAGAAGCTGCCTGCTTTCAAGCAGGCAACCGGCCTTGGTTATCTGTCTCTCGACCTGAAACAGGCTGATGCGCTTTTGCTCCCTCACAAGAGCAAAAGGGTTCCGGTCCGGCAGAATAGCGGGGAAAGGACGAAGGCGGTGCTGTTCGATTTGGATGGCACCCTGGCTCATACGTTGCCTGCCGTGCATGCGGCGCTGAATTGTGCCCGCGCTTCTGTTGGGCGCCCTCCGGTGTCTGAGGATCTTGTGGCAAGACTTTTGGGCGGGGGAGCCTTCCGGCTTATTAGCTCTATTGCGAAGCATTTGGGAGAGGATCTCGACAAAGAGGAGCAAAAGGCGCAGCTTGACCACTATCTGGCCTCCTATCCCATGATGGAAGAGCAGATGGCTCGGCTTTATCCTGATGTCGTGCCGGTTTTGCAAAGGCTCATCGAGCAAGCCCGTCGCGTCGTGATTGTGACCAACAAATGCCAGCGCGATGCTGAAGCGCTTGTCACAAGGTTGAGATTGGCACCTTTAGTGGAGGCAATTGTCGGCAAGAGGCCCACACTGTCTTCAAAGCCGAGACCGGACCTGTTGCTGATGGCCTGCCGTCACTTGTCGCTTGGTGCTCGGGAGTGTCTTTTCGTTGGGGATGGTCGGGAAGATTGGAGTGCGGCTGAAAGGCTCACCATGCCTGCACTGCTGATCAATCGAAGCAAAATCAAGAGGGAGATTTTGTCGGCACCCTGTGAAGCCCAGGAAAAAATGGAAAGGAAGGTAGTTAGAAGTCTGAGAGATTTGATGGCTTATCTAAAGAACTAAAGTGAAACGAGCCCTTAAAGCCAGTGGAGCGCCATCAATTGTTTTACATCAAAGCGCCCCGTGGCGACTGAGAGACAATTCACTTTAATGGGAGGATAGAACCGGACCAGGGTTCTGCTGGAGGCATAGAATTTGTTCAATGATGATAACCGGGAATGATGACAAGGACGGCGATGATTGTCGCGCGTCTTCGTCCATGCAAAAATTCAATCTGGCGCAGATGAACTCGATTGCGGGATCCTATGATGTCGCAATGGCGCGCGCGCGCCGGTTTTTTCTCGATACAGGGAATGTAGAGGGCAATATCCCTGTGACCATTCTTCAATCCTGGCGGCGCAGTGCGGACTATGGCGTTGCCATGGAAGCGCCCGCCAAGGTTGAAATCCCGACGCGGGCAGAGCTCAGCGCCCTGATCGAACGCAATGAGTCCCTTGTGCAGGCTTCCTGGGGGGAAGTGGAGGCCTTGCGGCGCGATATCGGCCAGTCGGAAGGGGTGGTGATCCTGACGGATCCCGAGGGGCAGATCCTCATGCGGGTTGGAAATGATACCTTTATGCAGGCGGCCAATCGATTGGCCTTGATGCCGGGAGCATCATGGAATGAACGTTTGATGGGCACCAACGCGATCGGGACCGCCCTTCAGGAAGGAAGCCCTTTATCGATCTGCGGAACTGAGCATTTCCTCGATCCCAATGGAGTCTTGAGTTGTTCGGCTATTCCGATTCTCAATCCGCAAGGAAGCATTCTCGGCACGCTCGACTTAAGCACACCGGCCAATATTCCCCATGATCATTTGCTGGCCTTGCTCGGTCGTGCAGTCACGCACATTGAACGCAATATATTCCAGTATAATAGTGATAGCTGGGAGCGGATGATCATTCACAATAATCCCACTCTTCTGGGCAGCACACATGAAGGTGTCTTGGCCTTTGAAGGGGACAAGCTTGTGGGAGCGAACCGAATTGCGATGACGCTGCTCGGGTTGCCATGGAGCGCCATTGGGGGCATGCGTTTTAATGATTTGTTCTCTGTGCAACATGGCAGCGTCAACCGGATGGCATCTGCCGATGAATGTATCGTACAGACCTTGAATGGCCAGACTTTCTTTGCCCGCATGGTACAGGCTGCAACGGAACGGCGCCGACAAACAGTCAGCCCAGAGCCGCTCCGTGAACGTAGAAAGGTAACGGATCTACCGCGTCCTCCGCATGAAATTCTTGATGATCTGCAAAAAGATCGGATTGTTGGACCAATTTTGAAACGCAAACCGCATACTGGCGCTTTGCTGACTGCCTCCGAAGAACGGGATGATAGCGGTGAGGCCGTCCTTATTGTGGTGAAGGGTGAGGTCCGCTGTTTCTCTTCATTTGAGGGCAAGGAACTGACTTTGTTTGCGCTTGGGCCGGGCGACGCCATGATCTTGCGCGAACACCTGCAAATGGAAATGCGAACGGAAGGCGAAATTTATATTTTGCGGCACAAGGAATTCGAAACAGCGCTTGGTATGAGCACCGAATTTGCCCTGTCCGTCATTCCCGTTGTTGAGCATCTGCTCAGAAAGTCCATCGAACTGATCGAGGACATGGTCTTTCACAGCGTCAAGTTCAGGCTTGTGCGGATGGTGGTTGATCGCGCCGAGAAATCCGGACGTCCGACCGCGCGCGGAATTTCGGTTCAGATGCAGTCGAATGGCGAAGAAATCGCGACGCGCCTTGGTGTGACTCGACAGACGGTTTCAACCGCAATCGCTGGTCTGATTCGCGACGGTTATGTTGAAAGGCTCGGCTCAAAAGAGTTCCTCGTCAGGGATCTTGGCAAGCTCAAGGCCCTTCTGGACAAGAAATAGATACCTCTCCTTCAAGCCTTCTCGAAAAAATCTCGAAAAGACTTCTGGCAAGACCTGAAAGCCTGTTGTGACATCGGCCCGGATTGTTGGGCGATCCGTCAAAGCAAGACATGCGACATGAAGAAACTGTCTCCGTGCTCCCTTTCGCTCGCGGCGCAGGTTCAACTTTCGAAAGGATATGACTATGTGTGGCACCTGTGGCTGTTCCGACCCCAATTCTGCGGTTTCGATGATTGATCCTGAAACCGGAGAAACGTCTCTTCTGCGGCCAGATCATGATAACCATCATCACGACCATGCCCATCACCATCATGATCATAGTCACGAACATAGCGGACGGATCATCTCTGTGGAGCAGGCTGTTTTGGCGGAAAATGATCGTCTGGCCCAGCGCAATCGCGGCTGGTTTGAAGGGCGTGGCGTGCTTGCGCTCAATCTGGTCAGTTCACCCGGAGCGGGAAAGACGACACTGCTAGAAAAGACCATAGAGGCCTTGTCTCCCACGGTAGACCTGACAGTGATCGAAGGCGACCAGATGACAACCAATGACGCTGACAGGATACGTGCTGCCGGAGCCAGTGCCTTGCAAATCAATACAGGAGCCGGCTGCCATCTTGAGGCCGACATGATAGCTGCCGCAACGAAAAAGCTAAATCCTACACCGGGTTCGATCATGATGATCGAAAATGTCGGCAATCTGGTTTGTCCCGCCATGTTCGATCTGGGGGAACGCATGAAAATTGCAATTGTCTCCACAACAGAAGGCGACGATAAGCCGGTGAAATACCCCTATATGTTCAGTGCCTCCGAGGTGGTGGTCGTCAATAAAATTGATCTTGCGCCTTACGTGGATTTTGATGCAGAGCGGATTTCCGCAAATATCCACAAGGTCAATCCACAAGCTCGCATCTTCATGCTGTCAGCGCGCACGGGCGAGGGGATGGCCGAGTGGATCGACTTTCTCGTAGAACTCAAACGGGACATGTCCTTGGTCGGATAGGTTTGGTCCTTTGTCCCTCTTACGGGGACATGAAGGAAAAAAAGGGGTGTCATGTTGGCAATATCGCTCATCATACGCGGTCAGGTGCAGGGAGTGGGGTTTCGGCCCACCGTCTGGCGGTTGGCGCGTGAGTGTGGTTTGACGGGCGATGTTAAAAATACAGGCGAAGGCGTAGAGGTCCGGCTTTGGGGGGAGATGGCCGAAAGGTTCGAGGCCATTCTCAAGGCCAATCTTCCCGTGCTTGCACGGATCGACAGCATCGTTCGGTACTCTCTGTCGGGTTCCGCTCCTCAAAGCTTTGAAATCGTGAGCAGTCAGGATGGAGGAGCGATGCAGTTGGCTGTTACGCCAGACATGGCAACCTGCCCGGATTGCCTCGATGAAATTCGGGATCCCAGTGATCGTCGCTATCGCTATCCTTTCAACAATTGCACCAATTGTGGGCCGCGTTTCACGATTGTTCAATCCGGCCCCTATGATCGGGCCAGGACCACCATGGCTCCCTTTGTCATGTGTGAGGAATGTGCGAACGAATTCGCCAATCCCGCCGACCGGCGCTTCCATGCCCAGCCCGTGGCCTGTCCGCGCTGTGGTCCGAAGGTCTGGATCGAGGGTCTGAAAAGCGGGACGCGGGTCGAGGCAGATGATAGCCCTCGGTTGCTGGCTGATCTGATCCTTGCTGGGCATATTGTGGCTATCCGCGGGCTTGGTGGTGTGCATTTGGCCTGTGATGCGACCAACGCGAAAGCGGTCGAAGCGCTGCGTATACGAAAGAGGCGCAAGGCCAAGGCGTTCGCCATGATGGCGCGGGATCTGGAGGTCATTGGGCGGTATGTGGCGATTTCCGCTGCGGAAAAAGCGCAGCTGACCAGTCCGGCCGCGCCAATCCTGTTGCTCTATAGGGCCGGTGAAGCATTGCCGGAGGCCGTTGCCCCTGGTCTTTCACGTCTTGGTTTCATGTTGCCTTATACACCGTTGCACCATCTGATGTTCGAGCACCTGGACCGGCCACTTATCATGACTTCGGGCAATATCTCGGGGCATCCCCAGTGCACAACCAATGAGGAAATTCGCGACAAGCTTTCTGACTTGGCTGACTTCGCCTTGATGCATGATCGGGAGATTGCCAACCGGATTGACGACAGCGTGCTGACGGTTGAACTGGGTAAGGCGCGCATTCTGCGCAGGGCTCGGGGCTATGCACCCCAGGCGATAACTCTGCCGGATGATTTCCCCCAGGAATCGTGCCTGTTGGCGATGGGCTCTGAGCTGAAAAACACTTTCTGTCTCACACAAAAAGGACAAGCGATCCTCAGTCAGCATATGGGAGATCTGGAAGATGGTGCCACCAATGATGAGCAGCGGCACAATCTGGCCCTGTTCAGCTCTCTTTTCCATCACCATGCAGATCAGCTCATCGTGGATGCGCATCCCGATTATCTTTCTACCCGCTATGGCTATGAAATTGCTGAGGGACGACCCGTCAGGGAGGTGCAGCATCATCATGCGCACATCGCGGCCTGTATGGCCGAGAACGGGGTAAGGCTGGCAGATGGTCCGGTTTTGGGGGTGGCTTTGGATGGGACCGGCTTGGGAGATGATGGCACCATATGGGGTGGTGAGCTTCTTTTGGCCGATTACCAAGGCTATCGGCGTTTGGCCCATCTCAAACCGGTGCCTTTGCCGGGCGGGGCGGCTGCCGTACGCGAGCCTTGGCGCAATGCCTATGCGCATATTGTTAGCGGTATGGGGTGGCCTCAGTTTGCTGATCGCTTTGCTTGCCTTGATCTGGTGGAGCGCTTTGGTGCGCAACCATTGGCTACGCTGGATGCAATGATGCGCCAAGGAATGAATGCGCCATTGAGTTCCTCCTGTGGCCGCCTGTTTGATGCGGCTGCTGCCCTTTGCGGCGTTGCATGGGGGCGGCAGAGCTTTGAGGGCGAGGCGGCCATGCTGCTTGAAGCGGCAATCGATCGCCAATGCTTAAAAGATGAGGAGGGGGCAGCCTATCCCTTTGTTATACGGGCCGGAGACCCGTTGCAGCTTGATCCTGCGCCGGCACTGGAAGCCATGCTCGCGGACCGATTGAGCGGCGCTTCTACGGGGCTGCAGTCCTCGCGTTTCCATCTTGGACTGGCGGAAGCCTTGGCAAGGGTCATATTGATGTTGGCGCATCAGCAGAGGATCAATATCGTCGCATTGTCTGGCGGCTGCTTCCAGAATGCGACACTGTTTGCCCTTTTGCATGATCGTCTGGCAAGCGAGGGGCTTCAGATTCTGAGCCACAGCAAGGTGCCTTGCAATGATGGGGGATTGTCTTTGGGGCAGGCAGCTATTGGTCTGGCGCGCTGCCGGGACATGATGGCGGGTGAAGTATGACTTCAGTCTTGCGCTGCTCTGGCGAGGCTGGCTTGAGAGAAGAAAGGATGCGAGATGTGCTTGGGAATTCCTGGACAGATCGTTGAAATCACTGATCCGGAACGCAAATTGGCGATGGTGGATATTTCCGGCGTGCGCCGCGAGGTCAATGTCACTTGCGTAACGACTAACAACGCTCTGGAAGATCTTGTTGGCCAATGGACACTCATCCATGTTGGGTTCGCCATGAGCCTGATTGACGAGGCAGAGGCCGCTCTGACCCTCAAGGCCCTGCATGAGCTGGATGAAGTTTCCGACACGCTGGAAAGCATCGAAGAAACAAAGACCATGCTGGGTGCTGAAACTCAGCCGGGGCAGGGATCTGCGCAATGAAATATGTGACAGAATTTCGCGACCCTGCCGCAGCAAAGCGCCTTCTTGGTGCAATCAGCAAAACCATTGACCAGATTGGGGCTACGGCAGAAGATCCTGTTCGCCTGATGGAAATCTGTGGCGGACACACCCATGCCATTTTCCGCTATGGGCTGGATCGTCTCACCCCGCCGGGGTTGGAATTCATTCACGGGCCGGGCTGTCCGGTTTGCGTGTTGCCCATGAAGAGGGTGGATGAATGCGTGGAAATTGCCATGAAGCCGGGAGTGATCTTCACCACCTTTGGTGACGCCATGCGGGTTCCCGGACGCAAAAAATCGCTTCTTGATGCGAAATCTGAAGGGGCAGACGTGCGCATGGTCTATTCCCCCCTTGATGCGCTGGAACTGGCGCGCCGTAATCCCGATCATGAAGTGGTCTTCTTCGGCCTCGGTTTCGAGACGACGACACCATCCACGGCGCTGACGATTCTGCAGGCTGACTCAGAGGGCATCTGCAATTTCTCGCTCTTCTGCAATCACATCACGGTGACACCGCCGTTAAGGCTGTTGCTCGAAGATCCCGAAATGAAGCTAGACGGTTTTATCGGGCCGGGGCACGTCTCGATGGTTATCGGTACACGGCCATATGATTTTATTGCCCAAGATTATGGCAAGCCGCTGGTCGTTGCTGGGTTTGAGCCGCTGGATCTTCTGCAATCGGTTCTTATGGTGCTCAGACAATTGGCTGAAGGACGTGCGGAAATCGAGAACCAATATGCGCGGATCGTCCCGGAAGAGGGCAATCCCGCATCCTTGGCAGCGATTTCGCAAGTCTATGAACCGCGTCCGACCTTTGAGTGGCGTGGCCTTGGCGAAATTGATAAGTCCGGCCTGCGCATCCGCAAGGCTTATGCCGCCTATGACGCAGAGCGTAAATTCGACGTGGGCTATGGATCGTCCAAAGCCCATGAAGCGGATATGGAGAGCTTTGCCTGTGGGGCTGTGATGACAGGACGGATGAAGCCTTTCGTTTGCCCTGAATTTGGCAAAGGCTGCACGCCGGAGCATCCTCTCGGGGCGCTGATGGTTTCATCTGAAGGGGCCTGTGCGGCCTACTATCAATATGCTGATATGCGGCCGGAGGGGCAAAATGAATGAGATGAGCAAACTTAAAGCGGGGCGGATATCTCTTGCACATGGCGGTGGTGGCAAGGCCATGCATGATCTGATCGACCAGATTTTCGCTGCGCGCTTCAAGCCGCAAAACCGAGAAGATCAGGCCCGTCTTACGCATCCCGCCTTGGCCGAGCCGGGCGCGCAACTGGCCTTTACCACGGATAGTTTTGTTGTTTCTCCGCTGGAATTTCCCGGTGGCGATATCGGCAAGATCGCGGTATGCGGCACGATCAATGATCTGGCTGTGGGAGGTGCGCACCCTCTTTGGTTATCGGCAGGCTTCATCCTTGAGGAAGGATTTGATATTTCGGTCCTTGTGCGTATCGTCGACAGTATGGTGCGTACTTCTGAAGAAGCTGGCGTGACTATCGTCACGGGTGACACCAAGGTGGTAGACAAGGGCAAGGGTGACGGTGTTTTTATCAATACGTCAGGGATTGGTGTGATCCCTCCGGGACGGGATTTGCGCGCTTCTTCAGTCAAGGCGGGTGACGTGGCCATTGTCAATCATCGGCTTGGAGACCATGGCGCTGCGATATTGGCAGCGCGGGGCGACCTTGCCCTATCGGCTTCCATCGCCAGTGATTGTCAGCCGCTCAATGGTCTGATGGACGCGGTACTTGAGGCTGCTCCCGGAATAAGAGCAGCACGGGACGCGACAAGGGGCGGCCTTGCTTCATCTCTCAATGAAATCGCTCATGAGGCTGGTGTCGGGATCGAGATCAAGGAAGAACTCTTGCCGATCCATCCTGAGGTGCGTGGTGTTTCGGAAATACTCGGGCTCGATCCTCTCTATCTGGCAAACGAGGGCACCTTGGTTCTGTTTGTGCCTGAAGCTGAAGCCGATGCGGCCCTCTGTGCCATGAAAGCTACACCAGCAGGGCGCGAAGCGGTGATTATCGGGCGTGCCGTTGAGGACCATCCGAAACGCGTCATCATGCAGACGTTGTTTGGGGGCAGACGCATTGTCGATATGCTTGTTGGAGAACAACTGCCACGCATATGTTGAGGTGATATACCAAATTTGCTCTACAGAATAACGGATGACCGCTAATGCGGTCAAAAACCAAGATTCATTCAAGATGTTTAGACACTGCAAGCACGATAAGATTGTGCAAAGCCAATTTGTCCTCAAGTGTCATGTCATCGCCATAGAGTTCGCGATTCCGGATGGTCTTGATGTTGTGTCCCATCAGTTCCTCACGGTCGTCATTGGGTCGTTGAACTTTCTTGAGGCGAGACACAAACGAGTGCCTTGTGCCGCCAACTGTGTTCGTCAGAAGAAAATCTTGAATTTGGAGATGTGGGATTGGATGGTCCAGCACAATGGTATGTGGAGGCAAATTCGAGATTTCGCTCTGACGACAGCCTGTTTCTATGGAGATCTGCAGAATATCAATGGCCTCATCATTGATGCCTTCAAATGCACCAGAGCCAACCATTTTTCTGTCATCCAGTTAACCGGAATCTTGAGTTTCCGGTTGGGTTCCTCATAACGATCTTTCTTGATACCAAGGCCCTGATAAGGCTTGGGAGGTTCCACCATTCCGATGCTTTCGTAATAGGCGCAGAGCATCGAGCGCCTAGAGCAACTCTCGGGAACACCCGTTCACGAGACTGCAATACCATACTGAGAAATGGCGTTTAAATCTAAACCGGTGACCCGGTTTATCTTCAAAGCGCTCTAGTTTGTAGAAGTTCAGACTTGATCTACGAATTTTTCAGTCCAAATCTTCTTTCTATCAATGATAGTTTCCATCGGCGTTCTGTCGCGACACATCTTGCCCTGATGGGTGCGCTCGGTGTTGTAACGGTGGAACCAAGCATCCAGATCTTCCTGCATCTGATCGATGCTCTGATAGAGTTCCTGCAAGATTGTATTGTGGAACCGTTCGCAAACGCCGTTGGTTTGAGGGTGTTTGACCTTGGTCGTGGTGTGGTCAATGTCGTTGATGGTCAAAAATGGCTGGTAATCATGCTTGTCTGACTTGCCGCAATACTCGGTGCCTCTGTCGGTCAGTATGCGTAACACGGGCAGATCATGCTGTTCATAGAAAGGCAATACCTGATCATTTCGGATCGTCTTTCTTATCAGGCGATCCACCTTAACGCAGTCCGAATTCTTGGGACCACCTCTCAGGACCAATATCGTTGATGTCCGCCAGCATGGCAGCGGTTATGGTACAAAACACCGCCAAATGCCGCCCTCAGAGTCGGTTAATAGAGGTCCTCAGGTCAGTTGACCTGCGTTTTCAGGCCAATCCGCCACGTTGACTTTTTATTGCTCTTTGTTTGCTTTCTCTTCATTGGACTGGCGGGCTGCATCAAGAACCGCAGCATATTTGCTGTTTGGTGCCCGTCCTTCTTTAACGCCAAACCGGACATAGTGGGAATAGGCGTCAAAGCCAGCCTCTGCAACATCTGTGTAGTGTTGGATATACCACTCAGCATCAAATATTTCGGTCTTTTTGAGCCGATCGATTTTGCGTTTATAGCTGTCGAATGCGCGCAACAAGCCGCTTTGTTCAGGATAAAGCAATGAGTTCATTGAATCACAAACGCGAAGAGCCGCCCCCTGAATGGCGCCGGGCACTTCAGCATCGGGTGTGTTTGTCGCGTTGTTCTTTTTGTTGGCGACAGGAGATGACTGATGTCCGTTTGGCTGGCCTTGAAGTTCTTTGATCTTCAGTTGGTGCTTGATTACACTCTGGCTTGCAGCGTTGACATATTTTTCCTTGTCGTTATTTTCTCTTTTTAAAGCTTCTATTTTATCTTCATTCTCTTTCAGGCTTTGGGCCAATTGTCTATTTTTGTTCGCAAGAAGGGCTTGCTGGCTAGAGGCTTGCAAATTTTTAGCGGAGAGAATGGTAATTTCATGCTTTGCGTTCTCTAGCTTTTTTTGTGCATCTTCCAGTGCTTTTTGAAGCCCTTTCGATGGTTCTTCTGTGTCCTTGTCATCTTTTTTATTTAGTTTTAAGTCAACGACGTCAAACATGCGGGAAGAAAGCGCGTTCGTCATGGCCTTTAGGTGTTGCTTGTCGCGCTTATACTGTTTGTCGAGTTTTTTATAGTCTTGATCTGACTTTGTTACTTTTTCTTGCAAGTCGGCTATCAGCTGGGCGTCTGCGATTGTTTGCTTGTGAAAATCTGACGCTTCAGCGCGGCTCTGGGCAAGTCTGCTCTCTAATTGGTCGCGCTCTTTTGCCTCTTGTTCAAGCTTCTGTTTTAAAACGTCATAGTCTTTTTGCAACGCTTCGTGGTTTGCTTGCAAGTTGTTATAACGTTTGTTTGCAGCCTGATCACGGCTCTGTATCTTTGCTTCCGCTTCATTTCTTTCGGTCTGAAGCGCCTGTTCCAGCTCTTGTGTGCGCTCTTGCGCTGCGTTGAGTGCGTTGGCGTCTTCTGCGCGTTTGGCCTGCAGGGCCTGAATCTCGTTTTGGCTGGTGCCGAGCGCCTGTTCCAGCTCTTGTGTGCGCTCTTGCGCTGCGTTGAGTGCGCTGGCGTCTTCTGCGCGTTTGGCCTGCAGGGTCTGAATCTCGTTTTGGCTGGTGCCGAGCGCCTGTTCCAGCTCTTGTGTGCGCTCTTGCGCTGCGTTGAGTGCGCTGGCGTCTTCTGCGCGTTTGGCCTGCAGGGTCTGAATCTCGTTTTGGCTAGTGCCGAGCGCCTGTTCCAGCTCTTGTGTGCGAGCTTGCACAGCGTTGAGGGCGTTGGCGTCTTCTGCGCGTTTGGCCTGCAGGGTCTGAATCTCGTTTTGGCTGGTGCCGAACGCCTGTTCCAACTCCCCGACACGGGCACGCGCTGCGTTGAGGGCCTGTCTTTCCGCCGCCGTTGCTGCCGCGCTGGCTGCTTCTCTGGCCTTGTCTTCCTGAACTGTGGTTTCGAGGTTCGAAACCTGCTTGTTAAGGTGCCCGATCCTTACATGTTGCTCTTGCCCGCGCCATAGAGCCGGGCTCATAGTCGTTCCTAGCTCTTGAATGGATTTTTGAATGTGGTCCAACCGTTCGTAATCATTCTTGTCTTCACCATTGGCCGCCCAGCTTTCAAGAATCTCGTAGACTTCGGCAACACCATCAGGAAGAGCGGGGGCTGCTGCCTTCGTTTCTGCTGTCTGGTGAAAGTGATGCAATTCCTTGCTCAGAAAGGCCCCGACGTCTGCATGAATGGACTGTGGGCTTTTGGGCCATTTGAGATCGAGTTGAGATCCAATCCGTTTGACCAGCTGGACCCAATCGGTCATCAGCTGTTCGTAAGATGTGAAGGTTCTGGCATGACCGCGGGACGCGGCTTCAGCTTCCAGTACATGGCGCAACCACAACAAAAGGCCATATTCGGGCTCATAGTTTGCCCAACGGGTCAGGGACGCGGCAACATCGCGCGGGTGCCGGTGCGGACAGACATGCAAAGGGGCGCACCCTGTCGCTTCCAGAGCCTCATGCCAGAAGGGAAGCAGACGGCACATGCGGGGGTCTTTCATGATGAAAAACCGTGACCGTCCATATTCTGCTTCTATGGCTTCGATTGCGCGTTCCATATATTCTTCGGCCTTGGGGGAGGCAAACCAGTCCTCAGAAACAGGATTGAAGCTGGACCAGATCAGACCGGCTGAGTCAAGCAGACTGTCATTGACGTTCATCATCTGCTGGGACTCGAAAAATCCCTTCGGGTTTGTTTCGTTCGGTGCCATCAGATCATGCGGCAAATCTGCACCCATTTTAGATAGAACGCCTGCCAACGCCGATGTGCCAGAACGGTGCATACCCAACACGATTAGGGCGGTGCGGGGGGAAGAGGAGGAAAATTTTCTTTGTATTGCCATGGTGATAGTTACAGTCCTGAACCTGTCAAAGGCTTGAATAGGGTGCGTAAGCCAGGCGTCGGAGCAGTTCCAACGTGACAACGGTTTCGTCGAGGGCGCGCGCGTGTCTGCTGTGAAGAGCCGTAAGCAAGGCAACTTCTAGGTCTGGTTGATATTTCACAGCGAGGTCGAACAAATCTTCTTTTCTGGATATAACGATAGCGTCTGGTGCGGAGCTGTCGCGCAAAGACACACCCAGTCTGTTCTCGATCCAGTCCAGATCTGCGCGATTCTTTTCCAGCACGGGTCCCCAAAGGCTATCAGAAAAGTCGAGCTTGCTCGAGCCTATGCTTCGTAAACTGGAGATCATGGCAGCATTGGCTGCATAGGCATTGTCAAAACCGGAAACAAAACCGGCCCCTAACTGACGTTGGGTAAAGAGTAAAGCCGTCGCTTCTGCACTGAGTGAAATATTCGATTCTGACTTCGGTGGGGTTGTTACCTTGGCGCCGACCAAGGCCGCAAAATCGAGCACGACATCGCCACCGGTCAACAGATCTCGATCATATGGTTTGAGGATGACATTGTCCCGACCGAACGACGTGTCCAAAATTTCAAAACGGGCTTTGTAGAACGGCCATAGTTTCTCTGCCTCGAGCGCTTTGATGCCTCCGTTTTTAACCAGTTGCTGAAACGCGCTGAGCGCGTAGGAAAGAGGACGTCGTACATAGGCAAGAACTGTGATGTCGTCGGTCCACTGATGGAAAAACTCGGCCATCCGGCTCACGGCTTCGTGAAATAGCGGCCCGGAGATATCCTCAGCTGAAATGATCAAGGTTTCATTGTTCGCCTTCGCCAGCGTCAGGTCCTCTTCCAGTTTCGCACGCCAGTCTTGCCGCATCTGGGGCAAGCGGGCACAGAAATCCGTTCCGCGGTTGCTAAAGCCCCAATATGATGCCAGCTTTTCCTGTTCGTGGAACAGGAGCACAAACAACCCACAGTGATTTGCTTCGCTCCATCGAGCATAGCGCAGCCCCGGATAAGGAGTAGAAAAGAAATGGTCCTGTATCGAGCTGCTGCCAGTCTTGTGCATGCCGGCGTGGATAATAATTTTCATGCTATGTTCCCTTGACCGAGAATGGTAGAGGCCTTTCGACTATGTTCCATAACGTTGAGCCCTGAGCCGGCATGATTAAGAAGACCATTGGTCTTTATTTTCTGTTTCAAGCTTTTTGACAATATGTTCTAGATGGGAGATACGATCTGCTTGCTGCATAACGATCTGCAAAACGTGCTCCAGTGCGCGCTGACTGATTTCTTCCTGATTAAATGATTTCTGTGCGGGTGCTGGTTCACTGATTAGATCGATACCAGATCGCTTCTTTATTTCTTCAAAGGTGCTGACATGTTCCGCAACAATGGCGTTGGTCTGCTCATAGTTGAATTTATCTCTTAACAGACTTGCAATACTGGGGGAGTGTGTGAAGTCTAGATGGCGAAAAACATGGTTGAATCTGTCAGGGAGTACCATTCCTTTTCGTGGGTTGTTATAAATGGCGCGTAATAGGCTTTCGCTGATTTCAACTCTCTCGAATGTACGCTCTTCCGGAATGGTCATATTGACGTCAAGAACAGAGGCGAAATCCTGTACGACGTTTATGGATTTGGAGAACGGGCGGACAATCATGATGTCATTGAATGCCTGAAGCCATGCATTCAGATCATCATACATTTTCAAGAGACTATTTCCACCTTCAGCATATGGCGGGATCGGACCAGTGCAAGTCTTGTGGTAAACAAACCATTGGTTATAGGCGGACGGCAACCAGTCTCTTGGATCTCTGGCATATGATATCAGACGGACAGGGACTTCCTGCCTCAAACACGCAATGAAAGGGATAAGAGACGGATGCTGTTGAAGCAGGGACTCGTTAGATAGTAAAAAACGCGAGATACCTGTTTCACTTTGTTTTTTTCGTAGAGCATTTACAAATATATCTGCCAATCGCTCGGAGCGATCAACTGACGACTTGAAATAATTCCGTTGCACGTCATCTCGGTTCAGGCTTGGGTCTATCAGGTCAAACCACATTCCAAGATAGTCAAGGCCCTGCGCGCGCAAATTGTCTGAATTTGAATTGAGCGCTGCCTGGATTGATGACGTCCCCGTCTTCCCCATGCCGATATGCAGGATGATTTCCATTGATTGCCTTAAATCCTTTTTTCATCCAGTTTGTGCACAAAAACCTGATCCATTTCAAGCTTTGTGGCCATTGCAGGCCAAAGACGCTCGATGAAATGATAGACAGATCCATCATTGGCGATAGGTTCTTCCGGCCAAGGATAGTCCGGACCGAACAAATCAAGCATGCTTTCCACGACCTGTCTGCGAACCCAGAACATGTTTCCAACGGGAAAAAGGAGTGGATTTTCCGGCATCGGACCGGGCAAACGATCTGCAAATTTGGGCAACAGGCGACGGCTTTCGTTCCATCCCACAAAATGGGGATCGAAGGGAGCGACAAGACCAACGTCGTCTTGTGCAAGAATGGTCAGTGCACTTGAAATATTTTCTTCGTCACCAAGCAACACACGCATAAGGAACCGTCGCCAATTCTTGTGCTCATCTGCGGAGCCGATTGATTTCTTCTGATGTAGATGGCACCAGAGCTCATCTCTATCCGATGCTCCGCCCGGCTGGAACAGGTTTATGAAGGGCAGAATGTCGCGTCCGGTATTTGATACAATCTCTATTTCCGGAAACAGGTTTGCAGCATTCATTATTTTGCAGATAGCATTGCCCTTAGTCTCGGAATCCGTGGTAACGAGGATCCGGTGCGCATGATGATATATGGCGTATTCCTTTATATCATTTTCCAGATCATCTATGTAGTAGGCATGCAGGTGAAGCGAGAAACGCGGCAGATTCCGGGCTTCGACGGTCTGATAAGGGGCGAGCCACATGCGACTGTGCATCCAATTGTCGGAGGCCGCTATTGTACTTTCAACTTCATCCAGATCGCGCCATACGCGACGACGTCCATAACGCATCATTTTCTCGCGTTCGAGAACGCGAACATCGGCGCAATCTTCATTCGAGTTATACAGGATAGGAATATCCAGTTGCGATGGCCCTCGCACGAAATATCGCTGACTTGCAAGTCGTGCCTCTAGCTTGCTTCGGATCATATCGAACAAGTCAAAGTCAGGCATTTCAGGCGCTTGGTCTGACGTTTCCTTTGGCTGAAGAGAAAGGATCGCCTTTGCTGCGGCTCCAGGATTGCCATATTCAACGGCCGTAAACCGATCAGAACAACAATAGACCTCGTCACTGAATCCAGAAGCCCCTTCAAACAGAACAATCTGGCACCCATGCTCAAGGGCATCAAAAACAACATTGGGAAGCGGATCAAGCCGGGAAGACATAAACATTGCATCGGAGGCTTTTAAAACATCGAAGTAAGCAGGCCCCGCTGGAATGTAAGCCATATTGGATTCCTCGGTTCCTAAGCCGACCTGATCCATATGGTAAGCCATGTATGTGCCAAACCCGAGTTCGTCAGGGACGATTTCATGACCGATCCAGATAAAAAATGTATTTTTGTCTTCATTCTTGCAAATCTGCGCCGTCATGGTGAAAATATCGGTACCTTTTCGCCATTGGCTTTGCCCTGCACCGCATACAATGCGCGAGTTGTTCAGGTCACGCCCAATCAATTGTGATAGGCGAGCCTTCGCATCAGCTTGTTCTTCTGTTTTTATGTTGCCAAGATAGAGGGGACGCTGGGGAATGATCGTGCTGTCTTTGTCTACGTTAAAATTGATGTCCATCATGCGGCCGCGCCAACTGTTGCGCACATGGTCCGATGAGAAAACCAGCAAATCTGCAAACATCGGGAACAGGCTGAAATAATAGGCGGGATGAAGATATTCCGCATATTCATGAAGATACCCTGCAAAGGGGATTTCTTTTGCAACAAGATATGGGATGAAATTCCAAGCGACTGCCGAGTTGACGATCGCAAAGTCGATTTCCTCAAGAAACTCACTCTGGAACAGATCAAAATCTTGGTAAGGATTGGCGCTGATCAAGACCACACAACTTGTTTCTCTCAGCTCATCCAACAACAGCCCCCCGCTCAGCGCGGCAACGATGACGTTGTGCGTCTTGGAAGCCTCCCGGGCCAGGTCGCGCCCGACGATCGGAGCTCCCGTGCGCGAACATTCATGGATTGCGATCAGGCATGTCGGTCGAGCAGGGTGGAATGGCAGCTGGCCTTTTAACTGGTTCTTGCGAATATCCCGCAATATGCGCCGGCCTTCTTTTACTCCGTGACACAAATAGTGGACGAGTGGATTGATATTGGCTTTCTGAACGTCAGGATGAATTTCATTATAACTGTTCAACGAAAAGTCAGAAATATCCGCATCGACAGGAGACCCCAGATTGATCAGCTCGAACAACAGTTCTGTAGCGCCGGGCTCTTTGGACTCTATGGCGGCTTGCAGATCCGGATCTATCGCAAGGTCTGCCAGAATCTCGTCAATGCTCGGGCTGGTAATCTTGGAGTAGGAAACAATCGTCTGTTTGTAAGTGTTGGGCGTAGCTCCCGCAGCGCGGCCTGTTTCCTCATAATGCTTTTGCATCGCTGCAGGATCACCCGACAGGTCAGGATTTATATTTGCGTAGTGGCGTGGATCAAAACGAAAAGAAGGTCGCTTTTCCAGTAAACCTGAAATTGCTTTTGCATGCTTTTGCCAAATAGAGTTTAAATCAGTCATTATTTGTCCCACGACAGAATATCTTCCAGCAATTCCAACATCGCCTTGTCACCTAGCTCGCATCTCTTTGCTGTTTTAAAGAACTCGAGCAATAAAGGGCTGGTCGCGATCATTTCGCCTAATACAGCCTGAGATATGCGATTGTCGGAATTGAAATTGGCTTGAACAGTATATTTGGAAATGGTGTCCGGAATGAAAAATTGTTTATCTTCTGTAATCGGGGTGTCGATATAAAGAAGCGGTCCTTCATTTTCATCCTGGAGAGGACGAACCCAATTCAATATATCGAAAAATAAATCCGTTGTACTTTCTGGCTGCTTAAGCCACTCCACGATAACAAGGTTTTTGTCTGTTTTAAGTTCCCTGTAATTGGGAGAGGCTCCGGGAAGAACGACTAGAATATGCAATCCTAACCAATCAGGCCATGGCATAGTCTTCACATCGTCTTCCAAAGAGTTTGTTGTGAATATAAGCACCTTAAATCCTCAATTGTGTGCGACACAGGACGAGCAATTAATTGTCTATACTTGTTGATTTACCCATTTCCAAGTGAGCTCAATCCCATTTTGGAGATTAAATTTGGGCGCCCACTCAAATGCTTTCTGCGCACGGCTTGTATCCAGAACAACGCGCGGCACATCAAAATTTCTACCCGGCTTGAAAACCGGCTCAATTTTCTTGCCTGTTGTTTCCTCGATAACACCTATGATGTCCAGAATAGAAGCGCCTTCACTCTGCCCGGCATTGAATGTACCAGAGACATCGGATTGCAACGCAGCAACGCAAAGCTCAGCAAAATCACGAATATAAATGAAATCGCGAATGGTTTTGCCATCGCCCCAAACCTCGATCGGTTCGTTTTTGGCCATCCGCCAAAGATATGTGCCGATGACGCCCTGAACACCGCGATGCCCTTGTCTGGGACCGTATGGGTTTGAAGCCCGCAACGCACAATAGCGCAAGCCATGGAGGAAATTCTCCATGTGTAAGTATTTTTCAATCGTAGACTTGACAATACCGTAGGAACTGATCGGCTGAAGCGGATGATCCTCACTGATAGAGTCACTCTGGGGAATGCCGTAAACAGTGCCACCGGACGAGGTATAAACCAGATTTTTGACGCCCACAGCACGCATCGCTTCCATCATCCGCACCGTCCCGATCAGATTGCCTGTGATATCTGCTATGGGATCGATGTTCGATGTCGAGGGTACTGTCGTGCTGGCCAGATGCACAACCGCATCAACGCCCGTTAAGGCTTCCGCCATGAGCATCGAATCGGAAAAATCACCGATGACATATTCTACGGAAGGAAGGGGGGGGCGAAATGCTTCATGACCGCGATCAACAACCTTGACATCAAATCCCTTCTCAAGCAACACGTCAACAACATGTGATCCGATGAAGCCGCAACCGCCGGTTACCAATACCTTCATTTTAATAGCCTTTAGTGAAATTGCGAACAGTGTTTTCCGAGGCATATGTTCCTCGGTTGATCCGTTCCGGATCCATGATCCCGCATTTGCTGATGGCAGGCTTGTCTGGATCGTAGGACGAAGATGCCTGATGCGGTGCTGACGAACACATGGACTTTACTTCGATCGGGAGTATGTCGCATGGTTCCTTTTCAAGCCAGTTTTCGATGTCGAGTAAAACAGGCCTTGTCTTTTTCTGGCTCTTCTCCATTTTCACGAACGGAGCCAGCGAATAGTTAGCGTAAAAATGACTTTTATAGGGTCGGATTAAAAATGGTCTTGCACAATTACTTTCTTCACGTTTAATGTTTCTGCTTTGCGTCATGCACATGCATACTTTCCTTAAAGGTCTGCCAGCTCAGCCTTGCACAATTTACCAAATGCTCGATGAATGGTTGCTATGGCAAATTGCAGCGCCCGTCAATTCAATGTTCAGGCATTGTCGACCAGAGCCGCTATTAAACAAATGCTTTAAAAAGATTTCTCCGAAAACAAAAAAATCTGCTCGTTCATACTCAATTTATTTATGTTTTTAAAGGCTGAAAATACCCGGAAATGCAATTTAAAATTGCATATTTACCAATTTGTCCCTTGTCCCCTCAGTTTAAATGAATGATTACTGCATTTTTAGACTGCGTCAAGGCTATTTTGATGCTCTCTTGCTAGTCATGTGAGTCGAAAGTTCCTGTCACAATTGTCGCTGTGGCCGGGTCTTTTGGCAGAAATGTTTTACGGATTCGAGGATTTCGCTTGCTGATTTGGCCCATTTGTATGGCTTGAGATTTTCGTTGTGCGCTTCGATAAAGGTCTGAATATCTCCTTCAAGCTCAGCGATGGTCCGGTGCACGCCACGCTTTATCATTTTCCTTGTTAACTCAGCAAACCATCTTTCAACCTGATTGATCCAACTGGCTGACGTCGGTGTGAAGTGAACCTGCCAGTGGGGGCGTCGAGCCAGCCAGATTTTCACTTTTGTTGTCTTGTGGGTGGCATAATTATCCATGATGATAAGGTGTGCTCATAAAGCCTGTTGATGAGACGGAACAGGAGTTGGCCACCTGTTTGAGCAAAGGATAGATAGCCCAGCTCATCCAGGATGAGGAAGTCGAGGCGAGAGATCAAATCGGCGGTACGTCCCCCGTCGATCAGCCCTTGCTTCACTGCAAAGCAGCCGCATAATATCGATAACCAGATGAGGCAAACTCTCTTGCATTTTTAAAACGCCTTGGTCCCATTTCCTTTGAGGACGGACAGTCCCACAACAAATATTCTTTGCTGAAGAATATGCTTTCAAAGGAACGGCACAATTCCGTGACAGATCCATGGAAGCCATGGCTCTGGATTAATCAGTTTGTCAACAAGTCCTATCCCCTAGCATAGACATCTTCATATCTTACGATGTCGTCTTCGCCGAGGTATGCGCCGGTCTGGATCTCGATGAGAACCATGGGCAGCTTGCCGGGGTTCTCCATCCGGTGCACGGCGCCAAGGGGGATATAGACCGACTGGTTCTCGGTCATCAGTTTGACCTCATCACCGACGGTGACCTTGGCCGTCCCCTGCACCACGATCCAGTGCTCGGAGCGATGGAAATGGCTTTGAAGGCTGAGCGCCGCACCGGGATTGACCACGATCCGCTTGACCTGGAACCGGTCAGCGAGGATCAGCGTCTCGAACCAGCCCCAAGGCCGGTGATCCACCGGGAAGGTCTCCGCCTGACGCACCTTCTTGATCTTGAGCGCATCGACCGCCTTGCGCACATCCTGCGCACGGGACATGTCGGCAACAAGGACCGCATCCGGCATGGCAATCGCCATGATATTCTCAAGCCCGACCCCGACCAGCGACAGACCACTGTCCTCGGACCGCAGAAGCGTGTTGCTGCAATCAATCGCCGTGGCATCGCCTGAAATGGCGACCTTGTCCTCGGACTGCTCGCTCTCACGCCAGACCGCGTCCCAACCACCAAGATCGGACCAGCCAGCAAGGAAAGGGACCACCGAGAGATTCTCGGCCCTTTCCATCACCGCATAGTCGATGGAAATGTCATCGGCCTGGCTCCATGCGATCGGGTCGAGCCGTAGGAAGCCAAGATCGTGTTTGCCATCCTCAACAGACTGCCTGACCGGCTCAAGCAGATGGTTGGCCGAGCGGTTGAACGCCTCGATGAGATGGCGCACGGAAAACAGAAAGATCCCGGCATTCCAGAGATAATTGCCCGAGGCCAGCATGGCCTTGGCATTAGTAAGATCGGGCTTCTCGACAAAGCGGCTGAGCGGCGTTGCGCTCTGCACCTGACAGGCGGACGTATCCTCCACCTCAAGATAGCCATAGCCGGTTTCCGGATAGGTCGGCTTGATGCCGAAGGTGACCAGATTGCCAGCCTGCGCGGCCTCCACACCGGCACAAACCGCCTCGCGAAAGGCAGGAGCATCCGGAATCACATGGTCGGACGGAGCCACCAGCATCAGCGCATCAGGGTCACTCTGCTGCAACCAATAGGCAGCGGCAAGGATGGCCGGGGCCGTGTTGCGCCCTTCCGGCTCGATCAGAATGGCGGACGGGTCGACACCGATCTCGCTAAGCTGCTCGGTGACGATGAAGCGGAAATCCGAATTGGTCAGGATCAGCGGCTGGCTGAATGACGGCCCGCTCAGCCGAAGAGCCGAGGCCTGAAACAGGGTCTGGTCGCCAATCAGCTGCGCAAACTGCTTGGGATAGCTCTTGCGCGACAGGGGCCACAGGCGCGTGCCGGAGCCACCACACAGAAGGACGGGGGTAATTTGCTTGTCGGTCATGGTCACTCCTGTGCGATCCCTCACCGTTGTTTGCTGCCGGTGCCAGTATCGGCTCGTGCTACTTCTCGCGCAGACTGTCGCTGTTCTTCAAGAACCATTCATAGGTTGTATCAAGGCCATTGCGCAAATCAATTGATGCCTGCCACCCCATGGACTTCAGGCGCGACACGTCCATCAGCTTGCGCGCCGTGCCATCAGGCTTTGAGGCATCAAATCCGATCCGGCCCTTAAAGCCGGTCACCTCGGCGATCATCGCCGCCAACTCGCCAATGGAAACATCGGTGCCCGAGCCCACATTGATGTGGCTCAGCATGGGTTCGGTGTTGGCCTCATAGGTCTCTTTATCCAAATCCATGACGAACAGCGAGGCCGCAGCCATGTCATCGACATGCAGAAACTCGCGCTTGGGCGTACCCGTCCCCCAGATGACAACCTCTTCCAGACCATCGCGAGCGGCTTCATGGAAGCGCCGCAGAAGCGCTGGCAGCACATGGCTGTTTTGGGGATGGAAATTGTCGCCCGGACCATAAAGGTTGGTCGGCATCACCGAGCGATAGTCCGTGCCATATTGCCGGTTATAGCTCTCGCACAGCTTGATGCCTGCGATCTTGGCAATGGCATAGGGCTCGTTGGTCGGCTCCAGCACGCCCGTCAGCAGCGCATCCTCGCGCATCGGCTGGGCCACTGCGCGCGGATAGATGCAAGAAGACCCAAGAAACAGCAGCGACTGTACCCCTGTCTCATAGGCCTGATGGATGACATTGGCCTCGATCATCAGGTTCTTATAGATGAAGTCCGCCGGATAGCTGTTGTTGGCAAGAATCCCGCCCACCTTGGCAGCGGCCAGAATGACCGCGTCGGGCTTCTCATCGGCAAAGAACTGCTTCACCGCCTGCTGATCGGTGAGATCAAGCTCTGCGTGGCTGCGCGTGATGACCTCTTCGCCCCGCGCCTTCAGCTGGCGCATAATCGCCCCGCCAACCATGCCGCGGTGTCCGGCCACATAAGTTCGCATGATGATCCTTCCTGCGATCAGTTCTCAAGGCTGACCGGCAGGTCGAGCCCATGTTCCTTGAGCAGGGCAACACGCTGGGCTGCCTTGAAATCCTCGGCCACCATCTCGGCGCACATCTCCTCGGCGGTGATCTGCGGCACCCAGCCCAGCCTTTCCTTGGCTTTGGTCGGATCGCCCAGAAGCGTCTCCACCTCTGCCGGACGGAAATAGCGCGGATCGATCTTGAGGATCACATCGCCTGCCTTCAGCGCCGGAGCCATGTTGCCCTCAACCGCCTCGACGATGCCGACCTCTTCAAGCCCCTCGCCTTCAAAGCGAATGGTGATGCCCAGTTCCCTCGCCGTCCAGGTGATGAACTCACGCACCGAATATTGCTTGCCAGTTGCAATCACGAAATCCTCAGGCGCATCCTGCTGCAACATCATCCATTGCATGCGGACATAATCCTTGGCGTGGCCCCAGTCGCGCAGCGCGTCGATGTTGCCCATGAAGAGGCAGGATTCGAGCCCTTGGGCGATGTTGGCCATGCCGCGCGTGATTTTGCGGGTAACGAAGGTCTCGCCGCGGCGCGGGCTTTCGTGGTTGAACAGGATGCCGTTGCAGGCATACATGCCGTAGGCCTCGCGGTAATTGACCGCGATCCAGTAGGAATAGAGCTTGGCCACCGCATAAGGTGAGCGCGGATAAAACGGGGTTGTCTCGCGCTGTGGCATCTCCTGCACCAGACCATAAAGCTCCGAGGTTGAGGCCTGATAGAAGCGGGTTTTCTTATCAAGTCCGAGAAACCGGATCGCCTCAAGCAGGCGCAAGGTGCCGAGCGCATCCACGTCGGCGGTATATTCCGGCGCTTCAAAGCTCACCGCCACATGCGACTGCGCCCCAAGGTTATAGACCTCGTCCGGCTCGATCTCACTGATGATCCGCGTCAGGTTGGAGGTGTCGCTGAGGTCGCCATAATGCAGCTTCAGCTTGGGGTCGGTATGGTGCGGATCCTGATAGATGTGATCAATGCGCTGGGTGTTGAAGTTCGACGCCCGCCGTTTGATGCCATGGACCTCATAGCCCTTCTCCAGCAAAAATTCCGCCAGATAAGAGCCATCCTGGCCCGTGACCCCGGTAATGAGGGCCTTCTTTGTCATGGGATATTCTCTAAGTTTAAGCTTGATTACTGTTGCAAGAAACAACTTCTCATCGCTAATATTCTGCTTTCTAAGAAGAAATTTCAATCATCAATTTGACGTTAGGCTGAGGACGGTGGATTTAAATCCACGCAATTGTGATAGAAACCAGAGCGATTACCGCAATGAAGTTTGTTGCCAGCCTGTCATATCTTGTTGCAATTCGCCTCCAATTTTTGATTTAGCGTCAGTTCTGCGTTTTGGTCAACAACATGTCTCTCCCATAACAAACACAGAGCACGCCTTTGCGGCTCTCACCGTCCTTAAGACGAGATCTCTTTGTCGTTGAGCAGGAAGGCCTGAATATTATCTACGAGGTCAATAACCTGCCTCTACGGCCCTGTCAGACAAGGGGGCTTCTGCTGTCGATCACGTAAGAGATATTTCTCAACCCATCTTCGGGAGCTATGTGTGAATAGTTGCAATTTTATTTTGATTTTATGAAAATCAACCCAAATTACCAATGGAGGTCTGGGAAAACTGAAGGACCTGCTGGCGGAGGCGAACTGCCTCGAGCTTCAGTGAGTAATCCGGACTGAGAATGACATGCCGTTTCACTTCATTCTCTCAGAAGGTCAAAATATTTCGCGATTGCGAGTGGACAACGCATTTCCTCTAACGATATAAGGTGCAGAATGCGGGTATTGGCAATTGTTCCAAGGATCTGACAAAGGATTGTCCCGTTTCCGAGATATCATAAATAATAGTTGAGCTATAATATGCGCTTTTCTCATTTGAAGGCCCTTGAATATGAGAGCATTCACATCATTCGTGAAGTCGTCTCAGAATTCAAGAACCCGGTCATGCTATATTCGATTGGTAAGGACAGTGCCGTGATGTTGCATCTGGCACGCAAGGCTTTTTACCCCTCCCGTCTTCCCTTTCCGTTGATGCATGTCGATACGACCTGGAAGTTTCGTGAAATGATCGAGTTTCGGGATCGACTTGCCAAAGAGTATGACTTTGATTTGATTGTTCATACCAATGAAGAGGGGCGTGCGAATAACGTCAACCCGTTTGATCATGGTTCCTCGCTCTACACGCAGATCATGAAAACCGATGCCCTGAAACAGGCGCTTTCAGCACACAAGTTTGATGCCGCTTTTGGTGGCGCACGCCGCGATGAGGAAAAATCCCGAGCCAAAGAACGCATTTTCTCCTTCCGCTCGGCCAATCATGCGTGGGATCCGAAAAACCAGCGGCCGGAACTCTGGAATGTCTTTAACACCCGCATCAAGCCGGGCGAGAGCATTCGTGTCTTCCCGCTTTCCAACTGGACCGAGCAGGACATCTGGCAATATATCATGCTGGAGAACATCCCCATCGTGCCGCTCTATTATGCCAAGGAACGTCCGGTTGTGAAGCGCGACGGCACTCTGATCATGGTGGATGACGAGCGTATTCCAATGGCTGAAGGCGAAAAGCCGGAAATGAAGATGGTACGCTTCCGTACCCTTGGTTGCTATCCCCTGACAGGGGCGGTTGAAAGCTCCGCCGATACTCTCGAAGCGATCTTTGAAGAAATGCTAATCGCGCGCACGTCCGAGCGCGAAGGTCGCATGATTGACCATGACGACACCGCGTCCATGGAGAAGAAGAAACGGGAGGGATATTTCTGATGAGTGAAACCTTGACTCCATCTCAGAGCGAATCTTCCACGTCCCCTCTTGAAGGCGGCGCTTTCGTGCAGAATGAGAGCCGGGATATCCTGCGCTTCCTTACATGCGGCAGCGTTGACGACGGCAAATCCACGCTGATCGGTCGCCTGCTTTATGATAGCAAAACCATCTTCGAAGACCAAATGAGTGCACTCGAAGTGGTGAGCAAGAAGCATGGCACCACCGGCGATGACGTCGATCTTGCATTGCTGCTTGATGGCCTGCAGGCCGAGCAGGAGCAGGGTATTACCATTGACGTTGCCTACCGCTTCTTTGCGACCGACAAGCGCAAGTTCGTAGTCGCCGATACACCGGGCCATGAGCAATATACTCGCAACATGGCGACCGGTGCCTCCAACTGTGATCTGGCGGTCATTCTGATCGACGCCCGAAAAGGCATTCTGACCCAGACCCGCCGCCACAGCTTTATCAACTCGTTGATCGGCGTGCGCCATGTGGTCTTGGCTGTTAACAAGATGGATCTCGTCGACTTCTCCAAAGAAGTATTCGACCAGATCGTTGCCGACTATCAGGCCTTTGCCCAGAGCTTCGACTTTGACTCTATTATGGCTGTGCCGATCTCTGCCCGATTTGGTGACAATGTGGTCTCCAAATCGGATGCGACACCCTGGTATGAGGGGCCAAGCCTTCTTCACTATCTCGAAAAGGTCGATGTGAAAAGCGCCGACCGTGCTCTGCCATTCCGCTTCCCAGTCCAGTGGGTGAACCGTCCAAACCTCAATTTCCGTGGTTTCTCGGGCACAGTTGCCTCTGGTGTTGCTCGGGTGGGTGATGAGCTGGTTGTTGCCAAATCCGGCAAGACGTCACGCATCAAATCCATCGTTACCATGGATGGTGAGCTTGAGGATACTGAAGCTGGCGAAGCGGTGACAATCACGCTGGAAGACGAGATCGACATATCCCGTGGTGATCTGCTGGCTCCAGCTCGACATCGACCATTGGTGACCGACCAAATCTCAGCGCATCTTATCTGGATGGACAACAGTCACCTTCTTGTTGGACGTCCTTACATTATCAAGATGGGCGCGCAGCAGGTTCAGGCAACAGTCACCTCGCTCAAGCATAAGATTGATGTCAATGATGCCAGCCACAAGGACGCGGGCAAATCTCTTGAGCTGAACGAGATCGGCTTCTGTAACCTTGCCTTCTCACAGCCACTGGCGATGGATACCTATGAAGAAAACCACGAGACCGGTTCTTTCATTCTGATCGATCGATATACCAACCAGACGGTCGCGGCCGGTCTGGTCTGGTTTGGCCTCCGACGTGCCGACAATATCCATTGGCAGGCTGTTGACGTTGACAAGGCCGCGCGTGCCGAACAGAAGCAGCAAAAGCCGAAGGTTCTTTGGTTTACGGGTCTTTCCGGCTCGGGTAAGTCAACCATTGCCAACCTGGTCGAGAAGAAGATGCATGGTGAAGGTCGCCATACCTATCTGCTGGACGGTGACAATGTGCGTCATAGTCTGAACAAGGATCTTGGCTTCACTGATATCGACCGCGTTGAAAATATCAGACGTATCGGCGAGGTGTCCAAGCTGATGGTTGATGCGGGCCTGATCGTGCTCACCGCCTTTATCTCTCCTTATGAGGCAGAGCGTCGCATGGTCCGCGAGATGCTTGAGGATGGCGAGTTTATTGAGGTCTATGTTGATACTCCGCTCGAGATTTGCGAGCAGCGCGACGTCAAGGGTCTTTATGCCAAGGCACGTGAAGGCAAGATCAAGAATTTTACCGGCATTGATGCGCCCTATGAAGCGCCATCCAATCCGGAAGTTCATGTCAATACTGCCGAGATGTCTGCAGAGCAGGCAGCTGAGCAGATTGTCGAATATCTGCTTGAGGCGGTGACGAATGACTAAGCTTGCCGAAGCAATGGTTGAGGCGGCGCTTTGTGCCGCCGAAGTCATTCTCGATGTTTACGATGAAGATTTCGATGTCGAGATCAAGGGCGATAATTCCCCCGTGACCAAGGCGGATGAAGCGGCAGAAGCTGTTATCCTTGAACATCTGGCCAAACTGGCGCCAACGGTGCCAGTTGTTGCCGAGGAAGCTGTTGCAGCGGGCAATATACCTGTTGTCGATGGTGAGTTCTTCCTCGTCGATCCGCTGGATGGGACCAAGGAATTCATCAAGAAAAACGGCGAATTCACGGTCAATATTGCCTTGATCCGTGACAATGTGCCTGTTTTGGGTGTCATCTTTACGCCTGCCAAGGGTTGGCTGTTTGTCGGCGAAGTCGGCAAGGGCGCATGGCGGGCTGAAGTTGCCGATCCGCGCCACAGTCACGAGATTGTAGGTCGTCGCGACATTGCCGTGCGTGAGGCAGGCGAAGTCCTTGATGTTGTTGGCTCTCGTTCACATCACACACCCGAAGCGGAAGAATTCCTCAAGGATTATGCAGTCGGTGAGAAGAAGTCGATCGGTTCTTCCCTGAAATTCTGCCTTCTCGCATCAGGTGACGCTGATCTCTATCCCCGCTTTGGTCGCACCATGGAGTGGGATACTGCGGCAGGTGACGCCATCCTCACAGCGGCAGGCGGAACGGTGCAAACGGTTGATGGCAATCGCCTGCAATATGGCAAGGTGGTCCAAGATGACGCTCCATTTGCCAATCCGTTCTTCATCGGTAGAAGCTAGCCTATAAAGGCTAGCCATCGTGTTTTATGATCAGGTGCCATGCATATTGCCAATTTGGCATACGCATCCCGCATGATTTTTGATTTGGACAAATGGTGGCACGATTGATGCGTCTTAAAGATATTTTCTCAAAAACAAAAATTTTTATTGCGGCTTGCTTCTGGTACGCGATAGGGATGCGGGTCAGAGCCAAAAACAGGTTTCGACTGCTTTTCGGCCATACAAGCCCACTGCTCTACCAAAACCAGCAACGTGGAAGAGCGATTTGCATCGCACAAAATGAAGTGTCTGATGCTGAGCGATTGCGCCTTGAAGAGATCATCAGCAGATGGATTGATCCACCGCTGATATCCATTGTTATGCCCGTCTACAACACCAAACCCGAGCATTTGCGCGAAGCAATTCATTCGGTGCAGGCGCAAGTCTATGCCAATTGGGAGTTGTGCATTGCCGATGACGCTTCCACTGACAACCATATACATCAGATATTGTTTTCTGTAGCGAAGGAAGATCCGCGAATAAAACTAGAATTCCGCAGCACAAATGGTCACATATCTGCAGCAACCAACTCAGCACTGCAACTGGTTGAAGGAGAATTTGTAGCATTGATGGATCATGACGATGTGCTACCCGCGCATGCCCTGTTCCACATTGCAAGCGAAATTCTGGACAATCCAGAGGTTGATTTTATTTATTCCGATGAAGATAAAATTCTCGCTGATGGAAAGCTGGACGGACCACATTTCAAGCCTGACTGGAACGAAGAACTTCTTATAAGTCAGAATTACATTAATCATTTCAGTGTTTACAGAACGTCTCTGATTAAGAATGCCAGCGGATTACGAGAATCATTTGAAGGCAGCCAGGATCATGATCTTGTGCTGCGATGCGCCTTGAAAACGTCTTCCGAACGCATTCGACACATCCCAAAAATCCTCTACCACTGGCGTGCTTATCATGGTTCAGGTTCCTTCTCGGACAATTCACTACGTCAGGCAATCATATCCAGACAGAGAGCTGCTCGGGATTACCTGAAAGTCAAATATCCAGATAGGCAATACTCTGTCGTTCATGGTCCATTTGGTTGCAACCGGGTTTTTCTTGAGCTGCCGTCACCTGCGCCCAAGGTTAGTATTATTATACCAACACGCGATCAGCTTCATTATTTGGAAAAATGTGTCTTTTCAATATTTGACAAGACCGCATATCCGGACTTTGAAGTGATCGTGGTGGACAATAACAGCAAAGAAGCGTCAACCCATGAATATTTCCAGCGGATTCAGCAATTGCATGATGTTCGGGTGATTGAGTATGGCGGACCATTCAATTATTCCGCGATAAACAATTTTGCTGCATCGGAAGCGACTGGAACGGTCCTGGCCCTATTAAACAATGACACAGAAGTGATATCGGAAAACTGGCTTCGCGAGTTGGTTAGCTACGCAATTCGCGAGGAAATTGGATGTGTGGGCGCTCGCCTGCTTTATCAAAATGGCACGGTCCAGCACGCAGGTGTCATTCTTGGAGTGGGGGGGATCGCTAATCATGCCTTTCACGGTTATGATAGAATGGATACCGGCTATAACGCTAGGCTTCAGTTGCCGCAATATGTGTCTGCAGTAACCGGAGCCTGTTTGGTTGTTGAGAAAGGCAAGTATTTTGCCGTCAATGGGATGAATGAGGATTTATTCAAAGTCGCGTTCAATGATGTTGACTTGTGCTTGATGATGTCCAAACAGGGATTGAAAAATGTATACACACCCTATGCGGAGCTGTATCACTACGAGTCGGTGTCAAGAGGCAGGGATTTAACGCCCGAAAAGATGCGGCGATTGCAAAATGAGTCTCAAAATATGATTGACAAGTGGGGCCACGAAATCGAAGTGGACATATACTATAATGAGAATTTTTCAAACAACGACGGTTGTTTCCAGTTTAGAGACTTGTCTCTAAATTAATTTACAATTGGATTTATTTAGAATGGGCGAAATGAAAGAAAGTCTGGAAAACGACGGATTGGTCGTTCTAAACAACGAGACTGACAAGTACAACAAAAATTCCACAATAATTATATTGGGCGTTGCACGAAGCGGAACTTCGATGATTACGTCGGTCTTGGATAGACTGGGGGTTTTTCTTGGCAGTAAAGCCAAAGGTGCCGTCAAAGAAGACGCTGAGCTTTTCAGTGCCATGGAAATGGGCGATGATGCCAAAGTTGAGCAGATTATTGCAAGATATAATGAGCAGCACGCAGTCTGGGCTTTTAAACGTCCTGAAGCGTTCACATACATAAAAAAATATCTGCCATACTTGCGGAACCCGAAAATTGTTGTGATATTCAGGGATCCCGTTGCTATTGCTCGCAGAAATGAGATCTCGATGTATTCGGATTTCATGGGACAACTAGAACGATCAACAAAGAAACTGTTGGAGCTGACTCATTTTGTAAACTCACAAAAAAACCCTGTATTATTTGTGAGTTACGAAAAAGCGCTTTATCGTCCTGACCACTTTGTTAAAGTGCTTTCAGATTTCTGTGGTTTAGATCTGGATGAAAAGACACAGGAAATTGCGATAAAGGAAATTGACAATGGGCCGGTTCAGTATTTACGCGAGTCCCGATTGTCTCTACAGGGACGATTTGATCGCGTTGTAGATGGATGCGCATATGGCTGGGTACGTTTGATGCCAGGGAATGCTGTTTGCGAAGTTGAGATCACTTGTGACGGAGAAATTCTAGGAACCGCGCGAGCGGATAAGCCGAGAGCGGATTTGGAGCAAAAGAAAATTGGCCCCAGAGCATTCGCTATCAAACTGGCAAAAGTACCCGAAGGTGGTAAATTAAAGGCGCGCGTTAAAGGAATGGCGTTCGAGATCCCGAAAACTGATCGCTTTCAACAAAGACCCTAGTTGATGATCTTGTTTGGCACCTCCCTCAAACATCTTTATAAAGATCAACGTATATATTTGCCGATCTGATAATTTGATTGGCTTTTAGTGCAGTAACGACTATTGCTGAAAATTATAAATGAATAGATTGGATAGCTTATGAAAGGCATTATTCTGGCCGGTGGCAGCGGCACACGCTTGCATCCCCTTACATTGTCTGTCTCTAAGCAGATTCTTCCTGTATATGATAAACCGATGATCTACTACCCGCTTAGTGTTCTGATGATATCGGGCATTCGGGAGATTCTGATTATTTCTACACCAAGAGATCTGCCAATGTTTCAAAATCTTCTTGGTGACGGATCAGATTTCGGTATCAGCCTGAGCTACGCGGAACAACCTCACCCGAATGGTCTTGCCGAAGCCTTCATAATTGGGGCAGACTTCATTGGCAGCGACTGCTGTTCTCTCATTCTTGGTGACAATATTTATTTTGGTGCTGGCTTGTCCGCTATTTGCAAAAACGCAGCCAAGACCACTGACGGTGCCAATGTATTCACCTATCAGGTTCTCGATCCCGAGCGTTATGGTGTCGTGAGCTTTGATCCGGCGACCAAACAGGCAGTCGATATCGAAGAAAAGCCTGCAAAACCCAAGTCCAATTGGGCTGTGACCGGTCTTTACTACTATGACAATGATGTGGTCGAAATTGCATCAAACGTCAAACCTTCGGCACGCGGCGAGCTGGAAATCACGGATGTCAATCTTGAGTATCTCAAGCGCGGGAAGCTGCAGGTATCGACGCTAAGCCGTGGATATGCATGGCTTGACACGGGCACGATCAGCAGTTTGCATGAGGCCTCTTCTTTTGTGCGCACGATCGAGCATCGCCAAGGGTTGAAAATCGCATGCCTTGAAGAAATTGCGCTTGAAGCAGGCTGGCTTGATCACGAACAGGCACTCAAGCGTGCTGAGGCGCTCGAGAAAACCGAATATGGACAATATCTACGCCGACGCGTAGAGGAGATTCAGAATGCTTAAAGTCAGAGAGCTCGGCCTAGATGGTGTCGTAGAAATAGTACCGACACAGTTCGCTGACGAGCGTGGTTTTTTCTCTGAAGTCTACAATGCCCAGAGAATGCAAGAGGCGGGAATTGCCATTGATTTTGTGCAAGATAATCACTCATTATCTGTTCAAAAAGGTGTTTTGCGGGGTTTGCATTTCCAAACCCCGCCCTTTGCACAAGACAAATTGGTTCGCGTCGTGCGTGGGTCTGTATTTGACGTGATTGTCGACATTCGCAAAGGTTCGCCAACCTTTGGCAAATGGGTCAGTATGGTCGTTTCTGCTGAAAAGTGGAATCAGGTTCTGGTGCCCAAAGGCTTTGCTCATGGCTTTTTAACTCTGGAGCCTAATACTGAATTTCTTTATAAAGTGTCCAACTATTATTCCAAGGAATGTGATCGATCGGTCCGTTTTGATGATCCCGCAATCGGGATTGAATGGCCGATTGATATGTCTGATCTGATCCTTTCCGATAAAGATAAAAATGCTCCTCTTTTGAGTGAGACCGATACGGGTTTTGTATACGAGGCATGAAATATGCGTTTTCTAGTGACAGGAGGAGCTGGTTTCATCGGCTCCGCAGTTTGTCGCCGATTGGCGAGTAATCCAGATAATTATGTTTTGAATGTCGACAAGCTCACCTATGCAGGGAATTTGTCCTCTCTGAAGGCGATTGAAGAGCAAGACAACTATAGCTTTTCGCAAACCGATATCTGTGACGGAGAGGGCATATACAAGCTGCTTGCAGAGCATGATATCGATATCGTGATGCACTTGGCCGCCGAAAGCCACGTCGACCGCTCCATTGATGGACCCGATGCCTTCATTCAAACCAACATTGTTGGCACTTTCCAGATGCTTTCTGCGGCCCGGCGCTACTATGAAGGCCTGAGTGAAGATAGAAAAGCCGCTTTCCGCTTCCATCATATTTCGACTGATGAAGTGTTTGGCGACCTACCGTTCGATAGCGGGATCTTTACCGAGGAGTCCCCTTACGCGCCATCTTCGCCTTATTCCGCATCCAAAGCCTCCTCCGATCATCTGGTGCGCGCATGGCATGAGACCTACAAACTTCCAGTGGTTCTTTCCAACTGCTCAAATAACTACGGTCCGTTCCATTTCCCTGAGAAGCTCATTCCGCTGGTCATCCTGAATGCGCTCGAAGAAAAAGAGTTGCCGGTATATGGCAAGGGTGAAAATGTGCGCGACTGGTTGTATGTAGATGACCATGCACGAGCTCTGGAAATGATTGCCACCAAAGGTGTGCCCGGAGAAAGCTATAATGTTGGCGGCAATTCAGAGCGTCAGAATATCCATGTGGTCCAAACCATTTGCGATTTGCTTGACAAGAAGAAACCGCGCAGCTCTGGTGCTTCCTATCGGGACCTTATCAAAATGGCTACCGATCGACCTGGCCATGATCGCCGCTATGCGATCGATGCGCAAAAAATCAAGGCCGAACTTGGCTGGGAACCTAGCCTGAGCTTTGAAGAGGGTCTCGAAGCGACCATCGACTGGTATATTTCCAATGAGTGGTGGTGGGGTCCTATCCGCAACAATGAAGGCTATCAGCGCCTAGGCTCATTGAAAAAAGACTAAAAACAGATGGGAGTTGGGTCGATGAGAGTTCTTGTCACGGGAAAATCCGGGCAGGTTGCAAGTTGTCTTGCAGACAAGCTTGCAGCTTTTCCGGAAATCGAGTTGATATTTGCCGCTCGACCGGAACTGGATCTTCTTTCGCCCGCCTCAATCGTCAGATGCCTGGCTGACATCAAGCCCGATCTCATCATCAATCCGGCCGCATATACGGCGGTAGACAAGGCCGAAGACGAACGTGATAAGGCTTTTGCCATCAATGGAGAGGCTCCCGGTATTCTGGCCCAAGAGGCAAAAAAGATGGATATCGGTATCCTCCATGTCTCGACCGACTATGTGTTCGATGGAACGCTGGATCGCCCATATGTGGAGACGGATCCGTTAAAGCCGCTGGGTGTTTATGGTGCAAGCAAGCTGGCGGGCGAACAGGCTGTTATATCTGCTAATCCAAACCATACAATCGTGCGCACGGCTTGGGTGTTCAGCCCCTACGGTAATAATTTTGTGAAAACGATGTTGCGGCTTGCCAAGGATCGCGACGTCTTGCGTGTTGTCGACGATCAAATCGGCAATCCGACCTCTGCGCATGATATCGCCCATGTGCTGCTGAGCATTGCAGATGCACGACGCCGCGCTGATGAAACATGTGTGGGGCAGACTTATCACTTTGCAGGGGGTGTTGAAGCCAGTTGGTGCGGATTCGCAAGAGAGATCTTTTCAAAGAGCAAAGGTCTGGGAGGACCTCACGCAGAGGTAGAAGCCATTCCTTCTTCGGACTTTCCAACCAAAGCGAAGCGTCCGTCCAATTCTCGGCTGAATTCTTCCAAATTGCTTACAGTTCTTGATTTGCACCTAGAGCGGACCGAAATGATCCAATCCGACATCATTGGCCGGATTGTTGCTGAGTTGTAGGGCGATTGCAGCGGGCTTGAGACGATTTTTTCTCCTCGTCGCAAGGAAAATGAAGAAATGTGTTTGGCGTCATTCATCTGCAGAGTTGATCCAGACGAGGTAATCGCTGCTCATAATCATGGGTCCCAAATGTTAGAATCAATCCGCTAGGTTCCCGTGGATGGTGGAGACAGGATATGATCGGGTTGCCCGGCATTGGTTTCAAGACAATACCAACGCATGATATATACTTTCGTCATCCATTACGGCATCTGATCCGCGAGGATATTTGTGATCGAGGTGAGCGCCCGATACGTCGATTAAGCAACAACTGCTTTGCGACTGATCAGGAACTGGTCATCATCCGGTATCTGGAAAAAAGAGAACTGGTCAGGATCAGCAGAAGACAGTGGAGCAAAGTCTTCTATGTCATTGATGATGATCTGGCCAATCTTGAAATGGATTTTTCAGTTCCTGAGGATTATCGCAAGCGGTTGCTCGATTTCAAGCGATCTATGCTGCCAGAAATTCTGAAGATTGCCGATGTTATCGTCGCACCCAATCAAGCCATTTTGAATGGATATCCCAATCATTCAGGTTTGCATCTGGATCCATGTCATATATCGCTGTGTCCGGATTTGTCTCATTTCGACAAATACGAGACGGTACGGATACTTTTCCCTGGCACTCGAAGTCACCTAGGAGACCTCGAATTCCTGGCCGACACCTTAAGGGGAATTTGCGAAGACATACCCCATGTTCAGTTGGTGACCTATCTGGGAGAGAATGCTCCTTCGAGTTTGCGCGGGGTCGAGAATATCCAGAATCGCAAACCCCGAACCTGGCAGAACTATAAGAAAGAGCAATCGCGGGAGCGTTTTCACATAAGCCTTGTCCCCACACTGGATACACCCTTCAATCGTGCGCGCTCCATCAATAAACTGTTCGACTGCGCAGCTGTCGGCGCAGCTGGTATTTATTCAGAGGCGGGACCTTTGGCAGAATTGATTCAAAATGGGGTTGATGGTTTGCTTATAGAGAACTCACCCAAAGCATGGGACGCATCTGTTAGAGTGCTGATATCTGAAAGAGATAGAACCAAAAGGCTTGCACAAAAAGGTTTGGTTTGTGCCGGAGAGTGCGGATCTCTTCGAAAAGTCCAAGATTTTTGGACTTCAAGAATCCAGATTGAAAGTTAAACTTCAAAAAGGATTTTTTATGGAAATTTTTATATTTTACCTTGTGTCGTTGGGTTGTTATTGACTATTTGAAGGATGGATGAGCGCAATTTTTGAAGATTGATTTTGCGTGTCGTCGCCACAGGGAAGACGAAGCAAAGCCATTCATCTGGAGAGCCGATCCATACGAGATAATCGCTGCTCGTAATCGTCGGTCCCAAATGTTGGATTCAATCCGCTAGTCAATCGCGGGGTTTTGCGGGTCTCTAGCTGAATGCTTGGTTGTGTTTACCGAATAGCCAGTTGAAAACTGGCCGTAATCTGAAGCCCTGCTGGAATAAAAATTGTTGAGTTTTTGTTGGTCGCGTATGTTGTTTGGATCCAGCTGATCTAAATATTGGTTTTTGTTCAGGAGTTCAGCTTCTGTCCCAGTCGCAAAATGATGTTTCATGTAGAGTGGTGCTGTATTGCATATTTACAAAAATAAAGACTTTTTGCGCCAAGAATGGCAAATCTTCAAAAGAGGATTCAATAGGCAGCGATCTGCTATCTGGGCACTTGTTTTCAAGGAATACAGAATACAGCTAGGGAAAAGTCGAATTGGGCTTTTCTGGGCTTTAGTGCAGCCAATTTTTAGTATGGTGATGATATCCGGCATTTGGCTCGTCATCGGTCGAACTGAAATCCACGGCATTCATGTTACTCTTTATATCGGCTCCGGTTTTATCGTTTTCATAATAGTGCGCCAAGGATTGGGCTTCATGGCGAACGCCATCGACGCCAATAAGGCCTTGCTCAACTATCCGCAAGTGAAACCGATCGATACTGTGTTGGCAAGATTTGTGGAGGGCATGTGGTTACACGCGTGGGCTTCTGTGTTGTTGATTTTGGGGCTGTGGTGGATCATAGGCGTCAAGCCAACATTTCCCGATCCCCTGTTGGCAATCGAGTCAATTTTTGGAGCGATGCTTCTGGCATTGGGTGTCGCTATTCCTCTCGCTGTTTGGGGGACACTTAATTCCGGTGTCATGAATGTTGTCGGGATCATTTCCCAGCCACTAACGATTTTGTCTGGTGTAATTTTCTCAATGCACGATTTGCCGCCTAATGTTCAGGAACTTTTGGCTTACAACCCGATTGTGCATGTGGTTGAGGGGTTTCGAGCCGGAGCGCTTGGAAACCCGCTTTTTGAATACTTTGATCTGTCTTATGCATATCGGTTTGGTATGATTGGTCTCGGCTTTGGTTATGCCTTCTATTTCAGATATCGCTTCAGATTGTTACAAAAATGATCGAGCTGCTCAATGTTTCCAAATATTACCCTACACCCAATGGGCGGCATTATGTTCTCAATGATGTCTCATTCGTTATACCTGACCACGCTCAAGTTGGTGTACTAGGGCCGAATGGGGCAGGCAAATCAACCTTGATGCGTCTTCTTGCGGGCGTTGATGTGCCTAACAAAGGTGTGATTAATCGCACAGGATTGATTTCTTGGCCGATGGGCCTCGCTAGCTCCATGCAGGGGTCGTTGACTGGAAAGGAAAACGCCAAATTTGCCTGTCGCATTCAGGGTACTCGTAGTGCAGACATTCCAGAAATGGTGGAGGGGATCCGCGAGTTTTCTGAGCTTGGGAATTATTTTGACATGCCGGTGAGAACCTATTCGTCAGGTATGCGAGCTCGACTGAATTTTGCGATCGCAATGGCTTTCACATTTGATTGCTATATCATCGATGAGCTGACTGCGGTGGGCGATAAAAGATTCCGCAATAAGAGTGCCGCCGTATTTAAGGAAAAGCGCAGTTCAGCATCTTTTATTAAGGTGTCTCATAATCTTAACGAATTGCGCAATGAGTGCGACATGGGGCTTGTCTTGAACAAAGGCAAAGCGCGGATGTATGACTCTATCGAGAGCGCACTGGAAGCTTACGAAGCTATTATTGATGCTAAACCAGCAAAAGGCTAAAAGCACCGGTGGTGGTGCCAAGAAAGAACGTGATCGCTAATGATTAAGAATTGGATGTTCATTTTGGAAAAGCAGGAAAGAGTTCATTTGATTCATGAATAAGTTAGTGAAAAATTTCTCTTGGAGCGTCAATCGAATTTTGATTGTGCTACTTTTGGTTGCCCCAATCGTCATATTGGTTATTTTTGAGTATTTCATTGTTAGCAATAGATATGAAAGCTTGGCATCTGTTTATATTACCGAGGAGCAAGGTTCTTCAAGCCCGATCGATTTGTCTCCGCTTGGTATTTCTGGCGCAAGTTCAACGCGTGAAATTCTTGTCTTGAAGGCTTTCATTGAAAGTCAAACAATGCTCGATAAACTCGATGAAGACTTGAAAATACTAAGTCATTATTCATCGGATGATATTGATTTCTTTTCCCGTCTGCACCCCAATGCTGAGCGAGAATTTGCCCTCGAATACTACCATAGCAGGGTAACTGCGACGCTAGATTCAGAAGCGCAGTTGCTTGAGCTTTCAGTTCAAACCTTTGATCCAGAATTCTCTAAGCGAGTTATGGAACGAATATTGTTTCATTCTCAGGTGTTTATCGACCGCCTCAATGAAAATGTGACGAATTCGCAGTTCGTGTTTTTAGAAGGAGTCGTAAAGAACTCAGAAGAGGAGCTGTTGGAAGAAACGAAAAAACTTCAGAATTTTCAAATGGAGAATCGAATCTTTTCGACCGAACTCGCCACTAAGACAATCGCTGGAACCCTCACTCGTCTTGAGCAAGAGTTGGCTGCCAAACAAGCTGAGCTGAGCTCGCGTCAAGGCGCTCTTGGAAAGAATGCTCCTACGCTGATGAGGTTGCGAGCCGAGATTAAGGCATTGCAAGAACAGATTGCGCTCGAGAATGGTCGATTGACTGGTGGGTCTGGAAAATCTCTCAGTGAATTGGATCTGGAGTTTCGTGAGATCAAATTGAGAATCGAATACAAAACCCTGCGATACAAGGCGCATTTGGAGGCTTTCGAGTCAGCTCAATTGGAAACTGCGCGCAGGATGAGATTTCTCACCATAGTTTCAGCGCCAACCATGCCTGAGGCCTCTCTGTTTCCTGATCGCGGATATGCCGTTTTGACGGGTTCCATATTATCGCTGATGGTATATTTCTTTGTTTCAATATCGGTTGCCGTGATCCGCGAACATGCATGATGTCGTGTGATGATTTGCAAAGTCACGCCGCCAACACGGGCTGTATCGCTCCTTTTGCCACCATCGTAAATCGAGGCCAGAGCCAATAGCTGGCGAATCTGGTTGGCTGCAGCGCTCAAGGCAAGAGTCGCGAAGCTTTCGAGCCCAGGCAATTCGATCTGCCGTATCAGGTCGGTATCCGCTGGTGCTGCTGTTGCGTTTCAATTCTAGGCTGATCGTCGAGCGGGAGCGCTTCAATGGCCTGGCGATCTCGCCTGCTGAAAGCCAAGGGCAGAAAGATTGCAAATCTCGCAGCGTTCCCGCAAACCAAGATGTCTATATCTCGTTCCCATACACCTGCCAAAATAGCAGGTATTGCCCTTCGGATGTGACGCTAACGCCTGCTGTTGCATCACCAAACGCAAAAAGGAAGACAGGGCGCGCGTTGGCGCATTTTTGAGGGAGGCATGACGACTGTGTTGTCATAAGATGTGGATAACTGATTTTGGGGCAAACCCGCTTGATTTGCCTATTGTCTTCATTTAGCTGCAAATTGCCCCCATGGTCAGAGGCGTGAAACCCAAACATGGTCGGGTAGGCGTAAGGAAGGTGTGCTGTCAATGTGAGCGACCATCACCAATTGCGGCAATCATCAAACAAGAATGAGATGGGCAAAAAGGAATCTTTGACAGTGGACGTGAAGCGCTCCATCCAATGTATCGCCAGCAGTCTAGCGCAAACCCTCTCACGACGGGTGACGCCCTATGCGTCTCCCTCCCTCGACATGTGCCTTGACCCAACGGTTGCCGCAATACTGGGCGGAGCACCGTCGCTTGCTCATGCTCTGTTGCCTATCAAGAGCAATCACTATGTCGGCTGGGGGCGGAAATCAGGGGAGTTGGCAGCGCGGATGGCACAACGCAAAGGCAAGGTCCTGTTACGGATGGAGGACGGCTTTTTGCGCTCTCATCATCGCAACGATCCGGCCATGGCGGTTGTTCTTGACGATCTTGGCATTTATTATGACGCAACGCACCCTTCAAGATTGGAGCATTTGATCCAACAACCTCTGACAGCAGCTGAAGAGGTGAGAATCGACAATATCTTGACCTTGTGGCGGACCCATGGACTATCGAAATACAATGCCGGACAAGATTATGCCGGACCCCTGCCGGATGACTATGTCTTAATCGTTGATCAGGTCAGAAATGATGCTTCGATAAAATATGGAATGGCCGACGAGCGGAGCTTCCAATACATGCTCGACAAGGCGATTGAGGATAATCCCGGAATTCCTGTTGTGGTCAAACTGCATCCGGATATTTATACTCGATCTAAATTGGGGCATTTTGACTTGGACCGATTGGCCGCTTTGCCCAATCTGGTGCTTGTTGCGGAAAACTGCCTGCCGACAAGATTGATCCGAAAGGCGCGCAAAGTTTATACAGTTACCTCGCAAATGGGATTCGAGGCCCTGATCTGGGAACGGCCGGTTTGTTGCGTAGGAATGCCATTTTATGCTGGCTGGGGATTGACGGAAGATTGCATAAAAGCGCCGGCAAGACGGGCGCAAGTTGCGTTCAAGCAACTTGCATTTGCGACGCTTTTATCATATTCGCGTTACTTGGACCCGCGTAAAGGCGAGGTCTGTGATATTGAAAAGATTATTGAAGTCCTTGTAGATTGTAAGTGCAGTGACACCTTTTCGGGTGATTAAAGTGCTTGTTGATATGTATCTGCCCTGTCCTGCAAGTCAGACGACGGGAAGTCCAGTACAAAGGTTTTTTGCGTAGTGAAACATCAAAAAAAGAATAAGTCGCTGCCCTTTGCAGAAGTCATTGGTCGTGCTTGCCGGTTGCCAGGGGCCAATTCTGTGGCTGAATTCTGGGCTCTGCTGCGGGAAGGACGGTGCAGCGTCACGGAAGTCGGGGACGACCGCTTTTCTGTGTTTCGCTATCTCCACCCCGCGCAGGGACAATCGGGAAAGGCCTATACCTTTCGTGCCGGTGTGCTTGATGATGTCTGGGGGTTTGACCCTGCCGTTTTCGCCCTCTCTCCGCGTGAGGCCATGCAGATGGATCCCCAGCAGCGCCTGTTGCTGATGTTGGTCTGGGAGGCGCTGGAAGAGGCTGGCTTGCCACCATCCGACATTGCAGGTCAGAAAATCGGGGTTTTTGTCGGCAATTCGGGCAGCGATCATTCCAACCGCTTTTTCTTTGATCCCGCCAATTCCGACAGTTTCATGATGACCGGCAACACCACGTCGCTGGTCTCCAACCGCATTTCCTATATCTACGATCTGCACGGACCGAGCTTTACCGTCGATACCGCCTGTTCCTCGTCTCTGGTGGCGATGGATCTGGCCCTCAAACGGCTGCAGTCCGGCGAGATTGACACCGCGATTGTTGCAGGCGTCAATATGGTCCTGTCGCCCTTCCCCTTTGTTGGCTTCTCTGCCGCCTCGATGCTGTCGCCGGAAGGCTTGTGTCGGCCATTTGATGAAAATGCCAATGGCTATGTCCGGGCAGAAGGCGGCGTCGCTTTGGTGCTTCAACGCAGCGATGTGCATGATCCCCGCTCGCAAAAGAGTTATGGCCGCATTGTCGCTTCCGGCATCAACTCCGATGGCCGCACGTCCGGTGTTGCCTTGCCATCGTCGGATTTTCAGGCATCGCTCCTTGATGAGGTCTATCAGGCCGCAGGCATCAGTCCGGATCAGCTGGCCTTCATTGAAGCCCACGGGACCGGCACCCGCGTCGGTGATCCTGCCGAAGCTTTTGCCCTTGGCAAGGTGTTGGCCAAGGGCCGCAAGACACCCTTGCCAGTTGGCTCGGTCAAGTCCAACATCGGCCATCTGGAACCGGCCTCCGGTATAGCCAGCATCCTCAAGGCCCTGCTGTCGCTGGAGCATAATGTTCTACCCGCCAGCCTGCATATCAAGACGCCTAACCCCGACATACCGTTTGAAGAGCTCAATCTCGCGCTCAACCGTCAGGAGACCATGATTGAGAAGTCCGATGATCTGCTTTATGCGGGCATCAACAATTTCGGCTTCGGTGGCACCAATGCCCATGTGTTGGTCTCCCAAGCCGACCCCAATCAAATCAAGCCGCCACGCACTGCCGCGCTGGTGGCCAATCCGAGCCTTAACCAGGACGAAGACGCCACGGATAGCCAACTGGTGCTTTTGTCTGCCAAGACACCGGATAGTCTGAAACGTCTTGCTGCGGCGACGGCCGAGCGGGTAACGCGGGAGGTCCATTCGTCGCTTGCGGACTGGAGCAACGCTTTTGCCTGGCACCGTGAGCGCATGGATGAGCGTCTGGTGGTCGCCGCCAATAGCAAGGCGAATCTGGTAGCCAAACTGGAAGCCTTTGCCAAGGGCGATCGCGACAGCGCGGTCTTGTCGGGCATGGTGACCAAACCCGGCCTTGCGCCGGTCTTTGTCTTTTCCGGCAATGGATCCCAGTTTGTTGGCATGGGGCAAGCTGCCTATCGAGACAGCAAGGCTTTCCGGACGGCTTTTGATGAGGTGGATGCTCTTTTTGTCACCCATGCAGGGTGGTCGTTAAAGGAGCGCCTGTTTGAAGAGGAGTTGGGCGAGGACCTCAAGCAGACCTCCATTGCCCAGCCCTTGCTGTTTGCCGTGCAGGTCGCTTTGACCAAGGCGCTCAAGGCGTTGGGGTTGGAACCTGGCGGTGTGCTTGGACATTCCGTCGGTGAGGTGGCTGCTGCTTGGGCTGCAGGGGCGCTGACATTGCCCGATGCGGTTGCCGTCATCTATTTGCGATCCCATCATCAGGAGGCTGTGCGCGGCTTTGGCCGCATGGCGGTGATCAAATTGTCGGCGGCAGAGGTGGAAACCCATCTTGCCGAGCAAGGCTATGATGATATTGAAATCTCCGCCATCAACACGCCACGCTCTCTGACCCTGTCCGGCCCGACAGACTCGCTACAGGCCTTCATGCGCTATGCGCGCAAGAACCGCTTGTCAGGGCTGCTGCTGGATATCGACTATCCGTTCCATTCCTGCCAGATTGATCCCATCAAGGATGGTTTGATCGCGGATCTCAAAGATATTCTGCCTCAGACAACCGCTATTCCGTTCTATTCCAGTGTGACCGGTGCCTTGAACGAGGGAGCCGATGTAAACGGCGATTATTGGTGGCACAATGTCCGCGAACCGGTGCGCTTCAGTGATGCGGTGGCGCTGGCCCTGGCAGAGGGGAACCGATCCTTCATTGAAATCGGGCCTCGTCCGATCCTCAAGAGTTACATCAACGAAGTTGCCCGCGATACAGGTGTCACCGCAACCGTGATCGAAACCTTGACACAGGCGGGATCCGAAGATGTCGATCCGGTTCTGGTGGCTGCCGGACGGGCGCTGGCTGCGGGCATCGAAGCGGATCCGGTCAAACTGTTTGGCGAGAAGAAAGGCCTGTCCTTCCCGCTGCCATCCTATCCGTGGCAGCTCAAGCCCTTCAAACTCGAAGCAAGCAGCGATGCCTTTGAAGTCTTTTCTCCATCAATCCCGGCCCATCCGCTGCTCGGTCAACAGTTGCGACCGGGCGATCTGATCTGGGATTGCGAGTTGGACACCGCGCTGATCCCCTATCTTGCCGATCATAAAGTGGATGGCAAGGTCATCCTACCCGGCGCCGCCTTTGCTGAAATGGCGCTGGCCGCGGCCAGACAGGCCTTGGGAAGTGATCAGGTTGAACTGCGCGACTTCGATTTGATGAAAGCACTGCCTTTGTCGCAGGACCAGTCCGCCTCAGTCCGCACCCGTATTGATCTTGAGAGCGCTACTGTTGAAGTTCTCAGCCGCAAACGTCTGGTGGATGAGGAATGGCAACGGCACATCAAGGCCCGCTTCGCCAAGCTGCCAAGCAAAGCCCAGCCCGAGGACGCTGATTATAGTCTGACAGCTCCGGCGGCAGCCGCACCTCTCCCCGAGGCCGAGATTGACGCGCTTTATGCTGTTTCTCGTGATTTCGGTCTCGATTTCGGTCCGGCATTCCGCCGTGTATCCCACTTCCAGCGCATTGATGACTGCGATAATGAGTGCGATATCGAGTTGACCTTGATGGAGCGCCAGCCCGGCACCGTTACGCGTGAAATGCAAGCGGCACCTTATGGGCTGCATCCGCTCGATCTTGACGGTTGCTTCCATGCGCTCAATATTCTTTATGACGATTTGGATATGGATGGGGCGAAGATGGCCTTCATCCCTGTCCGTTTCGGCTGTCTGCGTCTGTTGCAGTGTGAAAAGCCAGTTCGCTCGGCCCGCATTCATGTGTTGCGCAACAACAATCGCGGCATTCAGGCAGATATCGACCTGTTTGGCGAGGATGGCACGATGGTTGCCACATTGCGTGATGCCCGTTTCCGGGCGTCAGCACTTGTCCAAAGGCAGGATGTCGACCGGTTGACCTATGGGTATCGCTCCATCAGGCAACCCATCGCCAAGGCCAGGGAGACGGCCCAGCCACTCGACATTGCTGCCCTTCGCGATTCTCTTGAAGATTGCAGCAAGCAGGATTGGACCCACACCGAAGAAAGCCATCTGATTCTGCAAGCTGCCAGCCGTCAGGTTGCCTATGATTGCCTTAAGGCATTGATGGGCACGGATGCATGCCTGACACCGGACAATCTACCCGCTCTTAAGCGGGATCCGGAGCTGTCGGCAGACGAGGCGAGCGAAGACCTCAAACGCCGCCGGCTTCACCGCGATAGCTTGTTCTGGTCACTGGTTACCATCTGCATCGAATCCGACATGGCCGAGCAACAGGAAGGCGACGTCAAGCTCGCCTCTGCCGTCACTCTGCCACCTGCCGCGCAGATGCTTGATCTGTTGCTGATGGAAGACCCGGCATGGTCAGGGGAGGCGGTCCTGCTCAACCATGCAGAAGCGCGCCTGATGCGGATCCTGTCCGGAGCCGCCAAGGTTGGTGATCTGGCCGACGATCTTCATGATCTTTATTCCAGTGACTTGCTCGATCAGCATCTCTCAGCATCGCCCATGGCGCGGCTGCATTCCGAGCAGATCGTCGCTGCCTTCGATACTCTGTTGCGCCATTGGCCAGCAGGCCGCCCATTGCGCGTGCTGGAACTCGGCGTGGCCGGGGGACAGACGACCAAGGCTCTGTTGCCGCGCATTGAGCAGCAAAATGGCCAGTTGCTTAGCATCGACAGTAATAAATTGATCGTTGATCGCCTGCGGATCCAGTTTGCCCAGTCACCGCATTTTCAAACCATGACACTAGAGAGCGCCTTGTCGAGCCTGCGCGATCTGGGATCATTCGATGTGATCTTGTCGGCCAATGGCATCCAGATGATGACCAATGCTGCCAGCATCCTGCCGCATCTGGGTGAGCTTCTGGCTGAAAACGGCCTGTTTCTGGCCAGCCTTGCGGACGGGACCGTTTTTCAGGATATCTGCTTTGGCATGGCCTCGCGTTGGTTTGATACATCCCTTGATCCGACCTATCCGGTTGCCACCCACGGCACTGCGGACAATTGGCGCGGCTGGATCAGCGATGCGGGGCTTGGCTCTGTTGAGCTGTTGCCCTTTGCCAAGTCAGACGAGGACAACGGCCTGACGGGCGCCTATTGGCTGCTGGCCAGCGGGCCTGCAGGACAGCGCACAGACGCTGCGAAAGAAGCCCATCGCTCAGGGACGCGGGCTCTGTTGCTCACAGATACGGCCAACGAGGTTGAAATCGAGTTTGCCGCTCTTTTGTCTGACAAACTGGCCACCAACGGTCAGACGCCAGACGTGCTTTCTTTGCCCGAAACATCAGAGACGACCAACGCCTCAGCTTGGGCTGACATTCTGGCGAGCATCAAGACGCAGAGCGCAGCTGGTTCTGTCGAGTTGATTTTCGTTGCCGGGGCTTTTGCGGACGCAGATGAGCCTTTTGCTGCCATGGCCAAGCGGTTGCATTGGCTGCGCCAATTGCTGGTTGACCTGCCCGAGGAAGTCTTGCGCCTCTGGGTGCTTGCACCCAATGGTTTCCATGATGCAGGGGATGAGGCAATCGATCCAGTGCAAACCGGCATTTGGGCCTTTGCCCGCGCCGCTGGCAATGAACATTCCCATCACGATATCCGCCTTGTGGACCTCAATGGCTCTCTTACGATCGCTGATCAGTGTGCGGGTCTTGCTGATCTTCTCGATCAACCATCAGACGAACGCGAAATCCGGCTTGAAAAAGACGCAATTTCGGTTTTGCGGATTGCCCGTGGTATCAAAACATCTCAGGTCCCTGCGGATCGGGAAACAGACAAGCAGTCTGACGATCAGGCGGCCTGTAAACTGACCCACCCGCGGACCGGCTCGCTTGAGCGTCTGAAATGGCAGGCAACCCGCCGACAGCCCCCGAAAGCCGGGCAAGTCGAAATCGAGGTGGCGGCATCAGGGCTCAATTTCCGCGATCTGATGTGGGCACAGGGCTTGTTGCCGGAAGAAGCGCTGGAAGATGGCTTTGCCGGTCCGACGCTCGGCTTTGAATGTTCCGGCCGTGTTGTACGGGTTGGAGAGGGTGTCAAACGCCTCAAAGTTGGTGACGCGGTGATGGCGCTGGCCCCGGCCTGCTTTGCCTCTCATGTCACCGTGGCCGAGGTGGCAGTATCCCGGCTGCCCGAAGCAATGGATCTGGAGGCCGCAGCCGCCATGCCGGTCGCCTTCCTCACCAGCTATTATGCGCTGCATCACCTGGCCCGTCTTGAAGAAGGCGAGTGGGTTCTGATCCATGGGGCCGCTGGTGCCGTTGGCCTTGCCGCCGTGCAAATTGCCAAATGGCGTGGAGCCCGCATCATTGCCACCGCTGGCAATGACGAAAAGCGCGACTTCCTGCGCCTGCTCGGCGTTGATCATGTGCTCGATACCCGCTCGCTCGACTTTGTCGATCAGGTGCGCGCCATCACCCGCAAGGCGGATGGAGCAGGGCGCGAAGGTGTTGATGTGGTGCTCAACTCGTTGTTTGGCGAAGCAATGGAACGCAGCATCGAACTGGTTCGCCCCTTTGGCCGCTTCCTTGAACTTGGCAAGCGCGATTTTTACGGCAACAGCAAGATCGGTCTTCGACCTTTCCGCCGCAATATCAGCTATTTCGGCATTGATGCCGACCAGTTGTTGAACCACCAGCCTGCACTTGCAAGCCGCCTGTTTGGCGAGTTGGAAGCCTTGTTTGAAAGCGGCGACTTCACCCTGTTGCCTTACCGTCTGTATGACAGCCGGGATATTGTCGATGCGTTCCGCCTGATGCAGCGCTCCGGCCATATTGGCAAGATCATTGTCAAGGCGCCCGACCTCGCCGCGATGAAGGCTGGGGTCGGCGTATTTGAAATCGATGCTGACGGACATCACCTGATCATCGGAGGCCTTGGCGGCTTCGGTCTGGAAACCGCAGACTGGTTGCTTGATCTGGGCGCGCGCTCCATCATCCTGACCAGCCGCTCGGCCAGACTAAGCGATGAAGCGCAACAGCTGCGCGCCAAGGCAGAAAAGCTTGGTGCCTCCCTGCGCGTTGAAGCCTGTGATGCAACAAACGAAAACGCACTGGCGTCACTGCTCGACGATCTGCGCCAAACGGCCCCCCTTCGCGGTGTCATCCATGCTGCGATGGTGCTCGATGATGCTCTGATCGCCAATCTGATTGATGCCCGTATCGATGCCGTGTTGGCACCAAAAGTGATGGGCGGCGCCCATCTTGATCGCCTGACGCGGAGTGATGAGCTTGATTATTTCTGGCTCTATTCCTCGGTCTCGGTGCTGATGGGCAATCCGGGCCAGTCCGCCTATGTGGCGGCCAATGCCTATCTCGATGGCCTTGCCCGCAAGCGTCGTCAAGACGGGCTTCCAGCCCTGTCCATCGGTTGGGGCGCGATCACCGACAAAGGCATTCTGGCCCGCGAAGAGAAAACTGCCGAAATTCTCGCCCGCGCCACTGGCGGCATGGAATTCAAGGCACGCCGCGCCCTTGATGGCCTGACAGAGATACTGACCACGCATGGCCCCGCCATGCCAGCAACCATAACGCTCGCACCAATGGACTGGAGCTATGCCAAGGACAATCTTGCCCTTCTCAAGCATCCGGCCTATTCGTTGTTGGCTCTGGAAGCGGCCCAATCCTCAAACCGCGATCGGCAATCCATTGACATTGCCACCCTGATTGACGGTCTGGACGACATCGTCGCTCGTGACAACATTGCCAAATTGCTGGCTGGCGAAGTGGCTGAAATTTTCCGCATGCCGGTTGAAGAAATCCAATTGAACCGGTCCTTGAGTGACATTGGCATGGACAGTCTGATGGGTATGGAGTTGCGCTCGGCAGCGCAACAAAAGCTTGATATTGAAATCCCGATGGGGGCCATTTCCGACGGCACGACCATCGAAGATATCGCTGCCAGCATCGTTCAAAGGGTGCGCAAAGGAGCGTCGAGCGAACCCACTGGCATGGAAGCCACTTTGATTCAGCAACATATGGGCAAGGATACCGACATCAAGGTCAGCTCGATCGATTTGTCGGAATTTCGAAAGGCGCCATAAGACAATCACCAACAAGGCTTGCAGTGACCATCCGGTCCTGTCAGGTAATGAAGAGGGTTGCAATAGCCCTACAGGCAAGATGAACCGAGACTGGAAGTGGCTATGAGCAAGAATAGAATTGATCGGGACGCCATTTTGAATGCGTCCCGTGCGATGGCAAGCAAAGCCAAACCGGCTCCTGTTCCCAAACGTCAGGCTGTGGCCTCACCCAGGCAGGATCGTACCGACTTCAAGCGACTGGAGCTGTATGAACAAATCCGCACCCAGCGCGAAATGGGCAAAACCCTCGGGGTTATCGATCCCTATTTCATCGAGCATCAGGGCAGGGCATCCGCAACCACCCAGATTGATGGCAGAACCATTTTGAATTTTGCCTCCTATGATTATCTCGGTCTGAATGGACTGGCCGAAGTGCAGGACGCAGCCATTGAGGCCATCGGTACCTATGGCACCTCGGTGTCCGGCTCCCGTCCGACATCGGGCGAGCGGTCCTTTCATCGCGCGCTGGAAGACGATTTGGCCAAGCTTTATGACAGCGAGGCCGCTTTGGTCTTTGTCTCCGGCCATGCCACCAATGTCTCCACCATTGGCGAGCTGTTGGGCAGCTCCGATCTGGTGATCTATGATGGCTATAGTCACAATTCAGTGGTAACCGGGTGCAAATTGTCCGGCGCCACCCGAAAGACATTCAAGCATAATGACTTCAATGATCTGGAACGGATATTATCGCAGGAACGCGACAAATATGAGCATGTCCTGATCATTGTCGAAGGGCTCTATTCAATGGACGGTGACATGCCGGATCTGGCCCGCGCAGTTGAGATCAAGGAACGCTATGACGCCTGGCTGATGGTCGATGAGGCCCATTCCCTGGGCGTTCTGGGGGCGACTGGCAAGGGCCTGTTTGAGCAGCAGTCCATTGATCCACGTAAAGTGGACATCTGGATGGGCACCATGAGCAAGACATTAAGCGGCTGCGGTGGCTATATTTGTGGATCGCAGGCAATGATCGACATCCTCAAATTCTTTGCCTCCGGCTTCATGTATAGTGTCGGCCTGTCCGCGCCGCTGGCCGTTGCCTCCAAAGCGTCCCTTGAGGTCATGCAGCAGGAGCCTTGGCGGGTGGAAAAACTTCAGGCCAACGGTCGTTATTTCCTCGAACATGCCAAGGCAGCGGGGCTGGATACGGGCTTGAGCGCAGGCTTCTGTGTGGTTCCGGTTATTGTTGGCGATAGTTTGCGTGCAGTGAAACTCAGCAACACTTTGCTTGAACGTGGTGTTTTTGCCTTTCCCATCACTTATCCCGCCGTGCCAATGAATGAGGCGCGCTTGCGTTTCTTCATCACCGCCGAGCATAGCGAAGAGCAATTGCAGACCGCCATTGACATCACGGCTGAAGAGTTGCGCAAACTTGAAGAAGAAGGCTTTTCGTTGATCACATCGATTGCCAGCAAGAACGAGGAAGGCTGAGATGAAGCAGGGGGCGATTTTGATCACTGGCGCCAGTCGCGGCCTTGGGGCGGCGCTGGCGAAGCGATATGCCGCTCCCGGCATGCATCTGATTCTGACGGCCCGCACGATCAATGCTCTGTCCGATGTGGCTGCCACCTGCCATCAAATGGGCGCGCAGGTCACGCCAATGGCGCTGGATCTGGCAGATCCTGAAAATGTTGAAGCCTTTCACACTGCCCGCGCTGCGTTGGATCTGGATCCGGAAGGCCTGTTGCTGGTCATTGCCAATGCAGGCATTTTCTCTGGCCGTTCCAAAGTCGGGATGTTGGAGTCCGTGGACTCGCAAATTGATCAGATCAACATCAATCTCACCGCCAACGTCGCACTTCTAACGCCGATCGCTGCGGAAATGAAACAGGTCCGTCTAGGGCATATTGCCGTCGTCAGTTCATTGGCTGCCCATCAGCCACAACCCGATAGCCCGGCCTACAGCGCCAGCAAAGCGGGTCTGTCAGCTTGGGCCAAGGCCATCGCCGACGACCTGATTGAAGACGGGGTCTTGGTCACAGACATCATGCCGGGCCACATTCGAACCGATCAGACCGAAGGTCATCAAGGGCAATTGCCCGGCCTGCTGACGCCAGAGCAGGCCGCCGATATCATTCATCGCGGCCTTGAGCGCAGAAAGCGCCAGATTGTCTTTCCCCGGTCCATTGACTGGCTGATCCGGCTGAGTGACCTTTTGCCCGATCCTCTTCGGCGCTTGGCCTTGAAACCCTATCGCTACACGGTTCGGCCAACCCCGTCAGGCCCAAATGGGGAGTGCCGCGACTGATGGCGCTTGATCGCAGCTGGCAGCATCGTCCCGCCGTGATATATGGCCTGATGCGTTGGAACAGAAAAGCTGTGCGCGGCATGCTCAGTGACTTGCCCGGGGAGCCTGTATTTGCTCGCTCATTCGAGGCCGCTTTGCGGCAGGCAACAGAACATAAGGCAAGCCTGTTTGCCTGGGCGACTCGCCTGACCGAAGCGCAAAGACAGGCCTGCCGCGATGCGGAAATACCCGTTATTCTGATCGAAGATGGCTTTGTGCGCTCCGTCGGTCTGGGGGCAGCCTTTGTGCCGGCAACCTCGTTGATCTTCGACGCACAAGGCATCTATTATGACCCTTCTGGCCCGAGTGATCTGGAATGGATGCTCGAACATCAGGATGTAACGGCTGCTGAAAGGGAGCGGGGCGCTGCCATTCGCCAAATGCTCGTCGAAGGCGCCGTCAGCAAATATAATCTGGACGCCAATCGCCAGCAGGCGATTGACCTGCCCACGGATCGCGAGATCATCCTCGTGCCCGGTCAGGTCAGCGATGATGCCTCCATTCTGACCACGCAAAGTGACAGCTTGGATCTTGCCAGCGGCCGCAACCCCAATCGTCTGCTTCTGGAACGGGTCCGGAAGGATAATCCTGACGCCTTCATTGTGTTCAAGCCCCACCCCGACGTGCAGTCCGGTTTGCGCAACGGCACATTAAGTGCTCAGGAGCAAATGGAACTGGCCGATCGCGTGGTGCTTGATGGTGACATTCTGAAGCTGATCATGCTCTGTGACAAAGTCGAAACCATCTCTTCTTTGACCGGTTTCGAAGCTTTGCTGAGACAGAAACAGGTTGTCGTCCATGGATTGCCATTTTACAGCGGTTGGGGGCTAACGAAAGACCATTCCAGTTGCCCCCGCAGAAGGAGAATACGGCATCTCGATGAGCTGGTGTTCCTGTCATTATCCATGTATCCGCGTTATGTTTGTCCCAAATCTGGACTCCCCACCGGTTGTGAAGATGCGATTCGCGCATTAGGGCAAATGCGAATGAAAGCACCAGGATATATGGGAAAGACCGCGCGACATTTTGTCGCCCATTGGGCCTTCCGACTTGGTCTGTAAATCACTGCGAGTGACAGATTTTCGCCATATGCTGCAATGCAATGACCCATGTCAGGCCAAAAAGGCTAACCAAAATTTTACGAAAAAGCAGGTATCCAGAATAAAGCGATCCGAGATTGATTCTTCTACGGATAAAGCTATAATCAGATCGTGACTAACTTTTTGGCAAGCGATGGATAGTTAGGCTGTCAGGGTCTGAAATTAAGGCTCTTGGTCGCTGTACATGCTATAGCTGATATGGTAACAAGACGCTGTCTCTAGAGATATTATGCATTCCCCCAGCTGTAGGGGCGTTGCCGAGTTGTGTTTATGCTTAGATCATTTGTTATCACTATTTCTTTTCTTGCTCTGACTGGCTGTATGGCAACTCCAAGGGAAGGGCCATTATCTGTCGAAATCGAACAACAAAGTGTCCAGAATGACTATCTGGTCGTTGATGTTGATGCGGACATCGTGGATGGCTTGAGTGGCTTCAATGCGGTTGGCCTCGGGAAGCGCTTCCGCAAGACGCGCAATTACACGCCCGTTTCCTCTGTAGGTGTCGGGGACGTTTTGTCTGTCACCGTATTTGAAGCAGACCAGGGCGGCCTCTTCTCAGGGGACGCAGGCAACAGTGCCAAATTCCCGAACGTCGTTGTTGATCGTAGTGGTCAAATCTCGTTGCCTTATACCGGCGCCATCAAAGTCAAAGGCAAGAGCCCGGCCGAAATTCAGGACCTTGTCGTCGCCAGCCTTGAAGGCAAGGCGATCCAGCCGCAGGCGCTGGTCAACGTTGTCCGAAATGAAACGAACGTTGTTACTTTGAACGGGGATGTCTCTAAACCAGGTCTTTATCCGCTGCCAACCAAAGGCGCTCGTCTGCTTGATGTTGTCGCATTGGCGGGCGGCACCAAATATGCTGCTCGCGAGACGTTCGTGACGTTGCAGCGAGGCAAGCGTCAAGGCGTGCAGTTGATGAAGACCATCATCGAGCAACCCAACGAAAACATTTATGTTTCACGCGGTGACCGGATTTACCTGTCCCATGATCCGCAGCGTTATACGGTCCTTGGCGCAGTTCAGAAACCATCGGTCTACACGTTCGATGCGGCCACAATTTCGGCTCTGGAAGCTATTGCAGCTGCTGGCGGACTGCAGGACGCGCGCGCGGATGCAACCGGCGTCTTCGTGTTCCGTTATGAGGATCCCAAGGTCCTTGATTCGCTCGGTATTTCCTATAGCAAGATGCGCTTGGGCAAGGTCCCAACCATTTATCGCATCAATATGAAACACGCAAAATCCTACTTTTATGCCCAGTCTTTCCATTTGAGAGACAAGGATTCGGTGTTTGTTTCAAACGCACGTAGCGTTGAAATTAGTAAAGTGTTAAGCTTGCTGAGCCAGGCGACTGGATCTGTCGGCAATGTGGTTGGCACTTACAATCGTATTAATTAGTCTGAATGTTGTCTGTCTGTTCGAGTCCGCCATGGCGGACTCGGCAACCATGTTAGAATATTTTGAAAAACGATAGCTTACATACGTCCAAGGCACAAAAGCCGCGTGTGTTCCTGTTCCTGCAGGGGCATCCCTCTTTCTTCGCGCGCAATGTTGCTACGCAGCTGGAGAAAGCTGGACACAAAGCTTTGCGGATCAATTTTTGTCTTGGTGACAGCCTCGTCTGGTTTGGCCGTGCTTCCGTCACTTATCGGGGGCGGTTCAAGGACTGGGAAGCCTACCTGCGACGGTATATAATCACCCATGGTGTGACCGACATCGTTTATTATGCGGATCGTAAGCCCTATCACCAGGTCGCAGCCCGTGTGGCGCAAGAATTCAAGGTCGCAACCTATTGCTACGAATTCGGCTATTTGCGTCCTGACTGGATCACGCTTGAGCGTGGCGGTATGTCGGCTTTCTCACATTTCCCGAACGATCCAGATCTGATTGCCCAGATTGCGGCCCAGTGTGACGAGCCGGACGAAGAGCTCAAATATCCATATACAAAGCCGCGCGAAATCTTCTATGAGGTCAGCTACAATCTGCTCAGCTACTTCACTTCCTTTCTCAATCCCTTTTATCGTGCCGATCGCTACTACAATCCGCTGCTTGAATATATCTCCGGCATTCCGGGTTTGTTCTTGGAGAAGAAGCGGCACCGGGTAGCCCGCGAACTGCACACCAGACTGGCAAGAAAGGGCAACTCCTTTTTCATTTTTTCCTTGCAGCTGCAAAGCGATTATCAATTGCGTTCCAATGCGCCCTTCTCTCACCAGAAAGAAGCGATCCGCACTGTCATAGAATCCTTTGCGCGCAACGCTGAAAAGAAAACCCATCTGGTGTTCAAGGCACACCCGCTGGACAATGGATGGGAACGCTGGGGTCCCTACATCGCGAAAAAGGCGAAAGAATTAGGCATCGAAGATCAGGTGCACTTCATCATTGGCGGCAACTTGACCTTGATGCTGAAATTTGCCAAGGGCTGCGTTCTGATCAATAGCACTGTTGGCATGCACGCCATCCGCCTTGGCTGCCCGGTCAAGGTGCTGGGTCATGCAGTCTATGACATCCCCCGGATGACCCATTCCGGGTCCTTGGACAGCTTCTGGAGCAATCCTCAAAAGCCCGATGCAGACCTGGTGAATGATCTGGTGAAGGTGATGGCTGATACCATTCAGGTCAAAGGTAACTTCTTCACCACCAAGGGGCAGAAAGCTGCCGTGCCCGCCTTTGCATCCAGGCTTGTCAACGGTCAGGTCAATAGCAAGGGGGCTTTCCTGCCGCTGCCACCGCGACTTGCGACGCTGGATGCACACGAGCCACCATTGCATTGGCAAACAGAGCCGACCGCGGGACGTGCTGGTCCGAAGCCTGCTGAGGGCGAGGTGGCGACTGACATTGATGCAGCATCGGCACCGACCTACTAAATAGAGTATTCGCTCGATTTGATAGCCAGCTTTCCCAGATCAACATCTTGGGAGATGCTGGCTTTTCTATGGAAAGGGCGGTGGTTTGCGGTAGACCCATGGAACGTCACCTGCCGCGCAAAAGTCCATGAGGCTGCGAGCATTGACAATGGCTGCCACCCAAAAGTGTCAGCTTTCATGCGCTTCATCATGAGGGGCGCAAAATGCTTCGCCGAAGCAAGCAATAAATGAGAGAGGGGGAAGGCGACCAAACCGGAAATGGGTATGACATTCGGGTGTCATGCTGACGCAGTGGGAACCAATCACTGGTCCGGTTTGATCGCCTGGAAACCGTCTCCCCCGATACACCAGTCCGGCCATCATAGCGATCGCGGCTGGAGGTGAGCAGGTGCTGCCTTTGCGGAAGGCATTCGGGGGAAACGGCCATTCAAATATCAAGACCAAGACTGACGATCTGGTCCTGATGCTTCTTCAAAACAGGCACCGAGCGACTGCGCCTGCATTTTGGTTTGTACGGCCTTGCTGACTGATTGTTTGGCAATTGGAGCGAACGGATCCGATGTTGGAACACATCAACATCTGCCTGTGACAGCATAAGTCGGACGAACCGTTTTTTCAGAAAACGAAGAGTCTCGTGGTTACTATGGCTTTGTCCTTCCGCGTGAATGCGGGGACACTTTGAAACCGGTCACGATACAGGCATTTGCGAAGCATAGCATGTTCAGTCTCCTTCCGGCGCTCCCCGGCCGGGTTGAGTTGCAATTAAGATGGCAGGTCTCCTGACTTGCGGGTCTTCGCGTTACCGACCTTCCCGAGCAAAGAATCCAGACAAAGCTGGGGCCCAGTGGCTTTTCGGAATTGCTATCCGCCTACAGTTGCGGGGGCAGTCATGGATTTGTCGCACAATACGTCGCACCATGTTCCCTTTTCATCCTGACAACCTCGAAAGGTGATCAGGAACCATCTGTCGGTGATGATGCAGCCAAAAATCCCCAAAGGCAAGACTGGTCTTTGGGCTAGGTGCAAAAGGGAATTCTCGGGCCTCGCTTGGGAAGGACGCTCACGGAATACCATCTCCATTTCAATGGATTATTTCAAATAGGTAATAAAAATCAATAATCTATGGAGGGTGACAGCTCTGCGTGCATATCAGATTTCTTGGTGCTGAATGGAGAAAAATCCAGGTCCGCTCAGTCAATCCTGCATGGGAGCCATGCCTGTTTCAATTGGCCCTGCTGGGGACTGCAATTGCAACAAAAGGATGCGCCATGGGCGTTCGAGACGCCCAACTTCCCGCTTGTATGAAATTGTACCGAATGGCGGGTGACTAATTGATTACAACTAAAAATAGAGCAACAATTATTCTGATTTTTTCAGTAGAGTAAAGTTTTGATTTTTTGAATGCACTTAATAAGAGTATTATCGGTGCACAGTATGGCAAAAAAAAGATTAAGGACTTCAATTTCAAATTTTGTTGCAATAATAGATGATAACACGCAATAGTTTAATTTTTTTTCGGGGGCGTTGGCGACTGAGCAGCAGGTTTTTCTGAAAAGTGTCAGATATTCGGGAGAAAATGAGGTTCTCTTCCAACAGCGCTCCGTTCTTGAATGGCATGAAGAGGGTCAGGCCTATCTAACCGCCCATATGCCAAGATATGCTCGCCTCTTTGCGGCGCCAGCCTTAAAACGAGGAGATGATGGCGCCGTAACAACCTATGCTTGGTACGGATCGGAGCCGGGTCAGCCCACGCCTTGGGGCGCCCTTGGTCAGACGGATAAAGTTAGAGTTGCAAATTTTCTGCGCGGTTTTGTCAAGGATCTGATGGCGGTGGTCGGGCGATCACAGGACCCGTACGCCCGTTTGATCCTCTGCTGGTTGCCGGTCCTTTCCCTCGATCAAGACTTGCTGGTGGTCAATGGCCACCCTATCCTGACCAATTGGGGTTTGGTTCCCCATGGCACATGGATTTCACCGACAAACTGGCGCACCATCTCATGCATGGCATGGGGCAGTTTCTGCCCGAAGGTGTCGATGTTGCCGACGTTGCGGATCTGATCGCCGCTGAAGACCGGGCAGGGGAGCAGAGTAAGCGAGATCAGTCGGAAGGATCAGAAGGCCTCCACCCTGATCCTAACGGGATTGCCAACGAAACAATGGCTCAGGCAGTTCCGAGTCAAGCAGGTTCGAGTCTGACTTCCCAGAGTCATGCTCCTTCAAGTGAGGCAACAATTGCACCGGCAAACGAAACGACCTCTGCATCCAATGCGTCAACGAACCCGGAGCGTCAGTCCGCCGCCTCTATTCCGCCGTCGATAAATGCGCAAATAGCCGAGCCCGAAAGGAACAGGCGCTCCCCGCGCTGCTGGCTGCCGGTGCTCATTGCCTGCATTGTCACCTTGCTGGTGTTGCTGCTTTTGCTGCTGCCGGGCATTCTGGTCTTCCCCAAGCAAAGCACAGCCAGTGCAATGTTGGGTAATCTGGCGTTAGAACAATCCGAGGCGGCGTTGCGCAACCGGATCAAGGATTTGAAATCCGAACTTGCCAATCGCTCCTGCCGTGCTCCAAGCCACGCGCCAGACTTGCCCGCGGTAACGCCGCAAGGACCAGTGCCATCGACCCCGCCTGCTCCCGCCAACGCTGCTCAACCAACGATCACAGATGTCGTCACGATGCTTGATCAGGCAACCGTGCTGATTGTTGCTGGCGATGGAGTGCGCAAAATGGGCAGCGGCAGCGGCTTTTTCATCGGACCGGATTTGATTGTCACCAACCGTCATGTGGTGGAAGCCTCGCCCAAGGGCCATGTCATTGTCGTCAACAAGGCGCTTGGCGGTGCCCGAAAGGGCAAGGTTATCGCCACCAGCGCCAACAGCAATCTGGGCGAGCAGGATTATGCGCTTATCAAGATGATGGGTGATCCTTTCTCGCATCATCTGTCCCTGTCCAAATCCGGCGCAAAGGGACAGCAGATCTATGCGGCTGGCTATCCGAGCATTTTCATGGAGACCGATGAGCATTTCCTGAAACTGTTGGCTGGAATGGCCACCGCCGCTCCCGATATGGTACTCACCCAAGGGATTGTAACAGTCCTTCAGGACAGCCCGTCCGGCAATCGGATGGTGCTACATAGCGCGGATATTTCGCCAGGCAACAGTGGCGGCCCGTTGGCAGACAAATGTGGCCGGGTGATCGGCGTCAACACCTTCGTCAAAACCAGTTCCGAACAGCAGGTCCGGCTAAATTTTGCATTGAAAAGCGACAGCCTCCTCTCCTTCCTGTCCGCGCAAGGCGTTACCTTCGACCAGCAGGATGCTCCTTGCATGACAACCGCCCCAGTGAACGAAACTGTGAACCAGACTGAGGCGGCTGAATGAGATGAAGCAAAGCCAGCAGATTGCCTCCACCGCAGCCATCGATCTTGTGCCGATCGGCGGGCGCAAAGAGCGGGATTTTGAACGCCTCACCGATTATCTGACGTCAGCCTTGGGGCCGGATCATGCGGCCATTTTCAGCGAACCCCAAAGCAGCACCGACGGTACCCGCATCCACTGGTATATCGACCGGCCCGGCCCGGTCACCCGCCTGGATGCCATGGACGAACAGGCGGCGGATGCGGTGCTCGGCCATTTTAATATCATGGAGCAGGATATCTTGCGCCTTGCGGACAAATTGGCCACCAGCAAGGATGCCGCCGACCGGGCCTTTGGCCGTGCGCTTGCCAATGCCATTCGCATTCCCGATCAATCCTACATCTATGCCCATAACGGCAATCCAATCCTTGTCGGCTGGGGTCACCGACTGGCCAAGACGTCCCTCGTGGCAATGATGAAATCGGCATCCGCGCGCCTGATCGGCCCCGTGTGGCCGATCCTGCAGAGACGCACATCATGGCGTCGATCCAACCGGACGAGCCAAATCCTGATCAGGAGGAACCTCAGAGCCCGACTAAGGAAAAGGGGGGCGAGAAAGAGCCGCGCCACACATGGGCGCGCTGTTTGACTGCCCTTTTGTGGTTTATGTTGGCAGGTTTGATCGCAGCGATCCTCTATCTGCTGTTCATGGCCTGCGCCATTTCCTTTCTGCCCTGGTTTTCCTATTGCAATCAACACCCCGCAGCCATCGCGGGCCTCGCTGATCTGCAGCGCGAGGTGCGCGTACTGGAAAATGCGGTCGCCTTCAAGAAGGAGAATTGCGCAGAAGTTCCGCAGGTTGGAGCCAATCTGAACAATTCTGAAATTTCCGATCGTCTTACGCAACGCAGTGCAGGCAATGGCGCTTTGCAGATCTCGCTAGCGTGGAACGGACTGGCCGACCTTGATCTGGCCATCAAATGCAACAATGGCTTGGTCTGGTTCCGCAGCCCATCGGCCTGTGGTGCGAAGCTGGATACCGATTCCAACGGCGGCCGCAACAAGACACCGCGCCCAATTGAAAATATCGTCTGGCAAAGTGCAGACGCCATTCCAGAGGGTAATCTGCCAATTTTCGTCACGCTCTATAGCCATCGCAACCAGCCACCACAGGACATTCCCTACACCATTCGCGTGGTGCGGCGGCAGGGTGAGCAAATCACCAAACAATTCACGATCGAAGGGGTCGCTTTGCGTCAAAGCGTCAAGCAACCCATGCCGGTCGGCTCCGCAAATCGTTAATCCGAAGAAGGTTGCAGAATGACAACGCAAGCAAACATTTCCCTCGTTCCCTTCTCCGGTATCCAGTTTGTCACCCGCGAACTGGATCTCAGTCAGCTGACCGCCTTCAAACCCTATTTCATCGAGCGGATCTATGAGGCTGACTGCCCTGGCGAAGACCCTTATCGGCGTCTGTTGCAAGGCTGGAATGAGGATGACCCCGATGGCGACCCACCCCATGAAGAGCAGGGCAATGACATCGGTTATGGTATTTCCAAGACCGCTGCATTGGAGCCTTTCCTGGGCAAATGGTTCCCGGTGCCCTATTTGCGCCGGACCGAGGCACGCACTGCCGATGGCGGGTTGAATTTTGCGCTCGGCCCGAGCAACTGGGCGCGCGCGATGATCGTCTCCGACAGCGAAAAAAGCACTGAAGATGGCCTCTGGTACAAGGTGATTTTCGCCTTTGATACTGCCCTCGATCTCGATGAAGACGATGATGGGGAAAAACTGGAAGGTCATGACGAGGCTGCAATCGAAACCGGCCCCTATGTTGCCCCGCGCCGGTCCGACGTGCGCAAGGCGCAGGAATTCCATTTCGTCTCCTCGATGAGCAAGATCGCCTGGTTTCTCTCCAATCCCCAGACCAGCACGCAGGATGACAGCGTTCGCGATTATCAGATCTGGGTGGCAAACTGGATTGAGGAATTGTTTGAAGCTTTCCTTGAAAAGAAAAGCAAAGGCAAACGACGCGAGCGCGAGAAGTTCCTTGAACATATCGCCCGCTGGATCACCCTGATCCAGATGATTGACAAACTGGTTGTGCCCGAGCCAGTCCGCTTTGTCGATACGGTGTCCGACGACAAGACCATCCGCCCGGTCGAGGTTGATCTGGTGCTCGATGTCGGCAATTCGCGCACCTGTGGGATGTTGATTGAAAATTACCCCAACGAGGATGCGGTTGAACTCAACAATTCTCTGGTGCTCAAGCTGCGGGACTTACAACAACCATGGATGACCTATGGCGAGCCATTCGAAAGCCATGTCACCCTGTCTCAGGCCGATTTCGGGCCGGAAAATCTTTCCCGCCAATCGACCCGCGGTGATGCTTTCCTCTGGCCGACCCTTGTCCGTGTCGGACCTGAAGCCATGCGCATCAAGCAAAAGGAACCGGGGTCAGGCTCGATCATCGGTATGTCCGCCCCCAAACGCTATTTATGGGATGTGGCCGCTGCCAATCAATTCTGGCGCTTCCCCCAATCCGATTATGGCATCGATGAAGGCATGCCATGGATTGGTCGCATCGCCCGACGTCGGTTGAATCCCAATGGCGACGTTCTGTCTCACGTGCAGAATGACATGCGGCTCTATGCCTCGCTCTATCCCGGCACCAAAAAGGCGGATTTCTCACGCCCCAGCACCAAACTGAGCTACTCGCGCTCCGCCTTCTATGGCTTCATGCTGTCAGAACTCATCTATCAGGCTTGGGTGATGATCAATGATCCGCAAGTCCGGGCGGAACGGCGCCAAAGCGAAGCACCAAGAAAGCTCAACCGCATCATCTTGACCCTGCCGACCGCCTTGCCCATTCAGGAACAAAGGATCATGAAGGCTCGCGCCGAAAGTGCCGTTCAGTTGCTCTGGGACATTTTCGAATGGGAAGGCAATCAGCCGCCGGGAGTTCACAAGCCCTCAGTCCATGTTTCTTGGGACGAAGCCAGCTGCGTCCAGTTTGTCTGGCTTTATGGCGAGGCCAGCCGACGCTTCCGGGGGCATATTCAGGAATTCTTCGAAATGACCGGCAAGCCACGCCCGCGCTTCGAACCTGACGAACTGCCAAAGCCCGACACGCCCGCGGAGCCATCCTTGCGGGTTGCCTGCCTCGACATTGGCGGTGGGACAACCGATCTGATGATCACCACCTTCTTCCAGAAAGAAGACCGCGCCATCCTGCCGGTTCAAACCTTCCGAGAATGCGTGCGGATTGCGGGAGATGACATCACCAAGGCGATCATCGAACGTTGCCTGATGCCGGTGATCGAACGCGCCCTGATCGATTATGGTGCAGCAGATGCCCGAACCCGTTTGAGCGACCTGTTCAATGGCGACCGCGCCAACATGAGCGAACAGCAGAAGCATGCCCGTCGGCAATATGTCCAGCAGGTGCTGGTTCCTGCCGCCCTTGGCATTATGGAGCGCTACGAAGCCTCTGGCGAGGATCGCTATGAAGCGGTGCATTCTGCCAGCGTCGCCGAGTTGGTGCGCGAATCCCTCACGGTATCTCCATCGGTTTTGCAATATCTGCAATCGGCCTTTGCCCATGGTCATGATGATGCCTTCGACATCATGTCGATGCCAGTGCCAATCGATTTTACCCAGGTTGCCAAAGCGATCGACGAGACAATGGAGCCGGTCTTCAGCACGGTAGCCGAAGCTCTGGCCCATTTCGATTGCGATTATGTGCTTTTGTCCGGTCGCCCTTCGAAGCTGGCCGCCGTGCAGGAAAATCTGGTCAATCGCCTGTTCATTGCGCCGGATCGCCTGCTCTCCATGGGCCATTATCGCGCGGGCAACTGGTATCCCTTCCGATCCCGTGGCAACACCGAAATCGGGGATCCCAAATCCTGTGTCGTTGTCGGGGGTGTGTTGTGCGCACTGGCCGAACGCAGCCTGACCAACTTCATGCTCTATACCAATATGTTGCAGGCCCGATCGACCACCCACTATATCGGCGTGCTGGAACAGGGGGGCAAGCTTTACGACAAGAATGTCCTGTTCGCCAAGGAGGATGACGAGCCGGGTGCGGTCGAGCGTGAACCCCGCTTCAATCTCTATTCCGAAAGTCTGATCGGCTATCGCCAGTTGCCTTATGAGCGATGGGTTACCTCGCCCCTCTATCACGTGCGGATTACGGACGCCAATCTGGCCAGACCGATTGATGTTCATCTGAGCCGTGATGAGGTGGAAGATCTTGAAGAGCAGGAAAGACCCAATGAACAGGCGGTCAGCCTGATGAAGCATGAGGCGACCAAGGAAGATCTCCGTATTGAAGAAGCCATGGACCCGGTTGGCAGTCCTGTCGATCGCTCGGTCATGATGACCTTCCGCACCTTTCCTCTGGAACAGGGCGACCATTGGCTCGATTCCGGCATCCTGCAAGTAGGCGAGTAACACCATGATTGGCAATCAGCAACTTATCGAAGAAACACAATCAGTCGCCAGCCAGGTGCAGGAAGCCATCAACTGGGTCGGGCATGCAGACAATGCCAAGCGCATCGGCGAGGCGATCAATTCCGTCGACAAGGAATTGAAGCGGAACAAAGTCGTTGCCCAACGGTTGGAAGAAGCCGCCCAGCGTCCAATGGCTGTGGCGGTTTTCGGTGCCAGTCAGGTTGGCAAATCCCACTTGATTTCCGTGCTTGCTCGTAAGGATGACGAACTCTTCGCGATGTTTGATGGCGTGGATGAACCCGTCAGCTATATCAAGAAGATCAATATCGACAAGGAAGGGGAATCCACCGGCCTTGTTACCCGATTCACTATCCGCAAGGAAGAAAGCCCGGCGGGCTATCCGGTCTGTCTGCGTTGGTTGAGCCATGCGGACATTGTCAAAATCATTGCCAACGCCTTCCAGCTCGACGGCCGCCCCAGAACGGTGCCTGAGCGCGAGGAGATAGCCAACCATATTGCCCCTTTCCGGGAAAAGGCGGGGCAGGAAATCGACAATGGTTTGCGGCTGGAGGATGTCTGGGATCTTGAAGACTATTTCAAGAAATATCTGCCCGACGCACCGCTCACAGCCAAACTTGATAGCTTCTGGAAAGCTGCAGGTGAGATCTGCACCCGCTTGTCAATTGAGGATCTGGGCGATTTCTTCTCGATCCTTTGGGGCCGGGAGCAGGTCATCACCAAGCTTTATCGCGATTTGGTCAATGCGCTTGCCAGTCTCAACTTCCCCAAGGAAGCCTTTGTGCCGCTCGATGCGATTGACGCGACTAATACTGACATCACCAGCATTATCACGGTGGCCGGCCTGAGCGGTCTGTCCGATGGCACCTCCGAACAAATCGAAGTGCGTAGCAGGACGGGTGGGCCGGTCCGGCTGCCACGCTCGACGGTGGCGGCTCTGACGGCGGAAATCTGGATCACCATCCGCGACAAGCCTTGGGGTTTCTTCGATCACACAGACCTGCTCGACTTTCCCGGCTATCGCAGTCGCGGTCTGAAAGCAGCCGATTTTGACGGTGATGATGAGCCTGAGGGCAAAATCGGGATTGCCAAATATCTCGAACAAAATCCCGACAAGACCCTGCAAACCCTGATCCTGCGCGGCAAGGTGGAATATCTGTTCCAGCGCTATGTGGAAGAGCAGGAAATCACCTCGATGCTGCTCTGCGCCCAGCCCAACAATCTCGATGTCGACCAATTGCCTCAGGTGGTTGCCAAATGGATCACCGAGACCCATGGACCAAAGCCGGAAGACCGGATCGGCAAGGAAGAATTGCTTTTCTTCGTCTTCACCAAATTCGATCTGCATTTCAAGAGGAAGACCAGCGACGCGTCCTTCGGCCTTGAAAATCGCCTCGAAGGTGCAATCGACAATCCGTTGATCCAGTCCTATGGCAACAGCTCCGATAGCTGGGTGAAAAACTGGACGCCGGGCCAGCCCTTCAACAATTGCTACTTGATGCGCAACCCCAACATTCTGAACGGCGAGATCTTCGACATCGAAGGTGACCGGGAGGCGAGTGTGCGTAGCTCGGAGCAAGGCTTCCTTGATGAGCTCAAGTCCTCCTTCGCAGGGGTCCCTTCTGCGCGCGCGCATTTCAAGGATCCTGCCCTTTGTTTTGATGAAATGATGCGGCTGAATGACGGTGGTGCGTCCTTCATTGCTCAAAATCTTGCACCGGTCTGCAATCCGGGCATCAAGGAAGCGCAGATCCGGTTCCGCCTCAAAAAGCTCAAGCAACGGCTCCATGAGCGCCTGTCGCCCTATCATGTCAGCTCGGACATGGATGCCCGTCTGGAAGCGCGCCTGAATGTGGCGCAGGCCATCATTGATGAGCTTTATGTCTGTGATTCCATGGCTCGCTTTGGATCACTATTGCGCGGCTTTATGTTGCCAACGGCCATCCTGTCTGACCGCCTGCATGAGGCGAGCTTCAACCAGACCACCGACAGCCACAAGGATGGTCCAGCGGTTGCGGCTCCGGTCGCGCCTGCGGTTGCCGCGCCTCGTGCTATCCGCAGTCGGCCAAAGCTTGGCTCTCAACGCACAGCATCAAACACGCCATCAGCGCCAAGCGGGGCACCTGCCGCGCCTGCTGCACGCAAAACCAGAGAACGCCTGATTGCAGAAGCCGCGATTGCCGCGATGATCGACAACCTGTTCGAGCGCGCGGACAATACGACCTTTGCAGCCTTTGTTCATGTCTCCAACGATTCCTTGCGCGAAGTGGCACAGGAAATCCAGCAAGCCGCCCGTCGGGTGGCTTTGGTCGACCGGCTGGAAGCACAAATGCAGCGCATTTCCTTTGTCGACGGGCGCGATGATTTTCTCAACAAGGCGACCTTGGCATCCGAGCGCATTCTGAACGGCTTCATCGCCGATCTGGGCTTGTCGATGATGCCGGAAAAGGATCGGGTGATGGTCGAGACAGAAACGGAAAGCCGCCACGCCTTCTCCAACAAGGCAATTGCCTACAACGCGCTCGGCATTGGGCCGGAGGCTGCGCCTTTCGCCATCCATTACGTCGATGACTGGATCTGTGCCTTTGACCAGACCGTGCAGGACAACGCCAAGGGTGATGCCTTCGATATTGACCCGGTTCTGAATGCCAAGCTCGGCGCAATTCTCCAGATCTTGTCCAACTGACATCATCGCAAATGCCAACGGGATATTATCCAAGATGACCTTTCTCTCTGCTGAAAAAGACTATGGCCCCGGCCATGCCTGGCTCTGCCTTGACCGGGATGCCTCCTCTGACTGGCAATTGGAAATCGAACGTGAGGCCAGCAAGGATCTCTATCTGGGGCCCAACGGTTGGCAGGGCACGCCCTTTGGCATCCGTCCACAAGATGCAAAAGGGGACAGATTGCTGCTAGGGCCAGACATTGTCGATCACTTGCGTGATGGCGATCTGATCGTCCTGAGGATTCCTGAGGTTTCGATTGAAATCGAGGATTATTGGCCGGATATACCGATTTCCGGCCGCAGCAACAAGGGAGAGAGCCTGCTCGATCTACAAGCAAAGACGGGCAAGGAAGGCCCCAAAGCCCCGTTTCAACGCGAGGAACCGATCGCACAACCCCAGCCTGTTGCCCCAGTTGAAACCCCTGTCATCACACCTCCCCCAAACAGGGGATGGTTGAAGTGGGGTGCCATGGCTGTGGCCTTGATCATCTGGTTTGGCATGGGGACCATGATCTGGCTCTATTCCGACGAATTGATGGCGCTGATCTTCGGCGAACCCGAACAGACAGAAACCCTAGTGGATCAGCAACCAACCAACGAGCCAGTCGAAGAGCCTGCCGAGGAGCCGATACAGGCTGAAAACACGACCGATGAGGCCACGCCGCCCGAGCAAGAAGCGGACGCTTCCACTGCGCCGGACAACGCATCTCCCGACACGCAAACAGCGCAAAATGATCAGCCACCCGCAGCACCCGTCCATGACCGGGCCTATTGGCAGGGCATGCTGGGCGACACGCAATTGTCCGGCGAGGCACTTTATGGAGCATCGAAGGAAACAAGAGACGATGCCGAACTTGTCGATATCGCGCAGGACTTCCTCCGTCTGTCGGCGGACAAGGGACATAAGCCAGCTCAACAGGAATATGCCGGTCTTTTCGATCCCACCAAGGACACCACTCTTGGCAGCATCAGCGCGGTCAAAAATCCTTCAACCGCGCTCGAATATTACCGCCGTTTGAGCCAGTCAGGGGATCAGACGGCCAAGAGCAATATCAAGAGCCTCTGCGCCCATCTCAAACCGCAATATTTCGAGAATTCCGAGGCGCGCATCGCCATCGATGATTATTGCAACTGATTTATGACCGATCCGGAGCGAAACAATGCAAAGAGCAAAAAGGCTTTTATCCAAATTGGCTCTGATGGCCGCCTTGATGGCGGTCGCAGGCATCTGTCTGCCCATGGGGTCAGGGGAAGGGTATGGAGTGCCCGCAGCCCGTGCCCAGCAGCAAGACCGTCAGGCCATGCTGATGCCCGGTAAAAAGACGCTGTTTCGACGCATCGTGACAAAACCGGGGGGCAAGCTGTTTGCCAAACCGGGTCGAGCTGCCCGGGTGATCGACCCGAAGGTGCCCCCTTTCTCGGTCTATTATGTCTATGGCGAGGAAAATGGTTTCACTGAAGTTGGAGTCAACAGTCACGGCGGCGCCAAGGGCTGGATTGAAACGGATCTGGTCGTCGATTGGAAGCAGTCGATCGTCGTGGCCTTTAACAATCGTGCCGCGGCAGGGCGTGTGCGTCATGTCTTTTACGAGACGATAGACCAACTCTCCGAAGAGTTGGAAGCCGCCTCCAGTCCCGAGGCCTTTGCGCAAAGCGCCAATGTCATTGCGATGGAGCCGGAAAATGCCATCAATGACAACAGCAACTTCTATTTGTTGCCGATCCTTGACCACGAGAGCACCTATTTTCCCGATGACAATGAAGGCAACCTGCTCGAAGTCGCCTCTATCACCAAGCCACAACCCAAACGGATAGAGCAGGATTTTCACGCCGGTATTGTGTTTGTCATCGACACCACCACCTCGATGCGGCCCTATATCCGCCAGACCAAGGAAGTGATCGAGCAAATCAGTGTCGAGATCGAAAATTCCGATCTCTCCGGCAAAGTGTCTTTCGGGTTGGTCGGTTTTCGCCAATCCGAAAGAACCAATCCCGGCATCGGCTATCACGTCAAGGCCTTGCTGCCCCTGACCATCAATTCCAGTGTCGAGGATTTTCTCACCGCCATTGACCAGATGAATGTCGCCAGAGTGCCCACGCAAGGCTTCCGGGAGGATTCCATCGGTGGCATTGCCTATGCCAAGAGCGCCTTCGATTGGAAACCCTTTTCTGCCAAATATATCATTCTGGTCACCGATGCCGGACCCCGTGCCCCCGGAGAGGGTGACAATTATATCGATGCGCTTGATATTCCCGAACTGGCTGGTGATCTCGCCGATGAACAGATCCGCTTGCTCGTAATGCATCTGAAAACGGCCGCAGGGCGCAAGGATCACCAGTCCGCCGAAGCCCGCTATCGCACCGCCTCACGTCTGGTGGGCTCTGTCAATGACCTCTATACCGACATCAAGGACGGGGATGTCGGGGCTTTCGGTGCGTCGGTCGGCTCCTTTGCGCAGAAGATCATCGCGACCTCCGAGGCGATCCGCGAAGACAAGAAAATTGACGCTCCCGACGAGGCGGACACGTCAACCGAGGCCAATTTGCAACGTGCCGCGCGCGCCTTCCAGCTTGAATTTCGCGGCAACCGTGAAGGGGATGAGGCCCCAAGCTTTTACAAGGCCTGGACCATCGATCACGCCTTTGGCGCTTATGGTCGGCAGGCGCTTGATATCCGCCTCATGCTGACGAAGAACCAGCTTTCGACCATGGCGGGCAACCTTGAAGCCATCGTCGAGCGTGCCAATCGCCCCGGCGGCATCATTGATGCCAATGCCTTCTTCCAGGATATTCAGGATTTGGCGCTCCAAGCCTCCAACGACCCCAATCAAGTCCGCGAAGAGCAAAAGTTGGGGGATGCCATCGCCGAATATCTTGAGGATCTACCTTACAAGAGCCAGACCACGGCAATGACCATGAGTGACTGGGTGACCTTGAGTGGGCCCGAGCAGCGTGACTTGATGAATAGTCTGGAATCAAAGCTGCGCTACTATCAGCGGGTGCATGACAATCCGGACAATTGGGTCGCTCTGCACGAGGATGCTGCTGCAGGTGAATATGTCACCACCATCTCGCTGGACCGCATGCCATGATCAAGCTGGAATTGTCCATGGCCCGCAAGATGTTGAGCGACCCGGATCGCCGGTTTGAGCTGCGCATTCCCGCTTTCTCCGTTGCTGGCGGGGAAAAGGTGGCAATTGTCGGTCAGACCGGATCGGGAAAGACAACGGCTATGGACATTCTGGCACTGGCCAGCCCGGTGGATCTCTGCACCCATTTCACCCTTGATTTGGGGAGCGAGATGATTGACCTGCGCCCAATGGCCCGCAACAGGCGCAAAAGCGCGGCCTTGCGAGCGGCCCATTTCGGCTATGTGATGCAGAAAAGTCCGCTCTTTGCATTCCTTTCGGTGCTGGAAAATATCACGCTGCAACAACGGATATCGAAAAAAACCAACCCGGCCTTTATCGCTGAATTGCTTGATCGCCTCGGCATCGCATCCATTGCCTCGGCGCTGCCGGGGGAAATTTCCCAAGGGCAGAAGCAGCGCACGGCCATCGCACGGGCTCTATGCCATCGCCCCAGCGTCATCCTCTGCGACGAGCCCACAGGCGCCCTTGATCCTGAAACCGCATGGGACTGTCTTGAGGCCATTGACTGGGCGGCCAGACAGAGCCGTGCCGCCCTTGTCATGATCACCCATGACTGGGCTTTGGCGGAACGGGCAGGGTTTGATTTTTGCCATCTGAAAACCAGACGCACGGATCCGGCCAAGCTGATCGGCGAGCTGGAACCGCGCCAGAAGCAACAGGGCAGGCAGTGCTCATGATTGCATTCGATCTTGCCCTCAAAAGCTTTTTCCGGACCCCGCGCCCAAACATTGCCGCCATGGTCGCGCTCGTCTCGGTCCTGCTGCCGATGATGGTGCTATGGTCGATGAAGGTTGGCTTCATCCAGTCGATGATGGATGAATTGCGCTCCTCCCCCGCCAGCCTCGAAATCCGGGTGAAGGGTGATTATAGCATCACCCCTGATATCCTGTCGCAGATTGCCCGCCTTGATGGTGTGGGTTTTGCCATGCCGACTGCGCGTTATCTGGCCAGCCGCGCCTTTGCCAGCGATCCAACGGGACGCAATCGCACTCCGGTCTCCCTGATGCCAACAGGAAAAGGTGATCCGCTCGTCCCCGTTGGTTTGGCCCTGCAGGATGAAGGACAGGCGATCCTGTCATCTTCGTTGGCAGAAAAAATGCAACTGAAAGCGGGCGATACCTTCCAGATCGCCAACAGTCGCCGCAATCAAAGCGAACATATGCGCATCCCGCTCACTGTGGCGGGCATCACTGCGGTTGAGGGCATTTCCGGCAATTGGGTCTTTGTCGCGCCGTCAATCATCAGTGATGTGGAAGCCTTCCTTGATGGCTATGCGGTGCCTCATCGTGGTGAAGCCGGTCGTGATCCTCTGACCCGCCCCGATGTCCATTCCGGCCTTCGGCTCTATGCGCGCGACATTGAGGCGGTGGTTGGTCTCGCCGCCGACATGCGCGGTTTGGGATTCAGTGTCGAGAGCAACGCCCAGCGCATCGAATCCATCCGCCGCCTCGACCGGATCTTGAGCGGGATCGTTATTGCGTTGGCCATCATTTTGCTGATCGGCCTAATCCTCTCGATCTGGTCCTTCATGGTGGTGCAGCTGGAGCGACTGAAATCGCATATCGCCCTGTTGGGTCTGATGGGTCAGAAGCAACCGGGCACCGGGCTCTACTTCATTTTTATCGGCTTGTTCAATGCCATTGGCGGCTTGGTGGTGGCCAATGGGCTGGCCCTGGCCGCGATGGCGTTGGGCAATCATCAGTTCCGCCTCTTTCTTGGTCGGCGCAGCGACATTTTCGTTCTCCCCATCGACCATCTCGCTCTGCTCAATGGGGTTGTGCTCTGTCTTCAGCTGATGCTTGCCGCCTTCATTGCTTTCCAATCAACCAAAATCAGACCGGGAGATTTGTTCCGTGATCAGTGACCTTCAGAAATGCATCGCCATCGGTCTGGTGGCCGGTTTTGGTATCCTCGCAGCTCCAACCTTAAAAGCCAGTGCGCAAGAGGCTTGGGATCCGAAATATTACAATCCCGCCGGTGACGAGGATATGCTGTTCCTGCCCGTCCCCTGCGGTGGCAAGATTGCGCTGCGCAAGATCGTCACCGTGACGGAGGATCTGGATTCCCCCGCAGGCCCCTTGAGCGACCAGCGTGTAACCTTGGGACGCGATGCCGGGCGGACCCGTGGCTATATCGAAGAAAACCACACCGACTACATTTCCGGTACACTGAACGATGTGGTGGCCAATCAGCGCTATTATCTGATTGGTGCCTATGAGGTGACGCTCGGCCAATATGAGGCCGTGACCAAGGGGCCGGACAAATGTCCAAGGCGAATGTCCCGCAAGCTCAATCAGCCTGTGACCGATGTCAGCTGGTATGATGCGGTTGATTTCACGCGCAAACTCAATAGCTGGCTCTATGGCAACGAAGAAAGCATGATGCCACTGCTGGTCCAGATCGGTGCTGAGAACGGCTTTGTTCGTCTGCCCACCGAAGTGGAATGGGAATATGCGGCCCGTGGCGGCAGCAAGGTTTCTGCTGCCCAGCGCAATGAGCCGCTCTTCTTCTCCGACGGCACCATGGATGATTATGCCTGGTATAATGGCGCAACCTCGTCCGGTGGCAAGGCCAAGCTGATCGGTAAGAAGAAGCCGAACCCGGCAGGTCTTTATGACATCTATGGCAATGCCGAGGAAATTGTCCTTGAACCGTTTCGCATGCGCCGCCCCGACCGCGTACATGGGGCAATTGGCGGTTATGTCACCCGTGGCGGCTCCTACATGGACCAACCGGACATGATCAATTCCGCCCGTCGCGATGAACATCCCTTCTTTTCCGCTGAGCTGAAAGGGGAGTTCAAACGTCGGATGATGGGCTTCCGTATCATGGTTGGCACCTCCTCAATGCCGCGCGATGTGGCCTCGGTACCGCGTCTTGAAACCGCATTTGAAGAAGCCCAGCGGCAGGTTGAAGGGGATGACAACGAGCAACCTTTGCAACAAATGGCCGACATGGCCAACCAGATCGAAAATGAAGAACTGCGGGCCAAAATCGACCAACTGAACAATCAGCTCCAGCAGGAATTTACCCGTCGCAATGCCCTGAAGGCCCGCAATCTGCGGGTGACATTGTCCAGTGGCGGTTTGCAGGCGATGGAAGTCTATCTCAGCGCCCGGGCGATCAAAAGTCTGAAGGCTGGCTATCAGGCGGCCAAGGAAACCAAAGTCGGCATGGATTTCTATCCCAGAAAGATCCGCGCCGAGTTTGGTCACTTCACTCTGATCGAAAATGCCTATTTCGAAACGGTCGACACGTTGGCTGCCTATGATGATGAGGAGCTGGATCGTCAGGCCAGCATAGTCAAGCGGAGCCTCTTGGAGCGGGGCGATGAGAATATGAAGCGCTTCGTCGAACAGCTCCAGATTTCGATCCGCAACTTCCGCCAGCGGCGCAACCGCGAAAGCCTGTTGCATTTCATCAATCCGATTCCAGACGACACGGTCCGATGATGAGACCGGCTCGTAATTTTATGATTTCCGAAAACAAGCGACCTTGAGGATATTGGGTATGGCTAAGACAAGACTACGCGTGCTGGCGACCATGCTGGCTCTCTCTATGACGATTTCGGGCTGTATAGCCACCAAGCAACCGAATGAGCATCTCACTCCGACAGAAATCGCCCTGCGCCAGAAGCAGACCGAGCATAAGCGGATCATTCAAGGGGTCGCAACCGGTGCGCTGATTGGCGCGGCGGTCGGTGGCGGTCTTGGCCTCATCCTGTCGGGCGGCGACAAACGCTCGATGCTGCGCGGTGCCGGCATTGGAGCCTTGGCGGGCGGTGTCTTTGGGGGGGTGGATGCCAACAATGTGAACAAGGAAACCCGCGAAGTCTCGGCAGAACAGGATGAGCTCAAATCGATCATCGCAGCGACCGAGAAAAGCATCGCCTATTATCGCAGCATGGCAAGTATGACCGCCAAACTGACCGCCAATGCCAAGGAGCAGATCCCACGCATGAATGCCAGCTATCAGGCAGGCACCCTCAATCAGGACACCTATCGCAACCAAATGCGCAGCGCGCGGGAAAATATGCGCATCGTCAACGATCAGGTCGAGAATGTCGAGCGCGACATCAATGATTTGGAAGCGGTTAAAAAGGACAAGAAGCTCAAGGTTGATGCTCAAATTGCCAAGCTCAAGGCGCAAAAGAAAGCCCTGATCACACAGCGCGATGAATTGCAAATGGCCTATTCCCGTGTGCCGGACGAAATCGGACTCGATATCAGCTAAACGAAACGCAATGGCCACACCCTGCCCGGTCCGTGCCGGGCAGAAGGCAGCTTTTGGAGATGGATACCAATGCCAAAGACAATCACATTGAAATCAATAACCGCCCTCTGCTTGTTGGCAACCGCACCTATGCTGTCGGCCTGTCAGAGCACCTGCACCGGTGACGCCCGCTATGACAATTATTGGTGCGCCAGAGGCAATTTGAGAAACGGCACCTATGCAGCCCAAACCAATCAACTGCAGATGATTGCCTATGACCGGCAGGCTGAGTTGGAGGCTGCGCGCTCTGGTGGTGCGGATGATGCTCGGATTGCCAGCCTTGAAGCGGAAGTCAAGGCGCTACAGCAGCAAATTCAGGCCATGATGTAGTAAGGGTGCAAGAAGCCGGTGTTTCGATCTCTCTCTCGTTCAGCTCTCTCGATTCTCTTGTGGTTGCTGCTTGTCTGTTTGCTGGCCTTTAGTGGCTATATTGCCTTGAAGGCCTGCGGCATTCGGATTTTTGGCGTCGAAATCGCATGGTGCACGCGTGATCCGTTGCCCGATGTCTCCCGGATCAATGAGCTTTACCGGCAAGTCCAGAGCCTTGAGCGGTTGAAGGCGGAACCTGACTTCTGCCCACCTGCAAGTTTCAGGTCGGCTAACAGGCCAGCTCCAGCGCCCACGGTTACCCCTCCGACAAGTCTCATATCTCCATCCGCTCCGACCTCGCCTTCTGCAACACCCGCTGTTGTCGCTCCGGCTGGCCCTGCGGCTGTTGATGGAGTGCCTGTGCCAACCAACCCAGCCGAGGCCGGAAAAGCGGCCCCTGCAGCCAACCCTGCGTTAAAATCGGCCATACCTGAGCCAGAGGCCCCAAAAGGGCCTCCTGCCAACACAAGTCAGGAAACACCCCCGGGCAAAGCAGATGAAAACCCGCCCAAGGCGGGAACAGCAACCGCTGACCCCAATGCCAAGGGTCTTGGCATGCCTTTGCCAAAGCCTTCACCATTGAAAGGAGGGCCTGGAAGTCCGGGCGCAGGGAATCCCCCACCGGGGTCACCGTCCACACCACCGCCGGGAACGCCAAAGGGGCCTCCTCCTCCCAGTGCGCCATCAGCTCCGCCACCGGGCTCACCACCGGCAACAGCTGGAAAGCCGAACAATCCTGACCAGTGCCCTGAAGGCAAGAGCTCCGATCCCTATATCGTGCTGGCGCTTGATCATTCGCGTAGCATGGCCCTTCCTGAAAATATGGATGATGCTCTGGCAACCCGTCTGGAAGGTCAGATGGAAAAAGGCGGTTCGGCAGGCTGGAATGCGCGACGGCTCTATAACGGTTATGTCGAGCAGGAGGGTCGCAAGCGTCTGGATGTCCTCAAGGATTCGGTGGCAGCCCTGTCAGAAAAGATTGATCCAAAAATTGAGTTTGGGGTTGTCTCTTTTGCTGGCTGTGGAGGGGTGGTCGATATGGGTAATTATGATGCCCGTCGCCGCCCACGTCTCGTTGAAAAGGTGCGAGCACTACAAGCCAAACCTGCCACGCCCGCCGCGATTGCGCTTAGAACAGCCATGACCAAAGCGTCGGAAAAGCCGGGCGGCCGGGTTATTTTCGTCAGCGATGGCAAGGATACTTGCGACGCAGACCCCTGTGCGATTGCCAAGGCACAACCCGGTGTCCGGGTCGATGTCATCTCGATGGGCGGCGGCGATGTGCTCGCATGCGTCGCTGAAGCCACGTCGGGCAACATCTATCAGGCGGGTTCCCACGGATCACTTGAAAATCTGTTGCTTGCCTTGGGCAACCAGTAGGAGGCCCAAGCATGTCGGTAAAGACACAATATCGGGCGGGTCTGTTGCTGCTGATAGCCAGCTTGAGTGGCTTGCTCCTGTCTGATCTTGCCTGCGCGGCGGGCAGCAGCTTCGTCAGCCGGGTTCAATTGACTGCGTGCGAGGCGTTGCTTGATCGCTTGAAAGATCCACATCTGAAAAATCAGGCGCAGCGTGAAGTGGATGCTGCTGTTATTTTCTCGATGATTGAACCCGGCAAGCTGGAGCAGATCAATGTGCCATTCGGTCCGCTTATATCCTTGAAAACGTGCGGTAAGGCCATCGCCAAAGCGACCTGCGCGGAAGAAACACAGGAACTGCTCAACACCGCTCTGAGCAAATTGGCAAAAGAACCGGATTTTATCAGCGTTACAAAGTCAAAGGCCACAATGGGCTGCGCAATCTCTGGAGCGATCGTCGGTTTTGTGGCAAAACGCAAACTGGGCAGCGCGATCGCATATGGTACAAGTGCGGCAGCTGCCTGCGCAGTCGCCGATGCCATCTGGAAGCCCATCAATTGTGCCAAACGCAAACGCCAAATCTATGCCTTGACCGACACACTGCCTTGGCCGCAACGGTTTGCCAGTCCGCAGGACGTGTTCACCAAGGGGTTTTTGTTGATCTCGGACGCCTCTCTTTCGCCCGTGCAACAGGAGCGGTTGAATGATGAATTTGCGGTTCGGGTGATGCTTGTTGAAGGGGCAGCCAAGCGATAACGGGTGGAAAGGTAAAGGTTTCTCAGTCAAACTGCCCAAAGGGAAGGGGGCGGTCCGCACGATTAAGCCTTTTCTCGCTTCGCAAAAAGCGATAAAGAACCTTGCAACAGGCATGAAGGGATCGGTTTGTTCGGATTTTCCCTTTGACGACCCGCAGACTAGACAAGGCCGACCGACGAAAAGGACTGGCATGACCGCCACAAGCTTGCGCGAGAAATGGAACCGCTATTTTTCCGACCCTGAAACGTCCCGCTATCTCATGTATCGGCTGCTGTCCGAGAATTTTAGCACCTATGCGAAACGCTATGCGGTCGCCTTTTTGTTCATGGGGATCGTGGCTACCACCACGGCCCTGAGCGCCTGGATCATGCGCGATGTGATCAACGAAATCTTTGTTTCCAAGGATTTCAAACGGGTGGCCTACGTTTCACTGGCCGTGATGGCGATCTATGTAACCAAAGGCATTGCGACTTTCATGCAGACAACGACGCTGGCCAAGATTGGCAACGCCATTGTCGCGCAAATGCAACGCAGGCTTTATGGGCATTTCATGATTCAGGGGGCGGATTTCTTCGAGGATTATCCATCAAGCGAACTGATCACCCGCATTGGTCATAATGCGGGGGCGGCACGGGCCGTGATGGATCTTCTGGTGACCAGCTTCGGGCGTGATCTATTGTCGCTGATTGGATTGGTCGCGGTAATGGTGATCCAGAATCCCACCATGTCGCTGATTGCCTTTGTGATTGCGCCCATTGCCATTTTTGTGGTGGGCAAGCTGATCAAACGGGTGCGTTCGATTGCCAAGGATCAGTTTGTGTCGATGACCCAGACCACCCAGACCATGCAGGAAAGTGCGCAGGGCTTCCGTATCATCCGCACCTTCGGACTGGCTGATATCATGGCCGGGCGTATGAATGAAGCCATTGAAGGGGTGGAACGTCGCGCCAACAAGATCGCCAACCTCAGCGCCCGGACCAGCCCCTTGATGGAAACATTGGGCGGCATCGCCGTTGCGCTGGTCATTCTGTATTGCGGTTGGCAAACCATTGTGGGGGGGCAGACACCCGGTGAGTTCATTGCCTTCCTGACCGCTTTGCTGTTGGCTTATGATCCGGCCAAACGCCTGAGCCGCTTGCAGGTCAATCTCGAAAACCACCTTGTCGGTGTTCGCTTGATGTATGAAGTGATCGACCGTCCAACCCGTCTGGTGGAAAAACCCGATGCCAAACCGCTTGCCGTCTCCGATGGTTCGGTCGAATTCGAGCATGTATCCTTCTCCTATAATGGGGACAGCCATATCATTTCCGACCTCACCCTGACGCTGGAAGGCAGCAAGACCACTGCTTTGGTTGGTCCTTCTGGTGGTGGCAAGTCGACGATCATGGCGCTCGTGCAGCGTTTTTATGACGTCACCGATGGCGTGGTGCGCATTGACGGCACCGATATTCGCGATTGCTCTCTTGCCTCCCTCAATGCGCATATTGCTCTGGTGACGCAAGACACGGTGCTGTTTTCCGGCACGATCCGAGACAATATTCGCTTTGGTCGTCTTGATGCGACTGACGCGGAAATCGAACAGGCAGCAAAAGACGCCTTCGCCCACGACTTCATCATGGCCCTGCCCAATGGCTATGAAACATCTGTCAGTGAGAATGCCACCAACTTCTCCGGTGGTCAGAAACAGCGCATCGCGATTGCCCGCGCGATGGTCAAAAATGCACGCATCGTGCTGCTGGATGAAGCGACATCGGCACTGGATAGTGAATCCGAAGCCAAAGTGCAGGCCGCCTTTGATCGCCTGAGCGAAGGCCGCACCACATTGGTCATCGCCCACCGCCTGTCGACCATTCGCAATGCGCACAAAATCTGCGTCATCAAGGATGGAAAACTGATCGAGGAAGGCACCCATGCCGCCCTTAATGCCAAGGGTGGCATCTATGCCAATTTGGTCAAGCTGCAGATTGAAAAGTGACGACCTTTATGTTCGGGCCGACTTTTCGAAAGGATGCTGATTGACCCGCAGACGCCTTTTCAGCGCAAAGAAAGAGCTGCCGCCAATCATCAGGCTGCATCATGCGTCCGGATCAATTGATGTCCGGCTGCGATCCAATCCGCGCGCCAAGCGCCTGATCCTGCGCCTCGATGCCCGCACCGGGGAGCCGGTTGCCACATGCCCTCAAGGGATCAGCGCCGAAAAGGTCGGCCAGTTTCTGCAGAACCATGTGGACTGGCTGGTGGAAAGGTGTAAGGCCCGCCAGCCCAACACGCCGTTTGAGCATGGGGCCGTGGTTCCGGTGCGCGCCATCCCTCACACCCTCGAACATGTCGATGAAGCCCGCGGCACCGTCCGGCTGTTGGAAGAGGAGGGCGAGCACATTTTGCTGGTCAGCGGCAACGAATCCCACATGAGCCGACGGGTCACCGACTGGCTGAAAAAGCAGGCCCGTCAGGACCTAACCGCCTCGGTTGCCATTCATGCGGAAAAGCTGGGTCGGCACCCCTCCGCCATCCGCATCAAGGATACCACCAGCCGCTGGGGCTCTTGCAGCTCAGATCGGGTACTCTCTTTCAGCTGGCGCATCATCATGGCTCCACCTCAGGTGCTCGATTATCTCGCCGCCCATGAGGTAGCCCATTTGCGCGAAATGAACCATTCCGATCGTTTCTGGGCGCATGTGGCCGATCTGTGCCCGGATTTCGAAACCGGGCGCCGATGGCTACGCGAGCATGGCCGTGACCTGCATCGCTATGGGGTCGAAGACTGAACGCGTCTAGTCGCCAAAAATACGCGAGAACAAACTCTTGCGCTCACGCGGCAAAGGCGGTGCCAGAGTTTCGCCCGGTGGCAAGAGATCGGGATTGACCCAAGGATTTTTCTCTCCTCCGGCAACCCGCCTTGTCTCGGCCAGCTGTTTGACACTGACCCCGGGCAGGGCCGCTATGGACATGCCATTATGCGCCCCGGCCATATAGGCATGCCATGTGGATGCCGGCAGATTGCCGCCTGAGGCCCGCTTGGTCGGGTGCCCGTCATCATTGCCAAACCAGACCGCAGTGACCAGATTGGCCGTATAGCCAACAAACCAGGCGTCACGATAATTCTGACTGGTGCCGGTCTTGCCGCCCGCAGGCCGCCCTGCCAACAGCGCCTTTTTGCCCGTTCCCGAAATCAGCGTTTCCTGCATCATCGAATTCATCAAAGACAGGGTGTTGGGATCAATCACCTGTGTTCCCGGTTGGCTGGGATGGGAATAGAGCACCTTGCCGTCCTTGTTGAGGATGCGGTTGATGATATAGGGGTTGACGCGCGCCCCGCCATTGGCAAAGGGCATATAGGCTCCGGCCATTTCCAGCACGGAGACTTCCGAAGTCCCCAACGCGATGGAGAGATGATTGGCCAGATCGGATTTGATGCCCAACCGGTGCGCGGTCCGGATGACCTGCTTTGGCCCCACCTCGAATGTCAGTTGGGCCGCAACCGTATTCAGCGACATGGCCAAGGCCTTTCGCAGGGTGACCTGACCCATATATTTCTTGGAGTAGTTTTTCGGCTCCCAGCCATGATAACTGACCGGTTCATCCACCCGCATGCTTTCAGGGCGATTCCCAAGCTCCAGCGAGGACAGATAGACAAATGGTTTAAAGGCACTGCCCGGCTGCCTCTTGGCCTTTACCGCGCGGTTGAATTGGCTCTCACGGTAGGATCGTCCGCCCACCAGAGCCCGAATTTCGCCAAATGGTGTACCGGAAACCAATGCGCCCTGTTCAACACCATATTTCTTGCCCGACGTATCAATCGCATTGGCAATGGCTTTTTCAGCCAAGGTCTGCATTCGCAAATCAATCGTCGTCTCGACAATCAGGTCTTGTTTTACGTCACCAACCAGATCTGGCACCTGTTCCATCACCCAGTCGGCAATATAATTGAGCGAGCTGGCCTTGTGGCGCTCCACTGCATTGACCTTCTGGGTGAGGGCGAGCTTATGCTCTTCTGCGGTGATGAAGCCTTCGCGCTCCATGGCCGCGAGCACCAGCTTGGCCCGTTCCTTGGCGGCCTTGGGGTTGCGGTTCGGCGCCAGACGGGAAGGGGCTTTCAGAAGGCCGGCAATGGTGGCAGCCTCCGATAAGGTCAGCATCGAAGCTGGCTTGTTGTAATAAACCCGCGCCGCTGCATCGACCCCCGTTGCGCCCGAGCCCAGATAGACCCGGTTGAGATACATTTCGAGGATTTCCTGCTTGGAGAATTTGGCCTCCAGCCAAATCGCCAAAATCAGCTCCTGCACCTTGCGTTCAATGGTGCGCTTATGCTCAAGAAACAGGTTTTTGGCCAACTGTTGGGTGAGGGTCGACCCCCCTTGAGACAGCCGACCACGCAGCACATTGGTCACCATCGCACGGGTGAAGCCGACCGGATCAAAGCCGAAATGGGAATAGAAACGGTGATCCTCAATCGCCACAACGGCATCCATCAGATAAGGCGGTAGCGACGACAACCGCACCTTTTGTCCACCGGTTTCGCCGCGATTGCCAATGACGCCGCCATCAAGCGCCACGATCTGGATATTGGGTGGCCGGTCCGGAATGCGCCATGCGGTTGATTGGGGCAATTGCGCGCCGTAATAGAGCAGAATACAGCCCGCCACAATTGACCCCCACAGGCCCAGAATGACCAGCCAATAGGTAACTTCGCGGGCAGCGCGGAACAAAAAGCCGAGTATACCGGGTCTTGGTGTTCCTTGCTTGCTTGTCCCTTTTTTCTTGCGGCCATTGCCTCCGCGCGATCCACCATTTCCGCCTTTCCCCGCAGCAGGGGGGCGTTTGCGCCCGGCCGTTTCCTTGCGCGCCGTTTTCTTGGCCGGGCGCTTGCGTTGTGGGCCAGGATGGCTGCGATCATCGTCCGTCAGACGGATGTCGCCGGAGCGGGGAGTCTGAGATCGGGAATTCTGGGATCGGGCTCTGTTCTGTCGCGCATCATTCGGCGTGTCGGCAGAGCCGGGAGGTCTTTTCCGAGGCATATTGGCTTACAATGTCCACATTCCAGGGCGGTCAACGAGCCCGGTTGGCTGGTATTAAGCATGTTTGGGCACGGTCTTATGCGCCCGGATTGAGGCAAATTCGTGAGAAAGGTCCCATTTGACCCTCCTGATGGCATGATTCGTCGGTAATTTTACGTTTCATCCTGCAAAGAGCTTCTTAACGCGATCCTATTCTGGATGAAGACATCAGGGTCCCGTGCGGTGTCCCGTCGCGCCTGCCAGAAAGGGGGTGACTCAACAAAGCTCAGCATCGAAACAAGCAAGTATCTCAGACCCATTTCGCGTCCAAGCCTGATGCCCATCGGTCTGATGTTGAGTGACGCGCTCATGGGCCCGATACGTCAACAGGAGCATTGCTGATCGGTAAAGGCCCTCTGATCAAAATCAGTTGAAGTTTCATTTTGTGTTAAAATTCAAACGCTTGGTTGCTAAGTTAACGTTAACTGCAACTAGGCCGCGCACGGGAGCAAAAAATAGGCGATAGTGTTTCTAGAATAAATAAAATTTTACGAAAACCTGAGGAACCCTGCCAGCACATCGCGCTGGTGAGAGAGGGGCGGAGAGACGGCCATGTCGCTTAAAACACCAGTCAACACCAATCGCGTCCAGTGGGTTGATCTTGCCAAGGGCCTGACCATTCTGCTGGTTGTCATTTTGCATTCCACCGGTGGCGTGGAGAAATATCTCGGCTCCGAAGGCTTCATGCATTATGTGATCGCCTTTGCCAGCACCTTCCGCATGCCGGTCTTTTTTGCCGTGGCGGGCCTGTTTGCCGCCAAAGCCATTAGCAAGGAGTGGCACCCATTCCTTGATGGAAAATTTGCCCATTTCCTGTATTTCTACTTCTTCTGGATGACCATCCAATTCATCTTCAAGGCACCTTTCTTCATCAATGAATTCGGCAAGGAAGGCACGGTTGTCTATTATCTCACCTCCTTCGTTCAGCCTTTCGGGATGTTGTGGTTCATCTATTTGTTGCCAATCTATTTCCTCGTGCTGCGTCTCACAGTTGGTGCGCCAATGCTGGCCCAGTTCGCCTTCGCGGTGGCCTGCAAATATATGCTCAGCGCCACAGGCATCGAGATTGTCGATTTCTTCTCGAAATATTATGTCTTCTTCCTCGCCGGACATTTTGGTCGCGACATCTGGTTCAAGATGGCCGAAACGGCCCGCGAGCAAAAGCTGGCGTCTGTGATCGGGCTGGTGGTCTGGGCGGTTGCCAACGGGGCCGTGCTCTATTTCGGTTATGCCAAATTCACCCCGGTTGCCATTGTCATGGGGATCCTTGGCTTTGTTGCCGTGATCGACTTTATGGCGATCCTGCCCAGCCGTGGTCTGGCCCAGATCCTGCGCTTCTTTGGCCAGCGGTCTTTGCCGATCTATCTTGGCTTCTTCCTGCCAATGGGTGTGTCGCGCCTTCTGCTGACAAAGCTTTGTTCGGCCTGCGGCGCTGGCATGATCTCCTTCCTTGTCTCGCTGATCGCCATCCTTGGTGCGATCGCCATGTTCGAAGTGGCCAAACGTCTGCCCCTGCTGAGCTATCTCTACAAGCGCCCGCTCTGGGCACGACTGACCCGCGAGAAAGTGGAAAAGCCGGTCTTTGTGCCTGCTGAATAGTCTGGCCAAACCAGTCACTGGAAAGTCAAGGCCCTCGGCTGCGTGTGTGCAGTCGGGGGCTTTTTATCCTTTTCCCTTTTCTTCTGTGGCGTCGGTGCGCTAAGGTCTCCTGCAACAATGATCATGGTTTGTTCGCACGGCTCGCGATGCTGAACCGGATGCCGGACGAAAATCCAGACGAAAAGCAAGACAGGACACGGCCCAAGGCCGGTAGGGAGACTTTCATGACAGACAAGCCGCATCTCTTTTTGGTTGACGGATCGTCCTATATCTTCCGGGCCTACCATGCCCTGCCGCCGCTAACCCGCAAAAGCGATGGTTTGCCGGTCGGCGCGGTGTCTGGCTTCTGCAACATGCTCTGGAAGCTCATGCAGGAGGGCGACAAGGGGCTGGCGGGCGTCCAGCCAACCCATCTGGCTGTGATTTTTGATGCCAAGGGCAAGACCTTCCGCAATGACATCTATGATCAATACAAGGCCCACCGCCCGCCCGCACCAGAAGATCTGGTGCCGCAATTCGGCCTGATCCGCGATGCGGTCCGTGCCTTCAATGTCGCCTGCATCGAGCTTGAGGGCTATGAGGCCGACGACATCATCGCCACCTATGCCGAGCGCGCCCTGTCCGAAGGGACCGATGTCACCATCATTGGTTCGGACAAGGATTTGATGCAGCTGATCCGACCGGGCATTGCCATGGTCGACACCATGAAGAACAAGCGCATCGACGACGAAGAGGTGATGAAAAAATTCGGCGTCGCCCCGGACAAGGTGGTTGAGGTGCAGTCACTGGCCGGTGATTCGGTCGATAACATTCCCGGTGTGCCCGGAATCGGCGTGAAAACGGCGGCGCTCCTGATCAATGAATTTGGCGACCTTGAAAGCCTGTTGGCAAAGGCCGATACGATCAAGCAGAAAAAGCGCCGGGAAAATCTGATTGAATTTGCCGATCAGGCCCGTGTCTCCAAGGAGCTGGTTTACCTCAAGCGCGATGTGCCGCTGCCTCTGGGGATCGATGATCTGGTCTGTTGCGATCTGGAAGGGCCAAAGCTGGTGGCCTTCCTCAAGGCCATGGAATTCACCACCCTGACCCGCCGTATTGCCGAGGCGACGGACACCGAAGCTGAAAATGTCGAAGAAGCAAGCATTGAGGTGGCCGGCTGGGAAATGCCTCAAGTTACGGAAGACCCAGCGGAAAGTGGCGACAAGGACAATCCATCTCCCTCCGATCTGGCGGCCCGGATGGCAACCGAAATCGCTGCATTGCCCATCGATCACGAAACATACGAGACCGTCACCAGCCTTGAGGCCCTCGACCGCTGGATCACCGAGGCCCGCCGCATCGGCCGCGTATCGGTCGACACGGAAACCGACAGCCTTGACGCCATGCAGGCCAATCTGGTGGGTGTGTCGCTGGCAACCGAGCCGGGCAAGGCCTGTTACATTCCACTGGCCCATGTCAGCGGCGAAGACGACATGTTTGGTGGTGGGCTGGTCGACGGTCAGATCCCGCTGAAAGAGGCCGTCACAAAGCTCAAGGTCCTGCTGGAAGACCCCAGCGTGTTGAAGATCGGCCAGAATCTCAAATATGACACCCTGCTGCTCTCGCGCTACGACATCGATCTGGCCCCGCTCGACGACACATTGCTGCTGTCCTATGTGCTCGATGCTGGCAAGCATGGCCACGGCATGGACGAGCTGAGCGAACTCTGGCTCGGTCATAAGCCGATTCCCTTCAAGGAAGTAGCAGGCAGCGGCAAGAGCCTGCGGACCTTTGACAAGGTGGAAATCGACAAGGCCAGCGCCTATGCGGCCGAAGATGCCGACGTCACCCTGCGCCTCTGGATGATTCTCAAACCGCGCCTTGCTGCCAATGGCATGGTCACGGTCTATGAGCGGCTTGAGCGGCCCTTGCTGCCGGTCTTGCGCAACATGGAAAAGCGCGGCATTTCGGTGGATCGCCAGATCCTGTCGCGCCTCTCGGGTACCTTTGCGCAGGGCATGGCCGGTCTGGAAGAAGAAATCCACGCCCTTGCCGGTCAGCCTTTCAACATCGGCTCACCAAAGCAGCTCGGCGATATCCTGTTTGGCGAAATGGGCCTGCCCGGCGGCAAGAAAACCAAGACCGGGGCCTGGTCCACGTCGGCCAGCGTGCTTGAAGATCTGGCCGCTGAAGGCCATGACCTGCCCAAGAAAGTGGTTGAATGGCGCCAGCTCTCCAAGCTCAAAAGCACCTACACCGACGCGCTGCCCGGCTTCATCAACCCCGACACCAAGCGCGTCCACACCTCCTATTCGCTGGCCGCGACCACGACGGGGCGCCTGTCTTCATCCGATCCGAACCTGCAAAATATCCCGATCCGGACAGAAGCAGGCCGCAAGATCCGCACCGCCTTTGTTGCGGATGCGGGTAACAAGCTGATCTCTGCCGACTATAGCCAGATTGAATTGCGCGTGCTGGCCCATATGGCAGACATAGACCAGCTGAAAAAGGCCTTCGAGGACGGCCTCGACATTCATGCCATGACCGCGTCGGAAATGTTCAATGTGCCGATCGAGGATATGGACGCCATGACCCGCCGCCGCGCCAAGGCGATCAATTTCGGCATTATCTATGGTATCTCCGCCTTTGGACTTGCCAACCAGCTCGGCATTTCGCGCACCGAAGCGAAAGACTATATCGACACCTATTTTGCCCGCTTCCCCGGCATCCGCGACTATATGGAAGAGACCAAACAGAAAGCCCGCGACATGGGCTATGTCGAAACCATCTTTGGCCGCAAAATCCACTATCCGGACATCAAATCGAAAAATCCCAACATGAAGGCCTTCCAGGAGCGCGCCGCCATCAACGCTCCCATTCAGGGCTCGGCCGCCGACATCATCCGCCGCGCCATGATCCGCATGGATGACGCCCTTTTAGAGGCAGGGTCATCCGCTCGCATGTTGTTGCAGGTGCATGATGAATTGATCTTCGAAGTGCCTGAAGCGGAAGTCGACAGCACGATCAAAGTGGTTCGCGACATCATGGAAAATGCCCCGATGCCCGCCCTGCAATTGAGCGTGCCCTTGAGGGTCGATGCCGAAGCTGCGAAGAATTGGGACGAAGCGCACTAGATCCCCCACTCACAGTTTGGGTTGGTCACGAAATTTGCGCTGGTCAAGGCTACGTATAAGCGCTTAGAGTGCGATCTCTTGCCTGTAAGGGCAGGGCTGTCAGGCCCTGCCCAGCTTCCCTTTGAGACAATGCCATCATGATCAACCAAGCCTCCTCGCGCGACCCTGCCGAGACAACGGAAAAGTCCCGCCTCAGCCAGAATACCAACCTGATGGGCAGCCTCTGGATGGTTGCTTCGATGGCGGCCTTTGCGTTGGAGGATACAGCGGTCAAGATGTTGGCAGCTTCCTTGCCCGTCGGTGAAGTGATGGCTATTTCCGGGCTGGGCGGCGCGTTGGTCTTTGCGCTCGCGAGTGTCTTGCGCCGCGAGCGGCTCTTCACCCGAAACATTCTGTCCCCTGCCATGGGCACCCGTGCCATCTCTGAGATGACCGGTCGACTTTTCTACGCTTTGGCGATTGTTCTGACCCCGCTGTCGGCCACCTCGGTCATTTTGCAGGCGACACCTCTGGTGGTTGTGGCCGCTGCGGCGCTCCTGTTTGGCGAGCGGGTCGGTTGGCGGCGCTGGTCGGCCGTCTTTGTCGGCTTGGCGGGGGTGTTGATCATTATCGGGCCGGGCACCGATGGCTTTTCTCTGCTCTCGATTTTTGCCGTGATCGGCATGTTCGGCTTTGCCGGTCGCGATCTGGCGAGCCGCGCGGCCCCGTCCGCCATCAGCACCTCGCAGCTTGGCTTTTATGGGTTTCTGGCGCTGGCTGCAGCGGGTCTCATCCTGCAGCTCTGGCAGGGTGAAGCCTTCCGCGCGCCAACCTCAGCCGACTATCTCTATGCTGCCGGCGCCATTCTTGTTGGCGTCACGGCCTATGCCTGCCTGATGAAAGCCATGCGCACCGGCGAAATCTCCGCCGTGACCCCATTTCGCTATTCCCGCCTGATCTTTGGCGTGCTGCTCGGCGTCCTCTGGTTCGGCGAAAGCCTCACCCCCGCCATGCTCTTTGGCTCCGTCCTGATCGTCCTGTCCGGCCTGTTCATTCTGGGGCGAGGGAAAAAGCGACAGGGTCAGTGAGCCGCAGCGGATTGGATTGCAATCTCCCAAATAGCGCGCTACGCCTATGGCACGATGTGTAAGGAGCCATATGATGTCGAAATTCTGGAGTCCGATTGTCGGGGATTTGCAACCTTATATCCCCGGTGAGCAGCCCAAGGGGCAGCGTGTGATCAAGCTCAACACCAATGAAAGCCCCTATGGGCCGTCGGACAAGGTGCTTGAAGCGATCCGGGCGGAGACGGGGGAGGGCTTGCGGCTCTATCCTGACCCTACGGCCAGTGCCCTGCGCACGGCGATTGGCGAAAGCCACGGCCTTGATGCGTCCCATGTCTTTGCGGGCAACGGTTCGGACGAAGTGCTGGCTCATGCTTTCCGGGCCTTCTTTTCCGGCAAGCAGCCGATCCTCTTTGCCGACATCACCTATAGCTTCTACAAGACCTATTGCCGCCTGTTCGAGATCGAACATCAACTGGTCCCGCTGGATGAGGATTTCCGCTACCGGCTGGAGGATTATACCCGTCCATCCGGCGGCATCGTGGTGGCCAATCCCAACGCGCCGACGGGCATCGCTCAGCCGCTGGCCGCAATCGAGCAGATCTTGCAACAGAACCCCGATGTGGTGGTGTTGGTCGATGAGGCCTATGTCGATTTCGGTGCCGAAAGCGCCGCTCGCCTGATCCCGCATTATGACAATCTATTGGTGGTGCAGACCTTTTCGAAATCCCGCGCACTGGCCGGTATGCGCGTTGGCTTTGCGCTCGGTCAACCCCATTTGATCGAAGGCCTCATTCGGGTCAAGGACAGCTTCAATTCCTATCCTCTGGGCCGACTGGCGCTCGCCTCGGCGCTGGCTGCCTGGCAGGACCGGGAAGGCTTTGAAGAGACAATCACCAAAGTGAAGGCGGACCGGGTACAGCTGACGGATGATCTGACAGAGCTCGGCTTTGATGTGCTGCCCTCGGGCACCAACTTCGTCTTTGCCTCGCACAAAGAACAGCCAGCTGCCAGCATTCTTGCAGCCTTGCGGCAAAAAGGCATTCTGGTGCGCCATTTCGGCCATCCAAGAATCGACAATTGGCTCAGAATTTCCATCGGCACCAGCGCGGAATGTCAAATACTGGTCAACGCGCTGAAGGAAATCCTGTCTGATCCGGACTAATTGAATTAGGTATAAGTCCATACTTCTTTGCTGCCGATTGAGAACCCTTTCCGGGGCGATTGCGACTGATGGGAAACCGCAAGCGCGGACATCGTCAAGGAAAGGAACACTCATGTTTAAACAAACCGCTCTCATTGCCGCCTGTCTCACCACCGGCTTCGTTGCCACCGGCCTTGCCATGCCCTCTGAGGCCCACGCCAAGGACTGGATTGAAAAGGTCGAGGTCAAGCGCGATGGTATCAATGCCAAATCGATCTATGTCGCGGCCAATGGCAATGGCTACACCCAGATCAAGACCACCAGCTACACGTTCCCGCTGGGCCTCTATGCCAAAGCCAAAAAGGGCAAACGCATCGTCGCCATGAAGCTCGGATCCTTCAAAGGTGTGCGCTATTTCGAAGCGGACGGGTCCCTTTGGAGCAAGGGCTTTGACAACCGCGCCGTCGGATCTGGCAGCAAGCGCACAGTCTCAATGCAATATAACGCCAAACTCCCGATCCATGCGATCAAATGGGATGGCTCTGATCCGAAAAAGCGTTGTGCCTTGCGGATGCAATATCTGATGGGCAAGGGACAAAGCAAGCAGCAGGTGCTGAGCAAACAGCAAAGCGTCAAGGCTTACGCCTATTTCGAGCTGGATGCGGTTGCTGCACGCAAGAACAAGGCCCAAAAAGGCTGGGAGCTCAGCAACACCACCAGTCAACGCGACAGCTACAAATATGAGGTGCAGGTGACGTGCGGGGCCTCGATAGGCTTGAGCAAAAAATAAGGTGTCTGCCTCTTCGGATATGGCGAGGCACGTAAATGCCTTGCCATCATCCCAGAACCAGAGTGACTACGCCAAAGACGATCATAGCGCAGCCGATCATTTCCAGTCGGTTGATTTTCTCCTTGAAAACAATGACTGAGGTGGCAAAGGTGAAGAGCATTTCCACCTGTGCCACTGCCTTGACCATGGCTGCTTGCTGCAAGGTCATGGCGATGAACCAGCCAAAGGAAGCCGTGGCCCCGACAAAACCGGTGGCAAGAGACGCCTTCCAGACCCGCAGCATGTTGCCAAACTCTTCGCGGTGCCGGATTGCGATCCAGATCCCCATTGCAAGGGTCTGGGTCAATATGGCAACCGACAGGGTGAAACCGGCTTGCAGGATCACATCCGGCGCGGCCATGCTGTCGGCCAGTGACAGGGAGGCTGCGCGATAGGCGGCAGACGCCACCCCGAAAAAGGAGCCTGAACCAAGCCCGATCAAGGCGGTTTTGGAAAAGGTCGAAGTCAACAGGCTGCGCAGGGTGAGGCTGGTCCGGGCGACCGAAATCAGCATCACACCAAGCACCGCAATGCCAATGGCAACCAGCGCACCCGGTGTCAGGGTTTCCGAAAAGACGACAAAGGCAAACAGCGCCGCTTGCGCTGGCTCGGTTCGTGAATAGGCGCTGCCGACGGTGAAATTGCGAAAGGAAAACAGATAGATCAGCATCAGTTGACCGAGAATCTGGCCAATCGCTCCCACCAGCACCCAAAAGATGAAGGTCCCGTTGGCGCTCGGCAGGGCTTTGCCGACACTGGTCGCATAGACCAGCAGATAAAGCACGGCAAAAGGCGCACCAAAAGCAAAGCGCACGAAAGTCGCGCCCATGGTTCCCAAAGCACCTTTGAGGTGTTTTTGCAGCGACGAGCGAATATTCTGCAGAAAGGCTGCACTGATGGTGATCAGAATCCAGGTGGGCATGGCAAAGACTTGACTTCTATCGTGGGTAACCGGTCACAAGGCAGGGTGAACAGGATGAGAGGCAGTGTGGCAGTCAGATCCGCCGGATCGTGAGGCCAATTCCCGCTCTAGCATGCTATGGCACCAAAATCCACCGGCTCGACCGGTTCTGAGATATATCCCGGAGATCAAGGCGCTAAGGCCAAATGCGAAGCTAACGTTCTTTGCGCCGTTGATAATAAGTCAGCGCCAGCTGGATGGCATGGCGCAATTCGGCTTCCGGCAAGGGTTGAGACGGATCGAAATGCAGTCCGCGATTGCCCTCAAACCAGAGATTGAGTGTCTCGACCCCGTCATAATGATCCCGCACTTCGCCGAGCAAAGCCGACTGGCAGGGCACATATAGCGCGCAGCTCGATCCGTCCTTTGGCTGACCCAACCGCAAGGGCACACCGCTTTTGGGGCGGGTCGCATAGGAGGGTTGACCCCATTTGAGCTCTTCAACGATGGTCCCGATCCGATCATCCCTTGCGGCTTGTTCGAATATCCATTCCCGCAGGGTCAATAAGGTGGCGCGCGCAGGCTCAGGCAAAGCTGCAAAAGCACTGGCAATGGCAGGGTCGTCAAATTGGGCTACAGTCAGAGTTTCATCTCCTGTTGCATGTCGGGCTCCAGGCAGTCAGTCTGCCGGGCTTTGAAGGTGATGACAAGGGGATCTGCGCGGCTTTGAAGCGTGAGATCAGAGGTCGAAATCCATGGTGAAATCTTGTCAGGTTGCTCTGTTAAACCTCTGTTAGGTTTGTTTCTGGCTAGCAGTGAAAAACACGCCTTGGTTGTATTTCCTTATTCCTTTGCCGGATAGTGTGTCAAAGAATTACAACCAAGAGGTAGCTCGATGCAAAAACAATTGAAAAGAATTCTGTCGCTCCTCCTGACTACGGCGATCAGTCTGATGGCACCGATTGCCATAGCAGAAGGTGGACAGGGGGACCAATCTCGGAATGAGACGCTGAAGCAAGCCTTCATTGCCCAATATGGCAAACGCTTCGACACTGGCGAATTGCTGTCCTATATCGCCAGAACTTATAAGCAAATCGATTTGGATGGTCAGGGTTTGACCCGTGAAAAGATCGATCTCTTCGAGAAGATCTATGCTGCGAAAGCACGGATGGCTGTTGCCATGCGATATCTACCCTATGATCTTAACGCAGACGGCATCGTCGACCACGAAGAGGCGGAGACGGTGATCAAGGCGAATTTGAGGATTGTTGGCGAGCCTGATCGCCGAACAAGGCAAAGTCTGAAGCAGCGACTGGATCGTCTCTTTAAGGACGACCCCAACAAGGACGGCAGAATTGAAATTCAAGAATATGGCACTCTTTTTAAGATGTCCGGAAGGAAACGAGGTGATCAGAGAAAGGATCATTCGATTGTTGCCAATGCCTTGCTGGCGCAGGATCCCGACAAGGATGGCCTGCTCACCCACGCCGAGGCGGCTTTGCTCATCGGCTCGGCCTTCCAAGGGGTGACGATCAAGCCGCAATCCTCTGCGCGTGCTGCGGCAAGCTGCAAGGTGCCCAAACGCACCAAAGATGAGGAATTGATATTGCTTGGTGCCTATCAGGGCAAAAAGACGCCGTCCCTCACCCTGGTCGGACAAGACAAGGAAACATTCACCGGCAAGCTGGTAATCGAGCCGGGCAGCAACCCCCTCTATCTTGCGGTCACCGTTCATAGTCCGGTCGTCTGGCGCCTTGAGGGGGCGGTTGAGCGGATCAAGCATCTGGTCGTCGCGGGCCCTCGCCAAAAATCAGGCAAGATCGCAGCGGGCGTAATGGGTCTTGACGCCTCCAAAGTCAGCTTCCTGTCTGAGCCGGATTGTCTGCGCTATTTTTACAAAATCGGCAACATCAAGATGAGCACATCTGTTGCCATGGCGAAACAGACCTTCGGTACCAAACCGACCATTGTTCATGGACTCTATAGTGTGGATGCCATGTCTCTGCCGTCGGGTAAGAATATTGGTCGGCGTGATGATCCAAGACTCCTCAGAAGTGGCCCGATCATGATGGACAAGGGCGGCGCCTATCGAGTTATCGACAAGAAGGGCAAAAAAGTCATCGAAATGTTGGATGCGCGCAAACTTCTCGGCTTTGGCGAGCCAAACATGCAAGACAGCTATGTACGTCTTGACAAGGCCAAGGTGGTGAGCGAGGCGCCGGTCGAAGATTATGCCACGTTGCCTGGAAAATTGGGCCTTGTCCAACTTGTCAAACAAGGTGCTCTTGAGCGCATCAGCCGCCGGGAATATCGCATCCTCAAGAAAATCCATATCCCCGCCGGTCTGCATGGAGCAAATAGCGCCCGTTTCTTGCTTAAAGCCGGTGTGCCGGAACCTGTGGGTGACCCCGGTCACAGCTGTGTCTTTTCAGAAGACAAAGGACAGGCGATTGCCGGGCACTGCTGATGCAGGCCGCTTTTGTCTCTGTCCGGGATTGGCTCAGGCTGTTCCCGGGCAGTCTGTCAGAGTTTCATCTCCCGCATGATCATCTTGTCTTCGGTGAAGCAGACTGCATGGTCTTGCGGCACTTCCTGCCAGCATTCCGTTTGCCGGTCGATCGGCTCGGAGACAAGGATGATATTACCATTCTCATAGCGGCGATAGAAAAGCGATGGGGCCTGATTGTCCGACGAGCAGCGGAAACCAAACAGCTTCTTGCCATTTGAAAGGCATGAGGTGAAGCGCAAGGGCTCCTTGATATTCTGGTCAATCATCGCGGCCCGCACCCGTTCAAGCACCCTGTGCAGGGCTGTGACAGGGCAGGATTTGAGATCTTCCTGCATCGCCAAAAGGAACAAAAGCTCGGAATCGGTCGTCCCCTTGCGCGCGTCGTAATGGGCATCATCCAACTGGTTTTCCAAAAGCCGCCGCACTCTGGAATAACCCCCGATCTGGCCATTATGCATGAACATCCAGTTGTGAAGCGAAAAGGGATGGCAGTTCGACCGGCTGGTCGCGGTCCCTGTTGAGGCGCGCACATGGGCAAAGAAGAGCCGCGACTGGATCTGCGACGCCAGCGATTTCAGATTGCAGTCATTCCATGCGGGCAGAATCTCGCGATAAATGCCCGGATGCGCACGATCGGCATACCAACCAATGCCAAAGCCATCACCATTGGTTTCGGTCTTTGCCTTTTCCGCATGCAGACTTTGTTGCAGCAAGGAATGTTCGGCTTTGGTGACATAATTCTCAAGATAGATTGGCTGCCCTTTATAGGCGATCCAGCGGCACATTTTGCTCTCCGGCAGGTTTTGTTGTTTTCATCCAACCTAACGTTTCGCTGCAAAAAGGAAAAGAGAGCAAAATCGGGAACTTGTCTGGCTAACAATTGGGTGTCAATTGCAGCCTCCGGGTGTCTGTGGCTTTGAAATACACCATTTGCCACTTCATGAACCTGTCACATGCAGCCGCTAAGGCAGACGCAGAAAATTCCATATCGAGGGGAACCATTATGCTGAAATCCATCTCCAAGACCTTGCTGCTGGCCAGCAGCCTGTCTCTGTCGCTTGCTGCCCACGCATCGGCTCTCTCTCTTGAGCCGATAAGCAGCTATGAAACCAAAGTGTTCGACGAAGGCGCTGCCGAAGTCCTGTCCTATGACAAGGCGGGCAAGAAGCTTTATGTCGTCAATGGCAGTGACAAGACCATCGACATTCTCGATATTTCCAATCCGAACGAAATCAGCAAGGCCGGTGCCATCGACGTCAAAAAGCACGGCAAGGGTGCCAATTCCGTTGCGGTTCATGGCGACTATGTAGCCATCGCTGTCGAGATGAAAAACAAGCAGGCAAACGGCAAATTGGCCCTTTACAAAACAGATGGCTCTTACGTTGGCGAGGCAACGGTTGGCGCTTTGCCGGACAATGTGGTCTTTGCACCAAATGGTGCTTATGCCGTTGTGGCCAATGAAGGCGAGCCATCTGACGATTACAAGACCGACCCGGAAGGCACCGTTTCCATCGTCACCATTCCGTCCCTTGAGGTGAAGACCATTTCCTTTGCTTCTCTTGATGCCAAGGCGCTCGGCGACAGCTTCCACACCCCGTCACCAAAAGGCACCAGCATTGCCCAGGATGTTGAGCCGGAATATGTTGCGGTCAGCGCCGATAGCAAGACCATCTTCGTGTCGTTGCAAGAGAACAACGCCATTGCCGTCATTGATGCCGACACCGCGTCGCTCAAGACGGTCTTCGCCCTTGGCTTTCAGGATTACAGCAAGGAACTGGTCGACCTGTCCGATAAGGACAAGGCCATCAATCGCAAAAACTGGCCAGTTCTCTCCATGCGCCAGCCAGACACCATTGCGTCCTTTACCAAGGACGGTATCGTCTATGTCGTGACCGCCAACGAGGGCGATGCCCGCGACTATGATGGCTATTCCGAAGAAACCCGTTTGGGCAAGGTCAAGCTCGATGAGAAAGCCTTCCCGAATGCGGCCGAATTACAGGACAAGAAAAACCTTGGTCGCCTGAAAATCACCACCGCCAAAGGTGACGTGGACGGCGATGGTGATTTCGATGCCATCTATGGTTTTGGTGGTCGCTCCTTCTCGATCTTCAACGAAAAGGGCGAGATGGTCTTTGACAGCGGCACCGAAATTGAAGCCAAAATGGCTGAACTGGCACCATCCGCTTTCAACAGCCAGGGCGCCAATGAAAGCTTTGACAATCGCTCCGATGACAAAGGCACCGAGCCCGAAGCGCTCGCTCTGGGTCAGGTTGGCGACAAACTCTATGCTTTCATCGGGCTGGAGCGTATGGGGGGCGTTGTTGTCTATGACATCACCGACCCGGCCAATGCCTCTTTCGTCACGTATGCCAACAATGCAAAGCTTGACGGCTCGGCCGAGAAAATGACCGCAGGCGACATCGCGCCGGAAGGCATCGCCTTCATTTCCGGCAAAGACAGCCCGAACGGCAAACCAATGATCGCCGTCGCCAACGAAGTCTCCGGCTCCACCACGCTCTATGCGGTGAAGTAAGCGAACGTCCGAAGGCTCTGAAATCAACAAGGCCCGCCTGTCATGCAGGCGGGCCTTTTGCGTCACAGCTCTTGCGTCTTGGCTTCCTCATCAACGCGGTCTATCTGACTTGCCCCCATTGCAGATGCCTCCCTCGCCGCGATCAAAGTGAAAAGCTTTGGCATTGAAATTAGATCAATTCATGCGCGCTGCCATGCGGCAGAAATGGCGAATTTCCGCCGCTTTGAGACGCGTTTTGTATTGGTTCTGAAGGGTTTGAAATAAAACATCCAAAAAACTCCAATTATCGAAATTAAACTTCTAATATTACGCAGTATATTGGGAAAAATTATGCAAAATTGCGTTGGATAACGAAAGAAAATAACGCTTCCGGGCACTATTCTTGTGGTGTGTCAAATGCAAAAACAACCTGCGGCGTTACCATGACCTCATCATCATGGAGAGGAGGTTTCCATGGAAATCGCATTCGTTCTTTGTGCGGCATTCTTGGTTGGTTGCCTGCTATGGACCATTTCCGAAAAGGCTTTCTGCCTTTATTGGGTTGGCTCCTGCATTGCAATGTTCGTCACCAGCTATTCTCTGCCCGTGGACTCTGAAGGACGCCTGATCATGCTCGGCATCAGCTTCTGGATGCTGATGAGCTCCGGTCTTCAGCTCAACCAGACCTTCGGTGACGGCAATAGAGGATTGTGACCGTCGCCATCCGCCTTGAGAAGGTCGCCATGTCCCTTGTCTGGCCTGTCAAAGCCAGCTGGTGATCTTCTCAAGCGGTTTCTTGGAAATGTTGGGCACCTTTGCCCCCTCTTCGGGATATCCGACCACCAGCAGGATATAGGGCTTTTCATTCTCGGGACGTTCGCAAATCTCACCGAGAAATTGCATCGGTGCTGGCGTGTGGGTGAGGGTGGCCAGCCCCGCCTGATGCAAAGCCGCGATCAAAAAACCCGTGGCAATGCTGACCGATTCCGGCACATAATAATGCTTCTTGCGACTGCCATCGGCATGCTTTCCCCAGCGCTGGCCAAAAATGGCAATCAGCCATGGTGCGCGTTCCAGAAACGGCTTGCTGGCATCCGTACCCAAAGGTGTCAGGGCATCAAGCCAGTCTTCCCCGGCGCGACCACCATAAAAGGCGCGCTCTTCATCTTCTGCCGCCTCACGGATCTGCCTTTTCACATCCGGGCTTGAAATACAGGCAAAGGTCCATGGTTGCTGGTTGGCACCTGATGGCGCGCGTCCGGCCGTGGCAATACAAGCCTCGATGATCGAGCGTGGCACAGGTCGGTCGGAAAAGTCCCGAACGGTGCGCCTTGTGCGCATCACTTCAAAAAAGGTATCAGCCCGCCGCTGCATTTCCCCTTCGTCCAGCGTATGAAAGTCGAGCGGCACATATTTGTCTGTCTCGGCCATGTATACTCCTTCGGACTTCGCCTTCCGGTCCCCTTGCCTTTGCGAAGTCATAAATTTATAAGCGGTTTTATCAAAGGCTTGCAAGCGATCCTTAGCATAGGCATGCCGCCTCCCGCACCAGACAGGACATCTTATGATCATCAAGACCGACGACGAGCTCGAAGCATTCAAAGCCTGCGGGCGGGCGGTCGCCAAAGTGATCCGCCAAATGGGCGCAGCTCTTGAGCCGGGCATGACCGCCCGCGAACTGGATGATCTGGCCCGTAAATGGCTGGAAGAAGAGGGCGCAGAGTCAGCCCCTGAAAAGGTCTATGGCTTCCCCGGTGCCACCTGCATTTCCATCGAGCCTGTCATCGCCCATGGCTGGGCTGATGCCCAAAGCATGAAGGCCGGTGATCTGGTCAATATCGATGTCTCTGCCTGCATGAATGGCTATTTCACCGATGCGGGTGCCACCTTCATCCTGTCGCCTGTGGCCCCGGACAAGGAAAAGCTGGTCAAGGCTGCCAAGCGCGCCCGCGACCGGGCGATTGATGCGGTCCGGGCTGGTGCCTCGATGCAGGTCATCCCTGCGGCCTTCGAGGCGGAGGCCAAGGCGGGCGGCTATTCGATCATTGAAAATCTGCTCGGCTGTCACGGGGTTGGCGAAACCTTGCATGACAAGCCCGAAATCCTTGCCGTGACCGACAAGCGCGATCAGCGCCGCTTTTCAGAAGGCATGGTCCTCGCCATCGAACCATTCCTCTCGACCGGTGCGGAGTTTGCCCATGATGGCGGGCGGGAATGGGAGCTTTTCACGCCCGGTGCGCTCACCGCCCAATTCGAGCACTCGATTGTGGTCACCAAAAAAGGCCCGATCATCCTGACGCTTTGATTCCAATGAAGGTTCAGAGCCGCAGGTCGCTCTCATCCTGCCCATAGACGCTCTTGAGATCCAGAAACACGCTGTGATCCTTGGCGCAGCGATGAATGGCCTCGATGCCTTGCGCACGGAAAATGTCGTGTGCCACGGCCAGCACCACCCCGTCATAGGTGTCGGCTTCCGGTTCGGCCACCATCTCGATGCCATAGGAGGCACAGGCCAGCGGTTGATCGACCCAAGGGTCATGAACTTCCACCTCAACGCCACATTCCTTCAGGCCGTCAATCAGGTCGATTACCCGCGTGTTGCGCAGATCGGGGCAATTTTCCTTGAAGGTCAACCCCATCACCAGCACGCGCGCTCCATTGACCGTGATCTTCTTTTTCAGCATTGCCTTCATCATTTCCCCGGCCAGATAGGCCCCCATGCCGTCATTGATCCGGCGACCTGCAAGAATGACATCCGGGTGATAGCCGATCGATTGTGCCTTGTGGGTTAGATAATAGGGGTCAACACCAATACAGTGACCGCCGACAAGGCCGGGCCGGAAAGGCAGGAAGTTCCACTTCGTCGCCGCTGCATCCAGCACCGACTGGGTGTCGATCTCCAGTCGATTGAAGATGATTGCCAGTTCATTGACCAGGGCGATATTGAGGTCGCGCTGGGTATTCTCGATCACCTTAGCAGCTTCTGCCACCTTGATACTGGCGGCCTTGAACGTGCCTGCCGTCACAATCGAGGCATAGACGGTATCAATGAAATCAGCGATCTCAGGCGTCGAGCCTGATGTGACCTTGCGAATGTCCGGCAGGCGATGGGTCTTGTCGCCCGGATTGATCCGTTCGGGACTGTAACCGGCGAAAAAGTCCTTGTTGAAGAGGAGGCCGGAATACTGTTCGAGAATAGGCACGCAATCTTCTTCCGTCGCACCCGGATAGACCGTGCTTTCATAAACCACGATGTCCCCCGGCTTGAGAACCTTGCCGACAGTCTCCGAGGCACCAATCAGCGGACGAAGGTCCGGGCGCTTGAAACCGTCAACCGGGGTCGGAACCGTTACGATGTAAAAGTTGCAATCTTCCAGATCGGCCGGGTCGGAGGTGAAGCTGAGCGTCTGCGCCTTGGCAAAATCCGCTTTCTCGACCTCCTGTGTCATGTCCTTGCCTGCTCGAAGATCAGCGATGCGCGCCTCATTGATATCGAAACCGACGGTTGGATAGATCTTGCCAAACTCGATGCCAAGGGGCAGCCCGACATAGCCTAGGCCAATGACGGCGATCTTCAGGTCATCAAGCGTCATGATGAAAACTCGCTTCTCTTCAAATGGGACATAGCGCGGGCGGATCTTAAACAAACCGTGCCCTGTGACGGGCAATATAGGCATCAAAATCGTGAATTTCTATGACTTTGGGCAGTTTGCAAAGCTGCCCGGCTGTTTGTGGGCAGCAAGTCCAGAGATGCAATCGGATGCGGGTTCGAACTGATTGAAATAACGGTATGAATTCCCATCTACAAGGTTTAGCCACCCCATCAACCAATAGCGGGAAGGAAGGAGCCCTTTGTGAGAGGCAAAGTTGCCATGTCTATTCTGTGGTGCTTTTGGGCCACTTCCGCGCTTGCTGCCGATCCAGCCGGGCTCGCCTCATGGGACTATCGCACCAAAGTCGAAGATGGCTTTGAAGGGAAAGGCTTTTCCCAATCCTGTGGTCTACATTATCGGCAAACCAAAGAACAGGATGCTGGTGGTTATGCCTTCCAGTCCGACACGGTGCGCTCTGGCAAGCAGGCGCTGAAACTAACCGTCACCCACGCCTGCCTACCCAATGAGGAAAAGTGCAGTGAACGGGCGGAGATTTGGGAGAGAACGGCCTCTCGTGTGCCCGTTGGTCGCGGGGTTTGGTACGGCATCTCAATCCGCTTTGAGGAGCCAATTCCCAAACGACATCATCGCTTTGTCTTTGCCCAATGGAAGCGGGAATCCGGCACGACCCATATGCAGGCCATCAGCCCCTATCTGGCTTTGCGCATGAAGCATGGCAAAATATTTGCCACCGTTGAGGCCAATTTTCATCCCGCACCAGATGGCAAGGGTACAAGGAACCAAGCCCGATGTGCCAATGGCGATGCGCCGGTTTGGCTGCGACCGAAACAGGGACAAATGCGTGCCTTGGTGGCCCAAGAGGCGAGCGTCACCCCAAAGAACTACGCCCGCTTTTCCGCTTGCACAGACAAGATCAAGCTCACGACCTATGGCAACCCCATGCCGTCGGCCACCTCTGGCTGGATCGACTTTGCCGTCTATGCCAAACCGGGGCCGAATGGGGATGGGCATCTGGAATTATTTGCCAATGGTCTGCATCTGGCTACAATCAAAGGCGCAATCGGCCAACAGGCCGAAGGTCTCGGCCCCAATCACTATTTCAAATTCGGCCTCTATCGTGACCCGGCTCCACGCAACTGGACTGTCTATTATGACAATTTCGTCCGCTCGGCAGACTGTATGGACGTGCTGAGGGATGAACGGCTCTGTAGATCGATAAGATATTGAAAAAGACATGAAAATTTCTTTTTATGCCCCATTGAAGTCCCCCGACCATCCGGTGCCATCTGGCGACCGCTTGATGGCGCGGCTGCTGCTTGAGGCGATGAGGGAAAAAGGCCATCAGGTGGCGTTGGCGTCTCAATTGCGCACCTTCACCAAAGAGCCCGACGGGGCAGGGGTGGTCGCAATTCGCAAGGCTGCTGACCTGGAGTTCCAGCGCCTTGATGCATGGCTGGGGCGGGAAAGCGACCGACCCGATCTCTGGTTCAGCTATCATCCCTATTACAAGTCCCCCGATCTGCTTGGCCCGGCCCTTTGTCATAAATATGCCATCCCCTATGTGACGCTTGAAGCCTCCCACTCCCAACGCCGTGATGCGGCAGGATGGGCACCTTTGCAGGAATTTGTCCGTGAGGCCATCGGGCAAGCCGTCTCCAACATTTGCATCACAAAGCGTGATGCGCGCGGACTGTTGCAAGCCAACCCAAATGCTCGCATCGACCAGATCAAACCGTTCCTCAAGGTCGATGCCTTTCGCGACACGCCACCCGCCGCTGGCCGCTCCTCTCAGGCCTTGGTAACCATTGCGATGATGCGCCCGGGGGACAAGCTGGAAAGCTATCGCCATTTGAGCGAAGCGCTCGGCTTGCTCACCGCCGAGCCTTGGCATCTTGATATTGTTGGCGATGGCCCGGAGCGGGCTCAGGTCGAGAGCTTTTTTGCCGCCTTTGGCCCCGACCGGGTTACCTTCCATGGCCAACAATCGCCAGACATGGTTCGCCAAATGCTTGCCCGGTCCGCGCTCTATCTCTGGCCCGGCATCGGTGAGGCCTACGGTCTTGCCTATCTCGAAGCCCAAGCCATGGGCGTGCCAGTGGTGGCCTATGACATTGCAGGCGTGCCGGAAGTGGTCAATGGGCAGAAGGGCGGTTCTCTGGTAAGCAGTCATGATCCGGCAAGCTTTGCAAGTGTCACACGCAGTCTGTTGCTGGACGAGGACAGGCGCATCCGGTTGAGCGAGCAGGCCCGCGCCGAGGTCTTTGCCGAGCATACCTTTGAAACCGCCGCTGCGCGGATCGATGCCATTTTATGTGAGGCGGTTGAACGCTATAAAGGCGGGCCGCTCTGAGCCTGCATCACAAAGACACCAACGGACCGGACCGATTAAATATGGACCTTCTCATGTCAGTAGCCGAACAACACTTCATCGACGCTCTTGATTGGCGCGCCAAGGAGAAAGGCCCGATCCATTTGTGGCTCCGCGATGATGACGCGGTTGCCCCAATCGACAAACTCACCAGTTTTCTTGATCTGGCAGAAGGCCACGCCATTCCCGCCCTGCTGGCGGTCATTCCTGAACAAACCGGCGAGGCTTTGCAAACGGAGCTTGCAGCTCGTGGCTCCGATCTTGTCCGCATTGCCGTTCATGGCTGGTCACACCAGAACCACGCCACACCGCCTGCGAAAAAGCAGGAACTGGGTCTCCATCGCCCCGCCAAGACCGTGTTAAAAGAGTTGGAGGCGGGATATTCTAAACTGGCGCGTCTCTATCAAGCACAATTCATCGCGATGCTGGTGCCGCCTTGGAACCGAATTGATCCGACGCTGGTCGATCCTCTGGCTGCGATCGGCTATCGGGCGCTGTCGACTTTCCATGACAGAAAGTCCGGCTGGAAAGCGTCGCACACCTTACCCTTCCACGATACTCACGTTGATATCATCAATTGGAAAGCAGGCAGCATTGGGCGCCCGTCAGATGAGTTATTCGACGAGATGACCGGTCTGATTCGCTCTGGGCAAGGGGATCAGCCCATCGGCATTCTGACCCATCATCTGGTCCATGATGAACAAGCAGCGCGTTTCTTGGCGCGCCTGTTCGAACTTACCACACGCCATAAGGCATGTCGGTGGATCGACCCGAAGGATCTGATTGCCTGATCTGGCAAAAGGCGTGGAACAGCCATCCCGAAAGACCGCGCATCAGCGCTCAGCGGGCATCGCTATCAAATGTTTGAAACGGATTGTTGGGGGATAGGGGGGCGTGACAGACAAGGCCCTTAGGAAACCGGATTTTCCATATTGCGGCTTTCCTCTGACAGGCGGTGCCCCAAATGGGAAATCACATTTGCCGAGGTTTTTGGGCAGCCCTCAATGACCTTCAGAAAACACTGCTTGCCGATCTTGAGGCTTTCGGTTGAGGTCTTGGCAATCGCGGTTTTCTGGTGCGGGCGGTTGGCAATGACCGCCATTTCGCCGATCAAGTCCCCATTGGATGCTTCGCGGATTTTCTGGCGATGTCCTTCGCCGACATCAACAAACAGATCTACCTGACCACTGAGAACCACAAATGCGAAGTCGCCTTCATCGCCCCGCGCAAACAGGGTTTGCCCAGGCATGAATTTCACGCGATCAGAATTGAATGCCAGGAGTTTGAGTTTGGTCTTATCCAGGCACTCGAACAATGACGTCTGTGTCAGCGTCTCGACTTCATCACACAACAGCATCTGCGAGGTCCTTCACCTGAATTTACGGGTTTTGAGGTTCAGAGAAACAACGATGCTAGACTAGTTCTTTATTAGATTTAGTTTTTTGAATGTAGTCTTCAAGAGCACAATCTTCTTTTAACGTGCCTTGCTCGAAGATGCTAACACGCTGGAAAAACTTCGTAAACCTCTCATGTGAAAGGACCCAGATTACGCCCGGATTGTCCGCCGATTCATTCAGCAAAGCCAATGTGTCACGGACAATTTCGTCTTGAATATCAGGGTCAAAGCCGGCAATTGGACGATTGAGGATATAATAATCCGAACGCCGGATAATGGCCCGTGCCAGCCCCACCTTAATCCGTTGGGCCTCGGTCAAAAGCCTGCCGCCCGCTCCGACATTGAAGTCGAGGCCCAGCCTCATGATGGCAAAATTCAGTTCCTGATGACGGCTGAGGAGATCTCCAAGGATTGTGCGGATCTGCCGCGAGGCATCGCCATAGCTGATATCCACTTTGCCAAACAGGATATTTTCCAACAAATTGGCCGAAGAGAGATAGCTGTCCGCGTCGTAAGGATCCATCAGATTGAGCAGATCGGAATCCAGATCCGCATGGAACCGTTTGCGGGCCGCGATGACCTTGGTCTTCATCGCATCCGTCAACAAACCGAGGCGATAGCGTGGCTCGATATAAATGGCCGCCAGCCGAATGAAGGGGATGGTATTTTCCCGCTTCACCTGACGCATGGCGCGGTTTTCCACTTTGGGCAGGATTTTGCCAAGCTCCGCAATGTCTTCCGCAGAGATATGATCGAGATTCTGGAAGAAGGGGTGGTCTTCTGGCAGATCGGCAAACAGTTCGACAAGGTTGGAGGCAATCGTCCGACCCATTTCGAAAAAGTCCACATCCAGCCCCGTATCGGACATCACCTTGCCGAAATGCGGATTGTTGGCAATTCTGGGCATGGTATTTTCCGTATCGACCACATTGCCGAAAAGGAAGTTTTCGATCAGCATCGCCTGATCATTGAAGCCTTCGAATTCGAACGGCACCACAAGGTCGGTGATTCCGCGGGCTTCCAGCTCCTGTCGGAAATCCTTGCGCAGATTGAGAATGGTCTCGGGAATATCCGGGTTGGCCTTCAGATCAACGGTCGTATTGAGGGCAAAGTCGAGAATGTCCCCGGTCAGCTGAACTGCGTCCAACACCACGCGCGCAGCTTCAAAGCCATTATCGGCACCGGCACCGGATTGGAATATACTATTTTCCGAAACCCAGTCGGAATCGATGTCGAGGGTCGGGTTGCCTGTCCGTTTGGCCTCCACAAGGTCCCATTTTTTCCGAACCCGCTCGCTTTCAGGCACCAAATGCACGGCCACCGGTTCATGCTTCAGCCCGTAGGTCAGATTTTCTTTCAGTGTGCCGACAAACAGATAGGGATCATTGGAAGCATAGGAAATCCGCCGTCCGGTGATGGTCTCCGGCAGGCTGTAGAGATCGACATGTGCGGCCTGAATGCGTCCGCTCGATGGTGGCAAGAGGCGAGAGAGGGCTTCGGCCAGTGGAGAGGCACCACTGCTCGCCCCACCGACAAAGGCGACGGTTTCCCCTTTTTCAATACGAATGGTGGCGTTGCGCAACAGCACCGCCCCTGAATCATCCTCCAGTGTCACATTGGTAGCGCTTAGGGGCAAAGGCAGAGGCTGGTTGGCATTGCCGTTGATCGCCTGCATGCCCGGCTCCAGCATCTCGCCATGCTCGAATTGCTCGATCACCTGCTCATATTTGACCTGCACATCCTGACGAGCCAGATCCCAGTCGATCAGTTCCTTCAAGGGGCCGGGCAGTTCGCTATAGGCATTGATCACCGCCACCAGCTGTCCCACATCCAGATCGCCCTTGATCGTTAAATATCCGCCGATGCTATAGAATAGAAATGGCGTTAGCTGGGCGAGGAAGTTATTGAGAAACTTGACGAAAAACTTCCATTGATAAATGTCGTAGCGGATTCGGAAAATCCTCGCCAACAGGCTGCCAATCCCGGCACGCTCATAGTTGGACGTGTCATAGGCATGGATGGTCTGGATGCCATCGATGATTTCGCTCACCCGGCCCGCCAGTTCCCTTGCGGTCAATTGCCGTTGCCGCCCCAACTCTATCAGCCGCATTCGCATTTTGGGGATGAGGAAGGCCTGGAACAGAGCCATGCACATGGCGATCATGCCAAGCCAGAAATGCTGGACGAAAATGAAGGTCAGTGCAGTCAGTGCCTGTCCGCCAAGCAGGGCTGGCTGGACAAAGGCATCCCCGGCAAAGCCGCCCATCGGCTCGACCTCATCCTTGACCATGCTCGAAATTTCACCGGCCTTGGCTCGTTTGAAATAGCTGGTAGGAAAGCGCAGGATGCGATCAACAAGCTCATAGCGGATGCGACGCAACAGACGCTCACCGAGCCGTCCTTTGAGGGTGTTGATATTGAGTTTGAAAATGCCCTTGATAATGACAAACGCCAGAAACAGCGCACTCAAGGCCCACAGGGAATCGAGCCGATTCAACTCGATGCCGGGAAACAGCTCGACATGCCCGAGGAAGGGCAGGTCGATGATGGTCTGGAAAAAGAGCTGGGTGGCCCCTTTACTCTCGAACCCTTGTCCCTGAATTGGCCCATTGACGATCTGCTTGGGCAGATCAAGCGCCAGATAATAAGGGATCATCGACAACAGGACGAGGGAAAGAACAACCAGTTGTTCTTTCTTGGTATGCGTCCAGATATATCGAATCAGGTTTTGTTCCATGCTCACCTTTATACACGCACTTACAGCATCGCCACTTGCTGGCATGCATCGGGACGCATCAAGCCGATCTTTTCAAGAGAAAATCAAATCCGGTCAGGCAAGTTCGGACAGAAGCCGCGCAACATTTTTGGCCCCATCAAGGGAAATCTGCACGGCATGAGATTGTTTCATCCTGTCCAGTTCGTCCCGCATCGCCATCACAATGGTCGGACCGCTCAAAGCGTCCGACTTCAAGTAAGTCGCCAAACCAAGCGCCTCAAGTGCCTCTGCCCGGCGGGTCTGTTCGGTTTCCCCTCCACTGGTGTAAGGCACCAGAACGCTGCCACACTGCGCCCTTAAAATATCACAGACCGTGTTATAGCCCGATTGTGACACCGACAGGGTGGCCCCCTTCAGCAGGCTGGCAAAATCGGTCCGGAATCGTTCGATCTGAACATGGGACGGGGCCGTCTTGCGCAATTGCTCATATTCCGCCTGCGGCAGATTGGGCCCGGTGATAACGCACCATGGGCCAGATATGGGGCTATCCTTGGCAGCCTCAAGACTCGCCATCACGAGATCGAGACCAACAGCCCCCCCTCCTGCCGATACCACAACGGCAAATTTATCTTTCGGTTCATCTGGCGATGGGGCTGCAACAAGACCGGTATAATGGACCTTGTCCTTGATCCGGTCAAAGAGCGGGAAGGTCGCCTCGAACGGCACGAAATCCGGGTCGCCATGAACAAAGACATGATCAAAATACTGATCGATATACCGAACCGTATCCTCGTTGCGGCTTGGTTTGATCTTTTCCTGCAGGATATCGCGCACCGAACCTATGACGATCGGCTTTTTGTCGCTCGCCTGAATGGCTTCCAACAATGGCAATAACTCGAACCGCACCTGACGGCGGCCGAATGGAAAAGCTTCGATCAGCAGGAAGTCCGGGGCGATTTCAGAATAGGTCTTGATCAGCAGTTCGGCCCGCATCTCTTTGAAGGCATCATCCACCGGATTGCCATGCTCGTCGATCAGTTTGGAAAAGCTCGCATTGTCCGACGCGATGCCGGGTAAGGCCACATGCTTGATGCCTTCACCGGGAAAGCCATCAACCCGCATGCCTCCGGTTACCACGGTCACTTCGAAGCCATCTTCCACCAACGCTGCAGAAATGCGGCTGGCGCGCGCCAAATGGCCAATGCCCAGCAAATGCTGCACATAGAACATCACCTTGGTGCCACGCGCGCGACCGGACCCGTTCTGCTTATCCATTCTGTTTGATCCTTCCAGACTATGAGTTTACCGCCGATCTGCGGGTTAAGACGCGCGGGCCTGATCGTCTCCTGTCGGGCCGATGAACAGGGATTTCAGGAAGGACACGCTGACCTTATGGTCAAAATCCTTGCGCACATCCCTTTCTGCCTCAGCGCCCAATCGCACCCGCAAGGCCGGATCGACAATCGCCCGTTCCAGAGCGCGAGCCAGCTCTTCTGGTCGTTCAGGTTCGACGAGCAACCCATTCTCATCATTGCGGAACAGCTCTGGAATGGCCGAAACACGGGTTGCAACACAGCATTTCTGCTGACTGGCCGCTTCGACCAGCACATTGGGCAGACCGTCCCGGTCCCCATCGGCAGCAATCTTGCATGCCAGCGTGAAAATGTCACACGCGCGATAGCCTGCCAGCACGTCTTTCTGATCGACGGCTCCCATCCAGTTGATCTTGTCAGCAATGCCCAGGGCCTCGCTCTGCGCCACCAGCTTGGCCTTGTATGGCCCATGACCCGCATGATCAAAGCGCCAGTTGAGGTCTTTGGGCAGCAGAGACAAAGCCTCAAGCAACGTGTCATAGCCTTTTTTCTCGACCAGCCGACCGACACTGAACAGCACCACCGGGTTGGACGGATCCGACCCGTCCCGTGGCTCCAGCGGTGCCGGATTGCCTTCAAAGCGGTCAAGATCAAGACCGTGATAGCTCAAATGCACCCGATCAGGATCCCCGGCCAGTGATTGCAGATGGTCATGACCGGTTTTGGTGCAGGTTGCCGTCCAGTTGGCGCGCGTCAGCTTCTCCGCCAAATCCCAATCATCCGAGGTCCAGATATCCTTGGCATGGGCCGAAATGCTCCACGGAATATTCATCATCTCGCTGGCATAGAGCGCCACGGAGGCCGGCGTATGAATGAAATGGGCATAAAGCCACGTCGCGCCATCAGGCCATTCCGCCGCCAGCACCGCCGCCTGCCCGAAGCGGCGAATACGGTTGCGGGTAAAATCTTTGGGCAGATGGCCAAGAAAACGCTTGAAGGCCTTGCCGAAGCCGGGTGTCTTGGCTGCCTTCCACAGGCCGCGCAGCACGCGCAGCGGCTCTTGATGGAGATATTCGGGCAGATAAAAAACCGGTGCTTTGATCTCATCATGCACCGGATGGCGTTTCTTGTCGGTCGGGTGACGCATGGAAGCCAGATGCAACTCCAGCCCCGCGCGTTCCAGCCCCAGCAATTCTTGCGCAATGAAGGTTTCCGAAAGGCGCGGATAGCCTTTCAGCAATACGACGATTTTGGTCTTGTCGGTCACAATTCAGGCCTTTTCGGCTTCAATCTCCGCGCCTTTGCCGTCCGGCGCAAACAAACGCTCGATCTTGTCGGATATATTGACCAGTCCATCGAGCTTGATGGTGTCTGAATGGACAGACGGGGCTGGTCGACAGGTCAGCTTTTTGAGAGCAGCTGCCATGGTGGCAGGATCTCTTGACTGCTCAGGTAGGAGCATTGTCACCCAATTCAACTCCGCAGCCCGTTTTGTCCGGATTAATTGTTCTTCACGCGGTTCTGTTCGCGGCACAATCAGGGCAGGTTTGTCAAAGGACATGATCTCGCAAAAGGTATTGTAGCCACCCATCGCAACCACATAGTTGGCCTTGGCCACAAGATTTTCCATTTTGTTGTCAAAGGCGATCATTTGGATCTGCTCGATGCTGGCGCCCAATTCGGACAATGCCTGCCGCTCATCGGCTGGCAAATAAGGGCCAAGCACAATCAGCGCCCGGGTCTTAAGCGTTGGATCATGGCGATAGGCATTGAGCACATCGCGCACCAGATCATTGCCGTCACCGCCCCCACCCGTGGTGACCAGAATGCAGTCTTCCGGCTCCATCTCATGATTCTCGTCCTGGGTCAGGGCTGTCTGGCGTTGTAGGAAGCCGACAAAGTCCATGCGGTCGCGCACCGTCTGTGGCACGTTAAGGCCCGTCAGCGGATCGTAGAAATCATCGGGTCCATAAACCCAGATCTCATCAAAGAAATGATCGATCTTTTCCATCGTCTCCTTGCGCGCCCATTCCGCATCAAGCAGATGCGGGGCATCCATTACGTCGCGCAGGCCGAGCACCAGGCGGGTATCATGCGCTTTGAGATAGCGCAAGGTCTCTTCCACTTCACCGCGCAGGCCCATTGGCTCCTTGTCGACGATGAACAAGTCTGGTTTGAAAATCTCGGCACTCTGACGGATGATCGCCGAGCGCATGTCGAGCGTATGCTGGATGTCGATATGCTTTTCCATCGAGCTATATTCGCCATTGCGCAGCTTGATCACGCTGGGGATTTTGACGAAGTCGACCCGCGCGCGATATTCATAGGCCCCGGCAATGGTGGCCCCTGAGACGATCAGTACTTCCAGCCCGCTGAAATCCTCCACCAGCGAATGGGCAATGGTTCGACAGCGCCGCAAATGACCCAAGCCGAACGTGTCATGGCTATACATCATGATACGGATATTCAGATTACGACGTGCCATGTCTCTCTCACCGTCAATGATTGGTGCGCCATTGTTACTGGCATGGTGTCCTGATGGTGCAGGGGCTTCAAACACAATATGTTCCGGGTTGTAGGTCACTGAAATAATCGCGACAGCGCGCCCCTTTTGCTACAATATGTTGCTACCTATAGGGGTCCGCTGCGTCACGCAACCCATCGCCCAGAAAATTGAACGCCAGAATGACAAGAATGACCGGAACCACCGGCAACAATAGCCATGGATAGAGCGCAATGATATTCACGCCGCGGGCCTCCGTCAGCAAGATGCCCCATGAGGTGATGGGGGGCCGCAGACCCAGCCCGAGGAAGCTGAGGGCTGTCTCACCCAAGATCATGCCCGGAATGGTCAGCGTTGCGCTGGCAATCAAATGGGACATGAAGCCCGGCACCAGATGGCGCAGAATGATCCTTTGTGGCTTGGCTCCGACCAATTGCGCTGCCAGCACATAATCTTCTTCGCGCAAGGCCAAAAGCTTGGATCGCACGGCCCTTGCAAGCCCCGTCCAGTCCAGCAGCCCCAGGATCAGCGTGATGCCTGCATAGACCAGCAAAGGATGCCAGGTCACCGGAATGATCGCCGCCAGAGCCAACCAGAGCGGGATTGACGGAATCGATTGCAGCACTTCGATGATCCGCTGCACGGCGAGATCGATGATCCCGCCATAATAGCCGGCCAGCCCGCCGATCACGATGCCAAGCACAAAGCTCATGATAATGCCGAAAAGGCCAATCGTCAGCGAAATCCGGGCGCCATACAGAATGCGTGACAAAATGTCTCTGCCCAGTCGATCTGTTCCCAGCCAGAAAAATTGCCCCCCTTTTGCGGGGCAGACCAGATGGCGATCACCATCATAAAGACCCCAGAATTTGTAGGGCTCGCCCTTGCAGAAAAATCGCAAGGGCTGCACATCCTGTTTATTGTCCGTATAGACCCGCTGTAATCTGGTCATGTCGAGTTCCATCGTCCGGCCATAGACAAAGGGCCCGACAAAGCTTCCCTCATGGAACAGATGGATCGATTGCGGTGGCGCATAGATGTCGTCCAGATTGCGGGTCTCAAGACTGTAAGGCGCCAGAAACTCACTGAACAGGATGCTGAGATAGCAGATCAGCAGAAATATTCCGGAAATCACAGCAGGCTTATGCTGGCGGAACTGGATCCACATCAGCCGCAATTGTGAGGCCGCGGCAAGGCCTTTCTGGTCTCCTTCATCCTGCTCAACCGCATAAGGGTCGAAGGGCGCGTCGGAGACATAATGTTTGATGGGTGCACCGGGTGGCGGCAACATGGCGGTCATTTGGCGCGTCCCCCCCCGAAACGGATGCGTGGGTCAAGCAGGGCAAGGGCGATATCGGACACCAGCATGCCAATTACGGTCAGGAAGGCAAGGAACATCAGGAACGAACCTGCCAGATACATATCCTGCGAGCTGAGCGCCCGCACCAGCATCGGTCCCGTGGTTTCCAGCGACAGCACGATCGCCGTCACCTCGGCCCCGGAAATCACCGCAGGCAGAATAGAGCCGATGTCGGAAACAAAGAAATTGAGCGCCACCCGCAACGGGTATTTATGCAATACCTTCTTGGGATGCAGTCCTTTGGCCCGCGCCGTCACGACATATTGCTTCTGCAATTCATCCAGCAAATTGGCCCGCAAGCGCCGGATCATCGCAGCGGTGCCCGACGTGCCGATGATCAGCACCGGGATCCACAGATGTTCAAGGATCGACCAGAATTTCGGCCAGCTCATCGGCTGATTGAGATAGGCCTTATCCATCAGCCCCCCGATTGATATGCCGAACCATCTGTTGGAGAAATACATGATCACCAGCGCCAGCATGAAATTCGGCACCGCAATGCCGATCATGCCAAGGAAAGTCAGGCCATAATCGCCCCAACTATATTTATGGGTGGCCGAATAGATGCCGATCGGGAAAGCAAGCGCCCATGTGACGATAATGGTCAGAAAGGAGACCAGAACCGTCAACCAGAACCGGTCGCCAACCACATCGCTGACCGGCAGCCGATATTCGAACGAATAGCCAAAATCCCCCACCAGCATGCCGCCAACCCAGCGGACATATTGCTCGGCCACGGGCTTGTCGAGGCCATAGCGCTCACGCAATTCCTCGATTTCCGCAAGATCGGAGGCTTCCCCCATGGCGCGCAATTCGGAAATATAGCTGTCGAAGTAATCGCCCGGTGGCAGCTGGATGATAGTGAAGACCAAAGCCGAAATGATCAGCAAGGTCGGGATCATCATGAGAACGCGCCGCAAGATATAGCTCAGCATGGGTCAGCGCTCCTCGTCATACCAGAATGTATCCGGCATATAGACGCCGAGATAGGACATCGGATAATAGCCATACAGCCCCTTTTCCGGCAGATTGCGCAGATTGGCAGCCGACACAATCGGTTGCAAGGCGCTGTTCAAGGTGCCGATGGTAAAGACCTGATCCGCATGGATCTGCAGCATCTTGTGCCAGATCTCGGTTTTACGCCCAACGTTGGTCGCATGGCGCCATTGTTTCAGCAAATCGACCAATTCCATTACAATCGGCATGTCAGGTGGTTCGCCCTTGGTCATGGCGGATTGATAATGCAGCCCCCAGACCGGCCATTGATATTGATCGTCCGCCGATGGGGCCAACGCTTCTGGCGAGATTTCTGCCGTCGGCACCCCATTGTCGAGGCCGAACCAGACTGCCATCATGATTTCACCGCCAATGGCCCGCTTGCGAAACACTTCGCGCTGGGTTGAGCGGGTGAAAATGCGAATGCCGCAGCGGCGGAAATGGTCGGTCATCAATTCCAGCACATCGGTTTCCAGTGTGCTTTCCCCCGCCGTCTCGATGATGATGTCCATCGCACGCCCATCGGGCAAATGGCGCTGCCGGCTGAACCGCTTTGTTACAAGGCCCATCTCGTCAAGCAGCCGGTTGGCTTCGTCTGGATCAAACTGGGCATAGGCCCGCGCATAGGCTTCCCGGTAAAGCGGGCTTTCCGGCAAGACCGTATTGGCACTTTCCTGAGCAAGACCGAAAAACAGCGCCTTGTTGATCTCTTCGCGGTTGATCAGCAGCGACACTGCCCGGCGGAAGCGCACATCACGGAAGACATCGCGCCAGACCGGGTCCTTGTAGGTCAGGTTTGGATAGAGCGCAAAGCTCGAGCCCTGTGCCCGCCGCCACAATCGTACCTTGATATGGTTGCTTTCCTCGGCGGTCTTCATCAGGGTGAAATCGGAAAAGGTCAGGCCGCCATATTGCAGATCACTCTGGCCGCTTGAAGTTGCCGCCGGGATGATGTCATTGGTGCCGACATTCAATTCCAGCCGGTCAACATAGGGCAGCTGCAGGCCATTTTCGTCCACCCGGTGATAATAGGGATTGCGGGTGAAGACAAATTGCTCTGCGGGCGGGCTGGTGCGTGGCATCCAGGCTTCCAGTGTCGGCAGATCGGGATTTTCCGGCCGATTGGTGCGCGAGACCCGCTTGTGCAGCCTCACCCAATCATCCACCCGATATTTGTAGGACAGGTCTTCAAGCACCTGAGACGGCTGGTATTTCGCGTGGAATTGCTTCAGATAGGTCGAGGGCATGAAAATCTTCAGCGGCACCGGCTGGGCCAGATTGGCCAGAAAATCCGGCATCGTGTCATGCCACGTATAGCGCACGGTCAACTCGTCAAGCACTTCAAAGATCGGTGGCTTGCCATCAATCAGCATCTTGGCGGGCGGCCCGCCGCGATAAAGCTCTTCATTCAGGATCACATCTTCCCAGCAATAGCGGAAGTCTTCCGCCGTGAAGGGCGAGCCATCAGACCAGCGATGCCCTTCGCGCAGCTTGAAGGTGAAGACACGGCTTTCCTCATCAACCTCGAAGGACGCCAGCAGGTCGGGCACCAGATTGAGATCCTCGTCATAGCCAACCAGCCTGGCATAGCTGTTGATTGGCACCAGCCGAATGCCGCGCTGGCCACCAATGAGCGTGCGCAAGGTGCCCCCATGGCGTCCGGTCGCTCGCCCCATTTCACCCAGTTTGACAATGCGGGGATTGACCGGCAGCCGCTCTTCCACCGGCGGTAATTTGCCCTTTGCCACAAGGATCTTCAGGAAATCCGGCTCCAGATCCCGTGCTTTTGCCTTGGTGCCAAGGGGCAGCAAGGGCAGGGCGGCAGCCCCGCTCAAGAGACTCAATGCAGTGCGTCTGGTGATCATCCCTGTATTCCCCTGATCTTGGTGCCTCTTTTGGCAAGCACTTTGTGGTCACCACCCAGATCGATCATCGTCAGGGCCCCTTCATCATCAAACTGGAAGTCCGATGGCCAGCTATCCTGCAAGGCGCTGCTCGCCTTCATGGGAATATCGAAATTGAGCTTGCGATCAAGATCCGGATAAGGCACCGCTTCCAGCAAAGACAGGGTATAGGGGTGCACGGGATTGGCCATCAAGGCTTCGCACGGGGCAATTTCGACGATCCGACCCGCACACATCACCGCCACCCGGTCGGCCATGTAATTGACCACCGCAAGATTGTGCGAGATAAACAAATAGGTCAGCCCCAATTCCGATTGCAAATCCTTGAGCAGATTGAGGATCTGCGCCTGCACCGACACATCGAGCGCCGAAACCGGCTCATCACAAACCACCAGCCGTGGCGCCAAAGCCAGGGCGCGGGCAATGCCGATGCGTTGCCGCTGACCGCCGGAAAAACTATGCGGATAGCGGTTAAGCGAAGTACGCTCAAGCCCCACGGCGCTCAAGAGATTTTGTGCCACTTCCAAACGCTCGGTGCGCGACCCCAACTGATGGATATCAAGGGGTTCTGTCAGAATATTTCTCACCGTCATGCGTGGTGACAGGGAGGACACCGGATCCTGAAACACCATCTGGACGTCCGAGCGCAGGGCCTGCAAGGCCGCACCATCACATTCCGAGACATTGATCGGACCGGCTTCGTCCATATAATGGATCGCGCCTTCATCCGGCTCCAAAGCCCGCATCAGGATCTTTGACAACGTGGTCTTGCCGCTGCCGCTTTCCCCTACCAGCCCCAGACACTCGCCTTTGAAAATTTCGAAACTGACATCGGACACGGCCTTTTTGAGATCGTGGCTGGATTTCTTGAAGCCCCAGCTTTGTTTGCGGGTGGCAAAGCTCTTGTTGATGCCTTGAGCCGACAGGATCACCTGCGGCTTGGCATCATCATCGCTCGCCTCTTTCTTCTTGGCATTGGCGTAACTGCCGAGCACCCGTACCTTGTCGATTGGAATCTCGCGCAAAGGCTTGAGCCGATCCCCCTGTCCCATCTGGAAATGCGGCACCGCTTCCATCAGGCCTTTGAGATAGGGATGGGTGGGATTGCGGAAAATATCATCCACCGAGCCCATTTCCATGATGTTGCCGCGATGGATCACCACCACCTCATCGGCCATGTTGGCCACCACGCCGAGATCATGGGTGATCAGCAACACGCCCATATTGAGCCGGGTTTGCAAATCCTTGAGCAACTTGAGAATCTGAGCCTGAATGGTTACATCGAGTGCCGTGGTTGGCTCGTCCGCAATCAAGAGCGAGGGGGAGCAGATCAACGCCATGGCGATCATCGCCCGCTGCCGCATGCCGCCGGATAGCTCGAAGGGATACATTTCGTAAATGCGCTGCGGATTGTCAAAGCCAACCACTGCCAGCGTTTCGTGGCTGAGTTCAAGCTGCTCCATCGGAGACAGATCCGTATGGATTGCCAGACTTTCGCTGATCTGGTTGCCGATCGTATGCATCAGCGAAAAGGAGGTCATCGGCTCCTGAAAGATCATGCCGATGCGATTGCCCCGAATATGGCGGATTTCCGGCCCGTCCTTTGGCAGGGTCAACAGATCCACTGGCGGCTCGTCATAACGGGCATCATCAAACCAGACATTGCCCATAACCGTCGCCGTCCTTGGCTGGATCCCCATCACCGCCTGAGAAATGATCGATTTGCCCGAGCCGGATTCCCCAACGAGCGCCGTCACCTTTCCCGGCAGAACCCGAAGACTGGCATTTTTCACGGCCCGAAAATGCCCGCCGCCAATCATTGAAAAGTCAACAGACATGCCCTCAATGCGCAGCAGGTCAGTGGCTAAGGTTGGTCCTGCTGCAGGGGAGTGGGCATCTTGCGACATCAGCACAGGGCCTTGGGCGGTAGGGGTCATATATTTTTATTTTCCCAATTTTTTGAAATCCGTGCCAAATTTTGAATTCTTTGACAGAAGAGACTATCTCAAGCGATGCAGACTTTCCATGATGGCATACGAGTTTTTGCTCATGCTTGATCCAATATTTTGCATGATCAATACCATGATCAAAGCAATAAACGTAAATCACATTGAAGATTAAAGGGAAAATGACCGGAACGCCTATGGAAAAACTCAGAAAAGTGCTGGCAGAAGCAGCCAGCCTGCGCGACGCCGGAGAGATGGAGCATGCCTGGCAGGTGCTTGAGGCGGCCAAATTGGCCCCCGACGTGATGGCGGTTGAGCCGCACACCGCCCTCGGTCTACCCCGCAAGCTCCATGCTGCCATGCTGCGAACCGCCAAGCGCGACGGCAATCTCCTTTTGAAAATCGCCTACCAATATCACCTTGTCCCGGATCCGGCTGTTCTGGCGCACTGGACAAAGGCAAGCCCGGATCAGCGCCGCGCGATTGTTGCTGCCAACCAGCGGCCAATCCCTAAGATCATCCACCAGATCTGGATCGGCGAGCGTGCTCTGCCTGAAACAACCCGTGCCTGGGCCTCCCATGCCGGGCAAAATGGCTATCAATACAAGCTCTGGCGCGAAGCGGATCTTGAAGCGCTTGGCATAGACAGGTTGCCCGAATTCAACGCAATGTTGGCAGCCGGAGATTATCCCGGTGCCGTCGATGTGGCCCGCTATGTGATCCTTGAACGGGAAGGCGGCATTTATCTTGATTGTGATTGGTATCCCGCCCGGATGGACAGAAGCTTTGACACTTTCATGGCCATGACGGGCCTTGTGGCAATGGCCGAGCCAGTCCCGCGCAATCTCGGCTGGGGCAGCACGCTGCTTTATAATTCCTTCATCGCAGCTCCCCCCGATCACCCCGCCATGTCGGGCATGATCGAGGCCATCCCCGATGTCTTGAAACGCTTGGCCGGCGCGCCCGCATGGTGGAGCACCGGGCCGCTTCTCTTCACCCTGATTGCTCGCCGTGGCCCGATCCAGTTGCTCGACCCGGCCTTTGTCGCTGCCAGCTTCAAGGCCGGAACGTCGCTTGCCGATATCAAGACTGCCTGTCAGGCAGAAGAGGACGCGGGCGGTGCCAATGGCCTGTTGATGGATTGGAAGGAATGGTAAGGCCGAAAAAAAAGCTGCCTTATTTTGGCGCATTTCGGGTTATAGTGCTCAAATCAATGACAGATTGCCGGGACAAAGTGTCCGGTGGGGCGCTGAAATCCCGCCCCACAGCGCATGCGGATCTGACTGACAAGATTGAATGAGGGTCTGGCTCAAAGCGGTTCGCAGCCACAGGCCTCTGGTGAACGCGGCCAATGAGCCACGCACAGCGAACCGGTCAAGGAAAGGAAGCGGCATGGCAACCATTGCCCTTGTCGATGATGATCGCAACATTCTGACATCTGTTTCCATCGCTCTGGAAAGCGAAGGATACAAAGTGGACACCTATACCGACGGCGCCTCGGGCCTTGATGGCCTGTTGCATGCTCCGCCGGATCTGGCCATTCTCGACATCAAGATGCCGCGGATGGACGGGATGGAGCTGCTGCGCCGCTTGCGCCAGAAAACCGACCTGCCGGTGATTTTCCTGACGTCGAAAGACGACGAAATCGACGAATTGTTCGGCCTGAAAATGGGTGCCGATGACTTCATTCACAAACCCTTCTCCCAGCGCCTGCTGGTCGAGCGGGTGAAGGCCGTCTTGCGCCGTGCGCAGGCCCGCGAAGTCAAGGTCTCCTCCGATGGTCAGACCGCCAAGGCCGACCTGTTGGAACGTGGCCTTTTGAGCATGGATCAGGAACGCCACACCTGCAGTTGGGATGGCAAGCCGGTCACCTTGACCGTCACGGAATTTTTGATCCTGTTTGCGCTGGCCCAGCGTCCGGGTGTGGTCAAGAGCCGCAACGCCCTGATGGATGCCGCATATGAAGATCAGGTCTATGTTGACGATCGCACCATCGACAGCCACATCAAGCGCCTTCGCAAGAAATTCAAGGCAGTTGACGACAATTTTGACATGATCGAAACCCTCTATGGCGTCGGCTATCGCTTCCGTGAGCAGGGGTAATCCGATCAACCGGAGCGCCAATTGAAGGATGTTGAAAAAGCATCGACATTCCGTCTATTCCATACAGGACATTCTGCTTTGAAAATTCTCATTTCCCAAACCTCGCCCTATTCCTCGAAGGTTTGTATGGCCGCGCGGTTCTGCAACATCGACGTTGAATGCGTTGCGGTTGTCACGACCGACGATCCGGATATTTTGATTGAAAACAACCCGCTGGGTAAAATACCAACCCTTTTGACCGATGACGGTAAGGCCATTTTTGACAGCCGCGCAATCATGCAATTCCTCAACCGCGAAAGCGGTGGCAAGCTCTACCCTCAAGACCCTTCTGATCGCACCGACGCGGAGGTTCTCGAAGCGCTTGGCGACGGCATTACCGATTGCCTGCTTGCACAGGCCTATGAAACTCGCTTTCGCCCCGCTGACAAAGTATACCAGCAGGCGCTCGACCGGCAGTGGGAGAAGGTCGCGCGCGGTCTCGATCGCCTGCAGGCCGCTCCACCCACATTGGCCGATGGGCTCAATGGTGGACATCTGGCACTGGCCGGAATGGCTGGGTATCTGGGGCTTCGCTTTGCCGGGCGTTGGGAAGACCAGTGGCCATGGATCAATGAATTTATGGACGCGTTTCGCGCGCAATATCCAGCCTTGGCTGAACTTCTGCCCAAACACGCCTAAAAATGCCCGGTTTGCACCCGCCAAGATGTGCCAAGGAATGGCAAAGCCCACGTCTTGGTAATGAGAGAATGAACGAGGGATGCGCCAATAAAGCATAAGGCAGGCGCATCCGCAGACTGGAAATCAATGTTGCATAAATCCAAGGAAAAGAAGGATACCAAGCGCAAGCCTTCCGGTGACAGCCGGAAGAAAAGCCATGCGCCATGGCGCAGCTTGAGCGCGTCCATTGCCTTTTCCTCTCTGACCCGCCGCATTGTTTTTCTCAATCTCGCCGCTCTGGCCGTGTTGGTTCTTGGCATTCTCTATCTTAATCAGTTCCGTGAGGGGTTGATTGACGCCCGCGTCTCTTCCTTGCTGACCCAAGGCAAAATCATAGCCGGGGCCGTGGCGGCCTCCGCTGCCGCCGATGCTGACGCGATCACCATAAATCCTGACCGGTTGCTGGAATTGCAGGCGGGAGAAAGCTTCACGCCGACTGACGACACATTCGGCTTTTTCGAATTTCCCATCGATCCCGAGCGCGCGGCCCCGATCCTGCGCGCCGCCATCTCGCCCACAGACACCCGCGCCCGGATCTATGATCTGGCTGGCAATCTGGTGATTGATTCCCGCCAGCTTCATGCGCGTGGTATCTTGCGTTTCAATCTGCCCGACCCGGTGGACAAGCAAGAAGATGGCTGGGGGGAGAAATGGAGCCGCTTTGTCAGTTGGGTCCGACAGGCCGATCTGCCACTTTACAAGGAGCTGGGAAGCACCGACGGACGGCGCTATCCGGAAGTCTCCCAAGCCCTTGACGGTTCGGCGGCCTCTATCGTGCGGGTCAATGACAAGGGCCGTCTGATTGTCTCGGCAGCGGTGCCGATCCAGCGCTCTCGCGTCATTGCTGGCGCGTTGCTCCTCTCCACCCGTGACGGGGAAATCGATGAAATCGTGCAGGCCGAGCGCTGGGGCATTGTCCGGGTCTTTCTGATTTCCGCTCTGGTCACGGGCACCCTGTCGATCCTGCTGGCTGGCACCATTGCCGGGCCGGTGCGCAAATTGTCCGAGGCCGCAGAACGTGTTCGCCGCGGTGTCAAGGCGCGCGAGCAGATCCCCGATTTCTCTGATCGTAAGGACGAAATCGGCCAATTGAGCCAATCCTTGCGGGCCATGACCAAAACCCTCTATCAGCGCATGGACGCGATTGAAGCCTTCGCCGCCGATGTGGCCCATGAGCTGAAAAACCCGCTGACCTCCCTGCGCTCGGCGGTCGAGACCCTGCCTCTGGCCAAGAAACCGGAATCCCGTGAACGCCTCGTCGGTATCATCCTGCATGACGTGCGTCGTCTGGACCGGCTCATCTCGGACATTTCCGACGCCTCGCGCCTTGATGCGGAGTTGGCGCGGCAGGATTCCGAACCCCTCGATTTGCAGGCATTGCTGGAAACCATTGTCGCCATTCAGGACGAAATCGGCTCCAAAACGGACATTCGCGTCACACTGAGCGTGTCTGGCGGTAAGGACATGGCCGATCCCTTCAGGGTCAATGGCAATGATAGCCGTTTGGGGCAGGTCTTTGTCAATCTGATCGACAATGCCCGCTCCTTCACACCGCCCGGTGGCACGGTGGATGTCGCCGTGGTCAGAGAAGGCAAATCGGTGATCGTCACTGTCGATGACCATGGCCCGGGCATTCAGGCCGAAGATGTCAATCGGGTCTTTGAGCGCTTTTATACCGACCGACCACAGGGCGAGGATTTTGGCCAGAATTCCGGTCTTGGCCTGTCCATTTCCAAGCAGATTGTTGAGGCCTATCAGGGCACGATCATCGCCTCCAACCGCATCAGCGAGGCGGATACGGGCGACGATGAGGATGCTGAGACCTCGATTCTGGGTGCGCGTTTTACGGTTGAGCTGCCCGCAGGCGCTGTCAATGCGACGAAAAGGCTTGATCCCAAATCCGAGCAAAAGAGCTAAACTCAGGCAAGAAGACGCCAAGGATCCTAGGCCGTTGGGAGCTGTGCCATGTCGCTTTATCTTGACCCGGACCGTGATGAAGCCCGTAGCGGGCCGATTTTCGACATCCCCGATCATCTGGTCGATGGCAGCGAGATCATGCATGCCGCTTCTCTGGTGATTGGCCGCGTCGGCATCCTGATCCGGGGCGCGACCGGCAGCGGCAAATCCCTGTTGCAGCGTCATCTGCGACAGGTAGCAGACCAAAATGGCCTCTATGCCGCTCTCGTCAGCGATGATTATGTTCGTCTGTCTACCTCCGGGCATATGGGGGAGCATCCTCCCTCTCTGATCGCCTTTGCCCCGATGGCAACCCGGCGGCTGCAGGAAGTGCGAGGTTTTGGCGTCACCGAAATATCCCGCACCCACCATTTGTCCCGTGCCGTCATGCATTTGCTGGTCGATCTGACCAACGAGGAAGAGATGGCGCGCATGCCCTCACAGGATGAAGCACAGATAGAGCTGCAAGCTGTACGCGTTGATCATTTGCGGGCACCAGAGCGTCAATGCACGCTCGCCAAGGATCTGATTTTTGCCCGTCTATCCACATGGAAGGCTGGTGACTGACCACCCCGAGCGGCCTTTTGGGCTTGCGTTCGCCCCCATGTTGGTGAAGATAGACAGACCTTGGTGCCCGTCATCAATGCGTGATGGACCTCCCTGACCAAAAGTCGGGCAGGAGTCCCGGTCAATTGAAGGAGAGCAGACATACCATGATTGGTCTTGTCCTTGTCACACACGGTCGATTGGCCGAAGAATTTCGTGCTGCGCTGGAACATGTTGTCGGGCCGCAGGAGCTGATCGAGACCATCTGTATCGGACCGGATGATGATATGGAACAGCGGCGCCAGGACATTCTCAGCGCAGTCGAAGCGGTCAACAAGGGCGATGGTGTGGTGTTGCTCACCGACATGTTCGGCGGAACCCCGTCCAATATGGCGATTTCGGTGATGGATGAGAATAAGATCGAAGTGTTGGCCGGGGTCAATTTGCCCATGCTGATCAAGCTTGCCAGCGTGCGCGCTGATCGCACCATGACCGAAGCCGTCCATGAGGCTTGTGATGCAGGTCGAAAATATATTAATATCGCAAGTGATTTGCTCTCTGGCTGAGGAACTGCACCACTTGGTATGATCCTTCGGGCCAAAAGCCGATGATTGTTTCCAACTCCCATGCCAAGAAAGCTGTTTCGTCAGACGTGTCCCACTCCTCTTACTCCGAACGATTGTGCATCAAGAACAAACGCGGCCTGCATGCCAGAGCATCAGCCAAATTTGTCCAGACAGTCGATCAGTTCGATGCGGACGTGCAGGTCTCCAAGGATGGCCATACGGTCTGCGGCACATCGATCATGGGCCTGATGATGCTGGCCGCTGCTCCCGGATGCCATATTGACGTCGTGACCTCGGGCAATCAGGCAGAAGACGCCTTGAATGCGATCACTAAGCTGATCGAAGACCGCTTTGGCGAAGGGGAATGAACGGTCAGAAATGATCTCTGTCCCCGTGCTTGGTGTGCGGCGCACAAAACACACCAAGATATTGTTTTTTCTCCATTCGTTTCTTTCCCATGGGTGCTATATTGTGCACCTGAACATGGTGATTGGAGAGTTTTCCCCGCGAAAATTTGCTGGTCAATTGGTCGCATTCCCAGCGCTTCAAGATCAATAGGCACCCATGCTGAAGGCCAGTAAAACCGGTTCTGAAGTCTTGGAAACATACCTAGGGCACCAAAACTTAAAGTTGCATTCTAAGTTTATTTGCGGAATTTGGTGTTTAAATCAAAGGTTTAAATTGGTATTTTCAAGTTTAGAGTCAGTGTAAAAAGTTAATTTACGCTCGTTTGTCATCATTTTTACAAATATTTTTACAATAGTATTTCGCGGCGGGCGTGGATTGGGATTCAATAAGGCACGTTCGTCCAGATCTTTGATTGACGAGTCACAATGAGAATTGTTACTCTTGTGCCTGCTGTAAAAATCTGGACCATCAAACAGACAAGGAAGACTGCGTGAACAGTCCAAAGGTCGGATTTTATTCTTTTAAGAATTCCGGGGTGATGTCGGCCCCGGTCATGCATGAGATCACCCTGCGCGCATCTGTGCGCGGACGCTTCAACTGCAACAAAATTGATCTGCCAAATCGAAGGCTCTTAAGAGCTATCTCTGGCCGATCGGAAATATGAGACATACCATCCCGGAGGTAAATATGAAACGCTTTGTGATCGCAGCCTTGATGCTGTCAGGCTCCGCCTTTGCCGCACAGGCTGCAGATTGTGGCAAAGTCACCATCGCAGACATGAACTGGAACTCTGCAACCCTGATCGCCAATGTCGAGAAAGTCATGCTCGAATATGGCTTTGGGTGTGATGCGGAACTGGTTCCCGGCGATACCATGCCAACCGGCGCATCCATGACCGAAAAAGGTGAGCCTGATATCGCTCCCGAATTCTGGTCCAACTCCATGCGCGAAGCCATCGACAAGGGTGTTGCCGAAGGCCGTCTGGCCATCGCTGGCAAATCCCTGTCCGACGGCGGCGAAGAAGGTTTTTGGGTGCCGGCCTATATGGTGGAAAAGGAACCCAGCCTTGCGACCATCGAAGGCGTGATCAAGAACGCCAAACTCTTCCCGCATCCTGAAGATGGCAGCAAGAGCGGATTCTATGGCTGCCCCGCTGGTTGGAACTGCCAGATTTCTACGGGCAACCTGTTCAAGGCTCTGAAACTGGAAGATGCAGGTTTTGAAATCGTTGATCCGGGTTCAGGGGCTGGCCTGTCCGGCTCCATCGCCAAAGCCTATGAGCGCGGTGAAGGCTGGTTCGGCTACTATTGGGCTCCGACCGCCGTGCTGGGCAAATACAAGATGATCAAGGTGGATTTCGGCTCTGGCATTGACGAAAAGGAATTCAAAGGCTGCACCACGCAGAATGACTGTGCAGATCCCAAGCCGACCATGTATCCGCCGTCTCTGGTTCAGTCGATCACCACGGGTGAATTCGCCAAAAAGAATCCCGAAATCATGGAATTCCTAGGCAAGCTCTCCTTCACCAACGCCGAGATGAACTCTCTTCTCGCTTGGATGGAAGACAACCAGGCCGATGGCGAGATCGTTGGCATCTATTTCCTCAAGAATTTTGAGGACAAATGGAGCAAGTGGGTTTCCGCCGACAAGGCCGCCAAAATCAAGGCTGCTGTCGCAGACATGTAATTGCTGACCCCATTAGGGGTTGAGTACCCGGGCGACCATAGGTGGCCCGGGTTCTTTCGTAAAAAGTCCACTTTTCCGCCTTCCATTGCATTGCGCACCACGCGGTCATGAAAGCTGAAAAGTCGATTTTCTGGACTAAGGCTATTCCGCGACCCTCTGGGTGCGGCTATGCCAGGAAACATTTGGTAAACGGCGTTTTCAAACCAACCCGACGCGAACTAGAAAAATGCTCAGGGAATGTTTCAAAACGCTTCAATGAGGCAGCTGTGAGCCACGAGTCTGCTCGCTGCCCTAGGACTGAACTGGAGACAGTGTATGGCGGATACGTCATGGCTAACAGAATTTCCGCAGTTGGATCGTCTTGATCTTCTTGCGATACGCAAGACCCTTGATGGCGCATACAAAGCATTCTCTCGAGAATATGGCGAGTTTATCGAAGGCTTGTTCGAGCCGCTCCTCGCGTTCCTTGTATGGTTCGAGAAGCTGCTTATCAACACGCCATGGCCGATCGTCATTTTTGTTATCGGTGCAATCGTTTATTCTGCCAGCCGCTCATGGAAGCTGCTTGTGGGTGTTGTGATCGCCCTCTTGCTGATTGGCTTTTTCGGCATGTGGGAAGACACCATGAGCACCTTGTCGATGATTACGGTCTGCACGTTGCTGTCCATCGTCATCGGCATCCCTGTCGGTATTGCCATGGCTCGCTCTGACCGGGTGCAGAGGGTCGTGACGCCGATCCTTGACGTCATGCAGACGATGCCGGCTTTCGTCTATCTCATTCCCGTTGTCATGCTGCTTGGCATCGGCAAGATCCCCGGCCTCATCTCCGTTATCATCTATGCCATTCCGCCGGTAATCCGGTTGACCAATCTTGGCATTCGCCTTGTCGACAAGGAAGTTATGGAAGCGGCGACCGCCTTCGGTGCCAGCCCGACACAGCGTCTGTTCGGCGTGCAGGTTCCCCTCGCCATGCCGACCATCATGGCTGGGATCAACCAGACCATCATGATGGCCCTTGCCATGGTTGTGGTCGCGTCCATGATCGGTGTGAAGGGTCTCGGTCAGCCGGTGCTCAAGGCAATTCAGAACCAGTATTTCACGGTCGGTCTGTTCAACGGCCTTGCTATTGTGGCGCTCGCCATCATCTTTGACCGAGTTTCGCAAGCCTACGCCAAGCGCAGTCAGAAGCATCTGAAGGGAGCCCACTGATGAATGAAACTCTGATTGAAATCAAAGGGCTCTACAAACTGTTCGGCAACGACCCGCACAAGTATATGCATCTTGTGCACGAAGGTCTCAGCAAGGACGAGATCCTCGCCAAAACGGGCCATACGCTTGGTCTCAAGGATATCAACCTGAACATCAAACGGGGTGATATCTCGGTGATCATGGGTCTATCCGGATCGGGCAAATCGACGCTCATTCGTCACTTCAACCGGCTGATCGATCCGACCGAAGGTCAGATCAACGTTGACGGCGAAGATGTGATGAAGCTGTCGGAGAAAGAGCTGGAACAATTCCGCCGTCATAAAATGTCGATGGTCTTCCAGCGCTTTGGTCTTTTGCCGCACCGCACGGTGCTCGACAATGCCGTCTATGGACTGACAGTTCAGGGTGTGAATAAGGCGGAAGCCCGTGAACGGGGTGTCGAATGGTTGAAAACCGTTGGCCTGGCTGGCTATGAGAACCAGTATCCTTCGCAATTGTCCGGCGGTCAGCAGCAGCGTGTCGGGCTTGCCCGCGCCCTTGCGACCAATGCTGAAATCTTGCTGATGGACGAGGCATTCTCAGCCCTTGACCCGCTGATCCGCTCAGAAATGCAGGACCAGTTGATCGAATTGCAGGAGAAGTTGCAGAAGACCATCATCTTCATCACCCACGATCTGGATGAAGCCCTGCGTCTTGGCAACAACATTGCCATCCTCAAGGACGGTGAACTTGTTCAGGATGACAAGCCGGAAGAAATCCTGCTCAACCCGGCGACTGATTATGTTGAGGCGTTCGTACGCGACGTCAACCGCGCCCGTGCCCTCAACGTGGAAACGGTCATGCAGCCACAGGCCTTCCGCATCACCGCTGCCACCATCGGTGAAGCACTCAAGCAAATGCGGGCTCATACCGATGATTATGCCTATCACGTCACCGATGAGGGCTATCAGGGCACCCTGACGCAGGAAAGCCTTGAGGAATATTATCAGGAAGATGCCAAGGCCGAGCTCAGCGAAGAGCATTATGCCGATGTGCCGCAGATCTCGCCGGAGTCGGCGCTCGAGGAAGTGCTGCCAGAAACCCTGTCTGCTGACTATCCGGTTCCGGTGGTCGACGACGAAGGGGAGTTCCACGGCTCTCTGTCGCGCGACGACCTCGCTGGCGTTCTGAGCAACGAAAGCGCTCCGTCTGGAGATGACGAAGCCACGCAAGAAGACGCTGAAGCGGACGTCAAAGAGGAAGCCAAGGCGGAAGGCGACGCCGAAGAGACCAAAAAGCCCGAACCTGCCTAAGCGATGGTTCAGGGGGGTTGAGACGCAATCAAGAATGCAAAAGGGGGCGAAAGCCCCCTTTTTTACGTCATCTTATCCGTTGATGCTGTGGGAGAGGAGGGCTGTTGGCAACCCCACGGGGGCTAACTTGCCTGCCCGACATTCTTGCGCATCTGAACAAACCGCATTGCGCGCTGGGAAGAGGAAACATCCAGTTCCTTGTAGCGAATGATACTGCGCCCGCCCACACTGAGCGGTAGCTTCAGTTTGTCGCAACGCACCTTCATCACACGGGTGAAAGCTTCAACACTGACATCAAGCGACTTGCACAGGATCGCGATCGGGTCTTCATTTTCCTGATAGAAGGCATTGGAGACCAGAGGCTCGTCCATGTCGGCCATCACTGCAAGAAAGGTGATAAGATCAGAACTACGGTCAGCTTCGGCAAATTGGATGATGGCTTCGGATAATTGTATCTTGCCCTCTTTCACGTCGGAGATCATCAACTTGGCTTCAAGTCGGCCTTTGCGACCCACCAGCTTCTCTGCGGTTACACGCCTGTGCGCCGTACCGAGCAACTCGCCAGCCATGGCAGAATTCTTTTCGAACAAGCTAACCAGTCGCTGTTTTCCATCTGGTGGCAGCAAAGGCAGCAGGGACTTGGCAGCCTCGACGGTGATATCCGAACGGGCGCTCAAACTGGCCTGCAGAATTTGGTCGCCGGATGCATTGCTGACCAGAGTGTCAAAGCCCTTGGAGGTGATTTCAGCGCCCTTGTTCTGACTTACCTTGCGCCACACTTCCCGCGTACCATTCTCAATCAGTGCATCGGTGACCTTGCCGGACAGGTGATCGCGCTGGGCGATGCTTTCCAGATGGCTGGGAGACAGGGATTGGGAAAAGGCGACGAAATCTTCGTCAGTCAGCACCGGGCTATGTTGCAGCATCGGTCCGGCAACCGAGACATCGTCCTGGGCCAACTGGCGTGCGACATCGGCGGGCAGGCTTTCATGCGGCGCGGCCCGTTGAGAAAATTCACTACGTCCGTCCCGATCAACATCATCGAGCATTTTCAGCACGATATCGCGAAAGATCACCGCTTCCTTCTCAGAATGATGCTCAGCGCCATCAAAGAACAAATCGGCCACACGACCAAGCAGCTCTCTGCGTTTGTCACTTGATTTTTCGCGGGCAAGATCTGTGATGGTATCAAGCATGAACTAACTCTTTTTTCGACTGGGTCGTAACCCGGAACGATAGCGCCGCGTCATGGCATTGGGCGTGACTAGACTGGTAAATGACAGGGATTTCAGATGCTTGACGGGCAAACTGACCCCATTTCTGTCGATAGTTTAGGCGTGCGACTCTAAGATTAAGTTAATTGCTACAAACTTAAAACAGGCCACGTCTCCTAGCGGAATAGGTGCCCGATCTTGAAAGAAATCCCGAGCCGGGCTCGAACCTGATGCTGCACTCATCGTCAAAGTCGATAGTGCCGCTTTCACCTCACCTTTTGCGCGCTCGCGATCCCTTTGGCACCTCTGCGCCAAATCTGGTCCGGCATCTTTTTGTCTTCAGCTTTCGGTAACCATAGCCTTATCTTTTGTGTCGGATCGAGCCGCACAATGTTCACGCTTGCCAACGCATTAACTTTCCTTCGCTATGGTGTGTCTGAGAATTTGGCAGGCCAAAGGCAGCCTGCAAGCAAGTGGGCGGACGGGTCGCGAGTTTATATGGCATTAATCCTCATCGTTGATGACCAACGGACAAACAGGCAGATTTATAGCCAGATCGCCAAGCGGGTAGAGGAAGATACCGAGGTGGTCAGCTTCTCAAGGCCTATTCAGGCTTTGCGCTGGCTCGGCGAGCATGACCCGGATCTGATTCTGACATCCTTCGATCTGCCTGAAATGCTTGGTGACGAATTCATTTCCCGCATTCGCATCAATCCCCGCACTCAGGATATCCCGATCATTGCTGTCACCGTGATGGAAGATCGGAACTACCGTCTCAAGGCGCTCGATGCCGGCGCGACCGATCTGCTGACGAGCCCCGTCGATCATCGCGAGTTTGTGGCGCGCGCCCGCAATTTGCTGAAAATGTATCGCCAGAGCCAGATGCTGACGAACCGCGCCGATTCCCTGCTCGAATCCCTGAAGAAAAGTGAAAGCATCCTTGCATGGACCCAACGGGAAAATGAAAGCCGCCTTGTGCGCGTGATCGACACCTTGCCGGTGATGGTCAGCGCGACGGACCTTGATGGCTGCATTCTGTTCATGAATGTCTATCAGGCCAATTATCTCGGCCTGAAACCCGAAGACGTGGTCGGCAAACATTATGCGGAGGTGTTCGGCGCCGCACAGGCTGAGCTGAAAATGACCATCAACCGATTGGTCGTCTCATCCAAAAAGGGTCTACGGTCCTTTGAAGAGGAAGTTCCCGGTGCTGATGGCAAGAAGCGGATCTTTCTTACCACCAAATCGGCCCTGGTCGAGAATGATACCATCGTTGGCGTGGTCAGTTCCTCTCAAGACATTACCGACCGTAAGGCTGCGGAAAATCATCTCCATCACATGGCCCACCATGACGCATTGACGGGACTGGCAAACCGGACCCTGATACGTGACCGGGTGGATCGGGAAATCGGTCGTTGCCGTCGCGGTGACGGACGCTTTGCCATTCACTTGATCGATCTGGATGGCTTCAAGCAGGTCAATGACCTCAATAGCCACGCGATCGGTGATGAATTGCTGATTCACGTGGGCGAAGCCTTGCGCTCGATTGCCTCCAAAGACGATCTGGTTGCCCGACTCGGTGGTGATGAATTTGCCATCCTTCAGGCGAACATCAGAGGCGACCAGCAAATAGAACGCATGGGCAAGGCCATCGCTGGGATTTTGCCCTCGGCCATCGCCAAGGTTGATATCTCGACACCAGTCACCGCGTCGGTCGGTATCGCCGTTCATCCCGAAGATGGGCAGGATTTCGAGAAGCTGTTACGCAACGCTGATCTGGCCATGTATCGCACCAAGAAGGCCAGCGGCAACGGCTATTGTCTTTTCTCCGCCAACATGGATGCCCGCGTTCGCGAAGAGCAGCAAGTTGACAGCAGCCTGCGTAAGGCTCTGGAAGAAGGCCGCTTCGAGCTGCATTATCAGCAGCAGGTGGATCTGAGCAGCCGGTCCATCATCGGCTGTGAGGCTTTGCTCAGGATGCGCGGTGAAGATGGATCGCTGATCCCGCCAAGCCAGTTTCTGGCCCGTGCCGAACGCAATGGCATGATCATGCCGATCAATGAGTGGGTGTTGCGTGAAGCCTGTCGTCAGGGAGCCGCATGGAAGGCCAAGGGCCTGCCGGACTTCACCATCGGTGTCAACCTGTCTCCCGTCCAGTTCCAGCGCCAGTCGGTGCCACTGCTCGTCGCCCGCATTCTGGGTGAAACAGGCATGCCACCGCATTTGCTTGATCTGGAATTGACCGAAAGCATCGTGCTCCATGACAAGGATCAGGTGGCCATCCAGCTTGGCCAGTTGCGCGATCTGGGCGTTAAAATCTCCATTGATGATTTCGGCACCGGCTGTTCGTCACTGTCTTACGTCAAGCATTTCCCGGTTGACCGGCTCAAGATCGACCAATCCTTCGTCAGCGACATGATTGACAATCCGTCCGATGCCGCGATTGTCCGGGCCACCATCAATCTGGCCCATTCGCTAAGGTTGGAAGTGATCGCCGAAGGGGTCGAGACCGAAGCTGTTGCGAACCAACTCAAGCACGAGCATTGCGATAGCGCGCAGGGCTACTTGTTTGCCAAACCAAAGCCGCCGCGCGAATTTGAGCAGGCGGTTCTGGACCAGTCCGGCATACCAGCCAAGCCCTTCGTTGAACGCAATCGCCAAGCTTGACGCTGCCCACACCTTTCTTTATTGCCAGCCTGATCACTTCCTCTTCACGACAGGCGCAGGGCCATGACATCTCCCGACCAAACGATCGACCCCACCGGACAGGCAAACCGGGCAGGGCAACCCATTTGGGATGCAATCATTCTGGGGGCGGGGGCTGCCGGCCTGATGACGGCGATCACGGCAGCGCGCAGGGGCCGCAAGGTGCTGGTATTGGACCATGCCAGAAAGGCGGCTGAAAAGATCCGCATTTCCGGCGGTGGGCGCTGTAATTTCACCAATATCAACACCACTGAGAAGAATTTCCTCTCTGCCAATCCGCGCTTTTGCATTTCCGCCTTGCGTGGCTTCACGCCCAAGGACTTTTTGGCCATGGTCGATGAGCGCCGTATTCCCTGGCATGAGAAAACCCTTGGCCAGCTTTTCTGTGATGACAGCGCGATGGACATCATAACCATGCTGCTCGATCATTTGCGCGCGGCAGGGGGCATTCTGCGGCTGGATACCGCTATCAAGGCGGTCGAGAAAAGCGGCGATCTCTTCCAGATCGCAACCAGCCGCGGCACCGAGTTGGCCCGCGCAATTGTGGTGGCCACCGGCGGCAAATCGATTCCCAAAATGGGGGCTACGGGTCTTGGTTATGATATTGCCAAACAATTCGGCATCCCCTTGCAGCCAACCCGCGCCGCTTTGGTGCCTTTCATCTTTGCGGAAGCGGAGAAAAGCTGGACGGTGCCTCTGTCCGGTCTGTCGGTTGATGCGGTGGTCAAGGTTGGCAAGACCAGTTTCCGCGAAGGCTTGCTGTTCACTCATCGTGGCCTGTCTGGTCCGTCGATCCTGCAAATTTCCTCCTATTGGCGCGAAGGCATGCCTGTTCTTGTCGATCTCGCCCCCGGCCAGTCCTGCCTTGAGCATATGACAAAGGCGCGAGGAGACAATCCAAGGCAGGATATCGCCACTGCTCTATCCGGCCTCTTGCCCAAGCGTCTGGCCAAGGCCATTTGCGAGCGAGACGGGTTCAAGGGTCCGATGGCTGAGCAGGGCAACAAGGTGCTGACCAAGCTCGATGAAGCGGTTCACCGCTGGTCGGTCACCCCGATCGGCACCGAAGGCTACCGCACCGCCGAGGTGACCCTCGGTGGCGTTGATACCCGAGCGATATCGTCAAAAACCATGCAAGCCAATGACGTAAGCGGGCTCTATTTTGTTGGCGAAGTACTTGATGTGACAGGTCATCTGGGTGGCTTCAATTTCCAGTGGGCATGGGCAAGCGGCCATGCTGCAGGCTCGGCCCTCTGACAGGGGGCCGTGAGGCAATGGCATAGGGGGCAAAAGGGGCTTGCGGGCCATTGGCGAATGTCGTCAAATCAACCAAAAGCCAAAGTCGCGCCTTTTGGGGAAGAGAATTGCCATGACCACCTATGCCAACAACAAAGAGGTCAAGTTTGACCATCATTGGATGCCCTTCACCGCCAATCAGGATTTTGCCGCTGACCCGCGGCTGATTGTCGAGGCCAAGGGGATGCATTATCGCTCCAAGGATGGCGACGAAATCCTCGATATGTCCGGGGGCCTGTGGTGTTGCAATCTTGGCCATGGGCGCGAGGAAATTGGCGAAGCGGTCAAGGCGCAATTTGCCGAGCTGGATTTTGCCCCCTCCTTCAGCTTCGGCCATCCACTTTCCTTCCAGCTGGCCGAGCGTCTGGCAAGTCACCTGCCCGGTGACCTCAATACCCTGTTCTTTGCCAATTCCGGCTCGGAAGCCGTCGAAACCGCCGTCAAGATTGCCTATGCCTACCACGCCGCGCGCGGGCAGGCCGGGCGCAAGAAGCTGATCTCCCGCCAACGGGCCTATCATGGGGTGAATTTTGCCGGTGTCTCTCTGGGCGGCCTGACTGCCAACCGCAAGGCCTTTGGTCAATGGTTGCCCGTCGATCATTTGAAAGACACCCATGATGTGTCGCTCAACGCCTTCTCCAAGGGGCAGCCAGAGCATGGCGGCGAGGCGATGGCCGATGAACTGGCCAACCTGATCCACTTCCATGATCCCGAGACCATCGCTGCGGTGATTGTTGAACCGATTGCTGGAGCCGGTGGCGTATTGCTGCCGCCCAAAGGCTATTTGGAGCGCCTGCGTGCCCTTTGTTCCGAACATGGCATCCTGCTGATCTTTGACGAGGTGATCACCGGATTTGGCCGCACGGGGGCAGCCTTTGCCGCTCAGCGTTTCGGCGTCGAGCCGGACCTGATGACCATGGCCAAGGGCATCACATCGGCAACCATCCCGATGGGTGCCGTGGCCTGCAGTGACGCAGTCAAGGCGGCGATCTTTGAGAGCACATCAGGCATGGAAATGTTCCATGGCTATACCTATTCCGCTCACCCGCTCGCCTGCGCGGCCTCCATGGCCTGTCTGGATCTCTATGAGCGCGATAATCTCTTCACCCGCGCAGCGGGCCCCATCGGCGACGCATTGCAAGAGGCCTTGCACGCACTTGCCGATCTGCCAGGCGTGATTGATGTACGCGGAATTGGCCTTATCGGAGCGATTGAATTCGCCCCCCTCGAAGGCAAGCCCGGTGGCATCGGCCCTAAATTGCTCAAGGCCTGCTGGAAGGAAGGGGTGATGGTGCGTGGTCTGGGCGATTCGGTTGCCGTCTCGCCGCCTCTGATCATTGAGGAGAACCATATTGCCGACTTCGTCGCCCGTTTCCGCAAGGCCGTGACAGCGGCTTTGGGCTAAATCCACACCAGCCGGGACGCTATTCACAAAAATTTGAAAAAGGAAGCCAGGATGGGAAAAATGATCGAGCCAGACATCTCAGCCCCGGTGGATGGACGCCAGTCGGAGCGGGCTTTGGCAATCCAGCGCGGCACCGCGCGCCTGCTTCGGCGGCACGGCTTTGTCTCGATCCCAGAATTGACGCTGAAATCGGGCCGCCGCGCGGATCTGTTCGCCATCAATGGCAAGGGAGAAATTTGGATTATCGAGATCAAATCCTCTCTTGCTGATTTTCGCGCCGACACCAAATGGCCCGATTATTGGGACTATTGCGACCGGCTGTTTTTTGCCACCAATCAGGAAACGCCAGCGGATATTTTCCCTCAGGAAGCAGGGCTGATCATCGCCGATTCCCATGGGGCTGAAATTGTCCGCGACGTCGATATCCGCAAGCTGGCAGCCGCCCGCCGCAAGGCTGTGACCCTGCGATTTGCGCAGGTCGCAGCCAGCCGTCTTCATGCCATTCACGACCCCGGTGTGCCCATTCATATCGAGCCCACCAGGATTTGATTGCAGCCTCAGATCGACCGGATCGATCCCGAGCCACTGTCAGATCCGTTCAGGCTACAGAACTCTGGGCAGGGGATCTTTGGTAGCAGTTCGCGCTTGATTTCGAGAAGGTCTTGTGGCAATTCTTCCTTGCTGGACTTTTCTATTCGACACTGCTCTACCCCGTTGGACTTCCTTTGGGCGTCAGTCTTTCGATACAGACGAGCTACGCCAAGCTATCGCATCGTGCGGATAGCGCTATCTATATGGAGACAACGGTTATGGCTAACGGTACCGTTAAATGGTTTAACCCAACCAAAGGTTTTGGTTTCATTGCCCCTGAAGAAGGCGGCAAAGATGTTTTCGTACACATTTCTGCTGTAGAGCGTTCCGGTCTTGCCGGCCTCGACGAAAACCAGAAAGTATCCTACGAGCTGCAGACCGGTCGTGACGGCCGCGAAAGCGCTGCAAACCTTCAGGTCCTCTAAGTCTGTCGATCAGACATCAGCGTTTTTAAAACGCGGATCAGAAGCGAAAAGCTGAAACCGGCCAATGGCCGGTTTTTTTGTGCCTGTCCTTTGCCAACAAGGCATAGCCAAGGACTATCCGGCCCGGCGCTCAAGCCAAGCGGATCATGAAAATCTGGCCCAATTCGGCCAATAACGAAGCCTTCTAGAGCGCTTTGAAGATAAACCGGGGCGCCGGTTTGGGTTTAAACGCAATTTTCTCAGAATGGTATTGCAGTCTCGTGAACGGCTGTTCCCGAGAATTGCTCTAGCCAAAGAGGCGCTTTGGGTGCTGGAGAAGACGCCAGCCCTTCAAGCAAGCCCTTTAAAAAGGCATCAGGTATATAACAAGTCAGGAGAGGTCAGCCGCGGACGTGGCCAACCGAGGTCGGAACAGACGATAGAAAATGCCTAGCGCGGAGCGCGTTTGGCAAGGATGCGTTGCAAAGTGCGGCGATGCATGTTCAGACGGCGTGCCGTCTCTGAAACATTGCGATCACACAATTCATAAACCCGCTGGATATGTTCCCACCGCACCCGATCGGCGGACATGGGATTTTCCGGCGGCTCGGTCTTCTGCGCCCCTTCATTCACCAAGGCAGCATAGATGTCATCCGCATCGGAGGGTTTGGCCAGATAGTCAACCGCACCGAGTTTGACGGCCGTCACAGCCGTTGTGATGTTGCCATAGCCCGTCAGCATTATGGTTCGTGCATCCGGATTGGCATTGCGGATGGCCTCGATCACATCGAGTCCGTTGCCGTCGCCAAGTCGCATATCCACCACCGCATAGCGGGGCGCTTCAGTCTTGACGATCATCAAGGCTTCGGCCACGCTGTCTGCTGTCTGAATGGTGAAGCCACGGCTTTCCATGGCGCGCGCAAGGCGGATGAGGAAGGGACGATCATCATCAACCAATAGAAGATATCCTGGCTGAGTGCTCGAAATTTGGTCAGTAAGAGTCATGGTTGGTCGTCCTTCTTGCCCTTGCCAGACCCTGATCTTCCTTCCACATATTGGAAATTGGTGTGGCAATCGGTCTCATGTCTTAAATCTAGCATCAAACTTACTTCTTTTATTGATCTGTCTCAAGAACCGCCCGTGGCCAGTATATATCTACGACTGCTCCACTGTTTTTATGGGCTTTTTCGCTTTTTCGGTCCTTTTTTGTGCCTTGACGGTTGCTGATTTCCACCCGACCCCCGCTGCGTTCCAACAGGGTTTTTGCGATGAAGAAGCCAAGGCCTAGCCCTCCGCCATTCATTCCTTGCGACAATATGGTATCTGCATCTGGTCTTTGATTTGCATTGCGGTCCTGTTGGTCCGGGTCCGCCCGACTGGTGACATAGGGGTCGCCAAGGCGCTGCAACATGACGTCGGAAAAGCCCGGCCCGTCATCGGCAATGCGGATCGACAAAGCCTGCTCATTCCATTGCGCCGAGATCTCCACACGGGATGCGGCGAAATCGGTAGCATTCTCGATCAGATTGCCAAGACCATACATCAGGCCCGGATTGCGCCACAGGATTGGCTGATCATCCCGATCCGTCGGAAAGTTCAGTATAAATTCGATGTCAAACAGATCGAACGGCTCAATCAGCTCCGAGATCAGGGATGACAAGCGCATTTTCGAGAAATTGGCGTGGTCATCCCCGGAAAGGGAGCGCAGCTTGCCCAATATGTCCCGGCACCGCTCCGCCTGACTGCGCAACAGCTGGGCATCTTCACGCAGCGGGTCTGCCGGATCAAGCTCCCGCTCCAGTTCGCGTGCAACCAGCTGGATGGTCGACAAAGGTGTGCCAAGCTCGTGCGCTGCGGCGGTGGCCAGCCCGTCCAAAGTGGTCAAATGCTGCTCGTTGGCCAGTATCAGTTCGGTCGCTGACAGGGCATTGGCCAGCAAGTGACCTTCCTGCGCGATTCGGTGGGCATAGATGCACAGAAACAGCATGGTGATGATGATCGCCAACCAGACGCCAGCCATATACATAACCGGAAAGTCCGGCGGCGTGGCATCCTTCCACGGCAAAGGCATATGGAAGAAAACCAGCACAGTCGCAATGAGGGCAATCAGACCAGTCAGCGGGATCGTAAAGCGCGCGGGCTGCATGGTCGCCGACACCACCGCAGGCACCAGCAACAGCAAGGCAAAGGGATTGAGCAATCCGCCGGTCAAATAGAGCAAACCACCCAACTGCGCCGAATCATAGGCCAGCAATCCCGTCGCCGGTCCCGGTGCCAGTCTCACACTGTTGCGGATCTGGAAATGCAAATACAGATTGAGCCAGGCTGACAATCCCACCAGAGCGAGACATAACAGGGCCGGGAAGTCATATCCCAACACCAGCCAGACAAACAGAACAGCCGACCCTTGCCCCAAAATGGCCAGCCAGCGCAGGATCACGAGCGTGCCCAGCTTGATCTGTCTGCTGGAGAAAATCGGATCGGAAGGATTTGATGAAACCATGATAGAGGCTTGATGTGAAACGGCCCGAACCGATGGTGCTGGGCTCTTCTTGGGGCGTATTCTGTCACCCCGAAGATGATTTCCGCAATAGCCTATATGCGCTTTTTTGTGAATTTATGTTGCATTGCAGCAAATTTGCGTGTCAAATACGGGTATCTGGTTATTTTTACGCCTAAAGAGGTAAGGAAATACCTTGTGTGCGGGTCGTATCTAGCCTTAGTATATTGCCTTGCACAATGAATATGAACGAGCGCTTGTTTATAAACCGCCGAACGTCCGATCTCGCAAGCGAGCGAGCAATCTCAAGGCCCAAGGATGTGCGCGGTCTGCAAACGCTTCAACAAGCGCTTCAAAATGCCGGACCAATCGGACGTTGCCAAACAGCGGACCACTTTTTGAACCAGTTTAGGAATCAAGTGATGAAATTTGACAGTTTCTCTTTCGAAGGCTGGTTCGACCCGAACAATTTCGAACCCAAGAATTTCGATCCGACCAAAATGCTGTCGGGTTTGCCACACATGGACTATTTCGACCTTCAGGACCATATGGAACTGGATATGTCGATGATCCCGATTCCGGTCTATCAGATGTATGAATGGCACCATGCTATGCTGAGCCCTTGGCGAGCCGCAGCCGATGCCACGCGCATCTTCATGCAGAATCCGGTCAATCCCCTGTCCAAAACCCCATGGGGCAAGGCGACCGCCGCTGCCGCCGAAATGTTTGAGCGCACCACCCGTCGCTATGGCAAACCGGAATTCGGTCTGTTCGAAACCACAGTCGATGGGCAGGCAACATCCGTGCATGAAAAGACCATCTGGCGCCGCCCTTTCTGCAATCTCATCCATTTTGAGCGCATGTTGCCAGCCGGTCATCGGCGCGACCCCAAGATCCTGATCGTTGCGCCTCTGTCTGGCCATTATGCGACCCTTTTGCGCGGCACGGTGGAAACCATGCTGTCCGACCATGATGTCTATATCACCGACTGGCTTGACGCGCGCCTCGTGCCTGTGCAGGAAGGCGAGTTCGGCCTTGATGATTATATCGAATATATCATGGGCATGATCCATTATCTGGGGCCCAACACCCATGTCATGGCGGTCTGCCAGCCCTCTGTACCGGTGTTGGCGGCGGTCTCCATCATGAATGAGGATAATGATCACCGGGCGCCCGCTTCCATGACCTTGATGGGCGGGCCGATCGACACCCGCATCACGCCCACTGCGGTCAACGATTATGCCGTCAACAAAGGCATCGACTGGTTCCGCAACAATGTCATCATGACCGTACCATTCCCCCATGCCGGCTTTGGTCGCCGGGTCTATCCGGGCTTCCTGCAATTGGGTGGCTTCATGGGCATGAATCTGGATCGCCATGTCGGCGCCCATCAGGAATTCTACAATCACCTGATCGTTGGTGACGGTGATTCTGCTGAAAAGCACCGCGATTTCTATGATGAATATCTCGCCGTGATGGACATGACCGAAGAATTCTATCTCGACACCATAAAGGCGGTCTTCATTGACCATGCACTGCCCGAAGGCGCCTTCACCTATCGCGGCCGGACCGTCGACTGCGACAAGATCACCAAAACCGCGCTGATGACGGTGGAGGGGGAGAATGACGACATCACCGGAGCGGGGCAAACCGAAGCTGCCCACACTCTGTGTGGCGGTCTGCCAGAAAGCATGAAGGTGCATTATCAGCAGCCCGATGTCGGTCATTACGGCGTCTTCAATGGCTCCCGTTTCCGTTCGGAAATCGCTCCGCGCATCGCCGATTTTGTCCGCACCCACGATCAGGATCTGAACAAGAAAAGCTGATCCTGAAAAAGAGCCGGATCTGTAACCTCGGTTACATAAGTCCCGGCATCATTGTCCTATCACTGACCTGTCATATTGATTTTGAACAGGAACTTGAGTGATGAAAAGCACATTGATTTCTCTTCTGGCAGGTGCCTCTCTGGCTTTGGGGGCGTTTGCCGCCTCCTCTGTCGCAGCCGAAAATCCCCTGCCAAGCTTTGACAAGGCGCGCACTGCCATTGTCATCACGGACCCGCAAAAAGACTTTCTCGACAAGGACGGCAAGCTTTACGGTCTGGTTGCTCCGAACATGGAGCAATTGGGGACAATCGGCAATATCGAGACCCTCATGAAACTGTCCAAAAGCCAGGATGTGACGCTGGCGGTGGATCCACTCGTCTACACCCGGTCCGATATCGACTGGTCCAATGCCGGAGCGCTGCAGCGCCAGTTGCTGGACCTCAAGGCTCTCTATGCCAAAACGCTGGATCCAGATGACCTTGAAGGCACGGGTGCGGACTTTTATGAGCCTCTCAAATCCTATATCTATGATGGCAAGACCCTGATTGCCGGACCACACAAGATGTATGGCCCGGAAAGCAATGATCTAATGTATCAATTGCGTGCGAACAATATCGACACGGTCATTCTGGCTGGTCTGGTTGCCAATCTCTGTGTCGATTCTCACATGCGCACGCTGATGGAGAATGGCTTCAAGGTTTATGTTGTCAAGGATGCGGTCGCCGCGCCCGGAGAAGAGGCCTATAATGCGGCGCTGGTTAATTATTCCATGATTGCCAATGGCGTGTTGACCACGGCAGATGTTACAAAGAGCTTGAACTGACGTCTGTCAATCGGTCGACTTCAACAAGGATCGTCCTGTCCGGCACCGGCAAAGAGGGTGGCGGACAGGTTTTGGACAATGCGAAAAGACGCGATAGCATTTCACGTCTAAAGCCACAGGCCCGGAACACCATGCGAGGCGAAGATCTGGTCATCTATGATGCATTGAGCGAAAAAGGTCGCACCTTGTTCGCCAGCCGTCTTGTGCGCAAGACCATTGAGCGTCAGCAACAGATCATTATGCGCGGGGATGCTGTTGCCGGGGCCTATTTTGTGCTGCAAGGGGCCTTGCGTGTCTTTGTCTATGGGCAAAATGGACGGGAAACGACGCTCTATCGGATTGAACCCGGCGGGACCTGCATATTGGCACTCAATGCCTTGTTCAGCGATCTGTTATATCCCGCCTGGGTCGAGTCAGAGGCTCAAACCGTGGTGGGCTTGCTTCCAGGCCACGCGTATCGCGCGCTGTTCGCTTCCGAGCCAGCCATTCAGGACCTCACCATCCGGGCCTTGTCTTCGGCCGTTTTCGGATTGATGGCCACCCTTGAACAACGCGCAGCGCAAAGTCTGGAGCAGCAACTGATCTCCTATCTTCTTGTGCGGGCCTCTTCTGATGCGACAATACATAACACGCAGGCGGAAATCGCCGGTCAACTCGGCTCGACCAGAGAGGTAATCGGACGGCATATGGCGCGATTTGCGTCCCAAGGCCTGCTGAAGAGCCGCCGTGGCGTTATACGACTTCTGGACATCAAGGGGCTCAATCGCCTTCTTGAGCGGTGAATCCCGGCGAACGGTACGCCTAGCGTCTATTTCAAGACCTGTCCTGAAAATAAATTACAATCACATTCTCTTGAATTCAGGTCTTTATCGCACCATTTCTCCTGATGTGAGAGCGTAAATGACAGTCTAAAACAAAGAAAGACTGGTTTGCGTGTAAAGGAGATGTAATTCCGACCGAAAGGAAGACAATGTCACAGACTGCTACAACTAAGTCATCTTGGAAGGCCTCTAGCGTAGGTTTGATGATACTTGGTTTTATTTTCTTCTGGCCGCTTGGTCTTGCAATGTTGGCATATATCATCTGGGGTGAAGAAATGCGTGAAATGTTCAAGGATATCAAATCACGAGTGGATCATGAATTCAAAGGCTCCAGATGTCGTCATCGTCGCGACCGTGGCCTTTCCAGCAGCGGCTTTGGCCGGACCGGCAACGAAGCCTTTGATGAATATCGCAAGGCTGAAATGGAGCGCCTGGAAGAAGAACGCCGCAAACTCGAAGCAGAAAAGGCCGAATTTGAAGATTTTCTGGTCGAACTGCGCCGGACCAAGGACAAGGAAGAGTTCGATCGCTTCATGGCGGCATGTCATAATTCCAAGCCTGCCAAATATGAGGGCGACATGAACCAGGACCACAAGCCGGAGGCCTGATCCAGCAAGACAGGCATTTGCCTGAAAGTCCTCGCGCGAGGCACACACCATACCAAACAAAAGGGCGGGACCTTGACTCCCGCCTTTTGTTGTTTGGATCTCGGCTCGTTTGTTGACACCTGCATTCCTGCTACGCCTTCAGCTCTGCGCGTTTTCTTCTGTCACTATTTTGCCTAAAAAAGCATCACGCTTGCTTTTGCGGCAAAAAAGCGGCATCTTATGTCGGCTCGCGCGACAGGTATCTTCACTCGACTTGTATGGCATCTCCGCCGGGCACTTATTCTCGGGGCGGGGTGGAAGTCCCCACCGGCGGTGTGATGCAGCGAAAGCCAGTCTTCAAGCCCGCGAGCGCAATGGCCCAAGCCTTTCATGGCAGCAGGCGATTGGTCAGCAGATCTGGTGCAATTCCAGAGCCGACGGTTACAGTCCGGATGAAAGAGAATGAGACAGACGACAAGCAGCTCTTTGGCGGCCTTCGGGTTGTGCGCCGAAGAGATTTGTCGCGCTGTCCCTTTGCGTCCTGATTCACGCGTGTTTTTGTGTCTCTCGTTAGATCAGAGCGCAACATAACTCAGGAATGCGATATGAATCAGAGGTCCCACTCCTCCCACGCCACGCTGACCGTCGGGACAGCAGACCTGAAGCCCGGAGCGCTGATGGGCGCGATCTATATGATCCTCGCCGGTCTGGCCTTTGCGTTGGTCAATCTGGCAACCCAATATCTCACCATGCGAATGGGCCTGTCGTCACCTGTTGTGGCGTTCGGGCAATATTTCGTGGCTTTGCTGATCAGCTTGCCGTGGCTCTTGCGCACCGGGTTGGCCGCGGCCCGCACCAGGCATCTCTGGCACCATATTCTGCGTGTGCTTTTCGCCGTGCTCGGTGTGCAGGCCTGGATGGCCGGGCTTGCCCATGTGCCTATCTGGCAAGCCATTGCCCTGATCATGACTTCGCCCTTCTTTGTCACTCTGGGGGCAGCCCTGTTGCTTAAAGAGAAGATCGGTCTTCATCGCCTGACTGCCACCGTGGTTGGTTTCATTGGCGGCATGATCATTCTCGCCCCATGGTCCGATGCCTTCAGCTGGCATGCGCTCTGGCCCGTTGGGGCGGCCGTCTTCTGGGCTGCGACCTCGCTGATGACCAAGCAACTGACCGCGGCAGAAGATCCTGCAACCATTACCGTCTACCTGCTTTTGCTGATGACGCCCATCAATGGCCTGCTGGCTGTTGGCAGCGGTTGGGTAATCCCCGGCGGCATGGCTCTTGTCATCATACTGGCATCCGGGTTGCTGGTCTATGTCGCCCAGTTGTTGATTGCGCGCGCCTATTCGGTGGCCGATGCGGCCTATGTCCAGCCTTTTGACCATGTCAAACTGCCGATCAATGTGATGGCGGGGTGGCTGGCTTTTGGCTTTGCTCCGGTGGGCTATTTCTGGCCTGGCGCCTTGCTGATTGTTGCAGCCTCGCTCTATATTTTGCATCGCGAAGCAGTCGCCTAAGACAAAACGCCCAATACCAAAGAAAGAGGCCCCGTATGAGGGGCCTCTTTATTATGTCTGAAATAAACCTCCACCTGCGGTGGAGGACTGGACAAGTTTTACATTTTCAGTAAGAGACCTCCTCACTTGAACCATTGGCGTGGTTTTAAGAACAGAAGCGAGGAGGTTTTTATGGACAAAAATCACCTATCACACAGCACTTGGGACTGCAAATATCATGTAGTCTTTGGCTCCAAATACAGGACCAAACGTCTATACGGAGACTTGCGGCGTGAGTTACGAGATCAATTTACGAAGTTGGCGTCACAAAAGGGATGCCATATTGAGGAAGGGCATCTTATGCCCGACCATGTGCATATGTTGATCTCAATCCCACCCAAATATTCAGTGGCCCATATAGTGGGCTTCTTAAAGGGTAAAACGGCGCTATATGTGGCAAACAAATATGCCCGGAAACGTCGCTACAAGGGATATCATTTTTGGGCACGTGGTTACTTTGTTTCGACAACGGGCTATCAAGAGGAGGTCGTCAGACGCTATATCCGCAATCAACAGAGGCAGGATAAGGCGAGCGACTTCGCGGATATGTTCAAGCCAAACTATTGAAACCAAACAAGACCACTTCTAGTGGTTCAAGCGAAGCGTAACAAACCTCCGCCTATGGCGGAGGTCAATGACTGAAGGGGATCGATTAGACTTGGTTCGTCTTGTGACGTTTCAGCGCAGTCACTTCGATCTCGATTTTCATTTCCGAGCGCAGCAATTCGCAAATGATCAATGTGGCTGCCGGACGGATCTCGCCAAGATATTTCCCGAACACTGGAAAGACCTCCTCTGCCCCGGCCCGTGACGTGACATAATAATGTACCCTTACGATATCCTTCAGATCAAAGCCCGCTTCTTCCAACACCTTGGAAATATTGGAAAAACAATTGTGAGCTTGTCCGGAAATAGTGGCCGGCATTTCCATCGTTTCATAATTGTAACCCGTGGTGCCGGACACAAAACACCAATCCCCCTCAACAATCGCCCGGCTATATCCCGCTTCACTTTCCATCGCCGAACCCGTTGAAATTCGCTGTCTATGCATGGGAATTTATACCTTTTCTGGTGTGATCTATCGTGATTGCATACTCTCTTGGGCCCGAAGTTAGCACTTTATTCAGCATAAATTGCTAGTCAGTTATTACTGACTTCCGCTTAGCCTGCGAGCCCCATCATGACCATAAAACGCCGCCTGATCCTTACGCTGACCGGAGCTGTGCTCTCGGTTCTGGTTCTCATGACACTAGCCACATCCTATGTCATCCGCAACTTGATATCGGTTGCCGAAGAGCGCGAGATCGCCGCCAATATCTCCGAATTTGATGCGATGATCAAAAACTGGAATGCTGATGCGGCCAACCGAGCGGCTTTGGTGGCTGAGATGCCAATCGTCAAGAAGGCCATGGCGGAAAAGAACCGCGCTCAGCTCAGCGAGCTGTTTGATGCCGGTTTCAAGACATGGAAAGCCAACAATGGGGTGCGGCAATTTCAATTCCATCTTGCGCCTGCCACCTCTTTCCACCGGGTTCATAAACCCTCCAAACATGGGGACGATCTGTCCGGCTTCCGTCAGACGGTGTTAAGTGCCAATGGCGAAAAGAAAACGGTAACGGGCCTTGAACGTGGCCGTGGTGGCATCGGAGTGCGTGGCGTTGTGCCTATTTCCTATCAGGGCCAGCATGCGGGCACCGTCGAGTTCGGATTGGCCTTTGATGATCAGCTCTTTACCCGCTTTATCGCCAACCGCGGCTTGCAAACCGAATTCTACTTGCTGCCCAATACCAGCTTCGAGCAATTTGCCGACAAGGCGGATGACATCACGCTTTTCGCCTCAACCGTTGGCGATACCAAGCTGCTCGATAAGAAAATCCTGCTTTCCGCCCTTGAGAAGACCCGTTTGCTTGATCGCATAGAACTCTCAGGCAAGCATTATGCGTCCGCCTTGCATCCGGTGCGTGATTTTTCTGGCAAGACGATAGGCGTCCTGCATTTGTTGGTGCCGACGGATCATTTTGTCACCCTTTGGGAGAATTATCTGCTGACAACAGGCGCTGTTCTGATTGTCCTGATGCTGCTGGGAGTTGGCGTTGGCTACTGGCAGGCAGCCAACATCGACGCCCCGTTGACCCATCTACGCCAAGCCATGAGCCAGCTGTCGAGCGGCAATCTTGATGTCTCGATTCCGGACCAGAACCGCAAGGATGAATTGGGAGCCATGGCGCAAAGCCTTGCCGTCTTCCGAGACAATGCCCAACAGGCCAAAACCCTTGAAGAGGCGGAAAAACAAACTCAGCAGGCCGACGACGAGCGCCATCAACGGGTCAGCAAGCTGATTTCCGGCTTCGACCAGGCGGCCAGACAGGCGCTGGCCGATGTATCGAACAATGCGGCTCGTATGGAAGAGGATGCGCGCCTCTTGACTGGCATCGCCGATGAGACTTCGAGCCGTGCCGACGGGGCAGGGCATGCTTCGCAAACGGCAGCGCAAAATGTTGACACGGTCGCCTCGGCCGCCGAAGAATTGTCCGCTTCCATCAACAGCATCAACGGTCAGGTCGAAAAGACCCGCGCCATCATTGATCAAGCCACCAAGGCCGCCGTCACCTCCAATGAAAAGGTGGAAAGCCTTGATACGGCGTCATCGCGTATTGGTGAAGTGATCATCCTCATTCAGGATATTGCCAAGCAGACCAACCTGCTGGCTCTCAATGCCACCATAGAGGCTGCGCGCGCAGGCGAAGCGGGCAAAGGCTTTGCGGTCGTCGCCGCCGAGGTCAAGGAGCTGGCCAACCAGACCAGCAAGGCGACCGAAGAAATTGCCCATCATGTGGACGCCATTCAGGGCTCGAGCCGCGACGCTGTCGGCGCCATCGGTTCAATCGCCGAAATCATGGCCGAAGTCTCCAACCATACCTCCTCGATTGCCACTGCAGTCAACCAGCAGGGCAGCGCCACAGACGAAATCTCCCAGTCCGTGCTGCAGGTGGTACAGGGTACCAAGACCGTATCGGGCAATGTTGGCGAAGTGTTCGAGAAAGCCAATGAGACGACCAAGCATGCCGCTGATGTGCTCAGTTCTTCGCGCAATGTGGCTGAGCAGGCCAAAAAGCTCGATGGATTGGTCGCTGGTTTTCTGAAGGATGTCGAGGCGGCCTGACGCCGTTTGCAGGGCCTTCTCAACGCAAACAAGGCTGGCGATGATTTGCCAGCTTTTTTGGTTGGTGTGCCGCAGTCTGGCAGCCTATTCGGACCCAACCCAAACCCAGCTGAGTCCAAAGCCTGTTCCAAGCTTTCTTTCGTTGCCGTCTTAATCCATTGGACGAGGGGGTGGCCGTCCCTTCCCTTTTTCTGCCACTGGGGTCAGTATGTGAGCAATGGGAAACGTTTGAATGGCAGGAAGAAATGATGTCTGAGACGGGTGAACTGGTCCTCAAGAGCCTCTGGATCGATGATGGTTCGAAAACCGGCCAAATCAAGCTCTCGCTGTTCGGCGCGCCCGGTCAAAGCTTGCCCAAAGACATCAGGCTGGCGCTGACCTCGTTAACGCGGATTCCCCAAGGCACCGAGTTGAGCGGAGCGATTTTGGCGCGGCGGGTGGCCAACTATCACGAATTTCTCCCCATTGAGCCGCTGGTGGGCGATGAGGCGGGTTGCCTCTGGCGCATCACCATTCCGGTCCTCTCCAGTCGACCAGGCCATTTTACTGCCGGGCCATCCTCGGCCTTTCTGATTTTCGCCGATCAAACCACGCTCCCCGTCACATGCGCCCCGTTCGAGGCGCAAGATGAGCCTTACCAGCCGCTTGCCATGCATACCGGGGAGAGGGTGATCCCTGACACCGCAAACAACGCCCCCCAACTGGGCCTCTTGCCCATGGCCAATCATGTCGCCATCGATCAATGGGCGGGGGAAGCGCCTCAGGCTTTCTTGCTCAATGGTGACCCGTCACAGGCCGACATGGTCACCGCCCTCTATAAACGGCTCTATTGCGTCGACAGAGGCCCGTTTGATGCGCATGCGTCCCATGCCACAGTCCAGCTGTGCCCGATGGACAAAGGATTGCAGCAAAAGGGCGATGGTGCGTTCCGTCTCACCTTTTCAGCCAGCAAAATCCGTCTGGAGGTGGCAGATGGAGCAGGTCAGCTTTATGGCCTCATAGCGCTGGCACAGATCTGGCACGCAGTCCGCACCGCACCCCACGCTTTTGCCATGCCGAAAACTGGTGTGATCGAGGATTGGCCCAGCCATCAATGGCGTGGCATGCATCTGGATGTCTCGCGGCAATTTTACGAGCAGCGGACCATTGCGCACTTTCTTGATATTTTGGCGTGGAACCGCCTCAACCGCTTCCATTGGCATCTGTCCGATGACGAGGGATGGCGGTTTGAAAGCCTTGCCTATCCGTCCCTGACCCGCATCGGCGCGTTTCGCGGCCACCGTCTGCCCTTGCTGCCGCAACATGGATGGGGAGCGGAGAAAGTGGGTGGTTTTTACAGCCGCACCGCCATCAAGGACATCCTCGAGCATGCCGCAAGCCTTCATATCGATGTGATGCCGGAGCTTGACGTGCCGGGTCATTGTCATGCCGCCCTTGTCGCCGTGCCGGAATTGCTTGACCCCAGCGCCATGGATGGCGGCGCTTCAGTGCAGGGCTATCTCAACAATGCGCTCAATCCCGGTCTCAACACAACTTGGCAGTTTCTGGACACCATTTTTGGTGAAGTGACTGATCTCTTCCCCGGTCAACATGTCCATGTTGGCGGTGATGAAGTGGCTGATGGTGTGTGGGATGGCTCCCGCTCTGCCATGAGCTGGGCCCGAGCCAAAGGCTTTGTCGATGGGGGAGGGGTACCCGACACCATGAAAATGCAGGCCGCCATCTTGAACTTCGTTGCCCGTCAATTGATAGGTGCGGGCAAGATCCCGGTCGCTTGGCAGGAGGCCGCCCATGGTGGCGGGCTTGATCCGGACAAAGCCATTCTGATGGCCTGGCTCAACCCGCAAACCGGTCCCGCCCTCAGCCGTGAGGGATATCGGGTGGTGATGTGTCCAGGACAAGCCTATTATCTTGATATGGCGCGTGGCCCAGACTGGAACGAGCCGGGCCTTGACTGGGCAGGCACCAGCAGCACTGAGCAAACCTATCAGTTTGATCCGATGGCTGGCTTTGAAGCCGGGACCGAAAGCGTCCTTGGACTACAGGGCTGTATCTGGAGTGAGACTATGACGAGCCGGGCGCGGTTTAACCATCTGGTTTTCCCGCGCCTCTCGGCCATTGCCGAAGCAGCATGGCTGGTCGCCAAGACAAAAGAGTGGACCAGCTTTGCGGCCCGCCATCCCTTGATGCCAATATTGCCATCCGCCTGAGGCGTGACCCGTGCCGGGTCCCTAGCGGGTGCGGTTGCTTTCATATTGGCCGGTGCTGCGATAGCTCCACAAATAGGTGGGAATGACCGCCTCAATTGCCAGCGGCTGCATGCCCAGTCCCTCAAAGTTCCGCCCCTCGGCAATCGCTTCCGCGGAGACAATATTGTCCCGCTTTAACAGCTTGACCTGATCGCGCGTCAGCACCGGCTTGGGCAGCCTCTCGAAAACTGCCCCCATCAGAGTGGCGACAAAGAAGGGGATTGGCAGCAACAATCGGCGTTGGTGAGTCTCGCGCATCATCAGTTCCAGCAAAGACTTGAAGCTCTTAACTTCAGGGCCGCCCAACTCATAAATCGTGCCTGACCGCAACGCTCCATCAACCCCGCGGGCGATCACTTCTGCCACATCGCCAACAAAGACCGGCTGAAAATTGGTATTGCCACCACCGACCAGCGGCAGGAAAGGCGACAACCGCGCCATCTCGGCAAATTTGTTGAAGAAATCATCCTCATTGCCAATCAGCAGCGATGGGCGAACAATCGTGGCTGTCGGGAAGGCCTGCAACACGGCTTCTTCTCCTTCCGCCTTGCTTTTCGCATAGGCGGATGAGGAATTGATATCTGCCCCGATGGCCGAAATCTGTACCAACTGCTCGACACCTTCCTTGGCGCACGCCTCTGCAATCAGTTTGGCGCCGTCCCGTTGGACCGTCGCGAAGCGCTGTTTACGGGTTTCATGGAGAATACCGACCAGATTGACCACCGCGTCGGCCCCCGCTACCGCCCGCGCAACGGATGCGGCATCGCGCAAGTTGGCTTGCATCGGCATGATCTGGCCCACATTGCCCATGGGTTGCAGAAAACCGGCCAAATCCGGGCGCCGCACAGCGATGCGAATCCGATAGCCACGCTTGGCCAGCGCCCGCACCACATGGCGCCCAAGAAAGCCGGAGCCACCAAAGATCGTGACGATTTTGCCTGTTGCCGTGTCCATCTGCTCTCTCCCTGCCTTGTCATATGATGCTGTGACGTCCGCCGATTATATCGGTCGATATTCGCCGTCAATGCCCCATGGCGGCGACGGTCAACAGTCAACAGTAACAACAACCTGTGCCTGTCCTAATCCTTATGGGCAGGTCTGTGAAGCGCAAAAATCAGGAATTGCCCCATGTCTCGATCAATAGGATGACGAATGGTGTGAATTGTTTCACTTTTTTTTATAGTTACGTTGACAAGGCGAGGCTGGATCCTTAAATACCGCTTCACACCTGATTGCCCAGGTGGCGGAACTGGTAGACGCGCTAGCTTCAGGTGCTAGTTTCTGTATGGAAGTGGAGGTTCGAGTCCTCTCCTGGGCACCAAATACCCCGTTCGGTTAAGTCCGGCGGGGTTTTTTATTGCCTGAATTCCATTATAAAAATCAATAGATTGACTGATTTCCACGTCCGATGTGATCCAGGGGCGTTCAGCTAAAGCCAGAAAATTTGTGGGCGCTTCTGTGGGTGTTTTTGTGGTTGCTGTGGGTGCTTTTTTCTACTAGCGTTTTGCCAGTAGCGCAGCAAAACCCAGAATTTCCGATGCCTTAACAGATACAGCGATTAAAAACTCAAACCCGGTGGGCAAGCAAAGCATTTCGACGGTGGCGGGTTGTACTTGCAGCTATAGAAAACGGGTTCAAAACTGTGGCGCATGGCATACCGGTTCCTTGGAAAGTCCAAGACTTTGCATATCGGTGCGCATCCAGCAATTTCACTGGCTCAGGAGAACACTTTCTCTGCAATCGCTGAAGAGCTGCTTTCAAAGGATGAGAAAGAGGGGAAGTCCGAAGCGACTTTGAGCAAGAAGCGTTGGTACTTCGAACCTGCAGTCAAGGATCTTGGAATCCGTGTTATCGGCGATATCTCTTCGCTTGACATCCTAGCTCCTCTAAAACGCATCGAAGGAAAGGGAAACTACGAAACTGCGTGGCGCGTGAGGGCCTTCATCGGGCAAGTCTTTCGTTATGCAATTGCGACGGGCAGAGCGGAAAACGATCCAACCTACGGCCTTCGTGGAGCGTTGATAGCACCAAAAGCAGAGCATCGGGCGGCTATTCTCGAATCTGAGAAGTTCGGACGCCTATTGAAGGCAATATGGGTCTATGAAGGCTCACTGCTCGGGAATAATGTTTGATGTGGCGACAATGTTTTCGAATTCACGTTGTAGATCTGGGTAGTGCATGTTGAGGTAACTTGACACTTTTGGGTTGTTCAACAATTGTTTGACGTATGAGCGCATCGTCACAAGTGCCAAGATATTGGGACCGTATGTCTTCTCGACCTCTTTGATTTCGCCATGCAGTTTTGACAACTCTCGTTCCATTCGCTCAATTTCATCGCGAGAAATTGCGTGTTTCTTCTTACCAGGTTTATCGATTAGTTGGCCTTCCGGTGTCACCTCAACAATCGCTTCGGCATAGGAGCTTGAATAGTTGCTTGTGGCAACCATCAGTTCTGCGGCCTCAACTTGCCTCATGGGTTTGACCCGTTTAAGTAAATCGAATGTTTTTGCTGAACAATGTTTGTCTTTGAGAAGCTCCACAGCTTCGCTGCAAATCCCATTTAAGAGATCTCTTTTTTGACGAATGCTCCGAATGTTGAGATTTAGTGCTTTTGCAAGTTTTTCTTCGGATACTCCTCGCTCGATTGCTTTCAAGATCATCTTGTGTTCTTGAACGGCGGCTAATCTGTTTACCCTCTTGTTGTAGGTAAAGGCTTCGTCATCCGTCGCGATTAAGCAATCAACATGTGTTTCGCCAACTATTTTCAAAGCCTCTAGCCTGAGGTGACCATCAAGAAGAAGAAATTTTGAACTTTTTCCTTTCCCTTTTGCTACCACGGGAGGCTCGACAAGACCTTTTTCTTTAACAGTGCTTAGAATCTGTCTATATTTTTGGGACTGTTTCACCTGCTCGGGTATGATTCTGAGTGGTTGAATGTCCTTGATCGGTAGGCGTTTAGTTTGCTTTTCGAAGGCGGCAGTAATTTTTCTAATCATAGCGCATTACTCCCAACCTAATCGTTCTGCGAGATATGCAGGCATCGTATTGAGTTGCTCCCTTTCTAGAAGGCGCAAAAACCTCGGGTCCTCGAGGACTGTCTTCATTCCTTCGACAAGAAAAAGGAGCTGCGAGTGGCATATGTCGGCTTTTTTAACTAGGAGCTTTTGTTTTTCCACTTGCTCGTTGTAGACGCGAACAAAGTCTTTTGCGGTTTTTGCGTTGACCTTAGTTGGGTTCAGGCTTCCAATAGATTTCCCTAGCACCCGCCGTCGATCTACCATTTTTTTAAGCGCCAAAAATTTTTTGCCACGTATGTCGCCACTTTCATAAGCTTCCTGCAATATCCTTTGAGCGTCCGGACCAGAGGAGTCGGATATTTCCAGGGCAGTAGTGACGGGTATAGTCCCAGCTGAAACGGCAGAGAGAAGTCTCGACTCTCCCTTTTTTAAAAGCCGTAAAACGCAATGAACATAATACTCACTTAGTCCCGTTTTGTCGGCAATCTCTCTTGAGGAGTATCCTCGGGTTTCTAGATCTTCAATGTCTTTCACCCATTCGATGGCCGTACGTTGTCGACGTGCCATATTCTCTATCAGGCTCATTAAATAGCAGTCTTCTTTTGAAGCTCCGACCACAATCGCGGGAATTTTCGCTTGCTGCAAACTTTTGAAGGCTTCTAGGCGACCCTGCCCGCAAACAAGAGTGTAAGGCAAAGCATTCTGGCGAGCTGATCGGCTGACTGTAATTGGCCGTTTTAGGCCAACTTTTTGTATGCTTTCGACTATTTCCTTAAAAACTTTTGGATTTCTTTCCCTTGGATTCAATATGGCGATCTGGTCAATCGGAATGAACTCAATGGATGCAGAATAAGTAGAAGTCATATTAAGCCACCCTTGCTAAATTGAAACGCTCTCCGATCCGATAAAACGCGCTCAAATCGTCATGGCGGAATAAGTCAATTTCTAGCCCGTTTTCGCGACCTAAATTTAATTTGTCTGCGCATAGGTCGAGATGAGGGAAGATGTAATAATCGAAGGGCTTTTCATTATCGTGATCCATACGAATGGCGATTGTCATATCGGGATTCAAACCAGCGTCAAAACGTAACTTCCAACGAGCGTTTCCAGATTCAAGGAGTTTTGATCTTGCCACAATGATGGAAAGTGTAATTTCACTATTCAAAAGATAAAGGCGCCGTTGTTCATCAAAGAACATGTTGCCACCAAGCGTCCCAATCTGGCTAATTACCGTCTTTATGACATCTTGATGAATCAAGCGAAGCTGGCGATTAATCTCAAGGTAGCTATAATCGCGATCTGGTGAAAATCCGATAAGTTCGTATGCTCTTATCAAGCTGCCGAACCTTAATCTGTATGCACTGCTTGAAGGCATATGGTCAAATTCATCGATAATGATACCAGAAAGAACACCCTTGGATTCATAGAGTTCTTTTAGGCTGCCCAGCATTTCTTCGTTTGAGAATCTGCGAGCTCGTTCTCTAAATATGCCTTGTGCCTGAAAGAAAAGGCTAGGTTCGATGATAGCTTGAAAAGCACCTTCCTTTCTTATCCATTGTTCTGGTGGGTTAACGACTCTCCGTTGCTTGAGTTTAAATGAGCTTCGGTTGAAGACATTGTTTCCTATGTATTTTTCGTTTGATAGGATTTGACGAACAATTCCACGCGTCCAAATTAGAGTTTCAGGCCGCGGCCCTTCTGAATGATTGAGTATATCTGCTATCCAGGATTCTGATTTTCCCTCTTCAACAAACCATTTATAGATTTGCTCGACGACGAGAATTTCATCAGAAGGCCCAGAGACCAGAATGACACGATCTGTTTGTAGGCTTTTGTGCTCACCAGGTTTTAATAATTGTTTTGCATTCCCAAACTGATCAACGAGTTGCCTTCGCAGACCAAAACCCGCAGGTCCACCTTGACGGTATCCCAATTCGATTAAGCGACATTGGCCAGCAAACACTTTTTTAGAAAGCTCGCGGCTATATTCACCAGCCATAGCCCTTTTAACGCTTTTGAAAATGGTGGCTTGGGGGCTTCCATCATTTTCAAACTGTTCAGCGCAATAGATAACCTTTAAGTCTGCACGCTTGCAGAGATGCTCATAGTAAGCACTCTCATCGGGATCTTGAAATCGCCCCCACCGACTGACGTCATAAACGAGAATTGTATCATATTCGTTCGATTTATTGTCGATGTCATCGAGTAGCCGTTCCAGGCCATTCCTTCCGGATAGGCTAAGGCCACTTTTCCCGTCATCTCGATAGGTTTTAACAATTTCTAAACCGTGCGAGCTGGCATATTTTGATATTGCTTCTTGTTGATTGTCTATCGAATACTTCTGATGGTCGGTGGACATTCGGAGATATTGGGCAGCCTTTCCCTCAAAGTTTGGCGTAATCACAGACAACGTGTTCTCCTGCTTCCTTGTAAGCGATGGCCTTGTGGTCGTCCTCTTCGCTAAGGCTTGTGAAGTATTTGGTTGTATTGGCAAATACTAATTCAAGGAGAACTGGAATGTCCTTTTCTAATTCGGACCGAAATATTCAGGCGAAAATCGGAAGAATGTTTCCCACTCAGCAAGAGCTGAAACAAATGAGCAGCATGGCTTTGGCGGAAGCCATCGCATACATGCTTGATTTAGAATTCAGAGGCAATCACTCTATGGCCAAATCTATTATGGCTTGTACTGGAGCGAATGAACGAACTGTAAAAAACTGGATCTCTGCGAAGAATGCACCAAATGCCGAAGCTCTGATCGCGCTGATGAGCGGATCAGAAGTCGTTCTAATGTCAGTCTTATACTTGGCTGGCCGAGAGGAGCTTATGCAAGCAAAAGTGCAATCAGATATACTATCTGTGCTGATGCAATTGTTAAAGCTTATGCAAGGGCAATAACAGAAAGTGCCTCAATAGAATTTGAGTAAGGATTCTCGGTATAAAATGGATGATTGTTAGCTTCTTTGCAGCAGTCATGCGGACTTTTGTCAGAATTTGGAACTTAAGACAGTGTTGTTGCGGTCGGGATGGCAATAATCATCTGTCATTTCATAAATACTATTTTGAAAGAAAAGTTGCGGCTCTGGTTCGTAATCTGGCGCATCTCGATTTCGCTTTCTGCCGTGGTTACGAGTGATAGTTTTTTGCCTTCACTCGCATTCTTGAAGGGTGTTGCCAGCCATAAAATGCCCTTCTGCAATTCTGTGCGGATTTCACTGCGTCGGGCAGTTTGCTGCTTGGCTTCTTTTCGTTTCACCTTTAGGGCTTCAACCTGTTTCATTTGCAATTGCAGTAGGTCGAGTTTCTGGGCCGGCTGTCTGGCTTTCAGCTCTTGGGCCGCGGAGTTTGTTTCGGGCTTCTGCGTCGGTTGGAAGATTGTCCGGTTCTACGTCGCGACCCGGCCAAGCTTTGCAGGCAGCCGAGCCTCCGGCTCATATTGCAAAAGTGACCAGAACGCGGAGTCGACGGTATGTTATGAGCTTGTCGTCGGCTTGGGCTCTCGGATTGCCTGAAAATGCCAATGTGCTCCGCATTGCCGTCATTCGATTGAAGCGCAGCATTTTCAGCGAATAAATGGAATGTGCAGACAAGATATGGATTGATCAATTCACCATGCACTCAACTGGCCATGCTATTGCCTGGGCACATCAGCCGCCTTCAGAGTGTATCGAAGCGCCTTGACAAATTCAGGCGTTAGATGCCGTTTCGGCAGTATATAAAATCGGTGGGGCAGAAAATCGGGATAAAGCAACCCAATGGTGTTGTCTTCGCAGAAGGCTTTCAGGTCAACTCCATCTGACAATGGTGGTTCCATGTTTGCTGTGTTGAATCAGACATTCCGGTTGAATTTCGTATGTGAACTCCTCCCGAAAAACGGGTTCGGTCTTGAGGGCGCGCCTACCATTGAAAGAGGCTGAGACTCTTTGATCCAGCCAAGTGGCAGGTACGGAAAAGAGCACAACCGCCACAGCAATGGCTTCAAACGCTTGGGCACTATTGTGCGGCTCAGCGACAAAGGTAAAGACCCCAATCAACACAATGTCTGTGACCGCCAGGCTTATCCATAGCCCGCGGCTCCGCCATGCAAGACGGGCCGCACGCCGATAGGCATCGATGAAATCTCTGGTCTCATAGAAAAAAGATACTTCTGGCATGTCCGGTTTTCTCAATCGGTAAATCACAAAGCCACACATTGCTGGGGAAGAGACAATGCACTATCGACTGGTTGCTGATTAGTGCGTCGCGGCGAGCGGTAACGCTTTGGTGCAGGAAACTTGCAATCGCACCGAACACAGGCCCTTGGCAGCATCTGTCTTGAAGATCATCAGAACACAATCTGATGCCGCAGGGCATTGCCGGTCTTGCGGTTTCCGGGCCAATTGGTTTCTCGCAGGCGGGGAAGAAAGATAGCCGGGCATAGAAAAGGCGACGCGATGGTGCGCACCGCCGATTGATTTCTCTCATTTACTCTGAATTTAGAAGCTACGGTTGTAACGCAGATAGCTGTAAAGGGTGGTGGTATCGCCAAGACGCTCTACGTCCAGATTGGCGCGGATTGAAGAGCCATCTGTCAGAGATATGGTATCGAGGTTCAGACTGCCACCGCCACCACATTCGGAACTATCCTCGCGCGCCCATTTGTGCTGGCAAAGGACAGAAGGGCCGAAGGAGATGGTTGCTGTTCGGCTGTCTGAAGACAGCGCGTTGAAGGGGGTTTGAATTTGTGGTGTGAACTGAAGTCGGGCAATGGTCAAATTTTCCGTATTCAGATCCAAATCAGTGGTGGAACCAGAGGCCGTGGCGTCGAATTTGTCGCCGGATAGCCATACGTGCGACAGGCTGGCGGAGACTTCCGGAATCAGGTTAAAGCCGTCGTAACTGAGCACACCGGACAAGGAGCTTCCGATCAAAGCGGTTGTCGCCCAATAGGTGCCGTCAACATCTGTGGTGCCATTGCTGAGAGTCAGATCATTATGTTGGCGCCCGACTTGCACAAACATGTCAGCAAAGAAGGCCCGAGTGATGCGTTTAACGGCATAGGCACCAATATTGCCGCCGATGCTTGCCTGATCGCCGGAGTAGGTGCCGTCGACATCCGCTTTGCCCAGGTCAACGCCAAGAAAATAGCCAAGCAACATATCTTCACCGATGCGATGTTCCCGAGCCAGACGGCCCGATCCCATCAAGCTCTTTGAGCCATCATCATCGTAAGAGAAGGTCAGGCCACCGGAGACCACGAACCGCGCATTTGTCTCGCTGTCTTCATCTTCATAGACCGCCATAGCATTCGCGGCCATTGCCGACGGGGTGCTTCCGATGGAACCCTGATAGGCGAGTGGGCCGACATTATTCATTCCAGAAAGGCTTTTACCATTGACGTCGGCCCCAACAAGCAACTTGGCAATACCGGCTCAATGGGTTCTTACAACAAATCCACTCAGGCTTCTTCCCGCTCCTCAAAGGTCAATTGCAGATAGGCCAGATCAAGCCATTTCCCGAATTTCGTACCGACCTGAGGCAGCAAGCCCACCATGTGAAAACCCAGTTTCTGATGAAGCCGAATGGAACTCGCATTGCTGGCCTCAATCGCCGCAATTATGGCGTGAACATCCGATTGCCTTGCTCTTTCAACCAACGCTTCGAGCAGCTTTGTTCCGATGCCACGACCACGAAACATGGTGTCGATATATATCGAGTTTTCGACCGTGAATCTGTATCCCTCTTTCTGCTTCCATTTGCTAAATGACGCATAGCCCAGCAGGCTTTCATCATCGTCGATTGCTACAATCAAGGGTAAATTCGAGGCTTGTTGGCTTTCAATAAAGTTACGCCGCTCCGTGACGGTGGTCGAGAAATTAGTCCAGATCGCCGTCGAATTCGCGACAGCTTCGTTGTGGATCCGGTTAATATCTTCTGCATCGCCGATTTCTGCATCTCGTATGATCATTGTACTCTCCATAAATCGTTACTATAGTTACAGTTTGATTCTGAAAATTCAATATCATTTGTTCAAAATTATCACAGAAAGCAAAATGGCTAGTTTTCTTGATAGCACGGAGCCTGTCCGGGAAGAGAAGATCTAAGACAACAAGCCCCACATTGCACTCAGTGAACATGTCCACTATAGTTTCACCATGAAAATGACGAACAACCTAGATAAACGCCTTGGCGAGAGAATAAGAATCGAGCGAGAAAGCCGCGGCTGGACCTATTCCGACCTTGCAAATTGCTCCGGTGTGTCGCGTGCCATGCTCCACAAAATCGAACGTGGGGAAAGCAGCCCGACCGCAGCATTGCTGGGGAAACTCTCCGGGGCCTTTCGCTTGAGTATGTCAACGCTAATCGCACGAGCGGAAATGCAGAAGGGTCGGCTTTCGCGCTTTGAAGATCAGCAGGTGTGGGTTGATCCCGAAACCGGTTACGTAAGACGTAAGGTCTCCCCCAACTCCGAACTGCCGATGGATGTCATAGAGATCACTCTGCCAGCAGGAGCCAAAATTCATATGCCCTCTTCGGCCTATGCCTTTTTGAAGCAGCTGATCTGGGTAATGCAGGGTGAATTGATGTTCAAGGAGGGGAACGAGACCCATTCTCTCCATACCGGTGACTGTCTGGAGCTGGGGCCGCCCTCTGATTGTATTTTTGAAAATGCAACGGACCAGCCCTGTGTCTATGCAGTAATCCTGATCAAGACCAACGGGGCGGCGTGACCTCCTTAAAGCTTGATTGAGAGGACGGTCTCTTCCTCCGGCATGCGTGATGCCAACGATAAGAGAGGTTTCCAATCCTTCACGCAGGCCGATGACGAGTGTAGCCAGCATTTTGCGTTCTTTATGACCAGACAAGTGACTGACAGAAAGCGCGGCTCAGTTTATCAGTGGTTGTTGCTCCCACCAATAAGACAAAGTCTCTCGGTTCTGTCTTCCGGGAAGGGAGGCAGTTGGGCAGGATTTGATAATGTTGTTGGGTGTAAATTATTTATGAGTTTTATACTCATGGATTAGTAAAAGATGTGCCTCTGTCAATCTGTATGACTTAGAAGGCTTCTACGAACATGTGCCGTTGGCGCATTTTTCAGTGCTGCAATCACATCTTTCGAGCCGATATTGATGTGCGATGAACGGGTAACTTGCGCGATCTGGGGCCATGCTCCAGGGCTGACTTGGCGCGAATGATCGGGTTGCCAACCGCTGCCACGTCGAAATTTGCGGTCTAGTTGCTTGATGCCGATATTTTTTCCAAACGAAATCAACCGCCCTGTATTTTCATTCCACAGCACCAACTAGCTATCACCAAGCAATAGCCTCTGATCGCCAGCGTGAACTGAAGACCGTTTTCGCTTCGTCTGTACAATCGCTTGTCAGGCTGTTGCAAGCCCGGCATGCTCCGACAGCAGTTTCTCTGCGATCTCTATAGCCTCCTCGCGAGACGCGGTGAGCTTCATCGGGTAGCCCCAGAATTTGGCAAAGGCCACACCAAAAGGTTTCATTGCCAGACGCTTGGCGACGTTCGGCTCAATCACGATCATTGCCAGCACGAGTGTTTGCAGTTCGGCCTTGTGTTTCTTCATCCATAGCACAGTGCGCCTCTTTTCGTCTTGGCTGTGGTCGTGCTCTTCGGTCGGCGCGTTATCGGTCAGGATCACGAACGGCGTGCCGCGCTTAAAGCTCGCCTCCAATGCCTCGAAGTCCTCATCATGGTCGTGATCGGGCTCTTCGTCATAACGCATCCAGACGAACGGAAAATTCGTATTATCCAAAGGCATGGTTCGTCTCCTTGAGGGATGGATGGTGCCACTTCGAGCGGGTATGCCGACGCGACCTGATTTGCGCGGCCTCTTCTGCCTGAAAACAATAAGCCAGTCAGCATATGGCGTCATTGCGCAATCCTGCCATTATATGTTTTAATCCGGCCAGAATGAAAAATTCCGAGGCCTTTGATGTATCTGGATGTCCGAAGCGATTGGCTTGCCTATGTCGATGAGATTCCGCGCGCGCTCGTCGCGGCCAACGCCGTTGCCAATCTTGAGGCGCTGGAACAGTCGCCGCAGCACCAGCATCAAAAAGCACAACTGCTTTTTACGGTCCGTGGCGTCATCAATTGCGAAGTAGAGGACGCGGTTTGGATCGTGCCGCCGCAATGCGCCGTGTGGATTCCCGGCAGAGTGCCCCATACCGTCTTCGGCTCCGGCGAGGTGGAATGCATCTCCCTCTTCATAGACCCTCCCGAGCTTGCAAACCTGCCGACCGAATGCTGCACGATCACGGTGTCAAGCTTCCTCCGGCATTTGCTGATGCGGGCCAACACACTACCGGAGCTTTATGATGTCGAGGGACCGGACGGCCGGATCGTGTCCGTTATCTTCGGAGGTTGTGTGGAAACGCGCTGTAATATTTTCCACTATCATCAGACAGCGTTTCAAAGTTCCGAATTGGGAATATTCGGCAGTTTACTGTTTTCGGTGGTCTAGAGGCCGCTCTTTTTCGATTTCAGGTCATTTTAGGCCGGAGAGGAAGCGGAGCTGACCACAATTAGGTAGCCATCGCCTTGATCATCGCTGGAATGCCTATGATCTTGATGAGCCGCCGGAAGTTATAGGCCAAGACATGCAGCGCCATCTCCGTTGCCACATGTTTGATCGTTTTCAATTTGAAGTGCGTCGCTCCCATCCATGATTTGATGGAACCGAACGGATGCTCGACAGTCATGGAGCGGATCGCCAATCGATCTGGATTTTCATCGATGCGCTTCTGCATTCGTTCCAGAACCGCCTCATGTTCCCAACGTCGAATACGACGCTCTTTTGCTGGTGTGCATTTATTCTTGATGACACAATCGCAACAGGAACTGGTCCAATATGAATGGAGGACTTTCCCGCCTTCCTGATTGGTAAAGCGGTAAGTGAGTTCTTGTCCGGCGGGGCAGATATAGACATTCCGGTCATGATCATAGGCAAAGTCGGCCCGATCAAAGCGTCCCTTGGCACTCGCCCCAGATGTCATGGGCTTGGCAACCGTAGCAGCAATCCCCGCTGCCTCACAGGCAACAATTTCCTCACCCTTGAAGTAGCCCTTATCTGCGATAACTTCGAGTTTGTCTGTCGACATTGCATTTCGGGCCGCCACAGCCATCATCGACAGGGCGTCACGGTCATAACCTTGATTGGTAACTTCATGGGCAACGATGAGATGATGCTTGGCCTCAACTGCGGTCTGAACATTATAGCCCACAACGCGTGGCATCCGGGCGGTCGTCGCCATGGCTCTGGCGTCAGGATCACTGAGGGAGATCTGTGTTTCGCCCGTGGTGTTCATGCGTTGTTCAACAGCGCGCAGCCTATCTGCTTCTTTCTTTAAGTGGTTAAGCTTGCGAACGGTACGGGTCATCCGTGATGTGGGAATGGTCCAACCGGTCTTATCAAGAGCTTCGTCTGCTCTCTTGACCTCAGCCAGATATCGTTCAATCGCAGCATCAATCTCGCCAAGTTTGCGGCGTAGCTTCTCTCGGGTGAAGCTCTTTGCCTTGGCGTTCACCGCCTTGAACCGACTTCCATCAATGGCGACCAAATTACCATCAAGCAAGTCAAGGCCACGACACAGGGCGACAAACTGTTTACAGGCTTTGCGGATGGCCGGGCCATTGTCTTTCCTAAAATCAGCAATCGTTTTGAAGTCCGGCTTCAGGCGACACGTCAACCAGAGAAGCTCAAGATTACGACCACATTCACGCTCAAGACGTCGCGACGACTGAATCTGATTGAGATAACCGTATATGTAAATGCGCAACATCAAACCGGGATGATAGCCAGGACGACCTGTATTCTTGGGAATGGTATTGAACCCCAAAGCGGACAAATCCAGCATATCGACAAACGCATCAATGGCCCGAGTTGGGTTATGCTCTTCGATGAAATCATCAAGACAGTCCGGCAACAACGCGACCTCAGAACGCCCAATACCTTCGATAAATCGTGACATGCCAAATCTCCGATTCAACCTCAGATGAGTATACCATCAATCGCTCATAAATGGGGTTTTCACACAGCCTCTTCGATGAGCTGGCCGTGGCACCGCTCGAAGACCTCCGCCTTCCGATCCCCAGCGATCCGCGCCTTATGAAGCTCACCGAGCTGTTGATCGCTGCGCCCGCGGATCATGCGACGGTCGCGCAGTGGGCCTCCCGCGTCGCGCTCAGCGAGCGCAGTCTGAGCCGAATGCTGACCGAAGAAGTGGGCATGAGTTTTGGCCGCTGGCGCCGGCAGTTGCATGTTATCCTCGCCTTGCGGCGCTTAAGCGCCGGTCAGACGGTCCAGGCCGTCGCGATGGATCTCGGCTATGAAAGCGCCAGCAGTTTCGTGACCATGTTTCGAAAGATGGTTGGCAAGCCCCCAAGTCGCTATTTGCATGAGCGGCTTATGTTCACGCCTCACGACCATGGCGAGTGATAGGAACCACTGGGCTTCATCCACGATCACTGCATAGCGAACGCTCCGGCAGGACATCCGTCCCGACAGGCCCGTTCGACCCTGTTGTTTATCTATTTTGTTGCCTTCTTTCCTTGGCCTAAAATCTAACGTTGGCGGAATTGGTCACGTCCTCTACTCGGCAATGGAAATACAACCTAAATGCGCAGTTGCCTTATCTCTACAATCAAGTATCTTGGATAAATAGCAATTTCTCACACCGTAGACACCGTCGGAGGGGAAGATGACAGATTTGTTGGAATGCGATCTTGTCATGAAGGGTGGTATAACGTCGGGTGTTGTTTATCCGCACGCCATCACAACGATTGCTGGCAAATATCGATTGCGAAGCATAGGCGGCACATCTGCAGGTGCCATCGCCGCCGTCATGGCCGCAGCAGCGGAATACCGCCGACAAACCAGCCCCGATAAAAGCAGCAAGGCAGGATTTGACAAAATCCGTGAGCGCGGTGACGAACTGGCCGAAAATCGGGAAGGTCTGGAAGTTCTGTTTCAACCCTCCCCCGAACTGCGACCGCTCTTTGATTTGATGATGACCGCTATCGGGACAAAGGGCAACAAGATGTTTGCCATGTTGGGGGCCAGCCTGAAGATTTTCTGGGGTCGCCTCCTGATCGCTTTCATATTGGCGTTGGCCGGATGTGCATTGGCTAGACAAAACGGGGACTGTTGGGTGGGCATAGCCGGTATTCTGAGTGCCATTCTCTGGTACGTCGCCAGCGTCGCATGTAAACTTTACAGTCTTATAAATGGAGCATTTTCTCAAAACCACTTTGGCCTATGTCCCGGCACGACACAGCGTGCCGATAAACAGCCGGCCCTGACCGAATGGATGGCCAACACAATTCAGGAGGTGGCCGGGCGAGCTTCAGATGCAAGGCCACTCCTTGCCGGTGACCTGAAAGATCACAAGATCGACATTGCAGCCATGACCACGGACCTGTCCTCCGGTCGGCCTTATCAATTGCCACTCAAGACGAACATTCACTATTTCAGTAAAAGTGAGTTTGAGAAAATATTCCCCGAAACCATCATTAAATATCTTGTGGGGACACAAACTCCGATCACCGTTAACACGCCTAGCGTTCCTAACGATCTTTACAGATTACCTTCGGGCGATGAGATGCCAGTCCTCTTGGTTGCGCGTATGTCGCTCAGCTTTCCTGGACTGCTGCAAGCCGTACCACTTTATCGCTACGATGATGAACTGGAGAAGCCACCGGAGGACCAATCGGAAACAGCGGGTTGGAAAATCCGCAAATGCCTTTTCTCTGACGGCGGCATTTCATCCAACTTTCCAATCCACATCTTCGACGCCTTTTTGCCCGGTCGTCCCACCCTTGGCATCTCCCTTGCCGAATATAGCGAAGAACATCACGACGGTGTCTATGTTCACCTGCCTGATAAAGCCAAAACACTTAGCACAGCGTTGGCGGTGCGAGCGCCAAAAGGCGCACTCGGCTTTCTTATGTCAATCGTCAACACAGCGAAGGACTGGCAGGATACACTGCAATCCAAACTTCAGGGCTCTGCCGAACGCATCGTCGAAATCCGGTTGGTGAGCAAAGAAGGCGGTATGAACCTCAAAATGAAACGGAAAGACATCCAGAGGCTCATCAAGCTTGGCGAACAGGCCGGTGAAAAACTGGTGAATGACTTCAACTTTGATGAACATCGTTGGCGCCGTTCCATGGCCTTTGCAACGGTCATGGAACGCCATCTCGACCAGATGCATGAAAACTACCAGAAGGCACCTCAGTCGGGCGGTTTGAACTATGCCGGTATTCTCACAGATTATGATCCAACCGGCCTTAAAGAAAATTCCGATACATGGCGAGAAAACGTGTTGAAGCCATTCATAGAAAAGCTGGACACCTTGGGCGAAACGCAAGAAGAGGCCGAGGCAAGACGGGCCAACGGAGATAAATCGCACATCAAGGACGGTGAACTGCCAGCGATGGATGCACGCATTCGCCTTATTGCAGATGCAGACCGCATACCCAAAACCCATTCAAGCAATTGATCCTCCCCAGCTGAATTGTGGCCCATGGTAACAATTAGAAAATCGTGGGAGTGGTCTTGTCAGCATGGCACCAAGCATAAATGTCTCCGCGCAGCGTCGAGACTGAAGGAAAGCCTGTGAGCAACATGCACCATCGGCAGCTGCGGCCAGGACGTTATCGGATCGCGTCCAACGCATAGAGCAAACGGGGCGTTGTAACCGATTGCAGAATGAGGTTGATCCTCATAGTGGTGCTTGAGCCAAGCCGCCAACACTTCGCGCGCCCTTATGGCTTCTTGAGCCCGATTTGACATCTAAAACCATTCTGTTTCACCCAAAATATATGTAAACGGCCGACATGAAATATGGTGTAATGTGGGAATTCCTGCTTTTATGCCCGAATAGGGGAATCCACGAATTGGAAATTGTGGGAAAATGTGTGTAAATGTGAGAATAGAGAGCAAACGGATGGTATCCAACAAAATGCTGAAAGCAGACAGACTCAACGAAATCGAACGCCATCTGAAAGAAGACGGCAGTATCGTCGTCTCAAAGCTCAGTGCACAGTTTTCCGTTTCGGAGGAAACGATCCGCCGAGACTTGGACAGTCTGAGCAAAACACTATCCTTCAGGAGAGTGCATGGTGGTGCCTATCTTTTGAAAGGGTCTGACAAAGAAGTTCCAGCCACGTTGCGTGAGACATTCTTTACAGCGGAGAAATGCCTCATCAGTCAGAAGGCTGTGGGTGATATTTCAAACGGCGACACAGTCATGCTCGACAGCAGCACAACAGCGCTGTTTATCGCGCGTGAGCTGTTCAGACAGAAAAAGAACGTCCTTCTTATTACCAACTCTCAAAAGATCATTTCTGAAGTACCCGAAACGGGGGGTGTCGAGGCGATCTGCATTGGCGGACGTCTCAGAAAAGAGACTTGGTCATTTGTCGGGCCTGCTGCATTCGACGCACTTCGGGGGCTCACTGCGGACATGGCCTTTGTCAGTTGCACATCCATCCACCCGCAGTTTGCAATGACGGACAACCACGAAGGTGAGGCTGCAATCCGCAGGCTCATGATCGAAAGATCCGGTCGGGCGACGCTCGTTATCGACCATACCAAATTCGAAAAACCTGCCACTCACAAAATCTGTGACTTCGACGTGCTAGACGAGATCATTCTGGATTATGCCGTCGCGGAAGATCTGCTGGAACCAATTCGACAAACCGGGCTTGGACTGCACGTCTGTTCTGATGCCAAGCCGGAAGAATAAGCCGCTCAATAAGCAACCGAAAAATCGAGAAATACCATGGAAGACTTCAATTTTTGCAGTAGAACTAAAATAATTTTCGGCAAAGGAAAAGAAAATGAAGTCGGATTTCAGGTGAAGCCATTTGCAGATAAGGTTCTGCTTCATTATGGTGGCGATTATCTGGAAAAGAATGGAATTCTTGATCGCATTGTTGACTCTCTGAAAGCAAGTGGTGTTGAACCTGTCCTGTTTGATGGGGTGGTTCCCAATCCAAGATTGTCTGTTGTAAAGGAAGGCATCGACCTTTGCCGCAAGGAGCATATTGGCTTCATCCTCGCAATTGGTGGCGGTAGTGCCATCGACTCTTCCAAAGCCATCGCGCTCGGTGTGCCATATGACGGGGATGTCTGGGGCTTCTACACCGGAAAGGCCGAGCCTGAAACGGCTCTGAAAGTCGGGACTATTCTGACCATTCCGGGCTCTGGTTCGGAAATGTCGGAAAGCAGCATCATCACGAATGAGGCTGATGATACCAAATATGGTATCGACAATCCCCTGATCGTGCCTGAATTCTCGATCCTCAATCCCGAGATGTGCTTCACCATTCCACCATTCTTCATGGCCTGCGGGCTAGCCGATATTCTCTCGCATCAGTTCGAGCGTTACTTCACGCCAACAAAATTCTGTCTGTTCAGTGACCATCTCCTCGAAGGGGCGATGCAAGCGGTTATTGCCCTTGCTCCAAAGATCCTTGAAGCGCCACAAAACTACGATTATTGCGCTGAATTTATGTGGCTGGCCACAATCTCTCACAATGGAATTCTGGACGCTGGCCGACAGTCAGATTGGGCTTCGCATCGGATAGAACACGAGATTAGTGCCCTTTACGATATCACGCACGGTGCGGGGATGGCGATCATCTTCCCTGCATGGATGAAGCATGTGAAGTCTACCGATCTGGATCGCTTTGCGCGTCTTGGCACCAGAGTATTCGGCATTGATCCAGGCGGTCGGAACAAGGACGAAATCGCTGATTTGACCATCAAGGCCGTTGCCGATTTCTTCGCTTCCCTGAATCTGAAGATCTCGTTGGCTGATGCACAAGTGCCAACGGATCGGTTTGATGAAATGGCGTCCAAGGCATTGGGCCGCAGCGATACGATCGGCCGTTTCAGGAAGCTCACTCACGACGACATTGTCGCGATACTCAAGCTGGCCGTCTAGGCACCAGACTTGGGAATCTTACTGAATCTTTAGCGAATAGAACCGCTGAAAGGCAGGCCAGAATCCCTGGTGAGCCAATTCCGAACTCAAAATCTAATCAATAACCACGCACGCTTCGTCGGAAAGACAGGCATGTGTGGTGACCCAAATGGACGTGTCTTGGGAGGAAATCATGACACCAAAATCCAATGCCAAGGGGCTGCTGCCTCTGCTGTTTTTCTTGGTAATCTACATCTTTACCGGTGTTGCGACCGGCAACTTTGGCGCGATGCCTTTGTTGGTTGGGTTCATGGCTGCATTCGGTGTGGCTCTTTGCCTGGACCGCTTGGGCGAAAAAACCAGCTTTGATGAAAAAGTTATGCTGTTCTCAAGGGCAGGGGGCGAGGAAACCATCATTCTGATGGTCGTCATTTTCCTACTGGCGGGCGCATTCTACTCCGTTGCCGATGCCATGGGAGCGGTGAGTTCAATCGTCAATCTTGGTTTGTCGGCCATGCCAAGCAATATGATCTTGCCGGGCCTGTTTCTGATTGGCTGTGTGTTGTCTTTCTCCATGGGGACATCCATGGGGACGGTGACGGCGCTCGCTCCGATCGGCGTGGGGATTGTGGAGCAGACAGGTGCCAATATGCCGCTGGTCATGGCTACCGTTATCGGTGGGGCAATGTTTGGTGACAACCTGTCCTTTATCTCGGACACGACCATTGCAGCCGTGAGAACGCAGGACGTAAGCCTGCGTGACAAGTTCAAGATGAATGGTCTTATCATTCTGCCCGCTGTGATCTGTACTGTTATCATTCTGGCAATGATTCCAATATCTTCAGGCGCATCTGTTGAATCTGGATCTTACAGCCTCGTTAACATCATCCCCTATGCAGCGATCATCATCACAGCTTTGATCGGATGGAATGTCATGGCTGTGCTGGGGATCGGCATTGGGCTGGGTGTCGTGGTCGGTCTGTTCAATGGCAGTTTCAATCTGGTTGAAATGCTTGGCGTTCTTCAGCGCGGCATGGGCTGGATGGAAAATCTGGCGATCATTGCCATCGTCGTTGGAGGTCTCGTTGGTCTGATGAAATATTACGGCGGGATCGACTACCTTCTGAAAACGGTAACGAGCATGGTCAAGGGCAAGATCGGCGGCCAGTTCGGCATTGGTGCTCTTGTGTCCTTGATCACGATCTCCACGACCAACAACACCATCTCTATTCTGGCCGCAGGTCCTTTGGCAAAGGACATCTCTGCTGAATATGATATCGATCCAACGAAAACGGCGGCATTGCTAGATATCTTTGCCGCAGGCTTCCAGGGGCTCCTGCCTTATGGCGGGCAGTTGCTTCTGGCTGCAGGCCTGGCGAAGATTTCACCGGTCGAGATCATACCTTACGGCTTCTATCAGATTTTGATGATCGTCTTTGCAAGCCTTGCAATTTTCCTTGGCAATTCAGCATCCAAAAACAAGCCAACGCCGGTTGCTGGCGCCTAGAGGACGGAACGTTCTAAGAAAAAAGGACGCGGCTTTGAGACTTCTAAACCCCGCGTTCTTTCCCGCCTACAGGATTTTTAATCCCGCAATTTGCGTGATCATTTCAAGTTTGCAGAAAGGAGTTCGTCTTGGAAAGACAAGATAAAGACCTCGGTTTCCTTTTGCGTTTTGAAAATGTTGCATGGTACGAAAATGGATCCGTCCGTATTCTGGACCGGCGCGTTTATCCCAGAAAAATCGAGTTTGTCCAATGCCTCAGGCACGAAGAGGTCGCCCAGGCGATTGCCGACATGGTGACCCAAAGCGCGGGACCCTACACCGCAGCCAGTATGGGGATGGCCCTTGCCTGTCATGAGGTTCGTGACCGACCACAAGCCGAGCAACTAAGCCACCTGAAAAAGGCGGCCTATACGCTCTCTCATGCACGCCCAACCACCGTCAATCGGATGACGCTCATAACGCAAGGGTGTCTCGACGTTGCCAGAACAGCCTTGCAAGAGGGCAGGGCGGCAGATCAGGCCATACTCGATCACACGATTGATTCAATGAACCGGCGCTATGCCAAGATCAGCCAGGTGGCTGAGTATCTGGTCTCCCTGTGGCCTCAGAATGCGACTGTTATGACCCAGTGCTATGGCGAAACAATCGTCGGCACGATGCTGCGGGAGGCCCGCAATAAGGGCAAGACTGTCAAACTCTTCTGCCCTGAAACCCGTCCTTTTCTTCAAGGGGCCCGGCTGACTGCAAGCGTTGCGAATGATCAGGGCGTTGATGTGACGGTGATCACCGACAACATGCCGGCCACGGTCATGGCAACCAAGGGCATTGATGTCTTTACATCCGCCGCCGACAGCATTTGCAGAGACGGCCATATCGTCAACAAGGTTGGCACGCTGCAGATTGCCATCGTCGCTCATCACTTCGGCGTTCCTTATTACGTCACGGGCATTCCTGACAAAGAACTGCCCACCATAAGAGATGTCCGAATAGAAGAGCGTGATCCCGCTGAGGCCCTGAGCTTCAATGGCGTCAAGAATACGGCTGAAGGCGTGAAGGGCTTTTATCCGGCCTTTGATGTGACGCCATCAGGACTGGTCAGTGCGGTTATCACGGACAGGGGCCCGTTCGCTCCTCAGGATCTGAACCGCTACTTCACCCTTTCCGATTCCACTTACTGGTAATCAAATTTCTCGCAAGCTCATCTTTGAAAAGAAGAAGACGCAATGACCAAGTTCGAAACCCATTTCAGAATGACCAACGCCGATGCCATAGAATATGTCCGGACGCAGATGGCTTATTTTGATGAAGATGCGCAGCTCACCTCCAGCATGATTGCTGATGGCAATATCAATTATGTTTTTCGTGTCGTCGACGAGAAGAGCGGCAAGTCCCTCGTGCTCAAACATGCCGACGTGTTGCTCCGTTCATCAGGGCGTCCGTTGGATGTTTCCAGAAGCCGGATTGAAGCGCAGATTCTCGACATTCAGTCGGTATTGGCCCCCGACTTCGTGCCGCGGGTTTTGAAATATGATGAGACCATGTGTGTTCTGGTCATGGAGGATATCTCAGCATTCAAAAATCTGCGCTATGAGTTGCTCCAGAGGATTACCTTTCCGCATTTGGCCGAAAACATTACCACTTTCATGGTGGATACGACGGTCCCCACCACGGATCTGGTGATGAATTCAGGTGAGAAGAAACGCCTCTCTGCGCAGTTTGTAAATGTGGATCTGTGCGATATCTCCGAGGATCTTGTCTTCACCGAGCCATATATCGATTACAAGGGTCGGAACATCATTTCCGTTGGCAATGAGCCGTTTGTTCAAGAGCATCTTTATGGCGATGAAGCCCTGCTTTTGGAAGTCGGCAAATTGAAGAACAATTTCAAGAACAACGCGCAAGCTCTCATTCACGGCGATCTTCATTCCGGTTCGATTTTCTGCAATCAGGAGGGGACGAAGGTCATCGATCCCGAATTCGCGTTCTTTGGTCCCATTGGATACGACTTAGGCAATGTGCTGGCGCATCTGGTGTTCGCGTGGGCGAATGCAGAAGCGACCGAGGGGGATCAGGCGATCCGTCAGAAATTTGGGGCTTGGTCTTCCCAGACGATCACAGACATCATCGACCTCTTCACTGCCAAGTTTATGGCGTCGCTCAAGAAGAATGTGGTTGAACCAACAGCCCGCTCGTCCGCCTTCAGGGAGTGGTACACGGCGTCAGTTCTTGGCGATGCTGCCGCGAGCATGGGTATGGAGATCATCAGGCGCGTTGTGGGTGACACCAAGGTCCTCGACCTCACCTCGATCGCGGAAGGCGAGACCCGCCTCGCTGTTGAACGGTCACTGATACAGATCGGGAAAGATCTGATCCTGCAAAAGAATTTGTCACAAACTGCCAAGCTTTGCCGCGAGCAACTGGCAAGCTTGCGGGCTTGAGGCGGCTCGAAGGGGCCGGAGCTTTCGGCCTCGGGGTGCTTCAATAGCTGCATGCTTGTGTTTTAGGGAATGATGAAAATGAGACGCGTGTTACTGGTTTGCGAGTTGGAAGAAACTGGGGAAGAGTATCTTTCCAAGAATTATGATCTGCTGATGGCCGGGGCGGCGACGGGAGAATGCGATGAGCTGACCGAGGCTGCTCTTGCTGAGTTGATGGCATCTCACCAACCCCACATTTTGCTGGTGAATTCATCTCCGGCAACAGCAAAGGTGCTGGCTGCGTCAGACTGTCTCGAGCTCGTCATATGCGCGCGCGGAACGCCCAACAATGTGGATCTGGACTATTGCAGAGACAAGGGATTGCTTCTTTGCAATACGCCTGCCAGAAACGCCAACTCAGTCGCGGAATTCACGATCGGCCTGATGATGGCGGCAACGAGACAGATCCCACAGTCTATGGAAGCGATCAGGGATCACAGGATTGTGCTTGAGGGAGATCCTCTTGACGGAGGCAGCAAGGATGTCACCTGGATCCACTCGGATCTGCCCTTCATTCCCTATGAGCGTTACAATTCTCTGGAGATCGCCGGGGCGACGTTGGGGCTTGTCGGGCTTGGATTTATCGGTGGCCTTGTGGCTGAAAAGGCCAAGGCTCTTGGTATGGAAATACTGGTCTATGACCCGTACCAGAACAAGGAAGCCTTGGCATCAAAAGGCTACAGGCTCGTTGAATTTGAAGAGCTTATCAAAGCCTCCGATGTGATCAGCCTGCACGCAAAGGAAACCGAGCAGACCCGGAATATCATCAATACCGAAGTCTTCAATAAGATGAAGCCCTCGGCCTACCTGATCAATACAGCCCGCGGGTCGCTGGTCAATTACGATGATCTGAGGCAGGCGCTCAAAAGCAGACAGATTGCCGGCGCTGCAGTTGATGTCTTTCCGTATGAGCCGCTGCGGTCCAACGATCCGCTGATCAATACTCCGAACCTCACAATGACCCCGCACATCGCAGGTGCCAGTCGCAATGTGGTTCAGCACCATACGCGTATGGTTATGCGCTCAATCCGCGATTTCGAAAATGGTGAAAAGCCGAAATTCGCGGTCTTCTGACAGATTGAGAGCTGCAGGGATCGGTAAACAAATACAACGAGAATGGCTTGGTCAGGACAATGAAAACAGATTTGGTACTTGGACTGGATGTTGGCACGACAAACGTCAAAGCCCTGCTTGTTACCGATCACGGTGAAGTGCTCAGGGTCGCTTCCCGGCGCAATCCTGAAGAGAACCATGTTCCGGGCCATTCGGAAACCGACATGGTTGGTCTTTTCGAGCGTTGTTGCGAAGTCCTTGCTGAGGCGATTGCGGATGTCGACGCCTCGCGGGTATGCGCGCTTGGCGTGAATGGCCAAGGCGAAGGCCTCTGGGCACTGGGTGAAGACAAAAAGCCCGTCGGACCCGCCATTCAATGGAATGACAGCAGAGCCAGTGAAATCGTGCACGAATGGAGCACCAACAAAAGCATGTTCAAGGCTGTTCGAGCGGCTACAGGCAGCGTGCCCTTCAGTGGTGCGACCACTGTCATTCTTGCTTGGCTGAAACAGCATCAAGCCGAAACCTATAATAAAATCAGACATGTATTCTGGTGCAAAGACTGGATGCGGTTCTGCCTCTGTGGTGAGATTCTGAGTGACTACACGGATGCGTCAACTTCAACGCTGGATCTGGACAAGCGCGATTGGGCCGTTGACCTGTTTAACCAGCTTGGTATCAGCGAGGTCGCCAACTGGTTGCCGGATCTGAAGGAAAGCTATGAATGCGGCGGTTATCTGCTGCCGGAAGTGGCTGAACGAACCGGCCTTCCTGCCGGATTGCCGATAGCTGTTGGCGCTCTGGATGTTGTCGGAACTGCCATTGGCATGGGGGCACAGTCGGAGGGCGATAGCTGCGTCATCCTCGGAACGACCTGTTGTTGCGAGACGGTGACCCGATCAGCGGAGATCGAACAAGGTTCCACCAGTGGCCTCGAGTGTTTTGCGATCGGGGAAAAATATATCAAAGTTACAGCGTCCATGGCTGGCGCACCAAGTTTGGACTGGGCCATCAAAACGCTGCTGAGCGCTGAAGAGCAGAGCAGCAATGACCTGTTCGAAAAGATTGATCAATGCGTCAATGCACTGCCACCCGTGCCGGAAGGCATCATCTTTCATCCCTATATCAGCCAGGCAGGAGAGCGTGCGCCCTTTAATAACCCCGGTGCGAAAGCTCAGTTCTTCGGGCTGAACCAGAATGCCGACAAGTGGTGCATGCTCAAGGCCGTTTACGAAGGGGTTGCCTTCTCGATTCTGGATTGTATCGGCGACTTGAAGGGGCGCTTGCTTTTGTCGGGAGGGGGAGCGCGATCAGGTGTATGGCCACAGATCATCGCGGATTGCACCGGCCTTCCCGTTTTGACCTTCGATGAAGCGGAAAGTTGCGCAAAGGGGGCAGCCTTCTTTGCCAGCAAGTGCGCTCACCCCGAATTGTCGGTCGGTGATATTGCAGGTCGGTTCGAATGCTCCAACCAAACTTATCAGCCGCAATCAAACGCCCACTGGATCTACGAGGCTCATTTCCCATTCTACAGGGGAATCCGTGAGCAACTGGACGATATATGGCGGCAACATCAGCAATATCAGCAGAAACTGAGGACTGAGAAGAAAATAACTGCGAGCGAACAAGTCTCGTTTCCGCTCAATTGAAATCTCAAACTGTTGCGACGAGAGAAGCAGGTAATAGACAAGGAAATACAATGAATTACAACAGCTGTAAAACTGAACGAGAGTGCGTTGCCTACTTCATGCGGCGTCTTTATCAGAACCAGTTGACGACATGCTCGGGTGGCAACCTGAGTATGCGGCTCGATGAGAAACATGTGATTATCACACCGTCCAGTTTGGATAAGGGCGTGATCGAAGCCGGTGAAATCGGGCTTGTGACCATTGATGGTGAAAACCTGACCCCGCATCTCAAGACCAGCATCGAAACTGGTATGCATCTGGAAATTTTTCGCCGTCGCCCGGACGTCAAAGCCATTGTGCATGCTCACCCGGTGATGGCGTCGACCTTTACGGCGGTCGATATGGATATCAATACGACACTCACCGCAGAATCCTATTTGGTTTTGGGGAATGTTGTGAATGCCCCATACGCACTGATGGGGTCAAAAGAGCTTTCGTTGATCGTTGGCGAGGCCGCTGAGAACAGCAATGTTATCGTCATGAAAAACCATGGCATTACCACCATCGGCAAGTCTATGCTGGACGCTTTCGACAAAATGGAATTGTTGGAAGCTTCCGCCAAAATGACCATCAATGCCGCAATTCTTGGTGGAGTGAGCCCGTTGACTGCTGAGCAGAGAACTCAACTTGATAATTGGTAGGTTCATGCAGCGAGTGAAACGCCCCGGAATTGCTTGGGGCGCTTTGGCCCGTAGGGTAAATCAGTTTGCATTTATTCTGATTTTGCCAGTTTTGACCAGCTCTGGTTACCGGTGGGGCCGATCAAGGCGACATCGGATATCTCATTTTTCCCTTCATCTATCATGACGAGACACAACCCAAAATCAAATGTTCAAAAGAATCTGTACGTTATCGCGCAATAGCGTGCAAGATTCTTCTCAAATTTACATTTTCTAAAAATTAGTATGATCTAACCTAATACGGCGATCTCAGAATAATTGTATTTGCGGTTTCAAATACAATATTCAAGCTTATCTGGTTGGTATTAAATGTTTAAGTTCGACCGATTCAAAGTTGAAACAAAGGTCAAATTTCCAATCTGGATACTTGCCCTTTTCACTTTGAGCATTGCCGCCCTCAGCCTTTCTGTCGTGCAAAATAACCTAAAAGAGGGCCACATTGACAAGGTGCAAGCCCTTGTGACTTCTGCCAAATCCATCGCGATGGCCAATTATCGGCTGTTGCAAGAGGGTCGGTTGTCAAGTGAAGAGGCGCAAACCAGAACCCGAGATGCCATCCGCTCCATGATCTTTGATGGCGGTTCGCGTGTGTTTGTATTCAACGAGCAAGGCATAAGGATTGTAAGCAATCAATTATACAGCGAGGGCACTAGCGCCTGGAAAGCCAAGCAAACCAAATCAATGATAAGGCAGGCGATGAACGGTGGCGGGCTTACCTATTATAACGGTGCTCGCGTGAAAAACGGCATTGAACAGCATAGCTTGCCGAAAGTTGCCTGGTCCGAGCATTTTGCTCCGTGGGGGTGGGTGATCGCGTCCGCCGTTTATCTTGATGATGTCGCGGACTCGTTCTGGCAAAATCTTATAGAAATGGCTTTGATCTGTCTTATCGGCGGTTCGATTGTGATGCTGATTGCCAAATCCGTTATCAGCAACATTACAGACCCATTGTCGCATCTTACCGCAAATCTCAAAAATTTGGCGGATGGCGAAACAGACATTTTGATCGAAGGTACGGAAAGGAAGGACGAACTGGGCGACATGGCAACGGCGATGAAGACGCTCGTCAGTCATGAAAACCAGCGCCAGCAGCTGCAGCGTCAACTCAAACGGATGGCTTACACAGACAAGCTGACGGGCCTTGCCAACCGTGCGATGTTTTATGAAGCAGTCCAGAAAGAATTGAGTCTTTCTTTGCAAGAGGGCGTGCCTTGCGCCTTGATGATCATTGATCTGGACCGCTTTAAAGCGATTAACGATACACTTGGCCACATTGCCGGAGATGCCGTTTTGACAAAAGTGGCGAAACGTCTCTTGGATATCGTTGGAGACAGGGGAATTGTTGGTCGATTGAGCGGAGATGAATTCTACGTCTTCCTGCCCCAATCCACGGACAAAAGTGAAGTCGAAAGTCTGGCTCGCGCGATCGTCTTGGAAATTGAAAAGCCGTTTGATCTGGAAGGCAATCCGGTGCAGATCGGCGCCAGCATCGGTATGGCTTACAGTCCGGAAGATGCGGGGTGCGATTCCAGCCTGTACCGTTTTGCCGATGTAGCGCTGTATGAGGCAAAGCAGGCAGGAAGCCGGAATATTATGCATTATTCCCCTGAAATGGCTCAAAAAGCGGAGCGTCGCTATGAATTGGAAACCCTGATTAAGGAAGGTTTGGAAAAGAACCAGTTCCATGCCTATTTTCAGGCCAAGATTGATCTGGAAACGGGTAGCATTTGCGGCGCAGAAGCCTTGTGCCGCTGGCAACACTCAAAGCAAGGCTTCATCAGTCCTGCGGAATTTATCCCGATTGCTGAAGAAACAGGTAGCATCAATGAAATTGGCTACCGAATGCTCAAACAGGCATGCGAATTTGCTGTCCGGTGCAATAAAGTCTCACCGGATTTGTTCATCGTGGCGGTGAACGTATCCGCCAAGCAACTTATGTTCGGCAGGTTTCTGGCAACGCTGGGACGTTGTCTGCAGGAAACTGGCTGCAAGACCGCTTGGCTGGAGTTGGAAATCACCGAAAGCTTGCTCCTTACCGATCAGGACAATACCGCAGAAACGTTGCGCACCATATCGGATATGGGGATCGGGCTGTCTATCGATGATTTTGGCACGGGTTATTCTGCGATGAGTTATCTGGCACGCTATCCAATTACCTGCCTCAAGATCGACCAGTCCTTTGTGACCAATATGTGCGTAGACAGGCAAAAACATGTTCTGGTCAGTGCCATTCTGGCTATGGCCAGTGGACTGGGTTTGAAAACGGTCGCAGAAGGCGTCGAAGATGCCCAGACCGCAAAAGAGCTGAAAACCCTGCAATGCGATCGTGGGCAAGGGTACTTTTGGCACCGTCCATCTTCGCCCGATGCGCTCTTTGAGCAGCTAAAACGCAGCAACGCTGCCTAGAAGGCTCCATGACGCTATTGTGGCCTCAGCAGTCCATATTTGTGTTCACTGGAAAAAGACCCGATGCGCTCTCTTTTTTGGAGCATCAATAGCGGGCCAACATGAATCGACTTCGTCACTGTCGTTATAACCTGGCTTCCATCAGGCTTCGGGTGAGATCACTCTCAGTGATAGCGCCGAAATTCTGCGTCGGCATCAATGTCCTCAAACGAGGAATGCGCTGCAACGATAGATCGTGGCTCCGATGCTCGCAATAGGCCGAGATTGCATGCAGCCGGACCATAGTCGGATGTATCGGTATCACTTTGCAAAGTTACCCGACTGCAGGAATGATCTGTTTGAGATCTGGGTCGCTGTGCGAGAACGTCATGGAGATCGTTCCAGAGAGTTCGGAATCGGTCTTATCCGGCAAAGCCCCTGCCGGGGTTGCTTTCAACTGCTTCTCCTGCAATGCCTCCAGAAGGGAGTGCATTTTGCTTGCGTCAATTTCGAAGCGTGTTGTCGAGGCTTTGTTGGAAAAAAATATTTCATCGATGACCCATCCGCCAGATGAACTGATCGCCATCCGAACGCGATCAATTGCTTCATGGCGTTCCATAGCTGTCACAATATCCAATTGAATGATTTTTTTCATTTCCAACTCCGCATCTGGTCAACCTGTCGGTTCAAGACTGCAATATAAATGCTATGAATGGCAACAAAACAGATTTGCTCTGAGTTGCCCGACGCACGGATTTGTTGTCGTTGCTCACGCGCTTTGCGCTTGATATCCGATTGCGGCTATGAATGCGTGATTTTGGATCTGCGCGAATGGCTCAAATATCCGCAGAGCAGGTGCACCAGAGGCTTCGGGCAAAAACTAGATGCCAAGCGACGTGGCGGCTCAACTGAACCAAGCCCGAAAAGTCGTTAACCCCGGACCCTAAACGGGGAAGACCAACTGTCTCCACACCGTTTTGGGTCGCTTGGAGCTTTGGAGAGAAAGGAATGCACCTTTCTCCCTTTTTGAGCAATATCAACTATTAGGCTTATTACGACGTCGGCTCATGAGACGGGCTGCCGGTGCTTTGGTAAGACCGAGAACAACAACGCCGAGTACCATGATCGTGAATGTGAGACTTAGCGGTTTACTGATGAAGATGTCCCAAGAACCCTGCCCAAGCATGATGGACTGACGCAGATAGTTTTCAGCCAAAGGAGCCAGCACCAAAGCCAGAATGAACGGACCGGTGGGATAGTTGGCGCGTTTCATCAGGTAGCCGATAACCCCAAACACCACGGTCACCCAAACATCGAAGGTGCCATAGTTAATCGCGAAAGCCCCGACCAGACAGAAGGCCACCACAATGGCATTCAAATGGTTCTGAATGAGACGCAAAGCGTTCACAAAGACCGGGATCAGCAGGATGTTGGAACCCAACAGGAAGAGGTTGGCAATGGTCAGGCCGGCGATAGTACCCCAGACGATATCGGCGGACTGGATCATCAGCATCGGACCGGGATTGAGGCCAAACATGATCAACGCACCCAGCATGATTGCTGTGCCACCGGAGCCCGGAATGCCAAGCGTCAGGAGCGGAATGAGCGAACCGGGAACGGCTGCATTGTTGGCAGCTTCCGGGCTGGCCAGACCTTCGGACGCCCCTTTGCCGAATTTTTCTGGCTGTTTGGAGAGCTTTTTCTCGGTGATATAGGCAATGAAGGTGGCAATGGTCGCGCCCGCTCCGGGCAACACGCCAATGCCTGTGCCAATCACCGAGCCACGCAGGGTGGGAAAGCTGATATGTCTTAGTTCAGCCAGTCCGGGGATGAATTCGCTGAATTTAAATTTGGGTTTGCCCATATTCAGGCGAATGCGTTCCTCGACATTGATCAACACCTCGCCGATACCGAACAGGCCGATGATGACGGCAACGAAGTCGACCCCTTCGATCAGCTCTGGCACAACGGCAAAGCGCACATTGCCCGAAACATAGTCGCTGCCGATTGTGCTGAGCAGAATCCCGAACAATGTGGCGATCAATGCCTTGAGAGGATCGGAACCGGCTAACACGATGATCATGCTAAGACCGAGCAGCATCAGCATGAAATATTCCGGTGGCCCGAGGAAAATTGCATATTCGGCAATGATCGGCGCAAAGAAGATGAGCATCAGTAGACCGAAAATGCCGCCGACAAAAGAGGCGATAGCAGAGATGCCAAGAGCTTGACCGCCTCTGCCCTGCTGCATCATGGGATACCCTTCCATGGCAGTCACAATGGCGGGGGCGTCACCGGGGGTATTGATGAGAATGGCGGTCAAGCGTCCGCCATACATGGTGCCCATATAAACGCCGGTCAAAAGGGAAAGCCCCGAGATCGGGTTCATGCCGAAGGTTAGAGGCATCATGAGGGCAATACCTGCCGATGGCCCGAGGCCGGGCAAGGCTCCAACGAGCGTGCCGATCAAACCTGCCACAAAGATGAGCAGCAGATTTTCCGGTGTGGCGACCTGAGTGAACGCCACCATCAGGTGAGATAACGAATCCAGCATGCGTTTCGTTCCGTGAATTGTTTGCTGCGGCTCAGAGCACCGGCAGGTTCAGCCAGATGGCAAAGATGACATAGATGATGGCGGTCGTGGTGACACCGACAAAAAGTGACAAGGCGATCGGATGATGCGCGACGCGCCAGGACAGCAGAAAAATCATGGCAAAGATCGGAGCAAGCACTGAACCAAGCGCCATGGCTGCAACACAACCAACGATGATTGCCATGGTCATCACAAGACCCGCGACATTCGGAGACTTGTCCTCGTGATCTTGCTGCATCACGACTTCAGCTGCTTCCTCGTGGTCTTGCTGGGTTCCCGCTTCAGTCGCTTCCTTGCGGCTATTTGCAAAGCTCCGAAAAGCCAGCAAAGCGCAGCATATAACGATCAGGATGCCAACATTCAGCGGCACGAAACCAGGGCCGAAGGAAAATTCGTCGGAATATTTAAGATCGAGCGAACCGATCGCAAGACTGGCGGCAAAAGCCGCCAGAATTGCCAGAAATGTAATTTCTGCAGTTTTCATGATGCCCATCAGTTCTTTTTCAGAAGACCAAGATTAGACAGGTTGGTTTCATAGACACCATTGGTTTTTTCCAGATAGGCGGCAAAAGCATCGGCATCGAGATAACCCGGGATAATCCCGTTCGGCTTGAGATATTGCTCGGTCCACTCCGGGGTTTTTTGCAGGCGTTCAACCATGTCAGAAAGATAGGCCTTGGCTTCTGCCGGAATGTCTTTGGCAGCAACCACGCCACGGAAGACCGATGCGACAACATCATAGCCTTTTTCCTTAAAGGTCGGAATGTCCGGGAACATTTCGGCACGTTTTTCGGTGGAAATGGCAATGGCATTCATGCGACCGCTCTTAATGAACTCGGCCACGGCACCCGGATTGATCATGGCAAAATCCACCTGACCGCCGAGCAGCGCACTGGCCACTTCACCATCGCCCTGGAAGGGGATGAAGTTGAGTTTCACACCGAGCGCGTCGGACACCATGATGGTGGCAATATGCTCGATCTGACCACGGCCACCACCTGCAACATTGAGCACGCGACCGGCATTCTTGATATCGTCAAGGCTCTTGATGGGAGAAGAAGCCGGAACGACAAGCAGGGTCGGATCAATACCCAGACGTGCGATCGGCGTGAAATCCTTGTAGTTCAGACCAACATCGGCCGTCAGAGGTGTGGTGATGAAGGATGAAGTGGAAGCCATAAGGTAGTGGCCATCCCCTTTGTGGCTATTGAGATAGCCAAGAGATGTGGCACCAGAGCCGCCGGGCTTGTTCACGACATTGATGGGCGCGTCGATAAGCTTGGTTTCGCGAATGATCTTGGCCATGGAACGCAGCATGGTGTCATGACCGCCACCGGGACCATATCCGGCAACGAATTCAAGACCACGGCTTGGGAAATCTTCGGCCTTGACCGGTAGAGCTGCTGCGACAACAAGCGCCGAAAAGATAACAGCCGTTTTAAGGGGTTTGAAAAACATCGAACAGGTTCCTCCCTATTGTTTATCGATGAGACTATTTGCGGGGTTATATGGAGCGAGGGCGTTACGCGATGAATTCGCACCCATGCTCTTTCAGATTCTTGTCAATCCAGTCGCCATTATATTTGCCTTCAATGGTTGTCTGATATTGACGCTCCTCGGCGGCGTGCTTTTTATCGGCACGGTCGAGAATTTCCGCGGCGCTGTCCTTGGGCAGACACACAAGACCATCCCGGTCACCGACGATCAAATCGCCCGGATTGACAGTCATATTGCCAATGGCGATCGGGAAGCCGATTTCACCCGGTCCGTCCTTGTAAGGGCCGCGATGGCTAATTCCGCTTGAGAAGACGGGCACATCCTGCTGGCTGATGCTATCGAGGTCGCGGATAGCGCCCCAGATGGCCACACCGGCAATCTTGGCAACGACACCGCGTGCGAGCATCAACTCACCCATGATGGCATTGTCGAGGGCGCCACCGGCATCAACAACGATCACATCACCCGGCTGCGCCATAATGAGGGCTTTGTGTAGCATCAGATTGTCGCCGGGACGAACGCTGACCGTCAGGGCAGGACCTGCGAGGACGCCTTGACGATGCCGGGGACGCATGCTGGCCGGAGCTCCTGTGTGACGGTTCATGACGTCACTGATGTTGGATACAGGCAGCTTGGCAGCGCGGGCAATCAGGTCCGGTTTCACCCGGTCCCAGCTTTCCTTGATTCTGAAACCTTCAGCCATGTTTTCTCCTATTCTTGCAAACCGCCAAGCGCGGCGGACGTGGCCAGAAAGGCAGGATCTATTTCCCGACCTTCAAAATGGTCAATGATAAAACGAGCAGCCATGGTCGCCATATTGCGCTCAGCTCCCGGCGTCAATCCAGCAGCATGAGGTGTAACGATCAGGTTGGGAGCCTTGAAAAGCTTGCTATCAGCAGCAGGCGGTTCCTGCTCGAAACTGTCAACGCCAGCACCTGCGATCACGCCTTTTTCAAGCGCTTCAGCCAGTGCATCTTCGTCAATCATTCCACCGCGAGCGGTGTTCACGATGGCCGCGTGAGATGGCATCTTTTCCAAGAATTCGCGATTGACCAAATGCTTGGTCGCTGGAACGAGGGGGCAATGCAGTGAGATGACGTCGCAATCGGTCGCGATGGCATCCATATCCTCAACCGCCTCAACCCCTTCAGGGCACACCGCACCGCCATTGGTCAAAAGTGCCGGATCGAAAACAGACACTTTCATGCCCAGCGCCATGGCCATGCCAGCCACTTCGTGCCCAATGGCACCAAAGCCGATGAGACCCAGCTTGGTGTCGGCAAAATCCTTGCCGATGAAGGACCCCTTGAGCCAGGTGCCACTCTTGGTGGCTTCATCAAGATGCGGCAGCGATTTTCGCAGAGACAGGATAAGAGCGATGGCATGTTCAGCGACGGCACGGGCATTGGCTCCTGCCGCTCTGTATACAGGAATGCCGAGATCTTCGGCTGCAGCAAGATTGATATTGTTCACGCCGCTGCCATGCTTGGCGATAACTTTGACCGAACCGGATGCTTTGATGACGGCATCCGTTATCTTGCCCTGTGAAACCATAATGGCGCAGATGTCATTGGTTTTGGCCGTTTCGACGACTTCTTCCGGCTTTGCGTAGGGTGGAGAGAATATACATTCGAAGCCATTCTCATTGAGCAGATCTATCGCGGAGCTATCAATCCGACTGCGCGTGACCAGAATTTTTCGCTTGGCAGTGCTCATTACATGTATCCGTTATTCGTATTTCATTTGTTTTTCGTATACATAAAATATGATAATGTCAATAATGGAATACATTTACAAAGCGCGGGCAAAAAGGTATATCTTTTATCTAATTGAATTTGTGGGAGTTTTGTATCCATGCACGATGAGCAAAAATTGGCAGATTTACCGCTAAGCGATCAAGTGTATACAAAAATGAGAGAATTGCTGGGAGATGGCGTGTTTGTTTCGGGTCAGCGTGTGAGCGAAGCCGAGATCTGCGAACGGTTCCAGGTCAGTCGAACACCTGCAAGGGAGGCTATTCGACGCCTTCTTAATGAGGGTTTTTTAGCAACTGTGGAGAGCGGTCGGGCCATTGTTGCTCCGATTGATATCGAACGGGCCGAAGAAATCTATGATATGCGGGAGGCTGTCGAATGTCTTGCTGCCAAGCTCGCTGCCAAGAAGGCTAAGACAAAGGATTTGATTGAACTGAGCGGGATTCTGGATGAACAGCGACGTGGTGCAACCGACGAAACCGACTTCCTGGATATCAACGACCGCTTCCACCGCTGTGTATACAGAATTGCGAGCAACCGATATCTGCTGCGCAGCGCAGAAATTCTTCTGGTTTCTGCTGGCATGATCCGCGGGACAACGCAAGGACACTATGACTACAACACATGGTCACTAAGCGATCATGAGGAAATCTATCAGGCTATCGAAGACGGAAATACAACCGCTGCTGAGGAAGCGGCACGTCGTCACATCAGGCGTGGGAGAATGCAACGTATCGGCCTTCTCAAAGCAATGTCATTGAGTTGATCTTCTCCCTTTTCATTGGTCTACCGGTATGGTCAGGAAAATGAGGGCCCGCAAGATCTGTACTGAAATGCGGCAATCAGCAATGATCGACAACTATAGGCGTGAGGCGTGGTGTCCCTATTGAACGCTTGCTTTGGTTCCCGTTGAGCAAAGCCCGGTGCTATGCTATCGTCGCTCTGGAAATATCATCATCAGAAGATGAAGCTCTCAGGCCCGGTTCTGTTTCCGGCAAGAGAATGTCCTTCTTCAGTTAACCTGAAGGCGAACAAAAATGAGCTTATCTCTAAAAATCCGTATTGTATCAGGGCGTTATGCCGTTTCGCGTTTAGGCGCGGATGCGGCCCTTCCAGATTGGCTGCAAGGAGTTGGGTTTAAAGCCGTTGTCTATTCCGAAGACGAAATAACTTTGGTCTGCCTTGAGGAGCGCGTGCCCTGTGAGATCACCTCAGAAAGAGGATGGGCCTGCCTGCGCACCATTGGTCCTTTTCCATTTGACGCGGCCGGGATCGTCGCGTCCCTGATTGCTCCCCTGTCAAAAAATGCGATTGGTGTTTTCGTGGTATGCACCTTTGATGGAGAGCATGTTCTCGTCCCTTACAAAAAGCTTGATGCGGCAATAGAGCATCTCGAAGCCGCTGGGCATACAGTTTCAACGCACATGACTAGCGATAGGCCAGGTTGAGGTGGACCTCATCGCACTGGCAACGCTCGGAGCGAATGCTATGAATGTAGCCTACCAATAGCATGCGGATCATCAGTTCTGGATCGACCGGGGGATCGCAATAGATGATCCTGCGGTAGGTGGTCTTCAAGATTGAACTCATAGAACAGCGAAGCCTGCACCCCGCTTTGGTTGCCCATCATGACCCGACCTTCCATCCTTAAGGGAATTGAAACAAGACCTAAACAGCAAAGCAACGCCTACTTTCTCAACATGGCGTAATTCCTAGTTCGTGCAAGTCGGACAGCCAAGTGCAGCCTGCTAAAATGCAATTTGGCAATCGAACAGGAGGGAACCGATGACGACCTATGTTGGACTGGATGTATCCTTGAAAGAAACATCTATCTGTATCGTTGACGAGAATGGCATGCGGATCAAGGAAGGCATTGTCCCCTCTGATCCTGACGAGATCGCCGGATATCTGGACAAGCATGCACCATCGGTTCACCGCGTCGGTTTGGAATCTGGCCCAACGTCCAGTTGGCTTTGGCGTGAACTGAAGGCAAGGCATCTGCCGGTGATCTGCATCGATGCTCGCCATGCCAGTGCTGCTCTGTCGATGCAGATCAACAAATCGGACCGCAATGACGCCTTGGGCCTCGCCCGTATCATGCAGACTGGCTGGTTTCGCCAGGTTCAGATCAAAAGCGAAGAAAGCCACCGCATTCGTTCCCTCTTGAATGCACGCAGTCTTCTGGTTCAGATGCGCCGAGATATCGAGAACCAGATACGCGGTCTGTTCAAGTCCTTTGGCCTCGTGATTGGGCGAGCCAATGGTGGTATCTTTTTGAAACGGGCACAAGATGTCGTCCGACAGGCTCCGGAACTTGCCGATATTGTATCACCGTTGCTAACCGCTCGCGAAGCCATTGATCAGCAGCGCCTGTGCTTGGAAAACAAGATCAAACGCCTTGCTCGCTCCAATGAGCAATCCCGGGCTTTCATGACTGTACCCGGCGTTGGCCCAATGACCGCGCTTGCCTATCTGTCATGCATTGATGATCCAACCCGCTTTACACGATCCCGGACGGTTGGTGCCTATATCGGCCTGACACCAAGGCGGTATGCATCCGGAGAAATGGATTGGCCCGGTCGCATATCAAAATGTGGGGATGCAATGCTGCGCAGCTATTTGTTCGAGGCGGCCAATGTTGTGCTGACCCGCACTAAACACACCTGTTCGCTAAAGGAATGGGGCATGGAAATTGCTGGCCGATCTGGTGGAAAAAAGGCCAGGGTCGCAATAGCTAGAAAATTGGCCACCATTCTTCATCGAATGTGGCGTGATGGAACATCTTTTAAATGGGAAACCGCTTGATTGGGAATTACTGAAGCAATACGAGATCGCCCGGATATAGGGTGAAGAATGTCCCTGCCGGGACGAATGGCGGTGATGAGATCGACCAATTCCGTGCGAAGAGAAAGTAATCTTAAACGCGGTTTCAACATTGATCCATCAACGCTTCCTTGCGCCACAATGCAGAGGCAATACACCTACTGCGAAGAGAACGATGGAACCGGCAGGAACAAAATACAACTCAGAGCATCTTGCGGAATTAGAGAACGGAATCGGCCATTAAATTAAAGTGGCTGCAACCTTCACAACAAGAAGGATTGTTCAACTGCGGTAATCTTGTCAATTGACAGGTCAAGGCAATTGCATGAGAAATCGGATGTCGGTTTCCAATAGGAATGAAAAGGGAATCCGGTGAGTGGCAAGGTTTGTGCCTTGTTGTGAATCCGGAGCTGCCCCCGCAACTGTAAACAGAGAATGCTTTTCTCATTTGCCACTGGTTTTGAGACCGGGAAGGTGGAAAAGCATATTGACCTGTGAGCCAGGAGACCTGCCGGCAAGTCACTCATTCAGATCTGGGCGGGGTGCTCCGGAGGAAGGTCTTTTTTGTATTCCTTTTTTCAAATTGGTGTTGGCTTTGGCTCAACCGCGGGCATAGTGCGCATAGGGCGTGCTGGCGCTGTGTGGTTGGCTTTGGCTCTGGACAGTCTCAGGATCTGTATGAATTTTCTCCCCCCATTCCCTGAAAATGGACATGTTATGAAAATTCGGTATCTATTTGCCACAGCGCTGGCGCTTGCTTCTTTCAGTCTTCCAGTCTCTGCCCGTGTTGTGAAAGACACCTTGGGTGTAGCGCATGACATTCCTGATACAGTTGATCACGTCATCTGTTCCGGTCCGGGCTGTTTGCGACTTCTCACCTATCTGGGTGTTGAAGACCGGGTTGTGGCTGTTGATGGCATGGAAAAGCGCAAATCTCCTTTTGACTCTCGACCCTATGCGCTGGCCAATCCCGAATACAAAAGCTTGCCGCTTTTCGGTCAACATCTGGGGCGGGACAATCCCGAACTGATCATGGCGCTTGATCCAGCCCCGCAGGTCATCTTCAAAACCGTTGGCTCTTCTGGACTGAAGCCGGAAACGCTCCAGCAGAAAACACAGATTCCCGTGATTGCCGTTCAATATGGGGATCTTGATGGCCAAAGTGACCAGTTTTATCAGGCTTTGGAAATTATGGGCGATGCGCTGGATCGTAAAGAAAGGGCGACCGAACTGATCGCCTTCTTCAAGGATACAAAATCCGATCTTGAGGCGCGCGCCTCTGCATCTGAGAAGGAAGCTCCAAGTATCTATGTTGGGGGCATTTCCTACCGAGGGTCCCGCGGGCTTGCGTCCACCGATCCGGTCTATGCGCCTTTTTCCGCTTTGGGGCTTCAAAATCTTGCCGCATCCAAGGCGAAAGCAAGTGGCGGTCACGCCACCACCATTGCAAAGGAAAAGCTGATCGAATGGGATCCGGATATCATCCTGCTGGATTTGGCAACGCTGCAGCTTGGCCCAGACGCTGGCGGGCAAGCTGAATTAAGGGGCGATCCGGCTTTTCAAATTCTCTCTGCCAGAGAGACGGGGCAGGTTTGGGGTTTGCTGCCTTATGCGCTTTATACCAAGAATTTTGGCTCAATTCTTGCGGATGCCTATTTCATCGGCAAGTTGGTCTATCCGGACAGCTTTGCGGATATTGATCCCACCAAGAAAGCCGATGAGATATATCGCTTCCTGTTAGGCAAACCGGTCTCTGATGAAATGAACACCATTTTCAATGGTCTGGTTTTCCAACAGGTACCCGTGCAATGATGCTGAAGACGTGTGATGCCAATCTGGGCGACTATGCGCTTTACATCCGCCGGAAGGCGATGGTTATTGCGCTTCTATTGTTGGCTCTCGTTCCTGCGTTGATCGCTGCCCTCTCTCTGGGGGCGGCGTCAGTCCCGGTCAAGGATGTGGTTTTGTCACTGGTCGGGGCTGAGGCTCCGCGCCGCAGCGACATCATTGTCTGGAGCATTCGTTTGCCGCAGGCTGTGGCTGCAATGCTCGCTGGTGCTGGATTGGCGGTTTCGGGGGCTGCCATGCAGTCGGTCTTGCGCAACCCTCTTGGCTCTCCCTTCACTCTGGGCATTTCGCATGCTGCGGCCTTCGGAGCGGCTCTGAGTGTCATGGCTGTGGGAGCGATGGATGTGCCTTCGGCAGAGGGAGGCGCGATCGCTGTCTATAACCCGGTGGCCGTTACGCTGTCCGCCTTCGGCTTCAGCCTGCTTGCTGCTGCACTTATTGTTCTGATTGCGCGCGTAAGGGGGGCTTCCCCCGAGGTCATGGTGTTAACGGGGGTGGCGCTCGGGTCCCTCTTTACAGCAGGGACCATGTTCTTGCAGTTCTTTGCGGATGATGTGCAATTGGCAGCCATGGTTTTCTGGACCTTTGGCGACACAGCACGCGCCACCTGGCAAAACATCGGCCTGATAGCCGCCGTAACCGTGCCGATCTCGATATATTTTGTCGCCCAATGCTGGAACTATAATGCCATTGATGCCGGAGATGAAACCGCGCAAGGGCTCGGCGTGAGGGTCGAACGCTTGCGCCTTGTCAGCATGTTTGCCGCCTCGCTGCTAACGGCGGTGTCAATTTCGTTTCTCGGCATCATCGGTTTTGTCGGTCTCGTGGTGCCTCATATGGTGCGCAGGGTCATCGGAGCCGACCATCGCTTTCTTTTGCCTGCCAGTCTGATTGGCGGTGCGGTTTTGTTGCTGGTCGCCGATACCGCAGCGCGTCTGGTGCTGGCGCCAAATGTTCTGCCGGTCTCTGTCTTGACATCCTTTCTTGGCGTACCGGTGTTCCTTTGGCTCATTCTACGCGGAGGACGACACTGATGCTGGACGTTCAGGACATCCATTTTGCCTATCGCAACAGAGCCATTCTGAATGACATTGCGTTTGACCTCAAACCCGGGCGCATTCTCGTCATTCTCGGTCCCAACGGCGTTGGCAAGACAACCCTGCTCAAATGCCTTAACGCAATCCAGAAGCCGAGAGGCGGACATGTTCTGCTCGATAGCCAGAATCTGCTTTCTCTGACACCGCCACAATTGGCTGCAAAGGTTGGTTACGTAGCGCAGAAATCGCAAACTGCCCGTGTGACCGTGTTTGATGCGGTGCTTATGGGGCGTAAGCCGCATATGGGGTGGCGCGTGAAGGACCACGATCTGGCTCTTGTCGAACAGACCATTGCCCGTCTCGGCCTTGAGCCGCTGAGTTTACGTTATCTCGATGAGCTTTCAGGAGGGGAGTTGCAGAAGGTCTCGATCGCCAGAGCTTTTGTACAGCAACCGCGCTTGCTGCTGCTTGATGAGCCGACCAGCGCTCTTGATATGCGCAATCAATTCGAACTCTTGTCGCTTTTATGTTCTGTTGTGAGAGAGTGTCAGACGGCCACTGTGGTGACCATGCACGACCTCAACACAGCCCTTCGCTTCGCAGATGAATTCCTACTGTTAAAAGATAGTCGGGTTTTGGCACGGGGGAATGTCGAAGAGATTTCAGCAGATCTCGTCGAAGCAACCTATGACATCCCGGTCAGCATTCACACCATTGATGGCGCACCCATCGTTGTTCCAAAACCGACAGGCGTCACCTCAGCCATTGGGCAAATCGTTTCAGCCGAATGATGCGATACTGCGGAATAGAGATTTCAAGAAAGGAAAAGACCCATGTCAGAACAGCTCCCCCCATTCACTCTGCAACCGATCGGTAAAATCTGGACCGGCTTTAAAAACAGTGAGGAATGCCCACGCAACAGCCGATTCAACGAGAATGAAAGCGTAATTGACGTTGATCCTACCTATGCAGATGCCTTTCTGGGGCTGGAAGAGGGGCGTCATATCGCCGTGCTCTATTGGTTTGACAGAGCCGACAGAACGCAATTACAAACAACCCCGCCCAAAGCTGAAAAACAATATGGCGTATTTGCCACGCGCTCTCCCCATCGCCCCAATCCGATCGCTCTGAGCGCGGTCAAGATCCTCTCGATTGAAGGCACAAAGCTGACTGTAAGTGGGCTGGACTGTATTGATGGCACGCCGTTGCTCGACATCAAGATCTACGTACCCATGATTGATGCGCCTGAAGAGGCATCGGCAACACTGCCATGGGCGGACAAACGCTGAAGAGAAAAGACGCAAAGCTGAATTGTTGTGCCTGTTCCTCTTTATCCCATAGGGAACAGGCCAGCAATCAAACGCGCCAAAGGGGCTCGTTGAGGAGATCGATCATTCCACTGTCACCAGACTATGGAAGCGCTTGTTTTGGTGGCGATATCAAGGGCGACTGGAAAACAGCCATGCTTGGAATTGGCGTTCCAATAGCTTTCGGCACTCGGCGTCAGACTCTATCTTGCCGCAGGAGCGATAGATTGCAGCCGTTGTGACAAAAGCAGAAATCCCCGCCGCCAGATCTACGGGGGCAAGATCCGTCCTGATCACTTCAGCAGAGGTGTTGTTCCAGTCTTCCAGAAAAGACAACAACTTGGCTTCAAGCGCATTAAGGGCCGCCAGAAACTGCTCGGATGGTTTATGTGAGGTTGCTCCGGAAAAATCCAGATAGATTTGAAGAATGGTTCTATCTGTGCTGAGAAGATTGATCAGCTTCATACTCTGAAAAACCAGATGCGCGCGCTGGTTTTCAGCATAAGCAGGTGCCTCGCCCCAGTCATTAACAATCGCTTGGATGCGCTCAGCAACGAGATATGAGAGCAACCCGTTCTTGTCGCCAAAATGTGCGAAGATCGTTCCCTTCGCGACGCCAGACTCTTTTGCAATGGAATCCGTGGAAACCTCGTCAAAGAATTTCCCTTTTGTCAGCTTCCGAGCAGCCTCCAGAATGTTTGCTCGCGTCTCATAACTTCTTTTTTGAATTGGCTTTCTCCTAGAAATATGACCGCGGTCATTTTTTGATATTGCATGCTGCAATGATCACTCTATATAGAAATTGACCGCAGTCAATTTTATGGAGCTTCAAATGGCAAACGGCAACAATGCAAACAATGGCAAGCATATCTTGATTTTGAATGGACATCCTGCCGCGAGCAGCCTGTCGAAAGGTATCGCAGACCGATACCAACAAAAAGCACAGAATGTTGGCTATCTTGTTTCCAGATTCGATCTTTCAGATATGCAGTTTAACAGTGATTTTGGTCAAGCGACCTACAAGAACGCGCCAAAGCTGGAACCCGATCTGGACGCGTTCTGGGATGCCCTTGAAAAATGCGATCACTTCGTCCTGGCGCACCCTTTGTGGTGGGGCGGAATGCCTGCAAAACTGAAGGGTTTATTTGATCGGATCCTGCTCCCCGGAAAAGCATTCGCACCAGAGAAGGGGGCGTCATTCCCCAAAAAGCTGCTCACCGACAAAACCGCACATGTGTTCATCACATCAGATACGCCCAACTGGTACTTCAAGCTGTTTTTGGGGGCAGCTATCGCCAAACAGATTAGAAATCAGATTCTTGGCTATGTCGGCTTTTCTCCGGTCCGAGTCACCAACTTCGCCACCACCAAGCATTCAACTGAGCAAAACCGCGAAAAGTGGTTAACCAAAGTCGACAAGTTCGCTCAAGCCGCTCGCTGAGTGAGAAGACGCTTGGAGTCCTTCTTTCTCAAACGATTGCATCGCCGCTGTTAGAGCTTAAAAGCATTCAGATCCTCCCCCAAAAAAGCAGAAAGGCAAATGTGTTGCGCGATAGATTCATTCTTCTGACAGGTTGTTCAGGTGGTGGAAAATCCACCCTGTTAAATGTCTTGGCCGACCGTGGCTTTGCTACCGTGCCAGAACCGGGGCGTCGTATCGTCGCGGATGAATTGGCGGGCGACGGCAAAGCGCTGCCTTGGGTCAATATGAAAGCATTCGCGCTGCGCGCGATTGAGTTGGCAATGGTCGATATGGAAGCGGCACAGCATCTTGATGGTCCCGTTTTCTTTGACCGGGGACTGATCGACGCCGCTGTTGCTCTGGAGCACTCCGGCGGTCAAACGACAAAAGAAACGCTTGGCAAACACCGTCCCTATGCGAAGCGTGTATTCATGGTTCCGCCATGGCAAGAGCTTTTCGTCGGTGATGCTGAGCGCAGACATGACTTTGATGCAGCAGTCGGCGAGCATTTTCGCATCGGACAAGCGTTGGAAAATTTAGGTTACGTCAGAAGTATGCTGCCCAAGGTGCCCGTGAACGAACGGGCTGACATCATTTTGAGTGAATGCGGGCTGCTATAATTTTAAGGCTCGCTTTGTACACGCGCTTGCCATCTTGTTGATGCCCATGCAGCATTTGCAATGAACTGACGATGGCGCTTACCAAAAAAGCTCACAGCAACAACCAAAAGCATCTCGCGAAAACGGCTCGAGACTGGGCGTGCAGGTCAATCGTGAAAACTCTTGTTGCATTCTTAAGGCAATTGGATTGATCTTTGTGGCCTAACCGCCTGTGAGGCTTGGCGCGTTTCTTGTTGACCGCGGATTGGAGCGAATTTTGTGGCGAGCAAAATAATTGATCTTCGTTTAATAACCTACTTTCTTCGAACGGCTGAACTCGGCAACATCACCAAAGCAGCAAGTTCGCTCAATGTTGCTCAACCCACCTTGTCAAAAGCCATTCAGCAGCTTGAGTATCAGTTGCGCGCGCCGCTGTTCAATCGAACGGCACAAGGGGTTGAAGTCACTCCGGTTGGCGAACGCCTGCTTCGCCATGCACGATTGGTATCAGCGCAGGTAACCGACGCGATCGAAGAGATCGAGGCCATGCGGGACGGCTCTGTGGGGCAGGTGCGTATTGGTGCAGGCCCTTCCTGGGTGCGCCGCAAGTTGCCAGATGCCGTGTCGATTGCGCTTAAGGAACGGCCCGGTATTCATATTTCTATTACCAGCGGTTTTGACGAGCGCTTGCTTGCAGGACTAGAGGATGGCGCTCTTGATTTTGTCGTGGCGGAAAAACCACTCTCGGGAGGAGAGCAGAAAAACGCTTTCGAGTTTTTGACCGATGACGCGCTGATTGTCATGGGGCGGCCGGATCATCCTTTGGCGAAACGAAACAATATCTCGCCCCGTGAGGCGTTGGCGGCAGACTGGGCGCTTCCACCCCAGCACACGCTTGCCCGCCGAAAACTGGATGGCCGTATCATCAGTCTGGGGGAAACGCCTCCAGAGCCGATTTTGGAGACCAACTCCCAATCCTTTTTGCTTAGTTTCGTTTCAAAGCATGATGTGTTGCTCTATACGACCCGTTCGGTGAAACGCATTCCCGAAGGTCGCGATCTGGTTGAGATCGACGTCCCTGAACTCGCCTCCTCGCGCGCTGCTGGCTTGATTTATCGTCAACCCAAATTGTTGACGCCTGCAGCGCAGTTCCTTGCGGAGAAAATCAAGCAAGTCTGCCAGCAAGACCCCATCAATTGATACCTTGGTGATTGGAGTGCTTGTCCTGCGCTGATTGTAATTCGGCACGTTCTGGATAGGCACGCCTTTAAAATTATTGCCTTTTTGTTATACGAGCCGAAATGGTCGCGCAGCACAGCTTAAGGCATAGCTATTGGCTATGAAGATCATAGTTTTTATCATTTCAGGAATGAAGAAGCTGGTGGCATAGTTGGTCTGTAGTCCGGTGGGCGGAGGAGGCCTGATTTGGACGCAATGGGAGGAAATCTATGATCAAGAGGCATTTGAATGCGGCCGGTCTGTTAGCCGGCACAGCGCTTTCGTTTGTTTTGGCGAGTTCAGCCATGGCAAAGGAAGCACCAATCACGATTGTCATCAATCAGTCGCCGTGGTTCCCCGGCTTCCAGTCGGTCGTCGAATTGTATGAAGAGACCACAGGCAACACAGTTGATCTCGACGTCAATCCTTTCGCGGGATCTCTGGAGAAGCAGCGAACAGCAGTCAGAACGGATCAAAGTCCATTTGACTTGCTGATCATGAATGCAGGCTTTTTCGTCGAATTCTACAAAGGTGGCTTCCTTGATCCCCTTACCGATATCGATCCGGACTTCAAGCTTTCGGCGGACATCTATGACTTTGATGAGTCTGTTTGCTGGGATGCTACGTCCATGAGCGTTACCTGCGGCGGGGATGGTAAACTGTTGAGTGTTCCGGTAAACCCGAATATTCTGATTCTGCACTATCGGTCTGATCTGTATGAGGAAAAAGGCCTGAAAGTCCCCAAAAACTGGGATGAGTTGATGGCCAATGCCAAGGTCCTCAACGACCCTCCAAAGAGATATGGGATTAGCCAGCGTGGTCAACGCGGTGCCTTTGACGTCACTTATGATGTCTTTCCCTATATTTGGTCCTTTGGTGGCGGCATCTTCAAGGATCAGAAAGCGGGCGACTTCACCATCACGATCAACAGCCCTGAAACCCTTGCGGGGATGGAAACCTATATCAAGTTGGCTCGAGAAGTCGGCCATCCTTCAACGGCAGGCCAGACGCAGACCAACGTCATCCAGAATATGGCAACGGGAAAAGCAGGGCATATCATGTCGGTCCTGTCTCCGGGCCTGTTTGACGATCCGAACCAGTCGGCTGTCGTTAACAAGGTGAATTACGCGCCAACGCTTGCCTCCAAGGACCATGAAGCGGCGACGCCACTGGGCCACTGGCTGGCGGGCGTGCCAAAGAATGTGCCGGACGAGCGCAAGAAAGCTGCTCTGGCATTCCTGAACTGGTTCCAGAGTCAGGAAGCACAAGAGGCTTATGCCCGTGCGGGCTCAGCACCTGTCAGCCGAGCCGTGCTTGAAGGCCCGATGTCCGACACGCAGGAGTTTCGCTGGATGAAGGCTATGGCCAAGGCCATTCCGACAGCCAAGCTGACTTTCCTTATCCCGGAATCAAGTCAGGTTCTGGCTGTTACGGAATTGCGGCTGAATGAAGCGATCGGCGGGCAAATGGAGCTCAAGGATGCGCTGAATACCGCAGCGAAGGAAATCGCCGAGATCATGACCAATACGGGCTATGACGCCCCAACCCTGCCCGATCTCGAGTAATCCTCCCAAGGTTGTCCCGCGTCCGCGCGGGGCAGCTCTTAAAAGCACGGAAAATCTTCATGAAAACGGATCGCTTTTGGCGCTACGCCACATTGGCACCTGCAGTCCTGCTCTTTCTCCTTCTGACGATCCTTCCGCTTTTCAATCTGTTGGCTTTGAGTTTCAACGATATTGAGTGGGTGAATCGCGAGGCCGTCTGGGAATGGGTCGGTTTGCGCAACTATGTTCAACTGTTCTCCGATACACTGTTCCGTGCGGGGATCGTCAACACCATTCTGTTTGCTGTGGTTGCTGTTGCCTTCCAAATGGTGCTCGGTTTCTGGCTGGCGCTGCTGACCAGTCGCGTCACGAGACTGAAAATTTTCTATCGAACCGTCTTCATTTTGCCCATTCTGGTGCCCGGCATCATCATTGGCGCAATCTGGAAGCTGATGTATTCCTATGATTTCGGCGTCCTCAATCAGGTTATCCTGTGGTTTGGTGGCAATCTGGTCGACTGGCTTGGCAACCCCAATCTTGCCTTGATGAGCGTCGTCATCGTCGACGTCTGGCACTGGACGCCCTTCTGTTTCCTTTTAATGCTGGCCAGCCTTGAAAGCCTGCCGCAGGATATTTTTGAAGCAGCCGAGGTTGACGGTGCCCGCAACTGGCAGGTTTTGCGCTTTCTCATTCTGCCGCTCATGATGCCCGCGATTATCGTCACGTTCATCTTCCGAATGATCCTTGCCTTCAAGGTTTTTGATGAGGTCTACCTGCTGACAGGTGGCGGCCCCGGTACCTCGACAGAGGTCATTTCCTTCACGATCTATCGACGTTTCTTCACGGAAGATCAGGCCGGGTATGGATCGGCCATGTCGCTCGCGACCATCATCGTCATTGCGTCCATGATCATTGCAGCCTCTCGCTTTGCTGCCCGAAAGGAGCCTAACGCATGATCAATCTGACCAAATTCGGGCCCTTGGCGCGCCATGTGATGCTGTTCGGTTTTGCCATGATCGTGCTGTTTCCATTCGCATGGATCATCATGGCCAGCTTCAAGACCCAGATTGCCTTGCTGATGGGACAATGGAGCTTTTCGCCGACCCTTTACTCGTATGACTCGGTGATGAATGGTAAGACGTCCGACTTTCTAAACAATTTCAAGAATTCCTCGATTATTGCCATCAGCTCGACCGTCATCGTGCTGACGGTTGCCACATTGGCGGCCTTTTCCCTCTATCGACTGCGCTGGGCAGACTGGGTTTTGCGCTTGCTTCTGGCCTGGTCGGTCATCTTTCATATGGTGCCGCCCATCACACTTGCCGGAGCCTGGTACACGATGTTCCGTTTCATCGGTCTTGATAACACCTATACCGGCATCATCCTCGCTCACACGACCATCAATCTGCCGATGGCTCTGTGGATGATGGGTGTTTTCATTCGGGACGTACCAAAAGAGCTGGTCGAAGCGGCCAAGATTGACGGCGCCAGAACGCCCCAGATCCTTCGCTCGGTCGTCGTGCCCATCGTCCGGCCCGGATTGGCTGCCACTGGTATCCTGTGCTTCATCTTCTCGTGGAACGAGTTCCCAGTCACTCTGACCCTGTCACAACGGGCAACGGCTACGGTGCCCCTTGGCATCGGCAAATATGCGCAGGAAAACACCATCGCCTTCACTGAAATGGCTGCAGCCTCGGCGCTGTCCATCATACCAGCCTTCATACTGCTGATCTTTGCCCAGCGCTTCATCGTGCGTGGGTTGACATCTGGCGCAGTCAAATAGGAGCCCTGCATGCGTACCGTCTTTCTTCTATTTGACAGCCTCAACCGGCACATGCTCGAGCCTTATGGGGGCTCGACGGTTCCAACGCCGAACTTTAACCGGCTGGCAGCCCGCTGCGCCACATTCGAGAAGCATTATGTCGGCTCCATGCCCTGCATGCCCGCCCGGCGTGACATGCTGACCGGGCGGCTCGGGTTCCTGCATCGCAGTTGGGGGCCTGTGGAACCGTTTGACGTCTGCTTCACCGAAGAGCTGATGCAGCAGAAAGGAACCTATTCCCACCTCGCGACGGATCATTTCCACTATTGGGAAGACGGTGGTGCCACCTATCACAATCGCTACGACAGCTATGACTTGATCCGCGGACAGGAAGGCGACCCTTGGGTGCCCGCTGCCTGTCCCGATTGGCAGACCCTTCGGGCGCTGGTCCACGAGAAGCAGTATTCTGAAAAGCCGCGCAGTTATCCGCGCAAGAATATGGTCAATCGCGAGCGCATTCGCACGGAGGAAGATTTCCCCAGTCACAAGACGGTTGACGCTGGTCTTCAGTTCATTGAACGCAACAAGGCTTGCGACAACTGGTTCCTGCAGATCGAGTGTTTCGATCCGCATGAACCGTTCCAAGCACCGGATCGCTTCAAGGAACCTTTCCGAACAGACTGGAACGGTCCGGCGCGTGACTGGCCGCCCTATGATCGGGTCGGAGAATCCGAGCTTGAAAGCGAGGAGTTGCGCGCCAATTATCGGGCAACTCTGTCCCATTGCGATCATTTGCTTGGTCGGATCCTTGATGCCTTTGATGATCAGGATTTGTGGAAAGATACAGCACTGATCGTCACCACCGATCACGGCTTCCTTCTTGGCGAGCATGATTTCTGGGCCAAGAACCGGATGAACCTCTACGAAGAACTGGCGCATATCCCGCTCTTCTTGCATGACCCCCGTCACCCCTGTCCGGGAGAGCGGGTTGATGCGCTGACCCAAACACCTGATTTGTGCGCGACTTTTATGGATTTGTACGAGGCACAGATGGCACCGGAAATGCAAGGGCTGTCGCTTCTGCCTATGCTGAAGGGTTCACCGGGGCATGAGGCCGTCATGTTCGGCTTCTTTGGTGGTGCGGTGAATGTCACCGACGGGCATCATACCTATTTCCGCTATCCTTTCGATCTCGCCGAGCAGGACATTTATCAGTACACCCTGATGCCGACCCACATCTTTGATTTCTTTGCAGACGCCGAGCTGGAAAAGGCAACACTGGTTCCGCCGTTTTCGTTCAGCCGGAACATGCCGTTGTTGCGGGTGCCTGTCCATGAAACAAGTGCGATGTACAAGACCTATGGTCCGGGTTGTCTGATGGAAAACACGACGGTCCTTTACGATCTTGATGCGGACCCCGGTCAGACGACCCCGCTTGATGATCCGGAATGCGAAGCCCGGATGGCAGGTCTCCTATCACGCCTGATGGAGCAGGTTGACGCCCCGGCTGAAGCGTGGCTGCGTCTTGGAATGCATCTCCCCGGAGGGGCGTCATGACAGACAAGCGCAAAGCCACCCCGAAGGCACAACTCAAGCATCTGACCGGCAATTTGCAGCAGTTGGCTGCCGTACGCAGTATTATTCTGGATGAGGGGCCTGCACTGGGGCAACGTGCGCTTTCTTTCTCAACCGGTGGCGGTCTTGATTTCTGGATTTTCTCGGACCGCACGATGGATATCGGACCGCTTTGGTTCCACGGTATGCCGGTTGCATGGCATCATCCCGCCGGCATCCTCTCGCCCGCGCTTCACGACGCTCACAGAGACCGGGAAACCGGCATCGAAAGGGCCTTGACCGGCTTTCTGATGACGTGCGGTCTTGACAATGTGCGCCAGCCTCAGGATGGCCTGCCGCTGCATGGAACGCTGCCCTTCACGCCAGCGCGTGTCACCGCTTATGGCGAAGACTGGAACGCGGCCACTCCGATCCTGTTTGCCGAAGGCACCATTGTCAGTGCGCATTTGGGAGGGTCTAGCTTTTCACTGCTGCGCCGGATCGAGGCCCCCATCGGAGGCACCAGTCTGGAGGTGACAGACACGATTGAGAATATCGGGCCAGAGCCCGGTCTCTTCCGCATTCTTTACCACACCAACTTCGGGTTTCCTGCCGTTGGTGCAGGAACGCGGGTTTTGCTGAATGGTCATGAGCTGATGCAGCATGAGCCGCCCGGTGAAGGCATTCAAAGTCGCAAAGCCAATGCCGTGTGTCATCCGGCAGGCTCCGGCCGCTTTCTGGCCTCGCTTGAGCGACCTGCCTCGGGACAATGGCAGGGTATCAGGGTCAATCTGGAAGGCGACGCCCGGAATCTGCCCTATGTCCAGATGTGGTCGGATCCGCGCCCCTATCGCAATATTGTCTCCATTGAACCGGTAAATTGCGACCGCCGTGACGATGGCACCAGCACGGACGGCATGAAACTGATGCCCGGAGAGGGGTGGACATCCACCCTCAAATACTCATTCAACTATCTCGATGCATTCAAGAAAGGAGCCCCAAATGGCAACAGTTGAACTGAAGGGGGTCACCAAGAATTTTGGCAAACTTGAAGTCATCAAGCCACTTGACCTATCGATCCATGAGGGCGAGTTTCTGGTGCTGGTTGGACCATCGGGGTGTGGTAAATCAACCTTGCTGCGGATGATTTCGGGACTGGAAACCATTTCCAGCGGCGACCTTTTCATCGGAGGGCGGCGTGTCAATGATGTGCCCGCGCGTGATCGCGGCATTTCCATGGTATTTCAGTCCTATGCGCTTTATCCGCACATGACGAGCGCCGAGAATATGAGCTTTTCACTCCGTCTGGCGGGAGTGAGCGCAGACGATCAGGCAAAACAGATTGCTCCAGCAGCCAAGGTGCTCGGCCTTGATTCCTATCTGGACAGACTCCCCAAAGAGCTGTCGGGTGGTCAGCGGCAAAGGGTGGCAATGGGGCGTGCCATTGTGCGTGAACCGGATGTTTTCCTGTTCGATGAACCGCTCAGCAACCTAGACGCCAAGCTGCGTGTCCGCATGCGTGCCGAACTCAAGGAACTGCATCAGAAGCTTAGCACGACGACCGTCTATGTGACCCATGATCAGATCGAGGCCATGACGTTGGCAGACAGGATTGTCGTTCTCAGAGACGGTGTGATCGAGCAGATCGGTGAGCCTTTGGACCTCTATGATCATCCGGCCAATCGCTTTGTTGCATCCTTTCTTGGCTCTCCATCCATGAATTTCTTCGATTTACCGGTTGTGCGAGACGGGGACTGTCGGGCCGTTTTTGATGATGGGGATAGTCTGATGTTGCCCCAATCCATCCCTGATATCGACACAATCACCGTGGGCATTCGCCCCGAAGCCCTCCGGCTGGTTTCTGAAGCCGAGGAAGGGAGCATTTCTGCTCAGGTGGTCGTGGTCGAAGCGACAGGGGCCGAAACCGAACTCGTGCTGCGCAAGGGAACGCATGAGCTTATCGTCAGTTTCCGCGATCGCATCAGCATTCGTCCCGGAGAGACCGTCCATCTCGCCACGGATCCGAAATCTTTTCACCTGTTCGACCCTCAAACAGAGGCCGCCTTGGTCAGCACTAAATCGGGTGGTTGCCAATAAACTGGACAGAAATCCAGACCCAAGGAGACAGCACCGCATGGAGGCGATGACGGACCGACCCTTTCAGGTGATGGCAAAACCCATCGGCCCGCGGTGCAACCTTGACTGCAAATACTGCTACTATCTGGAAAAGGAAAAGCTGTATCCCGAAACAAAGAAATTCGAGATGCAGCCCGACCTTATCTCGACACCATGGCTAAACTGCTGGATGCGGGACGACCGGCAAGTGATGTCATGGGTCTCATCAATATTGGCCAGATATGCGGTGGCAATAGGCTGAAACCGGCAAGTGCCCCAAGCCGCAACGCATCCTGCCCATGCGGCAATGGCCGCAAATTCAAGCATTGTTGCGGACAATAGCCAAGGCTCGCTCCGACTTCCCGAATGCTAACCAATGCATGACGGCGGCTGGTCCCATTGAAAGGAAGGCGTTACTTCGCTGTTGCAGCCCATTGATCTGGCTGATATCCAGCATCATCTCGAACCTTTCTAAAGTCCCACTGGTCGTCCCACGGTCAATCCCGAACTGAGGATCCCGATGCTGCTGGTTAGCTATGTCACGGGGATCCTCCCTTTACTCTCATAAGGAAGAGCGAAATCAGAAGTGGAAGCGGATACCGGCTTTGAGGCCATGGCTGGTGGCATTGGCTTGGAACTTGCCGTCATATCGCACATATCCAGACAAGTCCCCATCATGACCGTCGATATTCAACTGCGCCCCGACGCGGAAAATGTTTTGACCGACATTGGCCGACTTTGATGTGATGGTTGACCCGAGAAGTCCGACAGGGGTAGCAGATGTTACGTCGCCTTCAAGTCTGCCATAGGACAGATCAATGATTGGCGTGATTGAAACCTTGTCTTGATCGTATGGGTTGAACTGAGCTTGCAGGCCAGCGCCATATTCAAACTGGTTCAAAGTGTGTGATTCAAGGGCAAGAGAGAATATGCCTGCACCCTTTTCCTTTGCACCGTCGGAATGCTGAAGATTCCATGCGCCATAAAGATACGGTTTCAGGAGGTTATCCTTGAACGAGATTTGATGGCCAACCGCCACGCGTGAGCTGACATGGAAGCTTGTGGTGTCACTCGTGCCTTGGACAGTCTTGGACGTACCGACCGTGCCCGAAATGGACGTCCGTTTGTAGTTGTTCTGGAACAGGCCGGCCCCGAAGATACCATCGATAAACCAGTCCTCATAAAGATGGTTGACATAGCCAAAACCGTGGAAACCGTGGGACGTTGCTTCATCTGACGAATTCTTGCCGTCCACATGGGTATAGCTGTAAGCCATTGCGACACCGGCGCGTGTATCACCTGTATCGTAAAGATCGACACCGCCCATCAAACCACCGATATGACTGGTCGCACCGGGCGACTGGGCGCCGCTGTCGAGGTTAACATGGGTTCCGAGGGCTTGGAGCCAAATCGTCCGCTTTCCATCCTCTGCTTGGGTCGAGCCTTCATCTCCGTTGTTTGAATGAGCCGTGGCAGCGGCAGTCGGAGCGGATCCTGCAAGAGATGTCTGGTTGACGAGCGTTGACATGACAGTATCAACCGTAGCAAACCGTGCTGCTGCAGCATTGCTGAAGAGCGCACCGGTTTGGGCATCTTTGGCACTGACAATGTTGCCAACGTTCAAAAGGCCCCAGCCGAAGACGTTGTCTACTCCGGGAGCACCTATGTCAGTGGCCGTTTGCAATACCAACGAGGCCAACTGTGCCCCTGTCGCATTGGGAAAAAGCTCACGCGCAATTGCAACAGACCCTGTTACATGCGGGGTGGCCATGGATGTGCCACTCATATAATCATATTGATTGGTCGGCACAGGTGCGGGGATGTTAACGCCCGGTGCCGCGATGCACCATTGTGCCGCAACACCACAGGCATTGGCGAAACTTGCCCTGTTCAGGTTTGCGTCAACAGCGGTGACTGCAAGCCAGTTGGACTGCAGAGTCGGGAAATAATGTGGCAATCCAGCTTGAAGGCTAGGATCGGCCCATGCACGGTTGCCTGTGGCCCACACATTGACTGCATCCAAAGAAGCCGACCGTTGCATCGCCGCCACAAATGAAGAGAAGGTTCCGGAGTTGGCCGAGTCCATCTGCGTCACAAGATCGGATGCACTTGTGAAGTAAGTGATAGGGATTCTGGTGCTCCAAGAGTTGTTAAAAATTCTCAGATTGTTGTCCAGCGCTGCATTATATCCGGTAGCAACCGTGTTAAAGCCGACAAAACCAGGCGTGAATATTTCAATGGACGAAATTAGCGCACCTGGTGCCACACCATGCATGCCGATGCCGTCACGCTCAGCTGCGATTGTGCCTGCGACATGGGTTCCATGATCGCCAGAGACATTTGCTGTCCTGAATTGAAAAGGGTGGAGTCTGTTGATCAATTCCGGATGATCGGGTTGGATGCCTTCGTCGACCACAGCAATTCCAACGCCAGCACCAGTGATACCTCTTTCCAATGCCTTATGGGCATTGATAATTGCAAGTCCGGGTTGGTTGTCAAACTCTGCAGCGAGAGTCGTATTCTCAAAAATTACGAAGGGCAGGGTACTTCCAATTACCGCTTTGACTACGAGTGTTTGCAGTCTCATCACCTTCATTCCCCCTTAAGAAAGCATATGGTGCCATTTGCATAATAAGACAGTTTCTATGGCGCCTAATACGTAAGTTAGTATTTAATATCAATGTCGAGTGTCGGTTGCGATGCAATCATAAGGAGAGGAAATTAATAGATCGTTCACCACAAATAGAAATTCATTTTTAACGATCATTTATTGGAAATACAATTATTGATTGAATTATTTTTAGATATGCTAGGAGACAACGGTATGTCTCGCAATGGGAAAGCGGCAGAGCAATTGATAGTCAAAGCCCGTTCGTCTTTGGGTGAGAGTTGTTGCCCCAATCGCGTTGCCCGGTTGATCAGGTTGGCTGGCATCCGGCCCCCAATCGGCTGCAAACGGGATGCTCTCGCTGGTCGATCAGGAGCGAGAGAGAATTTGAAATCCCAAGATATCTGCTGTTCAAAGGGCTATTCACACTGCCACCGATTACTTATGTCGAACCAATCATAAGGTTTTTTTAAAAAACATTTGTTATAGATTATTCATTCCCTTCCTCTCTCAAAGCGATGTCGCATGATCATTTCTCTACGACAATTCGTTGCATCGGCAATAAATTGGTATCTTTCGGACAAAGATGACCTAGACCTCAAAAAGGCTCAGCTGTCGCTGCTCTCGACACAGTTGCCTATCATGTACGCAATCATACTAATTTGTGGTGGACTGCTCAGCTTCGAATATGTCGGGGTCGCGCCGGATTGGCTGACTTATTACCCCATTCTTGCGTCTGCGGTCGCTGTCGTGCCGCGCATTCTTTATTGGCTCAAACTTGACGTTCAGACCATAGACATCCAAACGGCGACCAAAAAACTGACGTCAGTCACGCATCTGGCCGGAGTCATTGCACTGGCCTTCTCGATTTGGGCAACACTTCTTTACCAACATGGCGATGATCTTCTCAAAGCGCATACCGCTTTCTTTTTGGCCTTCTCGGTCGTAACTTGCATTTTTTGTCTGGGTGTTCTGCCGCCTGCTGCCATCATCATATCTGTTATCGTGGCAGCGTCTCTTTTTATATATGCTTGGATGCAGTGGGATATGCTGGCATTTGGCGCCTTGACCAATTTGACGCTTGTCTGCATCGGGATGCTGATTGTCACCCATAGAGGCTTTCAGGCGTTCAAGCACATGGTGTCCCAACAGTCACGATCCCAACTATTGGCCGATGTGAATTATGAACTCGCAAATCGTGACAATCTGACCGGGCTTGCCAATCGCCGGTCATTTTACACGCATCTGGAAACAGAATGCCTCAAAAGCAGCGCCGAAGCAGACCGCCTTGCTGTTGGATCAATCGATCTGGATGAATTCAAACTGGTCAATGACCTCTATAGTCATTTGACAGGTGACGAGCTGCTAAAAGAGGTTGGTCATCGCTTGAATGACTTCCACCAAATTCATTCCCATGTAACCTTCTTTCGCATTGGAGGGGATGAGTTTGTCTTCACCTTGCGCAGTTTTTCTTCCATTGAAGAATGTCAGGTCATCGGAGACGAGATCTGTCATATCCTCGCCCAACCCTATGCTCTGAAGGGGATTGAACTCTCCATCTCGGCGACGATCGGGCTGGCTGTTTTCTGAGGAGCTGAACGAACAGTTTCACAGGACGGCGCAAATTAAAAACGATTTGAAACGGGCCAACTTCAGCGAAGAGATCACGCCTCTGTTTCAACCCATATTCGACAGTGTCGAAAACCGTGTGATTGCCTTTGAGTCCCTTGCCAGATGGAACAATCCGCGCCTGGGGCTCGTCGCGCCGGATGAGTTTATTGCCGTGGCTGAAAATCTGGGTGTGATAGGCGATATCACGCGGGTCATTCTTGACAAGTCATTGAGTGCACTCAGTGACTGGCCAGCGCCAATCGGCTTGTCTGTCAATTTGTCAGCACTTGATGTATCGGACGACAATTTGATGCTCTGGTTCTTCAGACAGATCGGAAAGCGGGATATTGCCCCTGCGAGACTCAATATCGAGATCACCGAGACCGCGCTCAATTCAGATTTTGAGCAAATCATCAAAAATTTGCAAATCTTCAGAAATCTCGGATGCGCTATAGCGCTGGATGACTTTGGCGTGGGACACTCCAGTCTAACCAGACTTCATCACTTCCCCTTGTCGAAGATTAAAATTGATCGCAGTTTCGTCTCGGGGCTTCATAAAGGCAGGAAGAATTACAAGATTGTCAAATCGCTGTCGATGTTGGCACGGGACATGGACCTTGACTGTATCGTCGAAGGCGTGGAAACCGAGGCCGAACTGGAAGCCATTCACGAATTGGGACTAAGGCACGTACAGGGCTTTTATTTTGCCAAACCCATGTCCAGATCCGACACTGTTGGCTATCTAAAAAGGGTCTCACCAAATCTCGAACAGCACTTTGCCTGACGGAGATATGGTGCCGGAAAACTGGCGCAGCACCTTTTTGGCACATGCGCAAATACTATGCGGACATTATACAGATACTATTCGGTGGTCGGGTGAGCAGCCCTCTGATAGCGTAGGACACCATCTGCGATCACAAGGGCCCCGAATGACGTCTTCAGCATCTGCCTCATCCATCCTTCACCCCCGTCTTGAACAGTTTCTTGCAGCGGCTAAGACCCAGTTGCCTGCTTTGACAATCAAGCATGGCGATGCCATCGGCCCGCAATGGCGACAGGGAACTTTCCCTTGGTCCGCAAAACCTCTGGCGGTGCTAAGGCCAGAGAGCGCCGATCTCGTGGCACCCATTCTAAAGCTTGCCGCAAGTGCTCAACTGCCGATCCACCCTATTGCCAGAGGGCGGAACTGGGGGCTTGGATCGCGGTTGCCCACCTGCGACGGACTGGTGTTGGATCTATCCGCGCTCGACAGGATTCTTGAGTTGGATATGAACAACGGAACCGTCAGGGTGGAGCCGGGTGTCACCTTTGCCTCCTTGCAGGAACGGCTCAAACAGGAAGGGTTGGCCTATCATCTCCCTGCCTTTGGTGGACCGACCGATGCCAGCGTGCTCGCCAATGCTCTGGAGAGGGGCGAGGGCATCGGCGCCTATGGGGATCGTTTTGGCTTGATGTGGGACTTTGACGTGGCGCTCACCACCGGGGAAAGACTGCGCACGGGGCATTCCCGGACAGGGTCTCAAAGGACCGCCGATATTCACGCGCGCCCCGTCGGCCCCTTGCTCGAAGGTCTGTTCAGTCAATCCAATTTCGGTATTGTTTTGTCTGCCACGATGGCGTTGCAGCCCACAATGCCCTATGCGGCGGCGATCATGGCCGAGATCGGGACCAACGAGGCATTGGAAGTCGCAGTGCCGGTTCTTCGCAGACTGATCACATCGGGAATGATTGCGCCCCAGTCGCTGGTCTTGTGGGACAGCGCGAAACGGGCCTCTTCCTTGGTTGGTCGGTATGCATCGGACGCCGATGCGCTGCTGTCTGGCCCCAAGCAATGGGGGGCTTCTGCCCTGATCTTTGCGCCGCACCCGGAATTGATGAAATGGACCGAGCAGGTGGTCTGGTCCGAACTATCCAGTTTTTCAAGCGATGTGCATATGCAAAGTGATCGTGACGAAGAGGGAAAGCGTCAGGAAACGATCATGACCGGCTTTTCCGATGGCAACAATGTCATGAGCGCCTATTGGGGCAAGAAGGACAGACCGGAGCGCCCTGGCGATCTGGATCTGGATCGGTGTGGTTTTGTCTGGAGTTGCCCGATTGTGCCTTTCGAGGCCAAGGCGATTGCGCGGATTGATGAGATCCTGTCTCAAGCCAGCCAGAGCGAGAAAATATTCGCTGCGCTTGGCATGCAGGCCATTTCCTCGCGTGCGCTTCATTGCTTTGTTTCTCTTGCATGGGACCGGGATGAAGCTGGTGCCGATGAAGAGGCGATGGGTGCTTATGAGCAGATTTCCAAAAGCCTTGCTGATGAAGGCTTCTCCCCCTACCGGGTGGGCTTGCTTGATGCCGCCAATCTGTCCGATGCAAGCGAGCCATGGAATGCTGTGAGCGGCAGATTAAAGGATGCGCTGGATCCTGCCGGGATCCTTTCTCCGGGCCGTATCGGCACGCGATAGAGCCAAACGAAACAGGGGTCGATGATCGGCCCCTGTTTCTGAATGTTCTGCGCGATGGCTTTAGTGGCGGGCTGCTGCAAGCGTGCGAATAAAGGCACCCGCACTAAGGAAGGCGCTGAGCATGGCTGCCTGTGGTGCAAGCCCGGCTTTGAGGGCGTCAAGAAACTCAACTTCAGCGAGCTTCTTGGCTTCAGTGGCCCCTTCCACACCTTCGGTTGCTTTCATCTTGATGGCGACGACACGATCGAATGCAGCTGTTACATCTTTGGTTTCGTCCAATGCTTTGCAGAAGACATCCATGATCATCAGCATTTCTGCTTCCGGCACCGCCGCGTCCAGCGCACTGGACATTTCCTGCCCCTGAGCGATGCGAGCCGTTGCGGACACTTCCGCTTTCACACCAATAAGGGCAGCCTGACCTGCTGACCAGCCGGACAGGGAAGCTGCACCTGCCGCCATGCCTGTGATGGCATCTTTAACTTCCTGAATAACTTTGTTCTCGGACATAATGGAACTCCTAAAGAAATTTTGTCGCTACGCGCGGGGCTTACCAGCCGTGGAAAATATGCTTGACGGCATGACCGACCTTATGGGCTGCATGGCTGACGGCATGCTCGGTTTCATGGGCTGCATGGCTGACAGCGTGACCAACTTCATGGGCTGCATGACTGACGTCATGGCCGACTTCCGAAGCGATATGTCCGAAGTCATGACCGAATTCGTGGTCAAGGAAATGGAAGGCACTCTCGAACGGGTTGATATTGATGGAAATGTTGAAATCGAAGTCGAAGCCCAGACCTGCAGCAACGTCACCACCAAGGCCGAAATTCAGATGACCATGGGAAATGCCCGCATGCGCCTCGCCACCCACACCGACTTCACCGGCAGAAACGCCACCAGATCCGCTGCCCGAACCAACGCCGTGGATCGAACCGCTGCCGCCGCCATGGGCTTCTGCGCCTGCGCCAGCCGTGGCTTCACCACTGCCGCCTGCCCCGTAGGAGCCATGACCATGCTGGATATCGCCAGACCCGGAGGCACTCGCTCCCGCCTCAACGCTGCCGCCTGCGGTGCCACCTGCACTGACACCGTGTGAGCCGACGCTCGCGCTGGTATCACCTGATGCTCCTGCGCTTGCACCAGCACTGGCTGATGCACCGGTGTCGTTGGAATTCGAATGGGCTGAGCCGGAAACACCAGCACCAGCATGGGCTTCGCCCGACGCGCCTGCGTTAACTGGCCCTGCATGAACGTGAGCCTCACCTGAGGCGGATGCACCAGCTCCTGCGGAACCGGAGACACTGCCATGGCCCACATGACCGGAAACGCCATCGCCCGCACTCACGCTGCCTGAAGCACCTGCTGTTTCATTGCCCACATGGCCCGAAGTCCCCGCATGGACACCCAAATCAGGATCTGACAAATCGCCAGCAGTGTCCGCATAAGCGCGCGCGCCGCCGGAGATTTCAGCCAGAGCATCGGAAGAAACAACCTCGCTCCAATGCATCAAATTTCACATTCATTTTTTTGTTCATTTTTCTGTTCCCAAGCTTCCCAATATTCCCAAAAATGGAGGTGACTTAATGCAATCTAGGTTGAATTGATTGATATTGGCTTAAATTACTCAATTATTACATTGAGTATATGTAGAAATACAATGAATGAATATTTAATAATTGAATTAAATCTTAGAGAGGGAAAATTTATGCGAATTATTTTTGCGAAAATACAAAAATATACTTTTCTATTAGTGTTTTATATTCGGATTGTCAGAAGGCAATTCAATTGTCACGCGGCCTTATGATCCACTTCGGCCTCTATGAGACTGCAGAACAGGCCATCAGCCTCGATGAGTGCCTGATAGCTTCCCTGCTCGATCAGGCGACCCTGATCAAGAACCAGAATACGGTGACAGTTTTTCAAGGTCTCAAGTCGATGCGCGATGCTGATCACCGTGGCGTCCATCTCGTCAATTGCCCAGTCGATATGGTCCTGAAGATCCTGATCAAGCGCGCTGGTCGCTTCATCAAAGATGAGAAGTCTGGGTTTGTTGACGAAGGCACGCGCCAGAAGGAAACGCTGGATCTGCCCACCCGAAAAACCGCATTCGCTTTCACCCACCGGGGTGTTAAGACCCAGAGGCAGCGCTTCGACATCGGCTTGCAAGCCCGCCATGGCCACGGCCCGCATTGCTTGCTGGGTGGAGATCGGTGCACCGGCGGCAATGTTTTCAAACAACGTGCCGGGAAACAGTCTGCCATTCTGGTCGACGATGCCGATCTGCTGGCGGAGGGCCTGCTGATCAAGGGTCGCGATATCCAGACCATCAAAGCGGACCGATCCGCTTTCGCAGCCAATGAGTCCGACAAGCGCCTTGATCAAGGTCGATTTGCCGGCTCCTGAAGGCCCCGTAATGCCGATATGCTCGCCCGCCTTGATGTCAAAACTGACATTCTCAATGGCTGGCCGGGGAGATCCACCATGTCGGCAAGTGAGGCCCTGACAGGAAATTTCGCCAGAAAAGTCGGGAGGCGCAAGACCCGCATTGGCGGGTTTGGGTGTATCCTTGAGCAGCATCTCGATCATGCGATACTGAATGCCAAGCATTGGCATCTGGGACAAGGCCGATAGCAAGGCAATGCTGGCACCAGCCACATTGCCTGCGGCGATGACAAGCGAGACGGGCGCAGATCCACTCGCCACACCACCGGTCATGGCCAGAACCATGATTGCGGAGACGACCAGCAAGCCATTGATGCAGCCTTCCATAACCGAGCTGGATACGCCAATTCGGTCAGACTTCAGAAACCTGTGACGCAGCGCCAGAAAGGAATCTGTCCAGCTGTTGAACAGGCGTCCCTCTGCGGCTGTCGACCGGATGGTGTCAATCATGGACAAGCCTTCATAGGCATGGGTCATCCAGCTTTGTGGTGTCGCCAAGCCATCAATCAGTGCCTTCACCCGACGCTTTGAGATGACATATCCCACCCCAAGGACAAGTGCCAGAATGCCTGCGATCGCAAGGCCTCCTGCCAGCGAGGTTGTGGCAATGACGACAATGCTTGGCAGGGCGATGAGAATACTGGCAAGAACCGACATGACGATGCCCCAGACACCTCTATGCCAACTCTCTATTGAGCGTGTCGACAGAACCGCAATCGGTGCCGAGGGCAGCGATTGGCCCAATTCGGACTTCTTGTCCGCAAGCCTGATCGAGCGATCAATGGCTGCGGCACGGAGCAAAAATCCGTTGATGCCGTTCATGCGCAATTGGGCGATGCCCGAGGCAAAGCGCGTCAACATGTTGACGCCCAAGACAATCACAAAGAATATCGCGATGTTGAACAGCAGCGTATGATCACCTTCGGGGACCACAAAATCCAGCAGCGGAGCGCTGGCCAGCGGAATGAGCGCCATGGCGAGACCGGAGACCATCGTCATCAGGCCAAAGGCAAGCAATTCACGCCTGCTTCTGCCAAGGCCGAATGTCAGAAGGACCTTTCTTGATATCTGCCCTTCAGGCAAACAAGGCAGGATCATGTAGGCAGTCTCTTCCAGACTCTCCAGATTCAAGTGTTTGAGGCTTTGCTTCTTCCAATCGTGGGACATTTCCGAGACGGCCCAGATCTTGCCGCTTCTGTGCAGCAGCACCGGTTCTGACGGACCTTCTTCGGATTTGCGGAAAGCCAGAAGAGGGATTGGCGTCTCTCCAATCGTCTGATCCTTCAGATGCACCATGCGGGCATGGACCCCGGCTTCCCGCGACAAGCGACGGATGGAGCGATCCCGACTTTCCGAGCTTTTCAGGTTCGCCGTCGGGGGCAATTTGGCATCGCACCCCTTTGCCAGTTGCTGAAGTGCCTCGATAAGGGCGACGCGTGGCGTTGACAGTTCCGGAATCTGCCATTGAAGAAAACGGCTGATACGGTGTGCGGAGTCCTTAAATTCTGTGCCAAGGTCCAAATCGGTCATGCGACTTCCCTTCCGGTGTCGGGGATGCGCCCTTGCTGATCGGCGATAGGGTCAGCCATGGCGTGAACGGACAGGCCGCCCTTGCCGTCAAGGTTTAGTTGCAGGTCACACCGATTGATGGTGCCAATCCGATGGGTCACAATCAGCACAGAAGCCTGACTGGCGCGCAGGGTCTGCAGGACGTGTTTTTCGCTCAGGGCATCCAGAGCGCTGGTCACCTCATCGAGTACAAGGAAACGAAGCTTGCGCACCAAAGCTCTGGCCAATGCCAGACGCTGGATCTCTCCCCCGCTGAAAGAGGGCTGCTGGCTCGATATCATGCGGTCAAGGCCTCCCGAAGAGTGGACCACATCGCGCATGCCAACCTTGTCGAGCGCCTCCTCGATCCGGTCATCGTCAATGCGCTTGTCCCACATGGTCAGATTGTCTCGCACCGAAGCGGTGAAGATTGCCCCGGACTGGGGAACATAAAGGAGTTGCTGCCGCAGGGCCTCATGGCGCCAATGAGACAAATCCCGACCATCAAAAAGAACCCGGCCTTCTCGCGGTGCCTGCATGCCAGCACAAATCCGCGCAAAGGTCGATTTGCCAACACCGGATCGCCCGACAACACCGGAAATCATGCCCGGCTCGAACCTGTGGGATATGTCCGTGAAGAGATCAGGCAGGCTGCCATAACCAAAGGACATTCCCTCAAGGCAAAGGATGCCTGTGCCCGCACCGGGTGCCATGGTATCTGTGTATGCTTCCGGCTTTGTCTCTGTCTCCATCCGGGGGGATGCGGGCAGGGTCGCAAAACGGTTTTTGAGCAGCGGATCAACCGGATGCTGCATCAGATCTCCAAGGCGCAACAGGGAACCCGCTGCCTCCTGCAAGGAACAATAATCGGCGGCGATTGCGGAGACAGGGGCCGCAACCAGTCCGGCCAGAACCTGAAGCGCGAGCAACGCGCTAAGATCCAGCTGACCTTCAATGGCACGGTATGCGCCGACACTCAGGACAAGGATCGAGATCAGGGTCGTGGTGACAGAAGGGCCGAGCGTCGCCAGTGTTCTGAGCATGCCAAGCCGCTGCTCGGCGTCAAGAGAGGTTTCCTCCGCCGATAGCCATTTGGAGGCAAACAGATCTTCGCGCCCCATAAGACGGAAAGATCCAAAGGCCATGAAACCGGCGGTGGCGATGCCATTGGCCCGGCCATCCACGACATTCTGATAGCGGTTGGCATCTGCCAGTCGCTTCGACAGCCAAATCAATGCCACAAGGTTGCCGAGCGCGATGGCTGTCACCATGCTGCCCAGAAATGCGTCATAGAGGAAAATGATCGTGAGATATCCCGCTGCCACCAGAATATTGGGAAAGATCTGCGCCAGAGGGCCGGCAACGAGGCTTCCGATTTCCGACCCGATCTTCAGACGGGAGACAATCTCGCCGGGATTGCGCTGGGAGAAAAAGGACAGCGGCAGATAAAGGGCATGCTCCAGAGCGCGGGCCGCAATGGCAACGCCGATCTTGGATTTCAGCGAGGAGACCGTCCATTCTTGCAAACCGCGCAAAACCGCCTGCACACCAATGGTTGCGATGAGGGCCATCACAATGAAGAATAACCAGCTCTGTCGTTGTTCTCCGATAACATAATCGGCAAAGGTCTGCACGGCACCTGAAAGAATGAGGCCCGGCACGATCCCCAGCACCCCGGCGGCAAAAACAACGGCAAGCCCGTCAAAGGAGCCCTTCGCCTGCGCAAGCAAGGTGGGGATCAGCTTTGGAGGCTCGCCACCTGCCGAGAAGTCCTCTGCAGGCACCATCGCCAGAATGAGCCCGGTCATGCTGCGGTCAAGCTCTTCGGCAGAAACGGTCCGCCGACCCGTTGCCGGATCAAGAATGACAGCCTTGTTGCCCTTCACTGCTTCGAGCACGACGAAGTGATCGAAATTCCAGTGCATGATGGCAGGCAAAGGCACACTGCCCAGCGTCTCTGGCTCAAGGCTCACCGCCTTGACTTTCATGTTATAGGAGGTCGCCGCGCGTGCAATCGAACCGGCATCAACGCCATCCCTTGATGTGCCGCAGCGTTCCCGGGCTTCCTCAAGGGTGATTTCACGACCATATGTGCTGAGCATCATGGTCAGACAGGCGGCACCGCATTCCGCCGCTTCCATCTGAAGGACGACGCGCGTCCCTGATTTGCCAAACCCCAACATCAACGCCCGGTCCAATCGTCAGGTCTATCACCGAAAAAGCGCTTGAGGGCAGGGACAGCCATCGCCAGCAAAGGCGTCTTCTCTGTTGTCACTCTTGCGCTGAGCGGAGTGCCAAGGCCGATGGGAAGCTCTGCAGCACTGCTTGAGGTCCAGCGATAGCTATTCCGCGTCTGGGCATCCTGATCAAGGTCTATCCGGACTTCGAACACAGGCCCCTCTGCGACAATGCGTTCGATGAGGATATCATCCCCGATGGTGTGTTTGAGCGACTGGGATGTTACCGGCAGGGTTGAGACATCGACTACCTTGCCAATCATTTGCGCGTGGACATCAAGCGGCAAGTTGGCCGGCGTCAACAGTGCCTTGTTACTGTCTTTGAGGCGCTTGCCGTCCTTTTCGGATACATAAACGACGGCCTGCAACAAGCCTTCACTTTGCGGCATGATTTCAAACAGGGATTGCCCGCTGGCCACAAGTGCGCCTTGCTGGGTGTTCAGTTGAACGACCTTGCCACTGCCCTCGGCCAATATCTCTGCGTCCTGTTTCAGTGCGGTGCTGGATGCCTCAAGCGCCGATTCCATTTGGTCTATCTGCAGCGCGTCCTGCATGATCTTCTGTTCCTGAGCGAACAGGACCTTTTTGAGATCAGATTGCAGACGGATGTGATCAGCATGTGCGCTGGCAAGGGCATCCTCTGCAGCATCTGCAGCAATCCGCGCATTGGCCAATGTTTCAAGAGAGACGACCCCTTTGGTCTGCAATTTGGAGAGCTTTTCACGGCGATCGGCAAGCCAGTTTCGCTTCGTGGTGAGCGAGGCGATACGCTCATCAAGGGCTGCAATACTTTGGCGGGACGTCGTCAACTGAATGGCCGTCTCTGATTTGAGAAGCTTGTGGCTTTTGGCGGTATTGCGTTTGAGGAGCACAAGCTCGCGTTGTTGCTTTTCGAGCTGGGCTTGCCTGTCGGTCAATCGAAGGCGCGCCAATGGTGCCCCTTTTTCGACCATGTCGCCTTTCTTCACCAAGATTTCGGCAACATATCCGCTTGCTGCTGAGGGCGCTGATGTGACCAATATGCCGCCATTCTGAACAAGCAGGCCGCGTCCCTTGACGTGGATGGGTATGTCGACAAAGGCGGACCAGCCAATCGCGGCCAGAATGGCCAACGCAACGGCTCCTATGGCAATCCGCGTGAAGGATCGGGTTACACGCATCGAGGTTTGCACTTGCTCGATTTGTCCCGCAGCTTCGAGCGCTTCTTTCCGAAAAATCCGATTGCTCATTATTTCTGCTTACTCACTGGTTATCATTTACTTCAAAATCGCAGAAAACCGCTGAAGATGGTTTTAACGAATGGCACAAACAGAGCGAAGATGCATACAGGGTTAAGTTTCGGTGAAAATGGCGGGGCTTGATCTTTGACAGACCGGGGCAGGTCGTGCGGACAGGATCTCCTTGCTGGTGTGAGGGTCCGTTGCCGCCAAAATTGTTGGCATAGGGTGCATCAAGCAAAAGGCAGGAGCTGGAGTCATTCTTTGGCGTCGTCGGGCAATAGGGTCAATTGCACGAATACGATTTAACAATTGCGGAGTGCCGTCTCATTCGATAAACTTTGAGATATAGAGTAATAATCCGAATAAAAGTAAGTATATTAAGCCACACATTTTCGGGAAGGAATTGTTATGAAGCTCACGCACGCTATGTTGACAGCCATGCTCGCCATCGGGGTGAGCTTTGGTGGGTTGCCGCTCAAGGTTCCTGGCGTATCAAACAGCCTTTACGGCGTATCTGAAGCTCAGGCCCAAAGATATGTTCGTCGCCCTGTTCGCCGAAATTATCGCCGCCCTGTTCGCCGGGCTCCTGCTCGTCGATACAATAGTCGCCGCAATGTCGGTGGTGCTCTTGCCGCTGGCGCGATCATCGGTTTGGCTGCCGGGGCCATCGCAGCCAACGCAGCAAGACAAAGACGCCCCGTCTATAACCGACCGGCACCACGTAGAGGCTATTGCAACTATCGGGCCTGCTCCTATCGCTACAGAAGCTTTGATCCGGGAAGCTGCACCTATCAGCCTTACAATGGCCCACGTCGTTACTGCCGCCTATAAGGCAACGACATCCCTCTTTGAGACGAAGAACCCCGGCTTGTGCCGGGGTTCTTCATTTTCAGGTGTTGGTCTCCGGCCTGCTGGCCAACTCCCGCATTGGCCCCGGGACGGGTCTCCACGTCTTCCGATCTCTTCATTCGCCGTTTGCTTCCGATGACCCATTGGAAGCAAACGAACAAGCAAAGCCAATCACGCCCGCCAGCTTTTCAGGCGCGAAGACAATTGCCGATTGTTGAGAAGATGAATTTTTGGTAATATGGGATATTATCGGTAAGACTACAAAGGCACCAACCAATTTTTTTCATCCATGCTTACGATGTCAGAGGAAGTGTCATGAAAATCAAACAATTTGTTATGTCCGTTTTGCTTGCCTTGTCGGTCGGCATTGTCGGGTTGCCATTGAAAGTTCCCGGAACCTCGCTGAGCGTATCAGCTGTGTCAGAGGCACAGGCTCAGAGACGGTATCGCTCCTATCGCCCTTACTATCGCCCTTACTATCGTCCGCGGTATCGCCCGGCTCCACGCTACTATCGTCCGCGCTACCGCCCACCATATCGTCCGGCCCCGCGCTACTATCGTCCGGCCCCACGTTACGGCTGCAACTATAGAGCCTGTTCGGCACGTTACAGAAGCTTTGATCCGAGAAGCTGCACCTATCAGCCATATAACGGCCCACGCCGTCGCTGCCGTCTGTAAAGAGAGCTCACTGAGCTGAAACGCGAAAACCCCGGTCTTTACCGGGGTTTTTTTGTCTTGAGTTTGTAGAATGGGTAGGGGGCTTATTGTAACAAAGCTTCCTTGAGTGTCAGGGAATCGATTGAGCGCAAGTCCAGATCTGCCTCGATATGATCGATATGACGCAGCATCATTTGTGTCGCGCGCGCGACGTCCCCGGCCTCCAAGGCATCAAGAATGTCGGAATGATCATCATTGCCACAGCTCGACGTGCCCGTGCGACCATAAAGGGCAATGACCAGAGACGATCGTGCAATCAACTCACCCATGAATTTCTTCAGGATCTCATTGCCCGCAACATCTGCCAGCATCAGATGAAAATCGCCCGAGGCCTTGATCTCTTCACGCCGCGCCTGTGCGCCGTGATTGGCCTTCAGGCTTGATTCCTTGACCAACTGCTCGCGAAAGGCGGAATAGTCGGCGGGACGCATCCGGTTGGCAGCTTCCTCGATCAAGCCTGCCTCGATCAGACGCCTAGAGGTGAAAATCTGACGGGCTTCTTCCGGGGTAGGATTGGATACAAAAGCGCCTTTGTTTCGCTCACTCGTTACCAACCCCTCAAAGGTCAGCATCTGCAGAGCATGGCGCGCGACCGTTCGGCTGACATCATAGAGCGCCCCGACCTCTGCTTCTGACAATTTGGCGCCGGGCGTCAATCTGCGATCCACAATGGCATCGCGCAGGGAGTCGCGGATGGCCGTGGCCCGGTCCTCTTGGTTGGCATCCAGATTGAAATTCTTGAGATTGCTCATCACCATTACCGATTTTGCGTTTCTCTTTATATGCCGCTTCCTTCCGACTTCTTCAATAGGCCGAGTAGCTAAAATCCCAACTATGATGTGATAGTGTATTTTATATGAGCTAAGATTGTATGCAATTATAAATTAGAATTGAATTCAAAAGGCTATTTTTTGTGCACAAGATTGCGCGAAGTTTGAGCAGTTCGCCTGCTTCCTTTTTGAGCGTATTTTCAACGTGATCATAGAAAGCAATACAAATTCAGAGGGTTAGGTGAAAACTGAAAACTTGGCACGGTGATTGCTGTGTAGGGGAGGGTGATTATCAAGGAGTTTTCATGACGAATGCGGCGGAAATCGAACTGGCGTCAGTGTCCAAGCATTATGGCTCGAACGTGGCAGTGGATCAGATCAGTCTGAAGATCAAGGCCGGGTCCTATGCCTGCCTGCTCGGCCCCTCCGGTTGTGGCAAGTCGACGACCTTGCGGATGATTGCCGGCCATGAGGCAATCAGCGACGGCGATGTCGTCCTCGCCAAAAAGGTCGTCAATGACCTGCCGCCCGCCAAGCGCGGCACGGCCATGATGTTTCAGTCCTATGCCCTGTTCCCCCATCTTGATCTGGTCGACAATGTCGCCTTCAGCCTCAAGATGAAAGGCGTGGACAAGGCCAGGCGCCGGTCCGAAGCCATGGAGATGCTCAAGCGCATGGAGCTTGAGGCTTTTGCCGACCGGCGCCCCGATCAGTTGTCCGGCGGGCAGCAGCAGCGTGTGGCGCTGGCCCGCGCCCTCATCACCCAACCGCAGGCCCTGTTGCTTGATGAGCCGCTCTCGGCGCTGGATCCGTTCCTGAAAATCCGCATGCGGGCCGAGCTGAAAAGCTTGCAGTCTTCCCTTGGCATGACCTTTGTTCACGTTACTCACAGTCAGGAAGAGGCAATGGCACTCGCCGATCAAATCGTCGTGATGAGCGATGGCAAGATCGAACAGGCCGCCTCGCCACGCCAGATTTTCCAAAAACCCGCCACGCCCTTCGTCGCTCGTTTCATGGGCAACCACAATGTGCTGTCCGGTCGTCTGGTCGAAGCGGATGGCGAGGAAGTGACGATTGAAACCCCCGGCGGTCGCTTCAAGGGTCTTGGGCAACACCATGGCAACCCGGATCAGGCCGACATTGCCATCCGCACCGACCATGTCCGCATTGTCGATGCCGTCACGGATACTTTCGGTTTTTCCGGCGTGGTGACCAATGTCGAGGATCTGGGCGCCACCGTCAAAGTGTCGGTTCAGGGCGCGGGCATTGATGTCTTTACCATCGTCCTCAGAGACGCCGATTTCTTCGCCCGTCCGGTCAAGACCGGCGAGGCGGTTCATCTTTCGTGGGCCCGGGAAGACACTGTCGTCCTTGGCCATCCAAACGCTTCCTAGCCAAAGCAAAAATGTCAGTCAAACAGTGATTTCAAACAGGAGAGACACCATGTCCGAGAAGACCAAGAAAACCGCAGGCATCAGCCGCCGTAGCCTGATTAAAACCGGCGCTGCCGCTGCTGGTCTGGCCGCCGGTTCGGGTGCTATCACCGGCTTCCCGACCATCTGGGCGAAAAACCCGATCACCCTGCGCCAGATCGGAACAGGCGTCTCCAACATCAATGCGATTGCCAAGAAGTGTAAGGAAGATCTGGGTATCACGCTGGAAATGACAGCGCTTGATTCCGACTCTGCCGCCCAGCGCTCGGTCACCCAGCCAAACTCCTATGATATCGCCGATATCGAATACTGGATTTTGAAAAAGGTCTTCCCGGCTGGCGTCATTCAGCCGATGGACACCAAGAAGCTGACCTATTACGACAAAATCGTGCCTTTGTTCAAAACGGGCAAGCTGACCCCTGACAGCGTCATCGCACAGGGCACCGCGCCACACACCGTTGGCTATGTCGAAGGTCCGGACGGCAAGGACCTTCGCCAAGAGTGAAACCGAATGGTTCACCATGGTGCCGACCATTTACAACGCCGATACCCTTGGCATCCGCCCCGACCTTGTGGGTCGTGACATCACCACCTGGGCCGACATCATGGATCCGGCCTTCAAGGGCAAAACCTCGATCCTCAACATTCCGTCCATCGGCATCATGGATGCGGCGATGATCTGCGAAGCCATGGGCATCCTGACTTATGCCGACAAAGGCAACATGACCAAGGAAGAGATCGACACCACGATCGAATTCCTGATGAAAGCCAAGGCTGACGGTCAGTTCCGTGCCTTCTGGAAAAGCTTCGATGAATCCGTCAACCTGATGGCATCCGGTGAAGTGGTGATCCAGTCCATGTGGTCCCCTGCTGTCGCTGCTGTTCGCTCCAAGGGCATTCCTTGCGTTTATCAGCCGCTCAAAGAAGGCTATCGCTCATGGGGTGGTGGTCTGGGTCTCGCCGCGCACCTGTCCGGCGCCCAGCTCGATGCCGCTTATGAATATATCAACTGGTACACCTCCGGCTGGGTTGGCGGTTTACCTCAACCGTCAGGGTTACTATTCCGCCTGCATGGACACCGCAAAAGACTATATGTCCGAAGACGAATGGGGCTTCTGGATCGAAGGCAAGCCCGCGCAGAATGACATTCTGTCTCCAGAAGGCAAGATCATGGAAAAAGCCGGTGCAGTGCGCGACGGCGGCTCCTTCACAGAACGTATGGGCAAGGTGGCTTGCTGGAACTCGGTTATGGACGAGGACCGCTACATGGTGCGCCCGCTGGAACGAGTTCATCGCTTCCTAAGCGCGGGGCCCACATTCCGCCATCCTGCGTCCTGGCCGGGTCACCTCTCCCCGGCCCGTCAGGCCTCCACCCGATCGCCTCGGGTGGAGGCAGCCAACAAGCCCCGAAGCGTTCAACCGTCAGGGCAAAAGACCGGACAGCATAGTCAACAGGAAGATAGCCCATATGAGTGGCATAGACATCAAGGCAACCAAACCCATTTTTCGTCTCGGCGCGATAGCCTCCTATCTGCAGGCATTGCCGCTGGCCGTCATTCTGGGGGGCTTTTTGCTGCTGCCCATTGCCATGATCGTCACCGTAAGCTTTTGGGACTATGACTTTGCCCGCATGTATCCCGACTTCGTCACCTTCAACTATGCTGAAACGCTTGGTTCCTGGGTGACGTGGAAGACCTATCTCAACACCATCAAATATGCGGTGATTGTCTGGGCGATCACCTTGGTGATTGGCTTCTGGGTGGCCTATTTTCTGGCCTTCCATGTCAAGACCGCCACCACCCAGACCATCCTGTTTCTTGTCTGCACCGTGCCGTTCCTGACCTCGAACATCATCCGGATGATTTCTTGGATCCCGGTGCTGGGGCGCAATGGCTTGGTCAATTCGGCACTGATCGAGATGGGCATCGTGCCCGAACCGGTCGAATGGCTGCTTTATTCCGATTTCGCCGTCGTGCTGGCGATGGTTCATCTTTATAGCCTCTTCATGGTTACCCCGATCTTCAAACACTCTGATGCGCATTGACCGCTCCCTTGTTGAGGCGGCCCGGGATGGGGGAGCCTCCGGCTTGCAAATCCTGACCAATGTCATCATTCCACTGGCCAAGCCGGGCATGGCCATTGGCACCATTTTCGTCGTCACGCTAGTAATGGCCGATTTCATCACTGTTCAGGTCATGTCCGGTGGCCAGAGCGCCTCTGTCGCGCTGATGATGAAAAATGAAATGTCGCTGCTGCAATATCCCGCAGCTGCCGCCAATGCGGTTGTTCTTCTGGCACTGGTTCTCACCATGGTGGCAGGCATCCTGCGCATCGTTGATATTCGCAAGGAGCTTTGAGATGATCAGTGAAAAGCGTGGCAGAGAATTCTACATTTTGGCGACTTTTTTCGCCCTGTTCGTCCTGTTCCTGTATGGCCCTTTGTCGGCGGTCTTCATTCTGTCCTTTCAGGGGCCGAATGGCGGCCTCACCTTCCCTATGAACGGGGCTTCCTTCCATTGGTTCTTCAACCTGTTTGAAACCCAAGCCGTGGGCGATTTCGGTGGCGCTTTCTCCCGCTCCTTCACGCTGGGGCTGATGGTGATGGTGGTCACGGTGCTGGTCTCCCTGTTGACGGGCCTTGCCTTCCGGCGCAAATTCCGGGGTGCGACAGCCCTCTTTTATCTCGCCATTGCCAGCCTTGTGGTCCCCTCCATCATCATTTCGCTCGGCATTGGTGTGCTGTTCCAGCAATTGGGCTGGCAACCGGCCTGGTATAGTTCCGGCTTTGGTGCGCATCTGACATGGACCTTGCCATTCGGTGTGCTGATCATGTTTGCCGTCTTTAACCGCTTCTCGCCTTCCTATGAGGAAGCCGCCCGTGACCTGGGCGCCTCCCCGTGGCAGAGCTTCCGCTATGTGTTGCTACCAATGATTGCTCCCAGCCTGATCGGCGTTGGGCTGTTTGGCTTCACCCTGTCTTACGATGAATTTGCCCGCACCTTGATGACCTCTGGCACCTACAACACGCTGCCGCTTGAGATTTTCGGCATGACGACCAACGTTACCACCCCGGTCCTCTATGCCCTTGGCACTGTGACGACATTGTTCTCGCTGTTGGTGATCCTCTCCGCCCTGGGGTTGATCTTCTATATGAACAAACAGCGTGGTCGGGCAAAGGGATAGGCAAGATGAAGCTTCGCGTGATCAATCCCAACACCACCAAGAGCATGACCGCCACCATTGCGGACGCGGCCTTCAAGGTGGCAGCCACAGGAACGGACGTGACAGCGGTCACTTCCGAAATGGGGCCGGTTTCCATAGAAGGCTATTATGACGAGGCCTTCGCGGTGCCCGGCCTGCTTCAGGCGCTGGCCAAGGCTGAAAAAGAAGGCGCAGATGCCGCAATCATCGCCTGCTTTGACGATACCGGGCTTGATGCGGCGCGCGCACTGGCACCTTTCCCGGTGCTCGGCATTTGTCAGGCGGCCCTGTCGCTCGCCTCCTTCATTGCTCAGCGATACACCATCATCACCACCATGGAACGCTCGCGCATCCCGATTGAACATCTGGTCAGCCGCTATGGCCACGCCGAGCGCTGCAAGGTAAGGGCCGCAGACATTCCTGTCCTGTCACTCGAAGACCCCGCTTCCAATGCCCGCGACCGCCTACGCAGTGAAATTGCCACTGCGATGAAGGAAGATCGCGCAGAAGCGATCATTCTGGGCTGTGCCGGGATGGCCGATCTCGCCGCCAGCCTGCAAGCTGAATTTGGTCTGCCGGTGGTGGATGGTGTCTCAGCGGCTGTCAAACAGGCCGAAGCTCTGGTTGCCCTCGATCTGACGACCTATAAAGTGGGCGCATACGCCACCCCGATCCATAAGCCATATGGCGGCATGTTGGCCTCTTTTGCACCCGCAGCAATTGCGTCTCCATGACTAAACTTTACCGACCTGACCCATGCCAGAATTGACACAAGAACGAGCATATCAATGACGCAGCAGAGCATCATCCGCCCCTTAGAGCGAAGACGAAGTTGCTGAGCTCATCAGCTGGGCCAAGGCGGAAGGTTGGAATCCGGGCAAAGAGGATGCTACCCCCCTTTTATGCTGCCGACCCGGAAGGCTTTCTCGGTCACTTTGTCGATGGCACTCTGGTCTCGGGCATTTCCTGCGTCACCTATGGCGAAAGCTTCGGTTTCATCGGCCTTTACATCACCCGCCCGGACCAGCGTGGCAAAGGCTATGGCATCAAGGTCTGGAACGCTGCCATGGAGCGGCTCAAGAATCGGGTGATCGGGCTTGATGGCGTGCCCGAGCAGCAGACCAATTATGCCGCGATGGGTTTTGTCAAAAGCTATGAGACCGCCCGTTGGAGCGGCCTTTGCAATTTTCTCAAAGATGACCGCATCTATCATGTGCTGGACATCGATGCTGCGCAATTGACCGAAGTCCTCGCCTATGATGCCCATGCCTTCCCGGCCTCACGAGAAAGCTTCCTGAAGTCGTGGTTGTCGCACCCACGATCCGCCTTTGCGGTCACCAAAGACGACCAATTGACCGGTTATGCAGTCCTGCGCGAATGCGAAGATGGCTTCAAGCTCGGCCCGCTCTTTGCGGATGATGAGGACAGTGCGTTACAGCTGTTCGGTGCCGCTTGTAATGCCTGCGCCGGGGCAATGCTGCATCTCGATGTTCCGGCCCATCAGAGCCAGTTCACGGATTTTCTCGCCGGGCAAGGCTTTGAGCGCGGCTTTGAAACCGCCCGCATGTATAAAGGCGGCCAGCCGAACCTTGATGCAGACCGGATCTTCGCCATCACGACGCTGGAACTGGGGTAAAGCACTCAGTACCGCACCGTTGCAGCCCAAGTGACGGATAGAGGAGCGGTCGCGGTCGGTCTCGTTCTGCAAGGGCTCAATCGCCGCCACAAACCTTGACAAACAAGGGGTGGTCTCTAGTCTGTTAACCAATTCCCGGTTTTTGTTTTTATTTTCTTTTTCAGGCCCTGATTGCCGTCATTCTCTTTTTGGGGCCCAGTTGGAGACGTCAATTTGTTTGAGGTTTTTGCGATTGGTACGGCCTTTCTTTTCGGCCTTATTGCAAAGCAGGTCGCCTTGCCGCCCCTTGTCGGCTTTCTTGCGGCTGGTTTTTGTATCAATTGGCTCGGACCTGAGAGTGGCATTCCCGCAGAAACCGGAGCCATCCTTGATTATATCGCCAATCTGGGCGTCTTGTTGCTGCTCTTTACCATCGGGCTGAAGCTGAAACTGCGCCAGATCACAGAGCCTCAGGTGCTTGGCGGCGCCTTGCTCCATTTTGCGCTCTCGGTTGCCATTTTCGCCCCCATTGTCCGCCTGCTCTTTGTCGATGACTGGCTGAATGCGGTGTTGATTGGCATCGCGGTGGCCTTTTCCTCGACGGTTCTGTCCGCCAAGTTGCTCGAAACCCGTCACGAAATGGGAACCTTCCATGGGCGCACGGCGATCGGTATTCTGGTTATGCAGGATATCATCGCACTGGTTGTTTTGGCGATCTTTGCGGGCAAGGTTCCCGGTCCTTGGGCCTTGCTGATCTTTGCTGCCCCCTTGCTGCGCCCCTTGCTCTACAAATTGCTGGATTTTGCCGGGCATGATGAGGTGCTGGTGCTGACCGGCATGGTGCTTAGTCTGGTGATTGGGGGTGTCGGCTTTCAGACGATTGGTCTGAAGGGGGAAATCGGTGCATTGGTGATGGGCCTGCTTCTGTCCAATCATCCCCGTGCCAGCGAATTGTCAGAATCGCTTTGGGCCTTGAAAGAAATTTTTCTGGTCGGCTTCTTCCTGTCGATTGGCATGTCCGGTTTGCCCGATTGGCACGCCTTGCTGTTCGCGGTGGGGCTGGGGCTGTTGCTGCCGCTGAAGGGGGCCTTGTTCTTTTTCATCCTGATCTTGTTCAAGCTGCGTGCCCGCACCTCTTTCATCGCCGCCCTGTCGCTGACTGCCTATAGTGAGTTCGGCCTGATCGTCGCCGCAGGCATTCCTGCAATCGAACCTTATCTTGTGCCCCTTGCCATCACCGTGTCTGTCTCCTTCCTGATTGCGGCTCCGCTCAATTATTTCGCCCATCCGCTTTTTGAACGCTATGGTGCCTATCTCCAGCCATTTGAACGGGAAAGCCGACATCCCGATGAGGTTCCCAAGGATCTCGGCGAGGCAGATGTGTTGATCTTCGGTATGGGCCGCACAGGCTCTGCTGCCTATGAAGAACTGGTCGACAATGACCGCCACCCGATAGGCCTTGATGCCGATATCTACAAGGTAGAGGCCCATGAAGAGGCCGGACGCAACGTCATTTTTGCCGATGCCGAAGACTGTAATTTCTGGGATGGGGTCAAACTCAAGGGTGTTGAAGCGGTCGTCTTGGCGATGGATGACATCGAAGCCAAGCTGATTGCCACCCGGATGCTGCGTGAGCATGGCTTTGAAGGCACCATCGTCAGCCACGCCCTGCATGCCGATCATGTCGATATGATCCATGATGCGGGCGCCGACCAGACCTATTTATCGCTGAAAGAAGCAGGCCGCAGCCTTGCCAGTCATGCCATTGAAGATATCGATCCATCCAATGAAGGCGAAGACCAATCAAAGGCAGCAGAGCCAGCACAAGCTGAAACGGACCCCGCGAAGCAAACAAAGTAACCCCCCGGTCAGACTTGCAAAGTGCGGGCTTTGCCAATCCAACCGGGGGGCCGTTGCCTGGAGAGGCGAATGGGAACCTAAAAAGGTGAGCAGCCTGTCTCTCTTAAAAGGCTACCTGTGAGAAATGACGAAAGCTTGGCCCTAAGCTTGCGGGGACAGGGCCAAGCTTTGCCAAATCAGCAGCGACCGTGCGGGGTCACTGCCATATCGATGATGTCGTTGCTCGTCAAATTCCAAGACATTTCGCGCTGGATTTCCAACGCCAGCTTAAGGCCTGCTGACTGCAGGTCAGAGGCTGCATCAGGGACACCAAGGGTCTCGGCAACGCCTCTGGCGTAGCCAATCATATTGATGACCGCCATAAATTCATCCACGCGGTCCTGAGACGTTGTCATTTCGTTGTGTTTAATCATCTCATGCCTCACATGTTGGTCCATTATAATTTTTGGCATAAAAAAACAGGACACGCGCGTTGCAAAGGCGTTGCACACGCAACACGAGTTGAAGGTTTGTGATGACGATCTGCTTGAAATACTTTAGGAATACAACTTTCGCCATAGAGGCGTTGCATTGAATTGCCAATCCATGGGTGGGGCGTTGACAGCTTCAATGGCACGCATCCGCTCCATCAAGGCGATGGCATCAAGGCGTTTCTGATCCACATGTGCTTGGCTGATCACCTGCTCCAGGACCGGCCAATCCATCTCGGCAAGGACTGCCAGTGCTTTCCAAGTTCGGTCCTTGAAAAACAACGCCCGCGCTGCAGCGGCCAGAGAATTACTCTGCTCATGGGATAGCAACCCCTTGGCCATGGCGTCATCAAGCGTTGCATCAACATTGACTAGGGGGATGGTCATGGCGAAATAGCCAAGTTCTGCCGGGCTGTGAACCAGAGCAACATCAGCATCATCAATACGTTGGCCGCAAAAATAGTCGTCAAAAATCTTGCCGATGCCAATCATGCCAAAGGCTGCGCATTCCGCAGCCCGCAAGGCTCCCATGCTGGCGGCCCCATAGACCTGTTTGCCTTCCGACAGGGCAAAAAGCAACTCCTTGTGCCAGACCGGAGCGACAAATTCGAACTGACCGTCAATCAGGCCAATAGCTGTGGCACCATCCTCTAGCGCCTGCATCACATCGCCCTGACAGGCCGGTGGACGCACGACCAGATCGTCCGTCGCATGGGCTTGCGCATCGGGCAAGCTTGGCCCGACAAATACCACCTTCATTGCAAACTCCGTAACAGGGCACGGCTGCCAAACCGCACTTTGCGATCGCCGTCTGGATTTTCCAATTGCGGTGCAAATACTTTTGCAACACTGACGGGAAGCCAGTCCGGTCCGATATCCACCGCATATAATTCATCAATATCCCGCTTGGCCAAATGCGCCACGAGACGCTCAAGTGCCGTCTCGCTGTCGCGCACATCCATCACCGGCATCCTGTCAAGGGTCTGGCCGAAGGGGGCGTCAAAAGCTTTGAGCGTGATCGGGTTGGCAGGCTGGGTGAAGGTGCTCGGCAAAAGGTCATCTCGCGCCCCCGCAATGAAGGTCATGCGTGATTGCACGGTCTCCGAAATTGCCCGCGAGGCGGCAATCAGCGGGAAGGGCGAGGCACCAGCCCCGATGGTGACATCCACATGGCGCAACGACCCCGGCACCCGCTTCTTGGGAGCCAGAAGTGCAGAAATGCAGGCGACATCAAGGTCGGTCGAAATGTCAAATAGTGCGATTTCCAGCCCCGCCTCATCGATTCTTTGCAGCATCACCTGCAATTCATCGTCATGCAGACTGGCAGGATCGATCCGCTTGCTCAAGCGTTTGGCTGGTGCAGTGACCGCCCAGAGAGTCAGGGCGTCGCGCTCGACACGCTCCAGCAAACCGTGCAGCACGGCTTCCGCCCAGTTATTGCCGGACGCCAGACCGTCCGAGGAATGCCAGAAGCGTGGGTCATGCGCTGTGCGATCAAAACTGACCGCATCAAACGGCACCCATGTAGGGCGCTTGGTCAAAAGATTGGTGGTTTTGGCCCAATGGATGGTCTCATCGGGATCAACCGGTTGACTGCCGATGGTCAACAGGCACTTCATCGGATGAGCGTCTTGGCCCTCAGACTGCAATTGAGCCTGTGTCGCACTGCGCGTCTCACAATCGGGTTGGGTGGCGATGATGCGCTCCACCGCTTCCATCGTCGCCGATGTGCGGGCGCATTCATCGTCCGCCCCTTTGCCTTGTGCGATCACGATCGCCCGCGCATTGGGGGAGTAGGCGCACCAGACCGGAATGCCAACCCGGTCAAGGCCGGTTTGGCTCGCAACTCGTGTGATCCCTAGGCGCGAAAAATATGGAGAGACCTTTTGAAAGGTCTCTCCAGGCGTGCAGTTTCGGAAAGATCTTATTCCCGAATAAAGAAATTCAGTGGTCATGGACGGTACTGGATGCCTCAAGGAAACCACCGGACACTTCCAGGAAACCACCAGATACTTCGAGGAAGCCACCGGATGCTTCCAGGAAACCACCTGCTTCCTCTTCTGCCTGATTGATCATCACGGCAAAATCGACGCCACGGGTCAGAGGCGCCTTGGCATCGCGCATTTCTGCCACTTTCTTCATGTCGCCTTTGGGGCCGGTATCCAGGGCAATCACGGTGCCAGCTTCCAGATCCGCTTCCCAAAGGCCGTCTTCGCCTTCCAGGCCAAATACTACAATCTTCGACATTTAATACTCCTTTTTAAAAACCAGCCTTCTTAAGGCCTTCTCGATAAAGCTCGATTTGCCATGTCTCTTTTAAGGGCACGACGGAGAGCCACTGATTGAGTTGAAATTGTGGATTGTCTTTTTGAACGCGACTGCGATAGGAGCGGGCCTTGGCCGTTTCCCCTAACATACCCCAACAGGCTGCAGCCAGACGCAGGGCAGGACTTCGGTCTTTCATGCGATTGATATAATCAAGCGCCTGATGATAATCGCCGACAAAGAAACAGGCGCCCGCCGCACTCCAGAAATAGGCATCCGGCGAAATTGGATTGAGCGAGATGGCGGTGTTGATCTTCGCCAGTGAGCTTTTCGGGTCGCCCCCATGGGTCAGGCTGTCCGCATAGCTGCAAAGTACATCGGCATAGTGGGGGCTCAGATGCTCGGCCTCGGCCAGCGCCTGCAGGCTCTCGTCGATCTTGCCAAGATAGAGACGACTCATGCCCAGCGCCTTGAAGGCTTCGGCGGATTGACGGTCTTCCTCAATGGCAATGCTCGCCACCCGTTCCGCCTCCACCAACAGGTCTGTATCCCCTTGCGCCGTCAGAACCCATTCCATGCTGAGCGTGCGCGAGACACCAGCCAGCGCATGAGAGAACTTGTTCTGGATGTTCAGCGACTCCTTGAAATGGCGTCGCGCACTGCGCACAGACGGCAATGTCAGTTTCGACAGGGCCTGCAAACCGGTAAGATAGGCGCAATAGGCCTCTGAATTGGCCTTGAAATCATTGAGTGTCGGGCTGTGGCCGTGGGTGAAGTCGATGATCGAGGACTGGATGGCTTCCGATATGACAGATCGTTGGTTGCTTGAATGGCCCGGATCGAGCCCAAAGCGATTGGCCCAAATGATCTCATCGGTTGGCATGAAGATCAGTTGTACATAGAGATAGTCGCCGGAGCGCTTGGTATCGAGCACATAGGCCACATCATGTTGCTTGAGCAGGGAGGCCCGGTCCTTTGATTGCGCAATTTTCTCTGATGTATAAGGAGCAACCATCGATACCGCGCGGCTGGCGCACAGACCGATCGTGATATCTTCTATCAGAGCACCGGCAATCGAATTCTGGTTTGGACCATTGTCCAGCTCTAGGGGTGGCAAAAGAGCAACCCGGGGCAGGGCGGCCTTGCTCACCGCTCGATCTGCGATGAATGCGGTGGGCTGATCCGGTGCCTTGAGCACAGCCGTTAGCTTCGGCTGCACCGCTTCCAACGCCTGCTCAGGGGCTGCATGGGTCATTAGGGCCTGCCGGATCTCTTCATCCTGCGGGTCATCTTCCAGCAACAGGATGGCGGCATGTTTCAAATCGGTTTTCAAGGCGTTGGCGCCCGGCTTGTCGCAAAGAGCGAGGAAATCGAAGCGTAGATTTCTTACCAGCGCGATGCGCACTGAGCGTACCCACTTGTCCAACGGTGCCTGATTTTGCCCATACGCCTGCAGAAATCCTTTGGATACATGCTCGCACAATCCCCTCAGCCGATTGGTCGGGTCGGGCTCTTCCAACACGCCCAGATCACAGGTTAGCATGCCGGGCGCTATGGCAATGTCGCGATTGTCAATCAGCAGCAGCGGCTCGCCATCCTTCGGCATGGCCGAGGCAAAGCGCCTGAGCATTGAGCGCAGATTGGTGGAGGCAACGCAATCTTCCCGATCCCATAACAGCCGCGCCAATTCACGGCGCGCCACCGGGCGCCCTTCCTGAAAGAGAAAGGTCAGGGCAACAAGCGATAGGGCGGGCACGTTGATCTGCTGACCGTCGGCGTCGGACAGTTTGCAGCTACCGCAGGTTTTCAAATGAAAAGCCATCTATGTCCCGTTCCGTTTGATGTCCTTGTTTTGATGTCTCTACCATTGTGCGCTGGAAAGAGAGGCAGATCCATTGGGAATTTAACCAGTAGAGAGCCTCAGAAGCAAAACGTCAGATAGGTACTTTGCTGCCTTTGATTGATTGAAAACGATTCTGCACATTTTAAGGGTGATTGCCTATGAGAGCTATCGAAAGTTGCTCTTAATCAATTCAAAAAACAAAGCAGACGGGGAATGATCAGGCAACTATCTGAATCTATTGTCTTTGTTGCGGGCCCTATAAAAGCCCGTCGTGGGGACGGGGCGTGGAAATGACGAAATTCCCGACAGAAAGCCAGCGTGATGATGATGAGCGCGCAGCTCAATGGACCAACCATCTAGCCTGCCAAAACTGGTATAAAAATGTCGATGCTAGTTCCGTTCCATCAAGACAACTGGCACAGGTACCTAGTTGGGACAAACGGCTCAGAAAAACAGCAAGCCGCAAGTTACAGATTTGACCTGCTTGTAATAGTTCGCAAATGTAGTCCCAAGTAAAATAACTATATCTAATTGAGTTGATTGAAAAAATAAGATTTAATTCACTGTTTTGAACCATTCTGCATATATTCGATTTATTGTTTGGAGTTGGAAATGGCCAACGAAATTACACCAACCGGGCAGGAACGCCATTTTGATCCCGGTGAAATGCTGGTTAGCAAGACCGACCTGAAGGGCCGCATAACCTATTGCAACCAATTGTTCCGCACGATTGCGGGTTACAGCAACAAGGAGCTGCTTGGGCAGCCCCATAGCTGCGTCCGTCATCCCGATATGCCGCGTTCCGTTTTCAAGCTGCTGTGGAATGCCCTGGAAGCCAAACGCGAAGTCTTTGCCTATGTGAAGAATATGGCCAGCAACGGCGATCATTACTGGGTCTTTGCCCATGTCACGCCGTCGCTGGATGGAGAGGGCACGGTGATCGGCTATCATTCCGCCCGTCGCGCACCGGATCGTACCATTCTGGCCGATATCATCGAACCTCTTTATCGCGAGTTGCGCGCCATCGAGAATGGCGAAAGCAACCGCAAGGTCGGTCTGCAAAAAAGCTCCAATCGCCTGGCCGCTATTCTGGACGAGAAAAGGACGACCTATGATCAATTTATCCTCACTCTCTAAACTGCGGTTGGGGCTGTTGATTGGCTGTCTGTCGATGGTCTGCTCGGTCGGTCTTTTGGTGACCGGTTTCCCATACGGCGTTGTGATGGCAGCCATGGGGGCCTCTCTGCTGGCGATGTTCTATGCTGTGTGGCAGAGCCAGAAAACGGCTCATTCTGTTGCGCACATGTCCCAGATTTGCAGGAAGGTCGCGCGCGGGGACTTCGAGGGGCGGACCAACGAAAATCTAGATGCGGGCGATGTTCGCGCCATGATGACGGCGGTCAATGACATGGTTGACCGGTTCGACACCTTCATACGCGAGGCCGTGGCCTCGTCCAATGCCCTGTCTCACAACAAATATTATCGGCGCATTCAATTGGCTGGCCTCAATGGCAGTTTTCAGACCTACGCCATTCAGATGAATGAGGCCATCACCCGGGTGCAGACCCGGATCAATGATTTTGCCGATAAGACGAGCCATTTCGAAGAGGCAACCAAGGTCATCGCTGCCAATCTGTCTGAGGCAGGTGAGCAAATGAATGCCACCGCGACCGACATGACCCAAAGCGCCGCCAACACCAATGAACGGGCAGCCATCGTCGCGTCCACCAGCCAGGAAACGTCGGTGAATGTCCAAACCGTCTCTGCTGCGGTCGAGGAACTGAGTGCCAGCTCCCGCGAAATAGGCACCCAGATTGAACGCTCTGCCCGTGTGGCAAGTCAGGCGGTCAGCCAGACCCGGCAGGGGGAAGAGAAAATCAAGGGCCTGACAGCGTCTGCCGAAACCATCGGCCGTGTGGTTGAACTGATTTCCGCCATTGCAGAGCAGACCAACCTGTTGGCACTCAATGCCACCATTGAAGCGGCCCGAGCAGGCGATGCTGGCAAGGGCTTTGCCATTGTCGCCGGAGAAGTGAAAAATCTTGCCGGGCAAACAGCACGCGCCATTGACGACATCACCCATCAGGTGGAAACCATCCAGTCCGCCACACAAGGGGCGGTGATGGCCTTTGGCAATGTGTCTCAAGTCATCAACGAGATGGAAGACATCACCTCAGCGGTCGCCGCCGCTGCGGAACAACAAAATGCCGCCACCGCAGAAATCGCCCGCAACGTCGAGGAAGCCCATTTCGGCACCGAGCAAGTCGCCCAGACCATCTCCAATGTCTCGCGCAATGCCGAAGAAACCGGGCAGGCCGCAGACTTTGTCATGGCATCCGCAGAGCGCATGAACAGCAATGCGAGGGTCTTGCAAAAGGAGGTTGCCGATTTCATTCTTGGATTGCGGCAAGGACCGCTTGACCGGCGCGAAGACAAGGATGGCGCCTATACTGGCTCAGAACGCAGGGCATCGTAATCAAAGGTTTCTCTGAACGGAGGCGCTATTCTGACGCCCTTGAAAGCCCGGCTCAATCGCGCTGCCAATGTATGCCGAAATGGACAAGGCACCTGACACAAGGGTCGTTTCAGGTTGGCAAAGTCATCTGAACGCGATTATCAAGAGCGACCTGTCGTCGCAGGGTGAAGGCTCGACTTTGGTGGTACATAAAGGGATGGCACTTGCGTCGAATGTGCAGCGCACAAAAAACAGGCCGAACCGAATCTGGTTGCAAAGCAGCAAAATGGTGCAGAAAGGCTGACCTTTTTGTGGGCCATTATGCTGTTTTGAAAGATTTTTCCGGCAGAATGAAGGGATATGCAATAAGTGCATATTTCGGCTATGCAAATCGCGCAAATCTGCCATGCGATGCAAATAATCGCAAATTTCTGAGTAATGTCAATGAAACCAGCCATAAGTCTGGTTAGGCAAGATTTGACCCCGCAAATCACGCGAGGACTTCTGGGTGGCTGTGATGCACGATTGGAATAGGTCACCTGCTAGACACCCTTTCTGCTCGAGTGATACATGAAGGTCACATTTTCCATCTAGGGATAAACAGACAAATGACCGCATTTTCCGAACTGCAACAGCCCATCACCCAGCTGACCAGCCTCACCTATGACGAGCTGGAGATTGGCCAGTCTGCCAGTATTACCCGCGTACTGACCCTGACCGATATCAACCTGTTTGCCACCATGTCTGGCAACACGGATCCATTGCATTTTCCCGAAGGATCGGAAAGCGCGATTTTCTCCCAACCCGTCGGTCACGGTATGTGGGCCGGTTCCCTGTTTTCAGGTCTTCTGGGCACGCGCCTCCCCGGCCCCGGAACGATCTATCACAAACAGAACCTGAAATTCCTCGCGCCAATCCCGCTTGGCTCCACTGTTACTGCAACGGTCACGATCGAATCCAAAAAGGCATCCAAGAATGGCCCCAAATTGGTCTCGTTTGATTGCTCCTGCGTTGATCAAACCGGCAAGCCGCTGGTCAAGGGGGAGGCGATTGTCATTCCTCCAAGCGAACATCGCAACCAGGAAGGCCATGCCTTGCCGGAATTGCAATTCATCGCCCATGACCAGTTGGATCTTCTGACCAAAAAATGCGCCGATCTCGACCCGTTGCCAACCTCGGTGGTCTATCCATGTGGTCGCGTTGCCTTGGAAAGCGCCTGCCTTGGCTACCAGCTTGGCCTGATCGACCCGATCCTTGTTGGTCCCGAAGCCAAGATCCGCGAAGTCGCAGAGGACAACAATCTCGACATTTCCAACTTCCGTCTGGTTGATGCCCGTGACGAGCTTGACGCCGCCGCAAAAGGCGTGGCTCTGGCCAAGAATGGCGAAGCCGGTGCGGTGATGAAAGGCTCCCTTCATACCGACGAGTTGATGGCCGCGGTCGTCAAGCGCGAAGTCGGCCTGCGGACAGCCAAACGCATCAGCCATGTTTTCGTCATGTCGGTGCCGAGCTATCCCAAACCATTGCTGATCTCGGACGCCGTGGTCAATATCTCGCCCAATCTCGAAGACAAGGTCCACATCATCCAGAATGCCATCGATCTGGCACAGCTTCTGGGCGTTGAGACGCCAAAGGTTGCCATTCTGTCGGCCATTGAAACGGTCAATCCGCGCATTGTCTCTTCGGTTGATGCTGCCTCGCTCTGCAAAATGGCCGATCGTGGTCAGATCCGCGGTGGCTTGCTTGATGGCCCGCTGGCCTTTGACAATGCAGTTTCCGCAGAAGCGGCCCGTACCAAAGGCATCATTTCTGAAGTGGCTGGTCAGGCCGACATTTTGCTGGCACCGGAACTGGCGTCTGCCAACATGCTGGTCAAGCAGCTGTCCTTCCTGTCCCACGCTGATGCTGCTGGCATCATCGTTGGTGCATCCGTACCTGTGATCCTGACGTCGCGTGCCGATAGCCTGCCTGCCCGTCTCGCATCCTGTGCATTGGCCGTCCTGATGGCCGCAGGCGAAAAACGCAAGTAAGCGACGATTGAAAGCATCGATAGAATGACACAATCCGACATCAACAAAGGAGCGCTGCTGGTCCTGAACAGCGGCTCTTCCAGTGTGAAATTTTCCATTTTTCAACTCGACGCAGAAAGTGCCGAGGGTGTTTCCCCACTTTTTGCAGGTCAATTGACCGGCATTGGCACCGACGCCCATTTGAAGGCCAAAAGCGAAGCGGGTGAAAAACTCGCCGACGAACACTGGGCTGCCAAGGACGAAGGGACCGTCCCATCCATTCTGCCCCATCTGCTTGTCTGGATCGAAGCCAATCTGCCTGCCGACCTGCCATTGATTACAGCCGGTCACAGGGTGGTTCACGGGAGCGAAGTCTATGACAAGCCGGTGCTGGTGACGCCTCAGATCCTCAAGCAGCTTGAGAGTTTCAGCCCACTTGCCCCGCTGCATCAGCCGCAGAATCTGGCGGCCATTGAAGCGCTCGCCAAGACCCGCCCGGATTTGCCTCAGGTTGCCTGTTTCGACACCGCCTTCCATCAGGGACAGTCGGATCTTTACTCGATTTATGCCCTGCCAAAGCGTCTGACCGACAAGGGCATCCGCAGCTATGGTTTCCATGGTCTGTCCTACGAATATATCGCCCACTTCATGCAACAGGAAATGCCAGACCTTGCCAAGGGCCGCGTTGTCGTCGCCCATCTGGGCAATGGTGCCAGCCTGTCCGTGCTGCAGGACGGCAAGAGCATTGAGACCTCTATGGGCTTCTCCGCGCTCGAAGGCGTGCCAATGGGCACCCGTCCGGGCAGCATTGATCCGGGCATCCTGCTCCATTTGATGCGCGAATATGACATGGGCGCCGAAGAGATGGAGAAGCTGCTTTATCGTGAATGCGGTCTGCTCGGCATTTCGGAAATCTCAAACGATATGCGCGACTTGTATGACAATCCCGATCCGCGTGCGCAATTGGCTGTCGACTATTTCTGCAGCCGGGTTGCCAAACAGATCGTCTCGCTGGCGGTCGCCACCGGTGGGCTTGACGCATTGGTTTTCACTGCAGGCATAGGCGAATATTGCGCTGACGTCCGCAAGAGGATCAGCGGCTATCTCAACTGGATCGGCATTCGCATTGATGCCGCGCGCAACGATGTCAACGCCCCTCAGATCTCCGAGGAAGGCTCGCTGCCGGTCTTCATCATCCCGACCGATGAAGAGATCATGATCGCCCGCCACACGTTGAAAGCCTTGCCGGCCTGATCGGATCCAGAACGCAACAAACAAAAAGCCAGCCCTGATATCAAGGCTGGCTTTTTTTGTGCCCGATAGCGCTTGTTCAAACGAAAAAGGCGTGCCCGAAGCACGCCTTGTCCAAATTCTTGCGGTTCGAAATGACCCTTAGCGAATGGTCAGCCCAAAGCGCACCTGATGGAAATCATGTCCGATCTTGGTCACGCCACCATTGGTATCAACGTCGGTCTTCTTATAGGTGTTGTAGCTATAGGCCACATCAGCGCTCAGACGGTTGGTGATTGCATATTCAACCCCGGCCCCGACGCTGTAGCCCTTTTTGTAAGGATCGAGGTTGGTGTTGTTGCTCGGCTGGGAACTGGTGGTGAACTGGCCCAGATTAACGCCCGCCATCACATAAGGCATGTAGTTGTCATACACATAGCCAACCTTGCCGCGCACAGCCGCATGCCACATCAGGCGATAATCCAGGCTGGTCAGTGGACCGCCCGGATTGGTGCTTTCTGAGCCGCTATGCATTGCCAACTCGGCTTCCCCACCCAAGCGGAAATCGTTGAACGGATAGAGGTAGCCAACCGTGGCACCTGCTGAAATGGTGTCAAGGCTAAAGCTTCCCGAGCTATAGCCACCCAGTTTCACGTCACCGGTCGTGGCCGCAACATTGACGCCAAAGGATGGACCGGCAAACAGCAGGGAATTGCTGGTGTCATGATCGGCCTCAGTGATCGGATTGCCGAAATGATACAGCAGAGCCGCGCGCGCAATATGGACATCGAAGTCAGACTTCAACGTGGTCGGTACGCTGGCGAGATAGTAATTTTGCTTGCCATAATTCTGGTAGACATATTCTGACCGGATCGAAACTCTCGGGGCGATCCGTACATCGACACCAGCACCGGCGGTGTAGCCATAAACGGTTTTCATTTTGGCCGAAGGGCCTGTCGCGCCAGGGGCGCTCTGCTGGTAGAATTCGCCGACAAGCACACCTGCATGGACATATGGCAGGAAGCGACCGAACGAGTAGCCGAGCTTGCCGCGGGCTTCCGCGTGCCAGACATAGTCACTGTTATGATAGGCGATCGTGCTGCCATTGTGATTGGCTTTGATTTCGTTGATCGAAAGGCCACCTTCCAGACCATAGACAATGTTGCCTGTCTGATAGTTCCAGCCTGCCAGAACACCACCCGTGGTATTGTCGCCCTGAGAGAAGCGCTCCGAGACCTTGCTTGTGCCGTTGGAGGTTTTCACCTTGCCGGTGCCCATACCGAACTGCACGCCCATATAAAAACCGCTCCAGTCATAGGCCGACTTGGTGTCGAAAATCTGCCCCATATCAGCAGCGCTGGCAGCGGTTGGAAGGCCGAGTGCAGAAAGACCAAAGAAAGAGAGGGAAGAGGCGAGCAGCACTTTTCGCACGCGTCGCGCAATGGACCGGTCTTTATTCATAGTCATCGAAGCACCCAACAATATTTTATGCCACCCCGAAAGACCAAAAACGAAATCGTTAATGCCAATCTTTTTTGACGATGGCTCATAATAGTCTCATTTGGCTGTATCAGAGCGATTGAATGGAATCAAGTTAACCGTTGCCATTCCTTTGCCTATACCACCTTGAAAGTCAGCAGTGTGACACTATGGCCTACATCCGGAGAACAAAAGTGGAAGATGGAAGAGCGGGAAACCGTCCTCAAATTCGATTGGCGGAAAAAGATCGCTGAGAGAGCGAGGTGGGGTTGGGGATGAATCGCAGACCATTCCGGTGTCGCGGCAAGTGGAAGGGAAATTTGCTTTCAATTTTGTGCCGATTGTTGGAACTCGTGCGTTCCAAAAACTGCATACATTCGAAACTGGGACTTATTTGCTTGACCAAGCCCGGTTTGGGGTTGCAGTTTTTTCATGAAAATCGCAAATATTGGTCCCGAAGTCGTTTTTCGCGCGAAAGGTTTCCAAGCGCGGAAACAATGCAAGGCGCAATGCCTATGATGGGCCTATGATGGGTCTATGATGGCGGAACAGGTTGGGGCAAGATGAGTATTTTGGTGACAGGGGGCTGTGGTTATATCGGCAGCCACATGGTTTGGACGTTGTTTGATGCAGGCAAGGACGTCGTCGTCATCGATAATCTCTCCACCGGCTTCCAGTGGCTTGTGCCCGATTCCGTGCCTGTCATCGAGGGCGATATCGGCGACAGCGATCTGGTTGCCGACGTGATGGCCCGGCACAAGGTTGAGGCGGTCATTCATTTCGCTGGCTCTATCGTTGTGCCAGACTCGGTCACCGATCCGCTTGGCTATTATCTCAACAACACCGTTAAGTCGCGTTCGCTAATAGAAAACGCGGTCAAGGCGGGCGTCAAAGCCTTCATCTTCTCCTCCACCGCCGCCGTCTATGGCAATCCGGTCGGGGTCGAAGGGGCCTTGACCGAAGACCTCCAGTTGGAGCCGATCTCGCCTTATGGCACCTCCAAATTGATGACCGAATTCATGCTGCGCGACAGCGCGGTGGCCTATGGCCTGAAATATGCGGCCTTGCGCTATTTCAATGTCGCAGGCGCAGACCCGAAAGGCCGCACCGGTCAGTCTTCGCCCGTGGCGACCCATTTGATCAAGGTCGCCAATCAGGTGGCTTTGGGGCAACGCGACAAGCTCGCCATTTTTGGCAATGATTATCCAACGCCCGACGGCACCTGTATCCGCGACTATATCCATGTGTCGGATCTGGCCGCCGCCCACGCGCTGGCGCTTGAGGCACTGCTCGACGGACACGCACCATTCGTTGCCAATTGCGGCTATGGCAAAGGCTATTCGGTGCTTGAAGTGGTGGAGTCCGTTCGCCGCGTGTCCAAGACTGATTTCGCCGCCGACATCGTCGCAAGACGAGAAGGCGACCCGGCCTGCTTGGTGGCCGATTCCTCGCGTCTGCGAGGCATTACCAACTGGCAACCGCGCTATGATGATCTCGATCTGATCGTCAAGACAGCGCTCGACTGGGAGCGCGCGCTCCTCGAAAAAGGCCATAACCGGGCCTGAGGCAACAGCCCATATCCATAAATCAAGACCGAACGGCTCCGTGCCGCCTGTCATGATCCAAGACCCATTTAAGTGTGGTCCAACCATGCCCCGGCTTTCCCCGGCAGGAGCATGACGGATGTTGCTTACCCAAAATTCAGGCAGTCACATTTGGCGATCCCAGCCATCAAGATTGCAGAACCAAACACCAGGCCTTGCCACCTTTTCCCTATCCCGTGGCAGGACTTGAGACCAGGCAGAACCCCGAAGGATGATCACGATGTCTGATCCGGCACAAGACCGCCGCATGTCGCACCTCAAACGCCTTGAGCATGAAAGCATCCATATCATGCGCGAGGTGGCCGCCGAATTCAAAAACCCGGTGATGCTCTATTCCATCGGCAAGGATAGCGCTGTGATGCTGCATCTGGCGCGCAAGGCCTTTTATCCCTCGCGCCTGCCCTTTCCGCTGCTTCACGTGGACACGACATGGAAGTTCCGCGAAATGATTGTCTTCCGCGATCAGATGGTTCGTGACTATGACCTCGACCTTCTCGTCCATACCAACGAGGAAGGACGCACCAACAATATCAACCCGTTTAATCACGGCTCTTCGCTCTATACGCAAGTTATGAAAACGGACGCCTTGAAGGCGGCTTTGACTGAGCACAAATTTGATGCCGCCTTCGGTGGCGCCCGCCGTGACGAGGAAAAATCCCGAGCCAAGGAACGCATTTTCTCCTTCCGCAATGCTCAGCATGGTTGGGATCCGAAGAACCAGCGCCCGGAGCTATGGCAGCTCTTCAACACCCGCATCAAGCCCGATGAAAGCATCCGCGTCTTCCCGCTTTCCAACTGGACCGAACAGGATATCTGGCAATATATCATGCTGGAGAACATCCCCATCGTGCCGCTCTATTTCGCCAAGAAGCGCCCGGTCGTCAAGCGCGACGGCACCTGGATCATGGTCGATGATGAGCGTTTGCCGCTCCTGCCCGATGAAGTGCCCCAGCAGCGCGTGGTCCGTTTCCGCACCCTTGGCTGCTACCCTCTGACCGGCGCGGTGGAAAGCGGTGCCGATACGCTTGAAGCGATTTTCGAAGAAATGCTCATCGCCCGCACCTCCGAGCGGGAAGGGCGGATGATCGACCATGACGACACAGCTTCGATGGAAAAGAAGAAGCGGGAAGGGTATTTCTGATGACCATTGCTCACTTGACGCAAAAGACGGTTGAAACCGCAACCCCCGTGCAAATCGACCAAATCGCCCAGAAGGATAGCCGCGACATCCTGCGCTTCCTGACCTGCGGCTCCGTTGATGACGGCAAATCCACCCTCATCGGTCGTCTGCTCTATGATTCCAAGACCATCTTTGAAGACCAACTGAAATCCCTTGAAGCGGTCAGCAAAAAGCATGGCACGACCGGCGATGATATGGATCTGGCGCTTTTGCTCGATGGCCTGCAGGCCGAGCAGGAGCAGGGCATCACCATCGATGTCGCCTATCGCTTCTTTGCAACCGACAAGCGCAAATTCATTGTCGCCGACACACCCGGCCATGAGCAATATACCCGCAACATGGCAACCGGTGCCTCCAACTGTGATCTGGCGGTCATCCTGATCGACGCCCGAAAAGGCATTCTGACCCAGACCCGGCGTCACAGCTTCATCAATTCGCTGATCGGCGTGCGCCATGTGGTGCTGGCGGTCAATAAGATGGACCTGATGGAGTTCAGCCAGGAGGTCTTCGACACAATCGTTGACGACTACAACGCCTTTGCCCAGAGCTTCGAGTTCGAAACCATCACCGCAGTGCCGATCTCGGCCCGCTATGGTGATAATGTGGTGGCCAAAAGCGAACATACGCCATGGTATGGCGGCCCAACCCTGTTGGGCCATCTCGAAGAGATCGATACCGAAAGCGCCGACCGCTCTTTGCCATTCCGGTTCCCCGTTCAGTGGGTCAACCGCCCGAACCTCAATTTCCGTGGCTTCTCCGGCACGGTTGCCTCTGGCTCTGTCAAAGTGGGCGACGAGGTTGTGGTGGCCAAGTCCGGCCAGACCTCCAAGGTTGCCTCGATTGTCACCATGGATGGCAAGCTGCCCGACGCCGAAGCTGGCGAGGCGGTGACCATCACACTGGAAGATGAAATTGACATGTCCCGCGGTGATATACTGGCCCCCAAACAGCATCGCCCGATGGTGACAGATCAGATCTCCGCCCATCTCATATGGATGGATGCTTCCCATCTGCTTGTGGGGCGCCCCTATATCGTCAAGCTTGGCAGCCAGCAGGTACAGGCGACTATCACCGCCCTCAATCACAAGATCGACGTCAATGACGCATCGCGCAAGGATGCGGGCAAGACGCTGGAGTTGAACGAAATCGGCTTCTGCAACATTGCCTTCTCCGAGCCTTTGGCCATGGACGTCTATGAGGAGAACCGTCAGACCGGCTCCTTCATCCTGATCGACCGCTATTCCAACCAGACGGTTGCGGCTGGCCTTGTCTGGCACGGCCTGCGCCGGGCGGACAACATCCATTGGCAGGCCGTCGATGTCGACAAGGGGTCTCGCGCTGCGATAAAGCATCAAACACCAAAAGTGCTCTGGTTCACCGGTCTGAGCGGTTCTGGCAAATCGACCATCGCCAATCTGGTAGAACAGAAGCTGCACCGGGATGGGCGCCATACTTATCTGCTTGATGGGGACAATGTCCGCCATGGCCTCAACAAGGATCTTGGCTTCACCGACGCAGATAGGGTGGAAAATATCCGCCGCGTTGGCGAAGTCTCCAAGCTGATGGTCGATGCGGGGCTGATCGTGCTCACCGCCTTCATCTCGCCCTTCAAGGCAGAGCGCGATGTGGTCCGCAACATGCTCGGTGAGGGGGAATTTGTCGAAGTCCATGTCGACACCCCGCTCGAAGTCTGTGAAGAGCGCGACGTCAAGGGGCTTTATGCCAAGGCGCGGGCGGGAGAGATCCCGAACTTCACCGGCATTGATGCCCCATATGAAGCGCCGCAAGATCCGGACATTCATGTCAACACCGCAAACATGAGCGCCGAAGAAGCCGCAGACGCCATCGTCGACTATCTCGGCACGTCCGAGACTTATGACTGGTCTGTCTGATCGTCTTGACAGTCGGTGCGTTGGATACCAGATTCAGGAAGGAGGGTGCGGCAGCCGCATCCTCCTTTTTGTCGCTAAAGTCTTAGGAAAAGTCGACAAAGCCCTGCCGCCAGCGCTTGAATGCTGTCCTACTTTCTGAGACAACCCGGTCAGATTATGCAAGCCGCGATAGCCACGCAATATATCGGGCTTACGAGCCAGAGAGGATCCCAGATCATGAAACGCGTCTTTATCACCGGAACAGCGGGTTTCATTGGGTTTCACCTTGCCAGGCATTTGCTGGCCGAGGGTCATATCGTCCATGGCTTTGACGGGATGACCGACTATTACGACATCACCCTCAAACAGCGCCGCCATGCGATGTTGATGCAAAACCGCCATTTCGCAGCAACGGAAGCGATGCTGGAAGATGAGGACGCGCTGGCCAAGGCGGTGCGTGATTTCGCTCCAGACATCATTGTCCATCTGGCAGCTCAAGCCGGGGTGCGTTATTCCATCGAGAATCCGCGCTCCTATCTCGAAGCCAACATCATCGGCACTTTCAATGTGATGGAAGCCGCGCTGGAGCAACAGGTCGAGCATTTGCTGATGGCGTCCACCTCCTCGGTCTATGGCGCCAATGAGACCATGCCCTACCGTGAGATTGACAAGACCGAAGCGCAAATGTCTTTCTATGCTGCAAGCAAGAAGGCCACAGAGTCGATGGCTCATTCCTACGCCCATATCCACAATCTGCCGATCACCATGTTCCGCACTTTCACCGCTTATGGCCCTTGGGGCCGCCCGGATATGGCCCTGTTCAAATTCACCGACGCCATTCTCGGTGACCGCCCGATCGACATTTACAATCATGGTCGGATGATGCGCGACTTCACCTATATCGACGATCTGGTCAAGGCGATCAGCCTGTTGATGGAAGCGGTGCCAGTGCGCCCGGAAAGCCGCGATCAGATCGCGGATGGGGATTCCCTGTCGCCGGTCGCGCCCTATCGCACGGTCAATATCGGCAACGCCACGCGAGTGCAGCTGCTTGATTTCATCAAGGCCATCGAAGCCGCTCTTGGCAAGAAGGCCATCCGCAACCTGATGGAAATTCAGCCCGGAGACGTGCCAGCCACTCTGTCTGATTCCAGCCTGCTTCATCAGCTGACCGGCTATAAGCCGGCAACCTCCATTGAGGATGGCGTGAAGGCTTTCGTGACTTGGTTTCGCGACTATTACAACAAGTAAATCAACGACTTTTCCTGTCATTTCAGGGCCAGTACGCCCCGGATGTCTTAGTCGCAATACAAAGAGAAGACTTGCTCGCAAACCCTTGTAGCCTATATATCTTGGGATTTGATGCCTCCTCCCAAGGCATAGAGCTAAAGGAATGTGGGTCCGTTCTCCCCTTAGGCGCTGCGGCCTGTAGCCGCGGCGTTGGCCCAATTCCCCAAATATTGAGGTAAGTATTTTCATGGCCGAAAAACATTTTCTAAGCGACATTTTAAAGCGCGTCGCCCGTGCCCCCTTTCTGTCGGTCAAAAGCGCCAGCGGCCCGGCGGACCTGATCCCTTTGTGCGATGAGTTGATCAGCGATCAGGGCGAGGCATCCGGCCTCAAGACCGCGCTCAACATTCTCGACATCTATGACACCGCCAATGGCGAGGAAAAGCTCGCTTTCTTCGAAACCATGGCCGAGCGTTATGGGGTTGATCATGATGCCCTGACAGAAGCCGTCGAAAAGTGGACGCCTAGCGACAATGCCTCGGCGCGCGAGCTCTATTTCGCTGCCGAGCCAAAGAGCCTTGAGCTGATCCGACGCATCAACCGGGTGCCCGGTGCCACGGCGCGTCTGGTCCGTATGCGCTCGGACCTGTTGGGCTTTTTGCGCGAGCATCCTGACCTGCGCGGCCTTGATCTCGATTTCCAGCATCTGCTGTCCGCCTGGTTCAACCGTGGCTTCCTTGAGATCGAACAGATCGACTGGTCCACGCCTGCTGCCATTCTGGAAAAGATCATCGCCTATGAAGCGGTGCACCAGATCCACGGCTGGGATGATCTGCGCCAGCGTGTTGCCGAGCGTGACCGCCGTCTGTTCGCCTTCTTCCATCCGGCGATGCCCGGTGATCCGCTGATCTTTGTCGAGGTGGCCCTGACCAAGGAAATTCCCGGCGCCATTGCTCCGATCCTTGAACATGACCGCAAGACCATCGACCCCAATGTTGCCAGCGTTGCGGTCTTCTACTCCATTTCCAACTGTCAGCATGGCCTCAGGGGTATTTCCTTTGGCAACTTCCTGATCAAGCAGGTGGTGGCGGAATTGCAGCGCGAATTGCCATCACTGAGCACCTTTGTCACCCTGTCGCCCGTGCCGGGCCTGCGCCGCTGGGTGGCCAAGGCTAGGGACGAGGGAGACAGCCTGTTGAAGCTCGAAGAGCAAACGGTGCTCGATGGTCTGGATGAAAACGAACTGCCACCAGCCGAAGTCATTGCCCGCCTTGCGGCGCGCTATCTGGTCAATGCCCGCAGCAAGAAAGGCACTGTTTATGATCCGGTGGCCCATTTCCATCTGGGCAATGGTGCCTTGCTGCACAAGGTCCACGCAGAAGCCGACTTGTCCCCGCGCGGCAAGAGCAACAGCTGGGGCGTGATGGTCAATTATCTCTATAGCGAGGCCAAGATCGAAGAGCAGCATCAGGCCTATGCCAAGGAGAGCAAGATCGCTCATTCCTCCGAGGTAAAGTCGCTGGCCAATGCCAAGGTCCGGGTGCCTTCCTGAGGCGGAAAATCCCTGGCCCTATCGCGGTCGGAAAAAAGGTCGCCCCTTAAACGGGCGGCCTTTTTCGTTTCACCGCCTTTGACATTGCACCGCCTTGCCTTCTGGATTATAGAGGGCACCTTAGCAAACGAGACAAATCAGCGCTTTCACAAAGGCTTCGCATCGCGGATCAGAGTAAGCGCGCAGAACGCGATCCCCAAAGGATCGGCACTGGGTCAGCACAGGATCGGCAATGGCAAACAAGCGCGGTGGCAAATCTCCAAAACAATCAGCCAGACGCGGCGACGGCAAGGCCTTCAATATGAGAGATGGCTTCAAGGCTGGCCCCGGTAAAGCTGGTGGAGGCAAATCTGGGACTGGCAAAGCTGGTGCGGCCAATCGCGCAGGCGGATCAGCCTCGCGCCGTGGCAAGCCCGATCAGAGCCGAGCAGAGAATGCACGGCCAGAATTCGTGCCCGGTCGCGTCGTCAGGCAAAACCGCGCTGACACCAAACCGTCAAAGCCGACGGAAGAGCCGCGCGCGCCATTCATTCTGCCACCCCGTCCCGAAGGCCCGCCCCCGCGTCGTGCGCCCTTTGCCCTTATGGTCACCGGCCCATGGGATGATTATGCCCTGCTCGATATGGGCCACGGCCTGAAGCTCGAACGCTATGGCCCCTATACGATCGTCCGGCCAGAACCTCAGGCCATGGGCAGCCCGCGCCTGGATAAGGCCGTCTGGGACAAGGCCGACGCGATCTTTTCCGGCGATCTGGAAGAAGAAGGCCCCGGCCGCTGGCGCTATCCCACCCCCTTGGGCGAAACGTGGGAAACCCATTGGGATCAGGTCCGCTTTTATGGCCGGTTCACCGCCTTCCGCCATGTTGGTTTCTTCCCCGAGCAAGCCGCCCATTGGCAATGGATGGATCAGCAATTGCGCGGTGCCTTTCTGGGGCGGCCGCCGCGGGTGCTCAATCTGTTTGGCTATTCCGGCGTTGCCTCTTTGGTGGCCGCACGGGCCGGCGCAGAGGTGACCCATGTGGACGCGTCGAAAAAAGCCGTCGCCTATGGCAAAGAAAACCAGCTTCTGGCAGGCCTTGATGACAAGCCGATCCGCTGGATCGTCGATGACGCGATGAAATTTGTCCAGCGCGAAATCCGCCGCGGCAATGTCTATGACGGTATTCTGCTCGATCCGCCAAAATTTGGCCGCGGGCCGAAGGGGGAAGTCTGGCAATTGTTCGAGATGCTGCCTGAAATGCTCGATGCCTGCCGCCAGATTCTGTCCAAGGAAGCGCTTTTTTATACGCTAACCGCCTATGCGATGCGTGCCTCTTATGCTGCCTTCGACGAGCTGATGATCGAAGTGATGACCGGGCAGGGGGGGATTGTTGAATCCGGTGAATTGATGATTGCCGAGGAAGAGGGAAGCCGCTGCCTTAACACCTCCCTTTATACCCGATGGCGCCCGCTCACCCCTCAGGAAGCTGCCAGCCAACAGGAGATCGGCGCATGAATAGCCGCGCACAACGCAAGGGGCTGATCAAGGAAATTACCGCGGTCTCCAATCAGCATATCAAGGATATCAAGGCGCTGGAGCGTCGCAAGATTCGCAACGAAACCGGTCTCTTCATGGCCGAGGGCCTGCAGCTGGTCGCCTTTGCGCTAGAGGCCGGATGGGTCGCCGAAACGCTGGTCTATGCCAAGAATATCAAGACCCATGAACTGGTCCAGCAAGTGGCCGCCAAGGTCTATGCCAAGGGCGGGCTCATTCTGGAGGTGTCCGAACAGGTGCTCTCCAAAATCACCCACCGGGACAATCCCCAGCATGTCATCGGTGTCTTTCAGCAGCGCTTTGGCACCCTTGCCGATCTGGCCAGCGATCTTGAGACTGCGGGCGGCGACATGGTGGTCGCCATGGAAGGGGTGAAGGATCCGGGCAATCTGGGCACCACCATCCGCACCTCTGATGCGGTTGGGGCTAGCGCCATGATCTTAATTGGCGAGACCACCGATCCTTTCAGTCTTGAAGCGGTACGCGCCACCATGGGCTCGATCTTCCATGTGCCGCTCTATCGCGCCACCCGCGAAGCGTTTCTTGACTGGCGACAAAGCTGGCCCGGTTCGATTGTCGGCACCCATTTGAAGGGGGCAGTCGATTATCGCAAGGTCAAGCCGAAAGAGCCGGTGATGGTCTTGATGGGCAATGAGCAATCCGGCCTGCCCGACGCCTTTGCGGAAAGCTGCGACCATCTGGTGAAAATCCCCATGGCCGGTCGCGCCGAAAGCCTCAACTTGGCCGTTTCCTCTGGCATCACCCTGTTCCGCCTGCGCGAGGGCAAGCTGGGGCTGTAAGAGGGGACAGCCTGTCCCCGGTGGATATTGAAGGAACATCCTGCCTTTAAAAGAAAATGGCCCTTCACGCCCAATTGATTATTTTGGGACCGAACGGTCTTCTATAGTCTGTCTCCATCCGTTTCGACTTTTTCGAGCAATCAGGCAGACAAGGACAGGCACCATGACAACCCCACTTCGCATCGACATCATTTCAGACGTGGTCTGCCCTTGGTGCGCCGTTGGCTACAACCAGCTGCGTGTGGCTTTGGAACGCGTCGGTATCGAAGCGGACATACATTGGCATCCCTACCAGTTGAACCCGGATATGAAAGCAGAAGGCCAAGAGCGCCTTGCCTATCTGGCCGAGAAATACGGCATCTCGGCAGATGATGCAGCAAACACCCAGAAGCGGATCACCGATCTGGGCCGGGAAGTTGGCTTCACCTTTAATTTCAACCAAGGGCAGCGCACCTACAACACCCTTGCCGCCCACCAATTGATCCATTGGGCGCGCGATCTGGGCAAGGCTCATGAACTAAAGACCGCTTTGCTTAAGGCCTATTTCACCGATAACCGAAATATCGGCGACAGCGAAACCCTGATCGAGATTGCCGCCGAGCAAGGCCTCGATGCAGATGAGGCCCGCGCCATACTCACTGAGAATCGCTTTGCCAAGGATGTTGGCGAACATATAGCCTTCTGGCGCAAGCAGGGCATCAGTGGTGTACCCGCCATCATTCTGAACAAGAAATATCTGCTCAATGGCGCAGTCGGCATCGACCAGTTCCGCCGCGCGATCAATGCCGCAGACGCCGAAAGAGCCATGGCCTGAATGGGCCCTGACCGGAGAACAGGTGAAAAGTTCAAGGAACCGCACAGAAAGCGGGTTTCATTTCCCGCTTTTCTCTTTTTGGAAGGCTTGGTAATAAAGCAGCCACATTTGCTTTATAATGACCAAAGCGGTTTCCCGCCCCTTTTTCGTCCAGAAAGGCCATAGCATGCCACTCATGCAAATCATTGTGATTGCCATCATTCAGGGCATCACCGAATTTCTACCCATTTCCTCTTCCGGCCATTTGGCAATCACCTCTGACATCACCGGCTGGACCGATCAGGGGCTTGCGATGGATGTGATGCTGCATGTGGGCTCATTGGTTGCCATCATTGTCTATTTTTGGCGTGATGTGCTGAACCTCGCCATCGGTGGCCTCAATCTTCTGCGCGGCCGTGTGACACCGCACGGGAAACTGGCGCTTTACATTATATTGGCGACCATTCCGGCGGTGATCTTTGGCCTGATCCTCAAAAAGACCGGGGCGATTGATGCCTTGCGAGCCGATGATTTGCTCAAGCTGCAGGTGGTTGGCTGGGCAGCGATCTTCTACGGCGCTCTGCTCTATCTGGCCGACCGCTTTGGCCCCAACGAGAAGGCCATGGAAAACATGACCCTGCCGCCTGCCTTGATGATCGGCCTGGCGCAGATGCTGGCCCTCGTTCCGGGCACCAGCCGGTCAGGCATCACCATGACTGCCGCTCGGTTTCTTGGGTTTTCGCGACCTGAAGCTGCTCGCTTTTCTTTCCTGTTGGGCATGCCTGCCATTGCCGGGGCCGGGCTTCTGACCTTCAAGGAAGCGCTGGAGACCGGCACGGCGATCTCATCCGACGTCTGGCTGGGGGCGGGGCTGTCTTTCGTTGCTTCCTTTGCCGCCATCACCTTCCTGATGGCTTTGGTCAAGCGCGTCAGCTTCCTGCCGTTCGTGCTCTATCGATTCGCGCTCGGTATCTTCCTGCTTGGCATGGCGTACGGTTATGTGAGCCTTTGAGCATTGCCAACCATGAGCCAGAATAAGCGCCAGAAATAGGAGCTGAGATAGGACACAGCGAAAAAGCATGGGGGAGAGCGCGTGGAAAAGTATGCCAACAGCGCATTTTCTCCCCGCCCAGGCTGGCGAGCGTCGTTATCTGGCGATAAGGTCGCGATCCATTTCGGCCGCATTTGCGTGCGAGGTGACTGGATAGGCCAAGAGACCGGGCGGTCTTCGGGGTTGGCCCTGCGGGGTTAAAGCCCGCTGGGTTCAAACCCATGATATGCCCCACTCTTCCCCTTGGTGCATGCCCGCTTTCCCTTATCAGCGAAGGGAGGAAAGCGGGCATCGAAGGGCGTGAAAGCAAATCCATTAAATCGCTGATAACCATTTTACCATTGGATAGACGGGTGCTTACATCACAGCCCGACCTGTCTTGTCCATATGGAAGTTTGTCGGGACCAAAAGGGGTTGCGCCAGCATGTTGCTGCTCTATCACACAAAAATGTCCATTCCTTCCCGCTTTGCCCGTCTCGTGCTGGCCGAATGCAAGGCCGGTGCGGAGTTGAGTGAATTGCTGCCCTGGGAGCGGGACGAGACCTTTTTGCGCATCAATCCGGCAGGCAAGGTGCCCGTGTTGCGCGAGAATGACGGCCCTCCCGTCTGCGGGGCCAGTGTTATTGCCGAATATCTTGATGAAACCCGCGGTTACGCTCTGGGCGATCGCCGCCTGATGCCCGACCATCCAAACCAGCGCGCAGAAGTGCGCCGCCTGATCCAGTGGTTCTTGAAAAAAGCGGTGGAGGAAAGCGCCCAATTCTTCATCGAGGAAAAAATCTATAAGCGCATGCGTCGACCGAGCGAAGGGGGAGGATCTCCGGATTCGACCATTTTGCGGGCCGCACGGACCAACCTGCGCATCCATCTCAACTATATCGCCTATCTCGCCGAGCGGCGCAATTGGCTGGCAGGCGAGCATTTCTCCTATGCCGATCTGGCCGCAGGTGCCTTCCTGTCTACCATCGATTATATGGGCGAGGTGCCATGGGACAAGGAGCCTGTGGTCAAGGAATGGTATCAGCGGATCAAGTCCCGCCCGGCCTTCCGCCCGATCCTGGCCGATAGCCTGAAGGGCATCCCGGCGGCGTCCCATTATGTGGATCTGGATTTCTGATCCATTTTGAGGCAAGTTGCGCGCTCTGCCACTCCTTAGATGTCACGGGCGTTATCAGATGACTGCCAAAAGATCCGCCTCAGACGATAAGCTGCGGGCTTTTCTCGATAAAGAAGCCAAGGCGCTTGGCTTTGCCGGTGTCCGGGTCTGTCGCGCGGACGAGGCAGCCAATTATGCCGACACCCTGCGCCACTTCACTGACGAGGGCTATCACGCAACAATGGACTGGATGGAGGAGACGCGCGCGCGCCGCGCCCATCCATCGGCTTTGTGGGACGATGTCCGCTCGATCATCATGCTTGGCTTTAACTATGGCCCGGACGAAGACCCTCGCCCGCTACTCTCCCAAAAAGACAAGGCCAATATTTCGGTCTATGCCCGCCATCGCGACTATCACGACGTCATCAAGGGGCGCCTCAAGCAGCTGTCGGCAAAATTGCTCTCCCGCATGCGTGACAGCCATCCCGGCGGCGAAATCAAGGTGTTTGTCGACACCGCCCCGGTGATGGAAAAGCCCCTTGCCTATCAGGCCGGGCTTGGCTGGCAGGGCAAACACACCAATCTGGTCAGCCGCGATTTCGGCTCATGGATCTTTTTGGGCGCGATTTTCACCAATCTAGACCTGCCATCCGATGAAGCGGACGTGGATCATTGCGGCTCCTGCCGGGCCTGTCTTGATGCCTGCCCGACCGGGGCCTTCCCCGCGCCCTACAAAATCGACGCGCGGCGCTGCATTTCCTATCTCACCATTGAGCATAAAGACCCGATCCCCCATGAATTTCGCGCAGCCATGGGCAATCGCATTTATGGCTGCGACGATTGTCTGGCGGCCTGCCCATGGAACAAATTTGCCCAAACCGCCAGCGAGGCCAAATTGCAGGCCCGCGCGGACTTGAAGGCCCCGGCGCTCAGGGACTTTCTTGCCTTTGATGACGCGGCCTTCCGCAACCACTTCACCGGCTCGCCAATCAAGCGGATCGGTCGCAATCGCTTCCTGCGCAATGTTCTGATTGCGGCAGGCAATAGCGGCGAGGTTGCGCTCGTGCACGCCATTGAGCAGCATTTGAGTGACCCGGACCCCGTGGTGCAAGGCGCGGCCATTTGGGCCCTTGGCGAGCTTTTGCCCGCCCGGCAACTGACCGAATGGGGAAGCCATCTTGCAGCAGGAGAAACAGACCCCTATCTGCAACGGGAATGGCAACAGGCTTTGAACAAGGAACAGGCATGAAACTCTTCATTTTCGGATATGGCTTCAGCGCAAAGGCCATCGCACGGGACCTCAAGGATCAGTGCGACTGGATCGCGGGCACCTCGCGTTCATCGGACAAATGCGCCGCGATGAAAGAAGACGGTCTGCGTGCCTTTGTCTTTGATGGTGTAACCGCCAATCCGGCCATTGCCGATGCCCTCAAAGAGGCCACCCATATCCTTCTCTCCATCGCACCTGACGCAGACGGTGATCCGGTCATGCGCATCCATGAGAGGGATATCCGCACCAGCCAGAGCCTTTGCTGGCTCGGCTATCTCTCGACCGTTGGTGTTTATGGCAACCATGATGGGGCGTGGGTGAGCGAAGAAAGCGAATGCCGACCGGTTTCCAGACGCTCGGTTCAGCGGGTTGCCGCCGAACAGGCTTGGCTTGCCTTTGCCAATGAGATCAACAAGCCCCTTGGCATCTATCGTCTGGCGGGTATTTATGGTCCGGGCCGCAACCAGATGATCAAGCTTGCCGCAGGCACCTGCCGTGCCATCAGCAAGCCCGGTCAGGTTTTCAACCGCATCCATGTCGATGACATCGCGCTTGCCGTCTCCAAGGCCGCTCAGAGCGCGTCAAGCGGCATCGTCAATGTCTGTGACGATGAACCAGCTCCGCCGCAAGAGGTCATTGCTTACTGCGCTGATCTGATGGGTCTGGAGCCGCTTGCGGAGATCCCGTTTGACGAGGCCGACATGACACCGATGGCCCGATCCTTCTATGGAGAGAACAAGCGCTGCGACAATAAAAAACTGCATGCCCTGATCGGTGGAGACATGCTCTATCCAACCTATCGCGATGCCTTTAACCATATGTGGAAAGAGGATATCTGGCACGGCAAAAAGGGCTGAATTCGGCCAGTTTTTGTCATTCGTCTGGTGTGAGGCTGGCCAGCTCTCCGCCAGCCTTTGCACAGGCAATTTGATCGCTGTTAAAAAAGTGCAAGAAAAGCGCAAATCGCCCTTGCCATAGCGACCAATGTCCTTTAGACAACAGCCTCACTTGCCGAGCAATATTCCACGGCAGACGGTTGCGCTGGTAGCTCAGTTGGATAGAGCACCAGACTACGAATCTGGGGGTCGGGGGTTCGAATCCTCCCCAGCGCGCCATTTCTCTTTTCAGCCCAAAAATTGACCTAAGACTTTGAAGGGTAAATTAAAGTTTGCCGTTCTAAATCCCTCTTTGCGGGACCGAACTCATTTGATCGCAGGTCAAGGGATGATGAGCGCAATGAGGTGGGGCTAAGGCCGACCCCAACCACCCAAACGCAGCCATGACAGGGTTGTCAGACGTTCAACTGATCAGCCATCGACAAGCGGAACGCTTCCGTCGTCATCCAGAGATCAGGTATATCTGCTTGCCCGAGGTTAGAAACCACGCATTTGCCGTTGTCTTACAGGGCAAACCAATAGTGGCCTATGGGGGTAAAATCAATTGCTTTCTATGATGAACTCAATTGGAACCCGGGCAGGGGGCGTCTGATTGCATGATCCTCGCCGCGCGTGATGGTCTGCCCAGCTTTGTTGCGGGATGGATTGCCTCAAACAGCGCTCACAAGGCTTTCCTGTTCCAGTTTGATCCGGTCGCACAGCTCAACCAGGATGGTCAGACCATAGGGCCAGCGACCAAAACCTGCCTCGGAATTGATGTGGCCGGCTTCCCCCAAGTCGACAAAGTCAGACCCCCATGTTTCGGCCAAATGACGGGCGCGGGAAAAGCGAAGCAAATTATCGTTATGGCTCGCGACCAGGGAGGTCGGTACACATAGCTTTTCCATCGGTATTCGGTCTTCGGCTTCAAAACGCAGAGGCTCAGCCGGCGCCACAAACATTGCTCCGACCACATCGGGGTTTTTCTGGCCAATGATGCACGAAGAGGCAAGCGCCCCGAGGGAATGACCGATGAGGATGGCAGGATGATTGCAGGCGGTCAGCGATCGGCTGATGGCGTCGATCCACAATTCGATGTCGCGCTGGGCCCAGCGGCTATGGGAGATGCGATTGAATAGGCCAACATCCCGTTCCCAGAAGCTTTGCCAATGTTCAGGCCCGCTATTCTTGAAACCGGGTACCAAAAGGAAATCAAATTCCTCTGCATGGGCTTCCAGCGCTTCGAGAATATCCGGATTTGTAAGTTGCCTGACCACATTTTGCTCCATCAACTATTAAGCCATGTCAGGATGGCTATCCCTGAACAGGCTTCGAACAGGTCCACCAAGGCATTGTCACCTGCAATCTCCTGTCGCCTCCAAATATGCAAATTGGCATGGATGTTGGAGTGCGCCGATACCATAGGCCCTTCGTCTTTAATCTTCAACTCCTGCGCGGCAATTGAGCCAAAAGTTCACCCACGCCCCCGTTCCGCAAGCCATTGATCGTAAAGCGTCTCTATCGCATGCCAAAGATCTTCGATCGAATGTTTGCGGGACCGACCGCACGCCCTTGCATTGTCATCACAAACAAGACAGAGCCGCGGCGGGACGCCAACTTTGCTGCGCGACAGGGCCTGCCCGTCGGCATCATGGACATCGAGATCCCAAAGCCGCCCCAACGGATGGCCGTTTTCCAAAGCCACCAAGGCCCGCTTGAGGGCGATAGCGTCACAGTCCACCTGATAAAGGCTTTCCGGCCCCGTTGGCAAATTGTCACTGAACGGGCACAGATGTGCCCAACCATGCCGGGCCAAGAGCGCCACCGTCTCGCGGCGAGCAATGGTGGCAATATCGCGGCTCAAGGGGCAATCCTTGATCGCCCCCGGAATGACCAGCGTCAGGGTGATGGTCGGCTTGCCACCCTCAGCAAGGCATTTGACCCGACGCGCGGCGCGTTCGTCCCGCGAGGCAAGCAACGCTTGCAGTTCGATGGCCGGTCCATCCCGTCTTGTGCTCGTCAAATCCGCTCCTCCCTTTGCCCTGCATCATGAGTGACGGCTTTAAATCGCCTCTGAATGGTCCATCTCCGCCAGAAACCATGTCACGGCCAGCAAATCTGCAGAGCCTCCGGGGCTGAGGTTGCGGGCAATCAGTTGCTCATCCATGGCCATGAGTTGCGCCTTCAAGGCGTCCGGGCCGCAAAGAGACAGCGGGGTTAGTTGGCGCGTTAACGCCTTGACAAAATCAAGTCCCTCGATGCTCCCACGGGCCACCAGATTGGTGTCGTCATTGTTGGCCATCAGCGCGACCAACGCCGCCAGAAGTGCGCTTTCCTGATCGAACCCGGCCTCAAGGGCCCGCCTGTAAGCTGGCAAAGACCAGCGCCGGGCCGAATAAAAGCCGCTTTCAGCTTCACCACGCGCGCCAGTCAGGCCGTATCGGTGGAAGATATATTCCCCGGCACTGTTGGCGGTTTTCACCCGCTCGATCAATTCGCTCCTGATCAGTCCGGAAACAAAGCTCCCGGCCTCGGTGCAAAGCGCATCGATTGTGAGGCTCTGTCCCTTGGCCCACAGGCGCCCGGACGCGCCGAGCAACAGGCCAAAGGCAAAGATCCCGCCTTTGTGAGTGTTGACATTGGCGGTTGCCGCCAGCATGGCCTGTTCCGCATCGAGTCCCAGCGCCCGCAATGGGGTTAGCGCCTCGCTAGCGGGCTCATCGGCGGTTTTCATGCCAGACAGAACGAAGCGCTCGAGATAAGGGTGAAGCGCTTTGGCGCTCGCCTGAAAGGTGGCAAGTGTCATATCCCGATGCGAGCCATTATTGGCCGCATCCACCAGCCCCGGCTTTGGGGTCAATTCGGCCTCCACCAGCAGAGCCTGATGGGCGAGGGCACCCATATATCGCGCAAAAGCGGCGTCCGGCCCATCTGAAAGACGGGCCGGATTGATTGTTTGATGCTGAAGAAGCGAAACGCCTCCTGACCGATGCAAGGAGGTGGTCCGGAGGCGTCCCTTCCTCATGAAGCAACCTGTCGAACGGTGTCGATAATGGTGCCGTCACGATAACGAACCACGCCGACAATCTTGTCGAGAAACTCGATCGGCTTTGGTTCCCCGGTGATCGAAATCGCCCGGTTATGCAGCTCTTCAATGGTGAAGACCGGCAAATTGGCCGCTTTCAGGCGCTCTGCCACGTCAGGTCGGTTCGGGTTGACCGCGATGCCATGGTCGGTGACCAGCACGCCAACGGTTTCACCCGGCGTTACCCGCGTGGTAACAGACTTGACCACGGTCGGAATGCGCGAGCGGATCAGGGGGGCTGCAACGATTGACAGCTTGGCACCCGCAGCCGTGTCACAGTGGCCACCCGAGGCGCCACGCATCACCCCGTCCGAGCCGGTCAGCACATTGACGTTGAAATCAAGGTCGATCTCAAGCGCCGACAGGATGACCATGTCGAGATTGTCGACCGTCGCACCCTTGGCAAACGGGTTGGCATAGAAATGGGTTGAAATCTCCACATGGTTGGGAGAGGTACCCAGCGAGCGGGCAGCAACAGAATCAAAGCACTGGGTATCGAGCAAGGTATCGATCAGCCCCTTATTGTGCAGATCCACCATGCCGCCGGTCTGGCCACCCAAAGCCCAAGCCGCCTTGATATCCTTGGCCCGCATGCGGGCCTCAAGGAAGCGCGCTGTCGCGGTCGAGGATCCACCGGTGCCGGTCTGCATCGAGAAGCCATCTTCGAAATAGCCCCCATGCTCCATCACATCGGCGCACCAGCGGGCAATCAGCAATTCCCGTGGGTTGGTCGTTGCACGGGCGGCCCCGACGCTGATCTTGGCCGGATCGCCCACTTCTTCCACTTCCACAATCCAGTCAACCTGATCCTGACGGATGCTGGCTGGTGCATTGGGGTAGGGGACGATTTCCTCGGTCAGCATCACCACATTCTTGGCATAGGAAGCATCGACCATCGCATAGCCCAGAGACCCGCACCAGGAGCGGCCCGACGTCCCATTGGCATTGCCATAAGGGTCGCAAGCAGACACGCCGAGAAAGGCGACATCAATCTCGATTTCCCCCTTCTGGATCAGTCCGACCCGGCCCCCGTGGGAGTGAATGGTGATCGGCTCGTCCATCAGGCCATGGGAAATCGCATCAGCCAGCTTGCCGCGCATGCCGGAAGTATAGATCTTCCGGATCACGCCATTTTCAATATGCTCGATCAGCGGGAAATGAGCCGTGACCAGCGAAGAGGGAGCAAGGGTCAGATTCTTGAACCCCATCTCGGCCAGAATGCCGACCACCAGATTGAGGATCTTGTCCCCTTCGCGGAAGGCATGGTGGAAGGAGATGGTCATGCCATCTTTCAGGCCAGAGCGGCGGACCGCTTCCTGAATGCTCTCAACCACCTTGCGGCCGACTTTTTCTTCCGGATCCGCCAGATAGGGGATCTTGGCAGCAAAGCCCGCATATTCCTCAACCTCGCCCGCATAGACACTGTTGGCCGGAACGGAGGCCTTCAGGATTTCGAGTTGTTTCTTGTCCATCTTACCGTCTCACCCCCGAGGCCGCAGCGCGGCTCAGCACCCGTTTGGCATTGTCCACAATTGGCGCATCAATCATCTTGCCATTCAGCGCAATGACCCCCAGCCCCTGTTCTTCCGCTTTTTGGGCCGCTGCGACAACGCGGCTGGCATAGTCCACATCTTCCTGCGTCGGCGCATAGGCATTATGCAGCAGCTCGATCTGGCGCGGATTGATCAGGGATTTGCCGTTGAAACCAAGGCGCTTGATGACATCGACTTCGCGAAGGAAGCCTTCCTCATCATTGAGATCGGAAAAGACCACATCAAAGGCATCGATCTTTGCTGCGCGCGCCGCATGCAACACGGCACAGCGCGCATAGAATAATTCGGTGCCGTCCCCGCGCTCGGTCTGCATGTCGGTGACATAATCGAACCCGGCCACGGCGATGCCCATCAGGCGGGATGAAGAGTTGGCAATGGCAACCGCATTGACCACACCTGACGCACTTTCGATCGCCGCCATCAGTTTGGTCGAACCAACCTCGCGCCCACAGGCTTTCTCGATTGCCTCGACGGCTTCTTCCAGCTCGACCACATCATCGGCCGTCTCGGTTTTGGGCAAGCGGATCACGTCGGCACCACCGCGGATGGTTGCCTGCAAATCGTCATGACCAAAGGGCGTGGAGAGCGGGTTGATGCGGACGACCCGCTCGATGCCTTGATATAGATTTGATTTCAGCGTGTGATAGACCAGCATACGCCCTGCATCCTTCTCACGCAGGGAAACCGCATCTTCAAGGTCAAACATGACCGAATCCGGCTTGAACACAAAAGCGGTCGACAACATCGCCGCACTGGAGCCGGGAATGAACAACATGGAACGGCGCAAGGTCATGACAAAGCCTCCCAATCTAGGGCTGGACTGCCGGCGGCTCGCATGATGGCGGCTTCGATCCGGGCTTCGATGACGCAGTCAAGTGCGCCCTTGTCCTCGACAATCAAGGTGGCTCCCGACGTAACGTCGAGTTTGGTCAACACCTCGCCGATGACTTTGCGGATCTGATCGCCGAACTGATGTTCGACTTCACTCTGGACAATCACTTCCAATGGGCCGTCATTAGGCGAGACCCTGACGAAGAGATCGCTGGATTCGAGTGTTCCCGCCAACGCCTCCTGTACGATCTTCATATATATTTCCTCTCGATTACGTGGCGCCGTCGGGCAACCCGGCGGTCTTTTTTAGGCTTGTTGCTGCACCTTGGCGACATATTTGTCGACGATCAGCTTATAGGTCGCCGGTGGGACAAGGGCTTGAATGCGTTCCAAATGATTCTGGGCCAGAAGTCGCCGCACCTCCGAGGCCGAAATGGCGATGTCGTCAAGTCTGGTTCGCTCCATTTCAACCACTTTCACCGGCTCCGCCTTGCAGTGGGGATTTTGCAGCCAGTGCTTCATGTCTTCATTATATTTGCGGGTGGTGTCGCAGAAAGGCTCGGTTCCGACAAAGCGATGGGTGATGCCAAGCGCCGGCGCGATATATTTGCGGAACAACAACAGATCCACTGCCGTGCGGCATTTGCCAACCATCCCCTTATCCTTGAAGAAATAGGCCGGGAAGGTGGCGCGTGAGATCATGTATTTGGAGCCTTCATGCAGCGTCAGGTTCGGGATATGGCCCACATTCTGCCGCGCCAGCGAAAGCCGGTCATCATAGCTGAAGAAGGACGCATCTTCCGACACGATGAACAGATGCAGCCAGTCGCTGGCCTTTGCCGCCTGTTCGATCAGATAGAGGTGACCGCGTGTGAAAGGATTGGCGTTGGCAACAACGCAGCCGATTGTCTCGCCTTCAATCCGTTTCTGTGCCAGTTCCTGGCAATAGGATTTCATTCCTACAGGCGAATTTTCCATCAATGTCGTCTGTCCCGGCACCTCGACCAGCGGATAGAAGCCACAGCCAAGGAAGAAATCCGCATTATGCGGTTCGGTATAAACGAACAGGGTTTTGTAATTGCGGCTATGGGCGAGATAGATGATCTCGCTTACCAAGCGCAGGCTTAGCGAGGTGCCGCGCAAGGCTGAGCTGATGGCCACATCCTTGATGATACCCCGATCAAGACCGGCGCAGGCAACGAGCTTGCCATTCTCTCGGCACAGCACCATGGCTTCGATCTGCTTTTCGAAGTCAAGGTCGCAGCTGGCAAGAAAAGCAACTATCTCCTTGCGTAAATCGGGATCAGCGGCTGGTTCCACCGTGTAAAAATCCAATCCGTCACTCACGAGCATCATTCCTTCGCTTGACAGAAAACTGAATGGTGGAGGGCTGACCCATGCCACGATCCATTGCATGGTTTGCTAAAAGACTCCGGTCTTGCCAAAGAATCGGACTGCAACATGGCATCTTCCGGCCTTCCGTTGGAGCTGTCTGTATGAGCAGATGGAGACCCATACACCACTCTTTGTCGCTTTACGTGGCGCCAAATATCAGTGGTGCGCGCCTTGCGACAGGGCTGTCTTTTGTATCCTTACACTTTAGGAGGAAAACCTGTCATTTTCCTGACGGAAATGAACCTGTAACCTGAAAAGTGACGTCAGGGCAGCTATGCACTTTTGTGCCCCGACGCATCGAATATGCAATCACTATACGTGCATTTTGTCCGTTTGCGAAACAGTGCCTTTTAGCGAAATCCAAAGCAACGTTTCCTCGTCGCAATGCCATTCTGACAGTTTGGTGGGATGGGACGGTGGTGGCGTAAAAAGATTCCAACAGGAAACATATTTTTTCCCAATCATTACCAAAGCCCGAAATTTATTAAAAGAAATCTAAAAAGCCGAAAAGAATCAACGCCCAATGGATGGCAAGAAAATATTCTCAAATCTGTGACTTGGTGCTTTGACACTCGATATGGACCTGCCTTGGTGGGATGTCAGCTTGGTGACAGGCTGGGGACTTAACGTAACCCTTTGTGAGATGGCCATTGCCATTAAAGGCAGGCCGAATTTGGAGGAATTCACATGATCTCGAAAATCGTTCGCACAGCTGTTGCTGTCGCGGGTCTGGCCTTTGTTCCAGCCTCTGTTCAAGCGTTCGAACCTGAAAGCCCGGAATGCATTGCGCCAGCCAACCCGGGGGGTGGTTGGGATTTCACTTGCCGTCAGGTCGGCAAGTCGCTTCAGGATCTTGGCTTGATCAAATCAACCATGCAGGTTGTCAACCTCTCCGGTGGCGGCGGTGGCGTGGCTTACGCTGAAGTCGTCAACAAGCGTGGTGATGACAATGATCTCATCGTTGCTGCGTCTTCTGCGACCGCAACCCGTCTTGCACAGGGCGCCTATCCTGGCAACACCATGGATCAGGTTCGTTGGGTTGGTGCCATTGGCGCTGACTATGGCGTGATCGCCGTTTCTGCGAAAAGCGAAATCAAGACCTTGCCTGAGCTTCTGGAAAAAATAAAATCCAACCCGGCTTCCATCGCTGTTGCCGGTGGATCTGCTGTGGGTGGTTGGGACCATCTCAAAGTCCTGATCGCAGCCAACGCAGCGGGCATCAAAGACGTTCGCAAAGTCAAATACATCGCTTTTGCTGGTGGTGGTGAAGCGGTAACCCAGCTGCTGGCTGGTTCCGTACAGGCCTTCTCCGGTGACATCTCCGAAGCCAAAGGCTTTGTTGATTCCGGCGACATCCGCGTGATTGCTGTGCTGTCCCCAGAGCGTCTTGATGGCGACTATGCAGCCTTCCCAACCGCCAAGGAACAGGGCGTTGATGCCATTGGTGCCAACTGGCGTGGTTTCTATGCTCCTAAAAACATGAGCGATGAAGCTTACGAAGCTTGGGTTTCCAAAATTGACGAACTCTATGCGTCTGACGCTTGGAAAACCGTCATGAAAAACAATGGTCTGGCTCCATTGGATCTGCAGGGTCCCGAATTCGAGAAATTCGTCAGCGAGTCTGTTGCGACCATTCAGAAAATCTCCCGGGACATTGGCATTATCCGCTAATCCCAACCTTGCTGCGGCGGTGTCCGGGGTGCGCCCTGTGACCCGCCGTGGTCTCCCGCCACTCTTTCTACCCAAATGAGGGGATCATGAGTGATCGTATTTTTGGAGCCATAGGGCTCCTGCTTGCAGTAGTCTTTGCCTATTCAGCGTTGCAGATTCAAGAAAGTTTCCTTTCCGATGCGGTTGGCCCGAAGGCCTTTCCGCTGATCATTGCAGCGATTTTGGCGATATCCAGCATCTCGATTATCCTGAAACCGGATTCCGAGCCGGATTGGCCAAATGTCAAGCGTCTGGCTGAGATCTTTGCCGCACTTGTCGTGATGCTTGCCTACGCCGAGCTGCTGCCTGTCGTCGGCTTTGCCATCTCCACCGCTGTTGCATCGGCCTACCTGACCTGGCGTCTGGGGTCCAAGCCGATCCAGTCCGTGATTATTGGCTTGTCGATCTCTGCAAGCATCTATGTCGTCTTCCACCTCATCTTTGGTCTGTCCTTGGCCAAAGGCCCTCTTGGCTTCTAAGGAGATCTGTTAATGGAAACCTTCTCCTCTCTTGCCGATGGCTTCGTGGTTGCGATGACATGGCAAAACCTGCTTCTGGCGCTTCTGGGGTGCTTTCTGGGTACCGTCATGGGTGCCTTGCCAGGCCTTGGTCCCTCGAATGGCGTTGCCATTCTCATTCCGCTGGCCTTTACCCTTGGTCTTGGTGCCACGCCTTCCCTTATCCTGCTGACTTCAGTTTATTATGGAGCCATGTATGGCGGCCGTATTTCCTCGATCCTGCTCAACATTCCCGGTGACGCACCGGCCTTGATGACCTGTATCGATGGCCACCCGATGGCCAAGCAGGGACGCGGTGGTGAAGCGCTTGCCCTTTCCGGTTTCGCCTCCTTCTTTGGCTCCTTCATGGCCACGATCGGTCTGGTTCTGCTCGCACCACAGTTGGTGAAAATTGCTCTGGCCTTCGGGCCTGCGGAATATTTCGCTCTTTTCGTGCTGGCATTTGCCACCCTTGGCGGCGTGTCGTCGAAAAACCAGGGCAAAGCCGCACTTGCTGCCATGCTCGGTCTTGGTCTGGCCATGGTGGGCGTTGACACCCAGACCGGTGTGCCGCGCTTTACCTTCGGCATGGTTCATTTCTATGACGGCATCGACTTCCTGGTTGCCATCGTCGGTCTGTTTGCCCTCTCGGAAGTCTTCATCTTCATCGAGCATCGTCATGGTGCGTCTGATGTGGAAGGCAAAAAGGTGGAGCTTGGGCGCCTGACACCGTCAAAGCAAACCATGAAAAGCAGCATCATGCCAACCATCCGCTCGACGATTGTTGGTTTCATTGCCGGGGTTCTGCCCGGTGCCGGTGCGTCGCTTGGTTCTTTCCTGTCCTACTCGATGGAAAAGCGCATTTGCGACAAGGACGGCACGTTCGGTAAAGGCGATCCACGTGGTGTGGCAGCCCCTGAAGCGGGCAACAACGCCGCCGCCGGTGGTGCCTTGGTGCCAATGCTGGCCCTTGGCGTGCCCGGTTCAGGTACCACAGCCGTGTTGCTCGCCGTTCTGTTGGCACTGAACATCACGCCCGGACCATTGTTGTTCAACAACAATCCCGATGTGGTATGGGGTCTGATCGCGGCTTTGTTCATTTCCAACATCATCCTGCTGCTGCTGAATATTCCGTTCGTCGGTATCTTCATCCGCATCCTGTTGGTCCCACCACGCATCCTGATGCCAGCAGTTGCCATGATCAGCTTTGTCGGCATTTATGGCATTGCTGGGTCGAGCTTCGATTTGACCATCATGGTCTTCTTCGGCATCATCGGTTGGGCTCTCAGGAAACTGGATGTGCCGCTGGTTCCTGTGATCCTGGGCGTTCTGCTGGGTAACAACATGGAAGTGAACCTGCGTCGCGCTGTGACCATCTCGGATGGCGACTGGAGCGTGCTGTTCCACAGCCCGCTGTCGCTCACCCTGTGGGCCGTGGCCATTATCGGGTTCGTTCTGCCGATCTTTGTCGGCCGTATTATGCCCAATAAAATGAAGAATCTTGCCAAAGAAGCGGAAGAAGAGGTTGCACCCTAAATCAGCAAATCAAGGGTGATATCCCAAATGAGACATGTGTCGGAAGGCCCATAAAGCCGCACATCGTCTGATAGTTGGCAAGTTTGATTGGAGCCTGCACGCAAGTGTAGGCTCTTTTTTTTGTAACAGGCAAGGAAAAGAATATTTTCCTATCGCTGCGCATTATGCGGCGCTTGGGCTACGTATTTGTCGGCAAATATTGGTAGCCATTGCCCAAAATTACAGCCATTTGATCGATTTATGCCAAAAAAAGCGGCATAGGCTTGTGCATTGTTAAACTTTGGTAAGGCGCGCCGTTAAGTTTTTGTTTAGGTTTGATCATCGTCTCGTCACACGCTGTTGGGGTGCGGCCGAGATCGGATGTTGATTGCTGCTGGTTGGTCAAACAAGAACAGGCAAACCCGAGCTCCCGAAAATCCTGTCATTGTGTATCAGGCATATCGGGGACTTGGTAAGGCCACCCGACCGGCAGAACCATTTGGAGTAGAACATGCAATATATAGAGAGTTTCTTCGGCCTGATCGGTGATCTCACGTGGGGCTGGGCGCTGATCCCGCTTTTGGTCGTCTTTGGTATTTTCATCACCGCATTGACGGGCTTTGTCCAGTTCGAGTTTTTTGGCCGCATGTTCCGGGTTCTTTCTGGTAAAAACCAGTCTGCCGACCCGAACGCGATCACTGCGCGCGCGGCTTTGCTGCTATCTGTCGGGGGACGCGTTGGCGGGGGCAACATTGCAGGTGTGGCCGTTGCGATCACTCTGGGTGGATCCGGCGCGGTTTTCTGGATGTGGGCCATCGCATTGGTCGGCATGGCCACCAGTCTTGTTGAATGCTCTCTTGCCCAGCTATACAAGCGCCGTGAGCCAGATGGGCATTTCCGTGGTGGCCCTGCGCGCTCCATCATCTTTGGTCTGGGCGCCAATTTCCGTTGGCTAGCGATTCTCTATGGCTTCTGTCTGATTGCAGCATTCGGGTTTGGCTTTAATGCTTTTCAGGGCAACACCGTAGCAGGTGCGCTGGTTGATTCCATTGGCATCAGCCGTTATGTCACCGGCGCTGGCCTTGCCATCGTGACCGCTCTCATTGTCTTTGGTGGCATCAAGCGTATCGCCAAGGCCGCAGACGTGATCGTGCCGATCATGGCCGTTGGCTATATTGCTATGGCAATTGTCGTCATCGTGCTCAATATCACCGAATTGCCCCGCGTCATCGGCGATATCGTGATGAATGCCTTTGGTCTCAAAGAAGCCGTCGGCGGTGGAATGGGTGCTGCGATTGCGCAGGGTCTGCGTCGTGGTCTCTTCTCCAACGAAGCAGGTCTTGGGTCCGCACCAAACGTTGCCGCAACGGCCGATGTGCGCCACCCGATCAGCCAGGGCATCACTCAGTCCCTGTCAGTCTTCATCGACACCATCTTTATCTGCTCCTGCACTGCCTTTGTCATCCTGCTGGGCGATGTCTATGTGCCGGGTGCCGAGAATGTTGACGGTGTGGTTCTCACCCAGCAGTCGCTGGTTTACCATCTTGGTGAATGGTCGCAATATTATCTCTCCCTGATGATCCTGCTGTTTGCTTTCAGCTCCATCATCTACAACTACTATTTGGGCGAGAATGCACTGACCGTTATTTCCAGCAGCGCGTCGTCTCTGACGATCCTCCGCGTTCTGGTGGTGTGCGTTGTCTTCCTTGGTGCTGTGGCTCCGGGGGCAACGTCGGTCTTCTTCTTCTCCGATCCGCTGATGGGTGTATTGGCCGTGGTCAACCTCGTGGTCATCATGATGTTGCTGCCAACCTGTCTGCGGATCCTGAAGGATTTCCGCGACCAGCTGAAAAGTGGTGTCGAGCGTCCGGTCTTTGATCCTGACAAGTTCCCCGATCTGAATGTCGACCGCTCGGCCTGGAACGAATATACCGCAAAGTAAGTCTGATTGGCTTCAATCAGCCAGTCTGATCTGATGAGAATACAAGCCGGGATCCCTGTGATCCCGGCTTTTCTGTTGCCATTTGGATGCTTTGCAAGCGCATAAAAGCAACGTTTGGAACGTTGCAAGGCCCATTCTACTGTGAAAAATCGACTGACAAAACGGCTAGGTTTGGCAAAAACACGGATTTTTACTTAGAATTTTGGTGTATATTTTAAGTATAAAACCATAGAAAAACTAGAGTTATCCTAAAAACATGCCCGAAAAGACAGGTTGTCTCGTTCGTTTTAACTGGTTATTCAGACGAAAGTTTAACGAGTATTACCTCAGACAGACAAAGCTTTTACAAGCGGGAGTATCTGACATGTCTTCTAAAGGTGTAATCAATGCAAACCCTGCCGTGGTCGGTCTGGGTGGCTTTGCCCTCACCACTTTCTTGCTGCAAATCCACAATCTCGGCCTGATCGAAACGGGCCCGGTTGTCTGGGTTGGCTTTATCTATGGCGGTCTTGCACAGATGATTGCTGGCTTCCAAGAGCAGAAAACTGGCAACCATTTCGGTTACAGCGCTTTCGTTTCCTATGGTGCCTTCTGGATCGCCCTCTGCCTGCTCTTTATGGGCAACCATTATGGCGTTTTCGTAAGCTCGGCAACCGACCTTGGTTGGTTCCTGGTTGCATGGACCATCTACACCGTCTTCATGACCATGGCCGCAATTCGCATCCACTCTGCCATGGCCACCACTTTCGTGCTGCTGCTGGCCGGTTTCATCCTGCTTGACCTTGGCCATTTCGGCTTCCCAGTGATGAATACCGTTGCTGCCTTCGTCCTGATCGGGTGTGCCTTTGGCGCTTGGTACATGATGATTGGCGCCATCCTGAAGGATGTCTATGGCCACGAAATCCTGCCAATGGGCAAGGCATGGGTTCAAAATCACCCATCGGAAACTCATTGGACAGAGCAAAAAGCCTCCAATGGCTCCTGCTGAATAATCCGATCCTTGCTGAAACACAAAAGGGCATTTCCTGCAAAGGAAATGCCCTTTTTCTGTTTTTGGAATAAGTAGGACCGAGATTAGATCGTCACCCAACCATCGGTCAGATCGGCTTCATAAAGCGCATCAATTGCTGCCTGATTGGCGATGGAGCTTTCAAGACTAAAAATTTCCACCGTCTTGCCTGCCAGATGGTCGCCAATCGCCTCGATTTCTTCACGATACTGATTGATGCCTCGGAAGGTCCAGCGCTGCACCTGCGTGTGATCATTGTTGTAAAGGCAAACATCCACCGCTTCATACAGATCCGCGTTGAACGGCGCGGTGACTTCGATGAAGCCCTTGTCGCCGTGAAAGACCATCACCTGACGCGCTGCCAGCTGAGTGGCGCAATAGAAGGTCATGTCGAAGCTGCCAAAATCATACTGACAATTGGCATAGATATCGGTGCCGAAATTCGGATCGCGAATGATCGAGGCTCGTGCCCGGACCGGCTCCTTGCCAGTGGCAAAGCGTGCCGTCACTGTGGGATAAACGCCAATATCCGGCAGGCCTCCACCGCCCAGCTCCAACTGGTTGCGCATGTTGGACGGATCGACATTATAATAGGAAAAGGCTCCCTGAATATGCCGCAGCGTGCCGATCGCTCCCTCGGACAGCAGGGCGCGAACCTTGTGCCATTGCGGGTGAAAAGTAGCCATGAAAGCCTCGGTCGCCAGCAGGCCGGTGCGATTGCGCTCGGCAATGATCGGTTCGATTTCCTTGGCATGCAGAGAAATCGGCTTTTCGCACAGCACATGCTTGCCCGCCTGAAGCGCCTTCAGGCTCCATTCCACATGCTGTGAGGTCGGTAGCGGAATATAGACCGCATCAATCGTGTCACTCGCCAACATGGCTTCATAGCTGCCAAAGGCTTCCGGGATGCCAAACTGCCGGGCAAACGCGTCAGCTTTTTCCTGATGGCGGCTGGAAACAGCCTGCAAGGTGCCATTGCGAGCCTGCTGAATGGCTGGAACCAAATGTTCCCGGGCGATTTTTGCGGTGCTCAAGATTCCCCAACGTATCATCACATTCTCCCTATCTGA
>CAXXSO010000032.1:0-112810 GCA_963676965.2 uncultured Cohaesibacter sp.
GCTCTAGCGATCATTGAGCTCTGCCAGTAAGAATTTGCCGCTACTGCCTGGGCTGGAACTGAGACACCTCGAACGGCTGCTTTAGACTACGGTGTCGATGATCTCGCATCCGCGGAAAATGGCGACTATCCGCCCGCTTTACCAGTTGATGTCCTGCGGTGAGGAGGAGTGGGGCAGATCGTTTGTTGAAGAATTCTGTAAATCTGCATTCGTGAGCAGCCAAGGGCTGTAGCAATAGCACTGGGACCCATCCCCTCAGATCTCATGCGCATCACTTCACCTCGGTCAATGCGCTGCTGCCCACCCTTGTATTTGCCTTGCTGCTTGGCCCGTTCAATACCTTCGCGCTGGCGCTCCTTGATGAAGCGGCGTTCCATCTGCGCCACCATACCCAGGACTGTCATGACGATCTGACCCATATCTCCCTTGGTGGAAACGTAGGGGTCAAGGACAGTCACAAATGCATTCTTCTGCTCGCACTCATGAATGATGTTCAAGACATCACGTGTGTCGCGGCCAAGGCGGTCAAGCCGGGTAACAATCAGCTCATCTCCCGGTCGGAGAAACTCAAGAATAGTGGCCAACTCTTCACGATTCGCGCGACTGCCACCTGATGCCTTCTCTGACCGGATCAAGCCGCAGCCTTCGGCCTCAAGCCGGTTATGCTGAATTTCCAAATCTTGTTCATGCGTGCTGACGCGGGCGTAGCCTATTTTTGCCATATGTCACCTCAGGTTCTAAACCCAAGGCTACCAAGTCACAAATAGTCGCTGTCAACCCTGATGTGACGCCCTGAGGCGTAACATTGGCCTGTCACTGCAGGGTATACTTGGAAGTGACGGAATGGCAATTTGAGCTCATAGCCGACCTTTGTTGCGGTTGGCACGAACGTCAGCAAAGAGCAGATGGATTTTCTCAGTTCCCCGATCACCAAATCCATGGCCTTCTTCTGTCCTTTGTCGTTGGCTGTGTAGTCCTCCAGTTCTGCGGAGAGGCTGTGTGAAAACCCCATTTATGAGCGATTGATGGTATACTCATCTGAGGTTGAATCGGAGATTTGGCATGTCACGATTTATCGAAGGTATTGGGCGTTCTGAGGTCGCGTTGTTGCCGGACTGTCTTGATGATTTCATCGAAGAGCATAACCCAACTCGGGCCATTGATGCGTTTGTCGATATGCTGGATTTGTCCGCTTTGGGGTTCAATACCATTCCCAAGAATACAGGTCGTCCTGGCTATCATCCCGGTTTGATGTTGCGCATTTACATATACGGTTATCTCAATCAGATTCAGTCGTCGCGACGTCTTGAGCGTGAATGTGGTCGTAATCTTGAGCTTCTCTGGTTGACGTGTCGCCTGAAGCCGGACTTCAAAACGATTGCTGATTTTAGGAAAGACAATGGCCCGGCCATCCGCAAAGCCTGTAAACAGTTTGTCGCCCTGTGTCGTGGCCTTGACTTGCTTGATGGTAATTTGGTCGCCATTGATGGAAGTCGGTTCAAGGCGGTGAACGCCAAGGCAAAGAGCTTCACCCGAGAGAAGCTACGCCGCAAACTTGGCGAGATTGATGCTGCGATTGAACGATATCTGGCTGAGGTCAAGAGAGCAGACGAAGCTCTTGATAAGACCGGTTGGACCATTCCCACATCACGGATGACCCGTACCGTTCGCAAGCTTAACCACTTAAAGAAAGAAGCAGATAGGCTGCGCGCTGTTGAACAACGCATGAACACCACGGGCGAAACACAGATCTCCCTCAGTGATCCTGACGCCAGAGCCATGGCGACGACCGCCCGGATGCCACGCGTTGTGGGCTATAATGTTCAGACCGCAGTTGAGGCCAAGCATCATCTCATCGTTGCCCATGAAGTTACCAATCAAGGTTATGACCGTGACGCCCTGTCGATGATGGCTGTGGCGGCCCGAAATGCAATGTCGACAGACAAACTCGAAGTTATCGCAGATAAGGGCTACTTCAAGGGTGAGGAAATTGTTGCCTGTGAGGCAGCGGGGATTGCTGCTACGGTTGCCAAGCCCATGACATCTGGGGCGAGTGCCAAGGGACGCTTTGATCGGGCCGACTTTGCCTATGATCATGACCGGAATGTCTATATCTGCCCCGCCGGACAAGAACTCACTTACCGCTTTACCAATCAGGAAGGCGGGAAAGTCCTCCATTCATATTGGACCAGTTCCTGTTGCGATTGTGTCATCAAGAATAAATGCACACCAGCAAAAGAGCGTCGTATTCGACGTTGGGAACATGAGGCGGTTCTGGAACGAATGCAGAAGCGCATCGATGAAAATCCAGATCGATTGGCGATCCGCTCCATGACTGTCGAGCATCCGTTCGGTTCCATCAAATCATGGATGGGAGCGACGCACTTCAAATTGAAAACGATCAAACATGTGGCAACGGAGATGGCGCTGCATGTCTTGGCCTATAACTTCCGGCGGCTCATCAAGATCATAGGCATTCCAGCGATGATCAAGGCGATGGCTACCTAATTGTGGTCAGCTCCGCTTCCTCTCCGGCCTAAAATGACCTGAAATCGAAAAAGAGCGGCCTCTAGACCACCGAAAACAGTAAACTGCCGAATATTCCCAATTCGGAACTTTGAAACGCTGTCTGATGATAGTGGAAAATATTACAGCGCGTTTCCACACAACCTCCGGACAAAGAAGACATGAAATGATAAGACAGTAGTGTTCTATGTTTCACGATCAGTGCTATCTGGGATTAATAAAATGAGCGAAGAATGCGTGTTCTGCAGGATTGCTAAATCCGAAATTCAAGTGCACGAGGTATATCGGGATGAAAATTTGGTCGCATTTTTGGATATAGGGCCAATCAGGCCTGGGCATATCTAGATCATTCCAATCCAGCACTACGATTACTTTGACGATTTGCCATCCGATATCGCCCATAAAATTATAGATATGGGTCAGAAAATTGCGCGCCGACAGAAATCTCTTTTCAGCGTAAAGAGGGTCGCTCTTCTTTTCACCGGCGGCGATATTGCCCACGCACACTGTCATCTTGTGCCAATGGTTGAGGAGACCGATATCACGTCGGCTCGATACATCGTCGAAAAGAATCTGACCTATAAACCTCTTCCCCATCCCGGCGATGCAGAATTGGCAAAAATTGCGACAAGATTGTCAAAGGAACTTGAAGCAGTCCTATGTGGCACATCAATGGAATTCTGTGATCCCAGCTCATAATCTGAGATTCCGACCCTGAGCCGACATTAGTCGGTTTGAAGATTATGCAGTATCCTTCCCCATTGCTGACATTCGAGCGAAACGTTGCATTGTTGGAGATCAGATGGAGAGGCGAGGGTAGCGCATCTCACTGCCTAATTTTTAGGGAGTAACTTGATAGGCCAAGCAAATTATAAGTTTTATTGTATAACAATAAGTATTAATTACTATATATACGGTGTTTTACGACTTCATTAAAAATAAATTTACAAAATTTTGGTCTCATAAATCTAGGCGTTGCACACTTTTTAGGTGCATTTTCTATTGGGGTCTACTGACGTTGTCGAGCTAAAAGCGTTCGTCAGAAAGGTAAAGTAATGAAGTTGCAGTCTATTCGCATAAAGATTGTTGGCCTTGCGGCGCTTTCCGTTTTGGCAACCGGAGGTACGATTGCCGGAATTTCACTGTATTCGTCATTGAATTTGAATGAATATGTCGAGCAATCGGTTAGTGATATGCAGAGCAAGGAAGCAAAGCGGCTTTTGGGGCAGTTGGCAGGTGTAAAGGCCGCACACATCAAGGAAGAGCTTGATCTTGCATTTCAAGCCGCTCGCAATATGGCAAGCGCCCTAGAAACCATTGCAACGAAACCTGAAGATGGTGGCTCTCGCCTCGCGTCTCGAAGAGCGCAGCTGAATGCCTTGCTTGAGCGCGTATTGAAAGATAATCCTCAATTCAATGGAACATATAGCGCCTGGGTGCCAAACGGTATCGATGCAAATGATGATGCCTTTAAAGGACGCACAGATGTTGGGTCCGATGATACAGGTCGCGCGCTGCCCTACTGGGTAAGAGATTCCGCCGGCAAAATCGCGTTGCAGCCTCTGGTCGAATATGACAGTGAAGCACTGCATCCCAATGGCATAATGAAAGGCGGTTGGTTTTTGGGTCCAGAGCAAACTGGTAAAGAAAGCCTGCTCGCTCCTTTGCCCTACATTGTCCAGGGCAAAGCAGTGCAGCTCGCCACTATTTCTGTCCCGATCAAAGTCGATAATCAGTTTTTGGGCGTCGCAGGATCGGACTTCGATCTCTCATTCATCCAGAAGCTCGCGGACAATGTCAGCCAAACTTTGTATAACGGCAACAGTAAGGCAAACATCATTACCGACAAAGGGCTTGTGGTCGCTTCCAGCAGCACGCCAAAAGCAATCGGTGGTGAATTCGACAAGATCAATGAGCTTGCAAACATAACACTCGAGCAACTCAAACTGGACGAAACCCAAGTTGCCAGCGACGAAACAGCCGGAACCATTCGCGTGACTGCGCCGATTGAACTGGGACGGACCGGTCAGAAATGGGCTCTGATTATCGATGTAAACAACTCCGATGTGCTGGCCTCTTCCATAGCCTTGCGAAATAGCATCGAAGCTCGGTCGGATTCAGCAATCTTATTACAAATCATGGCAGCATTCGCGACAGCCGTGCTTTCACTTGGTTTTCTTGCTTATTTTGCCAATAAGATATCGAACCCAATCGTTGTCTTGGCTGCCGTATTGCGACGCATTGCAGCAGGAGAAACCGTTGATGAAATTCAGGGTGCAGATCGCAAAGATGAAGTCGGTGAGATCGCCTCGGCATCGGAGACCTTGCGTGTAGGTCTGGAGGAAGCGCGAAAACTGCGCGAGGAGGCCACTGCGCGTCAAGAGAATGAGCGGCAAGTCCTCGCACGAAGGGAAAAACTTGCCAACAATTTCGTTGAAAGAATGCAGGATTTGTCAGCCAATTTCATCAAGACATCTCAAGAAGTTGGAAGCGCTGCAAAGAAACTGTCCGACACTGCAGAAGAAACAACCAACCAATCCGAGGCCGTTTCTTTAGCCTCCGAACAGGCAGCCACCAATGTTGAAACAGTGGCTTCTGCCTCTGAGGAAATGACGACTTCAATTTCTGAGATTAACAACCAAGTCTCACATTCGGCAAGCGTCGCTAATAAGGCACGCGCTGAAGCAGAGGCTTCCAATGCCCGCATTCATGAGTTGGCCAAATCCGCAACGGCTATTGGAGATGTCATCGATCTTATCAAAGGCATAGCCGATCAAACCAACCTTTTGGCACTCAATGCCACCATTGAGGCTGCGCGTGCAGGTGAAGCAGGCAAAGGCTTCGCGGTTGTCGCTGCGGAAGTGAAGGAACTGGCGACCCAAACAACCAAAGCAACCGAGGAAATCGCGCACAAGGTTGGTGAAATTCAGACAGAGACTGGCACCACAGTATCCTCCATAGGCGAGATTGTGCAGGTGATCACCAATATCCAAGAAATCGCAACCTCAATTGCAAGTTCTATGGAACAACAAGGTGCGGCAACGAGTGAAATTGCTCGAAATTGTCAGGAAGCAGCAACCGGTACGCAACAAGTAAAACACAGTATCGGCGGTGTAAGTGCTGCGGCCAACATGACAAGTCAGGCGTCTGACGAACTGATACAATTGTCACACGGCCTGTCGACAAGCGCAGAAAATCTGAACCAAACTGTGAAGTCGTTTGTTTCGGATTTCGCCGCAGCTTGATAATCACAAATTACTCGACTTGAAAAAATGCGGAGCGACTGGTTCGCTCCGCATAACTTCCTTGAAAAACTGGCTGGAATCGCAACTCACGTGAGTTTCAAACCCAGTTTGTCAACAAAACCTACAGAATTAGGCAGCCCCTTGCTTCGCAATGACTGTTTTTACAATCAAGGGCTGTTTTCTCGCGCCCGCTGGAAGTGGCTACTCCCCGCCAATTCTGTTCTCAAATTCCGCAAGATGCTCTGAGTTGTATTTTGTTCCTGCCGGTTCCATCGTTCTCTTCGCAGTAGGTGTATTGCCTCTGCATTGTGGCGCAAGGAAGCGTTGATGGATCAATGTTGAAACCGCGTTTAAGATTACTTTCTCTTCGCACGGAATTGGTCGATCTCATCACCGCCATTCGTCCCGGCAGGGACATTCTTCACCCTATATCCGGGCGATCTCGTATTGCTTCAGTAATTCCCAATCAAGCGGTTTCCCATTTAAAAGATGTTCCATCACGCCACATTCGATGAAGAATGGTGGCCAATTTTCTAGCTATTGCGACCCTGGCCTTTTTTCCACCAGATCGGCCAGCAATTTCCATGCCCCATTCCTTTAGCGAACAGGTGTGTTTAGTGCGGGTCAGCACAACATTGGCCGCCTCGAACAAATAGCTGCGCAGCATTGCATCCCCACATTTTGATATGCGACCGGACCAATCCATTTCTCCGGATGCATACCGCCTTGGTGTCAGGCCGATATAGGCACCAACCGTCCGGGATCGTGTAAAGCGGGTTGGATCATCAATGCATGACAGATAGGCAAGCGCGGTCATTGGGCCAACGCCGGGTACAGTCATGAAAGCCCGGGATTGCTCATTGGAGCGAGCAAGGCGTTTGATCTTGTTTTCCAAGCACAGGCGCTGCTGATCAATGGCTTCGCGAGCGGTTAGCAACGGTGATACAATATCGGCAAGTTCCGGAGCCTGTCGGACGACATCTTGTGCCCGTTTCAAAAAGATACCACCATTGGCTCGCCCAATCACGAGGCCAAAGGACTTGAACAGACCGCGTATCTGGTTCTCGATATCTCGGCGCATCTGAACCAGAAGACTGCGTGCATTCAAGAGGGAACGAATGCGGTGGCTTTCTTCGCTTTTGATCTGAACCTGGCGAAACCAGCCAGTCTGCATGATACGGGCGAGGCCCAAGGCGTCATTGCGGTCCGATTTGTTGATCTGCATCGACAGAGCAGCACTGGCATGGCGAGCATCGATGCAGATCACCGGCAGATGCCTTGCCTTCAGTTCACGCCAAAGCCAACTGGACGTTGGGCCAGATTCCAAACCGACGCGGTGAACCGATGGTGCATGCTTGTCCAGATATCCGGCGATCTCGTCAGGATCAGAGGGGACAATGCCTTCCTTGATCCGCATGCCATTCTCGTCAACGATACAGATAGATGTTTCTTTCAAGGATACATCCAGTCCAACATAGGTCGTCATCGGTTCCCTCCTGTTCGATTGCCAAATTGCATTTTAGCAGGCTGCACTTGGCTGTCCGACTTGCACGAACTAGGAATTACGCCATGTTGAAAAAGTAGGCGTTGCAGCGTAAAACTGAGTAGGTTTTGGGAGGTTAAGCTCTCCCTCATGCCAGCGTTGACAGCAGCTTTTGCGCTCATTCATATTGCACTTTGTTATAGGCCACTCCTATCGACTTATACAATTTTGTTTCTGAGTGTCTGACACGCTTTACCATTTGCGCGAGTCGACTTTTCATTGCACAAGACTCCATTCAGTGGTCAGCAGATTGCCGACTTTAAAGCCGCACGCAGCGGATTCACCAAGGTCAGCGTAGCTTTGCATTCCAAATCTGTCGTCGTGTTTGGTCACGGCTTTCATATTCTGCAATCGCGTCCTCCAAATCATCCGGGACCAACGCAGCCTCACCTATTGCATTTTGTGTGATCTGCATCGTGTACCACGCGGTTACGCCGCCTTCGGGCGGGGCCTTGAAACGGGGGAACTGAGGGTCAAAGCACTGGCCAGACAACCAAAAAGAAGGCAGTTCAGGCTCGAGGACGAGTGAGCGGGCCAACCCTATGAGATCGGCCTTGCCTTCGGCAATAGCGCTTTCAGCTTGCGCAAAGGTTTTAAACCCGCCTGTGACCATCAAAGGTATGCTTGTCTTTTCACGGGCGCGGCCAGAAAATTCCAAAAAATAGGGACCAGAGCCAGAGCGATCAGACGAGGATGTTGCACCGGGGAAGTATGTTCCGCCGCTAATGTCGATCAGGTCCAGCGTCATTTGGTCCAATGCGGCAATGACCTCAAGGGATTGAGCTTCTTCAAATCCCCCCTCAAGTTGATCTGTTGCATTCAATTTGAGGCCGACCGGAAAATCAGGACCAACGGCCTTGCGCACCGCGCTGATCACTTCGAGCAACAGCCTCATCCGGTTTTGCAATGAACCACCGTAAGCATCCTCTCGCTTGTTGAACAGAGGTGACAAAAACTGGCTGAGCAGGAATCCATGCGCTGCATGCACCTCCACGCCGCCAAAGCCTAGCTCCTTGGCAAGGCTGGCGGTAGCAGCAAATTCAGCAGGTAAAGCCTGTATCTCGTCCAATGATAATGCGCCGCAAGACAGACCCGGCAAGTCAAGCGCGCTTGGTCCCTTTGGAGTGCTTATCGGAGCATCTGCCATGGCGCCCGCATGTCCCAGTTGGGGCCAGAGTTGTGCGTTGTCAGTTGCACCTGCTTTTGCAAGGCGTCCAAGTTGGTCTCGATCTGAGTGAGCGTTTAAAATGAGGTTGCCGGGTTTCTCTGCAAAATGCGAACTGCCTTGCACCTCACCGATAATTGACAACGCCAACCCACCCTTGGCCCACCGTTCGTAAAGCCGGATCTGATCATCAGTTGGATTGCCAGCGCCATCGCCAAGAGAGTCGGACATTGCTGACTTGGCTATCCGGTTCTTTAGCTTTGTGCCGCATGGCAAAGTCAAAGGTAGAGCGAGCGGTGTGTTGTGCTTGTCGGACATTAGGCTCCTTCATTTTTTATCGTTGTATCCCAAAGCAGCCATTTGTGCAAAGAGAGGCAACGGTTCGCATTGACACCAAAAACTGATTGAAAAACATCCCTTGCCACCTTCGCGCAGCCACTAAGGCGGATCAATACGGGACATCAACCACCATCAAGACATAAAAGTCATTGACCTCCGCCATAGGCGGAGGTTTGTTACGCTTCGCTTGAACCACTAGAAGTGGTCTTGTTTGGTTTCAATAGTTTGGCTTGAACATATCCGCGAAGTCGTTCGCCTTATCCTGCCTCTGTTGATTGCGGATATAGCGTCTGACGACCTCCTCTTGATAGCCCGTTGTCGAAACAAAGTAACCACGTGCCCAAAAATGATATCCCTTGTAGCGACGTTTCCGGGCATATTTGTTTGCCACATATAGCGCCGTTTTACCCTTTAAGAAGCCCACTATATGGGCCACTGAATATTTGGGTGGGATTGAGATCAACATATGCACATGGTCGGGCATAAGATGCCCTTCCTCAATATGGCATCCCTTTTGTGACGCCAACTTCGTAAATTGATCTCGTAACTCACGCCGCAAGTCTCCGTATAGACGTTTGGTCCTGTATTTGGAGCCAAAGACTACATGATATTTGCAGTCCCAAGTGCTGTGTGATAGGTGATTTTTGTCCATAAAAACCTCCTCGCTTCTGTTCTTAAAACCACGCCAATGGTTCAAGTGAGGAGGTCTCTTACTGAAAATGTAAAACTTGTCCAGTCCTCCACCGCAGGTGGAGGTTTATTTCAGACATAAAAAAGGGGAGCCAAAGCTCCCCTCATCTCATTTCTTGCTTGGGTCTTTGTCGATCAAAAACTCAAGACAAAGAAAGCAAACCACGAGTAGATCGCAGCAACCAAAGTGGTGAACAGCATCAGTGGGAAAGCAAGGCCCATGAATTTCATGAAGGAAATACGCTGCCCTGCCCGTTCAGCAAAACTGGCCACCATCACGTTGGCGCTAGCCCCGATCAGCGTGCCGTTGCCGCCAAGACACGCACCAAGCGACAGACACCACCAGAGCGGCTCAATCGCATCTGCCCCCCCAAGATCGGTTTGCATCGCTTCGATCAACGGGATCATCGTCGCAACAAACGGAATGTTATCAACGATGGCCGAAATAACGGCAGACGAACCAAGAATGATCATGCCCGCCAGCGGCACATTGGTGCCGGTAATCTGAAGCAATTCTTCCGCGATCATTTTCAGCAGGCCGGTATGTTCGACACCATAGACAAGAACAAACAGACCAAAGAAGAAGAAGATCGTTTCCCATTCCACCTGCTGGAAGGCCTTGTGCACATTGCGCGACTGTCCTTCCGGTCCAAGCTTGATGCTCTGCAACAGCAACAGGAAAGCAGCACCGGTCAGGGCAATGGAGCCCGGTTGCCAACCCAGATCATGCCCCCAGATGAAGCCACCCATCACCAGCGCCAGCGTAAAGAGGGACTTGAACAGCAAGCCACGATCCTCAATCGCTTCACCGGCATTATAGCGCATCATCGCCACCTGAGCCCGCCGCGTGGTCTTCAGCTTACGACCCCACAAGAGGTCGAAGAAAATCAGGCAGAGGATCATGATAATCAGGGCAGGTGGACCCACATGTTCGACGAAGTCCATGAAGCTGAGCCCAACCGCAGAACCGATCAGGATGTTCGGCGGGTCACCGATCAGGGTCGCCGAACCGCCAATATTGGAGGCAAAGATCTGCGAGAACAGGAACGGATAAGGATTCAGCTCCAACTGGTCGGTCAGCAGCAACGTAACCGGCACAACAAGCAGTACCGTTGTAACGTTATCCAACAGCGATGAAAAAATTGCGGTCACAATCGCCAGCGCGGCCAGAAGGGCCCGAGGATTGGCCTTGACCGTCTTGGCAGTATAAATCGCCACGAACTGGAAAACACCTGAATCCTTGGTGATGGCCACGATGACCATCATGCCGATCAGCAGAAAGAGGGTATTGAAATCAGTCCCGGCAACCACCAACTCGAAGTTCAGAACTCCGAGCAGGACCAAAAGGCCAGCCCCGAGAAGCGAAACGATCGCGCGGTTGATCTTTTCCGAGATGATAAAGATATAGGCAAGTACAAGAATGACGGTCGCAACAACCAAAGGCGACCAGCCAAAGGCTGCGCTTGTGGCCATCTCCGTGGCATGTCCCATTTTGTTTCGGGCCCCTATTCACAAGTGTTTAGCAAGGCCAGAACAGGCACCTGATCAGTTATCAGACGCGTCCAGTTCCGGCCCAGTCAAGGTAGGATCCGACTCGCTTCGCTCAAGCTCGGCAATAGCGGACCGCTCGGTCACAATTCCAAGAAACTTATTGGATTTTTTGTCAACCACAGCAAGAGGAGCCCGGGCCTTGGCCAGCGTGCGGATCGTTTCCCAGAGGGACATTTCCGGCTGCAAGGTTTGTGGCTTGCGGTTCATCACCTCAGAAAGTGGCTTGGCTTTGACCTTGCGCAGGCGACGAGCGATATCCGGCCCGGCTCCTCGTGCAAAATCCAGACGCCCCAGACCTATTCCCATAGACAAGGCTGGAGGCAAAACGGCCTGCATCAATGTTTCATAACCGAAAAGACCCAGCATGGTCTTGTCGCTAGCGAGAACAGGCGCGGTACGGATATTATTGTTATCTAGCACGTTGAGTGCTTCCTCGACCGAAATATCGAGTGGCAAGCTGACGACTTCGTCAATCATTGCATCAATGCAAGGCACAGCAATTTCCTCCAGCTCATTTTGCTCGACGAGGCCTCCTAGCCTTTCGTCCAGCAAAAAATTTGGGTTTCACCCTATTGCGAATATAGCGAGCCTTGCAATAATCGCATACGAGTGCAGCCCCGGGCAAGGTAGCAGATATGGTAGCTGCAGTTGATTTCACTGATTTTGGACATCCCTTCTAAGGGGATTATCCGAAAGTTTAACTTTACCTCACCGAAAGTATAGGACTGCTTCCTACCAGCCTTCTTTCATGACATCAAGTCAAAGTCGATTTCAATGGCAACGAGATGCAGAGCTAACTAAAGTGAATTAAAAATTAATAAATTAAAACAATATCTTAAAACTATCCACTTGCAGTCGACCCTGTGCATTTCGAACGCACTTTCCCGTACCTGCAGCAAGGTCCGCATAGCTACTCCCCACTTGGCCAATTGGACAAGCAAGTACGAAGAACGGCAGTCCCAAGACTGTTCCTTCCACCCAACCACCGCTGGGAAAGCAACCAGGTCCGGACTACGAGCTATGCGCTCAATGCATTCCTCAGGGGCAATGAGAGCCATTGTCCCCCAGATCTGCTGTCACCAGAACGCAATGACAGGCACCACAAAAAAGGGCACCAGCAGGCACCCTCTTTTCTTGTCTGATCGTGCAGATCTTCAACCGAGCTTTTCTGTTTGGCTCTTGGCAATCTGCCTGAGCTTGTGTAGCAACGGCTCGGTATATCCGCTTGGTTGATCCTTGCCCTTGAAGACCAGATCGCAGGCAGCACGGAAGGCGACCGAGGCGACATAATTATCGGCCATGTTCCGATAGTTCGGATCATCCGCATTCTGTTGATCGACGACGCGCGCCATTCTCTCCATCGTCTCAATCACCTGCTCCGGTGTGATCAGGCCATGATACAGCCAATTGGCCATATGCTGGCTGGAAATCCGCAACGTCGCCCGGTCTTCCATCAAAGCCACATTGTTGATGTCCGGCACTTTGGAACAGCCGACCCCCTGATCAATCCAGCGGACCACATAGCCAAGAATGCCTTGCGCATTGTTATCAAGTTCATTCTGAATGGTTTGCGGATCGAGATTTTTGCCCTCCAGCAGCGGCACGGTCAGGATCGTATCAAGATCCGCCTTCTTTCGGCTCGCCAGTTCGGCCTGAACGGAAGCCACATTCACCTTGTGATAGTGGGTCGCATGCAAGGTCGCCGCTGTGGGCGATGGGACCCAGGCACAGGTTGCGCCCGCCTTGGGATGCCCGATCTTGGCCTCCATCATTTCGGCCATTTCATCGGGCTTGGCCCACATGCCCTTGCCAATCTGACCCTTGCCATTGAGTGCAGTTTCCAGACCCGTATCAACATTCCAATCCTCATAGGCGGCAATCCAGGGCTGCGCCTTGATTTGTTCCTTGGGCAGGAAAGGCCCCAGTTCCATCGAGGTATGAATTTCATCTCCAGTGCGATCAAGGAAGCCGGTATTGATGAAGACGATGCGGTCTTTCACCGCCCGAATGCAGACCTTCAGGTTGACTGTCGTTCGGCGCTCTTCATCCATCACCCCGATCTTGACGCTGTTGCGCGGCAGGCCAAAGCAATCCTCCACCGCATCAAACAGATCGTTGGCATAGGCGACCTCCTCCGGACCATGCATCTTCGGTTTGACGATATAAATGCTGCCCGTCCGGCTGTTGCCCTTGCGGGGAATGTCATGCAAGGCGGCGGCAACGGTGACAAAGGCATCCAGGATGCCTTCGAAAATCTCGTCCCCCCTGGCGTCCAGAATCGCCGGATTGGTCATCAGATGTCCGACATTGCGCACCAGCATCAGGCTGCGGCCATGCAAGGTCAGGGTGCCGCCGCTACGGTCCGTATAGGTACGGTCCTCGGCCAGCTCGCGCGTCATCAGCCGTCCGCCCTTCTGGAAACTGTCTTGCAGATCGCCCTTCATCAGTCCAAGCCAGTTGCGATAGACAAGGCATTTATCCTCTGCATCAACGGCCGCGACCGAATCCTCGCAGTCCTGAATGGTGCTGACGGCGCTTTCCAGCACCACATCCTTGATGCCAGCCTTCGACAAGGCACCAATTGGATGGTCAGGATCGATCTGCAATTCGATATGCAGGCCGTTATTGCGGAACAAAATCACCGATGCTTCGACAAAGCCGACAAACTGACTTTCATCCTTGAGGCTCGTCTCGCTGTCATCCGCCAGACGGATGGTCAAGGCGCACGTTTCCGGATCGACCCTGTAGGCCGTCACATCCCCATGGGAACCAGAGGCCAAAGGCACCGCTTCGTCGAGAAACGCATGTGTCTTGGCAATCACCGCCAAACCCCGCGCTTCATTAAAGCTCTCGCCCGGCGCAAGGTCCTCGTCCTGCGGCACGACATCAGTGCCATAAAGCGCATCATACAGGCTGCCCCAGCGGGCATTCGCCGCATTCAACGCAAAACGGGCATTCATCACCGGCACGACCAGTTGTGGCCCGGCAAGCGTTGCCAGCTCGGCATCGACATTGGCGGTCCCAACCTCGAAATCCTCCCCTTCCGGAACAATATAGCCGATCTCTTCAAGGAAGGTCCGGTAGGCAGCCGGATCCAGCGGCTGGCCCTTGTGCGCCTTGCACCATTCATCGACCTGGCTTTGCAACTCGGCACGCTTGGCCAGCAAGGCGCTGTTGATCGGGGTAAATCGAGCCACCGCATCAGACAGGCCCTGCCAGAATTGAACCGAAGAGACTTCGGTGCCGGGCAGGATCTCTTCGTCGATCAGCGCCACCAGTTGCTCATCCACCTTCAGGTCATTCTTGTCTAGTCTGCGTGCCATCATTTCAGCCCCGTTACCATTCCTTAAAAAAGCGGGATGTGTCGCCCATCCCTTCTGTTCGGGGGGATTATGCTCATAAGGCATCTATTCTGAAAAGCAGAAAGTCGCTGGGAATTTTCAAATGACACAAGGAGATGTTTCGTTCAGAACCAGTCAGTGACACAGAAAATGCCCGGATTTCCAAGGAAAACCAGGCATTGAACCGCGAGAACCCACCAACTGTTGGCCACCCTGACCGGGTGACAAATGGTCACTTGGCCTGAAGCGAATTATTCAGCGGCGGGCGCTGCCACATCTGCAGTCAAAACACCTCGTTCGATCTGGTCGCGCTCGATCGATTCAAACAAGGCCTTGAAATTGCCTTCACCAAAACCATCATCACCCTTGCGTTGGATGAATTCAAAGAAGATCGGGCCAATCACCGTTTTGGAGAAAATCTGCAAAAGGATGCGGGTTCGGCCACCATCGACCACCCCTTCCCCGTCAATCAGAATCCCATTCTGCTTCATCCGATCGAGCGGCTCCTGATGCCCCTTCACCCGCTCGTGTGACATATCATAATAGGCATCAGGTGGTGCGGGCATGAAGGTGAGCCCCTTGGCGGCAATCGCCTCAGTTGAGTGATAAATACCCTCCGTCCCAACCGCGATATGCTGGATCCCTTCGCCTTTATATTCGTTGAGATATTCCTCGATCTGGCTCTTGTCATCAGAGCTTTCATTGATCGGAATACGAATCTTGCCGTCAGGCGACGTCAACGCCCGCGAATAGAGCCCGGTATATTCGCCCTTGATGTCAAAGAAGCGGATTTCCTTGAAATTGAACGCCTTGGCATAAAAATCATACCAGGTGTTCATATTGCCGCGCATTACATTGTGGGTCAGGTGATCGAGATAATAAAACCCTGCGCCTTCCGGGTTCGGATCCCGCTCGCCAAGCCACTGATAATCCGCGTCATAGGCCGAGCCATCCGCGCCATAGGTCTCGACGAAATAGAGCAAGGATCCGCCAATACCAAAGACCGCAGGCACATCAAGCGCCTTGCCCGGCCCCTTATATTCTTCCGCCCCATAATCAAGCGCACATTGAAGCGCCACTTGCGCATCCACCACCCGCCATGCCATGGCTGGCGCACAGGGCCCATGCTCTTTGACGAACTGGGCCGCATGGCCATCAGGGTCGCGATTGATCAGATAATTGACATGGCCCTGCCGGTAAAGCGAGATATCCTTGTGCTTGTGCCGAGCCACCTCGATAAAGCCCATGCTTTCAAACAGCGCCTCCAGTTTGCCGGCTTCCGGATGGGCAAATTCGACAAATTCAAAGCCATCCGTCCCGGCCACATTGACCTCATCGATCACCGCCTTTGGCGCGTCATGCGGAAAGGGTCCCATTCTATTCCTCCCAAGTGAATTCCTAGGCATTTATACTAATAGAATAGACCTGCGCATTGTGCGCAAAATTCATATCTATCAAAAAGAATATGCAACACATTACGCACGAATATTCAAAAACTGCGAGAATTCAGCATGGATCGCTTTGACATTAAAATTCTTGAAGCATTACAGCGGGATGGCCGTCTGACCAGTCAGGAATTGGCCGAAGAAGTCGGCCTGTCCGCCTCCCAATGCGCCCGACGGCGGGCCTTGCTGGAAAAAGCGGGCGTTATCGAGGGCTATCACGCCCGCCTCAGCCAATCGGCTTTGGGGCTTGAGCTGATTGTCTTCATCCAGATCGCGCTTGATACCCATTCCCCCGATGCTGCCAAACGGCTGCTCGCATTGCTCAACTCGATGCCCGAGGTCAGCGAGGCCTATTCGATGACCGGCTCGACCGATTATCACGTCAAGCTTGTGGTCCCTGACCTCAAGGGCCTGTCCAATATCATCAACAACAAGCTGTTGCCGCAGGAAGGGGTCTCCCATTTGAAGTCCTCTATCGTGCTGGATCGCTTGAAGGAAAGCGGCCATCTGTCGCTGAACCATCTCAAGGCCGACGCGAACAAGGCCCAATAAACAAAAAAAGGCGCCCCCTTTGAAAGAAGGGAGGCGCCCAATCATCGTGACGGTGGCTTTGCCCGCCTATTCGGCAGCAAAATCGGAGGCTTGAGGCGCATCGCCCACGCTTGCATCTTGCAAAGCCGCCGGACTGGCCAGCTTGATGGCCTGTTTCAGATCCTCAAGGCAACCAACCTGATTGGCCAGAATGAGCACCAACCGGGCATTCATGTCATTGGCGTCCACCTCCGACATGTCGCGCTGCGCATCGGTCAAAGCCTCATAGAAGCAGTCTGGCCGCTCGATATTTGGGGTCAGGATCAGGCTCATTTCACACCTCCCGCCGTCGCACGGCTGATGGCCTTGCGAATGGCTACTGGATCAAACTGGCGCCAGCGCGCCGCCACATGCTGGTCCGGACGGATCAGATAAACCGCACCCTTGCGCCCGTCATAGCGGTCCGCCACCAGCCCTTCGACATCAACAAAGTCCTTGCCTTCAATCAAGATTGATGGCGTGAAAGGCCCCGCCTCAACCGGTTGGCTATCAAGCCCCAAGACCAGCAAGGTAAAGCCCGCGCCCAACTGATGGATCAGCCAATCGTCCTGATCATCGACAACAATAGGCGCATCGGCAATACAAGTCCCCGGTCGCATCACACCCTGCCATTCGTCACCATCAGGTGTGTTCAAGGGGCTTTCGACGTAAGGGGTGGGCGACGACAGCCGCCCTGAATTGACCATCGGGCGGGCAAAAGGCGCGATCCGCGACAAATCCAGCACCGCATTGCGATAGCGCAGCGAAGCAGCATTTTTCGGCGTGATGAAATCCGTCGAGCGCGTCGAATTCCGCAGATTGTCATCCGCTGCAAAGGCCCGCTCGATGTGATAGCTGTCAACCAGAGCATCCGGCGCCTCACCGCGAACCACTGCGGCGAGCTTCCAAGCCAGATTATCAACATCCTGCACCCCGGTATTGGCACCGCGCGCGCCGAAGGGTGAGACCTGATGGGCCGAGTCGCCCGCAAAGATCACCCGTCCCTTGCGGAAGTCATCCACACGGCGACAGGCAAATTGATAGACGCTGCCCCATTCCAGCTCGAATTCCACATCCGCGCCAAGCATCGCCTTGACCCGCGGGATAATATTCTCCGGCTTCTTTTCTTCTTCCGGGTCACAATCCCAGCCGAGCTGGAAATCCAACCGCCAGACATCGTCCGACTGTTTGTGCAGCAAGGCCGATTGACCCTTGTGAAAATCCGGGTCAAACCAGAACCAGCGCTCGGTCGGGAAGTCGGCCTTCATCACGATGTCGGCAATCAAAAACCGATCCTCAAAAAATTGGCCTGTAAAGTCCGCGCCAACCATGCCACGCACCGGAGAATTGGCCCCGTCGCAAGCAATCACCCAGCTGGCTTCGCTGGCAAAGACCCCGTCCGGTGTCTCGATCTCCAGACGCGCATGGTCATCACTCTGTTCCAGAGACACCAGCTTGTGCTTCCAGCGCAGCTCGATCAGGTCGGACGCCTCGCAGGCCGTGACCAGATATTCCTCGAGATAATATTGCTGCAGATTGATAAAGGCCGGGATCTTGTGCCCTTCTTCAGGCAGCAGATCGAAGTCATAAACTTCTTTGTCGCGGAAGAAGACCCGTCCATGTTTCCAACTGATGCCCTTGTCGATCATCCGGTCAGCGACCCCGAGCCGCTCCCAGATTTCCAGTGGTCGCTTGGCATAACAAACCGCCCGCGAGCCGACCGACACCGTGTTGTTGTCATCAATCACCACCACGGAGATGCCCCGCGAGGCCAGATCAAGCGCCATGGTCAGACCAATTGGTCCGGCCCCGACCACCAGCACCGGATGGCGCACGGGCGAACCCGCGCGCTGCTCCTCGGACTGGACATAGGCAAATTCGGGCCAGTCATAGGTGTTAAGCATCTACGCTCTCCTCAGCGGCTTCCTTGCCCAGATCTTTGTCCAGTTCCTTGGCATGCAGCCATGCGGCATGCTGCGGGGCCTTTTTGGTGCGGGACCATTCTTCAAGCATATCCCATTTCACGGCATCCAGCCGCTTGAGCAATTCTTCTTCCTTGGGATCGGGACAGGCCAGCTCGACCCGATGGCCATTGGGGTCAAAGAAATAGATCGAATGGAAAATCGAATGGTCCGTCACGCCAAGCACATCCACGCCATTGGCTTCCAGATGTTCCTTGAAAGCGACCAGCGTGTCACGATCCTTGACCTTGAAGGCAATATGCTGGACCCAGACCGGGGTATTCTCATCCCGCCCCATTTCCGGCTTTGTTGGCAACTCGAAGAAGGCCAGCACATTGCCCATGCCCGCATCCAGAAACAGATGCATATAAGGATCCGGCTCATGGGTTGACGGCACGTGGTCTTCGGCAATTGCCAGAATGAAATCCATGTTGAGCATCTTGGTGTAGAATTCAACGGTTTGCTTGGCATCCTTGCAGCGGTAGGCCACATGATGGATCTGGTCGAGCTTCAAAGCGACATTTGACATGATAATCTCCTCCCATTATCGTTGCATTTGCAACAATTATCAGAAAAACATAGACTTGAATTTGACGCAAGTCAATTCGTTGCATTTGCAATGGTGTCAAATGTAACAAAAAGGATGATCCATGGACCTCGACTCTTTCTTTCCCTATCGCCTGGCCATCGCGGCTGAAGGCTTTTCGCGCAACATTTCCAGCGTCTATGGTCAGACCTATGGCCTGTCGCGGGAAGAATGGCGCTTGCTCTATTTGCTGGCCGAGGCGGGAAAACTGGATTCCCAGGAGCTGAGCCGCCGCACCACCCTTGACAAGGTGCAGGTCAGCCGCGCGTCCCAACGGCTGGAAGACAAGAAGTTGATCACCCGCGCCATTTCCAAAAAGGATCGCCGCCTGCGCGACTTCCGCATCACCAAGGCAGGAGCGGCTCTGTTCGACGAGGTCAAACCCAAGATCGACAGGCAAGCCGAAAAAATCCTCGCCGCCATGGCAGAGGAAGACCGCGCCGCCCTCAGCCAAGGCATCGAGGGGCTGATCCGGGCAATCAAAACCTTGGACGAAAGCACGGAATAAAAAAAGCCAGCGTCTCGGCTGGCTTTTTTATGTTTGAGGCATGGCGTCGGCTAGGACAGCAAAAACAGCGAGATACTGGGGAACACCACGATCAGTGTGATCCGCACGATATCGGCCACCCAGAACCAGAAGATACCCTTGAACATGGTCTTGAGCGGCACTTCGGGCAGCACCGAGCGCAGGACGAAAATATTCATCCCCACCGGCGGGGTGATCAGCGAAATCTCGGTCGCCACCACCACAATCACCGCAAACCAGATCAGCGCCATATCAGGATCGGCCAGCACTCCTGTGCCGAAATCAAGCGTATAGAGCAACGGATAGAAGACCGGCACCGTCAGCAGGATCATCGACAGGCTTTCCAGCACGGTGCCGAGCAGCAGATAGATCACCACAATGATGAAAATCACCATCCAGGCATTCAATCCCAGATCATAGACCATATCGCCCAACTCATCGGGCAACCCGGCAAAGGTGACAAAATTGCCGAAGATCTCAGCGCCAATGATGATGGCAAAGATCATGGCCGAAGCCTTGGCCGCATCCACCAGCGCACTTTTAAGACCCTTGAGGGAAAAGCCACCGACCAGAGCGGCAATCACAACCGACATCGCAGCCCCCATCCCGGCCGCTTCAATCGGGGTGAAGAAGCCACCATAGATTCCCACCATGATGAAGACAAACAGACCAACGGTCGCCAACACTCCGATCATGTCCTTGCGGGAAATCGGGTGCGGCTCGGTCACCTCGGGGGCCAGATGAGGTTGGAAGCGCACCGCTACCATCACCGCCACCAGATAGAGCAGCACACCGAGCAGGCCGGGAATGATCCCGGCAATGAACAACTTGCCAATATCGCTCTCGGTCAGAAGGCCGAAAATGATCAAAATTACCGACGGCGGGATGAGAATCCCAAGCGTGCCACCCGCCGCAATCGACCCGGTAGCAAGGCTGTCATGATAGCCATATTTGCGCATCGAAGGCATCGCCACCTTCGACATGGTGGCCGCTGTCGCCAGCGATGAGCCGCAAACAGCAGAAAAGCCCCCACACGAAAAAATGGTTGCCATGGCAAGGCCACCCTTCATGCGGCCAAAAATCCGGTCCGCACCGCTGAACAATCCCTGCGCAATGCCTGAGCTGGCCAGCACATTGCCCATGAATATGAACAAGGGCACGACCGATAGGGAATAGCTGAACCCGGTTTCAAAAACCGCATTGCCGACCATCGCGCCAGCCGCTTCGACACCGCGCATATAGGCAAAGCCGCCGCCACCGACCAACGCCATGGCAAAGGCAATGGGCACCCGCAGAAAGACAAGAACCAGAAGAATCGCAAAAGCGATAAGAGAAATGGTCATCCTTGCCTCCGAAAAATCGCCAGCAGACCCGACGCAAAACAACTCAGGCCACCAAGCGAGGCAAGCCACCAATAGGAAATACCAAGCCCGGCTGTCCGTGTTCCGGCCGCGAACTGGTCTTGGGCCATGATCACCAGACGAAAAGCGAAATAGACAAAAATCAGCCCCATCACCGCACCGCCGAAGCGCCCAAGCGCATGGCGCAGTTTATAGGGAAGGAAGGGCAACAGGAGATCGACCTCCACATGTCCTCCATGCAAGGTCGTCAGCGGCAGGGCGACAAAAACCAGAGCAGCAAGACAGACCTGCGTCAGCTCGAAGGCACCGCTAAGGGGTGCATTGAAGGCATAGCGCCCGACCACATCAACACAGGTGACGAGGACAAGCCCCGTCACCAGAAGTGCGGCGATCCCTTCAAGGAAGAGTTTCGCCTTGCCAATCATTTGCCAACGCCCGTCATGCCACGGAAGGCTTTGAGCGCTGCGCGACCGTCATAATCACCACCAAGGCTGTCGGCCCAGGATCCTTCAAGTTCAGCCGCCCGCGCCCGTACGGATTCAACCACCGCGTCCGGAGCAGGTGCGATTTTGATGCCCGCCTTTTTCATCACGCCAATGGCCTTGGCGTCGGCATCATTCCATGCCTTGCCCACCAGTTTGGCAAAGGCAAGACCGGAGATACCCTCGATTGCCTTGCGGTCGGCCTCTGAAATGCCGTTCCACTTGCCCTCATTCATCACCAGGAACCAGGTGGTGTTGTAAAGCCCGCCGGGGAAGGTTGTGGTGTTGGTGATATAGTCGGTCAGCTTGAACGAGGTGATGGCTTCATAGGTGATCGTCACCCCGTCAACCACACCGCGTGACAGTTTTTCATAAATCTCGCCAGAAGACATGAAGACCGGCTCAACGCCATAGCCCTTCAGGAGATCAGGAATATAACCACCCGGCACCCGGATCTTCAGCCCGGAGAAATCTTCAAGCTTGTTGATCGCGGTCTTGTTGTTGTGGAACAGACCCGGACCATGCATGAAGAGGCCGAGCAGTTGAGTACCCTTATGCTCGCTGCGGGCGCCGAGCATATCGTTATAGACGGTCCAGAAAGCTTCCGAGCTTTTGACTGCATCATCCCCAAGGAAGGAAAACTGACCGATCCGCGCATTCTTGAAGCGGTCATCCTTGGTGAAGGAATGCAGACCATAGGTGATGTCTGCAATGCCGTCGCGTGCCATGTCGAAATGGGCTGGAGGCGAGCCAAGTGGCTTGGCCAGAACCCGCACATTGACGCGTCCTTCGGTGACTTTTTTGACCTGCTTGGCCCAAGGTTTGATGGCATTGATGACCACCGGATGGCGCGGCGGCAACCAGCTCGACAGAACCAGATCCTGTGCCATGGCTGTCAATGGCGCTGTTACGCTGAGCAATGCACCCATCAGGGCTGCTTTTACCAATTTCATGATATTCCTCCCAGAAAATGATGGCCTGAACGGCCAAATGGTATTGATGAACCCGGCGGAGAGATCCTCTCCAAGTCCCCGCCGGGATATTTCGTGCAAGCGGTTAAGGCCTGTTTGTTTGTGCGGGCTCAGCCCTGCAAATCATTCCACATGGCCACGTCGCGTTCAGCGGTCCAGACGCGGGGTGTGTCGATGCCACGAGCCTCGTCATAGGCGCGGGCAACATTGAAGGGCAGGCAATGCTCATAGATCGCATAGTCGCCAAATTTGCCGTCACATGCCGCGCGCACCGCGTCCCATGCCTCTTTCAGGCTGCCACCACGGGCCACCACACGCGCCACCGGCTTATAAGTGCTTTCGATGAAGTCGGCGGTGTTGGTAATCGCAGCCGACACCATCTCCTCGCCGATCAAAGCATCGCCACGTCCCGGCGCAATGGCCTGTGGCTCAAAGCTTGCAATATTGGCAAGTGTCTCGGGCCAATCCTGGAAATGCCCATCGCCGCAATAGCAGGCCGAGTGATACTCAACGATATCACCGGTAAACATCACCTCCTGATCCGGCACCCAGATCACAGTATCGCCGGCGGTGTGCGCACGGCCCAGCTTCATGATATCAACCCGGCGCTTGCCCAGATAAACAGTCATGCTGTCAGTAAAGGTGGTGGTTGGACGGGTCAGGCCGGGAATTTCCTCATGCCCTTCAAACAGGCGCGGAAAACGCCCAAACTCGCTGTCCCAATCCTCTTGTCCGCGCTCTTCAACCATCGCGGCGGCCACATCCGACATGATGATCTCACGCGCCCCATAGGCAGACGCCCCCAGCACGCGCACCGCGTGATAATGGGTCAGCACCAGATGGGAAATCGGCTTGTCGGTCACCGAACGCACGCACTCGATCACCTTGCGTGCCAGACGCGGCGTGGCTTGCGCCTCGACAATCATCACGCTGTCATCGCCGATGATCACACCGGTATTGGGGTCCCCTTCGGCGGTGAAGGCATAAAGACCCTCGCCCACTTCAGTGAAGCTGATTTTTTTCTCTTCCATGTCCCCTTGGGAAGCAAACGCCTTTGCCATTGTGTCTTTCCTTAGTCCTTCGCCCAATCGGGCAGATCAATTGCAGGCAATACCTTGCCCGTGCATTCCCCAAAACCGACGCGGTAGCCATCACCCTTGGCCGCCCCACGCAAGGTCAGAGTGTCACCATCTTCCAGAAAGCTGCGCTCCTCGCCGGTTGCCAGTGTCAAAGGCTCCTTGCCGCCCCAGCTCAGCTCCAACAGCGATCCACGAGACTCTTTGCTCTCACCGGAAATGGTTCCCGACCCCAACATGTCGCCTGTCCGCATCACACATCCCGATGAGGTATGGTGTGCCAGCTGCTGCGCTGCGGAGTAATACATCTGGGAATAGTTGGTCCGTGAAATGATGTTTTCAGCCTTGCCGTCAGGCGCCAGCCCGACCTCCAATTCGATGTCATAAAGCATCGGACCGGGCTCGTTGAGGTAGGGCAGCAAATCCCGCTCCCGCGCTGGCGTTGAGACACGGAATGGCTCCAAAGCCGCCTTTGGGACGATCCACGGACTGATCGTGGTTGCCGTGGCCTTGGATTGAAATGGTCCAAGCGGTTGATATTCCCACGCCTGAATGTCCCGCGCGGACCAGTCATTGAGCAGCACATAGCCAAAGATCATGTCATCGGCTTCAGCAACCGACACCATACCGCTGGAGGGTGTGCCGACAATCGCCCCCATTTCCAACTCAAGGTCAAAACGGGCACATTTGGCAAAGCGCGGAAGATCCTCATTGGGGCCCTTCACCTGCCCCCATGGACGGGTGACATCGGTGCCCGAGACGACAATCGAGGAAGCGCGGCCATTATAGCCGATGGGGACCGACAACCAGTTGGGCGGCAGAGCATTTTCCGGTCCACGAAACATGGATCCAACATTGAAGGCATGGTTTTTTGCCGCATAAAAATCGGTATATTCCGCCACGACGAAAGGCAGCTGCATGGTAACATTGGCCTGAGGCACCAGATGCGGCTCAACCGCTGAGCGGTGGCTTTCATCCGACAACAGCTCGGTCAGCCGTGCCCGGAAAGACGCCCAGACGTCACTGCCCGCCGCCATGAATAAATTCCATGCAGGCACCGCAAACAAGGCAGGGTCCTGCCCATGGTCAATCGCAGTAACATCAATGATCTGGTCGCCAATTGCCACACCGACGCGCGACCCCTTCCCATCATCAAACACCCCATAGGGCAGATTCTGGATCGGGAAATCCGTGTCGCCATTGGCACTTTCCAGCCAGCTCGTCAAAAGCTTGTCACTCATTCCAATTCTATCCTCATATTGTCGACGCCCAAATCCCATGGGCCGGTCCAATGGGCGGACACTTCGTGGTTCCAATCCTCAGGCCCGAAATCCGGGTCATCCGAGGGAATAAGATGATTGAGCGCCAGTCGTTTGACCCCGGCAGCCGTCGCAATTTTTGCCACCTCACCAGCCGCACTGTGAGAGCGCTCAAGATGAATGCGCAGCCGGTCATCGCCATTGCCGACCCGGGCGCAGAGTGCTTCGATCCCCGCCGTCAGCATGGCTTCATGGACCAACAGGTCCGCGCCCTTGGCAAAAGCCACCATTGCCTCCATCGGCGCGGTATCGCCCGACAACACGACTTGATGATCTTTGCCCGAAATCTTCAGCGCATAGCTTTCCTCAATCGGCGGATGCACATTCAGCATGGCTTCGATTGACAGGCCATTGAAAGTGAATGAACCTTCCACCAGACGCTCAATGGTCAGAAGGCTCGCCAGATCGGGCCGTCCCTCATCGCGCACCCGCAGTTCAATATCGAACGCCATGCTATCGAGAAATTTCTCCCAGTAATGCGCCAGCCCCTCTGGACCCCAGACGGTGAGCGGCTTTTTCAAGCCCGCCGTCCAAGCGGTATGCAGCAACGGGCCCAACTCGAGATAATGATCCGAATGCAAATGGGTGATCAGAATGCCATCAAGCTCGGTCAGAGCGACACCTGCATCACACAGGCCCCGCGTCACTCCCAAACCCGCATCCACCAGCAACCGCTGGCCATCCATCTCGACCAGCAAAGAGGTCGGCATCGGCGTGCCGGGGCGAATGGCCGGACCGCCCTTGGTCCCCAACAGGGTCACGCTATTTGTCATCACCGTCTCCTTTTCAACCTGTCTTGCACCGCTTGTTGGCGCAAACTCACCTTTGCAGTGTTCTACTTCGCTCCAGGCGTGCCGTCGAATTTCTTCTCAAGGCTCGTCCAGCAATCGATATAGTTATCCTGCATCGGGGCCTCATCGGCTGCAAATGCGGTCAAATGTTGCGGGAACCGGGTTTCGAACATGAAAGACATGGTCTTGTCGAGGAAAGCTGGCTCCATCGGCTCGCTCGATCCATGATTGAAGGCGTCGAGATCCGGCCCATGGGGCAGCATGCAATTATGCAAGCTCATGCCACCGGGCACGAAGCCTTCGGGCTTGGCGTCATAAATGCCATAGATATTGCCCATCAGCTCAGACATCAGATTCTTGTGATACCAAGGCGGACGGAAGGTGTGTTCGGCCACCAGCCAGCGCTCGCGGAACAGCACGAAATCGATATTTGCCGTTCCCGGCTGTCCCGACGGCGCAGTCAACACCGTGAAGATTGACGGATCGGGATGATCAAACAGGATCGCTCCGACCGGGCTATAAGTGCGCAGATCATATTTGTAGGCGCAGTAATTGCCATGCCATGCCACCACATCGAGCGGCGAATGGCCGATGAAGGTCTCGTGGAACTGGCCACACCATTTGATGACCACCCGGCTCTTGGCATCGCGATCTTCAAAGGCCGCCACCGGACATTTGAAATCACGCGGATTGGCAAGGCAATTGGCCCCGATCGGACCGCGATCCGGCAGATCGAATTTCTGACCATAATTCTCGCAGACAAAGCCCCGGCACGGCCCGTCCAGCACCTCGACCCGATAGACCAGACCGCGTGGCAGGATGGCAATTTCCTGTGGCTCCAGATCGATGATGCCAAGCTCGGTGCAGAAACGCAGCCGCCCTTCCTGTGGCACCACCAGCAATTCGGAATCGGCGGAATAGAAATACTCATCCACCATCGACTCGTTGACCAGATAGATATGGGACGCCATGCCGACTTGTATATTCACATCACCCGCCGTGGTCATGGTCCGCATGCCTGTAATCCATGTCAGTGACTGATCGGAATGGGGCACCGGGTCCCAGCGATATTGCCCCAGTGAAACAATATCGTTGCCACCATTATCCTTGTCGGTCGTCACGTGTGAGGCACTTTTCCAGTAGGGCACATCGATCCGCGAAAAACGGCCAGCATGTTTGACCGATGGGCGAATGCGATAGCACCATGTCCGCTCATTCTGGCCCCGAGGCGCGGTGAAGGCCGTACCGGACAATTGCTCCGCATAGAGGCCATAATTGCATCTTTGAGGCGAATTCTGCCCCTGCGGCAAGGCGTCCGGCAGGGCCTCGGTCTCGAAATCATTGCCAAACCCGGGCATATATCCCGGATGAGCGCTTGGCGTGCCTTGTGCACGCACCATGCCTTCGCTCAACACAAATTCAGCCATGATCAATCCTCCCTTGCCGTCTTTTTCCTGCGGGTTTTCCCGTATTTTTGTTAGCCCCAGTATTTCGTTGCATCTGCAACGTTGTCAAGAGGAAATTGTTGCGAATGCAACGAAAATACTTGCAATTGGAAAAAAGCCCTGCCTAATATCGCGAACCTGAAAGGACGGATGCATGACGGACGAGACGCGACCACCACTACCTGAGTTTGACCTGATGGGCTACACGCCCTATCGATTAGCTGTTGCAGCTCAGACACTTAGTGAAGAGTTAGCAAAACAGTATCGAGAGCGGTTCGGCATTTCAATTCCCGAATGGCGGGTGATTGTTCATGTTGCTCATTCAGGGGGCGCGTCTGTGCGCGACATCGAAGCCCGCGTCGGCATGGAAAAATCAAAAGTCAGTCGTGCCGCCACCCGACTGGAGGAGCGCGGCTTCGTAACCAAGCAAATCAACGCGCAGGACCGGCGACTGATCCATCTTTCCCTGACCGCAGAGGGCCGTGCGCTGATGGTCGACTTGCTGCCCATCGCCCAAGCCTATCAGAAAGAAGTGGAACGACGCCTCGGCGCGACGTTCGCAGGCTTTGAGGCGGGACTGGACAAGATCATCGGAGACAAACAGCCATGATCACCTTACACGATTATTGGCGTTCGACGGCCAGCTATCGCGTCCGCATTGCCCTTGGTTTTGCAGGCCTTGAGTGGCACTCGAACCCGATCAATCTGGTCGAGGGCGAGCAAAGCACCAAGGCCCATCTGGCACGCAATCCCCAAGGGCTGGTGCCGGTGTTGGACATTGATGGCGAGAGCTTCACCCAGTCGATGGCGATCATCGAATATCTCGATGAGACCCGCTCCTTATCGTTACTGCCCGATGAACCGGTTGGCCGCGCCAAGGTCCGGGCGCTTGCCTATGCCATTGCCATGGATCTCCATCCGGTCTGCAATTTGCGCGTTGCCAAATATGCGGTCAGCCATTCCAAGGGCGAGATCACAATGGAGAACTGGATGCAGGCCCATATTGCTCCCGGTCTGCAAGCCTTTGAAGCCATGCTTGGCGACGGCGATTTCTGCTTTGGCAACCGCCTGTCACTCGCCGATATCTGCCTTGTACCACAGCTTTACAATGCCCATCGCTGGGGTGTCAGCCTTGAAGCCTTGCCGAAGATCCGCCGCATTGAGGCTCATCTGGGCACCATCCCCGCCTTTGCCGCGGCCCACCCGGATCAGAGCCCACACTGATACCACAGACAAAAAAGGCGATGCCCCAAACCAAAATGAGACACCGCCTTTTGTTCTTCAACAATCGCCTTTAGCTGTCGAGTGCAGCCCGCATCTGGCGAATGGCATCACCAATCTGCTCGCCAAAGCGCAACAGGCTGCCACCCAGCAAATAGACACAATCGTCGCCATAGAGCTTTTTCATGTCCGCAAGACGATCAAGGCTCATGCCACCACCGGGGCTTGGCAGGATCGGACGTCCCGGCCCCTCCTTGGCGTGACAGCTGGCAACAATCGCCTCGCATTCCTCAACCGAGAAGCCAAATCGCCCCCCATGGTTCGGAAAGACCGAGATGTCAGCACCAGCCAGACGCATCAAATCGCCAAACAGCATGCCATGCCCATAGCCGGTATCCTCCGACAACACATAAGGCCCCAAATGGCTCGGATGGGCCATGATGGGCAGGCTGAAGTCCGGATCCTGCGCCAGACGGTTCATCGCGTCAAAGCCAAGCAGCCCCGGAATGATCAGCACCCCATGGGCACCGACCTCTTGGGCATAATGGGCCAGCTCACGCACCTGATCCCCATGACCGCCAATGCTGGCAAAATAGAGGGACCTGGTCGTCTCCCCTTCTTCTGCCCGTTCCTCATTGGCCCGGTTGACCGCCTCGGCCGCCAGCTTGACCCGCTCGCGGAAAGGCGCAGCATCCTGATTGCAAAGGCCGTGATCTTCCTTGACGATGTCGGCCCCTGCCCGTGCGGTCGAATAGCATAAATGTGCCAGACGCTCGGCCGATGATCCTTGAGGCTTGATCACTGGGCAGACATAGCCGCCAGTCGCCCGACCTGTGAGGGCACGCAAGCCCTCCACCCCGAATTGAGCACCGGGAAAGCGCTGCCGGACATCCTCGTTGGGCGTGATGCCAATCGCCTTGACCCCTTTGAGGATCGACGCATTGCCCAGCACCACATTGAGAAACTGCGGGAATTCTCGGCCCACCGCGTCGATATGATAGGCCACACGCCCGTGCCATGTGCGATCCGTGACTTGCTCAACGCTCTCAACACGTCCCAGCACCACATCTTCCACATAGCCAGAGGGCACCACATCACGCGGAATCTCGACGGTGTCTTCAAGGGCGATATTGGCCGCGCGATCCTCCGCATCGGCCTGATCGTCCGCAAAGATCCGATAGGTTACAACAAAGCGATCCATCAGAGTGCCTCCGCCTTGACGAGGGAATGGACATCTTCGACGCGTGCTGTGTCGAGGTCGTCTTCCGAAATGCCGAACTGTTGCCCCATCAAATCCTCGATGCCCCTGACCAAAGCCAAAGCATCAAGACCATAATAGCGCATCAGATAGGGCCGTGATCCGCCATGGGCATAGGTGTCTTTGAGGCCCAGACGAATGAGACGCTTGCCAACACCGGCATCCGCCATGGTCTCGGCAACCAGTGAGCCAATGCCGCCTTCGGTGACATGGTTCTCAAGCGTGATCACCCCATGCTTGACCGAACCGATATGGTCAAGCAATGCCTTGGCATCGAACGGCTTGATGGTGTGCAGATGCAGATGGCGGATGGAAAGCCCGGCCTGCTTGAGCGCAGAACGCGCCCGCATGGCTTCTTCGGTGGTGATGCCTGCGGTGACAACCAGAATATCATCGCCTTCGGACAGAACCCGCATCTCACCCACCTTGATGGGGGTATCAAACAGACGCGGCACAGAGCCACGCAGCACCCGGCACCAGACCGGACCATCGATGCTGTCAGCGGCCTCGCAAATGGATTCCACCTCTGTCGCGTCGCCGGTCTCCAAAATGGTCATATTGGGGATCGAGCGCATGACCGAGATATCCTCGATCGACTGATGGGTCATGCCGCCGGGTGTCGTCACCCCGGGCAAAAAGCCCATCAGCCGTACTTTTCTGCGGGGGTAAGCAATGGAGGCCATCAACTGGTCATAGGGACGGCGATACATGAAGACGCCGAAGGTGTGAATGAAGGGACGGAACCCGGCAAGGCCCAGACCACCGGCAAAGCTGAGCATATTCTGCTCGGCCATACCAAGGCTGAGAAACTGGTCCGGATGCCGATCCCGGAACCCGTCAACCTCGCAGGATGACGTCAGATCGGCAGACAGACACAGAATGTCGGGATTGCCGGCTGCGAATTTCTCGAAAGAACTGGCATAGGGGCGGCTAACCATTTCAACCATGATGAGGCCTCCTTAATGGCTGTAATCGACGGGCTCGACACCAAGGTCTGCCGCAATCGAAACGTTGAAACGGGCGCGCTCTTCTTCGGATTTGAAGCGCACATAGTGGAGACGCGGGAACCGCTCTTCCAGAATATTCATGGTTTTGAACGGAGAGGTCCGGGCCATGATGATCAGGGGACGCCCCTCATGCGGCTCGTTTGATGCCTGACGGATGGCGTCAAGATCATGACCGTCCACTTCAACGCACACCGCGCCGAACTCGATGAACTTCCGGCGGATATCGCCCACTTCCATCACCGATGACATGGCGCCATCGCATTGCTGGTCATTGACATCCATGATCGCACACAGATTGTCGATGCGGTGGAACCGTGCCGCCTGAACCGCTTCCCAGGTCTGGCCTTCTTCCACTTCGCCATCAGACATGAAGACCCATGTCTTGCCGGTGTCACCCTTAAGGCGACGGCCATAGGCAAGACCGGCAGCGGTGGAGAACCCGACGCCTAGCGTGCCGTTATGCACTTCCATGCCCGGCGAATGCTCGGCTCCGATCATCTCGACAGAGGAGCCATCCTTGTTGAACATCTTGAGGCCCTCTTCATCCATACGCCCCACTTCGATCAGCGTGGCATAGGCAACCAGCGCGTAATGGGCCGGTGCGATGAAGAGACGATCAAATTCCGGTGTCGCAGGGCCGTTATAGCCAGCGCCCGTGTGATAATCGGGATTGTCAGCGGACGGCACGCCGGCAAAAGGTTTCGGGATGGCTGGAAGCGTCGGTGCACCCAGATTGAGCTGCTCGTTATACAACCAGGCCAATTGCTCGGCGGCAGAACATGCCTGGCTCAAATAGCCACCATTGTTCCGCATCGTGTGTTCAAACACACGACGACGAATGCCGAGAGCTACCTCTTCCGTCGTTTTCTCATTGCGCATGTGAATACCTCTTCGTCAGGCCACTTCACGCTGATAAAGTGGCAACCTATCTCGGGAGAATGGGAAGATCAGACGACCGACCTGTTGGAGCAGGTCAGTCGGAAAAAGAATGTTCGGCAGAAAGAGCCCTAAAAGACGACGCCCTTGCGCAGGATGAAGCAACCAAAGGGCCGGGCTTCGGTGGTGGAAACCACCGCAAAGGCACGTTTGGCCTGCCCATAGAAGTCTTGCCGCTCAAGGCTGGACAGAGAACCCGTGTCGGGCAGTCGTGGCTTCAACACCGCAAAGCCATCCTGATGCACCTCGCCGAGGGTTTCCGGCTCTCCGTCAATTTCCATCCTGAGAGCAGAATAGTCGGCAAAGCCCTCAAGCGGCATCAATTGGGTGATCAACTCGATCGCTGCGGGTGCGTCAAGGCCGGGCAACTGGATCGTATCCTTGATGATGCAATGTTGCGCGGTGGAATTTGCCGGAAAATTGGCATCCGCAACAACAATCTCATCACCATGCCCCATCCGTGCCAGACAATGCAGCAGATCCGGGGTCATGCGACCATCAATTCCAATCAACATTTTAGTGCTCCATCCATCATTCCGACAGGGATATGTCACGTTCCCGTGAAAGGGCCTAAAAGGGCCTAACAGGAAACAAAAACGCCCGGCATTGGCTTATTACGGGGGCGCCAGCCGGGCGCTCTGCGGGGGTTACCGCTTGGGCAGTGGCATCCAAGGTGCCATTGCGACGTCAGCATGGGCAAATTGCGGCATTTTCTGGCCGAGTTCGTCCATATTCTTGATGTCATTATCGTTGAGGAAAGTCTGGGTGATCAGGGTTGGTGGAACCACAACCTGTTCGCCCGGATTGGTGCCAGCCAGCATCAGGGCAAGTGTGCGAACGGACACTTCACCAACCACAGACGGATTGGTCGCAACCGTAGCCGCCCAAGCCGAGCCCGGCTCGCGCATTGCCGAGATGTCCGCGGTGGAAACATCGGCGGAATAAATTTTGATATCCTCGTTCAGACCGGCTTCATCGACCGCAATTTTCACGCCCTTGGCAAATGCGTCATAAGGGGCAAAGACCACATTGATGGTTGGATTGGCCTGCAACACGGCACGGGCCTGGTTGGCAACCGAGTTGGCAATCGGGTTATCAAGGGTGCCGAACATGGCGGCTTGCTTGATGCCCGGATTGGCCTTTTTCACTTCTTCCCAGGCCACGTGACGACGGTCGAGCGGTGCAATACCCGGCACATAGACATAACCGGCGGTAAAGGAATCGCCATTGTCCTTGATCGCCTGATCCAGTGCCAGTTTGCCGAGCAGATAGTCAGACTGCTCCACCTGCGGGATGGCCTTGTTCTCGACATTGACGTCGAACGCCACGACCTTGATACCAGCTTCCACTGCACGCTGGGCGGCATCTTTCATGGATTCGGTCAGACCATGCTGGATAACGATGCCGTCTACCCCCAGAGCAATCGCCTGATCAACCATGTCGGCTTGCAGGGCTGCGTCCTGACGGCTGTCAAAAATGCGCAAATTCACCCCAAGCGCTGCCGCCTGTTTTTCCACGCCAGACAAATAAGCCTGGAAGAAGTCACCGGTGGAGAGATAACGCACCAGTGCGATGGTCACATCTTCTGGCTTGTCAAATGGCTTTGGCATATCAGCCGCCGCAGCAGCCGTGACACCAAACGCCCCGAAGGCGAGTGAAGTGGCGCAGGCCAGTTTCATAAATTCACGTCTCAACATAGTATATCCTCCCAAGACAATGAGACTTGATGGCAAGCCCGACCTTCGCAGTTGATGACGAGAGCCGAACCCATGATGACTGGTTCGATGGGCCGACAGAAAATCGGCCCGACGATTTTTTAGGCTTTGCCGCCTGTCCCCCGACGTGAGGACAGATAGAAAGTGAAGACAAGAGCAACGACAAGGACGGCACCCTTGACGAAATCCTGTGTGTAGTAAGGCGCATTGAGCATGGTCATGCCCTGCAGCAGGATACCGACGAACAGCGCACCAATCGCCGTCCCGAAGGCATTTGGGCGGGCAGCACCAAGCACGGCAAAACCGATGAGCGCAGCGGCCACACTGTCGAGCAGCAGATTGTTGCCAGACGCGATATCCCCACGGCCAAGACGGGCCGCCAAGAGGATGCCGCCAACCGAGGCCATGACGCCGGACACCATATAGGCAACGATTTTGTATTTATTGACCGGTGTGCCGACGAGACCGGCAGCACGCTCATTCGACCCGATGGCATACATAAGGCGCCCATGGCGGGTCAGTGCAAGAAACACCCAGATGCCAACCGCAATGATAAGGAAGATCACCACGGGCACCGGCACAAGGCGATCCATCACCAAATCAAAACGGTGACGACCAAGCCACAGAAAGGCCTGCGAGAATGTGCCGGTTGCCTGAGATCCATCCGGCAAGCTCATGCCGGTGGCAATCGAATTGCCCTGCGTGGGAATACGCTGCAGCCCGATCAGCAAGAACATCATGCCAAGGGTTGCCAGCAGATCCGGCACGCGAAATTTGACAATCAGAATGCCATTGACCAGCCCGACCAGCGCCCCCATCACAAGGCAGAGCATCACCGCAACAAAGGCGGATTGCTCAAGGATCACCATCGAATAGGCCGACAGCATCAGAGCAGAGGTTGCGACCGCGCCGATAGACAGATCGAACCCGTCAACAACAAGCGTACAGGTGACGCCAAGCGCCAGAATACCGGTGATCGCCACCGATTGCAGCACAAAGACAGCCGAGCGCGGCGAGGCAAAGCCGGACGCGGCAACAGAGAAATAAATGACGAGGCCCACCAGCAGGATCAGAAAGCCGTATTTGATGGCAAAGTTGATGATTTTGTCGTTTTGCATGACTATTCGGCCGCTTGGTTGGTTGCACCTTGACCGGACACCTGGCCAACCAGGGCGGTCATATCGATATTGCTGTTGCGATGTTCGCCGACGATAGCGCCCTCATGGAGCACAATGACCCGATCGGCTATCTCGAGGGCTTCGTCGATCTCCGAGACAAAGACGATGGTTGCCCGACCCTTGGCTGTGGCCCGGATATGTTGGCCAATATCCCGCCTTGCGCCAATATCGACCCCTTGGAAAGGCTCATCGAGCAACAGGACCCGGCAGGGTTCCAGCAACCAGCGACCAATCATCACCTTCTGCTGGTTACCCCCGGACAGGGTGTTGATCCCGTCTCCATTGCCCTGACAGACGACGTCGATCTGGCCGATCATCGCATCTGCGGCCCCGCGCTGGCGCTTGCTACTGAGCAAAGACAGCCGACTGAAGGCACCCAGAAATGGCAAGGTCATATTGTCGGCAATATCAAAGTCAGGGATGACCGCATTGGTCGCCCGGTCTTTCGGCGACATGTAAACCCCGCCCTTGACCGCATCCTGCGCGTTTGACGGAGCATAGGGTTTGCCGTCGATTTTCATCCCACCGGTCTGCGACTGATCGAGACCGAAAATGATCTCCCCAAGTTTCGATTTACCGCTACCCAGCAGACCGGTAATGGCAACAACTTCACCGTCCCCGGCGGTCAGATTGACCAGCCCACCATGCTCCAGCAATGTCAGATCATTGATTTCCAGAATAGGGGCACCAGCGGCCATTGGTTCAATCGCCGCTTCGCTCATCTGACGACCAAGCATCGCAGTCACCGCGCCGTTATAATCAAGCTCCGGCCCCTCAAACAGGCCTGAAATCTTGCCGTCGCGCATACAGATGATCCGATCGGCGATCCGGCGGATGTCAGACATGCGGTGTGAAATATAGAGAATGGTCACGCCTTGATCCCGCAACCGATCGATCAGGGAAAACAGGCGATCGGCCTCGGACGCAGACAATGACGATGTCGGCTCATCAAGGATCAGCAACTTCGGTGCCCGCGCCATAGCGCGGGCAATGGCAATCATTTGCCGATCCGCCACCCCAAGATCAGAAACCCGGGTGCGCACATCCATGGCAAGCCCCATGCTGGCCGCCACACGTTCGGCTTCCTTGCGCATCGGTCGTTCGCGCACAAACAACCCCGCATCCGACCGAGCCAACCGGTCGAGCAACAGATTGTTGGCAACATCAAGATCAGGAATGACCCCGTCATCAATGGATTGATGCACCGTCACCACGCCCTTGGCAATGGCATCAGCCGCATCCTCTGGCTCGAAGGAAGCCCCTTCAAGCAGCATCTCTCCTTCATCGGCGCTGTGATAGCCGCAGATGACTTTGACGAGTGTCGATTTCCCCGCCCCGTTCGCGCCCATAAGCACGGTTACGGTCCCGGGATATAGCTCCATGTCAAGCCCGCGCAGCACCCGGTTTTGACCGAATGACTTGCGCAGCCCTGTCACTTTAAGCGCTGCGTTACTCAATTATTCCTCCCTGCGCCGACCAGTGCGGCGTAGCTTCCACAAACGATTATCAACACAGATTATTCATTTGTCAACTCACTTGACGTTTGAATAATTTAATGTCAATCTGCAACCAGCATGGGAGGAACAAAGCCATGTCTGAACATAGTCAATACACGCCATTTTCAACCGAAAGCCTGCCCGGTTACCTCGCCGACGTGCCCGCCATTGCCGATCGACTCGGCGGTGACCAGAGCGTCTGGAAGGTCCGCGAAGTGGGCGACGGAAACCTCAACCTCGTCTTCATTGTGGACGGGGAAAAAGAGACCATCATCGTCAAGCAGGCCCTGCCCTATGTCCGCCTTGTGGGCGACAGTTGGCCCTTGCCGCTTTATCGGGCCTTTTTCGAATATCACGCGCTGATCCGTCAGGAAGCCCGTGACCCCGGCTCGGTGCCGGAGGTGTTCCATTTCGATGAAACCAACGCTCTGATCGCGATGGAATTCATCAAGCCGCACCTCATCCTGCGCCACAAATTGATTCGGGGCGAGAAAGTCCAAGGGCTTGCCACCTTCCTTGGCAACTTCTGTGCCCGCACCGCCTTCCGAGGCTCGGAATTGTCGATGAAATCCGCCGACAAGAAAGCCGATGTTGGTCTGTTTGCAGGCAATGTGGAAATTCCCGCCATCACCGAGGCTCTGGTCTTCACCGATCCTTATTATGATGCGGAAATGAACCATCATACCGATGGGCTTGACCCGGTGGTCGCCAAGCTGCGCAATGATACCGAGTTGAAGGCCCGCGCCCAGCGCATGCTGATGAAATTCGCATCCAACACGGAAACCATGGTCCACGGGGACCTGCATTCCGGCTCGATCATGTCCACCGACAGCGACAGCCGCGTCATCGACCCCGAATTTGTCCAATATGCCCCGATAGGCTTTGATATTGGTATGCTGACCGCCAACTTCCTGATGGCTTATTTCAGCCAGCCCGCCCATCGCGGCGCAGAGCTCGAACAGTATCAGGAATGGATCCTCTCGGTGATCGCCGATTGCTACACTCAGTTTGAGGTCGAATTCACCCATCTGTGGAATACCGAACGCACCGGCATGCTCTATCCAAAGAGCCTGTTCGAAGATCAGGGCCACAGCTCTGAAGCGGCCTGCAAGGCGCTGCTGAAAGACATCTGGCACGACGCGCTCGCCATTTGCGGCATCGAAATGCACCGCCGCACCCTGTCGCTCGCCCACAATGCTGACTTTGAAAGCATTGAGGACGTTACGGTTCGTGCACCACTTGAAGCACGCAACCTGATGATGGGAGCCGAACTCATTCACAACGCCGAAACAATCGCCGATCCCGCAGCTCTTGTGGCCATGGCACGCGACTTCAACAAGAGGGACATCCTATGAAGGTCAACGGAAAACACTATCGTTCACTCTGGTGGGATGAAAGCATCAACGCTGTCTGCATCATCGACCAGCGCTGGTTGCCCCATGATTTCCGCACCCAGCCTGTCACCACCATGGAAGAATTTGCCGACGCCATCGTCGAAATGCGTGTCCGTGGGGCACCGTTGATCGGCGCAGCGGCAGCCTATGGCATGGCCTTGGCGATGAAGCTTGACCCGTCTGACAAGAATCTCGACGAGGCATGGTACTATCTCGACAAGACCCGCCCGACAGCCATCAATCTGCGCTGGGCACTCAATCGCTGCAAGGCACATCTGAGCCCCCTGCCCGAAGCGGACCGTGCGGCAGCTGCTCTGCAACTGGCCCATGAGATCGCTGATGAGGATGTAGAGATCAACCGCAAGATCGGGGAAAATGGCCTTGCCATCATCCGCGAAACCGCCGCCAAGAAACCGGCTGGCGAACCGGTGCGCATCCTCACCCACTGCAATGCAGGCTGGCTGGCCACCGTCGACTGGGGCACCGCAACTTCGCCGATGTATCACGCCTTTAACGAAGGCATTCCAATCCATGTCTGGGTAGAAGAAACCCGCCCGCGCAATCAGGGTGCCATCACCGCTTGGGAATTGGGCAGCCATGGTGTCGAGCATAAATATATCGTCGACAATGCTGGCGGCCATCTGATGCAACATGGGCTGGTGGACATGGTGATCGTGGGCACGGACCGGACCACCCGGCGTGGCGACGTCTGCAACAAGATCGGCACCTACCTCAAGGCGCTTGCCGCGCATGACAATGGGGTCCCCTTCTATGTTGCCCTGCCTTCTCCGACCATCGACTGGACGGTGGATGATGGTGTTGCGGAAATTCCCATCGAGGAACGCAACGCCTTTGAAACCACTCACGTTCAGGGTCTGACAGACGCAGGTGACATCGGCACGGTACAAGTCACCCCCAAGGGCACCGAAGGTGGCAATCCGGCCTTTGATGTCACCCCGAACAGGCTGGTCACCGGATTGATCACGGAACGCGGCGTTTGCGAGGCCAGCCCGGAAGGTCTTGCAGCCCTGTTCCCCGATCTCTCCAAGGCTGACTGACGCTTCAACCGCACCCGGCCCCGTAGCTTTTCCGCGCGCTTTCGGGAGCCGGGTGGTGGCGTGACTTGCATGCCGTGACTTGCATCCTTGGCAAAGACAGGCTACAGCGACAAGCGCCAAAATCCTCGCATCCCGGCCGCCAAACAACAAACAACAGCCGGGAAGTGAGCCAATCGGGGGAAAGAACCATCCATGGCGGCAGACAGTTCCAAAGCAAAACCGACCCATTCCCTGACGCGTCGCATTTCCAAGCAGGATGACGCGATCATCGAAGCCACATGGGCCTATTATCATGATGGCCTCAACCAGAATGAAATCGCCAAGCGTCTTGGTGTCAGTCGTGCATCCGTGGTCAATTATCTCACCGAAGCCCGCCGCCGGGAATATGTTCGCATTACGCTCGACAGCGAAATCTTTCTCAATCACGAGTTATCTGAACGGCTGAAGGATGCCTATGGGCTGGCCGCCGCTCTCGTGGTGCCGTCCGACCCTTCCGGTCAGGCAGGATCGACCGAGCGCGTCACCCGTTCCACAGCCGACTGGCTGCCCCATTTACTCGAACCGGGCGACCGGTTGGGCGTCGCCTGGGGTGAGACCATCTATCGGGTGGCAGAAATGGCACCCCATCTCTCCATCGAAGACATCACGGTCGTCCAACTGGTCGGCTCCCGCGCCGCCGACGTCGGCTTTGCACCAGAGGTCTGCTCGGGCACCATTGCCCGCCATTTTGGTGCCCACTGCATCAACTTGCATGCACCCTTGACCGTGTCCAATGCCGCCTTGGCCGATCAATTGCGGGCAGAACCCGACATCACCGAGCAGCTCACCGCCATCGCGGACTGCAACAAGGTTCTGTTTGCTTGCGGCACGGTGACCAACACCAGCCACATTGCCCGCACCCGCATTCTAAGCCTCGACAGCCTTGAGAAATATCGCCAGCAGGGTGCCACAGGCGTCATTTGCGCCCGCCTGATCGATCAGGACGGAACCCCCATTCCAACCGAAATTGACGACCGCATGCTCGGCGTCACCCTCGAACAGATGCGCAACAAGCAAATGGGCATTCTCGTCGCCTCCGGTGCGGCAAGGGTGCCCGGTGCCCGTGCTGCCATCAAGGGCGGCTATGTCACCCATCTGGCCACCTGTTCCCAAACCGCACACCTATTATTGGAGCAAGAGACGTGACCAACGCTCTTTCGGACACGGTCGCTACCCGCGCCGCCATCATTGCCGCCTGTCGCTGGATGAATAGCAGTGGCATCAATCAGGGCACTTCGGGCAACATTTCCGTGCGCACCGGCGAGCGGGGCGATGAAATGCTGATCACCCCGTCCGGCGTTCCCTATGCCGATCTTGAACCTGACATGCTCGTCCGCATGCCGATTGACAGCGCCCCTACCGGCAACGAACCTTTGAAGCCATCAAGCGAATGGCGGTTCCATCAAGGCCTCTTGCGCAGCCGCCCCGACATGGCCGCCGTCGTCCATGCTCACCCGGCCTATGCCTCTGCTCTGGCCATCAATCGTCAGACCATTCCCGCCTGCCACTATATGATCGCAGCATTTGGCGGCTATGACGTGCCACTGGCAGGCTATCATCTGTTTGGCAGTGTCGCGCTATCCGACGAGGTCAATCGCGTGATGCAGGATCGTCACGGCTGCCTGATGGCCAACCATGGCGCGATCGTCGTCGGCGAGAGTTTGGACAAAGCCCTCTGGCGTCTTGAAGAATTGGAAAATATCGCCAAGGTCTATTGCCTCAGCAAGCAGAGTGGTGAACCGGTGATCCTGTCCAACGCAGAAATGGACGACGTCATCGCGGCCTTTGCCAATTATGGTCCCGTGAAAGTGTGACCTCTCCGCAAGCAACAGAGGCGACGGAGTTAGAGCGTTGTGAAGATAAACCGGGTCACCGGTTTAGATTTAAACGCCATTTCTCAGTATGATATTGCAATCTCGTGAACGGGTGTTCCCGAGAATTGCTCTAAGCAACCATCCGTCGCTAATGATTGATTGCAGCCTTAAGGGCCGCGACCTTGTCGCGGTCCGTTTTTTTTGCTCCGGCCGCAACAAAACCAAGCGCTTGCTCCCGCCCCTTGGCCTCCCCTGCCTGACAGAATGACGAGCAGGACGCGTGTATTTCCACAAAGCCCATGCCACGCAGGTCCAACGCATTGTCCAAACGCACCCCACCACCAGGCATGATGCAGATCCGTCCAGCCGACCAGCCGAGGCAGGCCTGCAACTGATCGCGCCCTTCATTGACGCTAGGCGCTCCGCCAGACGTCAGGATCCGTTCGATGCCCAGAGCAACAGCCCCTTCAATCGCAGCTTGAGGGTCACCCACCAGATCAAACACCCGATGCAAGGTTACACCCATGCCGTTTGCGGCCTTAACCATCCGCTCCAGGGCTTGCAGATCGAGCGAGAAATCCGGACAAGCCGCACCAATCACCACGCCAGTAAGGCCTGCTTCACGAGCATTTTGAATATCGCGACACATCAGGGTGATCTCATCATCAGAAAAGCAAAAGTCCCCGGCCCTTGGCCGGATCATGCCATAGACCGGGACTTGAGCGCGCGCCGCCGCATAGGCCATGAAGCCTGCGGACGGGGTCAAGCCCCCCACGGCAAGAGACGAGCAAAGCTCAATCCGGTCCGCCCCACCCGCCAACGCAGCCTCAAACCCTTCAACATCATCGACACAGACTTCCAACAGAATCTTTGGCAAGACAGCTTGGTGTTCAGGGGATGTCATCACTTATCCTTTTCCAAGCTTGGCGACCGGGCTTTTGGCGTCAGGCTTCAAAGCGGCTGCCAAGAATGGCCGCCCCCAAAATGCCCGGCTCGATGCGATTTTCCGCCGCAACGACAATACGCTCAAGGCCATGCACCAGAATGCGCCCACGCACCTTGGCATCAATCGCGGCGATCAAAGCCGCCGCATTGGACAAGCCGCCACCAACCGGCACAATGGATGCGCCCGTCACATTGATCACCAAGGCCAATGGCCCTGAAATCAAATCCACATAAACTTCAATGGTCTTGCTGGCCAGCTCGTCCTTTACTTCCCAGCCGGCGACAATTTCCTCAGCTGTCAGGCAGGCACCGGTCAGATGCTTATGAATTTTTTCAAGCCCGCGTGCGCTGCAAGTGGCATCAATGCAGCCCTTGAGGCCGCAGCCGCATGCAAATCGCGGCAAACTGACGGGCGGATCCCCGGCCAGGGTCGCAGCCACCGGCCCATGCCCCCACTCGCCCGCATAACCGCCACGGCGATTGATCAATTGCCCGTCAATCACCAGACCGCCGCCGACCCCGGTGCCAAGAATGACCCCGAAGACGACATCATGCCCCTTGGCCGACCCAAGCTCGGCCTCGGCCAGAGTGAAACAATCGGCATCATTGGCGATGATCACCGGCAGACCGAGCGTCGCCTCCAGATCGGCCTGCATTGGCCGCCCATGCAGGCAGGGAATATTGGCCACCACCGCCAGACCGGTCTTGGGATCAATGATCCCGGCAATTGAAATGGCAACGCAACGGGGCTTTTGCGGTGCTGCTTCGATGATGCTACGCAAGGCTGAAGCAAAGGCCTCAAAGCACGTTCCCGGTGTCGGTATGCGCGGCACAATCTCCAGCGAGCGCGGATCTGTACCAAACGCCCCCTTGATACTGGTGCCGCCAATATCGAAACAGACAATCATTGAAGTGTCCCCGATGTCACGCACTGGCAAAGCAGCACTGCCCACCAATCCAGGTGGAATGAAGCGACAGATCGGCCCCCAGCAACACGAAATCCGCATCGGCCCCAGCCCGCAAATGCCCCTTATTGGCCGCACCAATGGCTTGTGAGGGATAAAGAGAAGCCATTTTCAACACATCCGCCAAAGACAAGGGCAACCGTTCAAGAGCCAGCTTGATCATCGCAAGCATGTCGATATCGGCCCCCGCCAACGTGCCGTCCGCCAACGTCAACCGCCCGTCGCGGCGATAGATGACCCGCCCCCCAAGAATGAATTGCGTCGCATCGGTGCCTGTGGGCGACATGGCGTCGGTGACAAAGAAAATCCGTCCTGCCCCCTGTTTGGCCCGCAAGGCTATTGCCATGGAGAGGGGATCCACATGGACACAATCGGCAATCAATCCGCACCAGACATTGTCGCTGGTCAGGGCAGCACCAACCACCCCCGGCTCACGATTACCCATCTGGCTCATGGCGTTGAACAGATGGGTCACCATCGATGCTCCTGCCTCGAAATAGGCCTTGGCATCAGCGGCCTTACAATCCGTATGACCAACGCTGACCTTCCATCCCGCCGCAACCAGAGCCTTGACCTGCTCCGGCGTGACATTTTCCGGTGCAATGGTTGTCATGGCCTGCCCGAAGCTTCCGGCAGCGTCTGTCAAAATGGCAAGATCAGCCTCATTCATCGGCCGGATGAAACCTTCAACATGGGCCCCTTTGCGAGCACGCGTGACAAATGCGGTCCTTCAAGATGCAACCCCAGAAAGCCCGGCACATTGGCAGCCTTGGCGTCCCGTCCCGCAGCAAGCACCGCATCACGGGCCTCGGGTCCATCGGTGATGAGGGTCGGCAGCACCGAGGTGGTGCCAAAACGGGCATTGGCGGAACAAATGGTCTCAATTGCCGTCTTGGTCGGGCGTGTCATTCAGCAAGGCACCACCGCCGCCATTGACCTGCAAATCCACAAAACCCGGCACCAAGAGATCCGCCTCATGGCCATGCAATTCATACCCGTCGGGCAGATCAGAAACAGGCGCAAGCCCCGCCACCGATCCGTCCCGAACCAAAAGGGCAACATCCTCATGAAAATGCTCGCCGTCAAACAGACGCTTTGCGGGGATAGGCAATCGAACCGCTCATCGTGTCACCGTCACTTTCTTCAGAGCCGCAGGCTTGTCCGGATCAAGGCCGAGATGGCGCGACAATTGCTCAACGAAGCGATAGACAAGGCACAATCAGCGTCAGGGCATCGGTCAACGGATGACCGGTAACCACAAAGGGCAGTCGCACCGCGTCGCCTGCATGGTTGGACGAAATGAAGCAATGGGGATTTTTCGCCACCACGCCATTGACGATTTCGACAATCGAACCCTCGGCAGCGTCCCGCGCGGCAAAGGCAATGACGGGAAAGTCCCGGTCGACCAGCGACACCGGTCCATGCAGCATTTCCGCAGAGGAATAGGCCTCCGCATGCAGCTCGCAAGTTTCCTTGCAATTTGAGCGCGGCTTCCGCCGCAATCGCCATGGTCGGCCCACGCCCCAGCATATAGAGAGAATTGGCTTTCGAGACCGGCTCGATCATCGCGGACCAGTCAATCGACAAGGCGGTATTGAGATGCTCAGGCAAGCGGGCAAGAGCATGTTTCAATGTATAATCCTCAGCCCATCCCGCAAGGATCGCCAGCCCGGCGACAATCGAATTGACATAGGCTTTTGGTCGCCGCCACGGCCTGCTCTTCACCAGCACAGAGATCAATTGCCAATTCGCACTGCGTGGCAAGATCGGACGGCAGCGTGTTGACAAGAGCGGTGGTCAGCGCCCCGCCTTCACGCGCGGCCTTGGCCATTGCGACGATATCAGCACTGACGCCGGACTGGGAAATGGCAAGAACAGCCGCGCTGTCCATCTTCATTTTAGCCCCATAGATCGAGGCGATCGATGGCCCCTGCGAAGCAACAGGCAACCCCATCACCAACTCGATGGCATATTTCATGAAATAGGCGGCATGATCGGAAGATCCGCGCGCAATGGTCACCACAACCTTGGGGTCACGCGCTCGAAGGGCGGCTGCGACGGGATCGATACAGTCAGGAACACTTTTCAGAAGTCGCTCCACCGCTACTGGAATTTCTTCGGTTTCTTGCCGCATCTTCGTCATTGCGCCCTGCCTTTGCTTAATGTGAAAAACTCATTTCGGCGACAAAATCATAAGCATCGCCGCGATAGATGGATTTGGTCAATTCAATGGCACGACCGCTTTGCAGATAGGAAATGCGGCGAATGCTGAGCCCCGCCATCCCCACCGTCACGCCGAGCAATTCGGCCTCGGGCGGCTCAAGATTGATCGCGGAAATCTTCTGCACGGCCCGCACCGGGCGATTGCCGTCCCGGTCAAGCTGGTCATAAAGTGATGTTGTCACCTTGGATGGATCGGACAGAATATCGACCGGCAACACCGCGCATTCGAGCGCCATCGGCTGGCCATTGGCCTCACGCAGGCGATTGAGGCAAGCCACCGACACACCACCGGACAAACCCAGCGTGAACATCTCATCCGGCGACGGTCTGCGCACCTCACGTTCAAGCCAGATCGAGGATGTCTCAAAGCCCCGAGCCATCATATCTTCGGTAAAGGAGGTCAGATGAGACAGCGACTGCTCCATCTTGCCCGGCTGCTGACGTACAAACGAGCCGGAGCCATGACGCTGCTCGACCGCGCCCTTCTTGACCAACTCCTGAATGGCCTTGCGCACAGTCACCCGTGACAGATCGGTCAGGTCGGCAATTTCCCGTTCAGCAGGCAAGGAATGATCCGGCAGCAACAATCCCATGGCAATGGCCTGCTCGATCCGCCGCGAGAGCAACACATAGAGAGGCCCGGCCTTCTTGCTCAACCAGTCTCCTGCTCGCAGATAGTCTTCCACTGTCATCAAGGCATGCCTCACAGTCCTGATTGCGCCTCTCTTCGGGCTCCTCCCGCATTCAGATCAGAATGCCAAAAGCGCTGCCAGCGCAAAGATCCTCCAAAACCAATTCCAATCTCATCAAGTCATACATGAGAGGACGAAATAAAGAAAGACCAAAATAAGACCAAATATATCAATAAGCAAAAATTTTTCGCACAAGCCTAAGTATTATGCAAATTTTAGAGGTGGACAGATGGTATTTAAAAGGTATTATATTGGCAACCCCTGTCTGGAGGAGTAAGCAGTGGACCTTGTCACCGAAACACGCCACAAAAGCGCAATCGGCCTGGAAATCCAGCCCCCGCTGGACATTGCAACGATTCTCGCCAATGGCCAGATCGAGGCAGCCAAGGCGATTGAAGCGGCAAAGCCCGCAATATGCGACGGCGCTGCAATGATGGCGTGTCAGGTCGGCAACGGTGGCACATTGATTTATGCTGCAGCAGGTTCGTCCGGCCTGATGGCCCTTGCGGACGCCTCCGAGCTTGGCGGTACTTTCGGCATCGACACTGCCAAGATCCGGCTTCTGATGGCAGGCGGCGTTCCCATTGATGGGGACATGCCCGGTGACACCGAAGATGACAGCACCAGCCTTAACGACAGCCTGTCAGACTTGTCCGACAGGGACTGTCTGATCGCCATTTCTGCCAGCGGCAACACCCCCTACACGATGCAAGCCGCCCGAATTGCAAAGAACAAAGGCGCGCATGTGATCGGCATTGCCAACAATGCCGACACTCCCTTGCTTGATCTCAGCGACTGTCCGATCCTGTTGCAGACCCCACCGGAAGTGATTTCCGGCTCGACCCGCATGGGGGCTGCGACCGCGCAAAAAATGGCGCTAAACATGCTCTCTACCCTGATGGCAATCCATTTGGGTCATGTTCATGACGGCATGATGATCAATTTGAAGGCAGACAATATCAAATTGCGCCAGCGTGCGACGACCATCGTCAAGACCATTGCCAAAGTCTCAACAAGCGACGCCAAGACAGCGCTAGCGACGGCGGACGGCAATGTCAAACTCGCCATTCTGCTCTGCTCGGGCATGAGCGAGAAGTCAGAAGCCGAAGCATTGCTATCGCACCATAACAACCAATTGCGTGCGGCGCTCACCGCGCTCGCAGCCAAAGACCAGACCAGCCCATAACAAGAAAAGCAAACTGCAAATCACTTTGTAATCAAGCAACCAACATACAGAGAGGTTCATCGTGAACACCAAATTGACAACCGCAGTCCTCCTTGCAGCCACCGTGCTGACCAGCGCTGCCTATGCCGCCGACGCAACCCTCACCATCGAGAGCTGGCGCAATGACGATCTGAAGCTTTGGCAGGACAAGATCATTCCAGCCTTTGAAGCCAAGCATCCGGGCATCAAAATCAAGTTCACCCCTTCGGCTCCAACCGAATATAACGCAGTGCTGAACTCAAAGCTTGATGCAGGCTCTGCCGGCGACATCATCACCTGCCGCCCATTCGATGCGTCTCTGGCTCTGTATGATGCCGGTCATCTGGCCAAGCTGGACGACATGGAAGCCATGAACAACTTCTCCAACGTGGCCAAATCCGCTTGGCAGACCGACGATGGCTCCGCCACCTTCTGCGTACCGATGGCATCCGTGATCCACGGCTTCATCTACAACAAGGACGCCTTTGACGAGCTGGGCCTCAAAGCCCCTGAAACCGAAGACGAATTCTTCGCAGTCCTTGAGAAAATCAAGGAAGACGGCACCTATATTCCAATGGCCATGGGCACCAACGACCAGTGGGAAGCTGCCACCATGGGCTACCAGAATATCGGCCCGAACTACTGGAAAGGCGAGGAAGGCCGTCTGGCGCTGATCAAGGGCGAACAGAAATTGACCGACCCGCAGTGGGTTGAGCCTTATGCAACTCTGGCCAAATGGGCGCCTTATCTCGGCGATGGCTTTGAAGCCCAGACCTATCCAGACAGCCAGAACCTCTTCACCCTTGGCCGTGCCGCCATTTATCCGGCCGGCTCCTGGGAGATTTCAGGCTTCAACACACAGGCTGACTTCAAGATGGGTGCCTTCATGCCCCCGGTCAAAAAGGCTGGCGACAAATGCTACATTTCCGATCACACAGACATCGGCATTGGCATGAACGCCAAAACCCCGAATCCGGAAGCCGCCAAAACCTTCCTGTCCTGGGTTGCCTCGCCTGAATTTGCTGAAATTTTCGGCAATGCCCTGCCGGGCTTCTTCCCGCTGTCCAACACCCCTGTCGAGATGCAAGATCCGCTCGCCAAGGAATTTGTCAGCTGGCGTGGCAAATGTGAGAGCACCATCCGCTCCACCTATCAGATCCTGTCTCGTGGCACGCCAAACCTCGAAAACGAAACCTGGGGCGCATCTGCTGCCGCCATCAAGGGCACGGCGACCCCTGAAGAGCTGGGCAAAAAAACTGCAGGACGGTCTGGCAAGCTGGTACAAACCGCAAATGTAAGACCAAGCAGGGAAGCGAACACTTGTCTTGTTTCGCTTCCCGCGCCCATTCTGTCCGCAGCCCATCCGCTGCGGGCAGAAGCGGCTTGGCCAAGAAATGGCCCTCGTCCAATCATCGATGTCCGCACCACCAAGACACGCTCTTGGCCAAAGTCCCAGACCTGGCCAAAATGAGAGCAACGACATCGAGCATATTGCAAGCAACAGACTGATTTTCAAGCCACATCGGACCGGGAAAATGCGATGGGCTTTGAAACTGGAGAATGTGATGCAAGCACCCCGCTTTCGATGGCACATTGTCGTGTTTTTGGCACCTGCGGTGCTGGTCTATACGGCGGTCATGATCTTTCCGCTTTTCAACACCCTGCGCCTCGCCCTTTATAGCGAGATCGAGAATGTGCGCACCTATGTCGGCTTCACCAATTTCGAACGATTGTTCGGAGATCCGATCTGGTCCGAGCAATTCTGGAACGCGCTTGGCAACAATTTCTGGTTCTTTTTCATCCATATGATGGTCCAGAATCCCATCGGCGTCGTGCTGGCGGCGATCCTCTCTCATCCGCGCTTGAGATTTGCTGCGCTCTATCGCTCCGCCATCTTCATCCCGACCATTCTCAGTTTCGTGATTGTCGGCTTTGCATGGAAGCTGATCCTGTCGCCCATTTGGGGCATTGCGCCAAGCATGCTGGACGCGATCGGCCTCAAGTCCCTCTTCGCCCCTTGGCTCGGCAAGGAAGCCTATGCCCTGACCGCCCTGTCACTGGTCTCGGTCTGGCAGTTTGTCGGCATCCCGATGATGCTGATCTATGCGGCTCTCCTCTCGATCCCGGAAGAAGTGCTTGAAGCAGGCGAGATCGATGGCATTACCGGCATTTCCGCTTTCTGGAAAATCAAGTTGCCGCTGATCCTGCCCTCTATCGGTATCATTTCGATCCTCACCTTCGTGGGCAACTTCAACGCCTTCGACCTGATCTATACCGCGCAAGGAGCCCTCGCCGGTCCGGACTTCTCGACCGACATTCTAGGCACCTTCATGTATCGCACCTTCTTCGGCTTCCAGCTGCAATTGGGTGACCCGCATATGGGTTCGGCCATTGCCGGTTCCATGTTTGCGATCATTCTCATCGGCGTTTGCGTCTATTTGTTCGGCATTCAGACGCGCCTGCGCCGCTATCAGATGTAGGAGGAAGCAGACATGGAAAATTCAGCCCGCACCAATCGTTTCAATGCGCTGGCCATGCATGGCGCGCTGGGTCTTTACACCCTGATCGCCCTGTTCCCGGTCTTCGTCATCCTGATCAACAGCTTCAAGACCCGCAAGGCCATCTTCCGTGAGCCTTTGGCTCTGCCCAATGCAGACAGCTTCTCGCTGATCGGCTATGAAACCGTGATGAAACAGGGGGATTTCTTCCTCTATTTCCAGAACAGCTTCATCGTCACCGTCGCCTCGCTGTTTTTCATCCTTCTATTCGGCGCCATGGCCGCCTTTGCGCTCAGCGAATATCGTTTCAAGGGCAACACCATGATGGGGCTTTATCTGGCCCTCGGCATCATGATTCCGATCCGCATTGGCACGGTTGCCATTCTGGAAATGATGGTCGCCACCGGTCTGGTGAACACCCTCTGGGCGCTCATTCTGGTTTATACGGCTCAGGGGCTACCGCTGGCCGTGTTCATTCTAAGCGAATTTATGAAGCAGGTATCCAACGATCTGAAAGACGCCGCCCGTGTCGATGGCCTCAACGAATATGTCATCTTCGGGCGCATCGTCGTGCCTCTGGTCCGCCCGGCCATGGCAACGGTGGCAGTCTTCAACATGATCCCCATCTGGAACGACCTCTGGTTCCCGCTGATCCTCGCACCAGCTGAAGAAACCAAAACTCTGACGCTCGGCAGTCAGGTCTTTATCGGCCAGTTCGTCACCGACTGGAATGCGGTCCTCTCCGCCCTGTCGATGGCCATTCTGCCGGTCCTCATCCTCTATGTCATTTTCTCCCGCCAGCTCATTCGCGGCATCACGTCAGGAGCGGTGAAATGATCAGAACCCTGATTGCAGGCCTTGGCAATATGGGCTTTTCCCATGCCCTTGCCCACCATCATCACCTCGAATCCGAGATTGTCGGCCTCGTGGCACGCTCGCAAACCGCCCAGAAAGACGAGTTGGCGGGCTATCCTTTCTTTGACGACTTTCATCAAGCACTAAGCGAGACCAAACCCGACCTTGTGGTGATTGCCACCTATACCGACACCCATGTCGATTTTGCCTGCGCGGCAATGGAAGCCGGAGCCCATGTCTTCGTTGAAAAGCCATTGGCCATGAGCGTAGCGGATGCCGAACGGGTTGTCGCCACCGCCAAACGGACCAACCGCAAGCTTGTGGTCGGCTATATCCTGCGCCATCATCCATCCTGGATCCGCTTTGTCCAGGAAGCCCGTGCCCTTGGCGGTCCTTATGTCTTCCGCCTCAATCTCAATCAGCAATCGAGCGGTGCGGAATGGGAAACCCACAAGGCCCTGATGCAAACCACCAGCCCGATTGTCGATTGCGGCGTCCACTATGTCGATGTGATGTGCCAGATCACCGATGCCAAGCCCGTTAGCGTCAATGGCATGGGGCTACGCCTGTCCGATGAGATCGCCGAGGACATGTATAATTATGGCCAGTTGCAAGTCACGTTCACCGACGGTTCGGTCGGCTGGTATGAGGCTGGCTGGGGCCCGATGATGTCCGAGACCGCCTTTTTCGTCAAAGACATCGTCTCCCCCAATGGCTCGGTCTCGATCACCGATGGCAACAAGGGAGCCTCGGCCGACATTGACGGCCACACCAAGGTGGGCGGCTTGCTGGTTCACAAACCTGAAGGCGACCGGATCATCGATCTGGCGGGTGAACCCGGCCATAACGAGCTTTGCGCCAATGAGCAGGATTTCATCCTGCGGGCCATCAAGGACGATATCGATCTGGAACGACATATGCAGGATGCGGTGCAATCGCTGGCCATTTGCCTTGCCGCCGACCAGAGCATCCGTACCGGCAAACCTGTAATGCTTGAGGAGACAACGCTGTGACCGCGCTGACCCTGAAAAATGTATGCAAGACCTTTGGCAAGACCGAGGTGCTCAAAGACATCAATATTGACGTTGAGGAAGGCGAATTCGTCGTCTTTGTCGGCCCGTCCGGCTGCGGCAAATCCACCTTGCTGCGGGTCATTGCGGGCCTTGAAGATGCCTCATCCGGCGAGGTGTCCATTGGTGGCGAAGTCGTCAACAATGTGCCGCCCTCCAAACGCGGCATCGCGATGGTATTTCAGTCTTACGCCCTTTATCCGCATCTCAATGTCGCCAACAACATGTCGCTGGCCTTGAAGCAGGAAGGGATACCCAAAGACCAGATTACCGCTCGCGTCAATGAAGCCTCGCGCATGCTCAAGCTCGGTGATTATCTCACCCGCTATCCGTCCGAATTGTCCGGGGGACAGCGCCAACGTGTCGCCATTGGCCGCGCCATTGTGCGCCAGCCAAAGCTGTTCTTGCTGGATGAACCTCTCTCCAACCTTGATGCAGCGCTGCGCATGAATACCCGCATCGAAATCGCCAATCTGCACAAGCAGCTCAATGCCTCGATGATCTATGTGACCCACGACCAGACCGAAGCCATGACCCTGGCTGACAAGATCGTCGTCCTGCGCGATGGTCGGGTCGAACAGATCGGCAGCCCGATGGACCTTTATAACCAACCGGCCAACAAATTCGTTGCGGGGTTCCTTGGCTCCCCGGCCATGAATTTCCTGCCTGCCTCTTTGCTCGAAGCAGGTGACAGCCGCGTCATCGGCCTGCGCCCAGAAGATCTCTATCTTGCAGATGACGGCCCGCTGACCGCAGACGTGCAGCATGTTGAACATTTGGGTGGCGACACCAATGTCATCACCAGGATTGCCGACATCGATTCCACCGTGCGCCTGTTCGGACAGCATGAGATCCATCCCGGTCAGCAACTCAAATTGGGCTTTGATCCGGCAAAACTGCACTATTTCGACGATTAGGGCGACGCCCTGTCAATCAATCAGCCTGTCATGGCCGAGGCCCCCTCGGCCATGATGCATTCAGGCCTTCAGACGCCATTGCATATACCCTGCATATGCGTTGCTACAGATGTCTGATGCGACAAGTCGCGTCCGCAACGCGCCTCCATTTCCGCTATCATGAAGTCTCCCTGTCATTATTTGCGGACAAACTCCCATGACAGCTGCGACGCGCGACCACCCGGACATATTGGACAGCGCCCCCATCGAATGGAGCATCGACGTACCCTTGGCGACCAACCGCGTGGTCCTGCGGCAACTCGCACTCATCATTCTCATCCCCGCCGCCGCCCTTGCGCTGTTCATGCTGGTTCTGGGCGTCATCGACAACGATCCGGGTGAAGTCAAGGTCGCGGTGATCCTGTTCTTCGCAGCCATCGCCGTGCTGACCATCCTTGTTGCCATCGCCGTTCTGCTGGTACTGGGCAACCGGATGCATATGGAATTTCGGCTGGGTTGCGAAGACATCACCTCAAGCATCACGGACAACCGCGCCAAGGTTAGCCGCCGCTTGGCCCTTTCCCTTGGCCTGATCACCTTCAATCCCGGATTGGCTGGGGCCGGTTTGCTGGCGAGCAGCAACAGCGGCAAACAAACCCGGTGGGAAGATATTGACGAGCTGGAGATCATCCGCTCGCAACATACCATCGTCTTGCGCTCCGGGCTGTTGGTCCTCGATGCGATCTTCTGCACGCCGGATAATTTCCAGACCGTTTGCAGGCGGATCGAAACAAAGGTCATGTACAAAGGCCAGTGAGTGGCTCCCGCGCGGCCCAAGCGGCGAAAGGAGACCGCCATGCCCAACGATCAATCACCCGATCAGCAAGCCTCTGATCCAATCGTCAAGGAACCCCTCTACTGGGACTATGATTTTCCTGTACTCTCGCTAAGCATGGCAAAGCAAATCGCCATGCCGCTGGTCGGCGTCCCTTTGTTCCTTGCCACGCTTTTGGTCGGCTACTCCCTCTATGAAGGTGTTTATGTACCGGTTTTGGGCGTCTATCTTGGTGCTTTGGGCTTTTCGGTCTTTCTTGGCCTTTGCTATCTACTCGCTGTCGTCCTGACCGGAAATCGTCTCAGGGTCGGTTATGTGATCACCGATCAAGGGTTGATTTCCGCCACGATCGGCGCAGGCAAGAATGGTGCATCGATTCTTGGAAATTTGCTGCTTGCAATTTCTGATGACATGACCATGCAGGGCATCGGTCTTTTGGCTCAGCGCCGGGACGCCAAATTCACCCCATGGGAAAAGGTCACCGACATCCGCCCCGCCGGGCCAAAGAAAGATCTCAAACTACTCAATAGAAAAGGGCGAATGATCGGCATGCTGCGCGCCAGAACCGAGGACTATGATCGCATATTAAGGACGGTCAACCGCATCATGGCCAACCGGAAAAAAGAGCGTGTGACGCCTGCTCTGGTTGTCAATCGATGGTGTGCGGCGTCGAACAGGAACTGCGCACGATCAGATCCCCATGCAACAGGGTCCGGGCCAATTTGCGCCCCTGACTGTTGAGCAGATCAAGCAACTCGGTCATGGCAATCTCGCCAATATGCGTGCGCGGCTGGCGGATGGTCGTCAGCGCCGGCGTGATATGGCTCGAAAAGGGAATATCATCAAAGCCGACAACTGAAAAATCATGGGGCACCTGCATCCCTCTTGAATTCAGCGCGCTGATCACACCGATGGCCGTGCTGTCGCTGAAACAGAAAAAAGCCGTTGGCAACGTATCGCGAATGAACAGCATTTCAACTGCCGCCCGCCCCCCTTCAGTCGAGCCATCCCCACGCACCTTCCAGATGTCAGGTCGATCAAACGACTCAAGCATCGCCTGACAATAGCCCGCATAGCGCATGTCATCGACCATGCTGCCTTGCGGCCCGGACACATAGGTGATCCTGCGATGACCCAGCGAAATCAGATATTCTGTGGCCACCTTGGCTGCTGCCGTATCATCCACCCCGACATAAGAAACCTCGGTATGTTCAATCGGATTGCAGGCAGCAACCATCGGTGGGAAGCTCGATGCCTTGCGGTCCGGCCATCCGGCGACAGGCAGATGTCCCGTCAATAGAACCAGACCATCCACCATGCCGGTCGAAAGAAAGTGGAGATATTTTTCCTCATGCTCCACATTGCCCTCGGTGTTGCCGATCAGCACACCATAGCCCCTCTGATTGGCGACTTTTTCCAGCCCCACCAAAATGCCCGAAAAATTCGGATCAGAAATGGACGGCGCCAACGCCATCACCATCTTGGAACGTTGCATGCGCAAATTCTGCGCCATGGCATTGACCGTATAGCCAGTGCGTGCAATGGCGGCGGTGACCTTTTTGCGGGTGCTTTCAGCCACCTTCTCCGGCGTTCGCATCGCCCGACTGACAGTGGCGATCGAAACCCCGGCAAGCTTGGCCACGTCTTCAATGGTGGCTGCTTTTTTTCCTGTCGGTTCCAATCGGTTTTCCCATCATCAAATCAAGGTGGTGTTAAAGTCGGTAAAGTGTAGAGAAATTGGTTGGGCAGGTCTACAAGACAGCCTTTATCCACGTCCCACTCTACGCTTCATTTTGAGCTATGAAAAGGTTTACATCCATAATGAAAAGGTTTACATTCCCAAAAACCGGCTCCAAATGGTCGGACAAACGCTTGTGCTAGGGAGGAAAGCAAGTGTTGGAAAAGTGTCCTGACGACGCTCCGATTCTGGCTGCGCAAAGGGTAAGCAAATCCTTTGGCTCAGTGCCTGTCCTATTCTCCATCAATTTCGACATCCGTGCAGGCCAAGTGCATGCCGTGATCGGCGAGAATGGTGCAGGCAAATCCACCCTGATGAAAATTCTCTCGGGCTTCCATCCCGCCACCTCTGGCACGATCCTGCTGGATGGTGAACCGGTGATCCTTCCCCCCAATGGGCAGGCAGAAGATCTCGGCATCGTGTTAATCCATCAGGAGCTCAATCTCGCCGAACAAATGACGGTGGAAGAGAATATTTTCCTAGGTCGCGAGCAAATCGCCAAAGGCTTCCTCAAGCGCGCTACAATGCATGACGAAGTCCTCAAGATGCTCACCGAGATTGGTCTCGACATCTCCCCCGATGATCGCATTTCGAGCCTGTCGATTGCCCAGAAGCAAATGGTCGAAATCGTCAAGGCGATGAGCCGCAATGCCCGCATCCTGATCATGGATGAGCCGACAGCGGTGTTGACCGAAGCGGAGACGGATCTGTTCTTCAAACAGGTCAGACGCCTCAAGGCTCAGGGTACGGCAGTCATGTTTGTCTCGCACAAACTCAAGGAAGTTGCCGCCATTGCAGACCGCATCACCATCCTGCGAGACGGCCAGTGGATCACCACCAAGCCGACCGAGGATTTCACCCTCGACACCATGGCGCAAATGATGGTGGGCCGCGAATTGTCCGACCTCTTCCCGCCCATGACCGAAGCCGACTATGACGCCGAGCGTGTGCTGGAAGTAAAGAATCTGAGCACAGATCTGGTAAAGAAAGCCTCCTTCTCCCTGCGCAAAGGTGAAATTCTGGGCTTCTCAGGACTGATCGGCTCTGGCCGAACCGAGCTGTTTGAGGCCATCTGCGGTCTGCGCCCCATGACATCGGGTCATGTCACCCTGTTTGGTGAGGAGACCCACATCCGCTCTGCCGCTGATGCGCGCGATGCTGGCATCGCCTATCTTACCAAGGACCGAAAGGGCAAGGGCTTGCTGGTTGACAAACAGATGCAGCCGAACCTCACCCTGTTGGCCTTGCCGAAATTTCTCAAAGGCGTGCTGCTCGACCGCAAGGGCGAAGAACAGGCCCTGCGCCGCGGTGTCCGCCGGTTTGACATCCGCGCCCGCGATCCCAATTGCAAGGTCTCGGAAATGTCCGGCGGCAACCAGCAGAAATTGCTGCTCGCCAAGGTGATGGAATGCGACCCGCGCATTGTCATTGTCGACGAACCGACCCGTGGCATTGATGTGGGCACCAAACAGCAAATCTATCATTTCATTGCAGCACTGGCATCCGAAGGCATGTCGGTCGTCGTCATCTCATCGGAAATGCCCGAAATCATCGGGATCTGTCATCGAGTGATTGTGATGCGTGAAGGCCGCATCACCGGAGAACTCACCGGCGATGCCATCAACGAACATGAAATAGTCCGCTTTGCGGCCGGCTTGAAGGAGGAGGCCAGCGCATGACAGAGAATCCCGCGGGCAAAAAGGCGAAAAGCCTGCCTTTTGCGACAGACTTTAAAACACTGGGCCCTGCCATCGCGCTGCTGTTGCTGTGCGTCATCGGTTTTTCGCTCAACTCTGCCTTTCTCTCGGAAGGCAACATCACAAACCTGCTGACACGCTCGGCCTTCATCGGCATCATTGCCGTTGGCGCGACCTTCGTGATCACGTCCGGTGGCATTGATCTGTCCGTCGGCTCAATGGCTGCGGTGATTGCGGGCGTCATGATCATCATCATGAACATGCTCGTCCCCATCACCGGCACCGGCATCACCACGGTTCTGATTGGATGTGCCATTTCGATTGCGTTGGGGCTTGGGGCCGGTCTGGTCAACGGACTGCTGACCACCAAGGGCAAAATCGAAGCCTTCATCGTGACCTTGGGCACGATGGGTATTTTCCGCTCGCTGGTCACCTATTTCGCCGATGGCGGCACCCTGTCTCTGGACTATGGCATCCGTGGCACCTATCGCCCGGTCTATTATGACAGCTTCATGGGCCTTCCCATCCCGGTCTGGGTCTTCATCAGCGTCGCCATCATTGGTTGGGTGTTGCTCAACCGGACCGCCTTTGGCCGCTATTGCACAGCCATTGGCTCCAATGAGGCGGTAGCCAAATATTCCGCCATCAAGGTCGACCGGATCAAGACATGGACCTATGTCATCCAGGGCATCTGCGTCGCGCTTGCCACCATCATTTATGTGCCACGCCTTGGCTCGGCCTCCTCTTCGACCGGAGTCTTGTGGGAGCTGGAAGCCATTGCTGCGGTGATCATCGGCGGTACGGTTCTCAAGGGCGGTTATGGCCGGATTGGTGGCACCATTCTGGGCGCCCTGATCCTGACCACCATCGGCAACATTCTCAATTTCACCGACATGATTTCCAACTATCTGAACGGCACGATGCAAGGCCTGATCATCATCACCGCCGTTTGGCTCCAACGCGGCAACTTTGGCCGCAAGAAGGAAGTAAAGACCTAGTCGGACCATCGATATCGACCTCACGGTCGGCCACCAAAGAAAGACCGTTGGCCCGCCATGCGGGTCGACAGGGGAGCGCAAAGCCCCACCCGCTTGTCAAGACCCTTAGTTCTGCTAACTGGCGCATTTCTAATATTCTGGGAGGAAAAGATGAAAGCACCCAAAGCACTATTCGCTGCCGCACTGACCGGAGCCATGATGCTCGCAGGCACGGCACTTGCCGCCGACAAGATCAAGATCGGCGTGTCCTATCCAACCCCGACCCACGCTTGGGCGGCTGGCATGAACTGGCATGCCGAAAAAAGCCGAAAAACGCCTCGAAGCCCTTTATCCTGATGTCGACCTGATCCTTGTCAACTCGCCGGATCCAAGCCAGCAGGCATCAGCCATCGAAGATCTGGTCTCTGTCCATCAGATTGACGCCCTCGTGGTGCTGCCATTTGAATCCGAGCCCCTCACCGATCCGGTACTGAATGCCAAGAAATCCGGTGCGATGATCACCGTCGTTGACCGTGGCCTCAGCCAACCGGGCATCGAAGACATCTATGTTGCAGGCAACAACCCTGAAATGGGCCGTGTCTCAGCTGAATATATGAAGTCACGCCTGAAATCCGGTGACAATATCGTCATTCTGCGCGGCATTCCCACCATCATCGACAATGAACGCTTCGACGCATTCATGGAAGGCATCAAGGATACCGGCATCAACGTGCTCGACCACAAACATGCCAACTGGAACCGTGATGATGGCTTTGAGGTCATGCAGGACTTCCTGTCCCGCTTCCCGGACATCGACGCGGTATGGGCACAAGATGACGACATCGCCATCGGCGTGGTTGCTGCTCTCAAACAGGCTGGCCGTGATGGCAATGGCATGTTCGTCGTCGGCGGCGCTGGCATGAAAGAAACCATCAAGGGCGTCATGGACGGCAACGAACTGGTACCGGTTGATGTGCTCTATCCACCTGCAATGATCGCGACCGCCATGGATGTCACCGTTGCAGCCTTCAAGTCCAACGGTCCGGTTGCCGGTCGCTATATTCTCGGCGCAACCCTGATCACCAAGGACAATGCCAAGGACTTCTACTTCCCCGACTCTCCATTCTAAGGGACAGTCATCACACGATGCCTGAGGTCAGCTTCTGCGCATCAGGCTGAATGAGAAAAGAGCCGGGACCTTCCAAGAGCCCCGGCTCATTGCCCCGCCCCTAGCGCCTTGCCAAGACAAGAGCACTGAGCCCGGCATGCCCGACAGGAATGACAGCAATAAAAGGCGATCCGCCAATCGACGGCGCCAAAGATCTTGGGAGACAAAGCCATGAAAACCATCAAGGGTCCAGCGCTGTTTCTGGCACAATTTGCCAGCGACGACGCACCATTCAACAGCTGGGCCGACATCACCCGCTGGGCTGCGGATTGCGGCTATAAAGGCGTTCAGGTCCCCTCTTGGGATGGCCGCCTGATCGATCTGGACAAGGCCTCCAATTCAAAAGACTATTGCGACGAATTCAAGGGCATTGCGTCCGAAGCCGGTGTGGAAGTCACCGAATTGTCGACCCATTTGCAGGGTCAGCTGGTTGCAGTCCATCCAGCCTATGACGAGGCCTTTGACGGCTTTGCCGCCCCGGAAGTACGAGGCAATCCAAAGGCCCGCCAACTCTGGGCCGTTGATCAGGTCAAAAAGGCCCTGATGGCCTCGCGCCTGATGGGAATACGCAATCACGCCACCTTCTCCGGCGCGCTGTGCTGGCCCTATATGTATCCCTGGCCGCAACGCCCCGCAGGCTTGGTGGAAGCCGCATTTGACGAGTTGGCCGCCCGCTGGCAGCCCTTGCTCGATTTTGCTGATGAATGCGATGTCAATCTTTGCTACGAGATCCATCCGGGCGAAGACCTGCATGATGGCGTGAGCTTTGAGATGTTCCTTGAGCGCGTCAACAACCATTCCCGCGCCAACATGCTCTACGATCCTTCGCATTATGTCCTGCAGTGCCTCGACTATCTGGATAATTTCGACATCTACAAAGACCGGATCAAGATGTTCCACGTCAAGGATGCCGAGTTCAACCCCACCGGACGCCAAGGTGTTTATGGCGGGTATCAGAGCTGGGTTGATCGGGCTGGGCGCTTCCGCTCGCTGGGGGATGGACAGGTCGATTTCGGCGCGATCTTCTCGAAATTTGCCGCCAATGACTTTGACGGCTGGGCTGTCGTCGAATGGGAATGCTGCCTCAAGCATCCTGAAGATGGAGCCCGCGAAGGCGCACAATTCGTTTCTGACCATATCATCCGCGTCACCGATAAAGCCTTTGACGACTTTGCCGATGGTGGCGCAGACAACGCCATGAACCGCAAGATGCTCGGACTGGAGAATTAAGATGGCCATCACCGGACGCAATGAGAGCCTTGGCGGGCGGATCCGCCTAGGCATGGTGGGCGGCGGCAACGACGCCTTCATCGGCGGAGTGCATCGCATCGCTTCGCGCATTGATGACAAATATCAGCTGGTCGCGGGCGCGCTCTCCTCGACACCTGAAAAGTCTCACGCCTCAGCGGCAGCTCTGGGACTGGATCCCGAGCGCAGCTACGACAATTTCACCCTGATGGCAGAAATGGAGGCCAACCGCGAGGATGGCATTGAGGCGGTATCAATCGTCACCCCGAACCACATGCATTTCGCCGCAGCAGTCGAATTCCTGCGCCGGGGCATCCATGTCATTTGCGACAAGCCCCTGACCTCAACTTTGGAAAACGCAGAAAAGCTTGTCAAAGAGGCCGAACAGTCAGACGCCTTGTTCATCCTGACCCACAATTATACCGGCTATCCGATGGTGCGTCAGGCTCGCGAAATGATTGCCAATGGCGACATTGGCACCATCCGCGTGGTGCAGGTGGAATATCCGCAAGACTGGCTGACAGAATTTGCCGATTTCAAACAGGCCGCATGGCGCACGGACCCCGCTCGCTCTGGCGCGGGTGGTTCCACCGGCGATATTGGCACCCACGCCTTCAATCTGGCAAGCTTTGTCACCGGACTGGAACTGGAAAGCCTCGCCGCAGACCTGCAATCTTTCGTGCCCGGCCGTCAGGTCGATGACAATGGCCATGTGATGATGCGCTTCAAGGGTGGTGCCCGAGGCATGCTCTGGTGCAGTCAGGTGGCCCCAGGCAACGAAAACGCCTTAAAGCTCCGTGTCTATGGGGACAAAGGCGGGCTGGAATGGTGTCAGGAAGACCCGAACTATCTCTGGTACACGCCCTTTGGTGACCCCAAACGCCTGATCACGCGCAACGGCGCCGGGGCCAGTGATGTGGCAGGCAGAGTGAGCCGCGTTCCATCGGGACATCCAGAAGGCTATCTTGAAGGCTTTGCCAACATCTACAGCGAAGCCGCAGCCGCCATTCTGGCCAAACGGGACGGGTCTGCACCGGATCCGGCGGTGGTCTATCCGACCGTGCAGGACGGGCTGAAGGGCGTTCAGTTCATCGATGCCTGTGTGCGATCATCGAAGGACAACGCCGCATGGGTCACCATCAGCCAGACGATCTGACCTCCCTCCACCAAAAGACGCTCCCAAGAAACGACGAAAGACCTTCACCCTGTCAGTGCCCATCTGGCAGGGTGCTTTTTTGCCCTGTTGGACGCTGCCAACCACAGCCTGATCAGGCTTTGCGGAAAATTTCGGTGACACCGATCATATTTTCCATTTCCCGGATACGCTTGCTGCTCTTGTCCGGGCTAAGCAGCTGAATCTGGGCGATCATCGCTTCGACCAAAAGATTGATGGCAATCGTACTGTCCCAGCTTGATGGCGCTTCCACCATGGCGCGGAAACACTTGTCGGCGATACCCTCAATCGGCGAGCCCCACTGATCGGTAAACAGCACAATCTTCGCCCCTTGTGAGGATGCCAGCGATGCAAGACGTTCCAGCACCTGCTCATACCGGCGAATGTCAAACAGGATCAGAACCGACTTGTCATCCATATCAAGCAACGTCTGCGGCCAGACGCTCGGCGAGGCCCCCAACATGCTGACATTGGGGCGAATGATCTGCAGGTGGTTGAAGAAATGAAAGGCGCTTGACTGGGAAATCTTGCCCCCGCGCAAATAGATCTTGTTGTCGGTGTCTGCCAACATCTCGGCAACCTGATCGAACACCTCATAATCAAGCTGGTTCATGGTCCGGTTGACATTCTCCACCACATGCATGGTGAAGCGATTGACCACATGCCGTTCATGCTCGGCCCCCAGTTTGGTCTCGAACTTGGCAAGCGGCTGCTTGATCCGTTCGGCCAACTCGGTGCGAATGGCATTTTGCATATCGGGAAAGCCGTCAAATCCCAGCTTGCGCGCAAACCGAATAACGGTCGGTGTCGACACATCCGCCGCTTCAGCAAGCTTGGTGATCGACTTCAATTCAATCGCCAGCGAGTCATCCTTGATATAAGGCACCAGCCGACGCTCCGCCGGGGTCAGGTCAGCCTTATGCGCCTCAATCAGATCACGAACAAGCATGATTTCCCTTTCGGGTTTTTGTTTCATTTCTACATCCTACCCAAAAATGTAGAAAAAAATACAGAAAAAAATTGACACTGGTGCCCACCATGTAGTTTTCTTTACATAAGTTAACAGGGAGAAAGCAAGATGCCCGAAGCCATTTGGTCGCCAGTTCACCTGCAACGGACGACAGGATCCGCGCCTTTTGTGCTGCTTTGCGAGCATGCATCTCTGCATATTCCAAATGAATTCAACAGATTAGGCATCGACACCGAAACCGCAACCTCCCACGCGGCCTGGGACATTGGCGCGCTGGATGTTGCCTCCGCCCTGTCGGATCTGCTCGATGCGCCTTTGGTGGCTGGCGGCGTCTCGCGTCTGGTCTATGATTGCAACAGACCCCTTGAAGCCCCCGATGCCATGCCTGCCAAAAGCGAGATTTTCGCGGTGCCGGGCAATGAAGGCCTCAGCGATGCCGAGCGCAAAAACCGCTTTGGCCTCATTCACAATCCGTTCCACAACACCGCAGCTGAATTGGTCCGTACCCAGCGCGAACGGGTGGGCGATGCCTTGACCATTCTGACCATTCACAGCTTCACCCCGATCTATCATGGCGGTCACCGGGAAGTGGAAATCGGCTTCCTGTTCGACAAGACAGCCGCCTTCAGCGAACAAATGCAATCCATCGAGGCCGCAGAGGGCAGATACAAGACCGCCCTCAACGAGCCTTACGACGCCACCGACGGCGTCACCTACAGCCTTAGAAAACATGGCGAAGACCATGGGCTGGACTCGACAATGATCGAGATCCGTAACGATCTGATCAATACAAAAGACAAAGCAATCACAATGGCAAATCACCTCTCCCGTTCCATCCTCCGCTCCCATGAGGCTGTGCAACGATTAAGGCAGGTGTCGGCATGACACCCCTTCTCCGCTTCGTCGATATCATAGATGGCTTCAACCTTCGCGTTGGCCGTTTCGTGATGTATGGCGTGTTTGTCCTGATGGCGATCCTGCTCTGGTCCTCGATTTCGAAGACCTTCTTTCGCCCCTCTCTCTGGACACTGGAAATGGCCCAGTTCGCCATGGTCGCCTATTACATGTTGGGCGGGCCTTATTCCTTGCTGATGGGCTCCAACGTCCGCATGGACCTTTTTTATGGCGACTGGACGATCCGCCGCAAGGCCGCCGTGGATTGCTTCACGGTGATGTTTCTGATCTTTTATCTCGGCGTCTTGCTCTATGGCGCTCTTAGCTCGACGGCCTATTCACTGGGCTATTGGGGCATGGAGCCGATTGACTTCTTCATGGGGTTGATCGACGGCAGCGAGAAAATCGGTCGTCTCGAACGCTCTTCCACTGCTTGGCGGCCTTATGCCTGGCCCATCAAGGTCGTCATGATCATCGGTATCCTGATGATGCTCCTGCAATCCATTTCCGAGCTCTGCAAAGACATTCTACGTCTGAACGGGCACACCATCCCGGAGGCTAAAGAATGAACCAAGAGCATATCGCCCTTTTCATGTTCGCTTCGATGATGCTGATGCTCTTTTCCGGTCAGCGCGTCTTTGGGGCCATCGGCGCCATCGCAGCCATTTCGGCCATTGCCCTGTGGGGCACCGGTGGGCAGGACATTCCCTTTTCCGCAGCCATGAAGCTGATGAAATGGTATCCCCTGCTGACCCTGCCGATGTTCATTTTCATGGGCTACGTTTTGTCCGAAAGCCGTCTGGCGGATGACCTTTATCGCATGTTCCATGTCTGGTTCGGCAATGTGAATGGCGGCCTCGCCATGGGCACCATCGGCCTGATGGTGCTGATTTCCGCCATGAATGGTCTGTCCGTTGCGGGCATGGCCATCGGCGCAACCATTGCCCTGCCGGAATTGCTCCGCCGCGGCTATGACAAAATCATGGTCACCGGTGTCATCCAGGCAGGCTCCTCGCTTGGCATTCTGGTGCCGCCATCGGTGGTTTTGGTGCTCTATGCGATGATCGCCCGCCAGCCGGTTGGCCAATTGTGGCTCGCGGGCATCCTGCCCGGCCTGATGATGGCAGCCATGTTCGTGCTTTACATCTGGATCCGCTGCCGCCTCCAGCCAGAGCTTGGACCGGCGCTCAAAGATGCCACCGACGTGCCACGCGCAGAAAAAATGCGCCTGCTGGGTGCAGGTATTCTGCCTCTGGCCATTTTCGCCGCCATGATGGTGCCCTTCGTCAATGGCTGGACGTCATTGGTAGAAAGTTCCGCCATCGGTGCCCTCACCGCTCTGGCAGCTTCGATCCTCAAACGCCGCATGAGCTGGAAAGTCTTCCAGACCTGCACCCGTCAGACCTTGGGCATTTCCTGCATGTTCATGTGGATCATTCTGGCCGCTCTGGGGTTCGGCGCGGTCTTTGATGGACTGGGAGCCGTGAAGGCCATCGACAATCTCTTCACCGAGCAAATGGGCCTGTCCCCCTGGATGATCCTGATCCTGATGCAGCTGAGCTTCATCCTGATGGGCACCTTCCTTGATGATACCGCAATGCTGGTGATTGTTGCCCCGCTTTATGTGCCGCTGGTGGGAGAATTGGGCTTTGATCTCATCTGGTATGGCGTGCTTTATACCATCACCACCCAGATCGCATATATGACACCACCATTCGGCTATAATCTGTTCCTGATGCGCGCCATGGCGCCACCGGAAATCAGTCTACGCGACATTTACAAATCCATCCTGCCCTTCGTGGTCGTTATGATCCTCGCCCTGATCATCATCATGGTCTTCCCGCAGATCGCCCTGTGGTTGCCAGAAATGGTCTATGGCAAATAAGGATGGCTTTGCAATTCCAATAACAAGACAAGAAGAAAAGACCAATTAAGGCAATCAACTTGAATAAACCCCAAGAGTTTCTGAAAAAGAAACCGCAATCACCTTAACGGAGACGAACGATGACTACCACGAGACGTAATTTCTTGAAGACAGCTGCAATCGGTGCGGCTGCCGCGCCTCTGGCGGCACCGGCTATCGCCAGCAGCACCATCAAATGGCGCATGCAGACCTATGCTGGTCCTGCATTGGCCGCTCACGTGATTGATCCAGCCATCAAGATGTTCAACCAGATTGCTGGCGACCGCATGCAGATCGAGCTGTTCTATTCCGATCAGTTGGTTCCGACCGGCGAACTGTTCCGCGCCCTGCAGCGCGGCACCATTGATGCGGTTCAGTCCGACGATGATTCCATGGCGTCACCAACCGACGTGACCGTGTTCGGCGGCTATTTCCCATTTGCCTCCCGCTACTCTCTCGACGTGCCTGTGCTGTTCAACCAGTATGGCCTCAATGAGATCTGGGATGAGGAATATTCCAAAGTTGGCGTCAAGCACATCTCTGCCGGTTCCTGGGATCCATGCCACTTCGCCACCAAAGATCCAATCAACTCGCTCGCAGACCTTAAGGGCAAACGCGTCTTCACCTTCCCGACCGCTGGCCGCTTCCTCAGCCAGTTCGGCGTGGTCCCTGTGACCCTGCCATGGGAAGACATCGAAGTGGCAGTACAGACCGGCGAGCTGGACGGCATTGCATGGTCCGGCATCACCGAAGACTACACCGTTGGTTGGGCAGACGTGACCAACTACTTCCTGACCAACAACATTTCCGGTGCCTGGGCTGGGTCCTTCTTTGCCAATATGGGCCGCTGGAACGAATTGCCTGAAGATCTCCAGACCTTGTTCCGTGTCTGCTGTGATCAGTCCCACTATTACCGTCAGTGGTGGTATTGGGGTGGCGAAGCATCCTTGCGTGTCGATGGCACCAAAATGAAGCTGACCTCGATTCCGGATGCAGAATGGGCGCAGGTTGAAGAAGCTGCGGTCAAATTCTGGGACGAAATTGCAGCCGAATCCGAAACCAAGGCCAAGGTTGTTGAAATCATCAAGAAATACAACGCCGACATGCAGAAAGCCGGCCGTCCTTATCGTTACACCTGATGAGTGTCACCGGAGGCGGTCCGCCGCCTCCGGTTCCCTTTTGGAAAGCACGCCATGACCTTTGAAGAACTGAACCAAGCCATTGTTGGCAAAAGCATCGATACCGTTCTGGTTTGCATGGTCGACATGCAGGGCCGCCTTATGGGCAAGCGCTTCCATGCAGAGGCCTTTCTCGACATTGCTCAGGACGAAACCCATTGCTGCAACTATCTGCTCGCCACCGATCTGGACATGGCGACCCCGGATGGTTATCGCTCGACGAGCTGGCAAAGCGGTTATGGTGACTATGTGATGAAACCGGACCTTAGCACCATCCGCCCGATGCCGTGGCTGGAAGGCACCGCCATGGTGATGTGTGACGTGATCGATCATCACAGCCACGAACCGGTATCCCATGCCCCGCGTGCAATGCTTAAAAAACAGATCGCCCGCGCCAAAGCCCTCGGCTTTGATGCTGTGATGGCGACCGAGCTAGAATTTTTCCTCTTCAACGGCACCCATGACGAGATTGCCCGCAATGGCTTCAAGCTGGAGACAATCTCGAACTATAACGAGGATTATCACATCTTCCAGACCTCCAAGGAAGAGTTTGTGATGCGCCCGATCCGCAATCACTTGCGCGAAATGGGCATCCCGATCGAAGGCTCGAAAGGCGAAGCCGAAGCCGGTCAGGAAGAGCTGAATATCAAATATGCAGACGCTCTGGCGACCGCCGATCACCACACCATTGCCAAACATGGCATCAAGGAAATTGCCCATCAGCACGGGGTGGCTGCCAGTTTCCTGCCCAAATGGCATCAGGATCGCGTCGGTAGCGCCTCCCACGTCCACCAGTCGATCTGGAAAGAGGGTGCAAATGCCTTCTATGATCCCTCAAAACCGCTCGCCAAGTCCGAATTGATGGATCATTATATGGCGGGGCTAATCAAATATGCCTCCGACTATACCTATTTTCTGGCACCCTATATCAACAGTTACAAGCGCTTTGCCAAGGGCACCTTTGCGCCGACCCAAATTGTCTGGTCCGTCGACAACCGCACCGCAGCCTTCCGTCTGTGTGGCGATGGCACCAAAGGCGTGCGGGTGGAATGTCGCACACCGGGCGCCGACATGAACCCCTATCTCGGCATCGCCGCCATGTTGGCTGCGGGCCTTAAGGGGATCGAGGAAAAGCTGGAGCTGCCCGCCCCCTTCACGGGCGACGCCTACTCCGATGATGAAACCCATCACATCCCGCGCACCCTGCGGGATGCCCGCGATAGCATGATGCAATCGGCCATGCTGCGCGAAGCGATGGGTGACGAGGTGATCGATCATTATGCCCGTGCGGCAGAATGGGAAATCGAAGAATTCAACCGGGTTGTAACCGACTATGAAATAGCGCGCGGTTTTGAGAAAGCCTGACCGGCGCACCAGTCAAGGACGTAAAGAATGAAGATGCTGACCTGTATCTCGCCAATCGATGGATCGGTCTTTGCTGAAAGACCTGCCCTATCGTTAGAGGCAGCAAAAGAGGCCGCAGACAAGGCCCGTACAGCCCAGAAAGAATGGGCTGCACGCCCATTGAGCGAACGCATCGCACTTGTGATGGCCGGTGTCGCCAAAGTGGGCGAGATGAATGACGTGATCGTGCCGGAGCTGGCCGGAATGATGGGCCGACCGGTCCGCTATGGCGGTGAGTTTGGTGGCTTCAACGAACGCGCCTCCCATATGGCAGCCATTGCCCAAGAGGCTTTGGCGGATATCGAAGTTGGCGAAGATGCCACATTCAAACGCTTCATCAAGCGCATCCCGCACGGGGTCGTCTTCGTGGTTGCGCCATGGAATTATCCTTACATGACCGCCATCAACACCGTCGCCCCGGCGCTGATCGCGGGCAACACGGTGATGCTCAAGCATGCCACCCAGACCCTGCTGGTCGGCGAGCGGATGGCCGAAGCCTTCCATGCTGCAGGCGTGCCGCAGGACGTGTTCCAGAATGTCTTCCTTGACCATGGAACCACCTCGACCCTGATTGCCGACAATGCATTCGATTTCATCAATTTCACCGGCTCCGTTGGCGGTGGTGTTGCGATGGAAAAGGCAGCCGCAGGCACCTTCACCGGTGTCGGCACCGAGCTGGGCGGCAAGGATCCCGGCTATGTGATGGAAGATGCGGATCTTGACGCCGCAGTCGACACCTTGATCGATGGTGCGATGTTCAATTCCGGCCAATGCTGCTGCGGCATCGAGCGCATCTATGTCCATGAGAGCCTCTATGACGCTTTCCTTGAGAAAGCCATTGCCATCGTCAAGGGCTACAAGCTCGGCAACCCGCTCGACGCAAACACGACCATGGGACCGATGGCCAATGTGCGCTTTGCCAATGAGGTCCGCGCCCAGATCGCCGAGGCGCTGGACGCCGGTGCTGTGGCCCACATCGACACCTTCGCCGAAGATGACGGCGGTGCCTATCTCACGCCGCAAATCCTGACCAATGTCACCCATGACATGCGGGTGATGCGTGAAGAGAGCTTTGGCCCGGTCGTTGGCATCATGAAGGTCAAGGACGATGCTGAAGCCATTGCCCTGATGAATGACAGCGATTTCGGCCTCACGGCCAGCCTCTGGACCAAGGATGTCGATCGCGCCATTGCGGTGGGTGACCAGATCGAAACCGGCACCGTCTTCATGAACCGCGCCGACTATCTCGACCCTGGCCTGTGCTGGACAGGCTGCAAACAGACCGGCCGCGGTGGTGGTCTGTCGATCATCGGCTTCCACAACCTGACCCGTCCAAAATCTTATCATCTCAAGAAGGTGACAAAATGAATCTCGTAGGAAACTGGAATTACCCGACCGCCATCAAATTCGGTGCGGGTCGTATTGCGGAATTGGGCGCCGCCTGCGCGCAGGCGGGCATCACCAAGCCTCTGCTGGTCACCGACCGGGGCCTTGCCTCTTTGCCTGTCACCCAGTCCATACTCGATGTGATGGAAGCAGCAGGCCTTGGCCGTGCTATCTTCAGCGAGGTGGACCCGAACCCGAACGAGACAAATCTCGATGCCGGTGTCGCCGCCTACAAAGCGGGTGGTCATGATGGTGTCATTGCCTTTGGCGGTGGCTCGGGCCTTGATTTGGCCAAGATGGTTGCCTTCATGGCTGGCCAAACCCGCCCGATTTGGGACTTTGAAGATATCGGTGACTGGTGGACCCGCGCCGACGCTGACGCCATCGCGCCCATCGTCGCCGTTCCAACCACGGCGGGCACCGGATCTGAGGTTGGCCGCGCCAGCGTCATCACCAATTCCCAAACCCACGAGAAGAAGATTATCTTCCATCCAAAGGTCCTGCCGACAATCGTCATTTGCGATCCGGAATTGACCGTTGGCATGCCACCAGCGATCACTGCAGGCACCGGCCTTGATGCCTTTGCCCATTGTGTGGAAGCCTTCTCCTCGCCTTTCTATCATCCGATGAGCCAGGGCATAGCCCTTGAAGGCATGCGCCTTGTGGTCGAAAACCTGCCGCGTGCCTATAAGGACGGCTCCGACATCGAGGCCCGCGCCCACATGATGTCAGCCGCCGCCATGGGTGCCACTGCCTTCCAGAAGGGTCTTGGCGCCATTCATGCGCTAAGCCATCCGCTGGGTGCGATGTATCACACCCATCACGGCACCACCAACGCGGTCTGCATGCCAGCGGTGCTGCAATTCAACCGCCCGGCCATCGAAGCCCGCTTCAACACGGTCACCGAATATCTCGGCCTGACCGGCGGCTTTGACGGCTTCTGCGCCTTTGTTGATGACTTCAATAACAGCTTCAATATTCCAAAACGCATGTCCGGCCTTGGGGTCACCGACCCCGACATCGACAAGCTGATCGAAGGCGCGCTGAAGGATCCGTCCTGTGGCGGCAACCCGATCGAACTTGATGCGGACAATGTCCGTGGCTTGTTCGAGGCTGTTCTTTGATCCATCCCGGTGGCTAGATCGCCTGACTACGCCCGCTCGCAGTCTCAAACCTGCGAGCGGATCAGGTCAACCAAACACGGCCAGTCAAACACAGGCCAAACACAGCCAGCCTGCGGCAAAAATCGTCTCCCTCTTGCAGAGAGAGCATTATTTTACAGACGGGCCAAACTGACTCCAACGAATTGATATAGCAAAATAATGTGTTGGAATCCGGCCCTCATGATATGATAAAGGCGAAAGATCAGTTGTCCCTTGGGACAGGCCTGATCATGGCGGTCAATTGCCGGGCAAAAGGCAACATGCCGATCCCTCGATCAATCGCGACATCAGCAACATGAGGAAGCTGAAACCGTCGTGACACAATCGAAATAACGTGAAACAGCGATCCCTCTCGGGGCGCGATCGTTTCACAAAGCGGAGGAATAAATGTACAAGAAAATTCTGGTTCCCGTCGCCTTCGACGCCGACCATGATCCATCCATGGCTTTGGCAGCTGCCAAGGTGTTGGCCGATCAGGGCAGCAAGGTCACCCTTATCCATGTGCTCGACGCAGTCCCCGCCTATGTCGCCGCCCAGGTGCCAAAGCAAGTCCGCGTCGAGGCCCGCGACAAGATCAGGCATGAGCTGAAAAGCAAGGCAGAGATTTTTCCTGATGCCGAAATCGTGGTGATTGATGGCCACCCCGGCACGTCCATTGTCGAATATGCTGACGATCACGACATCGACCTGATCGTCGTAGCGTCCCACCGTCCGGGCCTGCAGGATTATTTCCTCGGCTCCACCGCCGCCCGTGTGGTTCGCCATGCCAATTGCGCGGTGCATGTGACCCGCTAAACGCTCCCATCACGAAAAAGCCCTGCCGACTGACGTTGGCAGGGCTTTTGTCATTTCATCTGCGCGGCTGCGGCTTATCGCACGGCCTCATGCTGCCAGTGGAGCGGGAAGCCCGGATCGAACACCGTCACGGTCTCGCTCTCAACCGCCACTTTGGTCGGCAGATCAAGCGGCTCGTCGCTCTTATAGAGGCGAATTTTCTCTTCATTGACCGGCAAGCGATAGAAAGCCGGACCATTGAGCGAAGCAAAAGCTTCAAGCGTGTCAAGCGCGCCCTCTTGCTCAAACACATGCGCAAGACAACTGATCGTATTGATCGAGGTATAAATCCCCGCGCAGCCACAGGCGCTTTCCTTGGCATGGGTGGGATGTGGCGCGGAATCAGTCCCGAGGAAAAATTTCCCGTTGCCCGACACCGCTGCCGCCCGCAGAGCCAAACGGTGCTTCTCGCGTTTGGCAACCGGCAGGCAATAATAATGCGGCTTGATGCCACCAACCAGATAGGCATTGCGATTGATGATCAGGTGATGGGTGGTGATGGTCGCTGCAGTATTCTCGCCCGCCTCGCTGACAAAGGCCACACCATCTTGTGTGGTGATATGCTCCATCACGATCCGCAGATCGGGAAAGCGTGAGCGGATCGGCGACAGGACCCGCTCGATAAACACCGCCTCGCGGTCAAAAATATCGATATCCGCATCGGTCACTTCCCCATGCACACAGAGTGGCACACCGATCTCGGCCATTTTCTCAAGCACCGGATAGACCTTTTCGATCGTCCGAACGCCGCTGTCCGAGTTGGTCGTTGCCCCGGCCGGATAGAGTTTCAGCGCCTTGATCAGCCCGTCTTTCACCCCTTGTTCCACATCCGCCGGATCGGTCGCCTCGGTCAGATAGAGGGTCATCAAAGGCTCGAACCGATGCCCTTTCGGCAAGGCCGCCATGATGCGCTCGCGATAGGCGGTCGCATCAGCAACGGTTACCACAGGCGGCACCAGATTGGGCATGATGATCGCGCGGGCGAAATTGGCACTGGTATGGGGCAGAACCGCTTGCAGCATGGCACCATCGCGCAAATGCAGGTGCCAGTCGTCGGGGCGGCGGATCACAATCTCGGCTTGGCTCACGGAAAGAAACTCCATCCTCTTGGCAACCATGTGCGCATGCGCAAGCGGCTGCTGGTCTTTCAACGGTCTCAGGTCCGTTTGGTTTTGGATCGCGCAGGATTGGCGCAGCCTTCCAAAAGGAGACGGGCCTTGTTTGGTCCCTCTTTACCAGCAATCGGATCAGAAATCTCTAGGTCATGTTGACGAAATCCAAATCCGCTGCGGCTCAGCGATAAATCTGGTCTTCACTCGGGAAGGTGCGATTTTTCACCTCGTCCGCATAGTTTTTGACCGCTTGGTCGATCTGCTCACCCAGATTGCCATAGACCTTGACGAATTTTGGCGGCTTGGGATTGAAACCAAGCATGTCTTCCAACACCAGAATCTGCCCGTCGCAGACCGCCGATGCCCCGATGCCGATGGTCGGAATGGCCACTTGACGGGTGATTTCAGCTGCCAGCGGCTCAACCATACCTTCGAGCACCAGCGCGAAAGCCCCCGCTTCAGTCACAGCACGGGCATCTTCGAAATGCTGCTCCCAATCGGCTTCCTGCCGCCCTTGGGTCTTAAAGCCCCCCATCGTGTGCACCGATTGCGGCGTCAGGCCGATATGAGCCATCACCGGAATGCCCCGCTCGGTCAGGAACCGGATCGTCTCGGCCATCCGCGCGCCACCTTCCAGCTTCACCGCTCCGCACTGGGTTTCCTTCATGATATGGGCCGCATTGCGAAAGGCCACCGACGGGCTTTCCTCATAGCTGCCAAATGGCATATCAACCACCACCAGAGCCTTCTCAGTACCACGCACCACCGCCTTGCCATGCATGATCATCAGCTCCAGCGACACGCCAACGGTCGATTCCATCCCATGCATCACCATCCCCAGACTGTCGCCAACCAGGATGAAATCTGCATATTGATCAACAATCGCCGCCGTATGAGCGTGATAGGAGGTAAGGGATACAATCGGGTCACCGCCCTTGCGGGCTGCAATCTGTGGCACAGTGATGCGGCGAACCTGTTTTTGGGCGCTCATGACATGTCCTTTCGGATTTTGGATTGGGGAACGAGAGCCTGAGGCTCAATCGGGATAAACCACCTGTTGATCGATCAGCATGACCGAACCAAACTGAACCGCGAGCAAAATGACAGCCGCGCCCTTGAGCAACCCCTTCAAAGGGTCCAGCGAGCGGGCATCGCGTATGTCGACGCTTTTAACAACCCCGTCCGGGGCTTCAGCCAACACCGCGCAGATAGCATCACGCAACTCTTCGACTGTTGGTTCATCGTCCATCATCGTTGCCGCTGTTTGCAGGGCGCGGGACAGAGCCACCGCCTGTGACCGGTGGGAGGGCAACAGCCGCACATTGCGTGACGACATGGCCAAACCGTCCGCCTCGCGCACCGTCGGATGACCAATAATCTCCACCGGCACATCGAGATCGCGGACCATCTGCCGGATCACCGTCAATTGCTGATAGTCCTTCTCGCCAAACACTGCGATATCCGGCGTGACAATATTGAACAGCTTGGTCACCACCGTGGTCACACCACGGAAATGCCCCGGCCGCAACGCACCCTGCAAAATGCCCGACAACCCCGGCACCTCGACCAGACTATCCCCCATTGAAGCGTACATTTCCGCGACATCGGGCATCAGGACCGCATCCACCCCCTCAGCCTCCAGCAAGGCCAGATCGCGGGCTTCGTCACGCGGATAGCTGTCCAGATCTTCATTTGGGCCAAATTGGGTCGGATTGACAAAGATTGACACCACCACCCGGTCCGCCTTGCCCCTCGCCATACGCACAAGCGACAAATGCCCCTCATGCAAATATCCCATGGTCGGAACGAGGCCCACCAGCAGCCCCTCTTGGCGCCAATTGCGCGCAAGCGTCCTAATCTCGGCCTTCGTACGGCAGATCTGCATATGCGTCCTTCCGGCTCCTTCACAGCCCTTCGGTTCGGCAAGGTCCGCTCACCAGACCGGCCAATTGAGTGGCCGCAACATATCGATCAAGGCAGGTGATTTCCAGCCTTAACCACTAAAACCAGACTGCCCCTTTGTATAAGAGAGAGAAAAGGCAAGCAAAAACAACCATTCAGCTGTTAGCTATTTGAGAAAATTACAATGATTAGACGATTTAGCATGACGACAGCATAAGCAAGTCTTGCCATAATGCAATCTGGTCTAAGCCGCAAATAGAAAAGCTAGAGCACCACAACCCCACCAATCAGATTGTGTTCAGCCAAACGCTTCCAGAGTGCCTCTTCCTCACTCGGCACGTCCTTGAAGGATGCGATGGCTTCGGCAATCTGCGCCTCAAGCAACCGGCGGGCTTTTTCCGCCTGCGCCACCGTGATGGAAGCAAAGCTCAGCGCGCTGCCCGGTTTCATTCGACCGAGACGCGGCAAGTCGGCACTCGCCACACAGCCAATTTTCGGATAACCGCCCGTCGTCTGATGATCGGCCAGCAGTACAATCGGCAGGCCATTGCCCGGCACCTGAATGGCTCCAGTGACAATGCCATCGGAATTGATGTCCGCGCCCTTTTGATGCTCCACCGGCACCCCTTCGAGCCGCGCACCCATGCGATTGGAATCGCCCGATATCGTGAAGCTTTCCGAGAAGAAGGTCTTCAGGCCCGATTTGCTGAAATAGTCCTTTTGTGGCCCCGGCACCACCCGGATTGGATCGGCACTGTCGAGCACGATTGGCACTTCACAGAGTAGCTCCCGCCGCTCGGGTGCAACCTCCAACACCAGAGGCACATGATCCCCGGCCTGCAAGCCCCGACCCTCAAAGCCGCCAAAGCCACCAGACATATAAGTTGATTGACTGGCATAAATGTCGGGCACATCAAAGCCGCCCTCCACGGCCAGATAAGCAACCGCTGTATCTGCCGTCACACCGATGCGAAACAGTGCACCCTTGGTCAAGGTCACGGACTGATAGGCAGGAATGCGCTTGGCCACAGGCTCCAACTGCTCGATGACAGCTTGCGTGCCCGCCAGCGCGACCCGCACGCTTTTGGCCAACACCCGAATGGTTGGCCCCATGATGCGAAATTCCAGCGCCCCCTGTCCCGCTTCATTGCCAACCAGACAATTGACAAGGCGCAGATTGACAAAATCGAGCGCCCCTGAGGTCGGCACACCCTTGGCCTGATACCCAAACCGCCCCAGATCCTGGATCGAGGCCATCATGCCCGGATTGACGATTTCCAACATGGCACTGGTCATCCCGCCAACTCCTCAAGATCAAAGTGCCCTTCCGCCACCCGGCTCTCGATCCGGGCAAAGTCCACCGCATCAACCACCCGGAATCGCACCCGATCCCCCGGCGACAGAAAGACCGGTTCTGACCGCCCCAGATCAAAGATCGGAACAGGACAGCGCCCCACCACATGCCAGCCGGTCGGATTGGCCGCCGGATAAATGACGGTCAGACCGGTAGCAACCATCACCGAGCCTTTTTCGACCCGCTTGACCGGCACCCTCTTGCGCGGAATATTCAGCGCCTGAGGCAAGTCCCCCATATAGGGCATCCCCGGCGCAAAGCCGAGCATATAGATGAAATGCTCTGTCTCGGTGACGATGGAAATCACCTCTTCCGGACTCATCTTGGCAAAATCGGCAACATGGACGAGATCCGGCGCAAACTCCCCTTCCCAGCAAAGAGGCAAAGTGAAAAGCCGCGCCTTGTCATTTTGTCCCGCATCCAACTGGGCGATCATCGGCTTCAAGGCCGCGATCAGCTTGGATTGCGATGTCAGCATCGGATCATAATGCACCAGCAACGAGCGATAGGTCGGCACGGTTTCGACCACCCCGACCAAGCCGGCATCGTCCACCGCCGAGCGCAGAGCCATGATTTGGGCACTCAAGCCCCGATCCACGTCAAAGCCAAACTGCACCGTCAGCCCGGTATCCCCGGAGGCTAGAAACTGCACCGCCATCAACCAGCCCTCAAGCTTTCAACCATTGGCCGGATACTGACGCCCGCCTCTTCTAGAGCGGCACGCACCTTGCGCGCAGTTGCCACCGCATGCGGATTGTCTCCATGAACACAGATGGAGTCGATCACCACCGGGATGCGCTTGCCGCTGACACTTTCAACAATGCCAGAGGTGACAAAATCAACCATCCGCCTTGCCGCCTCATCCGCATCCTCAATCATCGCGCCGGGCAATTTGCGCGAAACCAGCATGCCTTGATCGTCATAGGCCCGGTCGGCGAAGATTTCGCGCGCAATATTGAGCCCGAGCGTCTCGCCCGCCTTTTCCATTTCGCTGCCCGGCATAACCAGATAGATCAGGTCAGGATCAACCGACTTCAACGCCCGTGCCGTCGCCATGGCCAGATCCGCATCGACACAGGCCATGTTGTTGAGCGCCCCATGCACCTTGAAATGCCCGACCGTCGCGCCGACCGCCTTTGCCATCCCGAGGATGGCGCCGAGCTGGTAGACCAGCTGCTTTTCGATATCGGCGGGTTTTTCACCCTGTATCGGACGACGGCCAAAGCCCCATAGGTCCTGAAAGCCCGGATGGGCACCAATGCCGACGCCCTTTTCCCTTGCCTGGGTCAATATGTCATGCATCACCAGTGCATCGCCGCCGTGAAAGCCACAAGCCACATTGGCCGAACTGATGATATCGAGCATCGCACCATCGTCACCGATTGTGTAAGCACCGAAGCTTTCACCAAGATCCGCATTCAAATCAACAACATGCATGAACGTCCCTCCAATTGCCTGACCAATTCCTTTTACACGCCCATGCAACATCCTGACCAGCAGAAAGTGACCGGACCTTGCCCCAAACTGGAAATGTCCAAAAACAGAAGTGTGATCGGCATTGCGCCTCGCAATGCCCCTGTGCAAGCGCTTAAGTCATTCAACATACGGGCGTTTATCAAGCAGAGGAACATCCTTTTAAACTAAAGTATTAAACCTCAGTTTTCCACCACCTCCGCCCATTTTAAGACGATGCAAAAACCCCCGGTTAAGGCAATCTTATCGAATAATTGCTTTATTACTTAGAAATATTCGCAACAACATATTTCTTGCGAGAAGAGACCCGGCGTCCAGCAGGCCAATCCTGAAAATTCGGCCAAGAAAGACAACGAGAAATGATGAAACACTTCAGGTCCCTGAGTGCAAAGATCGTTGCAGCGATCTTCACATTTGTCGCCTTCGCATTCATTGCGGACACACTCCTGACACGCTCCATCACCCAGAGCGTCTATGACCGCACCGAGGCCCTTACCGGCCAGATGCGCGATATCGTGGAGGAGAAGGATCATCAAATCCAGTCGCTACTGTCCGGGCTCCTGGCTTCCAAGAAAAGCCGTCAGGACCTCTCTCAATCCCTTTCCACCAAGGCACTGAAAGCGGAAACCGAGCATACCGCAGCTTTTCTTGAAGGCACCCGCAATGGTATTTCCCTATCCGTCGCCTCGCTGGTCAGTTCGGCCATGATGTCTGGGGATGCGGAAGCCGCTGTCGACCAGATCGATATCCTGCTGGAAAATGACCAGATCGCCGCCATCAATCTCTGGCGCACGGATGGAGACCTTGCCTTTCGCGACAACAAGACCATCCAGAAGGTGAACAAGTTCGTTGAGTCTGATGCCTTCGAGTTGCGCGAGGATGAAGGGTCCGTCAAGATTTCACCTGACCGCAAGGCAGTGCTGGATCAGGCCTTGGCCAAGGATTCCAATCATGAAAGCCTTGAATCGACGCTCAAGGATGACGACGACAAGCCCGTCTCGGTCACCTATTCCTATTTCATTTTGAAAAATAGTGAAGATTGCCAGAGCTGCCACGACCCCAAAGAAAAGGTCCGCGGGGTGCTGGAAGTGGCAGTTGCCAACGATGAATTGCTGGCCTTGCGCGCCAAGTCTGAGAAATTGATCAAGGAGCTTGATGAACGATTACAGACCGAGCAGGCCACGCTGGTCAAGGCAAGCGAAACCGAGCGGGCGCGGGTGGCAAACCAGACAAAGCAATATACCGCCGAATTGAATGCGGCCAACAAAAGCCTGATCGAGTCCCGCGAAGAGGCTTCTATGATGAGCATTGGCTCAAAGCTCTTCTTCTTCCTGCTAACCATCGCCACGCTCGCCTTTGCCCTGAACAAATTGCTGACCAAACCGCTGCACCGATTGACCTCGGTGATGCTGCGTCTGGCGCGGAACGACCTCACGGTCGAGGCCACCGGCAGCGACCGGACCGACGAAATAGGCTCGATGAGTCAAGCCATCGCCATTTTCAAGGACAATGCCTTGGAGCGCCAGAAGCTGGAAAAGGAAAGCGAGTTGCATTTCAAGGGTCAGCGCGAACGACAGATGCGCATCGACGCCTTGCTTCAGGATTTCCGCTCAAAGATCCAGCGCTCCCTTGAGACCGTCTCCGCCCGCGCAGAATTGATGCACAAGTCCGCAACAGCCCTTAACAGCCAGTCAACGGCCACATCAGAACGCGCCCAGTCGGTCAATGAAGCCTCCAGCCACTCCGCTGAGAATGTCCAGATGATGGCCGCGGCCAGTACTCAGATGACCTCCTCCATTGCCGAGATTGGCGAGCAGGTTCATCGCACCAACGATCTGGTTAGCGCCGCCTCCATCGAAGCCCAGGAAACCGATGCCAAGATGGCTGGCCTTGCCAGTGCAGCTGAGAAGATTGGCGAGGTCATCTCCCTGATTCGGGATATTTCCGAACAGACCAATCTGCTGGCACTCAATGCCACCATCGAGGCGGCACGAGCGGGCGAAGCGGGCCGCGGCTTTGCCGTTGTGGCCGCCGAGGTGAAAGACCTCGCAGCCCAAACCGGCAAGGCGACCGAGGATATCTCCAACCGCATTCAGGCGATCCAGTCATCAAGCGGCGCATCCGTCGAAGCCATTCGCGCCATTGCCACCAAGATGACGGAAATCAGCGAATATACCACGGCCATCAGCGCCGCAGTGAACCAGCAAAATGCCTCCACCAACGAGATTTCTCACAATATCCAGCAGGCCGCCGAAGGCACCCGCGAGATTGTGACCAACATCTCCGAAGTCGCCCAGTCAACCGAGGACACCCAGCACTCCGCACTGGAAGTGGAAAATGCCTCCACCACGGTCGCCAATGTCGCCACCGAAATGCGCGACGTGATCGATGATTTCCTCGACAAGGTTGCAGCAGCCTGATCAAGCTCAGGCGCTGACGCTGACGCTGACGCTGAAACAAGAGAATGAAAAAACCGCGCCTTGCAAACAGCAGGGCGCGGTTTTCCTATCCATATCCAGCCTTCAAGACCAGTATTTTTATGCTGTTTCTTCGTCTGGTTTCTTTGCTCCGGTCATGAAAGCGACCGCATCGGACATGGAATATTTTTTGGGATCAATGACACATAGCTGCCGCCCCAACCGATGAACATGAATGCGGTCAGCAACCTCGAACACATGAGGCATATTGTGCGAGATCAGAATGATCGGCAGGCCGCGTGAGCGCACATCCTGAATGAGCTCCAGCACCTTGCGGGATTCCTTCACCCCAAGGGCTGCCGTCGGCTCATCCATGATCACCACACGAGACCCGAAAGCCGCCGCACGAGCCACGGCAACCCCCTGACGCTGACCACCCGAGAGGGATTCAACCGATTGGTTGATATTCTGAATGGTCATCAGCCCCAATTCTGTGAGCTTGTCACGGGCAATCTTTTCCATCTTCGCCCGGTCGAGCATCCTGAAATAGGTTCCCAGCGGTCCTTCCTTGCGGATTTCGCGCCCCATGAACATATTGTCGGTGATCGACAAGGCGGGAGACAGAGCAAGATTTTGATACACCGTCTCGATGCCCGCATTGCGCGCCGCCATCGGTGAGTTGAACTGCACTTTCTTGCCATAGAGACGGATCTCGCCGGCATCGGGAATGAGTGCGCCGGAAATCGCCTTGATCAAGGTGGATTTGCCCGCGCCGTTATCACCAATCACCGCCCGGATTTCACCGGGATAAAGGTCGAAATCCGCATGATTGAGCGCAGTGACCCTGCCATAGCGCTTGACCACGCCACGCGCTGTAAGGATCGGTTCTGCTTCATAGTCAGGTCCGGTCATGACGCCACCTTTCTGATCCATTGGTCAATTGCAACAGCGATGATGATCAACAGGCCAATCAACAGATAGGTCCATTGCGGGTCGGTCCCGATCAGCCGCAGGCCGAGCGAGAAGACGCCAACGATCAACGCGCCGAACAACATGCCCAGAATGGAGCCACGCCCGCCAAACAGCGAGATACCGCCAATCACCACAGCGGTGATGGATTCGATATTGGCATTTTGACCAGCAGTCGGCGAGACCGATCCCAATCGGCCAATGAGAGCCCAACCGGCCAGCGCACAAATCAAACCGCCGATCACATAGACCGAAATCAGGGTTTTCTGCACCTGAACACCGGACAATTCTGCTGCATCTGGATCATCCCCAAGCGCATAGACATGCCGTCCCCAAGCGGTGTAATTGAGCACATAGGCCAGAATGAAAACCAGTGCCAGCATCATGATCACCCCATAGGTGAAGACGGCACCGCCAATAATGATCTTTTCGCCAAAGAACTGAAGAATCGGAGCTTTTGCTGCGATTTCCTGACTGCGGATGGTTTCGTTTGCCGAATAAAGGAAGTTGGTCGCCAACACGATCTGCCACATGCCAAGGGTGACAATGAAGGGGGGCAGCTTGACCCGCGCAACCAACACACCATTGATGAAACCGCACAAACCACCCACGGCAAAGCCTGCAAGAACCGCAAGTTCAGGGGGAAGCCCATAGCGGAAGGCAACCTGCCCCATCACGGTTGAGGACATCACCATCACCGCACCCACCGACAGGTCGATCCCGGCGGTGAGAATGATCATCGTCTGGGCTGCGCCCAGAATACCGACGATTGCCACCTGTTGCAGGATCAACGTCAGCGCAAAGGGTGAAAAGAGCTTCGAACCCAGAATGAAACCGAATATCAGCAGCGACAAGATCAGCACGATCATCGGCACGAAGGCCGGGTTCGAATGCAGGATCTGCTGAATTTTCTCGACGCCGCTTTTCTTGTTGCTATCGAAGGAAGCGATGCCCGTGTCGCTGCCTTCCAGCACCCGTTCAAAATCCTGCATCTTGCTGGATTTTGTTTCCGTGTCTGCCATCTATACCTCCCACCAGACCATACCCGACAGTCTGGTTGCGTGCGATATGAATAGGGCGGCCTCCAGCACGCGAAAGCCGCCCTGTTTCGTCTCACATTACAACGGATGATCCTTTAAAGATCAGCCCCAGCACCGGTCGGTACCTTCTTTGACACTGATTGATTCAACGCCAGAAGCAGGCTTGTCGGTGACAAGATTCACGCCGGTATCAAAGAAGTTTTTGCCTGGGGTGTTGGCAGGTTTGGTGCCATTTTTTGCCCATGCAGCAATTGCTTCGATGCCTTTGGAAGCCATAAGCAAAGGATATTGCTGGGAGGTAGCACCGATCACGCCGTCTTTCACGTTGGCAACGCCAGGGCAACCGCCATCAACAGACACGATCAGAGCTTCATTTTCGCGACCAAGCGCTTTCAGAGCTTCATAAGCACCGGCAGCAGCTGGTTCGTTGATGGTGTAGACAACGTTGATTTCAGGATCTTTGGTCAGAAGGTTTTCCATTGCCTTGCGGCCACCTTCTTCGTTCCCTGCGGTCACGTCATGGCCCACAATGCGAGGGTCTTTTTCATCGCCCCATTTGTTGGGATCGCCCAGATCGACGCCGAAGCCCTTCAGGAAGCCCTGGTCACGCAAAACGCCAACCGATGGCTGGGAAACAGCAAGGTCAAGCATGGCGATTTTCGCGTCTTTGGCTTTGTCACCAAGGGTGGCAGCCGCCCATTTGCCGATCAGCTCGCCAGCAAGAAGGTTATCGGTCGCAAAAGTTGCATCAGCAGCATCAATCGGCTCAAGCGGCGTATCCAGAGCAATCACCAACAGGCCGGCTTCGCGTGCCATGGTCACGGCAGGGACGATGCCTTTGGTATCGGACGCAGTGATCAGGATACCTTTGGCGCCATCAGCGATGCAGGTTTCAATGGCTGCGACCTGGCTTTGGGAATCACCGTCGATCTTGCCAGCATAGCTTTTCAGGGTAATGCCGAGTTCAGCTGCCTTGGCAGTCGCGCCTTCCTTCATTTTCACGAAGAACGGGTTGGTGTCGGTTTTGGTAATCAAACATGCACCAACATCAGCAGCGGATGCAAAGGTGATGCTGGCAGCGCTCATTGCCAAAGCAACAAGTGTGGTTTTGACGATGGATTTCATTGGTTTCCTCCCAGGATTCAAACCCATTTTGATAATACTTCGATGCAACCAGTTGCTCTCCCAAACGACAAAGCTGCAAAGTTCAATTTCTCAATTGTGCGAGTAAGGTGACATCGAATTTCCGCCATGTCAATAAATAAATCCAATTGATTTATTAATTAGACTGTGAGATCCTTCCCTCCTGCGCATACAGTCAAAAGCGACCAAAAGTCGTGAAAATGCATCGACTAAGACCCGAATCAAAATCAAAAAATGATGCGCGAGGGGGGAATTGTGTTAGGGAAAGACCATGCAAACAGGTCTTGAGACGAATGACCGCATCTCGGATCCATCGGGAGGCTCCAATCAGACACGCGTGCGCGCCTACAACGAGCGTCTCGTGCTGTCGCTGGTGCGCCGTCACGGCAATTTGCCAAAGTCCGAGATTGCCCGTCGCTCCGGCCTGAGCGCCCAGACGGTGTCCGTCATCATGCGCAGTCTGGAAGCCGACGGTCTTTTGCTACGCGGCGCTCCGATCCGCGGCAAGGTGGGCCAACCCTCAATCCCGATGGCACTCAATCCCTGTGGGGTTTACTCGTTCGGCCTGAAGATTGGTCGCCGCAGTGCCGATCTGGTGTTGATCAACTTCCTTGGCGAGCCGTTGAAATCCCTGCGCATCACCTATGACTATCCAATGCCCGATATGTTGCTTGATTTCGCCACCACCGCCATTCTCGAAGCGTCACGAGCCTTCAGCGATGAGGAGCGGCAGAAGATTGCCGGCATCGGAATCGGCCTGCCCTTCCAGCTTTGGAACTGGGAGGAAAAGGTTGGCGCACCCAAGGGCACAATGGATGTCTGGAAGGGCTTTGACATCGCTGCAGCGCTGGAAGAACGCTGCCGTTTTCCCGTCTTCCAGCTCAACGATGCCACCGTCGCCTGTGGTGCAGAACTAACCTTTGGCCGTGGTCCGGAATTTGCCGATTTCATCTATTTCTTTGTCGGCACCTTCATTGGTGGCGGCGTCGTGCTCAATCATTCGGTCTATTCAGGCCGCACCGGCAATGCAGGCGCCATTGGCACAATGCCGCTCATGTCAGATCATGAAACATCCACCCAGCTTCTGGCAGAAACCTCGCTCTATTCACTGGAAAAGCTCCTGTTGAGAGAAGGCCGCGATCCAACCTTCCTGCGAGAGGTAGACGCCGATTGGAATGATCTGGGAGAGATTTTGGAAAAATGGCTCGACCATGTCGGCCATTATCTGGCGATGGCGATCATTTCAGCCTGTGCCATCATTGATTTTGAAGCAGCCATCATTGACGGTTCCTTCCCCGCAGACATCCGAAAAAGACTGATCGACAAGATCAGCACAGCCATCGAAACCATTGATTTGCAAGGCATCGTCCTACCCTCCATTCAGGAAGGCACCATTGGGTCAGGTGCCCGTGCACTTGGCGCGGCCACCCTGCCCTTGCTCAATCGCTACTTGCTTGATCAAAGCGTGCTGTTCAAGGAACTGGGCTAGTCACCCAGTTCGCCATTTGCCTCAAATCAGCCTTTGGAAAACACATATTGCGTTTGCTGGTGATAGGTCTCGCCCGGCCGCAACACCGCTTGCGGAAAGTCCGGATGATTGGGTGCATCGGGCCAGACCTGTGGTTCAAGACAAAACCCAGCGCGAGGCCCCATCTCACAACCGTCAAGACCGATCATCCCCGCTTCGATATAGGAGCCATTATAGGCCTGCACACCGGGCTCAGTGCTCAACACGGTCATCTTGACGCCCGAGACAGGGCTTTCAAGGCAGGCAATCGGCCGCAACGACTGACGAGCCTCAGACAGACAGAAATTGTGATCAATCGAATGCTCGGCAAAGGCATCACCCAACCGCTTTGCGGTTCGGAAATCCATCCAGGTTCCTGCCACCGGCGCGATCTCACCGGTTGGAATCGCTTCGTCATCCACCGGCAGATAATGCTCGGCGGGCACCTGCAAGACATGATCATCAATGGTCGGGCTGCCATCCAGATTGAAATAACTGTGATGGGCCAGATTGCACGGGGTCGCCTTGTCCGAGCTTGCTTCGATCTGGATGTCCAGACAGCCCCCTTCTTGCAAGGCATAGCGAAGCCGAATGTCCATCGCACCGGGATAGCCCATATGACCATCTTCAAGCGTGCAAACCAGCGTCACAGCATCCGCTTCAAGCGCCTCAATGCCCCAAAGCTGCTGCGAAATGCCATCAACACCCCCATGCAAACAATGCTTGGCGAGGAAATTCTGATCCACCTGATGGGTCACCCCGTCAAGCACGAACCGCCCATCGCAAATGCGGTTGGCGTAGCGCCCGGCCATTGCGCCGAAATAGGGCGACTTGGTGAGATAAGGCTCAAAGGCATCAAAGCCCAGCACCAAAGGCTTATCATGGCCATCAAGACGCAAGTCTTGTACCACGGCCCCATAGGTCAGCACTGACGCCGTCAGGCCACCACCTGATAGACGCACACGCTCCACAGGCCTGCCGTCCGGCATGGCTCCGAAAATCTCACGAGACATAAAGTCCTCCCCAAATCTGTATTGTCCAGCAAAGCCGATTAAGCCCGGCCAGCCACATATTCTTCTTCGATCATTTTCTGCACCGAAACAAAATCCACCTTGCCCGTACCCAGAACCGGCACGGTGCGAACAATGATTTCCGCAGGCACAAGCAATTCGGTCGCCCCTTGCGATTTGGCAAAGGCGGCGAAATCCGGACGGTTGGCATCTGGATTATCGGTGACCATGACCACCCGTTCCCCACGTTTGGGATCGGGGATGCGGGCCGTAGCAGACAGAAAGCCCGGCCACAACTGGTCGGCCAGCGTCTCGATCGCCGCCATGGATACCTTTTCGCCAGCAATTTCCACAAACCGCTTGGCCCGACCAATGATGGTGATATAGCCATCGTCATCAATGGTAACGATGTCACCGGTATCATGCCAGCCATCTTTCGGCGGTTCCAGAACACCGGGATTTTCCGCCCGCATATAACCGGTCATCACGTTGGCCCCGCGGACAAACAATTGCCCGCCTTCCTTGACCCCCGGCACCGGCTCGAGCCGGGTTTCAATCCCCGGCAATGCCTTGCCGACCGACCCGGCCTTAAAGAACATTGGCGTATTGAGTGCGATGACCGGCGAGGCCTCCGTCACCCCATAGCCTTCCAGAATACGCACCCCAAACCGCTCCATGAACAATGCCCGCGTAGATTCCTTGACCGGTTCGGCCCCGGCAACGCAATAGCGCACCGAGCGGAAATCGAACGGATGCGCGGTACGCGCATAACCGTTAAGGAACGTATCAGTGCCAAACATGATCGTCGCATTCGAGCCGTAAAGCAGCTCCGGAATGACCCGATAATGCAGCGGCGAGGGATAGAAATAGACCGGCATGCCACGCACCAGCGGCAAGATCGTACAAGCCGTCAGGCCGAAGCAATGGAAGATCGGCAGCACATTAAACACGCTATCCTGCAAGCTGAAATCAATCACCGCCCCGGCTTGCGCGGTGTTTGCCAGCAGATTGCGATGATTGAGCACCACCCCTTTAGGCACCCCTTCCGACCCGGAGGTGAACAGGATCACCGCCGTGTCATCCGGCCCCCGCTCGACAAGTGGCTTGGCCCGATTGAGAAGGCCGGAAATCTTCTCCATGCTACCAATTCGGCTGCGCAATTCATCGACCCAGACGATCTCAACATCATCTTGCAAAGCCTCGATCAGCTCTTCAAGCTTGGCATTCTCGATAAAGGTCCGCGAGGTCATCAAGACATTGACCTCTGCCGTTTTCAGGGCCGAACGAATGCTGGCAACGCCGGAGGTGAAATTGATCATCGCTGCGATCTTGCCCGCAGACATCAGCCCCAGCAAGACCGCCACCGTGCCATTGGCATTAGGCAGCATCACTGCGATCCGCTCTTCATGCTCAAAGTCGTGATAGAAGCGATTGCCCAACACCCGCGCACCGGTCAGAAGTCGTCCATAGGAGAGGCGACCAGAGAGCGGATCTTCCAAAGCATGCCGCCGCATGCCCAGATCGCGCCCCACATTAATAATCGATTTCAACACCGATTGCTCGACATTGGTGGTCCGGTAAACCAGCTCCGACATCAATCGCTGCAATGCAGCCCCGGCGGCCATCCGCCGCTTGCGACCTTTAAAGCGCTCCGGCACCTCAATCCGCACGGGCTCCAGAATGGTGACCTTGACCTTGGGGAAAAACTGCCGCCGCACCTTTTGCGAGCCCATCCGCGAGGTATAGCTGCGTTCCAGACCATCAATGCGGATTGGCACCACCATCGAACCGGTCATGTCAGCGGCCATCGCAGCCACATCATAGACCTTCATCAGGCCGCCTGTATCGGTAACCCGCGCTTCAGGGAAAATCACCAGAGGCTTGCCGCTCTGGATTGCCTGAATAAGCTCTTGGGTGGCCACAGGCATTGATGGCTCGAGAATGATATAGTTGCAGAAGCGCAGGAAAGGATGGACCCACCATGCCTTGGCGGTCTTGGCATCAATGGCAAAGACCGGCTCATCCTCAGTGATGGCCATGGCGAGCGGCCCGTCAAGAAAACTCACATGGTTGCAGGCAAGGATCGGCGCTTTACCGGCTTTCTCCAAATTTTCCCGCCCCTCGACTTCCAACCGCGAGAATGTCCGGAACAGGATGCTGACCAGATCCCAAAGGGGATTGGTCGGCAGATAGCGCAGCATCATCCAGGCCACGACCACATTCAGCATGCCGAGAAAGAACAGGATCTGCGGGATCGACACCCCTTGCGCCTGTGCCAGAGCCAAGGCCCCGCCCGACACGAAGATGAAGGCCGCATTCATCACATTCACCGCCGCGATCACCCGCGCCCGGCGGCTTTTCTTGGCCCAGGTCTGCAGTCCGGTGAAGGCAGGCACCACCAGCAGCGCGCCGCCAATGGCCAATCCTGCCAGATCAATCCCGATGCGGATCGCAGCGGTATGAGTGAAGAAATCCACCAGACCATCAAAGACAATCGGCCCTGATAGGTTCGACAGGTTCCATGCCAGCTGGAAGCAGAAAAAGGCAACCATCGCCGCACCAAAGGGCGCAGGCAACAGAACCACCCTACCTGCGCAGAACCAGGCCGCGATGGCCGAGCCAAAGGCCACCGAAATTGCAAAGACAACCGAATAGATCGTCACCACCATCGGCGTGCCACCCATCACCTGGGTGACGAAGGTCGGCACCAGAGCAGTGATGACGCCACCCAAAAGCCAGAACCAGGAGACAATCAGGCTCGCTCGCCACAATTTGGCACTATCATAAAGCTCGCCCATCAATTGGCCGGTCGAAGCCAGAATGTTGCGATTGATCACCAGATCCGGCGCGCTGGAGCCGGTATTGGGAATTTTGCGGCTAATCACCCAACACCCAACCGCAAAGATCAGCATCATCGGCCCGAACAGCACGACATCGACCCCACCGGTCGCCACCAGACCGGCCACGATGGTGCCTGCCAGAATGGCAACAAACGTCGCCCCTTCCACCCAGGCATTGGCCACCGGCAATTCCCGCCGCGGCAAATGATCGGGAAGGATGCCATATTTGATCGGCCCGAACAAAGCAGACACGATACCAAACAGGAACAACGCCACCATCGACAGCCAGATCGATCCCAACCCGATACCCAACACCGCCACGACAGCAGCACCGATTTCAGCCAGTTTGAGCTTTTCGGCCATCCTCCCCTTGTCATTTTTGTCCGCAAGCTCGCCACCAAGCGCCGACAGAATGAGAAATGGGAACATGAAAACGGCCCCGGCGAAAGTCACCAGAGAGCCCGCTTCTTCACTCGCCACTTTGGCAAGGATCAGAAAGATCAGCGAATAGCGAAGAAAATTGTCATTGAAGGCAGACAGAAACTGGGTCCAGAAAAGGGGCGCGAACCGTTTCGATCTCATCATATGCGGGCGCATGAACGGGCTTTCTTTTTTTGTTGCTTTGGCGTCAGTGCTGGATCAGCGACAGACTGCCAAAAACCAAAAAAGCATGTCAGACCCGGCGCTCTTTGCAGGCAGCAGGAATGTGGGCATGCCATCAATCACGCTCGCACGAATCTCCCAACCAGAAGGATAGATATCGGGCTCCATCGGCAGCGAGCGTGAACCGAAAAGTAGCCTATTTTTTAAGGGACTAAAACCGAGAAGAAATTGATCAAAAGCAGATTGCGCGATGATTCACAGCCGGTTTGGCTAAAAAATGAACAGTGGTGATCAACTTGCCTTCGCGTCCCCAAGGACAGGTTACATTCGAATACAATTTGATACCAAACATCACTGGAAAACCCCGCGTCCAAGAGACTAGCATGAGGACATACCAAATTCTGCATCAAGCCCGATCCAATCCACCGATTGCCCCTTAATGCCCGCAGTCCAGAACGGAAATCAGAAAATGCCGACCCCCTCTCCAGTCCAATCCAGTCCGGCCTCGTCTTCACCGGTCAAACGCGTTTTCAATTCACCCTATTTCTTCTGGCTCATCCTGGCACTTCCATCCTTTGGGATGATCTCCGGAGCGTTGCAGGGCAACGATTTGCATCGTCTGCTTCACCCAACCGGAGAGTTTGCGACCCGTTTCATGATCATCTGCATGATGCTGACACCGCTGAAAATGCTGTTCCCGAAAGCTGGCTGGATCCGTTGGCTGGCGCGCCGCCGCCGCTATCTTGGCGTGGCTGCCTTTGGCTATGCTGCGCTTCACACCCTCTATTATGTTGTCGATTTGGGCAGTCTGTCTGCGGTGATGGCAGACATCACAAAATTGAGCATCTGGACCGGCTGGCTGGCCTTCCTCATTTTCGTGCCGCTGGCTCTCACGTCCAACGATCTGTCCATTCGCGGCATGGGTCCGCGCACTTGGAAAATCCTCCAGCGCACCGTCTATGTCGCGGCTATCGCCACGTTCGCCCACTGGGTTTTTCTCGAATATCACTTCGGCCCGGCTCTGGTCCACTTCGTGCCACTGGCATTGCTGGAAGGCTACCGCATCTGGAAGAACATCTTTTCGGGACCAGCCACCCGGACAGGCCAAAGCGCGCACGCCTGACCATCCATCACGAGCACAAGCGGTGTCACTTTTGTGCAGCTGCTTGTGCTGGCAGCCAGACATCGGCGGTGGATTTACCCCGCGTGATCCGCGCATGCTGATTGGCAAACAGACGGATCCATGGGCTCCACTCCCCATCGGGCCACTGAACCCTGGCGATGGCGCGCTCTGCCACTCCAATGCCGAAATGATGCCACCCGGCCTTGCCGCCAGCATGACCACCACCAATGGTCACTTCCCGGCTTTGGGTCCGGTCAGCAATCCGCACCTCCAAAAACGACCCTATCGCCTCGCGATTGGAGCCAGCTTGTTGCAGCTGCAGCGCAACCCAATTGCCCATCGGTGCGGCCTTGTCGTCCTTCTTGACCTCATCCTTGATCTCGACCTGCCCCATATTGCGCCAGATTTGGGCATTGACCTTGCGGTTGACCACCACACTGTCGAGCAGGCCATCAAGATTGAGATCAACCAGCGCCCCCCCGCGACCGCGAGCAAAGCTCAACATGTTGGCCTTGTCAGCGGCTTCCTCGAAGGTGCCATCGGGCATGCCAAGCAACAGGCTGTTTGGATCTTCCATGGCAAAATCCGTCATCGCCTCGACATTGCCTTTGGTGACGAACAGATCAATGAAGCTGTCATTGTTGATGTCATCAAATTGCGCATGCCATGACGTGGACGGATTGACATTATCCCCGACGAAGGGACGATGAGCCGTAATGCCCCGTTGAAATGCCCCATCCTCAAAGTCCGGCTCACCGCGACGCGAGGTCAGGATCTGAAGCTTGTTGTCGGCCATCGAGGTGATGTAATAATCCGGTCGCCCGTCACCCGTCAGGTCCGTCGAGGCAATGCCCATGCCCCAGACCCGCAAACGCCGCCAGCCATCGCCAGAGCGATATTCCTTGGGCTCTTCTCCCGCCCGGATCTTCCACAATTGCTCATGACCACCGCGATAATATTGCCGATCATTGGCAACCCGCAGATCCGGATGGCCGGACCGGTCCCAGTCCGTGAACATCATAGACAAGGCACAATAACCCGGTTTCAGGCTCTCATGCCGATAGCCGCCCGATCCATCGGGACGGAAAAAATCAGTATCGTGACAGGTACCAAAGGGGGCACCCGGTTGGTCGCGATCCACATAATTGCCAATCGCCAGCGTCGGCAAGCTTTGTCCTTCTTCCCACATGGCCGCAAAGGCCGTAGACCACGCCTGACCACCATCAAACGACCAGCGTTTGTTGGCGTCTTCAAACTGGCAATTACCAAGACCGCGAAACAGCTTATTTTCGCCGACACGCAGGACCAAAAGGTCCTGAATGCCGTCGCTATCGATATCAAGGGGATAGGCCCCGCTGACCGCTTCTATGGCCAGGGGGCTATCCGACTTTTTTTCGAAAGACAGAGCTCCGCCCAGTGTGCTGCGATTGACATAAAGGGCTGCTGGATCAGCCCCCCCTGCCAGATAGAGCTCCGGATAACGGTCGCCATTGCAATCAAAGGCCGCAACGCCACCGCCAACAAAATATTCCCAGCCGCCATTGTAGCTGTGCTCAACTCCGGATGTCTCCGTCACTTCAACCATATGAGGCGCTTCTACTGCCAGTGCATGGGACGCAAACACGCCGATGACACCGGCGGATATAGCATAGATAATCGCTCTCATTGCTGTATCTCCGTGGCTAGAGTAAGGGTAAGGGATTGTAGATATTGTATTATTTTACGCTGTTCTAGATCTGACAACGCTTCGAATGCCAGCCGTGCCTCCTTTGCTTCTCCACCGTGATGCAAAATCACTTCGCGAAGCGTAGAGACGTCGCCACGATGGCCATAGGGGGCCGTGCTGCCCACACCCCAAAGGCGGGGTGTGAGAAATTGGTCATTCGGAATGAAACGCTGTGAAAGGCGTTCATTGCCAAAATGACTTTTCTCGGCATCGGCGATTACATGGCGCTTGAAGTCTGAGAAGACCGGCACCATCCACTCACCCTTCTCATTTTGCTCCAATCCTGCCGAGGACAATTGGAACGAGAAGACGGCATCAGAGCGATCAGACGCCCTGAGATTGCCCGCTGCATTATAGGGTCCGGGTTCCACGAATGTCAGCGACTTGAGCGGCAAGGCCTTCACATGGCATTGCGAACAAAGCGCCTGATCAAACAGATCGGATCCCTCTTTCACCGCGTCCTGCAACACAGGATGCTTGGGCAATGTCTGGACAGGCGTCGGCAAAGACGCCTGAAACAGCACCACAGCGGTCAGGTCACCAGACAGCAATTCCTGCTTGTAACCATCTTCATCAAAATCATCGGAATGGGTCCATTGCATCCCCCAGCGCTCATCGCTCTGCATGCCATGATGGGTGTTCATCGCATTGATGCTGAACTGGCGCAGAGAAGTGAAGACCCCTTTCTGGCTGAAGGGCCGCACGATCAAATCATGATCGATACCCTTGATCTGGTCGATCATGATGAACCCGTCCGGCTCGACAGTCAGCGAGCCGAAATCGACACCTTTGGTGACCAGATGTACAGTGACCTTTTGACCGCTTGTCCGCGCCTGATCAACCGCATCACGGCGCAAGGCATACAGATCGGCGGTCATTTCGCGGGCCAGCAACTCCACAAGGCCGGAGCCATGCAAATGGGGCGTGCCGCGCTCATTGGAAAATTGGGCTTCAAGCGTATCAAATTCGGCGTCAGACACCCCTTCGGAAGTGAAGGCATTGGCGACAAATTCACCTGCCCCACCAGACGAAGGCTGATTGTGGCAGCCATTGCAGCCATTGGAATCCGGTCCTGAAGTCCGGAAATGCGCCGGCATCCGACCGGGTCGACGCTTGACCGGCACTTCCGCCTGTGTCGCCCCGGGGCGCCCTGCCCCGTCTAGTGTGGTGAATTTGGCATCGAAAAGCATCCGCCCGTGGGCATTGATCGCCTCAATGGACATGGTTGCAAGGTCAGGCAGATCAAGATGTTGACGCACCGCGCGTTCATCACCGATCACCGGAGACGCATCAGCCCCCGCAGCGGCGGAACCGACCGCGGCCATCCCGGCTAGGGCAAAAGATGCAAAGCACAAGACAGCGCGATGCAAGGGTTGCAGCCAACCTGCTCGCATAAATTTCCTCCCGATACACACCTTGGTCATGCCCCCTCCTCAGGGTTTCGACAAAGCCAGCGTCTGTTATTTTTATCTTTGACGTAAACTGGCGAACCAAGATGTATGTTAACGTAAGCTGCCACAAACGGAAGCTCTACTTAGAGATGGGTCACGTACCATTGAAAAGGGACCCGATGTGACTATTCAGCATAGCACACCGGGTCCCAGATTGTACTTATTATCTTGGATTTATATGGTTTCACCCGTATGCGGATGTTTGCCCAGAATAATCATTCCAAGAATATCATCCTCGGTCACCTCATCGACCTTAACGGTGCCTACAAGCTTGCCATTCTTCATAACTGACGCACGATCACACAGCGCTTTGACCGCGTGAATATCATGATCAATAAGGAAAATTCCCAAGCCCTGAGACTTCAATTCCTGAATGAGGTCGGCCACCATCTTGGTTTCCTCGACACCGAGTGCTGCAGTCGGCTCATCCATAATCAGGATTTTGGCATTGAAATAAACGGCGCGACTGATCGCGACACTTTGACGCTGCCCGCCAGACAAGGCGGACACAGGCGAGGAAAAACGCTGGAAATTGGGATTGAGGCGCCCCATGATTTTCCGGGTTTCCGCTTCCATTTGTGCATCATCAACCAACCCCATACTGTTCACCAGCTCACGGCCAAGGAACATATTTGAGGCAGAATCGAGATTGTCCGCCAGCGCCAGCGTCTGATAGATGGTCTCGATATTGTAATTGCGCGCATCACGCGGATTGTTGATCTCGACCAATTCGCCGTTGACGAAAATGTCGCCGCTATTCTTTTTGTAAGCACCGGAGAGCATTTTCATCAGACAGGACTTGCCCGCCCCATTGTGCCCCAACACCCCGACCACTTCACCGGGATACAGGTCGACCGTCACGTCATCGACAGCGTTGATGCCGCCGAAAGACAGATTCATGTTGCGCATTTCAACGAGCGGCGTGCCGCGATCAGCTTGTGCAGAATTTGGCATCGATCAGTCTCCCGTTCTCTTGCGATAGACAATGTCGACATAGACAGCCAGAACCAGCACGATACCGACGACAATATTCTGATAAGGCGCCTCAACACCAACCATTGCCATGCCCGATTGCAAAGACTGCATGATCAGAGCCCCTAAAATGGCACCATAGATCGTACCGACACCACCGGCCAGAGCCGTGCCGCCAATGACTGCGGCCGCAATGACCCGCAATTCATCAAGCGTCCCGATATCGTTGGAATGGAAGTTGAGGCGAGCAGAAGCAACCACCGCGGAAATGGCGCAAAGCACCCCAACCATGGCGAAGATCTTGACCGTCAGCAGGCGGGTATTGATGCCCGACAGGGCAGCAGCTTCCGGGTTACCACCCGTAGCAAAAATGTAACGTCCCAGACGAGTACGCTGCGCAATCACCGTCATGATGGTCGCCACCAAAATCAACACCAGCACAGAGTAAGGCACACCATAGCCTTCGGTGTAGCCCTCAGGCATCACTTCACCCCGTGCCGTAAACAGGCGCTTCAAACGACCAATAGGCACATCATAGGAATTGAGCATCCAGACCAAACCGAGAATCGCACCAACCATGATGCCCCCGATGATCAATTCAGCCCAGACCGGCTTGACCGGGAAGTCATGAGAGATCTTGTTGCGCCGCGCCCCGATCAAGAGATAGACGACGAAAGCCGCCACCAGCAAACCAAGCACCCAGCTGCCCGTTTCACCCAGCGTGCCTTCGATACCACCCAGAGACACAAAGGTCGGGTCAAGCGGCCCGATAGTCTGCCCATCGGTCAGGTGCCAGGCAACGTTGCGCCAGACAAACAGACCGCCAAGCGTCACGATAAAGGCCGGAATGGTCAGGTAGCCGATCAGCCAGCCGTGGAACGAGCCAATCAGAGCCCCCACCGCAAGACCGACAAGTATGGCAATCGGTGCGATCGCAAGGGAACCGAGCTCCAGCCCGAACCAGTGAGGCAGAATTGCAGTCTGAACCATGGCCATAACCGCCGAACAGGTTGCAAGCAATGCGCCCACCGACAGATCGATATGCCGTGTTACGATCACAAACACCATACCGGTCGCCATGATGGCGACAGACACCGTCTGGATCGTCAGATTGAAAATGTTGCGAGGAGTTAGAAAACGACCGCCAGTCCAGAAATCAAACACGATACAAATGATGACAAACGCACCGATCATGCCGAGCAGTCGGGTGTCAATTTCCATTGTATCAAGGAGTGTTTTCCGCGCTTGTTTTGGCAGGCCGCGATTGGAAGTCACGCTATCGCCCATGTGCTGCTCTCCAGCATGCAAGTTATCATTACCTCCGCCGCGCAAGGCGGAAGCTGATGGTCAATGCTTGATTGTTATCGCTTATTATGGTCCCGCTTCCAACCCGTGGCCAAGAGGCCACCGGATCATTGCGGATATTAGAACCAAAGCATTGAACGGCCACCTGAGTTTTGGGGTGACCGCTAGTCGCTTAGTTACAAGGAGCTGGACCGTTTTTAACGCCCTGGCAAAGAGCTTCTACTGAGATCCAGCCACCGTCGGTGACAACAGTCAGGTTGTCTTTGGTGATGGGGATCGGAGCCAGGAAACGGGCAGTCATTTTGGTGCCTGATGGGGAAGTCCATGCGCCAGCGCCTTCGACATCCGCCATTTCGGTACCACCAGCCAAAGTAACAGCAATTTCAGCTGCGGCTTTGCCGAGGTCACGAGCGTCTTTCCAGACAGACACGGTCTGCGTACCCTTGGCAACGCGGTTCAAGGCGGCATGGTCGCCATCCTGACCGGATACCGGAATACCTTCCATGCCCTGAGCGGTCAGAGCGGCAACAACACCACCAGCGGTGCCGTCGTTGGAAGCCACAACAGCATCAACTTTGTTGTCGTTAGCTGTCAGGATCTGTTCCATGTTGCGCTGAGCGTTGGCAGGCAGCCAGCCATCCGTGTAGGCTTCGCCAACGATTTTGATGTCGCCCTTGTCAATCGCTGCCTGCAGGACTTCCTGCTGACCGCCACGCAGGAAGTCTGCGTTTGGATCGGTAGGCGAGCCTTTGATCATGACATAGTTGCCTTTTGGCTGTGCCTTATAGACGGCGCGAGCCTGCATACGGCCAACTTCAACATTGTCAAAGGTCAGATAGAAAGCACGATCATCTTCGATGAGACGGTCATAGGCAATCACAGGAATGCCTTCGTCGGCGGCATTCTGAACGGCTGGAATGATTGCTTCGGTGTCCTGAGCCAGAACAATCAGTGCATTCACGCCCTGAGCCATCAGCGCTTCAATATCGCTAAGCTGTTTGGACGAAGAAGACTGAGCATCGGCGGAAACATATTTAGCGCCAGCAGCATCAAGCGCCTTAACAATTGCGGCTTCGTCAGTTTTCCAGCGTTCTTCCTGGAAATTAGACCAGCTGACACCCACAACAAGATCTGCGGCAAGCGCAGGCGTAAAGATAGACGCGCTCAAAAGAGCCGCCATAAGCAGAGACTTTTTCATATCTGTTCCTCCCAAGAACATAACAGCCAGTTCAGCATGGGCTGCTCCGACTATCAATACCATTATTTATTTTGATGCTCAAATTAAAAATTCAACTCTTTTCTTTGGTCACAGAATTTCTGCAAGATTTTCCGGTAAAGGAGCGTTAGTATGTCATTTGAAACACATCATGATTTGCAAAAAGATCCACAAACGAAGCCCGCCAGATGAGCAAACCCAGCAAAAAACCGTCCCATATTCCAGAACAACGCAATCAGGGGCGACATCTGGTCTTCTCTCACATTCGCAACAATCATCAGGTCGCCCGGATCGACATTGCCAATGAAACCGGCATGAGTCCGGCCACCGTCACGGCAATTACGGCTGAATTGTTGGGCCTGGGGCTGATCGAAGAAGTCCAGCGCACCATCGAACCGGGCCAGTCGCGCAGGGGTCGGCCACGGGTTGACCTCAAGTTACGCGGCAAAGCCCATTTTGTTGCCGGGATGAAGCTGACCAACAAATATGCCACAGCGGTGATTCTCGATCTGGAAGGCAACCAGCTGGGCAACGCCCAATTGCCCATGCCACGCCCACGGCTCAGCAACAAGGAGTTCCAGAACCTGATTGTCGCCATGGTGGATCTTGTGACCCAATCAGCCAACATGGACATCAAGGATTTGTCCTGCATCGGCGTCGGCATTCCCGGCACCGTGCAGGCAGAAAACGGCTTTGTCGACTGGAGTCCGATCATCGAGGAAGAGCAGTGCAATCTGCAAGAGGTGTTGCAAGAAGTCCTGCCTATGCCAGCCTTCATCGAAAATGATGCCAACGCTGTGGCAATGGCAGAATTGTGGTTTGGATTTGGCCGTGACGCCCCGGATTTTCTGGTTGTCACCATCGAGCAGGGCGTGGGCCTGGGCATCGTCATTGACAGTTCAATTTATCGCGGCACCCAAGGCTTTGGCGCAGAATTCGGCCACACCAAGGTCCAATTAGAAGGCGCTTTGTGCCGCTGTGGCCAGCGCGGCTGTCTGGAGGCCTATGTCTCGGACTATGCCCTGCTGCGTGAAGCAGAACTCTTTATCCAGAAGCCATCCAGCTCGGACGAAAATAACCGCCTTGCCGAATTGTACGAAATGGCCCGCAACGGCGACATGATGGCCAAGACGATCTTTGATCGCGCCAGTCGGATGTTTGCTATGGGTTTGGCAAATCTCGTCAATCTGTTCGACCCTTCGCTGGTCATTCTGGCTGGCGAACAGATGCAGTTCGACTATCTCTATGCCCAAACGGTTCTGGATGCGGTCAAATCCTCGACCATCCAGAAGGGGCACCATGCCCCCGAAATCCGCATCCACAAATGGGGCGACCTGATGTGGGCCAAAGGCGCAGCCGCCTATGCGCTTGAAGAGATTGTTCGAATCACCATCGAACAGCTCAACGCACCTGACGCTTCTTGACGCTCCTTCCAGCCAATTTATCTCCCTCCCCCGCCAGCAGAGCATGATGTGTCACGCCATCCCTTGAGCAGCTGGCGCCAGCAACCAAGGCTGGACACCAAGACTGAGCCTCAAGGCTGGACACCAGCATCGGGCACGAACAAGTGACACCAGCATCGGGCATCCCTGTAACTTTCCACAAGATCACGACAGACAATCACACCGAATTATCGGTCAATCTCAATCATCTGCCGCACCGGCACAATCGGTTTCGCAGTGCGGTCTTGTCGTCGCGCTTGATTTATTTTACGAACTAAAATAAACTTTTTACGAAGAAAACTCCGGCCCGTTCCACCCGATCTTGGGTATCACGGACCGGTTGGGAGGAAATCATGTATTTAGGAATTGACCTGGGCACGTCCGGGATCAAGCTGCTGGTCATGGACGAACGCCAGCAGATTGTGGCCACTGTCAACCAACCCCTCAGCGTTCAACGCCCCGATATCGGCTGGAGCGAGCAAGATCCGGAAAGCTGGATCAGCGCCACCGCCAAGGCGTTCGACGAACTGGCCGCCAACGCTCCGCAAGCGGTCAAGGACGTCCGCGCCATTGGCCTGTCCGGTCAGATGCATGGTGCCACCATGCTTGATGAAGACGACAAGCCTGTCGCCCCCTGCATTCTGTGGAACGACACCCGCTCCCACAAAGAAGCCGCAGAGCTGGACGCCACTGAAGGGTTCCGCGCGCTGACAGGAAATATTGTCTTTCCCGGCTTCACCGCACCGAAACTGGCATGGATGCGCAACAACAAGCCAGAGCTGTTTGATCGCATCAAGAAAGTCCTGCTGCCCAAGGATTATCTCCGCCTCTGGCTCACCGGCGACTATGTGTCGGACTATTCCGACAGCGCTGGCACCGCATGGCTTGATGTTGGCAGCCGCACCTGGTCTGACCAGCTGCTTGCCGCAACAGGCCTTGATCAGACCCACATGCCAGCCCTTGCCGAAAGCATCGAGAGCACCGGCAAGATTCGTCAGGCACTGGTCGAACGCTGGGGCTTCTCCCCTGACACCATCGTGGCCGGCGGGGCCGGCGACAATGCGGCATCAGCTCTGGCGACCGGCATCGTGGCCGAAGGCGATGCCTTCCTGTCGCTTGGCACCAGTGGCGTGATCTATGCTGCCACCAACAGCTACCGCCCGCTGCCAGAAAGCGCAGTGCATACCTTCTGCCATTCGACAGCCAACCATTGGTGCCATATGGCGGTAATTCTGGCTGCCACCGATGCCCTCAACTGGTATGCCAAGCTGGTCGGCTCGGATGCTGCCACCCTGACCAAGGCTTTGGGCAACGAGGTCCATGCCCCGGGATCGACGCTTTTCTTCCCCTATCTTGGCGGCGAACGCACCCCGCATAACGACGCCAGCATTCGCGGAGGCTTCGTCGGCCTTGCCCATCCGGATGATTGCGAAAGCCTCACCCGCACCGTTCTTGAAGGGATTTCCTACGCCTTCATGGATGGCATCAAGGCACTCGAAGCCGCAGGCACCCATCTTGACCGACTGATTGCAGTCGGCGGTGGGTCCTCGTCAGACTATTGGCTCTCCCTGCTCGCCACGATTCTGGGCAAGCAGATTGACCGCCCGGCCGCCGGTGATTTCGGCGGTGCCTTCGGTGCTGCCCGCATGGGGCTGGTTGCCGATCTGAAATGTGATCCTGCGGAAGTTTGCACGATGCCCACCATCGACCAAAGCTTCTATCCAAACACTGCTTTGCAGCCTGCATTCGCGGACGCTTATGCCCGTTATGCCAATGCCTATCCATCTCTGAAGGATCTTTGATCATGACTGACTTTTTCGGCTCTCTCTCCAAAATCAAGTATGAAGGCCCGGACAGCGACAATCCGCTCGCCTTCCACCACTATAATCCAGACGAAATCGTCATGGGCAAAAGCATGCGCGAGCATCTGCGCTTCGCCGTGGCCTATTGGCACAGCTTTGCATGGGAAGGCGGCGATCCATTTGGCGGACGCACCTTTGACCGGCCTTGGTATGGCGACGGCATGGACCGTGCCAAACTGAAGGCAGACGTAGCCTTTGAATTGTTCGACATCCTCGACGCGCCTTTCTTCTGCTTCCACGATGCGGATGTGCGCCCCGAAGGCAAGAACTTTGCCGAAAGCCTGTCGAACCTCAACGAGATCGTCGATTATTTCGAAGAGAAAATGGCAACCTCCAGCACCAAGTTGCTCTGGGGCACCGCCAACATGTTCTCCCATCGCCGCTTCATGTCCGGTGCTTCCACCAACCCCGATCCCGATGTCTTTGCCTACAGTGCAGCGACGGTCAAAAGCTGCATGGATGCCACCATGCGCCTTGGCGGTGAAAACTACGTGCTCTGGGGTGGCCGCGAAGGTTATGAAACCCTTCTCAACACCGACATCGGTCAGGAACTCGACCATATGGGCCGTTTCCTCTCCATGGTTGTCGACTACAAGCACAAGATCGGCTTCAAGGGCACCATTCTGGTCGAGCCAAAACCACAGGAACCATCCAAGCATCAATATGACTATGATGCAGCCACCTGCATCGGTTTCCTGCGCAAATATGGCCTTGAAAATGAAGTCAAGCTCAACCTCGAACAGGGTCACGCGATCCTTGCTGGCCACAGCTTCGAACATGAAATTGCCGTGGCCTGTGCAGACGGCATGCTTGGCTCCATCGACATGAACCGCAACGACTATCAGTCCGGCTGGGATACCGACCAGTTCCCGAACAATGTGCCGGAAGTGGCTCTGGCCTATTACCATATCCTCAAATCGGGCGGCTTCGCCACCGGCGGCACCAACTTTGACGCCAAACTGCGCCGCCAGTCCCTCGACGCCGAGGATCTTGTGGCAGGTCACATTGGCGGCATGGATATCTGCGCCCGTGGCCTGAAGGCCGCCGCAGCGATGCTGGAAGATGGTGGTCTGGAAGACGCGCTCAAAGCCCGCTACGCCGGTTGGGAGCAGGATGCGAACAAGGACATGTTGGCCAACGGCACGCTGGAAAGCATTTCCGAACGGGTGCTCAAGGATGACATCAATCCAGAGCCACGCTCTGGCCAGCAGGAAAAACTCGAAAACTGGGTCAACCGCTTCGTTTGATCCCTGTCCTACCTCCCCAACTCGCAAAGAGCGGCTCAGGCCGCTCCTTTTTACGCGTGACGCAAACAGGGAGAAAAACGCTATTTTGATCGATTCCAAGCAAAGGTGCGACATATGAGACCAAGGTCGAAAGCCTTTAGAATATTTATCAAAATTCCAACACCCAAAGCCAAATAAAACCCGAATCCAATTGCATTTTGCGCCCATATGTGCAGCCATTGATATATCGGATATTTTCATCCGCGGCCCGAACCAAGCAAAAGAGGGCGAAATGCTGGATATCATCATGTGGGGCTGTGTCAGTATGGCGGCAGCAAGCCTGCTGAAAACCATTATCCCATTGCAGCTAGACGAAAGAGCTTTGCTCTATTATCTCAGGACCGATCCGAAAGCCCAGAAATGGGTCTATCGCTTCGGCGAAAAAAAGGCAGCCACCCTGTCGCGCCAAGTCTTCATGCCGCTTTGCATCGTCACCTCGGTCGCAATCATCACCTACAGCCTGTGGTTGGTGGCCCTTGCCATGACCACCGGCGCCTGAGCATATTCGAGCCCAACCTCCAGATCTGACCATCCGCCCGCCAGACCATACCCCTTGGACACAAAAAGGGGAGCGGCGAACCACTCCCCCCTATGCAGAGCAATCTGCTCTTGGGAGATCAATCAGGAAGGCTGAATAGCCGTTAATCCCGCCTCAGCGTCTGCCCCTCGGCATCAAAGAAATGCAGTTTATCGGGATCAAAGGCCAATCCAACCTTGTCGCCAGATCTGACCGCCGTATTCCCGTCCACCCGCAAGCCCACAGCCCCAAGCGGGCCACAATCAACCAGCAAATGGGTGTCAGCACCGAGATATTCGACAATATCGACCACCCCGTCGCATTGCCTCTGCCCGACTTCGTTCAAGGCAATGGCTTCAGGCCGCACGCCCAGATAAACCGCCTTCCCTTGCTGAGTCTGAAGACCACCTCTGCCACCTTCAAGCTGATAGCGGTCGCCATCTGTCTCGCAAGGCATGATATTCATTTTCGGCGAACCAATGAACTGGGCGACAAACAGATTGTCCGGTCGTTCATAAAGGGTGCGTGGGGTGCCGACCTGCTCGATGATGCCATCGCGCAACACGACAATTCTGTCCGCCAGCGTCATGGCTTCCACCTGATCATGAGTCACATAGATCATCGTGGTCGCAAGCTCGCGATGCAGCTTGGCAATCTCATAGCGCATCTCGACCCGCAAGGCCGCATCAAGGTTCGACAAAGGCTCGTCAAACAGGAAAGCGGTGGGATTGCGAACGATCGAGCGGCCAATCGCCACCCTCTGCCGCTGACCGCCGGACAATTCCTTGGGACGGCGATCAAGATAGGCATCAAGCTTCAGCGCTTTGGCAGCGTCTGAAACCTTGGCATGAATTTCCGAGGCCGGTGCACCTGCGGTCTTCAGGCCAAAGCCCATATTGTCACGCACATTCATATGCGGATAGAGCGCATAGGACTGGAACACCATCGCCAGCCCTCGTTCGGCGGGCGGCTTGGCGGTGACATCGTTACCCTCAATCAGGATTTCCCCGCGGGAACATTCCTCAAGACCCGCAATGGTCCTGAGCAAGGTGGATTTACCACAGCCTGATGGGCCGACAAAGATGATGAATTCCCCTTCTTCGATATCGAGATCCACCCCTTTGATCACCTGCAGATCGCCAAACCATTTCTCGACACCATTCAGCTTGATGGATGACATTTCACGCCTCCTTTGGATCTTTGGACACCCAGGCGAGCCAGCTGGCTGCTGTCCAGGTAAAGACGCCCCCACCCGCAGGCGTGCCATCTTCCGGGTCGAAATATTCAGCAAAGCCACCGCCTTCGATCAGCCGTGCGCAATCGGAGCGAATCCGCTCAGCTTCCGAGCTGTAGCCAGCATCTTCAAGCCCGATGCCAATCAATGTATTGACGATCACCCAAACCGGGCCGCGCCAATAACGTTTCGGATTATAATCAGGGCTGGCCGGGTCAAGGCTCGCCACCGCATGCGGTGAGGCGTTCAGAAAACGCTCCAGATGCGGCAGCATGCGCTTGTCATCAATCCCTGCATACCAGCACAGAAACGCCGCCGAAGTGACATTGCCCGCAAACAGACCAGTGCGCAGATCCTTGGCATCATAGCAGCCGATCTCTTCGTTCCAGAGGCTCTTTACCCCCTCTTCAAGTGCCGCAATCCAGGCGTCAATTTGCGACACGTCACGGTCCAGCTGCTCACCCATCCATTTCAAATCGCGGTTTGCCCGCAACAGGGTGAAAGTGAGGGTCGGATCCGCCACACGGAACAGGCCATCTTCCAAAATCCGCTGCTCGTCCCAATGATTGTCGCGGGCAAAATAGAGGATCGCCAGATAGACGTCATAATCCCGCTTGGTCGGGCGCATGTCCGGATTGACGTGGGACGTGTCTCGTCTGGTATAGTCGCCAACATCACTGGCATCGACATTGGCCATCGCCGCATCCCAGTCGGCAGCATTGTCACGACCCGATTCCCACGGATGGGTCACGCAGATCGCCCCACTTTCCGCGCGATGCCGCATGAACCAGCCATGCCAGGCGACAAATTTGTCAAACAATCCCTCAAGCTTCTCTTTGCCAAACGCTTTGTCCTTTTCAAACAAAGCCCGCGTGAAGGTCGCCGCCACAGGTGGCTGGCTGATGCCTGAAGAAGCAATAGGATTGCCAGAACAGCCTTGCGTGCCCCAGACATCGGGTCCGGGAAAATAGCCATCATCCTTCTGGTGGAACAGAATATGCGGCACCATGCCATTCTGCCATTGGCCGGAGAAAAGCGTCTCGATTTCCAGCCACGCGCGCGGCAGATCAAACTCGGCAAAGCCATAGGCCGCAAAGGCACTGTCCCAGTTCCACTGATAAGGGTACAGACCCTCGGTTGGAACCGTATAGCCACCGCGATCATTGCCGCGCAAAATGGCAATTGCCTGATCGGAGAGTGGAAGTGTCGTCATCATCTTATCCTTTAACAGAGCCTGCGGTCAGGCCTTTGGTCATAAAGCGTTCAAGGCCAAGAAACAGCACCATGATGGGGAGCGTGGCAATCACCGCGCCTGCCATCAAATGCTGGCGCGGCACTTCTGACGAATTGAGCATCGAAACGCCCCGTGTCAGGGTGAATTTGGATGGGTCGTCAAGCAACATGAAGGCAAGCAGAAACTCGTTCCAGGCGATCATGAAGACATAGAGCGACACCGATGCGAGCGCGGGCAGCGACAAAGGCAAGGTGATTTTGAGGATCACCCCAAGACGGCTGAGGCCATCCATCAGTCCTGCTTCCTCCACCTCGGCCGGCAGGCCGCGGAAATAACCCTGCAGCATGTAAAGCGCCACCCGGGATGGTCGTCACCGGATAGATTAGCAACAGCCCAAACAGCGAGTTGCGCAGGGCCGAACATCGAGAAGCCCACATAGATCGGCAGCGCCAGCACAATCATCGGCACCATATAGATCAACAGGATCGACCGGGACATGACGACGCCTGCCCTTTGAAGCGCAACCGTGCCACCGCATAGGCCCCAGGAACACTGAAGAGAAGAGTGACCAACACCGTCATGACGGAGACCAGCATCGAGGTTGCCAGATATATCTCCGGCGAAATTATAGTCGGTGAACAATTCCGAATAAGAGCGGAACAGCCCCCAACCCTTGTCCCATTCGATGGAAAAATCGAGCGGGTTGAGCAGCAAAGCCTGCTGGCCCTTGAGCGACGTCATCACCATCACATAGAAGGGGACAATCACAATCGCGGTAAAGAAGACATAGCCAAAGCCAGTGAGGAAGCGAACGATTGCATCCTCGAATTGGTGGCCGATTGAGCGCGGCGGCTGGCAAATGCCCCACCATGACCCGAAGCGGCAGATACAGCCCACCGGCCAGCACCAGCAGGCCAAATCCTTGCGCCACAGGGCTCTGGTCAAGCGGAATGGCAAAGGGTTGCATCAGGCTCGTTGCCAGAATGACAATCACACTGAGCCCCACGCCCAGCAGGCGAGACCCCACATAAAGGGCAATACCACCAATCACCAACCCTTGCAGCAGCGCCACCAGCCAGATCGGCCGCACCGGCAGACCGGTGGAGAAGGCAAGCAAAATGGTCAGGCAGACAATGATGGTGACGCTCCACAAAGCGCCCAGCACAGGAGCAACAAACAATCCGTGTTTCATAGTCCTTCCTCCCGGCTCATGAAACGGAAGAAGAAGAAGGAGAAGGCCAACAGACAGGCAAAGATCACCACAGCGACAGCAGCACCCGCGCCGATATTGGAAACTGCAAAGGCCTGCTCATAGACATTCACCGTCAGGGTTCGCGTCCCCGCATTGCCGCCCGTCAGCAGGAAGATGTCGTCGAACTTGTTGAACGTCCAGATGAACCGCAGCAGGAACAGAACCGACAGGATTCCCATCAATTGCGGCAGCGAGAGATAATAGAATTTCTGGAAGGGCGAGGCCCCATCCATATCCGCGGCCTCATACATGTCCGTATCAATCGACTGCATCCGCGCAAGAATGAACAGGAAAGACAGCGGGAAATAGCGCCAGATCTCGAAAATCGTCACCGAAATCAGCGCCAAGGGCCGATCGCCCAAAGAAGTTGATCGGCGCGGAAATCAGCTCCATCTGCACCAGAAGTGCATTAAAGGAACCGGAGAAGGGATCAAGCAGTGTCACCCAGGTGAAGGCCACGGCAATCACCGGAGCCACATAGGGGGAACAGGAACAGGCCGCGCAGGATCCCCTGCCCCTGAAAACTCTTGTTAAGAATAAGCGCCGCCATCATACCGACAACCAGCGCGCCCACAGTGCCAACCACCGTATAGAAGGTGGTCACCCAAAGCACTTCGAGAAACTCGCTACTGTCAAAGACGGCTCGGAAATTCTCGAAAGTGAAATCAAGGCTGAACAGGTCCGACGAGGCATCCCCTCTCATCACCGGCTCGCTATTGCGAATATTGACACCACTATCCAGGAAGGCCTGCTCGGCAATCACCTCGATTTGAAGCTTCTCGCGATAGCCCGGTGCCCAGTCTCCAAAATCACAGCTCAGTTGCCCCGCCGCAATAGCACACCGCTTGTCGAGCGCCACAGGCGTCAGCCCTTCAGGCCAGACATCGACCAGACTGACTTTGGCAATCGGTTTTTCCTGCGACGAGTTTTCAAACGATATTCGACCAAAGCCTTGTCACCAGCCGCTTTGGGCTTGCCCTTCAGGCGCTCATAGACATCGGGCGCGGTGGGGCGCAAATCGCCCAGATTGATCGGCTTGGCACTGATCCAGAAAATCGCCAGCAAAGGCAGGATGATCACCAATGCCACGCTGATCAGCGTCGGCATCAACAAACCCCAGGCAAGGCGTGCTTCGCGCTTGGCCAGTGCTCCGGCTCCCGGAGGAATAAGCGTGGGATTGGGTACAAGGTCCTGCGTCCGGCGTCCGCTGGGACCAGGCTTGTGGTTCGGACATCGACATGAAAGTGAGCTCCATTGTCACGCCGGGCAGACCGCGCCGCCCGGCATGGAAGGATCAGGATGATACTGGCTTATTTGATTTTGGCCAGCTCTTCATTCAGCGCAGCCACCGCTTCGTCAGCCGAGATGGCATCGTCGGTGAATTTGCGGACAATCTGATTGAAGACCTGAGAGTTGATCATCTTGGAAGCAAGCGCCAGCTGACCGTCCTTGACACCCCAACGCTGGGCCACATCAAGACCGCCAACGATCTCACCGATCATTTCAGCAGGATAAAGATCTGCAAGTGGTTTCTTGCGATCCACACCAACCGGCAGCTTGGACCATGCATCAACGAATTTGGTCGCATTCTCCGCATTGCCACGACGGACCGGGAATTTGCCTTCCGGCGCAATGGGCAAGGGTCTGCGTGTAGCCTTCATTCATGGAATATTCGACGAACTTTTCAGCCGCTTCGATATCTGCATCAGACGTGATGCCGAAATAGCGGATATCACCCCATGCAGCGCCGCCCGGATTGGATGGGCCGGCGAAGTTGGTGACAATACCGGTTTTGGAAGCCAAGTTCAGGGCTGGTCGGATCATCATTGATGGTTGGCGGAGCGGAATCACGCAGACCTGCCAATTCGTCAAGAATGAATGGCGACCAGATGATCATCGCAGCCTTGCCCGCAAAATAAAGCTCACGGGACTGTTTCCAATAGAGTTCACCCGGAGGGGAAGCCTTCACGATACTCTTGTAGAATTCGAGCACTTCCTTGGTCTTCTTCGGATCAAGGGCCTTGAAGCCTTTGGCATCCACTGGCGACACACCATTGGCAAGGAACACATGCTCAAGCACCTGGCTCATGAAGTTCTCGTCCACCTTGGTGGCGGCCACGAACCCATACATTTCCGGCGGATTGTGCAGCGCCTTCAATGCGGCTTCTACGTCCGCATAGGTCGATGGGGCTTTGAGGCCCTTGGCATCAAACAGATCCTTGCGATAGACAATCATCTGCGTCCAGCCATCCACTGGCACAGAGGCATAGCCATTCTCCGTTGCCGCCATGGAGAGCGCGCCCGGTGCATAGGTGCCCTTGCCAAGAGTGTCGATGACTTCGGTCGCAGCATCGGCATCCAGAATGCCCGCTTCCACCCAAGGCAGCGCATATTGTAGCGGATGATAGATAACATCAGGCAGATCGCCCGCCGCAAAAGCAGCAGTCGCGCGGGTGCCAAGATCTTTTTCCGTCACCGGAATGACTTCCCACCTTGATACCGGTTTTGGCTTCAAAGGCTTTGGCCATTTTCCTGTTGTTTGGCAAGACGCGGGGTCTGTTCTTCCGTGGTCCAGAAGCGGATGCCATCGGCAGACGCGGTGACCATGGAGAAGCCGAGCGCCAGAGCGGACCCGAGCAGCAGACCTGTCAGCTTTTTGCTGGTGGTAGAAAAGTGCATTGTCGAACCTCCCAATTCAACGTTTGAAGTGTCAGTGTCTGGATCTGATGCGCCTGAAGATGGGATCTGTCAGATGCACCAGATCGTGTAGGAAAGCGGAATGCCTTCCATCCGAACGCGCCGGATGGGAGACAAACAACCTATCAAGAGGAGACCGGCGGGCCGTCAGAGGCTCGCTCGATCAATTTTGCTTCGCCCAGTTGGCGGAGAGTTTCAGGCGCAGCCCCACGAATGCGCTTGATCAACAAATCGGCAAGGCGTTTGCCCGCCTCGCAATTGTCGACAGAAAAGCTGGTCAGAGGGGGGGACGCGAATTCGCCTTCGGAAATACCATCATAGGCCATCACCGACAGGTCGCGCCCAATGTCAAGATTGGCCGCCCTGGCAGCCTGATAAAGCCCAAGAGCGGCAAGATCGACCGCGCAAATGACCGCCGTCGGTCGCATGGGCTGGGAAAGAAGGGCAATGCCCTCGCGCAGACCATCTTCCTTGGTCACCGCGTTCGAGCGCATCAGTGAGCGGTCCACAGGCAGGCCGACCTTTTCCAGACCCGCCAGATAGCCCTGATGCCTCAACCGCGCATACATGTAATAGTCAAGACCGTTGATGAAACCAATCCGTCGATGGCCAAGCCCATTAAAGCCGCTCCACCGGCCTGCTCCATGGCCAACTCACCGCGAATGTCAAACCAGCCGCAGCCCTCATCATTCCCGGTCCGGCCAAACATGATAAAGGGAATATCGTGGGCACGCAGATAATCGATCCGCGGATCATGCTCACGGGTACGCGGCAGAATGAAACCATCCACCTTGCGCTCACCACTCAACCGCTCGATCGTCTCCAGCACGGCTTCGGAATTTTGCGCAGTTGCCACAGTCAGGGTCCAGTTTTCCTCACTGGCCCGCTGCGAAATACCGTCAATAAAATTGGCAAGGAAAGGACGGTGACTGCCATGGCCACCAACATTGAGCACCATGCCCAGCGACCGGATCAGTCCGGTCCGGATGGCCTGCGCCTGTGCCAACGGCTTATAGCCCAATTGAGCGGCGGCCTTGGAGACCCGCAATCGGGTCAGCTCGGCAATATCTCCATAGCCATTCAGCGCGCGTGACACCGTGCTCTTTGACATGCCCAAGTGATCGGCGACGTCATTGATCGTCGCGCGTTGCTTGCGCTGACGACGCATACCGTCGCGTCCAGGCTCACTTTGGATGTCTTTAAACTTGCTCACGATGTCCTCCCACATAAATGCTGAGTTACGAAACCGGTTTCGGCAACAGGGAGAGTCCAAAAAATAAGGACTTGCGTCCAGTCCTTTTCAAATTTGCCGGAGATTTACGAAATCGGTTTCTGAACCGATTTGCCCGTTCATACCTGCGACAATATGTAAAAATATATTGGAAATCAGCTTTTTACGGCACAATTTTCAGCGACTATCGCCGCTCGAACCGTTGCAAGCTGATCATGTTTTTCCCTCTGTCACAAATCCATGTCAGCCTGTGGACTTTGTGGCAATTCATACAGCTAAGCCACGATGAAATTTGATATAGAGCGCTCCATTTAAGCGCTTTTGTCAAAACAGGTTCCACTCAAAGGTCGTCGCTATCCACGCGACACAATCGCTCATGGCGACACGATCTGTTGAATAAATTGATAATTGATTATACATATCAATTTATAATCAATCGGTATAACCGCTCCGCATTTGTTTGATCAGGTGCGCTTTTTAAGATGTGACAGAAATGAAAAACCTGCTTCCCCCTGCTCTGGCTGTTCTGTTGACCATCGCCGCCCTTGCCGTCTTGGCGCTCCCCTTGCCATCAGGCTTTCAAATCGCGCCCCTGTGGCTTGCATGGCCCGCAGCGGCGCTGCTCATTGCCTCAGGCTTGATCATTGCGCTGGCCGGCAAATTGCAGTTTCGGTACAATGACAGCGAAATCCATCCCTTTCGCGCCCCGCGCAATCTGGTGACCACTGGCCTCTTTCGCTTCAGCCGCAACCCGATGTATCTGGGTTTCCTGCTCCATTTGCTCGGCGTCGCCTTGCTGGTCAATCTCTGGCCCGCTTTGTTGGCACCGCTGGCTTTCTTTGCCGTCTCCAACCTTTACTACATCCCGTATGAGGAACAGGCCGCGATTGCCAGCTTTGGTGAAGCCTATGTCACCTATTGCAACAATGTCAGGAGATGGATCTGATGGCGCGCCCTCGCATTGACGCTGATCGCGTCAAGGAGCAAATCATCGACATTGCCCGTGAGCTGGTCATCGAGTCCGGTGGCAAGCGCCTTGTTCTCTCCGACATTGCGGACCGGATGGGCGTGTCCCAGCCCTATATCTATACCCATTTCAAAAACAAGCAGGCCTTGTTCGCTGTTTTGGCCGAGCGCTGGTTTGCCGAACTGGAAGAAGCGGGCCGTGCGGTCTGCGCCACCCAGCGGGTATGGCAATGCAAGCTGCGCGATCTGATCCAGACCTTTCTGGCCATCAAGAAGGCGGAATATGAAAAAGACCCGGCTTTGTTCGTTGCATGTCTGGAACTTGCTACACCGCATCAGGAGATCGTCGAGCGCCATATCGCCAGCCTGCACGGTTTGGTGCGCGATATCTTGGCAGAGATCGTCCCGCCTGCCCAGCTTGATACCATGGCTTATATGGTGCTCGACGCGACATCCGCCTTTCGCGTGCCCTACGAGATCGCCCGCGCCCCGTCCCGCGCCACACCGGAACGAGCCGAAGAGGTAATCGCAGCCCTGATCCATTATCTCGAAAGCTGTTTCGCAGAAGATCTGGCGCCAAGCGGCCTTCTGTCGGATCCACCCAATACCGCCCAGACAGACGAGAAACAGACTGCCGACCAGCCAATCCAGACGCAGGAGACAGATTTTCTCCCTGTCTGAGCAGCAACGCGTCAACCAGAATCCTGTTTAATGAAAATCCCGACTTGGAAACAGTTTCTTGGCTTGTTCGCGTGGATGCCTTGCCCGCGTCACGCTGCGTGAAGCCCCACGCGCCAACGCTTTTGATGGCTTGACCCTAGGGGCCTCATCGGCCTGAGAACTGGTGATGCCAACCGCATCATCAAGCGGATGACCAAGCTCGGACAGGCGATGGGACAAATCCTCCACTCGCTCGGCAATCAGATGGACGACAATTCCCTCTTTCTGCAAACTGCCATACACCCGCAACAGCCGCCCGGCAATCACCGCTCGGCGGAAGGCTTTGTAGGTTTTCGGCCAGACCACCACATTCGACACCCCGGTTTCATCCTCCAGCGTCACGAAGATCACCCCTGATGCCGTCCCCGGTCGCTGCCGCGTCACCACAAGGCCACAGACACTGACCCTCTTGTGCTGGCAAGTCAGCAGATCCCCGTGGCAAGTCAGATCCGGCATCGAAGGCCGCAGCAATTCCATCGGATGAGCCCTGAGGGACAGCCGAGTGGCAACATAATCCTCCACCACTTCCTCTCCCAGATGCATCGAGGGCAACTGAACCTTCGGCTCGGATATGCATTCCCCGTCAATCGGATCATTGAACAAAGGCAACGGCTTGAGACCGGACAAAGCCTTCACCTGCCAGAGCGCTTCGCGCCGATCCATTTCCATACTGACAAAGGCATCGGCTTCCGCCAGCCGCTCCAGAGCCGCCGAGGACAGGCCCGCCCGCTGCCAGAGGCTTTGCGGGTCGGGATAGCCATTGCCCCGCGCGGCCTCGACCCACAAAGCATCCTCCTTCGAGAAGCCCTTGATCTGCCGAAAGCCAAGCCTCAAGGCCCATGCTCCGTCGCCGCGCCGCTCCAGCTCATTATCCCAGCCGCTGTGATTGACGCAAATGGGCCGCACCTCGATGCCATGCTCCCGCGCATCGCGCACAATCTGGGCAGGCGCATAAAAACCCATCGGCTGGGAATTGAGCAAAGCACAGGCAAAGATCGCCGGATGATGGCATTTCAGCCATGCCGACACATAGGCCAGCATCGCAAAGGCCGCCGCATGGCTTTCGGGAAAGCCATATTCCCCAAAGCCCTCAATTTGGGAAAAACACCGCTCGGCAAACTCTCGGTCATAGCCACGCGCCATCATCCCCCCCATGAAGCGCTCACGGAAAGAATGGATGGTCCCCATCCGTCGAAAGGTCGCCAGCGAGCGCCGCAACCGGTCTGCCTCTTCCGGCGAGAAACCTGCCGCCACAATGGCAATTTGCATGGCCTGTTCCTGAAACAATGGCACCCCGAGGGTCTTGCCCAACACCCCTTCCAATTCCGCAGAAGGATAATGCACCGGCTCGCGCCCCTGCCGCCGGTTGATATAGGGATGCACCATCCCCCCTGGATCGGTCCGGGCCGGACAATCGCTACCTCGATCACCAGATCATAGAATCGGCGCGGTCGCATGCGGGGCAGGAAATTCATCTGCGCCCGGCTTTCCACCTGAAACACCCCCATCGCATCGGCCACACACAGCATGTCATAAGTGGCCTTGTCTTTCTGCGGCACGGTGCCAATGACAAAATCCAGCCCCTCATGGCTGCGCAGCAGATCAAAGCTCTTGCGAATGCAGGTCAGCATGCCAAGGCTCAGAATATCCACCTTGAGAATGCCCAGCGCATCGATGTCATCCTTGTCCCACTCAATGATGGTGCGGTCTTCCATCGCCGCATTCTCGATCGGGCAGAGGTCATCCAGCCGACCCTTGGTGATGATGAAGCCGCCTACATGTTGGGACAGATGGCGCGGGAAACCGACAATCTCGGCGATCAGTCGCAAAGTCTGCATCAACCGCCGGTCGCCCGGCTCCAGCCCCAGCTCCCGCATGCGGCCCATATCCACCCCCTCATTCGACCAGCCCCAGATCTGGCCCGACAGGGCCGCTGTCATATCCTGAGAAAGCCCCATCACCTTGCCCACCTCGCGGATCGCCGAGCGGGAACGGAAATGAATGACGGTGGCGCACAGCCCCGCCCGATGGCAACCATATTTCTGATAAATATGCTGGATCACCTCCTCGCGCCGCTCATGCTCGAAATCCACATCGATATCCGGTGGCTCACCGCGATGTTCCGAGACGAACCGCTCAAACACCATGGTGATGGTTTCCGGTGCCACATCGGTGATGCCCAACGCATAGCAGAGAATGGAATTGGCCGCAGATCCCCGCCCCTGACACAGAATTTTCTCTTTCTTGGCAAAAGCGACAATGTCATGCACTGTCAGGAAATAGGCGGCAAAGCCGAGCTTTTTGACCAATGCCAGCTCCTTGTCAGCCAGCATTTGCGACTGCTCCGGCACCCCTTGCGGATAGCGACGTGCAAGGCCAAGCCGGGTCAACCGTTCAAGCCGAGCCTGCGGCCCTTCCTCGCCCGCGATCTCATCGGGATATTGATAGCTCAATTCGCTGAGAGAGAAATTGCACCGCCGGGCAATTTCATTGGCCCGCCTGAGTGCCGCCGGATGTCGCCGATAAAGCCGCACCATGTCCGCCGCCCCTTTGAGCCGCCGCTCGGCATTGGGCAAGGCGCGAGACCCGATTTCATCGATGGTGATATGCTCGCGCATGCAGGTCAGCACATCGGCCAATTGCCGCCGCTTACCGTGATGCATCAACACATCCCCCACCGCCACCATCGGCGCGGCCAGCCGATAGGCAAGGTTAGAGCAGGCATCGAAATAGAGCTGGTCCGAGCCATTATAGGCAGGAGCAGCACCCAAAAAGACCGAACCGGGAAAGCGTTGCACCGCCGCCTTGATATGGGCCACCACATCCCCGTGGCCAAGCCCCTGCTGCGGCAAGGCAATCAACATCATGCCCGAGCAGCCTTCCAGCATATCCCCATGACGCAGGAGGCAATCGCCCTTGCCCGCTCGCCTCTTGCCAAGGGTCAGCAAGCGCGTGAGCCGCTCATAGGCCGCGCGATCCGTCGGCAACACCACCCAGTCAAGGCTGCTATCCTCAAGCACCAGCCGCGCCCCCACAATCAGGCGCGGCAGCGTCCCCCCTTCGGGGCGAGCCAAGGGCTGCTGGTGTGGATTGTCCAACATTTCGCGACGAGACGGGTTGATCCGTTGGCTTGCGCGCACCTTGATCGCCTCATCGCTTTCACGCTGCAATTCCTTCAGGGCCGAGAAAGCCCGCACCACCCCGGCCAGCGAATTACGATCCGTGATAGCGATCGCCTCC
>CAXXSO010000033.1:0-7659 GCA_963676965.2 uncultured Cohaesibacter sp.
TAGCGTTGGGAAGTTGCCAGACGGACGGCCAGCGCAACGAAGACCAGACCGGCCATGCGGTTCATGATCACTTGCGCCCTAGGATTATTGCTGAACCACCCCCCAAGGAAACCTGCACCAAAGGCGATGCCCCCGAAAACCAGCAAGGTGCAGGGGATAAACAGCATACCCAGCAGCAGCAGAATTGCGCTGTCAGCGACCCGTTGGCCGGATCGGCAAATTGTGGCAGGAAGGCAAGGAAGAAAATCGCCACTTTGGGATTGGTGATATTCATCACAATGCCACGGCGATAAAGCGCCATCAGACTTGGCCCGTTGCCCGCGCTGCTCGTCATCGGGATGGCACTGCTGCCCGCCCGAAATGCGCCCCAAGCCAAATAGAGCAGATAGGCGGCGCCCGTAAGCTTCAGAAGCGTGAAGGCCAACAGTGAGGTCTGGAAAATAACAGCCACGCCAAAGGCCACTGCTGCGGTGTGAACCAGCAGTCCGGTGCAAAGGCCCACCGTCACGGCCAGCCCTGCCTTGCGGCCATAGAGCGCCGATTGGGTCAACACAAAGATATTGTCTGGTCCCGGTGCGAGCCCCAGCGCGATGACGGCCGGAGATAAAGACGATCAGGGTGTCAAACGGAATCAGCATGGTCTTGGGGTCTTTCCGGGTGGGGGTTCTTGAGACTGAATGGTGGTATCGTCAGCGTTGTCTTGCCGTTGGTTGGTGTCTGCCTGTTGCTGGCTGTAACGACGCCAGCTGGACCGCAGCCAGAGCGCTGCCATGATGGCAACTGCGAAGGCCAACAGGAAGCCGATGCCACTGCTGGTCAGGGTCGCCAAATCATAGATTCGATCCGCAAAATAATAGCCCATCAAAACAGTAGGTCGCGACCCAGATTGTCGCTCCGGTCAGCGAAGCGGATGGTGAAGGCATGCCACTTCACACCAATTGCGCCCGCAAAGATAGCTCATCCATGGTCCAAGCGGGGAAAGGATCGTGCGGGAAAGCAGGATGGCGAAGATGCCAATGCTTTTCAAGCAAGCTCTCGGTCCGCTCGATCATACGGCCCGCCCGCTCTGTGCTACGAAAGTGTTATCGATCAGTGGCACGCCTGCAAAACGGGCGACGCGAAAGGCGGTTTGATCCCCGATCAGATATCCCACGAGAGCCGAGGCCAATGGCACCTGTAAGAGATCAATATCGCCAGACGCCGCAAAGGATCCCGAGGCCACGACCAGCATTGAGGCGGGGCAGAGGAATGGCGAGGCAGGCAAGTGCCACCGTGAAGAAGATCACCCAATGGCCGTAGCTCGGAATCAGCGCCAATATGGTGTCTGTCATGGGGCTTCAACTCCCGCCATCGCGCCGATTGCGATCTGTTGGGGGCGAACACCTTGCGACCTCTTTGATCCCGGAGGATCTTGACCTTGCTCTGGGCGTCCCGGATCCGGCGCTCCAGTTCCTTCAGGCTGATATCAAGCCCTTCGGCCACTTTCTTGACAGTGACGCGCTTGCCTTTGAAGCGATCAAGCTGCATCACGTCGCGGATGATTTCTGGCGGCAATTGGTAGCTCATGCCGACATATTTGGGCGACATCCAAGGCTCCAGCGCCTGATTGCGACGCACAGGGTCGTGGAAATAGGTGAAATGAAGCGCAAAGCGCACACCGAAAAAGAGCAGAAAGGCCAACGCTAGAAGGAAGGCCGACAAAGCCAGCGGCTGCTCTTTCCAAAAATAGCGCAGAGCCTTCAGCATTCGCCTATCCAGTCCCTCTTTTTGCACTCAACCCTTTTTGCCGGATGTGTCCGGCTCTGGCGTTGATCTTGGCCTGTTCTTCGGGCGACAGGTCGTCGTCATCAAGGATACGATAGGCGGCGCCCTGAATATCCTCATATTGATTGGACTTTAGCGACCAGAGAAAGCCGACAAGGCCCAAGCCACCCAGAAGCAGCGCGACGGGAATGAGAAACAACAAAGCATTCATCTCCGGATCCTTCCTCTTGCCAGCCCAACGCATAGGCTCGATCATCTTGTAAAGTTAAAACATAGAGACCGGATGAAGCCAATGGCTTTTCACCCGGTCAGGCGCGATCAATCCCCGATGTCTGATCCTTCAGCGCGTCATCAAAACCGACATTGTCGGTGAACCAAGGATCAGTCTTGGCCCGCGCTCGCAAGGCATTCAGGGTAACGATCAGCGACGAGCCGGACATGGCGAGTGCGGCGATCAGCGGGCGTCCACGAACCCGGGCAATGGCAATGGGGACGGCAACGACATTGTAGATGGTCGCAAGCCAGAGATTTTGCTCCATGATCCGGCGAGCCTTCCTGCCGATATCAAGGGCATGAAGAACCGGGGCAAGCTTTTCACCCAGAAACAGGGCATCTGAAGCGGCCTGACTGACATGGGCTGCAGTGACCGGTGACAGGGAAACATTGGCCGCGGCCAGAGCGGGGGCATCATTCAACCCGTCGCCGACCATCATGACCTTGTGGCCCTTGGCTTTTTCCGCCTCGATGCGAGCGATCTTGTCCGTCGGTGAAATGCCCGCTTCAAACTGTTCGATGCCCAACTCTTTGGCGATGGCTTCAACGGCGCGAGGCTGATCACCGGACAGGATCAGCAAAGACTTGCCGCTGGCTTTCAATTGGGCGATCACCTCTTTGGCATCCGAACGCAATTGCTGCTCCAGGGCAAAGACCACCGGGGTTTGCCCTTCACGGGTGAAGGCCAACAAGGATGCCATTGGATGGGCTGCGCGAACAAGGTCGGCTTGTGCCTCGGCACCACAGAAAGCGGGCGATCCAAGGCGCAAGACCTCGCCGTTGCATATCGCGCTCAGCCCCTTGCCCTTCTCCTCGGAGACACCGTCCATCGGGGCGATGCGCCGATCCATGCCTGCAAGGACTGCAGATAGCGGATGGCTCGAGGCTTTGGCCAAGGCGATGGCGAGATTAAGGCTTTCGGGGTCGCAATCCTTGCTGTTGACGATGCCTGCCGTTGGCCGTGTCAGGGTGCCGGTCTTGTCGAACACCACCATGTCGATGTCTGAAATCCGCTCCAAGGCATCGGAGCGATTGAGCAAAACCTGATTTCGGAAGAGCGAGCCAGAGGCCACCACCTGTACGGCGGGAATGGCCAACCCCAACGCGCAGGGGCAAGTGATGATCAACACCGAAATGGCGATAACCAGCGCTGGCTGCCCAGCCGATGCCATAGAGCCACCAAGCCACAAAGGTAAGGGCAGACGCGGTATGGACAATCGGGGCATAAAGCTCGGCGGCCCGGTCGGCCAGTTTGCGATAGCCGGAGCGGGCTTCCATGGCTTCATCGATCAGACGGGTAACCTCATCGAGCAAGGTGCCCTTGGCTGCGGCAGTGACCGCAATGGTCAGGGCATGTTCACCATTCATGGTGCCTGCATAGACCGCGTCCCCCCTCGGCCACCTCAACCAGCCGTGTTTCGCCGGTCACAAGGCTCTGATCGATTTGCGAGCTGCCAGACAGGACCGTACCATCGACCGAAACCCGCTCGCCCGGCCGCACCAGCACCCGGTCGCCGCTTTCGATCTTTGACAATGGCACTTCACGCAAGGCCCCGTCGCCAAACAGCTTCATTGCTGTTTCTGCCTTCAGGGCGGTGAGATTTTCTGCAAAGGAGCGGGTTTTCAGCCGCATCATATGGTCCAGCCACCGCCCGACCAAAAGGAAGAAGAGCAGCATCAGGGCACTCTCGAAATAGGCGTGTTTTTCGCTCTGGATGGTTTGCAGCACCGAGAGAAACAACGCCAGAATGACGCCGATGGAAATCGGCACATCCATATTCACATGGCCCTTGCGCAGCACTCGCCATGCTGAGCGGAAGAAGGTCTGGCCCGCGTAAGCGGCCGCAGGCAGCGTGATGAAGGCTGAGAGCCAATGAAAGAAGTCGCGGGTTTCGGCAGTGATATCCGAGACATTGCCGGACCAGACAGAGACCGAGAGCAGCATGACATTCATCGAGGCAAAACCGGCGACAGCCAGCGCCCGCAGCAGGCGCTGGTTTTCGCGCAGTTCGTCGCTCTTCACCCGCCCCCGGATCAAAAGGATGAGCGCCATAGCCAAGGTTACTCAACCGCTCAAGCAAAATGTCCGGGTTGGTCTCATCCGGGTCCCACGTGACCGCAAGCCGGTGCGAGCTGAGATTGACGCGGGCATTGGAGACCCCCGTCCAGATCCATCAGGCCCTTTTCGATGCGGGTCATGCAGGCGGGGCAATAGATGCCCTCTACCGCCAGCGCCAGCTTCGACTTGCCATCTGGCAGGTTTTCCGAAAAGGCTGTCCAGTCGCGTTCTACCGTGTCTGAAGCGTTCATCTGTGGGTCCGTCTGGAGGGATTGGACTTATTTCAATGAGATCGTATCGAGGGACTGGAACTTGACCTCATCTTTTTGCAGAGCCTCGAACTTGACCCGCCAACGCCCCGGATCGAGGGTGCCGATTTTGGCCTGATAGGTGCCGCCTGCAGTGGCTTCAAGTGTCAGGTTATGGTCGAAATCTTCCGTCGCTGGACGGCCGACATTGGCCTGGATGGTCAAATCTTCGATCGGATTGCCGAGTTTGTCTTTGGCGCTGATTACCAGATAGACCTCATTCTGGCGGCGTTTGAATTCCATCACCATGGCCCAGCCGCGGGCTTCCTGAGCGGCCGCTTCCGACAAGGTCTTGTTGAAATTCTGGCTAGCCGTATAGGGGCTTTTTTCCACCACGCCAGGCCAGGTGGTGCGGGCATAGTAAACGAAGAAACCATTGGCGATGAACATCACGCCGAAAAAGCAAGAAATCCAGATCAGGGCATGCTTGCCCGTAAATTTCTTTTCACCGCCCTGTTTTGCCTGGTCTGCCATTGATTGCTCCCTCACACCGGAGACTGTCTTTATCTGGTTTTACAAATTGATAGAGGCTTTCGATGTCAACCGAAAGCCTCTATTTCTATCTTTTTGGTAAGGTCACCTTATGGTGCCTTGAAATAGTCCTGCACGATCTGTGCTTCACCGCTTTGCATGTCTTTGACGCTGAAACTGATCGGCTGGGACTTTTCGAGCTTGGCCTTGGGTGGCGCAAAGACCTGAACGCGCAGCTCTTTGGTGATGTCCTGTTGGATTGGGACAATCATTGAGGTCTCATCACGGCTGTCGATGCCGACCGCAGTCAATTTGAACCCTTCGGGTGCACCGACCAGCGAAAGCTCAAAGTCGCGCGCAGTGGTTGCCTTGTTGATCAGTCGGATCGTAAAGCCATTGCGGATCGAACCATCGGACAAGGAGACATAGAGCGGGTTGCGATCATGCAACACATTCATGGCCACCAGACGACGGTTTGCCAGTGAGAAAACCATCAGGCCACAAACCAGCACAATCATGCCGATATAGATGATCGTACGCGGTCTGATAAAGCGATAGACGCTTTCCTTGCCTTCCAGATGGCGCTGGATGTTGATGTCCGTATCATAATCGATCAGGCCGCGTGGCTTGCTGATTTTGTCCATGACATTGTCACAGGCATCGATGCAGAGGCCGCACTGGATGCATTCAAGCTGGGCACCGTCGCGAATGTCGATGCCTGTCGGGCAAACAGCGACGCACTGGCCGCAATCGACGCAATCACCTGCGTCGAGGCCTTCGGCGGCACGGGCTTTCATTTTCTTCAGCGACCCGCGGGGCTCACCGCGGTCGGTGCGGTAGGTCACATTGAGCGCCCATTCATCCGTCAAGGCTGCCTGAATGCGTGGCCATGGGCACATATAGACGCAGACTTGCTCGCGCATGTGGCCGGCCATGATGTAGGTGGTCGCGGTCAGAATGCCGATCCAGAGATAGGCCACCATAGGCGCCTGACCAAAGGCCAGTTCCTTCACCAGAGTTGGCGCGTCGGAGAAATAGAGCACCCACGCCCCGCCAGTCCACCAGGCAATCATCAGCCAGAGGAAATGCTTGAACAGCATTTTGCCAACGCGTTGGGCGGTCATGGGCTGTTTGTCAGCCTGCATGCGCTCGCGGCGATCCCCTTCCACCCAGCGTTCTACCAGCATGAAAAGGTCGGTCCAAACGGTCTGGAAACACATATAGCCACACCAGACGCGGCCAGCCAATGCATTCATCAGGAACAGGGTCAGGGCAGCAAGGATCAGCAGGCCCGTGAGATAATAGACTTCCTGCGGCCAGATTTCGATGAAGAAGAAATAGAAGCGGCGAGCGGGAAATCGATCAGGACAGCCTGATCCGGGGCACCCGGACCGCGGTCCAGCGGACGAATGGCAAGAAGTAATATATGCCAAGCGAGACGGCCATGAAGGCCCATTTGAAATTGCGATACCGGCCCTTCACGCTTTGCGGATAGATCTTCGTGGCCTTGGCATAAAGCGTCCCATCCCCTGTGTTGGTCTCTGGAGCTTCAACCGTCATTGTTACTCTCCTTGCAGCAGTATCCTGCGCATGTCTTGGTCGTGGTCACCCTGGTCTGGGTATCTTGGTATAGCTACCCGTGGTCTGGTCCGGAGCTCAGAGCAATATTCGCAATTTCGAAATCACGATCATGTACTCGACACCGGAAGAAGATGTTTCAAGTCAACCCGCGGAACCGGATTGCCTTAGAAACAGTCTAGCCACAAATGTTAAATGGCATATTATCTACCAGTATTCTATTTCTGTTTTAGCGCATCCACCTTTCAGTGGTACATGACTTACTGCAATTCATCTGGAAAATTACCGAGGCAAATTGTCGCTGATGGCAGATTAACGGCCTTGTAACGCAGCCATTTGGCATCAGCCACAGACGAAGATGGGGAAGCGCACGGGACACCTTGGTGGACCTTGTTCACCGCTCTTGCGAGACGGCAAGCCGGGCCGGATCCGTCCCCTCTTCCACTCCAACCGAAGCCGGATGATGAAGGGCCAGCACAAGGTGCGCTGGTCCTTCCTGTTGGGACGGGGCCGCGACAGGCGCGCCCCCGATCTCGTTCCTTACTGGCCACCACCACGGGTGTGGACATAGACAGCCAGAGATTTGATGGTCACAGGGTCGAGACGAGCTTCCCAGCTCGGCATGACGCCCCGGCGGCCATTGGTAATGGTTTCGATGATCGTTTGCGCGATCACCGCCATAGAGCCAGATGGCGTCGGGTCAGGTTCGGCGCGCCGACATCCTGACTGCCCTTGGCATCTTCGCCGTGACAGGCGGTGCAGTTATCTTCAAACAGCACTTTACCTGCTTCCAGATCGGCCCCTTCTGGCGCAGAGCCGGACAGGGACTGAACATAGCTGGCGACGGTTTCGATTTCTTCCTTGGTCAGGAGTTCATCGCGACCGAAGGCGGTCATTTCGCCAGAGCGCTCGTCTTCATGGCCAGACCGAATGCCGACGCGCACGGTTTCATGGATGGCGTCGATGGTGCCACCCCAGAGCCAGTCGTCGTCAACCAGGTTCGGGAAGCCGACGTTACCGCAGCACCCGTGCCATGGCAGGCCGCGCAATTGTCACCAAAGGCGGCAGCGCCCTGAGCCACTGCGAACTGACGCAGTTTTTCATCGGCAAGGATGTCCGCAACAGCAGCATCTTCAGACCAGCGCCCTGTTCCAGACGCTTGGCAACCAGAGCATCATAGGAAGCCTGACCTTCGGCGCGACTGAA
>CAXXSO010000034.1:0-18188 GCA_963676965.2 uncultured Cohaesibacter sp.
ACTGACCGAATACAACTGATGCTGCCAGGAAAAATATCGGCCAAAGTTTCCGTTTTCCCGGCCGTAACAATGGTGCTCTCTAATTCAACGGGTGTGTTTTCTTCACACCGAGCAAGCAAGAAAGAGAGGGGCAAATCAATATAGGGCTTGCATTTTTTAGGTTACAAAGAGACCGGTACCTATGTAAGGGAGGCGGCGGGGTCTCCTCAGTCGACTTTTTTTAAATTCATGCGTCAGCACTGAAAAAAAACTCTTGACATTTTATTTCAAGCTATAGATAAGTGGCGTATATATTTTCAGGTGCATTTTTCATGTATAAAAGGGAACCCTGTGAGAATCAGGGACGGGCCCGCCGCTGTAATCGGGGACGAACGTTGCATTAAGCCACTTTGAAAATGCTATTCATGGGAAGGCGCAGCAAGTAGGATGAGCCGGAAGTCAGAAGACCTGCCTGAAAAACCATAAGGATGTCGTGTACGACAATGCCGGCACCTACCCGATCTCAGGATAGAACAAGGGACAGTCCTGAATTGTTTGTGATAAAACAATTCAGGATTTTTTTATTGTAGAGTTCGGGCTGCCATTTCATCTTTATCTATGATCTGTGCCGTGGCAATTTTGTACATGTCTCCGTCGTCAGCAACAACGCTCAGATTGCTCCCAGCATCCTCTATCCTCCGAGCTGGTGGGTGGAGATTAACATTTTTAAGTGAAATATGAAAAAAAACTATTAGAAAGGAGGTGTTACCTTAAAAGGGGAGTCTGCTATTACAAATAAGCAAAATGTAGATTAAAAAAGTCAAAATCGGTCTAGGCATTGGGCCATTTCATATCGAAATAATAAAACGTTTTCCTAACCGAAAACTCAAGCCTAAAAAAACAGGGCTTAAAGAGGAGAGACAAGCAAAGTATCATTTAGAATCGAAGACTCGTTGCATATATCAATATTAATTAAGGAAATAACTCAAGTTTCGCACCCTAAAACAGGGAGTTTTAACGAATAAAACCCCTTATAATTTGATACTTTATATAGAAAAGGACTCCAAATAGTGGTATATGTAAGCTACTGAATTCAAACACAAACCACACACAAGGAGTCCTTAAGTCATGTTTACCAGAAATTGCCGAAATTTTAAAGGGGAAATCGAATATTATCTGAATAATGGGCAAAATGTTTTTGATTCGAAAATCGATGGTGTTTTTCAAACCCTGAAAGTTAAAACCTGGCTCTGTCGTGCAAATATTAAAAAGCAAGAGGGGTATCACGCTGCGCACCTCCTATTCATATTGTTCATGCTTCCTTTATTGCAACTCAATACTGTCCACTCTTTCTGTAGGAAGCAATGGGAGCAATGGTCCATCTCCAAAAAGGATACCTATTACCGGTTCAAACAGAATACCAACTATCGGTGGCGTGCATTTATGAATGGAATTAACCGTCAAATATTCAATAGTTTGGATGTCTATAGTTCCCCCCAAAAAGACTTATGCTTTGTCATTGACGATACCATTCTTCAGAAATCAGGTAGAAAAATTGAAAATGTATCATATATCCATGATCATACTGTTGGGCGGTCGGTGTTGGGGTTTTGCATTGTCACTCTGGGTCTTTTCACAGGCAATGCTTTTTATCCCCTTGATTATGCCTATCGTTTCAGCAAAAAGAGGCATGCAAAAACACCTGAGAAAATTGGAGATCCAAGAAGCAGCAGTGGTCTCCGTAGTTATGAAGCTAAAAATTGCACCAAACTTGAGTTGGCCTTGGCCATGATCCAGAGAGCCGTCAAAACCGGTCTCATCCCTGGCTATGTGCTATTTGACAGTTGGTATTCCTGGCCAGGATTCATTAAATCCATAAAAAAGATTCATCAAGACATCCACGTTATCTGTCGACTTAAAGACAGCAATGTTCACTATTGCTATAATGGTCAAAAATACAAACTTTCCGAGCTGCATAAAAAAATCCGAAATGGTTTCAAAAAAAACTCTCGTACTGGCTTGCTGCTGAAAAGGGTTAAAGTTACATTCTCCGGCTCTGATGAGCCGGTGGTGATTCTCTTTTCCAAAGGCTATCGTGAACCCGAACTGGAACCGACAAATGGCAAAAAAAAGAAAAAGGAGCCCTCTTGGGCAGCATTTCTTTGTACAAACTCCAAGTTGCACTCATCTACAATCATTAAAGAATACAGCAAAAGATGGCCAATTGAAGTATGTTTCAAAGAGTGCAAACAAATGCTCGGGCTTGGTAAAGACCAATCCAATAATTTTAACGGACAAGTATGTGCGAATTCCCTGAGTTTTCTGAGATACAACGTCCTGAACTATCTCAATGAGGCTGAAAATCATTCAACCATGGGTGGATTATTCGAAAATTTAGTCGATGATACAGCCATAAAAACATATTCGGCACGATTATGGGAGTTTTTCCGTGGTCTTTTTTGTGTTTGTTTTTCAAAGATCTTTGACATATTCAATATTGATGAAGATTTTTACGCATTTTTTGAGGCTTTAGAGCATACTTTGACTGGCTTTCCACCTTTTCAGGGGTGCGAAACTTGAGAAATAAAATTATGAAAACATCGTTAATTCTAATTGTAATGAACTGTTTTATTTTTTGTGCTTCCAACATGTTATCAGCGCAAACACCTTTATTAAATGAGATAAAAACATCTATCCATACCAAAAGCTGGTATCGAGGTTGTCCTGAATGCAGAGACAAATTCGATCCGGCATACCTTGAAGTAAAAAAAGGTTCGAAAGAGTGGAAAGAATTGGTGAGTCATCATGTCGGTTGTCTCATGGAGGAGCATAGGGAATCCGAAGCAATTAGTTTATTAAACAAGGCAATGGAAACGGATACTAACGATCATTTGTTTTTTGCCCAAATTGGAACTTGTTTTCTGAGGATGAATGACCTATACAACGCCGAAAAGAATTATATTAAATCAAATGAGATTAAATTAAATCGTATCGCTTCATATCATTTAGCACATATCTATTTTGCGAAAGGAGCCGGGATTGACGATACGAAAGACGAAAAATCCAAGAACGCTAGAATGGAGCTTCTTGCAAAAGCGGAAAAAGAGCTCAACACAGCAATCGAATTATATAATGATCGAAAACAGATTGCACACATTTCACCGTTCGCACTAACCACTCTCAACTCCTTGCTAGCACATATTAAGCGGGCTCAATATGAGAAGGAAACTGCCTATGACATAATGAAAACCTTGATAATGGATGTTGAAGCAGAAACCAATTGGCCCGCTAAGCGAAAGCTCTTTAGCTTAACTGAATTATATTTTAATTATGGGCAAATGTTATATTCTGACGGACTGAAGGATGAGGGGCTTGAGTTTATGAACAAAGCCATTGACACTGCTCCGACGAATAGTCTTAAAGCAATAAAAAAAAGACTTGCTTGATTTGGCAATCAGTCCAGTTGAAATTAAAAAAGACTATAGTACAAGGTATCCACATATTAAACCAGGACAAGCAAATCATCTTTACTAACTCAAGTTTCGCACATAAAATTGAAAGAAAAGGGTACTACAAATTATTGAATTTATATGCATTTTTTTTGTTGATTGTAGCCTCAAAACAAGTAATATTGATATTTACAACATACTGATATTACCAACAAAGAGGCTACCATGAAAATCAATTGGGAATAGCGATTTAATTCCCAACCATTATCAAGGATTTTTTTTCCACCATTTTCAGGGTTGCCACCAGCCACTGCCCCCATTTACTTCATATAATTCTTTTAATTCCGTGATCAATTTTTAAATCATATGATTCCCTCCATCTAATTCGCTTCATTTTCATTTTCTGGAGGACATGTGAAACCCATTCCCTGTTTGAATTGCCAAATATTTTTTACCCCTCGCAACTGCAAACAAAATTATTGTTCAGATCCGAAATGCCAGCGTGCCAGAAAAGCATTATGGCAAAAAGAAAAAATGGCCGCCGATTCGGAATACCGAAAAGGTCAGAGACTGTCACAAGAGAAATGGCTTCAAAACAATCCTGATTATTATGAAAACTATCGCCAAAACAATCCGGAAAAAACCCAACGCAACCGCTGTCTGCAGAGAATCAGGAATCAAAGAAAACGTGAAGGCGGTTCTGAGTCAACTACTCATGAACGATGCACACCGGGCCTGGCGGCGATGGTTAGTGTGTGGTCTGCTTTATTGAGTTCGTTTGAAGAAGCTTGTCAAGTTCTTTGTGATCATGGTATCAAGCTGGGAGTGAAGGTGATTCAGAAACTGGCTTATCGTTATGCGGAACGGGCTCGGGTAGTCCAGCAAGCGGGCCTGATTCCGTTGAATGAAACGGACAATCTCCAGGGTCGTCGAGTCGTCATCAGTACTGACGGTGGACGCACACGACTGCGGGAAAAGAAGCGAGGCCCAAAAACTAAAAAAGGAAGAAACCGCTATAAAGGGGCCTGGCGAGAACCGAAGCTTTTGATCATCTATGTTGTCGATGCACAGGGCAAACAGGAAAAAAGCTTCAATCCCTTTATTGACGGTGGATTCAATGGCCCTGACGGATTATTTGATCTGTTAGAAGGTTATCTGGAGTCTCTCTCAATTCAGAAGGCAGACAAAGTCTTGTTTGTTGCATACGGAGCGCATTGGATCTGGAATCGAGTCCCTGGTCTGGTTAAATCATTAGGTTTGGAGCCAGAGATGGTATATGAACTTCTTGACTTCTACCATGCCGTAGAACATCTGGGCAAAGTTGCAGGGTTACGAAAAAGCTGGTCAGCTAAAGAACGCAAATCCTGGATTGCCAAACAAAGAGGTCTTCTATTAAAAGGTGAATCGGCTATGGTCGTACAGGCCGTACAGGTTCTTTGTCGAGGCCGAAATAGTAAAGCCATCAAAACGGAGCGAGATTATTTTGTTCGAAATGAGAAAAGGCTTGAGTTCTCAACTGTGAAGGCATTGGATTTGCCTATCGGCAGTGGAGCGATCGAAAACTCGATCCGTAGAATGGTCAACTTGCGACTTAAAGGCCCCTGCATCTTCTGGTGTAGGGAAAATGCGGACAAAATGCTTATGCTGCGCTCATACTACAAATCAGGACGCTGGAACTATTTGAAAAAGATGGCAAATTCACCCATTTCATTATTAGCTGCATAGCCCGGAAAATGGGAATGCGCCCAAAATAAGTGTATGAAAAAAAAGATAAGTTTTTTTTGAAAATCATGAAAAAAGAACCAATTTAGGCTAATTTTGAGTATACTTCACTGGAAACCCCGCTAACCGCAAAAAATTAATTCCAATACTCAAATGACGGAATTTGAGAATCTGAATCATCGTAAATCAATTCAGGGATAGTGTTGGAATAGGCGGGTTCAGGCGGATCATGATTACGGGTATCCCAAAGCCCAAGATGACGCAAGATCTTTTCGATAAGGTCAAGGTCTTCGATAAAGCTGATGATTTTCATAGTATCCTGGCATTTTGGACACACAAGAGGATCAACTTTATAAATTTTCTGGATTAAACGCGCCCAGTTCTGCCTTACTTCTTTGGAAGACATGTCGTTTGGCATGACAGACGGAATGGCTCCATCAGTTCCGGCCTTTTTTCTCATCCCCCTGGATTTATTCGAATACCAATCGTAATACCTGACCGTCTATTCACATCTGTCAGGAATATGCGTCACCAGTCTGGCAAGCCAATCCAATGCATTGAAAACTTCACGGCTTTTACCCTCCTTTTTGAGCATTTTGAGAACCTCATATTGAAAGATCTCTTCCAAATCTTCCAGAATAAAGCCTGGAGCCGCTTTAAAACTGCCGTCGTCAAGGAAACAGCCATCTGAAACTCCTGTTGTTGCTTCGGTGGCGCATGAGGGCTCAGGTAGCCCCCGTTGGTCCAAATGCTTTCTAACGATGTTTTCAGGGGGTTCTTTTTTCGGTCAGCGATCAAGCGCCATTGGTGTGACCGTAGCCCATGACCGCGACTTTCCGGACCATGTTTGAGTCTGAAGGCCTTTGAGGTTCTGACGATCCAGACTCATCTTGATTCCCTGAACAATACTGTTGGATGACTACCGGAAACGGGACAAGGTGATGGCCATGATCTTATTTCGGAAAACCGAAGCTGTGGTGAACCTGCCGGTGACATCCGGCAAAAAAGAATAGATAGTGAATTTGGGTCCTTTCCTATTGACTTTTAAGTTTTTACAAACTAATAAGTGCATTGATCAGGTGCAGGAATTTGCATAAAAGGAAATCCGGTTAAACTCCGGAACGGGCCCGCCGCTGTAATTGGGGACGAAGACTGCAGCATGCCACTGTCGATGCTATAGACGGGAAGGCGCAGTCAGTAGAGTGATCCAAGAGTCAGAAGACCTACCTGAACAACCATAGGGATGCTGCGTACGGCAATGCCGGCACCTGTTTGATCTTGAGGATAGAAAAAGGGACAGCCTTGGATCGTTTTTTTAAAACGATTCAGGGCTTTTTTTTGTTTTGGAAGGTTGATGAACCATTAGAGGAAAAGATGGTCTGCCGGACGATCATGTGGTGGATGTTCTGCTGAATTCCGCTGGTGGTCAACCTGGCTGTCAACTGGGCCCGGTTCTCCAAAAAGGAAAATGTTGAAAAAAAGTGGCCATTGTTTTTCACCACTAATGAAGATTACCGGGAATACGACATGATTGCCTTTTTCATCCGGGCCATCTCCTTAGTGGAAAAGGCCAAAGATTAATGGATATCTCTAATAAAACAGCGACGAGGCTCCCAATGCCCCACATATTAAACATCGCTCTGATCCACCTAAATGTTCGACACAAGGACGTTTCCGGTAATGTGAAACGGCTTCTGGAACTCAACCGAAAAGCAGCCCAAGACGGACATAAAATCATCGTAAATACGGAAATGGGGCTGTCCGGGTACAGCTTTTCCTCGGCCGATGACATCCGGCCCCATGCCCTGAACTGCGCTTCAAAACCGGTGGAGGCCCTGTGCGATCTGGCCTGGGAATTTAAGGCCTTTATCTGCTTGGGCCTGGCCCTGGAAGACCCGGATACGGGCATCCTGACCAACGGAGCCCTTGTCATGGGACCGGAGGGAACATGCCTCTGCCGATACCATAAGATCAATGCCGAGGCCCGGTGGGCCTGCCCGGGAGATTCCTGCCAGAATAACCTCTTTTCCACCCCCTGGGGCAAGGTGGGGGTCCTGATCTGCTCGGATTCCTATCATGGGCTGCTGGCGCGGCAGACCGCCCTGAAAGGGGCGGACCTCATTCTGGTGCCGGCCAACTGGCCCCCCACAGGACGGCTGGACCCCATGGAAATCTGGGGTATCCGGGCCCGGGAAAACGGCATCTACCTGGCAGCCTGCAACCGGACGGGCATTGACCTGACCATGGACTGCAAAGATGCTCCCTCAGGCGTTTTCTCGTCGGACGGTGTCCCCCTGATCTGCGGCACCCATCCCTCTTCCATGGTGATGAGCGCCAAGATCCCCCTGGACCAGGGTAAAATCCCATCCCGGCGGGAAAAGGCTCTGGCCTTCCGCAGACCCGGTCAATATGCCCCCATTTACCTTGACTCCCGCTACACCACCAACGACCCCGCGCGCCTGACCGACTGGCACGGCCTGAATCCGCCGGGCACTTTATGGGTAACCGCTTTCACCGCCCCTGCCCTGTCCGCAGACAAAGGGGATGCATTGGACTGTGAGACAGTGGGCCATGCCGTAAACCAACAGTTTCAAAGCCTCAAGGGGTCTGACACGCCTGAGTTCACTTTGATGGTTTTTCCCCAGGTCAATGGGGATGGGGCACAGATTGACTCATTGCTGGATCTGCTGGCCCCAAACCTGTCCCAAAATAATCTGGCCCTCTGCCTGAGTCGTCTCACCCGTTCAGGCAGCCGGGAGATCATTCTTGCCGCTCCCGGGCACGGGTTGATCCGCCACCGGGAGGATGGTGACGGATATGGACCCGGTCCCCCGGGGCACCACCATTGTGGATACCGGTCCTGTGCGCATGGGCATCTGCCTACCCCGGGACCTTCACCACCCTGAAACCGGGGTTGCCCACGCCAAACTGGGGTGCGATCTGCTGGTCTCCTCCATGAATACCGTGGAGACCGGGGACAGAATTGTCATGGCCGGCCGGAGCATGGACAAGGTTGCGGTGGCCGTTGCCGGAACAGACTGCGCCTTTGTCTGCGCCCCGCCCAAGGGCCACGACAGATTTGCCGAGGTGCTGGTCCAACGGCCTGTCCTGGCGGCAGATTCAGTATCAGGTCCAACATCCGGTGCAGAACCGGACATATGGCCTCATCAGGCAGAGATGAGCCTGGACACAGGGGAATTGCGGAAGAAAATTTTCCAGGACCGAATCGATTTTCAAACCCTTTTGGCCCGATCCATATAACCCCCATGCCCTGGCGGGCACAACGAAGATAGAAAATGGCATTATGCCGCCCCCCCCCCCCCGACGGGCAATGGGCCCGGCCCGGAACCGTAGACGGCTCAATTGGCCGGTTCCTATTGCCCGTCGGGGGAGGGGCTCTGCTGAGGTTGCCTTGGAGGCTGCCTTTTCATATAAAAAATGCCGCACAAAGGAGACGATAATGAAGCTTGTTTGTGTTTACGGTCATATGTTCAACGTTCATACTTGGTCCATGGTTTGTCAGGGGGTTGCGGCCGAAGGCATCGACCTTATCCTCTTCTCCCAGGCAAGGTCTGCCGACAAGGTGGCGGCTTACATGGAGACCCATGGCGCAGACCTTTTTATCGGCCAGTTGTTCAAGGAACTGCCCAATTACGACCTGGTTTTAGACTGCGCCCAAAGGGCCTCTTTTCGGGCGGCCCTGGGTTGGGATATGCCATCTGAGTTTTCCACCTTTACCCAGGAAGAAATGACGGCCTTTAACACCTATCTGAAAAGCCCCCATACCGGTAATTATCAAAACGGAGTGCGGTACCTGGCCGCCCTGTGCGGGGCAAAGGTCACGGCAGCCCCTGTGATCCCCGTTAAAAGCTGCGGGATTTACCACCCCGATTTCCAGGGGCTTTTTGACACTTCCCGGGAGTACCTTGCCTGGTACCGGAATGACCACCCGGCCGAACAGGGACCAATTGTGGGGGTGCTGGCCTATTTCGGCCAGGTGGCGGAAAAAAAATCACGATGACATGGACGCGGTCATCCTGGAACTTGCCCGCCAGGGGTTCACCCCGCTGTGCGTGGTTTCCGAGGGGGTCCGGGATGCCAATGTCCCCCTGAAAGACCGGTATCCCTGGCTGGATTATTTCACAGAACTTGAAAAGGACGGGCGGGATATGCCCCGGGCCCTGATCAATCTCATGGCAGGCCGGCTTCTGGCAACGCCTTTGGATACCCCGGTGCTGAAGGACCTGGACATCCCCATATTCCAGTCGGTCCGGCTCTACCAGCAGACCCCTGAAGAGTGGGAGAAGGATGCCGACGGCAGCGGCACCGGAGGATTTGGTATGGGTCTACGCCTTGGCCCAACCGGAGATGGCCGGGGTGGTGGAACCCTCCATGGTGGCGGCCACCAGGCCGGAACATCATCCGGACATGGACATCAGCTTCCGGCAATATGTCCCGGTAACGGAACGTATCGCCCATCTCTGCCGCCGGATCAAGAAATGGGTGGCCCTGGGGCAGATGCCCAACCAGGACAAGCGGATCACCATCGTCCTTAACAACAATCCCTGCAAGGGGGTGGAGGCCACCCTGGGGCTGGCCGCGGGCCTGGATACCTTTGAAAGCCTGGCCCGGACCATCGCGGCCCTGGATATGGCAGGCTATGATGTGGGGGATGCCCCCAGAGAGGCCCAGGTCCTGCTGGACCTTTTCATGGAGAAGAAGGCCTTTTCCGAATTCCGGTGGACCACGGTGGATGAAACCGTAAAAAAAGGCGGGGTCTTAAGCTTTATGGATGAAAACCGCCTACAGAAAACATTTTGACGTCCTGCCCCCATTTGCCCGGGACCGGGTGGACCAGGACTGGGACCCTTTTCCCGGCCAGGGCATGGTCTACCAACGAAATGGGGAACAGGTCCTTGTGATTGCAGGACTCTCCTTTGGCAAGCTGACCCTCATCATCCAGCCCAAACGGGGCTGCTACGGCGCCAAATGCAACGGCGAGGTCTGCCGCATCCTCCATGACCCCAATCTTGCGCCGCCCCACCACTGGCTGGGCACCTATTTTTACATCCAGGACCATTCCGATGCCGTGATCCATTTCGGCACCCACGGAGCCCTGGAATTTCTTCCGGGCAAGCCCCATGCCCTGTCCCCATAACTGTTTTCCGGAAATTTCCCTGGGGGACCTGCCCAACATTAACCCCTATGCCCTTGATGTACCGGCCGAAGGGGCCGTGGCCAAGCGCAGGAGCCGCGCCGTCACCATTGATCACCTGACCCCGGTATACCGGCCGGCCCAGGTCCCGCCTGAAATGCTGCGGCTTGAGACCCTGCTCAAGGAGTATGTTAAAGCCAGGGAGAGCAGGGAAGCCCGCAGACAGACCCTCCTGGAGGAGGAGATGAGCCCGCTGATCCGGGAACTGCATCTGGACACCCTGGGTGCGGAGGAGTCCTTTGATGCCCGGATAACGCTCTTGTCCCGGCAGATGGGTCAGTATAAACGAATTTCTCTCCCCCCTGGGGATGCACGTGCTGGGAACCGCCCCTGACACGGCCGGTATGGCAGCCATGATGGCGGTCATGCTTATGAAAAAGACCGACGACAGGCCGACCCTGGCGGATCTTGCGGCCCTGTGTCCGAAGAATCATCCGGACAGCCAGAATCAGGAAGATCGGGAAGATCGGGAAGGCCGGGAAGAGCAAGAAGACCGGGAAAATCAGGAAAATGAGTTTGACAGGGCCGCCCGGGTGCTCCAGGCGCTTGTGGAAGAAGACGCAAAGACAGTCACCGGAACAGACCCTGAAATACCGGTACTTTCCACCGCCTTCAGGGAGTGGTGCCGGACGACGGGAAAGAACATTGCCAAAAGCACCTGTGAAATACAACAGCTCCTCAGGGCCCTGGACGGCCGGTATATTGAAGCCGGGCTCTCCGGCTCCCTGGCCCTTGGCAACACAAGGGTACTGCCCACGGGCAGAAATCTTTTTCCCACGGATGTTGAGGCCCTGCCCACAAAGGCGGCCTGGAAGGTGGGGCAGGAGCTGTGCGACAACCTGCTCAAAAAATACCTGGAAGATGAAAACAGATTTCCCGAGAGTGTGGGCATCAACCTGTGGAGTATTGATGCCTTCAAGTCTGACGGGGAAATTTTTTTGTCAGATTCTTTACCTCATGGGCATGCGCCCGGTGTGGGCAGACAGCGGCAAGGTAACAAAAATCGAGGCCATCCCCCTGTCCCAACTCCGTCTTGTGGACGGCACCGTCGATATCACTGGCTCCCGGCCCCGGCCCCGTGTGGATGTGGTGATCCAGACCTCGGGCATCCTCAGGGACATGGTTCCCCATTTTGCAGATCTTGCCGATGAGGCCGCGGTCCTGGCCTCCCGTCTGGACGAGCCCCATGATCTTAACTTCATCAAAAAGCATACGGACGAGCAGCTGGAGTCCCTTAAATCCGAGCTGAACAGCCGGTATACCGAAAACCAGATGGCCCGCATGGCCTCCTACCGCATTTTTTTCCTCCCCACCCGGGACCTATGGGATCGGTGTGGGCCTTGCCCTGGATGCATCGGCCTGGGAGGATGAAAAGGATCTGACCGAAACCTATGTAAACTGGGGTGGCCATGCCTATGGATCATCCCGGAACAAGGGCTTTGACCGAATCAGCGGAGAGGCAGCCCAAAACCTCTACGCCGCAAGGCTGAAAACCATTGACGTTACCTATATGCGCCAGGCATCGCCGGAGTACGATATTCTGGACGGCGGCTGCTATGCAAGTTACCTGGGGGGGCATGTCCATGGCATCGAAAAACCTTGGGGGCAAGGCCTCCCGCATTTACTGGGGGGATAACAACGCCAGCGGGGATCTATCTGTCCGGGATGTCAAAGAGGACATTGAGCTGTCGGCCAGGGCCCGCCTGATCAATCCCAGGTGGATTAAAGAATTGAAAAACCACGGATTCAAGGGAGCGGAAAGCGTGTCCAGCCGGGTCAACAATCTTTACAAGTGGAGCGCCCTTACCCAAAAGGTCGACAAATGGGTGTTCGACGAGGTGGTGGCCACCTATATCCATACAGAGGAAAACCTCTCCTGGCTCAGGCATGAAAACCCTTACGCCCTGGAAGAGCTGACCCCGGCGGCTTTTAGAGGCCCATTCCAGAGGGCTTTGGCAGGCAGATGCCGAAGATCTGGCCGCGGTCCGGGACGCAGCCCTGGAGATTGAAGGGGATATGGAGGAAACCATCGGGGAGGTGGATGAGGAGTACCAGGGCAATGCCGTGGATATCCTCACTGCATCGGACGTGGAAAAAATGGAAACGCAAATGGAAGATCCAAGACCAGGGGAAGGACGCTTCCGGCATGGGGAGCAAAAAAGCGATGACAAGCCGGTTGGATGCTGTGTTTTGGTAGAGAGTGTACCTACGCTGGAAACATATTGGGCAGCCCGAGGACCGTTTACGCAGGACTAAGGTGGCAGCTATGACCCAAGGAGATAAGATTATGCATATCGATACTTTTTACCAGGGAGTTGAACTATACCGGAACGATAAAATCCTCTATGCCGGATTTCTGGTTCCCCACCGAGTGATCTCCACCTGGCAGGTGGCCGGCGGAATCCGGGAAGACATGGAGATCTTTGTACAATCACCAGTCCTGTGAACCCTGCGGTCATAGCGGAAGTTTAATGAAATACGCAATCCTGTGACCGTCAGGGCGCAGTGATTTTTTTTATTTGCCTGTAGGAGACAACAATGACCAAGCTGAAAGACACGCCACCGGGAATGACGGACTTGGGCCGGAAATACCGGCGTATGGAACAGGGCTTCAAGGAATATCGGGTGTTTTTGACCGCAGTCGAACTTGGGCTGTTTGACCGGCTCATGAAGCAGATCTCCGCCGAAGATCTGGCTGAACAGGCGGGAATCCATGCCGGTATGACAGGGAAACTGCTTGACGTGCTCACCGCCCTGGGATTTATCGTCAAGACAGCAGCGGGATATTGCAACACCAAAGAAACAACTGCCTTTTTAACCCGTGAAGGCGCCTTTTTTTTCCAGCGGTTCCGTTTCCTATTTAAAGGAGAATTACCGCAAATTTTCCGGGCTGACCGATCGCCTCACCCTGGGCCCGGAACAGAAGAGAAAAAAATCACACACCTATAAGCCGGATACAATCCGCACCATGGCCAACACCTGTTTATTGGGAAGGCTTCAGGAGATTGTGGGCATAGTTACCGCTCTGCCCGGGTTTGAAACCGCCCGCCGCATGATGGATATCGGTGGGGCTCACGGTCTCTTTGCCATTGCCATGTGCCAGGAGAACCCCAGGCTGTCGGCGGTGGTGTTTGATCAACCTCCCGTCACCGACATCACAACCGAATATATTGCCGCCTACCATATGCAGGATCGTGTGACCACGATGGCCGGCGATCACGGCACAGATCGGTTCAGCGCGGGCTTTGATCTCATTTTTGAATCCTTTACTTTTTTTGGAGATAAACCCAAGCTTGCCGGCTATTTTGCCCGTATCCACGACGCCCTTAACCGGGGCGGCCTGCTGGTCAGTGTACGCAGTGTGCTGGAAGACAATCGACAGGGGCCTTTGCCAGCACTGCTCTGGGCCTTGAGCGGTGCCATGGAGAGTGAGGAAGAAAAACACCACACAAGATCAGCGCTGTTTTCCATTCTGGAGGAAACCGGATTTTCAGGGATGCAGCTTGTTGGCGATTCGCCGTCTCTGGCAGGGGATTACCAGATTATCACAGCCCGGAAACCATAATCTGAGGGGGGGGGGCGGAATAATGAAAACAACACAGATTATTAAAAAAGATATCCGCAGGTATTGGTGGCTGCTGGTGAGTGGGCTGACGGCAATCTTTTGTCTGGAACTGATGGCCCTGTATTCCCCGCAGCTGATCAAAAAGGCAGTTGACTTGCTGGCTGCCGGCGAGACAGATACCGGTCGCCTCCTTGGCATCGGCAAAGGCCGCTGACCGGGTGGAGAAGTCAGAAGACCTGCTGGTTTCAAATTGAGAGAAACGGACTGACGAGGATTCGGTCGTATTTTTCGGAAAAATAAATTCCTTCCTTAAGGTATTACAACACGAAGTATTTTATTCTCCTCAGTTAGTCTGATTTGCATCAGGACGATAAAGATGAAGCCCCTCGGGTTAAGGGCGCTTTGGTGCGTCATTATCCATGCATTCTCTCAAATTGTTTATGTTTGGGCTGAGCGAGGTTCGCTTTATTTCATTGTTACCCCTTTGGTTTCATTTAATTGCCGGAATGGCCAGGAAGACAGGGGCGGAAGCAGAGATTCTGCTGACGGGCGGCGGTGGACTTAACAGGGGTATTGCAGATGCCCTGGAAGAGGCGTTGCTGATGTACGTTCATGTGTACCGGAGTATCCCCAGCGGAACGGTGCCATTGGTGCGGCACTTACAGCTTAGGCTGATCAGCTGTAAAAAGCGTTTTGAAAATATTGAAAATCAAATTTAAATGAGAGGAAAGTTGAATGGAGAAGAAGCGTATTGGATTGGTAGCTATTATATTGATTCTTATGATTGCCGGTACCTCAGCATGGGCTGAGGGAGAGGAAACTGTCAGGAAACAACAGAAGGATGAAGCTGCGGTTCTGGCAGACACGGAACCGGTTGAGGAAAAAACGGAACAGGCAAAATTGAAAAAAGAACTCCTGGAAGATCTCGTCGTATCTGCCACACGTTCGGACGCGACAAAAGAGGAGGTGCCTTCCGTCATTGAATTTTCATTGCCGATACCGAGTCCTTTAATATTGTCAATCCCCGTGCCGGAGTGAAATACTTTTTTGATAATGCCCGCATGTTTCAATTGCATTCCACCATTGGTACGGCCTTTGTCCCTCCTGAAGCAATGGAGATGGCCGGATATGCAGAAACGGAATTGACGGACGGAACCATAATGTATCTGCGGGGAAATCCGGATTTGGATCCGGAAAAAAGCGTTACCTGGGATGCCGGGTTCAGTCTGCACAACAGACCCATGGGTTTTTTTGCAGATCTGACATATTTCCACACCCATGTGGATGATAAAATCACCGATTATACCGTCTCTACAACCGAGCGAACCTATATTAACGCCTTTGAAGCCAAGATTGAGTGGTGTGGAATGGGAGATTTCCCAGGATCTGGGCGCATTGATGTCCTGGAACCAGAACGTGGAAATTTATTTTAACGGTACTTATTTCATAGAGGCGGGAAGAACAGACGTCGGATGATGAATGGGCAGGATATACACAATGTATCGGATTTGAAATTCAATACCGGCATTTCCTATGACAGTGATACGATTTTTGGAAAATTCAATATCAGGTACATGGGAGAGAGAAAGGACAAAGATTGGTATTCATCAGGATATCCGGTAATTACTTATGAGTCTTTCACGGTGTGCGATCTGAGTGTGGGCGTAAGGTTCAAAAAAAGGCATAAGATCAAGGTGAGCGTTGATAATATATTTGACAAAAATTATTATGAGAAACCTGAGTATCCCCTGCCGGGGACGGGCGATATATGCCGATTACAGCATTACCTTTTAAAAAGTATGAATATGCTTAACAGCTCGGCCACCTGTCAAGATTGCCGGATCACCAGGACATATCTTTTGCAATCCTGTAATTAAAAATCCTGACAGTTTGTTCACAATAATTAGGGAGTCAGAACAAATCAATTTACCTGAAAATTCGGTACAAAAGCCGATATATCAAAGTTTGAAAAAACATAAGTGGTAAATTGAAAGTCTCTGACTCCCTTACACTTTTTAGGAAATTATCCCCGGGAAAACGGCATCTACCTGGCAGCCTGCAACTGGACGGACATTGACCTGACCATGTCTCAAAGTGCCGGAATCCATCTTTGCCTGTTCCCGGATGTAGTCAACGCCTGCTGTGAGCGTGTTTTTGTCGCCTAAAAGAATTTTGCTTGATATCCATCTCTGTATTGACGGTCACCGATTCAGAGATTCCTCCATACGGTTGGCTGTGACAACAACTTCATTCAACTCCAGGGCATCCTCTTTCGCCTTTTTTTTTCTCCTTCTCCAGGGTTTTGTTTTTTACTTTCCGCTATTGTGATTCCAGGCAGGTCTTCTGGCGTCCCTCTTTTTTGGCGGCCTTCCCATTTGATTCTTTTCGAACAGTGGCACATCATGGCCAAATCGTGAATCTGCCGCACAGTGGTTTACTTGGGGGTTGGCCACAACGTGGGTCATCTTGTGATGGTTTTTTTAATTCTAAAGATAAAATCCTGTCATTACGGTGTCTTGTAGTGAATAGCATTCTATTTTCTGTATGGGGCCCTGCTTATGATCAGCACCTTTACTTGACCACATATTGTTTTGTGGATGGCCCGCTTGCGTCCCCTGTTGTGGATTGTAGGGATGAAATATAAATTCTGATATTGTTGAGCTTCGTTTTAAAATAAACTACATGTTTTGGATTTTTGAGCCAAAAGCAAAAATGCCGGTGCGGGGGAAAAAAATATTGACTATCTATAAAAAGCTGTTTAAAGTCATTTCGTTTGGGTGCGTGATACGCATAGGGACGTCCGGAGGGTTCAACCAGGAAAAAAGGGTATGCCACCCGGGTGTTTTGAACAGGGAACCCCGTGAAAATCGGGGACGGGCCCGCCGCTGTAATCCTTTTTTTCTTTTTTAAGAGAAAACCGTTTCGGTTGAGTATGTCACTGCCTTGACGTATTTAATCTGTTTTTCAGCTTACAAAATTCTGATTTTCGACAAATGACATTATTTAAACCTTTTGATGAGTCCGTTGATTTAAGAGTGATTTCAGTCTGGTTCGTTTTCGTTGCCACAAGATATGGTAATTGGATGATCCAAAATGCGCTATATAGGTAGCGCTGATGTCTAAAACATGAAAATCATGACTTGATCAACCGGCTTATTGATGTCGGAAATTAAATTTTGAAAAAGCTGCTCTGTACTTGAAGGTTAGGAAAACAGATAGAATATCGGGTGGGAAGACTGCTGAAAGGGGAAGGAAAGTCAGAAGACCTGCCTGAACAATAGTGAACTATTTTTTCGTGGACAGTAAAAATAGTTTTATGATCCTGCCGGATAAACATGGGACATCCCAGGTCGTTTTTATAATAATTTGGGGTGTTTTTTTGTGTCTAATTTTGTTGTCTGAAATTTAATGGTTTTTCGCATTGCTGCACATAAGCCATATTCAGGACGATCCTCACAAATTCACTTCAAATCGTAAATTGTTGTCCGTGTTAGAGTGAAGCCAATGCCTGAAAAAACAGGCCTTGTTCTACCTGTTCCACAGGCTATGACAATGTTTAATTCATGGCATCAGCTTTGATGGATATCTACGTTCTTAAAAAGGAGTTTTGATGTGAAAAGTATTCTACAAAAAGGTGTTGTTTCCATTATCGGGATTATTTGCGGTGGTGTTGTCTTGTGTAGTGCAGCAGTACAGGCGCAAGAAATTCAGCAAACAACTAGTTTAGGCGAAATGGTTGTTACTGCAACCAAAACTGAGAAATATATACAGGATATTCCGGCGAGCATAAGTATGGTTAAAGCCGAAGACATAGCTGCAAAAAACGTTAATTCGGTTACTCAGGCTTTGCAGATGATACCTGGCGTTTACATGGATCAAAGTGCCCAGGGCGGGTTGATGATTCGCGGATTCAGCAGTACAGATATTCTGGTTCTCATTGATGGGCAGCCGGTCAATTCCGGTTACAACAACTCAATGAATTGGGAATTGGTTCCAGTGGAATCCATTGAAAAAATTGAACTGTTGCGTGGTGCGGCGTCTTCATTATACGGCGGTAGAGCTGTCGGTGCGGTGGTCAATATCATTACCAAGGAAAACAAAAAAACATTCACTGCCAATGGTGTTGTTTCCTACGGTAGTAATAATACCTGGAAAAAAGCCTTGTATGCCGATTTCAGGATAATTGATAAATTGTCTGTCGGCGGAGGATATGAAAACCGATCTTCGGATGGGTATAGGGGGTATTTCAGAGCCACCA
>CAXXSO010000035.1:0-12143 GCA_963676965.2 uncultured Cohaesibacter sp.
ACTTCGTTTCTCTCGGTGTAATCAAGAACAAAACCGAGAAGAATCAGACCTAATGCCGCAAGCATTAATAGTGTAAAAGCTTTTCTAACCATTCTTCCCGCTCCTTATCTTTCTCAGGGCGAAGAAGAAGATGAACGTAGTAAGTCCGCTGCCGATTGCCGCTTCAGTCATGGCTACATCCGGGGCCGCCATTATAATAAACAGTATTGAAGCGAAAAGCCCAGTGGCCCCTCCCGCCAATACAGCGACTATCCGGTCTTTCACAATTACGGCCGTGAGCGCCATGATCACCGTAAATATTGAAATTATCAGAAATAATATCTCCATACTAAGCCTCCCCTTCCTGTTCATCCATCTTGTCTTCTATAGTAAGGGAACTCATGGGCTCTTTATTGAAATGAGCCGCCCTTGCCACAACGTGTGAAGAAACGGGGTTTGTCAAAATAATAAAGACTAGCAGGATAACCAGCTTAGGAATCCATCCGGGGCTTAAGACCGCAATGCCGGCCAGTACCAGGATGGTACCAAGGGTAGTAGCTTTTGTACCGGTCTGAATCCTGTTATACACATCAGGCATCCTTATTACGCCGAGAGAGCTTAGAAAGAAGATAATAGAACCTATAAGAACCAGAACAGAGCCGAGAATCTCCATTACAGCCCCCTTTCGTAATAACGGGCCACGACAAGCACACCCAGAAAACTGAGAAGCCCGTAGACAAGGGCTACATCAATATAGATAATCCGCCTGAATATATAAGCGATTATGGCTATAAGTGATATTGCAATAATACTTATAACATCGAAGGCGACTACACGGTCCAGAACCGACGGACCCTTGATAAACCGGATCAGCGCTATGAAAATACTCAGAAGAGAAATCACAGCGGCTATGATTAAAATATTATCAACCAAAGAGCACCTCCAGATGTTTTTCGAATTTATCTACGATTTTTCGTGTTGCCCCGTCAATATCCACGGCTGCGGCATCGATCCAGTGAATGTAAAGTGTGTCGCCCTCTATATCAGCTGTAAGCGTTCCCGGGGTTAGCGTAATCGAGTTTGCCAGGGCGAGCCTGCCAAGTTTTGATTTCAGCTTCGTTTTCACTTCGACAATAGCGGGGTTTATCCTTACACGGGGAGTAATAACCCTCGACATTACATCGATATTCGACTTTACAAGTTCAATCAGGAAAACGAAAATCCATGCAACCAGGGCTATCAATGCACGAGGCGTTACCCGTACCGAACTGAAAACGCCGGAACCGATGTAAAAGAGAGACGCGATTACTGTGATAATTATACCTGTGATTACAACATCCCGGCCAAGAGTTCCGTTCAGCCCCAACCAGATCAGCATTCCTAAAACCAAAGCGATTACAGCGGCTTTGAATTTCACATTGACCCTCCAATTTTTTGATATTGATACCTAAAATCTTAGTAAACGGATTGTGTAAAATCAAATTCACGTATTTTTGTATCTATATATTACATTCTTACTCAACTTTATCAATATGTCAATATTTATATATATTTATTTATATTTATTTAACGATTAGCCTGAATAGAGCTATTTTCATTTTTCATTTCATTTTTTTTTTGCTTTACCTTAATCACTCTTCACTATAAAATATGTTCTTTTTATGAGATATAGAATATGAACCTTAGAAAGATATACAGAGGACCACACGGCGCAGTCTTTCCGCAGTCTACAGAAAAGAAGAAATCAGGGTCGAAAAACAGTTTAACAAGATTGGCTTGATAGCTGCTGTTTTATGCTTTATCAGCTCCATCCTGATTCATACATTAACATTACAGGAAATTTTTATTCTCCACTCCAGGAATAGTATCTACTGCGCGCTTTTCCTGATTGTATATCAAGCAGTCGTTGCAATAATACTGAATAAAGATTTTTATCACTGGATTATTAAATACATCACGATATCATTTTTTATAACTACTGTAACATTGCTCTTCGTCGGTCATGGAAAATACTCCCAATTGATTAATTCAGTCCAGACAACCTCGATGCTTGGATACTGTATGATCGTAATACTCAGTGGTTTCTATCAGAATCCGAGGCTTTCTTTATATTCAGGGTGCCTAGCAGCAGCCGAATACTGTATTCTGACGTTTTTAATTCATAAAAGATTAACTGAGCAAAGTATGCAGCTATGGAACATTCTCGCTTTACCCATGCTTTCCTTTATTATAAATGGTCTATTGATGTTCATATTCTCCAGGAGGAATCGCTTGTTGATGATTGATCTCAAGGTATCATCAGAAAACCTGCTTAAGGAGAAGCAAGGCAGAAGAATAAGTGAAGAGAAAACCGCTTATATAGCAAGACATGACGATTTAACCGGGCTACCCAATTTGAAGAGTTGTCAAGAACGGCTCGAAAGCCAACTTATTGTAGCCGAAACCCGAAAACAAAACTTTGCGCTATTGTGTATTGGCATTGACTCATTTAAAAATATAAATCAAATTCAGGGTAGAGAAAAAGGGGATTTGCTTCTTAAAGCGGTTGCAACAAGATTGAACAGTTCCTATCGCGACGGAGATTTGATCTATCGTTTCATGGGAGACAAATTTCTCGTAATTTTAAACGATCTGAAACCCGATTGCTGTATTACAGATCTGATAAAAAAAACGAGGTCTGCGTTTGAACTCCCCTTCAGGCTGGATGATAGCAATCTGAAAATTTCAGTAGGCGGAGGATTCTGCACCTATCCGGATGAAGCCGGGACAGCTTTAGAGATGATTAAAAAGGCCGAATCTGCTATGTATGCAGCTAAAAACGAGGGAAAAAACAATTTCTTTCTGTTCAATAAAGATGAGCAGGAAAAACTTGAAAAACTCATACAGCTTGAAGACGAACTCGAGAGCGCGCTTGAAAAGGATGAATTCTACCTGGTTTTTCAACCCAAAGTCGATTCCGGGGGAATGATCACAGGAATGGAGAGCCTTCTAAGATGGAAAAATTCTGAACTGGGACAGGTCCCGCCAGATATCTTTATACCGGTTGCGGAGAAGACCGGTGCAATAATTTCAATAGGAACATGGGTTTTCAGAGAAACCTGCATGCGGCTAAAAAAATGGGCTGACGAGGGGCTTAATCCGGTAAGAGTCTCAGTAAATGTAAGCCCCTATCAGCTCGATGAGGATGATTTCATAGCCGTTTTAAAAGCAATCATCAAAGAAACCGGCGTTGAGCCGGAATGGCTGGGCATAGAAATTACCGAGAGCGTTATCATGAAGAATGAGATCAATATCGGAATGCTGCTGAGAAATATTACTGAATTAGGCTTAACCATATCCATAGACGATTTCGGCAAGGGGTATTCTTCACTCTCACGCCTGGGAAACTATGAGCTGAACACTCTTAAAATAGATAAATCGTTTATCGACGGGCTGCCTGATTCGGAGGTGTCCTGCTGCCTGGTTCGTTCAATAATCGCTTTAGCGCATAATCTTGGATACAATGTCGTAGCTGAAGGCATAGAGAATGAAGAACAGGCCGATTTCCTTAACAATTGCGGATGTGATTCCATTCAGGGCTATTTTTACTATAAGCCTTTGCTTCCTGAAGAGATCTCAGAAATCTTAACCCCGCTAAGGATGATGATATAAGCAACTCATCCTGTCGGATCTGAATTTCCACAAAAAAATGCTGTTATAGAATAGATATGAATATTAAGAAAGACTATTCCCGTCTTAGCAGCATTCCAAAATCCGAACGCCCGCGCGAGCTTTTATTTGAACATGGCCCGGAATACCTCGACGACCAGCAACTGATTGCGATAATGCTGGGTTCGGGAACACGCGGAAATGATGTAATGAAGCTTTCGGAAGCCGTGCTGGAGCTGTATCAGCAAAACCCCGTAGAGATGATTGCCCCTGAGAATTTCTGTGACATTGAGGGGATGGGAACGGCCAAGGCCGCGCAGTTGTCGGCAGCCCTCGAGTTCGCCAGGCGCAGAATGAACCCGGCCGCCAAGCGCATAAACGCCCCTGCCGACGCCGTCCCGCTGCTGTTCAGTTATGCCGCGTGCCGGAAGGAGCACTTCCTCTGCATTTCATTAAACGGGGCGCATGAGGTAATCGCGGTAAGGGTCGTATCCATCGGCACGCTGAACAGGACCCTGGTCAAAGTCACTCTTAATTGTACATTTCTTCAATTGCATCTCTTTCACTGGATCGATTCTAAACGGCCTTTTCTCCTTGTCTTTTCGTTTCAGTTTTCTGAGTAGAAAGCTGTGTAGCTGCTTTCACTTTTTCAATAGTTGGCTTCACATCTTTCTCTGATTTCTTTTCATATTTCGCTTCTTCAACCAACTCATCGAGTAATAGGGCTTTAAGAACCTTCTTCACTGCGGAGGAGGAAGTTTTATATTTATTCTTTACTTCCTTCTCTTCCATCTGACTTACACTAAGCAATGTTTCCAATACATCTACCATATTTGGCCTCCATATCAAAAATATAGGAACTTCTCCTAAATATGGCACGGGTATAAATATTTTTTTATTAAAATCTACTTGGATTATTTCCTAATCTAAATCTACTATATTTATATGATATTCTATATATACAGTGATAATTTTACCTATTAAGAGCCAAGATTATATCATCGTAATGTTTCTGTAATAGATTTAGTGATGTCTCTTTCATTTTTTTATCTGCAACCGCAGGGTTTTTTAAAAGCATTGGAAGTTTATCTTCAAATTCATACATTTGCTCAGAAAAGTTCCCCTTTTTATGAAAAGAATAATCAATAAAACGTCCAGACAAGCCAAAGTCAGAATAGGCATGAAGTCTTCGTGACCAATCTCTATCCCTTTCGTATCCAGGTATCACAGGGGTTCCAGAAACAATACCGCAAACAGTACCATGATATGTGGAATTAAACGAAATATGAAAGTACTTATTGATAGATAGACATTGTAAGGGACTTAAGGGACGAAAATCAAATGTACATGTAAGATCTAATTTTGCCATATATCTCGATATAATATTATGAGTAAAATCACAATGATGAACAGATGAATAATTATAAAAATACAAATGATATTGTTCCAGTAATGCTCTATTTCTTTGTGCAAAAGTAAAAAAATATCTCCAGTTCCACTTTTTTAAAGCGATACCAATTATAGGTAGATTTTTTTTCTCAATTAATTCAGGTGAAAACTTCGAAGAAATAAGCTTAAAAGGTGATCCAAGAACAGGATCAGGAGTAATTGGAACGTGATAATTGTATTCATCACAAATAAAACGTTGCAATCCTCTAATACGTACACTAGCGTAACTTGCATTACATAAACCAACACGAAAGAGATCTGAATGTTTTACTAAACTATTAGCAGTTCCTTTTGCAGAGATGCAACTTAATATAAATGGAAAATTATACCTATGAAGTTTTCTAAGTAAATTGAAATATGTTAAACTATCAGGATGATCTCTAACAATATTGTCACTACCGACTATTAAAACATCATAACTATTATAAATCTTATCAAATAATTCTTTATCTGTAATATAATGGATACATATACCATCAACAACTTCCGAATCAGGAAAATCCAAATCCTGGAAAGAAGGCCTTATAAAATCAGTACTAAGTAGGTCAATTTTTGCATCAGGTAATCTTGTCTTTATCTCATGTAAATGATTATATCCTAATAAAAATGCTCCTGGGTTTAACTCTCTTTCTATCCACCCACAAAATGGGCCTAATATTGCTATCCTCATAAGATTCAATCCATTTTAGTTTTTATCATAGCCTAAACTGCAACTATCATTTATTATTTTACTTAGAAAATAAACTGATTTCTATCATTAATTTGAAACTGTTACTGTGAAAAAAGCAGATTCCATATAAAGCTGAAGTACTTAGTACTTATGATATGTCAGATTTATTTAATTTTTGGAGTTTTTCGACTACTTTCGCTGTAAATATTTTTTTACATCAGAAAAAGTAAACTTAATATCAACTATACATAAGTAGGCCAAGAAAATGTATTTAGAATTATCACAGAGAAGATTAAGTAAGACACAAAAGTGTACCGTCTATGATAAAAATAATCCCAGAGGTCTTAAATTAAACTATAACAGCTCTGACTTTAATTCGGATCATTTCTGTTATTTTAACTATAAGAAATCAGACTCTGATCAGGGTCAAATTTCACCGGACCAAATTCAAATATCAATTCCAACACTTGGCTTGAGACCATACATAGTTGATTTCATAAAAAATGTTGTTAATGTTATAAAATCTGATTTTTATTCTGAAGACCGATCTATATTACCAAGTATTGTAGTTTTATCTAATGGAACAGAGGAGAGGCCAATACTAAAATCATTTGTTGAAGAATTTATTTCAACTAAGAATCCTACAGTGGAAACGACTCTGATTTGTACAAATGTTGCTGGAAAGTCAAATGCTGTAAACATCTTACACCAGCATGCAGTTAAACAATCTGCAAAAATAATGATATGTATTGATGATGATGTTCTTCTACCCCAAAATGCCTTAAATAGTTTATATAGGGAACTATTGGATGGCTCTCCGAAGTTCATTGGATTAACATCAATACCTGATAAGTCCAATATCCTAAAACCTATAGAAAGAGACATTTTCAATATGACTAGAGCAAAAAGACGTTCAATGGGGTGGCCAGCACCAATTGGAAGAATTAATGCTTTACCTGTATCTCTTTATCCAACCATTACTTGTATGGATATGTATGATGATGTTTTCTTATCTGCTTTTTTCTTTATAAATAAGGTTCCACAGTATGTACTAAAGGAACCCGCTGTACTCTATCCTACATCCTCATCACTCTACGAGTTTATCAAGAGAAAACGAAGAATTAAGAAATCTGATATCACGATTATAGAAGCTTTGCCGAAGGAATATCAGCAAAAATATTTTGAGTATGCAATTTCTCCTAAAGTATCTGAAACTCTTTCTAAAGAAGATAAATCATGGCTTAAAATTTCAGACCTTCTATTAAAATATGCAGAAAATATAGATCTTTTTTCAGATAGCAAAGTTTCTTTGGATGAAACAGATCTGTCATCAAAGCGTGGATTTCAAGAAAGTTTCACATCAAAATGTGACAAAATTCTCATGGATGAATTATCTCGACTAAAAGAAATTTATGACCTTGATTCTTAGATACATAAAACGAGCACAATTCTTAAAATTCCATAGAAAACTTTATTATATAGAAAACAGATTGAGGATGAATTAATGATAAAAAAATTAGAAGTTCTTTTTGTCAGACATGGTCAATCATTTGGAAATCTTGATAAAAACCTTGGTCCAGATACTTCTTTGACTGAAAAAGGGTATAAACAAGCTTCTAATCTAGGAACATGGCTGAGAGAGAAACACTATAAAATTAATAAAATATTTTGCAGTCCATTGAATCGTGCTCACCAGACTGCTGAAATTGTTAATGAATATTTTGGTGTTGAAATTGTATATGATAATGACTTAATAGAATCAAATGGTGAACATCTAAAAGAAGTTCCAGTAAGGTCTCACCCGTTTGAAGTTAATTCCTCACTAGAGTTAGGTGAAATTTACGAGAAGTTTTGCTACAGAGTAATGCAAGCTATGTCTCGAATATTAAAATATAACGAAAATGGTTGCGTATTAATTATCGCTCACGCTGGAACTATTTCATCAATTTTGCGTTCGATATTGGGTGTTCATACCTTAATGATTAATACTGATCAAACAGGAATACATTCACTGATATGGGATGGGAAAAGGTGGATAATTCAATATCTGAACAACCAAGAACATCTTATTGAAAATAATAAGCAATGATTAAGGAGTTCTTTAATGAATAAATCTCACACGATCTTATTTGCCAAGCCACATATTTGTAAATCTGATGAGCTCATTTCTCTTGTCGATCGACGATTGGATATGCTTGATATCCAAATTATCAAACAATATAGGACTCCTTTAACTGGTGATCTTCTTTATCAAAACTATTTACCTCATGCGTTCTATGCATACAATCCCTTTACAGATCATTTATCTCATCTTAATAAACATAGTATCAATGAAATAGAAAAATATTCAGGCCAAAAAATTGAATCTTTACTCAATGATGAATTACTACTTAGCGCTAAAGAAGCGGTAGACAAACTTGGAATAAATCCAATTGATTTATATAAGGTATGGTTAAGACCTTCAACAATTTTAAAACTACAAGTTGGATATCAACTAAAAGAAATGCAATTCAATTCTGACAAGAATTATTGGATTACTAATGGTTATTTCCCTTATCGATTTGAACTGTATAGTGATTACTCTGAAACTATTCCTGTTTGGTTATTAGCTCTCCCAGACGGACTCTCTGTAGAGATGGCTCGAATATACCTATTAGGAGATTTAGATGCAAGTGAGAATACATTACGTGGTTATATATCAAGACATCATATAAGACTGGGTATTCATATGGATGCATTCAATAATGGTTTTCATATGAGCGATTGTGAATCTGCAAGTATTCGAGAGATTGCATTATGGTTTCCAGACTGGTTAAAGAATCAACCAATAATTAGACAAATAGGGGGTGATCAAAAAATACCAGTCAACGAATTAGTTTCAATTTTATCTGGACTTGAAGCATCATTCTCATTAGCAGAAAATGACAATATTTATCAAATAAAAAAGATCGTAGAAAATACCTTAAGTACATGTTTATGAAGATAAACTTTGAAAAGCTAAATAGATATTTTCTCAAAAAACTCAAGACAGATACATCAAAAGTACTTTCAGGAAATCAAAAAGGTGTGCATGTAAGAATTATAAATTCGATACCTATTTTTCGAGTAGAATTAATAGAAACAAGCGCTACTTTCGCTGTTAAACGGTCAAATCTGGATGCTTCTCTTTTACAAAAACAACTTTTATTTGCATCAGAAATGAGAAATAAAGGAATGAAGATTCCTAGGAACTTTGGTTTTTGTAAAGACCACTCTGGTATTTCATATGAAATATGGGAATGGTTAGATAATAAGGATCAAGAGGTAAGAAGTCGTCAGTTTCAAGTGGAAGATTTAGTTGAGAATTATTTCTTGGACTTTATCAGAATTTCAAATACTTTAAAATATCTACAACAAGATATATACCCGAATGATTTTCAAATCATTTCAGAAAACACTTTTAATAGTGATTTCTTCTCAACTTCAAAACTTGATGAAATATCAGATCTTAATCTAAAAAAAATTCTTTCTGAAGCAATTCATATTTGGAAAGATCGTGATTTCAGAGAAGAAATAAAAAATATACCTAGATCGTTCATTCATACAGATATAAGGGCTGATAATATACATTCTCAGTTACTGATTGATTTCTCAAATTCGAAGATTGATATGCGGATACTTGAAGTTGCTAGATTTATAAACATAAACTATCAAGCAACTCATTTAGTTCAGAAATACGCATTTTCTCCAAGACTTTCATTTGATTATTTAGCAAAAGGCATCACTGAACAAGAAATTAGATTATTTAAAAGCATTGTGATTATTGACTTTGCGTGTATATATAACTGGTCAAAACATGAACTTCTGAGAAGAGGAACAAGGTCTAAGTGGGCTTTGGAATACATAAAAAAAGCTCCAGGCCATATATCTAAATGCTTCGATCTGAACTAATGTTATTTATGCTAAAACAAGAGTATTAAAATATAATAAGCTTAAAATAAATATGGATAAAAATCGTAAACTAATTACACCTACTATTCAATAATTATTAAGTTAGAAAAACTCTCATCATCTAACGAATGCAAATATCCCAAAGCATATGGAATATTTTTACATGATGAATTTGCATACTCATTTATAGAATCTGATAACAAAAATGAATCTTCATATTTTAAAACATTTACAACCTCTTCTTTTGATTCAATGAACACATTCGGTATAGTTTGTCGGTTGTATTTCTTCAAATCTTGTTCGAGATTTGAAGAATTATAAATGTTAATAACTATAGAATCAGTTATACTATATGTTAAATGGAATGAACCTTTAGGCACAATCCATGAACTGCCTGGGTAACAATCTAAATACTCAGTATAACCTAAAGGACATTGAATCAGCATCATAATATGCCCGTGTAGGACTTCAAAAATCTCAAGCTGGTCTGAAGGATTCCAATGTCCTATTGACCGGCAAAGTTCATGATTTGGCAATTCGATCCCTGAATACTGAATGAGATCCCCTCGCCAAATACCATGTTCAGTGGTAACTCGTTCCCTAGGTGCGAGGCAGTCTCTAAATGCTTTATATAGCTCAAAATTGCTTGCTGAAGCATTACTATAGGTTTCATTATTCGGGGCTATTGGTAGAGTTGACAAAGTATATCGACACTCAATCAGGTCTTTATATGTAACGATCTTTGTAGGTTGTCTATTATTTATAAAATCAATATAGTTAAATTTTTGCTGAAACTCTTTATTCTTTTTTTCTGAATACAACATGTATACTCCTTATAATATGATGCATTATATATTTTTGATTTTATTTACAAGATCAGAGACTCCATCAAACAGACTTATATTAGGTTCCCATCCTAGAAGTTCTTTTGCACGTAATGGATTCCCACAAAACTTAGAAACATCATAGGAGCGAGGAGACGAAAAAGTTATCTCTGCTGTTGAGTTAGCGGCATTAACAACAATCTGAGCAGCCTTATGAAGACTGGTTCCTTGTCCTGAAACAAAGTGAATTGGTGGCAAGCTTTCCTCAGAAATTTCTAGTCTCTGTACTAACTTCACTATCCCTGCAGCTACATCTGAAATATGTGTGAAATCAAAAAGAGTATTTTCTCCATCTACCCGTAAAGAGGTTCCTGAAACCGCAGCTCTACAAAAAGCAGGAATAACTCTATCATTATGGTCAAAATGACAACCATAAACATTGGATAAACGGATTATAGCTGCTTTTAATCCTAACTTCTGAGCTTCAACAATTGCTTTTTCCATTTCGACTTTTGACTTCCCATAAATATTAAGAGGTTCTAAAGGAGTATCCTCAGATACAGGGAGTTTTTTAGCTTGTCCATAAACCTCACGACTACTTGCTGCAATAATCCATGGGCGTTTTTCACAACTCATAGCTGCTTGAATCAACCACTTACTTGATAAAACGTTTGTTTCCCAGCATAGATCCGGGTTTTTCTCAGCCCAAACAACTCTAGAGACAGCTGCAAGATGTATGATTCCATCACAACTTTGAACAGCTTTCATTACTGCTTCTTTATTCAGTATATCACCTGAATCATCTTTTATATCAAATGGGTGAATCTCATAGCCAAGATCTCTCAGGATTGGGGATAAATGACGACCTACTAGACCTTTATCCCCAGTTATTAGTATTTTTTTCATGTTGCAACTTTGTCATTTCTCATTCGATTTTAAAGCCTGATATAATCGCAAACCTTAATTGTAGCTCGAATAATTTAATAACTTCCTCCTTTTTTGTAATCGATATTCTAATGTAGAATTTATTATTTAAAAAAAGCTTTAGTATTTATATCTTTTACTTAGAAACGAGAACGCTTGTTTTAGGGCTTTCTATAGAGAAATCTTATTCTTCTTAAGAATTTTATGAAGTCTTAATCTTGATTCAGATTCTGTTTTACCTATTGCAGTACAACTTTGAGGAATAACACTCTCACATTCTTCCTCTTGATAATAATCATTATCTTTTTCAGTAAATATCGCAGAACTAACCCATGTTCCGTTACTCTGTCTGTGCGATAGAATGCTCTGAACCTGTTTCATTTTTTCTCCCAGTTGAAAGATGTTTTGCTAACATAGCAGAATAAATATTAGCAAAAAGTGGTCCAAAAATAAAGTAAAGTTTCAATAACATACTCGGTTTTACAAAATTAAAGGAATAGTTGATATATTAGCTTATCTCCACATCAATACTAATTACCTATAGGAGATACACAATGAATACTGAAAAATACAACAGTTCAACGACAGAATCCTTTACATTTGCAAAACAATTGAAACTAAGTTACGACATTATTGAAGCTATAGTTTATAAGATCGCTGAAATCCCAGAGGTTTCTAATACCCCAGATTCACCTGATGATCTACTGCTTGTTTCGGAA
>CAXXSO010000036.1:0-36118 GCA_963676965.2 uncultured Cohaesibacter sp.
GATTTCCAGACATCATAGGCGGCGGCATAGCTTGGATAGATTCCTACAATATCGAGCTTTTCCAGATCCTTGAATTCAAGGCCTTCCAAGCTGCTCAATTCACCACCAAATACAAGATGCAGGAGCTGTTTTTGCTCTTCTTGCGCCATCGTCTCTCTCCGCTAATGTTCATGATCGGTCGGGGTACTTGTTCTGTAACGGCAAAATGCTTGAAGAGCCAGTGCAGGAAGCGGGATTTTCAGCACAAAGACAGCTTCTGCGTCGAAAGTTGACTCCTTTGGTCCCCTCTATGGCTTATCGACGCGCAGGGAAGCTCAAACGCGCCATCATCGGCTGGACCAGCTCACTCAAATGCGCATTGGCCGCATAGAGGCTGGCATGACGGGTCTGGGGCTGATTATAGAGCAACTGACTGCCATTTTTGTCACGCAACTGGCCTTTTGCCTCTTCAACGATCAAATCGGCGGCGGCTAGGTCCCAGTCATTGGCATGTTCACGGGCGAGCGCCAGATCGAGGGCGCCGGTGGTGACCATGACAATGCGATAGGCGAGCGAGCGGATATAATCGTGACATGAGACACCAGCACGGGCCAGCGGCCCCTTGCGGATGGCACTGCCCGGCCCTGCTGCGCGGGCGCCCTGAAGCTTTTTGCGATCCGGACAGATCAGCGTTTCACCGTTCAGCGTCGCGCCACCATTGAGGTGAGCGCAGTACATTTCATCGCGGACGGGCGCAAACAATGCGGCAGCCACCGGACGACCCCGCTCAACCACCGCCAGCGAGATGGTCCATTCGGTGCCAGCATCAATGAAGGCACGGGTGCCATCGATCGGATCGATGACAAAGACCCTATCCTTCTGCAAGCGGCTCTTGTCGTCTTCGCTTTCCTCGGACAACCAGCCATAATCGGGACGAGAAGCCATGAGGGTCTCGTTGAGATATTTGTCGACAGCAAGGTCGGCTTCGGTCACCGGGCTGCTGTTGCCCTTGGTCCAGACTTGTGGATCCGCCTTGAAATAGCCAAGCGCAACGGCTCCGGCTTCTCTTGCGGCCTTTTCGAGCAGGGCGAGATCGTTGCGATCTTCCTTGGTTGGCTTGATGGTCACAGGGGGATACCTTTCCCAAAGTCTGTTTGGTCTCAAAGACCTGATCTGCGAACGTGGTGGATACGCGGCGAAGGGCGCACTTTGCGTCGGTTGTTATCGACCGGCAACCGTCATGTCCTCGATCAGGACAGACGGCGCACTGACAGCACTTTCGAACTTCAAATCATCGGCTGGCACCATCCGGCCGAACATATCGATCAGATTGCCTGCAATGGTAATTTCGGAAATGGATTCGGCCAGTTGCCCGTCGCGAATGCGAAAGCCCGACGCCCCGCGCGAATAGTCGCCAGTGACACCATTGACCCCATGGCCGATGAGATCGGTGACGAAGACGCCATTCTTGACGCCAGCAATCAGGTCTGCTTGGCTTTGGTGACCCGGCTGCAGAGTCAGGTTGGTGGTGGACGGGTATGGGTTGGCACCTGATCGACCTGCCCGACCGTTGCTTTTCATGCCCAGTTCAGCCGCAGAGGCGCTGTCCAGAATCCATTGGTTCAAATAGCCATCGGCCACCAGATCCAGAGGCAGACACTCGGCCCCTTCCCCATCAAAGGGGCGTGAGCCCAAGCCGCGCCGCATGGACGGATCATCGGTAATGCTGAGCCCTTTGGGGAAGATGCGGCGACCAAGCTTGTCGCGCAAGAAGGAGGTGTGACGGGCAACCGCTGAACCATTGATGGCACCGGCCAGATGACCAAGCAAGGTGCCTGCGACACGCGGCTCGAAAATGACATCATAGGTGCCCGTTTCGACCTTGGCGGGATTGACCCGGGCGACAGCGCGTTCCCCTGCGCGACGGCCCACATGGGCGGGAGACTTCAAATCGTCGCGATAGACCGCAGTGGAGAAGGAATAATCCCGCTCCATATGAGTGCCGGTTCCGGCAATGGCAGTGGTGGAGAAGGAAATGCGAGACGACATATAGGAGCCGACAAACCCATGTGACGTCGCCAGCACCATGCCACCGAGAAAATGCCCGGCACTGGCACCACCCGATTTGCTAACACCATGCTCGGCAAGCGCAGCCTCTTCGGCGCCTTGCGCCATGGCGGCCAATTCGTCGGTGCTCGGGATTGTCAGGTCGACCGGGTCGAGCTGTTCCAAACGTTCGGCGATCAGCTCTGGAGACAGAAGCGTATCGCGTGTTGCCAGTCGGGCAAAGGGATCGGGTGGCGACAGGCGGGCCATGGCCACGGCCCGCTCAGCGAGATTTTTCAAAATATCCGGATCAGAAGTCGTATTGGTCGAGATCGACGCCTTGCAGCCATCAATGAAGACGCGAAGGGCCATTGAGTCATTTTCGGAATGTTCATTCTCTTCCAACTTGCCATCCCGATAGCCGACAGAACTGGAGGCTGAGCGCGCGGCCACGGCATCAGCGGAATCGGCTCCAGCCTTGAGCGCGGCGTCCACAAGATGCTGCGCCCGGTCAAGGATGATGGATTGATCAAGTAAATCGGACATATCGCTTCTAACATTCTTAAACAGAGTCAGTCCGGTTATGAGGCAGCAAGACTGCGCCTTCTTTACCGGATCGGCTGCATGCATGGCCGGATCAGCCCAGACTGTCCCGACTTGACCCGGATGAAGGGCACCATGCAGTGGCATTCACATAGACTAACACTTAGGTCCTGTTGCCCATGGGGGCAAGCAAAAAGGCATGAAACCTTCGCTTGTGGGCAACCGGTGCGTGGTTAGCAAAAGGTGAAGGCATTCCGCTGGTAACCAATCTCTAACCCTATAATATATCATGCTTTTTTAACCCTGCCGCTTAAGAGAATAGCGAAGCCTGCCTGCTAGAGTGAGTTTATTGAGAATGAAGCACCCGAAAATGGGGCTCGCAGGAGAAGGCACGTGAGGCGTCCAGACAATCATAAATACACGGAAGCCATTTCCTATCAGGTTGAGGGGTCGACTCGGATCGACCCCCACAATCTCAAGAAATATTTCCAGAGTTCTGAGATCCGGAAAAAAGCAGCCAAGCTTACCGGTATGTCTGAGACCATCCTGTTTGGCGAATGCCGCTCGGGCATGGTTCAGATCAAGGGTGAGCATGTGCTGGTGGAATGCGCCTTGACGAGCGGTTTGCCGCTGATCGTTCGGGTGCCAATGGGCTATTATCAGGGCATTGGTGCGCGATTTGTGGTTGGCAATCGGGAAGGCAATCCGCTGGTCTGTATCCTTGAACTGGTGCATAGGGATTCCAGCCTGTCGGTTCCGGTGGCGATCTCGACCGATCTTGAAGATATTGCCATTGATTGGCAGAGCTGGTCCCGTCGCTACGACCTGACCATGCTGCATCAACCCTTAGGGGCAGGCGATTATGTTCCCGCAGAAGCCAATGGCCAAGTCCTGTCCGGGCTGGATGTGGCAAAATACCTGCCTCGTCGGCCGCATGCGCAGTTTTCTGCCCGCCGCCCGCGCTTCCTTGCCCGTCGCAAGACAGGCCTTGGTGGCCAGATGCCCGCTCACAAGGGCCGCGAAATCATCGCCCGCGACTAGTCGGGCGATCCACACTTCTTTTCTCGTCCCCCAAAACTCCCCATGACCGACTATCAGCTGATCGCATTAATCGCTCAGCATGGCGTCGAGCGCATGTTTGACGTCATCCTTGGTCTGTTCGCTTGCCTTCAGGATGGCGTCGGCTTTGAGGAAATCCAGAGGGCGGAAGGCGCCGATGCGTGGATGGACAAGCAGATCCACCCGATCATGGCTCATTTTCTCCCGCTGGATGGTCTGCATCAGGATTTGTGATGCCCCAAAGCCCATTTCGAACGCGCCCAATTTGCCCCCTTCGGGATGCTTTGGCAGGCCAATCACATCCACCGCGATGACAATATCGGCCAAGGCGCGGACATGATCGACCGGCATGGGATTGACGCAGCCGCCATCAACCAGCAACACATCATTCAGGGTGACAGGGCGGAAAATGGCGGGGATCGCCATGGACGCAGCAAGCGCAGGCAAGACCTCGCCTTCCCTCAACACCACTTCTTCACCGGAAAAATAATTTGTTGCCGACAGACTGACGGGGAAGAGCATCTCGTCAAAGCGGCGCTTGATCGTTCCAGGAAAGAAGGCTTCGGCAATCCATTCGGGATCGAATTGAACCCAAGCACCGACCGGCGCGGGATTTGACCAGAAATCAGAAAAGCTTTTCGGGCGATTTTGCCAGACGCGGGACAATACTTGCGTGCGGTTACCAAAAACTTTCAAGCAATATTCACGCAACTCGGCTCCGCTGATGCCGGACGCGTAGCAGGCGGCGGCAATGGCACCGATGGACGCGCCGGACACGGCAACAGGCGTGACACCCAACTCGTCGAGCGCTTCCATCACCCAGATGTGGGACAGACCGCGCGCTCCGCCGCCACCAAATGCAATGGCTACCGTCTTGTCGCTCATGGCTTTCATCTTTCATATTGATATCGATTAAGGCATGGAATGTGCCATCTTTTGCCGCAATGACAATCGATGTTGCTGCATTGCGCTTCATTAAAGCGGCGAGGATGAGGCCATGCCAAGTCTGACTTATCATTTAGGCAGAATTGACTTCCTTGCAATCCCCCCGATAGGGTCCGTTTGCATTGGCCTCTTCGCCCGTGCCTTGTAACAGGAGCCCCACATTGCATAACGGCCCACGGAGCAACGCCCCCTTTCGACATGCCGATGAAGGCATGATTCGGCTTGCCAGTGGGCGGGCTGACCTTGCACGGGATATTGCCCAGTTGTGCCAATGCCTTGAAGTGGGACATTCGATTCTTGCCGGTCATGATGGCTATCAGGATATGGGCAAGCCGCAAGCAAGCAGCGAGCAGATGCTTTTTTGCCAAAGTTCGGGTTCGAGCGGCAAGGCCAAGACGATCCGCCGGACGGCGGCGTCTTGGGTGCGATCCTTTCGCATGAGCCGCTCTCTCTTTGGCCTGACAGGGAGTGATCGCTACGCAGTTCTGGGAGCGCTCAGCCATTCGCTGACGCTTTATGGCATCCTTGAAGGGGTTGAAATTGGCGGCGGTGTGGATGTGCTTACCGGTTTGACGCCACGCCATCAGGTGCTTGCCATGGCAGAGGCGGCAAGCGCTGTGCTTTATGCCACCCCATCGCAATTGCGGTTGTTGCTTGAAGGGGCAAGAGCGACCCAGCGCTCCCTGCCCGCCATGAAACTGATCTGGAGCGGTGGCGGCAAGCTTGACCCCGATTGCCGGGTCGGGCTGGAGGCACTTTGTCCCAATGCACAGATACTGGAATTTTATGGTGCCTCGGAAACCAGCCTGATCACCTTGTCGGACAAGGATACTCCAGAGGGTTCCGTCGGCAAGGCCTATCCCGGTGTCGGCCTTGAAATCCGGGATGCAGATGGAGCGGTGCTGACCGCGCCCGGACAAGTGGGTGAGATTTGGGTCAGGAGCCCTTATTTGTTTGACGGCTATGAAGTGGGAGCGAGCGATGACACCGTCTGGCAGGATGATTTTCTGACGGTTGGAGAAATGGGATCGCTTGATGAACAGGGCTTTGTGTTTCTGAAAGGTCGCAAAAACCGAATGGTGACGGTGGCCGATCAGAATGTCTTTCTGGAAGATGTCGAAGCGGTTTTGCAGACAGACCCGACAGTGCGGATTTGTGCCGCCCTCGCTGTGCCGGACCCCCATCGCGGCCATGTGGTGATGGCGATTGTTGAGGGTTGTGATGATCCGGGTAAAGCTCTTGCCAAGCAGTTGCAGGCTTGCTGTCGCGCAGCCCTTGGACCGCTGGCGACGCCAAAAGCTGTCTTTTTCATCGACAAGCTGCCACTGCCTCCCTGCAGGCAAACCGGATTTGATCGCCTTGCAGCAATGGCTCGACGAGACTTTGGCGGAGGTGCCCCAATGAGCAAAAGTTATCTGCTTGCCGCCCGACGCAGTGCGGTCTCTCCGCGCCATGGAGCCTTTGCTGAATTTTTGCCGCATCAGCTTGCCGCACCTGTGGTCAAAGCGGTGCTGGCAGATGCGGGCCTTGAGGGTACGGATGTTGGCGAGATCATTGTCTCCAATGCGCTCGGAGCTGGTGGCAATCAAGCGCGATTGGTCGCGCTTGCCAGCGGGTTGCCGGAACAAGTTGGCGGCCTTAGCATTGATCGGCAATGCTGCGGCGGGCTTGATGCCTTGTTGCTGGCAGATGCAATGATCCGCTCGGGCCAGCATGATGTGGTGCTGGCTGGCGGGGTGGAGAGTTATTCCCGCCGTCACCCTGCGGTCCCACACCTTTGCCGACGGGTCTGAACCGCTAGCCTATGATCAGGCTCCCTTCACCCCATGGCCGGAGCGGGACCCGGGTATGGCGGATGCTGCGCAGCGGCTGGCCGAGCGACTGGACATTTCCCGCGCCGAGCAAGATGCATGGGCAATCCAAAGCCATGCCAAGGCGCTGGCTACATCTGAGATTGCCGCGCATGAGATCGTGCCGATTGCCGGTCTTGATCATGATCCCTTCGGGCGCAAACTGAGCCAGCGGCTCTGTGATCGCTCACCGGTCATTGCGGGCAGCATCACCAGCGCGAATATGTGCGTTGCGGCCGATGCGGCGGCCTTCATTGTGCTGGTCTCCGAGCGGGTGGCTCGCACGATGCCTTATCCCCTGCCTGAACTGGTGGCCGGGGCGACCGTTGGCGGCGAGCCAGACATGCCTGGCCTTGGTCCGGTGGCAGCGATTGGGGACAGTCTCGCCAAGGCGGGGCTTGTCACAAGTGATTTGACCATCGCCGAAATCATGGAAGCCTTTGCTGTGCAGGCCATTGCCTGCCAGCGCGAAGCGGGCATTGATCCCGCCATTGTCAATCCTCATGGAGGGTCGCTGGCGCGCGGTCATCCGATTGGGGCTTCCGGTGCTATTCTGGCGGTGCGGCTGTTTCATCTTCTGCGCAAGCAGGGCGGCATCGGGTTGGGGGCCATTGCTGCGGCCGGAGGGTTGGGCACAGCTGTGATTATCAGACAAGCCTGACTTGTCAAATGGGGTTGATTGTCAAACGGACCTTGCGGGGCCTATAATGGTGCCCAGTGAAGGCACCGACATATCGGGAATAAACATCATGATAAAATTGACCGTACAGGAAATGGCCTGCGGCGGCTGCGTCAAATCCGTCAAGGAAGCCGTCACCGCGATCGACGGATCGGCCGACGTCAAAGCCGATCTGGAAACTGGCCTTGTGGAAGTCTCCAGTTCTGCCGAGCCGGAAGCTATCCGGAGTGCAATTGAAGATGCCGGTTTCCCCGCTCAACTGGCCTGATGCCCTTAGGGCATGCAGTTTGATACATGGATGCAATGGCGTTTCCCACCGGAAGCGCCATTAGTGTTTCTGGACAGAAACAGCGCAAAATCTCGCATTTTGCTTCACTTTGCGGGCTTCTTTGGTAAAGATTTCGATTTGCAAAGACTTTGTTTACCCTGTTTGAGCAACATGGCGTCATAAGTAGTTTTTAGAAAGGCGCCACCATCATGATATCAGGACAAGCGGATGCCAATTCTGTCCGCATTGCAGTTGTCAGTTCTGACCCCGCCTTCCGCCGCATGATCAACGACCAATTGTCGGGCATGCTGGAAGATCGGTTGATGCAGCCTTGTGACTTTCAGATTTTCGACGATAAGGCACCGGCAACCTTTTTGATGGAGCCGAGCTGCGCCCTTGTCACGTTCGAGGATGAGGAAGATCTGAAAAGCCTCTCACGCCTTGCGAGCCGTCATCCCAACATGCTGCTGCTGGCACTGAGCGAAAATGGCTCAGTGTCGCGCGCGGTTGCTTCCATGCAGGCTGGCGCTCATGATTTTGTTGCCCGTCCGGTGACGGCTGCGGCATTGTCGTCCCGATTGTCCGAATTGTTGGCCCAGCATCGCCCTGCCCCACACCCGACCCGGGTTGATGTGCCGGCCAGAGCGAATGCGACTTCTGATGCAGCTGATACCAAGAGCGCGCCTTCGCAAGATGTGACCGAAGCGATGCTGGATTTTGAAGGCTTCATCGGCAAATCCCCGGCCATGCAAGGGGTGTATGACCAGATTCTGCGGATTGCCGCTTCCAAGGCACCCGTTTTTATCACCGGGGAATCGGGCACTGGCAAGGAAGTCTGCGCGCAGGCCTTGCATAGCCGCTCCAACCGGGGCAAAGGCCCCTTCATTGCCATCAATTGCTCGGCCATTCCGTCCGATCTGATGGAATCGGAATTGTTCGGCCATATGCGCGGCTCCTTTACCGGGGCGAGCGAAGACCGCAAGGGCGCGGCAGAACTGGCCGATGGAGGCACCCTGTTTCTGGATGAAATCGGGGAAATGCCCCATGATCTGCAAGCCAAGTTGCTACGTCTGATTCAGACCGGCACTCTACGTCGGGTCGGTGGACGCGAGGAAATTTCGCTAGATATCCGCTTTTGTCGCTGCCACCAACCGGGATCCGGTAGAGGAAGTGCGCGCAGGCCGTTTCCGGGAAGATCTCTTCTATCGCATGCATGTTCTGCCGATCCATCTGCCGCCCTTGCGCGAGCGCGTTGGCGACATCATGCCATTGGCCCAGTCTTTTCTGACCCAATATGCGCAGGAAGAAGGCAAAGCCTTTGCCTTGTTCAGCACGGAAGCCGAGCAAATGCTCAAGGCCTATCGTTGGCCGGGCAATGTGCGGCAGCTGCAAAATATCATTCGCCGCCTTACCGTGATGTATGATGGCTTGATTGTCGAAGCGGATTTCCTGCCCGATCTGATGCATAGCGATGAGCAGTATGAGAGTGATCTGGATCATGCCATATCCAATCTGCGCCATATTGGCTCGGTGATGGCCGAGAGTATTGAACCTTTCTGGATGCAGGAAAAGCAGATCATCGAAGGGGCCCTCAGCCATTTCAACGGCAATATTTCACGCGCAGCGGCGGCGTTGGAAATCAGCCCTTCAACGATCTATCGCAAGCGAATGAGTTGGGCACAGAAGGAAGCCAGCTAGGTTTTTGCCTCCATGCCTGTCGCTTTGTTGTCGCCCTTGGACAAAGATAGCCTCTCGACAGACGCGTTTCTGCCGACTATGAGTGGGCAGATCCAATGTCTGGAAGAGAGATGGCATGATTTTCTGTATTCAGGGACGGGCGAGTGAAGCCCCCAAACCACCCCAAACCAAAGCGCAGCGCCGCAATTTCGTGGTCTGCGTCGACAGCGAGAATCCGCGCAAGGCACAAGAAGACGCTGAAAAGGCTCTTGAAGCGATGCATTGCAGCTTCATCACTGTCACCCGCATTCTCGAAGTGCGCGGGGAGACGAGCGATCCGGCTTTGGCCGAGATTGTCAACCAAGCCCGCCGCAATGGCCTGGGACTGGCGCTTTACCGATAAGCCCGACGCGCTTTCATCTGTGCGAACCGAAAGAAGTCTTCATGAGCTACACCTTCATCCGCCCAGCCACCGATGAGGATGGCCCGGCGCTCAAGCGTTTGATCGCCGATATTTTTGCCGACTATGACAATTGTCACTTCGTGGATGAGGAAATGCCGGAATTGGCCCATCCTGCCAGCTATTATGTGGCACTGGGTGGACAGATGTGGGTGGCAGAATCCGATGGTGCGTTGGTGGGCTCGCTGGCCGTTGGCGAAAGCCTGACGCCGGGGGTGTTCGAACTGTTCAAGGTCTATGTGTCAAAGACGGCACGCGGACAGGGGCTGGCCTGGTCGATGTATAATCTGGCCACCGATCTGGTGGACAGCCGGGAAGGCCATACGCTGAAATTGTGGACTGACACGCGATTTGTCGAGGGCCACAAATTCTATGAAAAGGTTGGCTTCAAGCGTGTTCCGGTGACACGCTATCTCAATGATGCCTCCGATACATGGGAATATTGCTACCGGCTGGAAGCCAATGACGGCGAGGCTTAAAGAAGTCAGGTCCATGAAAAAGGGCGCGCACCTTGCGGATTTCCCGGCGTGCTGACCGCCTTGTTTGAGCGAGGCAGATACAAAAAACTCCGCCATCCTTTCGAATGGCGGAGCGGTCTATCCCCTCAGATATAGGCCATGGACAGGCGGGTCATTGGATCAGGATTTTGGAGCCTGTTGCGGGGCGGGCTGCTTTTGCATGAAACGGCCCCACTTGCGCTCGGGGCGGTCGGATTTGTCGATCTTGCCGTCATCATTGCGATCCATGCGATCAAACATGAAGCTGGCCGGTTCGCTGATTTCTTCCAAGGTCACGGTGCCGCTGCCGTCACGGTCCATGCGCTGGAAGGCGCGGACCATCCGCTGCTGCGTCATGCGCATCCATTCGGCCTTGAATTCCTCAAGATCCACCGCACCGTCGCCGTTGGTGTCATTGTCCTTGATTTTCTTGGTCAGACCAGTATCCAGCTCATCTTTGGTCAGGGCGCGGTCGCGGTTGGTGTCAAATTCCCGGAACATCTTCATCGGGCCATTCATACCGCCACGCATGCCTTTCTTGTGCCAACCGTGATGACCTCTATGACCATAATCATCACTCCAGCCGCGGGCGAAAGCCGGATCGGCGGCGATCAATGAGGTGACGGACAGGCCGGTCGTCAGGGCGAAGGCCAATGCAATTTTCGAAGCGTTCTTCATATCATTTCCTCTCAATGTATGATGCCAATTCGGTCGGCACTTTCTCTGCTGTATGTCGTATTCAAAGTCAGAAATTCATTGCGCTTGGGGCTGGCATTCATGCCATTGTCTCCCTTGCGCCACGTCCAACAGATAGGGGCCAAATACCGCGAAAAAATGCTAAGACTGCGCTATTTTGTCACGCTCTGTAACCATCTTGCGGCTTGATACATTCGGATACAAAAAAGCAGATTTTTGATAAATGCTCTTCTTCCAAGGCTGTCGACAGCGCGGAACACGGACGCCTTAACAAACAAAAACCCCGCCGCCAATGAAGGCGACAGGGATGAAATGAGAAATCTTTATTGGATCGGTTCGGTCAGTTGGTCTGTGCCACTGGTGGGCGCTGTGGGCCCTGAGGACCAAACTGCTGGCCAAATTGAGGACCGTTGGGGCCCTGCTGCCAGTTGCCCTGCTGCCAGTTACCTTGCTGCCAGCGACCGCCACGCTTTCCACCACGACGACCATAATCGTTATTCCAGCGGCCTCCACGATTGCCCATGCGCTGTTGCGGGCGATCAGCCTTGTCGATCTTGCCATCATTGTTGCGATCCATGCGGTCAAACATGAAGCTGGTCTGCTGCTGCAATTCATCCAGCGTTACCTTGCCATCGCCATTGGGATCGAGGCGCTGATAGGCGCGAACCATCATCCGTTCGGTCTGTTTGGCCCATTCGGTTTTGAATTCGTCGAGCGTGATTGCGTTGTCACCGTCTTTGTCATTGTCGGTGATTTTCTGCTCCAGCGCGGTGGTCAGCTCTTCCTTGGTCAGGGTCCCGTCCTTGTTAAGGTCAAACTGCTGGATGCGCTGCTGTGGTCCCATGCCACGGCGTCCACCCTTGAAGCCACCACGAGGGCCCATGAAATTCTGACCCTGCTGCGGGCCGCGGTCGTTCCAACCACGTGCAGATGCTGTGTCAATAGACAGTGCCGTTGCGGATACTCCGCTGACCAAAGCGACTGCAAGTGTGATTTTGGTGAAGTTTTTCATTGATCCATTCCTCTGTTCAAGGGGCCAATTCCTCATTGGCCTTGTGGCCATATCAAAGGCCGGTTTGCTCGTGATGATCTGCCCTGCAATGGGCGGACGGGTGATCTCGGAGGAGCAATTGCCGCTTGGTGTTGGCGTTGCTGGCCTGCCGATGAGCTGAAGATAGGAGGTGATTGTCGCAGAACTATCGCGCCAAGATGCAATTTTGTCGCGCTCTGTAACGGCATTCAGAACCGTTACAATGAGATACAAATAACCGGGTTTTGCATTGAAAAAACCCGCTATTCTGGCTTTTCTGGCAAGGATTTCATGCTATTTGATGAAACATGAGGGGCTTGTTCATAACGAGCGCCTGTAGCAGTGCGCTGGGATCGCGCGGACAAGACACACAGCAAGAAGGAGAGAGACATGGAGCAATCGGCGCATATTCTGGTGGTTGACGATCATCGCGACATTCGCGAACTCTTGTCGAAATATCTCTCCAAGAACGGGTTTCGTGTCTCGGAAGCCGATGGGGGCGTGAAAATGCGGCAGGTCCTGAAGACCGCCTCCATTGACCTCATTGTGCTGGATGTCATGATGCCGGGAGAAGACGGACTGACGCTGTGCCGTTATGTGCGCGAGAATGAGAATATTCCGGTCATATTGCTGACAGCTCTGGGCGAGGAAACCGACCGGATTGTGGGGCTGGAAATCGGGGCGGATGATTATGTGCCCAAACCATTCAGCCCGCGCGAATTGCTGGCCCGCATCAAATCGGTCTTGCGCCGAAGCCAATCGATGCCACCTGAGGCCCAGCGCACGGACGAGCCGGAGCTGTTGCGCTTTGATGACTGGGTCTTGCATGTGCATCAGCGCGAACTGGTCAGCCCGAAAGGAGTAACGGTCCCCCTGAGCGCCGCAGATTATCGTTTGCTGGTCACCTTCCTCAAGCGTCCGACCATGGTTTTGTCACGCGATCAATTGCTCGATCTGACGTCCGGTCGGACGGCACAGATCTTTGACCGCTCGATTGACAACCAGGTCTCCCGCCTGCGCAAAAAGATCGAAGATGATCCCAAAGTGCCCAAGCTGATCAAGACCGTGCGCGGTGGTGGTTATGTCTTTACCGGCAAGGTGACTGGCAAAGTGTCCGATGCCGATCTGCATGACATCGGCGAGGAGGATGGCCATTGACCGATAAGCCGCAGCATCAGGCGAAGTCCGGCGGCAAGCGCTCCTCATTGCCTTTTCAGCTCTGGCCGCAATCTCTGGCCGGACAGTTGGTGGCGGCCCTGATGATTGCCTTGGTGGTGGCACAAGGCGTGACCATCCTGCTCTTTGCCTATGAACGCTCCAATATCGCGGTGACGACGACGCGTGGGCAGGTTCTGGACCGGACAGCCTCGATCGTCCGGCTTTTGAATGAAACCGACGAGAGCCTGCATAAACGGCTCATTCGAGCCGCAGAGGGGCCGGATATTCTGTTCCGCCTGCAGGACAAGACCAGTTTGTTGGTGCCTCTTGCCGGGACCCGGGAGTCTCTTCTGGCGCGCCGTCTGGAAAAGCGCGCAGGACTTGACGATGGCACGGTGCGGATCAGCGATCTTCCCCCCAGCCTGCGCTTCACCAAGCCAGTCAAGCAGCTTGACGATGATAACGACAGGCCACGGGACGACGGTTGGCGCCAGCGAATGCGCCAAAGGATGGGGCAACGCGGTCGGGAAAACGACCGTGATTTTAAGAACTGGCAGCAAAGACATGGTGACCGGTTGCGCCAGCGTGGCTGGCGGGATCGTCGCCCCACGCTGGCGGCACTCGACATGACCCTCGCGGTGCCTCTGAATAGTGGCAAATGGCTTCAAGTGCGCACAGGCTTGCCCAAACCACCGGAAAAATGGGGGCGTCCGTTTCTGATTTCTCTGGCAACGACAGCCACATTCATTTTTCTCGTGGTGATTTTCACGGTTCGCAAACTGACCGCGCCCTTGCGGGATCTGGAGAATGCCTCGCGCAAATTGGGCCGTGGCGAAACCATCGAACCGTTGGATGAAAAAGGACCAAAGGAAGTGCGCGGCAGCATCATTGCCTTCAATGCGATGCAGGAGCGGCTGATGCGCTTTGTGCAGGACCGGACCCGGATGTTGGCAGCGGTCAGTCACGATTTGCGCACGCCTATCACCACCTTGCGCTTGCGGGCCGAATTTATTGACGATGAGGAAATGCGCGGCAAGGTGCTGGAGACCCTTGAAGAAATGCAGGCCATGACCGAGGCCGTGCTGGCCTTTGCCCGCGAGGATGCAACATCGGAGGAAACCCGCGAGGTGGATATTGCCGCGATGTTGTCTTCGATGGTCGAGGATTATCAGGAGATGGGCAAGGATGTGCGTTTCGAGGGGCCGGACAGCCTGATCCAGCCTTGCCGTGCGGTTAGCCTGAAACGGGCCTTGCGCAATCTGACAGAAAATGCCCTGCGTTATGCGGGGGATGCGTCGGTAAACTTGGCCAAAACCACAAGCGGTTTGCGGATCGATGTGTGCGACCGGGGGCCGGGCATACCGGAAGATAAACTCGATGAGGTCTTTTCGCCCTTCTTCCGGGTTGAAGGATCGCGCAATCTGGAAACGGGCGGCGTCGGGCTTGGTCTGTCCATCACCCGCACGATCATCCGCGGTCATGGCGGCGACATCACGCTGACCAACCGACCCGGAGGGGGCTTGAAAGCAACCATCCAGCTGCCGCGCTGATCTCATCTGCAGGGCAAATCTGGACCGGGTTCGGCGTGGTCAAGGCCGGACTGCGCAGAGCTATTCAGAGCTGGGCATGACGTCATAATCCTGTCATCTGTCTGAGTGCATAACCGGGCGTGAACCAAAAAATCCGTTTAAAACCGTGCCGCCATTGCCATTCGGGCGAGGCCCTGTAAGGCCGGTTGATCAAAGGACATATCGATGACAGCACAGTTGCGTCTCGCCAAGGCCGAGCAGATTGCTCATATCCGGCCTCTTATTTTCTCCGCTTTTTCCCCTATTGCCGAGCGCATGAACCAGCCAATCCCTGACGATGCCTGGTCTGATCTTGGCGGCTATGCCGAGCAGCGCAATCTCTATATTCTCGAAGACGATGATGGCGACGCCATTGTCGGGATGATCTGCTTTAGCGAAGGCAAGGACCATCTTTATGTCGACACGCTGGCGATCCATCCGGATCATCAGGGGCGCCGACTGGGCAAAATGCTGTTGCAGGACGCAGAAATGATCGCAGAATCCCGCGGCTACCCCTATTTGCGCCTGCATACGCCGGAAGTCATGGAAGATCTGCTGCGCTTTTATACCCATCTCGGTTTCAGGGAAACCAAACGCGCCCTGCCCCCGCATGGTCGTGATGCCATTCTGCGGGTTCATTTCGAAAAAGAAATTGCTCATAGCGACTTGAGTGTCGATCCCGAATTCGAACATGATCGGCTGCCGAGCTAGACGCCGGATACCAGATCTGTTATCCCCGATCAGCTATCGCGCATTTGCATTGCAGCAATGTCTCGACCTCTGCGTCGAAGGCAGGGCTTGAGCCGCGCTCGCAAAAGCCTTAAGCAGATCGTGATTTTTCATCAGGCCAGCCTTTTTCATCTCCTCTCGATGACGCCTTTTGTGTCTAGGATGGCCTGCTTCTCGCGTGCCGGGGCAGAGCGCCCGTTTCCACGCCTTTTGTCAAGACAGGCTGATTTATGCGCCATCCAAAGTTGCTAACCACTCTTCGAACCTATAATCGCCACGCCTTTGTTTCGGATTGTTTGGCGGGAGTCACGGTGGCGATGGTGGCGATCCCGCTCAGTCTGGCGATCGCCATTGCGTCGGGTGCTGATCCGGGAAAAGGTCTGATCACAGCGATTATTGCCGGTTTCTTCATTTCACTGCTTGGTGGCAGCCGGGTGCAGATTGGCGGACCAACGGGGGCTTTCATCGTTGTCGTCTATGATGTGATTGCCAATCACGGCTATGACGGCCTTGTTCTGGCAAGCTTCATGGCGGGAATTATCCTGCTGGTCGCCGGGTTCTTTCGGGTCGGGCGGCTGATTGCCTTCATTCCCGATGCGGTGGTCAATGGGTTTACCATCGGCATTGGCATCATAATCGGCTCCAGCCAGATCAAGGACTTCATGGGTCTGGATATCGCGTCGGTGCCTGCAGATTTCCTCGACAAGCTGCCTGTGCTTTGGAATGGGATAGACAGTTTCAGTGTTGCCGCTTTCATCATTGCCTTGGGTACCCTTCTCCTGATTGTCGGCCTTCGCCATGCTTTGCCACGGTTTCCCGGCCTGATCGTTGCGGTTTCGATCGGATCACTTGTGGTGGCCATGTTGCACTTGCCTGTGGATACGCTGGGCGGGCGCTTTGGGGCGCTGCCCACTCAGTTGCCGATTCCCGCCTTCCCAGATCTGTCCTTTGATCGGGTTATCGAGCTGTTCCCTTCGGCGCTGATCATTAGTTTTCTGGCCGGGGTTGAATCTCTGTTGTCGGCAATGGTGGCAGACCGGATGATTGACGGCAATCATCGCCCCAATGCGGAATTGCTGGCGCAAGGGGCAGCCAATGTGGCCTCGTCCCTGTTTGGCGGCATGCCCGCCACCGGTGCCATTGCCCGTACTGCGACCAATGTGAAAGCAGGTGGCAAGACCCCGGTTGCCGGCCTTGTCCATTCGCTGGTGATCCTGCTGGCCATGCTGTTTGCCGCTCCCTTGGCTGCCGGACTGGCAATGCCTGCGCTTGCTGCCCTGTTGATGTTGACCGCATGGAATATGTGCGAAGTCCACAAGTGGGGAGAATATTTGCGTGGTGACCGCACCGAGCTTGCACTGCTGCTGCTTACGCTTATTCTGACTGTCCTAGTGGATTTGACAGTTGCGATCGGTGTCGGCGTCTCGGTTGGCCTTGCCATTCGCCTGTCGCGCCGCAAATCCGTCGAAAGTGACTGGCATATGCCGGAGCGTTGAGTTGACATGGCAGTTTCCCGTTTGCCCCGCCTCGTCCTGACCGGACCGGAAAGCACAGGCAAAAGCACCCTTGCCCAAGCCTTGGCCGAGCATCTTGATGGCATTTTGGTGCCGGAATATTTGCGCGACTATTTCGAAGTGCAAGGCAGTCTGACACTGGAAGATGCCATTCCGGTGGCCCAAGGCCAATGGGTGAATGAGGAGCGTGCCGCCGAAACGGCCCGCGCAGAAAACAAACTGCTGGTCTGCGATACCGATCTTGTCTCCTCATTGGTCTATAGCTGCCATTATTATGAAGACGAGATCAACACGCCGCTCTGGGCCTTGTGGGAGCAATGGTCGGAGCGGCACAAGAAGCGCCTTGCAAATGCCCCTTACGCGCCCCGGCTCTATATTCTGTGTGGGCTCGACTGGCCGTGGGTTGATGATGGCCAACGGGATGCACCGGACTTAAGGGGCCTGTTTCTCAAGCGCTTCAAGGCCGAGCTGGAAGCACTGGGTCATGATTTCATCTGCGTTGCCGGAACGCTCGACGAACGCTTGAGCTGCGTATTGGCCCATTTGGTGCGCAATTATGCAAACAGGCGCTGACTTTTTGGAAGACTTGCCTGACTTCCTCTGAAAACCATGGCAGAGTCCTTGTTCCACGCCTTTGGTAAAACCATATAGAGATCAAGCGTTATTGCCGATGGTCCGGTCGTGCTGCCAGACAAACAGTGCGCATGAATGCAAACCGAAAGACAGGTTTCTCCACACGGTTGATTGGGCCAGCATGGTTCCTGCCTGTCAAATATGCGGCAAATGGCAAAAAAATTTCTGCCTCAATTGTTGACTTCTCCCTATGCCTTGCCTAAATGAAAGACCGTCGTTAGCACTCGCCTATTAGGAGTGCTAATACACTTGTTGAACGAGGAGCAGATCGCTCGGATGCCGCTATAAATGGTAGGGGCATAGCATGCCCACCAGGGTCCGGGGACTGCATAACAGATTAGGGAACGTTTCAGAGATGAAATTCCGTCCTCTGCATGACCGCGTCGTTGTACGCCGTTTGGAATCCGAAGAGAAAACCGCCGGTGGCATCATCATTCCTGATACCGCCAAAGAAAAGCCATCTGAAGGCGAAGTTGTTGCTGCAGGCAGCGGCGTTCGTGATGATGCTGGCAAACTGGTTGCACTTGATGTGCAGGCTGGTGACCGTGTGCTGTTCAGCAAATGGGCTGGCACCGAAGTCAAGATCGACGGTGAAGATCTGCTGATCATGAAAGAGAGCGACATTCTCGGCATCATGGGCTAAGGCCGGATCCGACGTCGTTTCGCCTCAAATTCCAAGTTTATAGATTTCAGGAAGAGCTCAAATGGCTGCTAAAGAAGTCAAGTTCGGTGCAGATGCACGCGAAAAAATGCTGCGTGGCGTAGACATTCTTGCCAACGCTGTAAAAACCACCCTGGGTCCTAAAGGCCGTAACGTGGTTATCGACAAATCCTTCGGCGCTCCACGCATCACCAAAGATGGTGTGACCGTTGCCAAGGAAATCGAACTGGAAGACAAGTTCGAGAATATGGGCGCACAGATGGTGCGTGAAGTGGCTTCCAAAACCAACGATATCGCTGGTGACGGCACCACCACCGCAACCGTTCTGGCTCAGGCTATCGTTCGCGAAGGCCACAAGTCTGTTGCTGCTGGCATGAATCCAATGGATCTGAAGCGCGGCATTGACCTGGCTGTTGCTGAAGCCCATAAAGCGCTGGAAGCTGCTTCCCAGCCAATCAACAATTCTGACGAAGTCGCTCAGGTTGGCACCATCTCTGCAAACGGCGAAGCCGAAATCGGCAAAATGATCGCTGATGCAATGCAGAAAGTGGGCAACGAAGGTGTGATCACCGTCGAGGAAGCCAAAACCGCAGAAACCGAGCTGGAAGTCGTTGAAGGCATGCAGTTCGACCGTGGTTACCTGTCTCCTTACTTCGTAACCAACACCGAAAAGATGATCGCTGATCTGGAAGATCCGTTCATCCTGCTGCACGAGAAAAAACTCTCCAACCTGCAGCCAATGCTTCCAATTCTGGAAAGCGTTGTTCAGTCTTCCCGTCCGCTGCTGATCATTGCAGAAGACATCGAAGGCGAAGCGCTGGCTACCCTCGTTGTCAACAAACTGCGTGGTGGCCTGAAAATTGCTGCTGTTAAGGCTCCTGGCTTCGGTGATCGTCGTAAAGCGATGCTCGAAGACATTGCCATCCTGACCGGCGGTACCGTGATTTCCGAAGATGTTGGCATCAAACTTGAGTCTGTCACCCTCGACATGCTCGGCACTGCCAAGAAAGTCAACATCACCAAAGAAACCACCACCATCGTTGATGGCGCTGGCGAGAAAGACGGCATCGAAGGCCGCGTTGCTCAGATCAAAGCTCAGATCGAAGAAACCTCTTCTGATTATGATCGTGAAAAACTGCAGGAGCGTCTGGCTAAACTGGCTGGTGGTGTTGCTGTTATCCGCGTTGGCGGTGCAACCGAAGTGGAAGTGAAAGAGCGCAAAGATCGTGTTGACGATGCTCTGAACGCAACCCGCGCTGCTGTTGAAGCTGGTATCGTGACCGGCGGCGGCACCGCTCTGCTGCGTGCTTCCAAAGCAGTTGCCGAGCTGTCCTCGGAAAATCCTGACATCACTGCCGGCATCAAGATCGTGCTGCGTGCGCTGCAGGCTCCAATCCGTCAGATCGCAGAGAATGCTGGTGTTGAAGGTTCCATCGTGGTCAACAAGGTCCTCGAAGGCAACGACACCCTTGGCTTTGACGCTCAGAATGAAGCCTATGTCGACATGATCGAAGCTGGCATCATCGACCCAACCAAAGTGGTTCGCACTGCTCTGCAGGACGCCGCTTCCGTTGCTGGCCTGATGATCACCACCGAGGCCATGGTTGCTGACGCACCAGCCAAAGAAGGCGCTGGTGGCGGCATGCCTGATATGGGCGGCATGGGCGGTATGGGTGGCATGGGCGGCATGATGTAAGCATCACCGTTCGGCACCTAGCTGAAATTGAGGGCAGTCCCTATGGGGCTGCCCTTTTTGTTTTGGTGCACTTATACAGTCTTGCTTTTATGCGCCGACTGCGTGGGGCGGCATGAGGGAATATCGTCTGCTCAAGCGAGCACGCTTAGTTATTGGCGGCTCTCTTACTGGACGGACCTTGTCTGTGCTCCACCTTGCATTATAAAGCCCAGTCTTCGGGGGCCCTACCCTGCGGAACACCGCAAAAGGCACCACTGGGGACTGCGTGATGACAGACGCCGACTTCAAGATCGCAGCGGGAAAGTGCGGAATATCAGATAACTTCCCTTTGATGCTTTTTGCCGCAGCCAAGTGCTTCTTGAATTTTGGCGACCAGAATACCAAAACAAGCTTAGGTAGAATGCACTGAATTAAAAGATAGCTCAGGGTTGTTTTTTGTACAATAACAACAACCATAGGTATACTAAACCTAAGGTAAAATACTTACCTCAATTTCTAGTAAACCCTTATATAAAAAGAAACTCTATGGGGTTTTTTCTACCTAAATCACTTAAATTCAAAGTAAATATACGAAATAGCCAAGAGATTCATTTGTCAACTTAATGATAATTTTACGGATAAAGGACAAAATTTTGAAAACGTCTGTTTAGAAATGGTGCCACGTATGTTCAAACTATCTGGAAAACTTGATAAGGCTCGGCTTGACGCCATCAGTGAATCCTGGGCAATGATCGAGTTTGATCTTGCAGGAAATATCTTGCAAGCCAACGACAATTTCTGCAAGGCCATCGGGTATTCACTCGAAGAAATCAAAGGCAAGCATCACAGTATGTTTGTTGCGGCCAATGTCGCAGAGAGCACCGCCTATCGCGAATTCTGGAGTGGACTTGCGGCTGGTAAAGCTCAAACGGGCGAATTTCCCCGCATCCACAAAAATGGCGATGTGATTTGGATCGAGGCCAGCTACAATGTTCTCAAGGATGGCTCCGGCAAACCAACCCGCGTGATCAAGATAGCAGCGGACATCACCCAGAAAAAACTGGATGCCCTGCGCACCGCAGGCCAGATCGCAGCAATCAGCCGCTCGCAGGCTGTCATCGAATTTGAAATGGATGGCACCATCATTGATGCCAACGAAAATTTCTGCAAGGCGCTAGGTTACACACTGTCAGAAATCAAAGGGAAACATCACAGCCTGTTCATTGAACCAACCGAGGTAAAGAGCAGCAAGTATCAGGATTTCTGGAAGCACCTACAGTCTGGCCAATATCATTCCGACGAGTTCAAGCGCATTGGCAAGGGCGGCAAGGAAGTCTGGATTATGGCGACCTACAACCCGATCCTGAATGATGAAGGCAAGCCGATACGGGTGATCAAGTTCGCAACCGACATTACCAGCACTGTTGAGCAGCGTTTGTACCGGATGGGCATTCAGAAGGAAATCGACACGGATCTTGATCTGGTGGCCTGTGCGGTTGACGGCACCAACCAGCAGGCTGCAAGTGCAGCCAGCGCAGCGACGCAGGCTTCCTCCAGCGTTCAAACCGTGGCAGCAGCCTCCGAAGAGCTGGTCTCCTCGATTGAGGAAATCAGCCGTCAGGTATCCCAAGCCAGTTCCGTCTCCAGTCAGGCAGTGCATGAAGCCAATGAATCCGAAACCATCATGGCTGGTCTGTCTGAAAGCGCCCAGAGCATCGGCGAAGTTATCGAATTGATCGAGAATATCGCATCGCAAACCAACCTGCTGGCATTGAATGCCACCATCGAGGCGGCGCGTGCAGGGGAAGCCGGCAAGGGCTTTGCGGTCGTGGCCTCCGAGGTCAAGGAGCTTGCTTCGCAGACCACCAAAGCCACCGAACGGATTTCCTCCCAGATCAGCTCGGTTCAGTCTTCGACCGGCAATGCGGTCAGCGCCATTCAGGAAATCAAGACGGTTATTCAGCAGGTCGCTACCATCTCTGAAAGCATCGCCGCCGCGGTAGAAGAGCAGGCCGCCGTGACCCGCGACATTTCCGACAATATGCAAATGGCGTCCACTGGTGTGGAAACCATTTCCGAGAATATCAAGTCGATTTCTGAGGCGACCTCACAGATGCAGGAATCCACCACAAAGGTTCGTGCCGCCTCCCAAAAATTGGCCTGAGGATCCTCAGGCAATTAGATCAAAAAGGCCGCCTTCTTCCAAAAGGCGGCCTTTTTCTTGCGTCTTAGTCATTCCTACCATGCCATCAAGCATCAAACCTCAATAGTGAGGCGGCTTCTGATTGGCAGCCGGGCCGACATTGTCCTCAAGCTCGACAACGGCCTCTTCGAGAAATTTCATCTTGCGAGTCAAGCGGTCAATCAGATCCCACTGACGCGAGACCATGTCAGACAATTCCTCAACCGTCTTCGTCTGATGGGCGAGCTGGATCTCAAGATCGACGACGCGCTCCTCCAATGGATGTGACATCCCTGCTCTCCTTGTTCATGCAGCTTTGCTCTGTGGTGATGGGATATCGCGCCCGCACGGCTTTGTCGAGAGTGTTTGTCAACCGAGAGCCTCTCTGTTCAACGTCGATTTTGACGAAGATTGCCCAGTTGACAGCTCAATAGTTCTTAATTTTTTCATGAATTGACGCAGCGCAAGGAAAATTCTCCAAAAATCCGCAGATAGTCGGGAGCGTCAAGCTTGAGGAATAGACATGAGACTGGCCAAAGGCACCGATTATGCCTACCGCATCCTGATGCTGGTGGCGAAGAATGATGACCGCAATCTGACAGTTGAAAGCGTCGCAAGCGCCTTGCATCTGTCTCGCACCCATTGCATGAAAATCATCGCAAAATTGTCGAATAGCGGGTTCCTGAAAACCACGCGCGGTCGTGGTGGCGGATTGGAGCTTGGCAATGAGCCCGCCAATATCCGCATGGGCGATGTGGCCAAGGTGATGGAGGCGGATTTTGGCTTTGTCGAATGCCTGTGTCCGCGTTGCGATGACACGCCTCAACCCGACTGCCCGATGTTTGGTGGCTGTGAAATGAGCCGCATTATGTCGAAGTCGGTCAAGCAATTTGTTGCCAGCCTGAATGAACACAGCCTTGCGGATATTCTCGAACGATCAAAACATACACCCAATCTGGTGATGCGCGGTTGTGAAACGGGTCGTGGTACGCCGCAGACATCGGCCGAGCAGTCGACACAGGCCGTCTGTTCCCTCTCCACGGATTGATCGATCTATCCCAGCTCCAGCTGCGGCGGGAATAGAGAGTGCCGCGGCGGATACAATCGACTTGATATTAAAAGTTGTACTGCCTATTCTGGCACCCGACGTCATGGAGGGGTGAATGCCGGATGATATTCGAGTCATGGATCGGGGTGAGCAGTTTTCATTTCTGGTGCGCCAAGCCATCACGCGCAGCGAGCGCCATGACATAAAAACCATCGCCAAACAGATGGGGCTGAGCTATCAGGCCTTCTATCAGCGCCTCAACAGCACGACAGCCTTCACTGCCGACGAAATCCGTCGACTGATTGCTGTGTTTCCTGACCCTTCGATTGTCAGCTATCTGTTGCGCGGCACCGCCTATATCGCGGCCGAGCGGATTGAGGACGAAGAAAAAGGCCCCGAAGAATCCCTGTATCAGGCCGCACATCGTGTGGTTCTGGAAGCATCAGACGTGTTGCGTGAAATTGATATTGCGCTGAGGGATCATCGAATTGATCATCGCGACACGGCGACCATCGTCAAGGAAATCGAAGATGCGGAGCGCAGCCTGATTTCCTTGCGAACCTTCATTACAGGCCGCTAGGCCCTGCCTTCAGCCAGCAACGTTGCATCTCCGCTTTAAAATCGCCCTGCTATTTTAATCGACGGCGCAGCTTCCAACTGCCATCTCTTAAGCATGAGAACCGGCATGCCGTTTATCCGGTTTGCCCCAAGAGCCACGGAGATGTGAGATGCCATTTGACGCTCCCCCTACCCATCACCATTGTCACGGTGACGGTCCGATCACCCATTTGACACCAACGCCAATTGCCCCATCGGGCGTTGAGCTTGATTATTTACTGGCCCATCCGCAGGGCACGTGCGATCTGGAAAGTCTTGCCTCTGCAATCAATATTCAGGACCTGTGTTTTGAATGCGAGGGGGATGGCCAATTGGCCCAGCATCCCGCCCTCCCCGCCGCTGTTCGGCAGGTGATTGGTTCAGAGCTTATGACCACTGCCTCTCGGGAAGCCTTGGCTGGGCTGCCTTGCCCTTGGGGGCCCGCCTGCGGGCTGCATGTCTTCTTCAACGGCCAGACCAGAGAGAAAAAATTGAGAATGGCACCGCCCTGGTTGTTGCGCACGGAGAGCACCGGCGCGAACAGCATGCGCATCACATTGCGCCTGTTCGGTCTGGGACAGCTCTGGAGCAGTAATTTGAGCGAAGCGGCCCATCGAGCGCTGGAGCGCGGGATCAATCTGGCGGGCGTTGAAGCGGCCTGCCAAGGGGTTCTGATCCGCTCGGTGGAGCGCCTATGGACCAATCTGGAAACCCCGCCCCCTTCTGCCAACCACGCTTTGGTGCATTTTCTCACGCCCTTTCGCTGGGATGAACCATCTGAGGGACCAGTGAATGACCAGACGGTCGGACACCGCTTTCTCACGGACCTCATCACCCGTGCAGAAGATGTCGCCCGCTGGCATGGCCTGTCGCTGGAGCTGGATCGGGCCACACTGGAAGACGTCATTGCGGCATGCGAGATGAATGAGGATGCGCTTGATGTGAGCGAATGGAACCGGGCAATCAGCCAGAGCGGCATGGCCCGCATTCCCATGCGGGGGCATACGGGCCTATTGCAAGTGCGATTGGGGAGCAAGCCATCTGCAGATCTGTTGCGGCTTTTGCAGATTGGTGCATTGCTTCATTGCGGCCAGGATCTTGCTTTCGGACTTGGACGCTATGATCTGTTTCTGACAGGGGATCAAGCCTCGTCCTGTTGATCCTTGCGACGGACAAAGGCGATGAAATCCTTTGACATCACCCCATGATCAAAAGCATCGGGTGGTGCGATGCGGCCTTGCAGAAAGACGGCCATTTGTAGCGTACGAGCGATGGTTTCGGCTCGGTTGATATAGAGATTGGCGGCATCTTCAGGGCAAAGCTCGCGCGCGGTTTGCCGGAATAGCGTGAGCCAATCAGCAAAATCTTCAGGTTCCAATCCTTCAAGCTTGGCATGGGAGGGAACTGGCTTGCCGCCATATTCACGGGTCTGCATCAGCATCGAGCGCCAAAAGGCCTTCATCCGGTCCAGATGCTCGGGCCAATCCATGCTCATGCCGCCTGCAAACAGCATGGAGAGGCGAGGATGCTGACGAATCTTGTCATAGAAGGCCTCAACAAGATTGGAGACCTGCTGCTCGGTGATGGAGTCATGGAGCGGTTTGCCCGCGCGCTGCATTCTGGTCATCGGACGGCCGACGAGCGCCTCTGATGTATCATTCCGGTTGTTATTGCTGTTGCGGTCATCGTGCTGCATATCACTCGCTCCCACCGGCGGCTACCACCTCTGTTTCAAGACGCGAACCACTCCATTTGTTCAAAGCGGCGGTCTGGATCATCGTCAAAGCGTTCAAGCCGTGTCCGGTCGCGCTCTTCGTTCTGAGCAGGCCGCACTGCATACCATATTTTGGTATCCTGTTGCCAGCTCGCTTTCTGCGGCAGCCGTTTGGCCTGCTTGACTTCAACCAGCATGCGCCGGTTCCAGGCCTGCGTCTGATGCAGATCACTGTTCCAGACCAGCCGCCTTTCCAGCCTTTCCCGTATGCCACCGGGACGTTGCAAGGCAGGCACGACCATTGCCACCGAAGCAAGCTCAAAATGGCGCAGGCTTGCGGTCACACCTTCAGTTGCCGGGCCAAACATCAAGATTGCCTCTTCGAGCAGAATGAAGGCTGGCGGCTGCCCCATATGGGCAATGAAGCGTTTGATCTGGGTGCGAAATTCACCTTCCAATATGCGCGCGTCAAGCCCTCCAAAGCGTGCCGCAGCAATCAGATCCTGTCGCCGTGGGAGCGCTCCGTCCTTGATACGGTTGGCCGGAGCAAAACCACTGCTAAGCGGTGAAAATGATCCGGTCAGGCTCAATTGCATGCCCAAGGCGGCCTTTAAAGCTGGCTCACGATTGACGGTCACCTGAAGCAATCGCGCGCTTTGCGGCCAAAGGTCAGATACAGGCAAACACGCCACCGCACCAACCACCTGCTGTCGCACCAATTGCAACACAGCCTCGTTGATGCCATCGGTCATCGCGAAGTCCAAAGCACACAGCAAGGCGGGATCCTTTTCTCTCATCAACCGGCACCGACACCCTGTGAAAGCGGCAGGGATTATCCGCAGCTTTTGATTTTCCAGAGTTACATATCAGATGGGTGCGTCTGTGTTGTACCGTCAATAGGCTGTTGATCACGCCTGTGCAATTCCTGTCATTGCGTCTGATTGATTCGTCAACACGGCCATACAGGACCCTTTTTACGCATCGATACAAGGGTCAATCTGACCTTTGATGGAAAACGCGGTTGAAATCGTTAGAAAATAATTCTTTCCACTTAAAAGATGGATTCAATCTGTCGAAAAAATTGGACTTATTAAACAGACCATTCTCGGGAGTCATGATTTCCTGACTTTCGGCGGATTGCTTTTGATGCGGCCTTTTGTCAGGCAAGGTGCGGGAAAAATTGGTATTAGAATTCTAAACCATTCAGGCCGTGACCAATTTATTCGTCCGAGCCAACTTCCGCATTCTTTGCTTCTACACTATATTCGCACAAACAAAAAAATATGACTTCATCACAACAAAATCGGCAACTTTGCTGCCGATTCCATCGGTGTCTGATTGAAACCATATTTCCAGTATATTTTATTCCTTAAAAAAATCTCTTTTATTTGAGAGAAGTTTCTTAAATCAAATATTACTAAAAATAAAAATTATTTTCGAATAAATCAAAACAAAATACGAAAATAAAAATATTTTATACTTATATCTGATCAAAATTCTTCAATATTAAATTGAATCAAAATTCTAAATACGACATAACCCTAATTCAATAAGGAAAAATATTCAATTTTTTTACGATTTTTGGTTCATATTCACTTTTACTATGGATCTTTGCCTTCCTCTAAAATATACTGTTATCAGGAAAAACGAAGATAGCCTGATTGGCATTTGTCCCCCAAATTGATGCCAGATCGGAGCTCAGTTTTTCCCTAGACGGTCCCCACATCTAACCGTCACGAGAGGTCGTCGGCAACGACGACCTCTTTTTTTAACTGTTGCTTTCCCGCCACGCCACCATACCGATGCTGGGTCACTTCACGGAAGTTCCTTGATTTGGCCGCAAAATCGCCTTATGGTCTGGCCATCATCAAGAGAAGGGCTGGCGCCCTCGCCAACCTGCCCAACCGCGGCAAGGTGGCACCTGTTACGGGATGTGGCGGCATCTTTGCAAACCGCGAAGATGGCGCAACGACGCGGATATTCCCTTATCGTCGCCAGTCTTCCAAACCGTGTCAGGTGCACACCGCGCCAAGACATGCAAGGAAGGAAGTAAAATGTTTGAAGCTGCTGATTTCGACCGAGATCTTCATGCGGATTGTTTTTCCATCCCGGCAGAGGGGACTGGAAAACGGACGCCATCTCCCCTGAAAACACCTGTCAACGCCAAAGCCTATGAGGCGGCGGTGCACACCATTTTGACAGCGGGTTTCAAGGCGCGTGTGATGTCGTGGGGGTCTGCTTATGCTCTGGGCGCGCAGAATAATCTCTCGCTCGAAGCGTTGCGGGAGCGGGTAAGCCAGTGCGCTCGGTTGATTGATGCTGGTCTGGGCTGTGCGGTTGATGAAACCCTGTTTGCGGCTCTGGTCTTTCATTATGCGCCACAGGCACGCGAGATTTCCCGTCAGACGCGCTGAGTCAGGCACGCTGTTCAGGCACGCTGTTCAGGCACGCAGATCAAACCTATTGATGTTCCGATGGACAAGTCTGTATTCGGGCGGTCAACTGACCGCCCTTCTCTTCGCTCACCCTGCCCTCAGGCTGAGCGGGAGCGTTGCACTTTTTCCGCCGACTGGAATATCCGGCCTTCCTGAATGCGACCTTCCCGGATGGCCGAACGAATCCATTCTACCGCTTCGGCCGGATGATCGGGGTCTGGCTTGAGGCTGTTTGACAGCAGCAGCAAATCATAGCCCGCTTCCACGGCCTTCAAAGCAGCTTCACGCGGTTTTGCAACCTTTTGCACCGCCCCCATGTCGAGATCATCGGTCATGGTCAGGCCCTTGAACCCCAAGCCTTGTTGCAGAACATCGTGGATCAAGGCCCGTGAAAAGGTGGTCAACTCGCCATTGTCCTGCTGAGAGATGCGCACATAAAGATGGCCCGTCATGATGATGTCAGCCAGTCCTTGACGCACCAGCAGGGAGAAAGGCTTCAATTCCTCCGGGTCCCAACTGTCGCGAATATCGACAAAGCCATTGTGGCTGTCCTTGTTGGACAGACCATGGCCGGGGAAATGCTTCAAGGCGGTGGTGATTCCATAGCGGCGGTGGGCGCGTATGAAGGCCGCGGCATAGGCGGCAACCGTGTCAGCATCCGCACCATAGGCACGCAAGTTGCGCCCAATCACGGGATTGTAGGCGCGATGGAGGTCTGCCACAGGGCCCAGATTGAGCGTGAAACCCATATTGGCCAACTCGCGGGCCGCCACGGCATAAAGCTTCTCGGCTCCAGCCACATCTCTGGTCTGGGCAACACGCAACGCAGACGGCAGCCGCGTAAAGCCCTGTTTCTCACGCAAGCGCTGAACGGCACCACCTTCATGATCGATGGCGATATGGGTGACCCTGGCATTGTGAAACAGCTTGTTCAGTCCCGTCACATCACGGCCCGAGCCAATATTGCCAGAGAGATAAACAACCGAAGAGGCCCTGCCCTTTGCCACATGATTGGCAATAGTGCGCGCAAATTTGCCTTTGGCACTTTTGCCTGAAAAGCCGATCATGATCAGCCGTCCGATTGCCCGATCCAGGTCAGCCGCATTGACAATATCCGCCTTGATCAAAGCGGGTGCGGCAAGGGTGCCTACTGCCAGTTGCAAGGCCCGACGCCGGGACAGCAAGGGACGGGATAGCGAGGAAGGCTGTTGCATGACTGGATCCGCTCTATTTGCCGAAAACCGATTGGCGGTGGCAGCAAGTCTCGCCTGTCAGGCGCACCGTGATTCTACCGAGCCAATTTGCCTTCCTTGAAGCCAGAGCTTTGAGTCCAAATCAAGGCTCTGCGCCAAAGCCTAATCATCAAGGCGTGCAATGAGATGATCAAAGAGCGGATTGGAGGCCTCAAAGATATAATCAAGGCTTTTCACCGACACCTCGGTCGCCCCCAAAGCACGCAGGCGTGCGGCGATAGGATAGACAGAGCCTTCAGGAGCGTGCAGGGTCACCACAGCATCCCCATGGCCAAGGGGTGCATAGACATTGGCTTTGGCAAATTCATCACAGATCTGCTGGCTGATGGTGGCGGCATCACAATGAGCCGCGGTGATTTCACGGCGGGAGCGGGCGGCTTCCTCGGCCTGAATGCGGTCAAGAATTTCACTCAAAGCAAGGCGAGCCGCATCCGACCAGTCGGCCGTGAGAGACGCAACCAGATTGGCCTCGGAGCGCAGGATGACACCATCATCAAGGATCTTGAGATTGTTGGCTTCAAGGGTCGACCCCGTCGAGGTGATGTCGACAATCACGTCAGCAGAGCCTGCAGCGGGCGCGCCTTCGGTCGCGCCAAGGCTTTCGACAATCTTGTAATCGACGATGCCGTGGCTGGCAAAGAAGCTGCGGGTCAGGTTGATATATTTGGTCGCAACCCGCAAACGATGTCCATAGCGGGCGGGCATGTCGATGGCGACGTCGCCAAGATCTTCCATGGTGCGCACATCGATCCATGCCTTGGGCAGGGCAATCACCACATTGGCATGACCAAAGCCGAGTTTGATCAACAGATCGACATAGCGCTCAGGCGTGGTCAGATGCTCTCGTATCAGATCCTCGCCCGTCACACCCAGATGGACGGAGCCAGCCTTCAATTCCTTGGCAATTTCCGAGGCCGACAGGAAGGCAATCTCGACATTATCGATGCCTTTGAGATGGCCGCGATAATTGCGAGCACCGCCGGGGCGGGCCACTTTCAGCCCTGCGCGGGCAAAAAAGGCATTGGCATTTTCCTGCAGGCGACCTTTGGAGGGCACGGCGATGATGAGAGGTGACTTGCTCATGATAAATATTCCTAGCCCTGTGCTTTGGTCAGGCGGTCCAGCCAGATCACAAACCCGATTGCCGGCAAGGCCTCGAGCGAAAGGTCGGCTTCAACGCGCGGGGCCAACAGGCCCAACAGGCGATCATAACGGCCACCACCGGCAACCGGTCTGGCATCGCCTTCGAAATTCAGCTCATAATTGAAGCCGGAATAATAATCGAGGCGGCGACCGAAATCGGCCTTGAAGCAGATGGGCGCATCAGACGCAACGGACGCCTTGATCGCATCGATCCGCTCGGCAAACTGGCTTAAGGCCGCGCCAAGGGGATTGCCTTCTTCCGTGTTGAACGCCTGCAACTGGGCAAGGCTGTCGTCCAGTGAACCGGAAATGGCGAGATAGCGCGCGATGGTGTCGATCTTGCCTGCATCCCAGCCCGCATTGGCGGCCAGTTCGGCTTTTTCCATATAGCGTTCGGCAATGTCGCCAACCGAGCGGCCACCAACGGCGGCAAGGCCTGCAATATCGAGCATTTCCTCAACCGCTTCGCGCACCGCTTGAGGGTCTTTGCCTTCAAGGATCCGAGCCAGACCTGCGGACGCCTCTTGGTCATCGGCCCCACCCTGCGCCAGACGCTTGAGCATTTTGTCAAGCAGGGCGCGGTCGCCGAACGCGCCTTCAAGGCGACGCTGCCAGACGGTCGGGGTTTCCAGAGCGGTCAGCAAAGCAGAGAAGAGCGCATTGTCGCCAATGGTGACGATGGGTGTGCGGTCAGACAGGGTTTCGACGATTTTCAAGGCCCCGGCAAGGCTGTTGGCGTCAAAGCTGACACCGCCTTCTGGGTCGAACTGTTCAAGCCCTGCCTGCCAGCTTTCTCCGGGTTGATCATCGGCGCGCTGACGAAAGACCGGACCAACGCAAGCATAATTGGCGGGCTGATCAATGGGGGCAGAGGAGAGATGATGCAGACAGGCGGGAATGGTGAATTCCGGCCGCAGAGCCATGGCTTCACCATTGGCACCTGGGGCCACATAAAGCCTGCGGCGGATGTCTTCTCCGATCAGATCGACAAAGACATCGGCATGAAACAGCACCGGCAGGTCAATTGCGGTGGCGCCTGCGGTCGCAAATTGTTCTGTCAGCTCGGCCCGCATGGCATCTGTCAAATAAGTCATGTCATCTCCTTGCCCGGTTGCCCGGGATCTTGTTGGCCCCTATAGCCCCGGTCGCCCTCAGTCTGCCGCTTTGGCGGCAGCGCGGTCGGCGGCCTGATCGGCCAGCATCTTCTTGACGGTTTCCACCATATCGGCGGTGGCCACTTCGACCTGTGCCGGGCGGCTTTCGCGCCAGGTGGCATTGTCCTCGATCTCGGCAGACAGGCGCTTGCCCTCTTCGAGATCCTTGATCTGGACGATGCCTTTTTCTTTTTCGTCAGAGCCCTGAATGATGGCCAGCGGGCAATCGCGCTTGTCGGCATATTTCAGCTGGTTGCCAAACTTCTTCCAGTTGCCCTGATACAGCTCGGCGCGCACACCGGCGGCGCGCAGGTCCTGCACCATTTTCATATAATGGCCGAGGCTCTCGACATCGCCATCCATGACGGTGACCAGCACCGGGGCGACCATTGGGTCATTGCCCAATTTTCCGAGATTTTTCAGCGCCGTCATCAGGCGCGACACACCGATGGAGAAGCCGGTTGCGGGCACGTCACGGCCAACAAAGCGTTTGACGAGGCCATCATAGCGGCCACCGCCACCGACAGAGCCGAACTGGACGACTTCGCCCTTCTCGTTGGTGACATCAAACAGCAATTCAGCCTCATAGACCGGGCCGGTATAATATTCGAGGCCACGGACGCAAGTTGGATCGATTACGATTCTGTCACCACCATATCCACAAGCCAAAGTGACCTGAACAATAGTGAACAGCTCCATCAGGCCTTCCAACCAGTTTCGTTACCATCGAGGATGCTTCTAAGGCGCTCCAAATAATCTAACTGGGCCTGCCGGCTTTCTTCCGTTCCAGCCTGTCCTGTGTTTGGAGAAATTACTGTCTCGATGACTTGTATCTGATTTGAGTTTAATCCCGCACCCTTTGTAAAGTCACCTGACTCGTCTTTTCGACCTTCTCCAAGAAGCATTTTGACACCCGAAACTCCAAACTTGTCGAGTTTATCAATTGCTCTTAGAACATTTAGCCGCTGTTCTGTGTGCTCCTCTCCACCAAGGCCGATTACCTCCATCACGCCATCAAGCACCTTGCGGTTGTTGACGCGGATGACATAGTTGCCGCGCTCGATGCCCAAGGCTTCCATGGTGTCGGCCATCATCATGCAGGCCTCGGCGTCGGTCTGCACGCCCGGTGCGCCAACGGTGTCGGCGTCGAACTGCATGAACTGGCGGAAGCGGCCCGGCCCCGGCTTTTCATTGCGATAGACATAGCCGACGCGATAGGTGCGATAGGGCAGCTGGATTTCGTTGATATTCTCCGCCACGTGACGAGCCATCGGCGCGGTCAGATCATAGCGCAGGCTCATCCATTGCTCGTCGTCATCCTGAACGGAGAAGACGCCCGCATTGGGACGGTCGGTATCGGGCAAGAACTTGCCCAGACAATCGGTATATTCGAAGGTCGGCGTCTCAATCGGATCAAAGCCATGATGCTCATAGACGGCCTTGATCTTTGCGAGCATGTCTTCGGTTGCGCGAATGTCTTCGGCAGTCCGATCCACAAATCCGCGCGGCAGGCGGGCCTTGAGCTTATTGGGCTTTTTCTTGTTTGCCTTGTTCTGGGCCATGATTGGACGTCACTTCGTTGGGGTTAAAAGAGGGTCAGGTTGCCTTTATCGGAGCGGCAAAAGCCTGCCAGATCCGCAAACACACTCTGTTCGGTCTCTTCCCTAGCCCATCACTCAAGGCGCGACAAGGTTTTAGCCAAGAACAAATGGCGCAAGGGGTCGATTTTCCCGGGCTTGTCGACAAGGGCCGCTCCTTTGCGGTATCAGCAAAAGATTGCGCGGGCATGACAAAGGCAGCCCCGTATGGCGCTGCCTTTCAAGTCATCAAGAAGATGAGAAGCCCAAAGGGCGGTCAGTCCTGATGGACTTTACCTTTGCCGCCTTTTATGACTTCGACCTGATGGGGATAGGGAATGGAAATGCCCTTGGCATCAAAAGCCTCTTTGGTGGCCTTGAGGAAGGCAAATTTCAACTCCCAATAATCCGATGCCGCACACCAAAGGCGAACTGTCAGATCGACCGACGAATCCCCCAGATTTGTCACCCGCACCCATGGGGCCGGGTCTTGATGAACGCGCTCATCGGCATTGGCCAGATCGAGAATGATCTGCATTGCCTTGTCGATATCATCGTCATAATCGATGCCAAAGACCATGTCGCAACGGCGGGTCTGATGGGCTGAGAAATTGGTGACAATCGCGCCCCACGCTTTGGAGTTGGGCATGATGATCTGCACATTGTCCGGCGTCACCATCTCGGTGACAAACAGGTTGATATCCTTGACCGTACCAGATGTGCCGCCAATATTGGCATAATCACCCATTTTGTAAGGACGGAAAATGATCAGCATGACACCGGAGGCAACATCGCTGAGCGTGCCTTGCAGGGCAAGACCGATGGCCAGAGACGCAGCACCCAGAACGGCGACAAGGCTGGTCGCCTGAAAACCGAATAGCTGAAGAACCGCGATGCAGACAAAGGCCAGAATGAGCCAGCGGACCAGAGACGAAGCAAAGCTGACAAGGGTCTGGTCAAAGCGAGGAATGTTGGAGAGGCGATTGCGGACAAGGCGGCCACACAAACCAGCCACCAGATAGCCAACAATCAGAAAGACAATGGCCTTGGCCACATTGATAATCAGGGGTGCGTAGACCCCCAGTTCCTTGATCAACTCATTCATACGAAACACTGCTTAAGGTTTGAAAGGCGCCAGTTATGGTTTGAAAGACGGGTCACCTTGCAAATCAGGCCAATCAACAGCAAGGTCTATTGGCTGAAATAACAAGGTATATTTCCTTAGAGTCTTATACCAAATGCAAAACAAAGCAAATGATTGCCATATTTTTGCACCTCAAACCCGCTTCGGCAGATCAGGCCGCATTGGGGCGTGTGAATTTGTCGCGTTCGGCCTCGATCACCTCGCGGCAATGACAGCCTTCGATATGATCATTGACCAGCCCCATGGCTTGCATGAAAGCATAGATCGTGGTTGGGCCGACAAAGGACCAGCCGCGCTTTTTGAGATCCTTGGAGATGGCTTTGGAAATGTCAGTCTGGCTGAGTTTGACCAACTCTTCATAGATCGGGCGGTCCGGACGATCAGACCTGCCAGGCTCATGGGCCCAGAAATAGGCGGCAAGTGAGCCAAACTCGCGGCGCAGGTCCTGCGCCCGCTTGGCATTGTTGATGGTGCTTTCGATCTTCTTGCGGTGGCGGACAATGCCCGCATCCTGAAGACAGCGTTCGATGTCGGCCTCGGTGAAGGCCGCCACTTTATCGATGTCGAAATTGGCAAAGGCGGCGCGGAAATTCTCACGCTTCTTCAGGATTGTGTACCAGCTCAGCCCTGACTGAAACCCCTCCAAACAGATCTTCTCGAACAAAGTGCGATCATCGGCAACCGGATGGCCCCATTCGTCGTCGTGATAGGCCTGATAGTCCGGTTTGCCACCTTGCCACCAGCAGCGCGCTTTGCCGTCTTCACCGATGATCAGCCCATTTTCAGCCTGTTGGTCTGCCATTGCCGTTCTCCCGCTCAATCAGCGCATTCGTTCCTTTTTTGTTCTTATTGCGATTCCTTGATGGAGTCAATCAAACGAAAACCCGCCTCGATCAAGATCCAAGCGGGTTTGTTGATGAAACAACTGGGTCTATTCTGGTGGATCTATTCTGACCGGATTTTTGGGGCCTTGAGAGGGGGCACCTCGATGGCTGTAGGTCTGGTTGCCTCATAGGCAGCAACCCATGCTTTATCCGGCACCTTGGGACACGGGCGATAGACCTTGTCATAATCGATGAAGCGCGGGAAGAAAGTCAGATCCGAAGTGTCTGTCGGGTCGCTATCGAGGAACCCCAGTTCCTCAAAGGTGATCGCAATCAGTCCGTCCTTGGTTTTGGCGGTCACATCATCCTTGAGCCATTGCCCCGTTTCCTGCCCACCGATGAAAGACAACGTTCCCTTGCCATCGAAGCGGAACATGCGCATCGGTATGAGGGTGTAGTTGGGTGAGGTGAAGGCATAGACATAGCGCAGGCTGTTGGCGTTGCCATCCGCGTCCAGCGTCGCCTTGCTGGTGCCATTGGCCTCGTCCTGCTTTTCGCGCAGGCGCATGCCGGCAGCCCGCATCACAGCATGCGACATGGCGAGGCGTTCATAAAAGCCATCAAGATCGCGGACCGCATCACTCACACGGTAGGCCAGAGATTCGTGCATCACATCATCCACCGGCCAGGGGTGCGAGCCATCGGGCAATGGAGGCCAATAATCGCGCGCGCGCTGTTTCACATCCGCCAGATAGGCGCGATATTGCTCATTGGTGACCGGTCCAAAACGACAGGCGTCCTGATCGGATTCCCGATAGACATAGGGCCAAGCGATGTTGGCCAAATAGATAATCAGGGCAATCGACAAAAGGATGCGGGGGATAAGCGTCACCAAACGCTTGGCAGAAGGCGCCATGTCAGTCTCCGGTAGTCAAACGGCACGTCCGGGCACGACCAGTGTGGTCTTGTCAGGGCAAGAGGAAGCTTGTTTCGCTTTGCTTCTTCCGGGCGGAACAAACAACAAAAAAAGCCCAAGGGCATTTCCCTAGGGCTTTTAGACCATTTTTTGCCGATTGTGAACTTAGTCGAACAGGGCGTCGATATCGTCCTGGCTGGCCACACCATCTTCGCCACCCAGAGCCGGGCCGTTGAGCAAAGCTTCGTCGCCGGTCTTGGCCAACGGATTGTCGACCTCGATTTCCTGGAAATGTTCGATGCCACCCCAGATTTCCATCATGCTGACGATCCGCTCTTCAATAAAGCGCAGAACATTGACAACCTTGGTGATGCGCTGGCCGGTGAGATCCTGAAAGTTACAGGCCTCGAACATCGAGATGACGCTATCCTGAATTTCGTTGGTCCATTGGTCTTCTTCGCCGG
>CAXXSO010000037.1:0-70163 GCA_963676965.2 uncultured Cohaesibacter sp.
CTTTGGTTCGGGCTCGGGCTTCAGCTTGGAATTGGCCACAGACCTTGAGGCCCGGCCACTTGTCTCGCCCTATTGATAGCGGCGATAGGCTCTTGGGCCAAGGCTGGTCAGCAACTCATAATCGATGGTGCCAGCGATTTCTGCGACGTCCGAAATCGGAATATTCGGGCCGAACATTTCCACCAGATTGCCTAGTTTGGACAGCTCTTCAGGGATGTCGGTGACGTCAATGATGATCAGGTCCATCGTTACCCGGCCAATGATCGGTGCGCGATGCCCCGCAATCCAGACGGAAGCCCCTTTTGCCTTGTCTGAACTGCCTGCGGCGCGCAAATAACCATCTGCATATCCGACGCAAAGGGTAGCAAGGCGGCTGTCCCGCTTGGTGACCTCTTGGGCGCCGTAACTGACTGGCCATCCTTCTGGCACCTTGCGGGTGGACAAGATGCGGCTTTCATAGGTGGCTACCACCTTCATCGGGTTGGGCGTATCATTGACTGCCTGACCGCCATAAAGGGCGATGCCGGGGCGTAGAAGGTCGAAATGATAGTCCGGCCCCAGGAAGATCCCCGCCGAATTGGCGAAAGATGCCGGAACGGTCGGGAAGCATGCACGGATAGCACAAAAGCGTTCAAGCTGCGCGCGGTTTTGCGGGTGGCCTGGTATATCGGCGCAAGCCAGATGGCTCATGATCAGGGTGAGTTCGAAATTGGGCGGTGTCTTGGCCCAACGTTCCGACAGGCTATGGGCGGCCTTGAGGCTGAGGCCCATGCGGTTCATGCCGGTGTCGAAATGGAGCGCGCAGGGCATAGAAAGCGCCAGTTTTTCGCAATAGGCCTGCCAGAGTTCTATTTCTTCATAAGACCCGAGAACCGGGCGCAGGCTGTGGGCACAAAAATAGCCAAGCGCTTCATCGCTTAGGTCGCCGACCAGACCATTCAACACATAGATCGTTGCGTCGGGCAGCAGGGAGCGTACCCGTTCGCCTTCGCGCGGATGGGCGACGAAAAAGGTGTCACAGCCAGCTTCCGACAAGGCGGTGGCGGCCTGTTCGAGGCCGGTGCCATAGGCATCGGCCTTGATGACGGCTGAGCAGGCGGCTTTGTCGCTTTGGCTCGCAAGGAAGCGATAATTGTCTGCCAAGGCTGCAAGGTCGATGGTCAGCAGGCTGCCTGCGGTCGCTTCGCTCTGGGCGGCGGTGAAGGCATGATGAGGCGATGGCTGCATTCGGGTCATGATTGGTCTTTGAAGAATCGGCTCTATCGAGCGGGTGAATAAAGAGGAATAGAAGGCGATAGCTTGCGCAAAAGCTGCTTGCAAGGCAAGGGCTTGTTCAGTGCTTCGGTGATGCTTTGCACATGAGCACGGGTGGATTGTTCGAGCATGGCGCTTGGGTGTTACGGTCTTGCTTGTTGTCTGGCCTGCTCTTGCCGCTTGCCGAGACGCAGATAATGCAGCTCACGGACGAAGCGCAGGGTGGGTTTAACACCAAACAGGACCGATCCCACGAGAAAACACCATGTGCCTGCATTTACCCAGCTTTGATAGAAGAACATCACCGAGCCAACGACGAACAACAGGGCGGCCATTAAGTCGACCGTTGTGTAGGCGAGCTCATATAGCGAATAGACCTCGCGGTGGTCGTAAGATTGGGAGGGGGCGTCGTGCTGGAATAACTTCATGAAGGCTCTGCTTTCCAATGGATTGGTCATAAGGACATGCTGACGCATGCCCCATGATTTGGGAGTGAGTATGGCGCAACTCAAGGGAGTTGTGCCCTTGTTCCATCCGATTGGAGTTGCTGGACTATGTGCCTATGCTCACGTCCGGGCACGCATGCCATCCGGGCAAACGAGCCTATTCGTAGCTATCTGGCATATATTCGTCTCGCGCCAAATCGGAGAAGCGGGTGAATTCGCGCTGGAAGGCAACAGGCACACTGCCGGTCGGGCCGTGACGCTGCTTGGCGATCAGAATTTCCGCCTTGCCCATGGCACGGTCCATTTCGGCCTGCCAAGTGAAATGCTCCTCGGTGCCGGGTTTGGGTTCCAGGCGTTCGAGATAATATTCCTCACGATAGATGAACATCACCACGTCGGCGTCCTGCTCGATGGAGCCGGATTCGCGCAAGTCAGCCAGCTGTGGGCGCTTGTCGTCACGGGCTTCCACCTGACGGGAAAGCTGAGAGAGGGCAATGACGGGAACCGCCAGTTCCTTGGCGAGGGCCTTCAGACCCGTGGTGATTTCGGTGATTTCCTGCACGCGGCCCTGAGACGCCTTGGAAGAGGAGCCACTGAGCAGCTGCAAATAGTCGATGATCAGCAAATCAAGGCCCTTCTGGCGCTTGAGGCGCCGGGCACGGGCTGCAAGCTGGGCGATGGAAATGCCACCGGTCTGGTCAATATGCAGCGGAGTTACTTGCATTTCCTGTGCCTTGTGGGCAATGCGGGCAAATTCGTCCTGATCGACCTTACCGCGACGGATCTTCTCCGATGACACCATCGCCTGTTCGGCAATGACACGGGTGGCAAGCTGTTCGGCGGACATTTCGAGTGAGAAGAAACCGACAACGCCGCCATTGATGGTTTTCAGCGAGCCGTCTTTCTGCTCTTCGGCGCGATAGGCGCTTGCCACATTGTAGGCGATGTTGGTTACCAGCGAGGTTTTACCCATTGCGGGTCGGGCGGCGAGAATGATCAAATCCGAATGCTGCAGACCACCCATTTTCTGATCGAGGTCTTTCAGGCCCGTGGAAATGCCCGACAATTGACCGTCGCGCTTGTAGGCGGCTTCGGCCATTTCGATAGCTTCGGTTGCCGCGGTGGCAAATGAGACAAAGCCGCCTTTTTCGCCGCCGACTTCCGCCAAGGCAAAAAGACGCTTTTCAGCCTCTTCGACTTGCTCCTTCGGCGAGGAATCGATCGGGGAATCATAGGCGACATTGACCACATCCGTGCCAATATCGATCAGTTCGCGGCGGGTAGCCAGATCCATGATCAGGAGGCCAAAATCCTCGGCATTGATGATCGAGGTGGCCTGTGAGGCAAGGCGCAGCAGATAGATATCGATCGGCATGTCCGCGACCATGTGATCTGCGGGGAAAAAGGTTTTTAGCGTCACCGGAGAGGCAATTTTGCCTGCGCGGATCAGCATTGAGGCCTTTTCGTAGATTTCACGCAGATTCGGGTCGAAGAAATGGTGCGGCTTGAGGAAGGACTCTACCCTGTCATAGGTCTGGTTGTTGACCAGAATCGCGCCCAGAAGCTGCTGTTCAGCTTCCAGGTTGTGCGGTGCCTGACGGGCAAGGGTCGGCTCATCGCCGTCGCGCTTGGCGGCCATTTCCATGTTTTTCGCGCCTCATCTCTCAGTTGGTTTCCTAACTAGACACAGGTCGACCACAAAATGAAGCACCCTTGAGATGATTCACGGCAATCAACAGCCGAAATTTTTCAAGGGCCTTTTTTGCTGGACTCCGATTCCGTTTGATTCACGAAAAAGAGAATCATTTCTAGACCGATTTGACACCAAGAAGACGGCTCTGTGGAAGATGAAATGCCATCCGTAGGACAAGATGCAAAAAGACCCGGCTTGTGGGCCGGGCCTTGATAGCTTGTGGACGATACGGGGAAATCTGTATCGTGGCGCTGTGGACGCGATCTTATTCTTCGTCTTCTGCAGCTGCTTCTTCAGAAGCCTCTTCAGCTTCTTCTTCGCCTTCGATTTCTTCCAGCAGCTCTTCGTCCAGTTCCAGATCTTCTTCGAACTCGAAGTTGTCTTCTTCACGATTGGTGCGGGACAGATCTTCGCCAGCAGCCTGACGTTCTGCTTCGTCCTGCGAACGAGCAACGTTGGCGGTCACAACCAGTTCGACTTCCGGATGCAGAATGACGGTCACTGCATGCATGCCGATGGCTTTGATCGGACGGGACAGGGAAATCTGAGAGCGGCTGATGGAAACGCCTTCTTCGGTCAGGGCGTCAGAGATATCGCGCGTGGAAACGGAGCCATACATCTGGCCGGTTTCGGACGCTGCGCGGATAATGATGACGGTTTTCTCGCCGATACGCTCTTTGAGTGCTTCTGCCTCGGATTTTGCTTCGAGGTTGCGTGCTTCCAGCTGGGCGCGCTCGGCTTCAAAACGCTTCTTGTTGGCGTCGGATGCGCGGATCGCTTTGCCCTGAGGCAGCAGGAAGTTGCGTGCGTAACCAGTGCGTACAGACACGATATCGCCCATCTGGCCAAGTTTGGCAACGCGTTCAAGCAGAATGATTTCCATTTTGATCTCCATTCACCGGGGCTATTGCCCGGTCTTTTTGTTGTCGGGCAAGGCCCGGATTGTTTTGTCTTGTTGGATCACGTCATCGTCGCACGATGGGGGATCCGGTTGATTGTCTTGACTGAGCGGCAGATTAATCCTGCTCACCCTGATCATTGCCTTGATCGTCATTCGGCCGATCGGACCCCTTGTCTGAGCGCGCGGCCAGTCTTCTTGCTCGCAGATCCAGCAACACTTCGACGGCACCTAAAATGACTACAAAGAAGCTGATCCACTGAAGGATGACGAGCATAAAGTAGGTGACCCAGAGGATGCCGCCACGGAACGGATTGCCAACTGTCATATTGTGAATGACCGACAGGCCGACCAGCAGCAGGGTTGCGCCAAAGCAGGAGGCGACGATCTGGGCCAGAACTCCTGACAGGTCCGGCAGCACAAACAGGCCGATGAGAGATGCAAGAAAAATATAGGCGCCAACCGGTGGCAGGCTCACCCAATGCAACCCAGGCCAAGGGCGTGCGAGGCGCCCTGATTTATGCACTACCTTGCCAGCCAGATAGAGGTTCACGGTCATGCTGAAAACCAGCATCAGGGCCGATGCTGTGGGTGCCAGGCGGCCGACAAGCTGAACCAGCCCCTCAAGTTTGACGCCTGCTTCACCAAACTGGCCATTGTCATAGATCTGTTTGACCAAGGTCGAGATGGCATCCATGTAGGTATCAAGGCTGAAGCCAAAGGGAACGAACATGGTCAGCGTCGCTATTGCTGCAAAGCTGGCAATCCACATCAGAAGGCGTGAGATTGGATACCAGAAGACTTCCCCGGTACGCTCGTCAACGCGGCTCAGCCCTGCCAGATGGCAAATCCACCAAGCGGGCAAACTGGTCAGAAGCGCAAAGAGCAGACCGGCAAGCGGGCTGATCAGCAACGCGGTGGTGACGCCAGAGGTGAGGGCCGCGATGAGGCCGGCAAAATTGCCCCAGCCAAGCGAAGCGATCATAACAGGAAGGGGAGCGGTGAGAACCAACAGAAAGCCAAGACCAAAGACACCACCGGCATAACCGGAGATGTTCAACAAGGTCGTGCAGAAGCCTGCAACGATGGCAATGGGAAGATAGTGGTTCATTCTTTTGCTGTCCCGCTGACCCTGAGGTCTCTGGTTGCGGTTAGAGGCAGGTCGCAATGCCGTACCCCAACGATCAATTTGTCTGCGCTTTTAAATAGAGAGGCGAAGGGCGGCGATCCGTCCTTCGCGAATGTCTGTCACTCAGCGATTAGCTGATGACATATGGCAGAAGGCCGAGGAAACGAGCGCGTTTGATGGCACGAGCCAATTCACGCTGTTTTTTGGCGGATACTGCCGTAATACGGGAAGGAACAATCTTGCCGCGCTCGGAAATGTAGCGCTGCAGAAGACGGATATCCTTGTAGTCAATTTTCGGTGCATTATCGCCGGAGAATGGGCAAGTTTTGCGACGACGGAAAAAAGGACGACGTGCTCCAGACATAATTCTTGCTCCTCTTACTCAGCTGCTGCTTCGTCACGACGTGGGCGACGTGGGCCACGATCCGGACGGTCACCACGATCACCACGCGGACCACCACGGCGGTCATCACGGTCGCGCTTTTGCATCATGGCGGACTGATCTTCTTCATGCTCATCTACACGAATGGTCATGAAACGCATGACGTCTTCGTTGAGGCGCATCTGACGTTCCATTTCAGAAACGGCGTCAGATTTTGCATCGATGTTCATCAGAACATAGTGAGCTTTGCGGTTTTTGTTAATGCGGTATGCGATGGACCGCAGACCCCAGAATTCAACCTTGCCGACGGTGCCGCCAGCTTCGGTGATCAGGGTTTTATATTGCTCGACCAGAGCCTCAACCTGCTGCTGAGAAATGTCCTGGCGAGCAAGGAAAACGTGCTCGTACAGCGCCATTGTTCCTGCCTTGTCTATCAAGTTAATGTTCATCAGTTGGCTGGCGCAAAGCCTCCAAAAAGCCTCAGACAAGGCTCTTTTGAGAATAAACCGCTTTATAGAGCGAAGACACCGGAAGGCGGGAATTTCCATCCCTACCAAAACCAGATCCCTTAAAGCGATGAGTCGCTCAGGAATTCAGGCAATAGTCTTCCGTTCAGCCCTCGGCCTCGCCAAGCTGATTGGCGCTTTATAACGGAAAAAATTGGATGTGCAAGGCAAAATTGGGATGATTCTGCCCTTTGCTCTTCCTTTGGGATAAAAAGCGGGCTTTGGGGTGAAAACCGGACCTGTCCGTAGAGTTGTTTCGACCTTTATGGCGCGGCGTGTCTTTTGTCGTTGAAATTTGCAATTTTTGTTACGTTACGTAATGTCATGTGGAATTTTGAGGCGAAATAAGCCTCTCCAAGCCCGGAATAAAGTCTAATTTGGCAAGTTTTTGCCCTCTATCTGCGCCGTGCCCTTGACTCTTTCGTCTAATACAGCCAAATGCGAGTGAGGTTGTCACAGGCACGTCATTACGACCGGAAAAGGGCGCGGAACAGATCGATTCCAATGGACCTTTTAAAGCGCGTGTCTCTGGTTCGGCCCTGTCCAATATGAAAAAGGGCTGGCGAATGTCAGTAAACAAACGTACCTTATGGATGTGCGTCCTTTAGGTGTTCGAGGTTTGAAACGCAATGAAAAAAATCGCATTTACATTCCCTGGTCAGGGCAGTCAGACTGTCGGCATGGGCAAGGCGTTGGCAGATGAATATGCCGTTGCGCGCACTGTATTCGAAGAAGTCGATGATGCGCTCGGCGAAAAACTGTCCGATATCATGTGGAATGGTCCAGCAGAGACCTTGACCCTGACCCGCAATGCACAGCCCGCGCTGATGGCCACGTCCATTGCTGCGTTCCGTGTGCTTGAAGAGCGTGGTCTGGTCTTGGCCGACAAGGTATCCTATGTCGCCGGGCACTCGCTGGGTGAATATTCTGCGCTTGCGGCTTCCGGCGCGCTGAGCCTGTCCGATACGGCTCGCCTGCTGCGGATCCGCGGTGACGCCATGCAACAGGCTGTTCCTGTCGGCAAAGGCGCAATGGCTGCGATCATCGGCATGGATATCGATGATGTCAAGGAAGTGGCCGATTCTGCTTCCGAAGGTGAAGTTTGTCAGGTTGCCAACGACAATTCAGCCGGTCAGGTTGTTCTCTCCGGTGTGAAAGCTGCCATTGAGCGTGCGACTCGTCTGGCCAGGGAAAAGGGTGCCAAGCGCGCTCTGCTGCTGCCTGTGAGCGCGCCGTTCCATTGTGCGCTGATGGCTCCGGCTGCTGAAGTGATGGCCGAAGCTCTGTCCAAGGCTCATATCAACCAGCCCGTCGTGCCGCTGATTGCCAATGTGTTGGCTGGTCCAGTGAGCGACCCTGAAGCCATTCGTCGCCATCTGGTCGAACAGGTTACCGGCATGGTACGTTGGTCAGAATCAATTTCCTGGTTGGCTTCCAACGGTGTCAGCACGCTTTATGAAGTTGGCGCTGGTAAAGTTCTTTCCGGTTTGGCTCGCCGCATTGCAAGAGGGGTGGAAACAATCAATGTTGGTGAACTGACCGATATTGATGCTGCAATGATGAAGCTGGCCTAAAGGTCATTTGAAACATAAAAAAATAAGCATATATGTCCTGTCATGAGAGACCGTCTCGATAAGAGGAAGACAGGATTGATCGACCCAATCTGTGGAGCTCAGCGTCGCATTGTCGGCTCTGGCTCCTCTCAAGGCGTTGTTTGTGGCTGTTATTCTTGATGGTCTGGTGCCTAACGGGTCGATCCAGGAGGAAAAGACAATGTTCGATTTGAGCGGGAAATGTGCGCTGGTCACCGGTGCAAGTGGCGGTATTGGCGAGGCCATCGCTGCTGCGTTGCATGCACAAGGGGCGACAGTCGCCTTGTCCGGCACTCGCGTTGAAGTGCTTGAATCTGTTGCAGAAAAGTTGGGTGGTGAGCGGGTTTTTGTCACGCCTGCCAACTTGTCTGATGCAGATTCGATCGCTCAGTTGGTCAAGGACGCTGAAGGCGCGATGGGTCAGATTGATATTCTGATCAACAATGCAGGCATTACCCGTGACGGCTTGTTCATGCGTATGAAGGATGAAGACTGGGAGCAGGTGCTCAACGTCAACCTTACCTCTGCAATGCGTCTGTCCCGCGCGGTTCTGCGTGGGATGATGAAGCGCCGCCATGGCCGCATCATCGGCATCACGTCGATTGTTGGGGTGACCGGCAATGCGGGGCAGGGCAACTATGCTGCAGCAAAAGCTGGCATGATCGGCATGACCAAGTCTTTGGCGCAGGAAATTGCCAACCGCGGCATCACCGCCAACTGCATCGCGCCGGGCTTTATCAAGACCGCGATGACCGACAAGCTGAATGAAAAACAGCAGGAAGCCATCAATGGCTCCATTCCAGCCGCTCGCATGGGGACGCCTGAAGAGATCGCTGCCGCTACTGTTTATCTGGCGAGCGATGAAGCGTCCTATGTCACGGGTCAAACCCTGCATGTCAATGGCGGCATGGCAATGATTTAAGACGCATTTGCCGGACTGACTGCTCTGGCATGTGTCTTATGGAAGACTTTTATGCATCCCGGTTCGCACCGTGCCATGACACGGGAATCGGAATGCATCGGGAAGGGCGGGAATTGACGGAACAGTCCCTGCGTTTGTTGCCTTCTTTCCTTAAAAAGACTTGGGATGATCCGGACTTTTGCCCTGTTGAGCAAATACAGAGCTTCTCAAGCGCAAGAAAGTGTGTTAGGAACCGCGCAAATTCCGGGAAAGCCAAGGTTTTGGCCCAAGTGGAAGTGGTTTGACGGCCAGGTGCTCGCAACAATTGATCTTTTCGATCCAGTGGGCCAATTGGCGGTGTACGCAATCGGGAAAGACTTGCTTGGCGCATGCCTTGTAGGACACTTTTCCCACCGGGGCTCTCTCGCAAGACACAAGTCAGTCGAGAAGCCATAAGCCAATGAAACAAGGCGCTGTCCTGACGCAACCAACAAAAGACGCGATCAGGTGGGGCTTTAGATCGATTGACAAATTTGAGGAAGTAACATGAGCGATATCGCTGAACGCGTAAAAAAAATCGTGATCGAACATCTCGGTGTAGAAGCTGAAAAAGTGACCGACAATGCAAGCTTCATCGACGATCTGGGTGCAGACAGCCTGGACACCGTTGAGCTGGTTATGGCTTTTGAAGAAGAATTCGGCACCGAAATTCCTGACGATGCTGCTGAATCCATCCAGACCGTTGGCGACGCTGTATCCTTCCTGACCAAAGCTGCTGGCTAATGGCTTTGGCTGGGCCCGATTTATGATCGGGGCCAATTGGATTAAAACCGGAAGGGGCGTAAGCTCCTTCCGGTTTTTTTGTGTCTGAAGGAATCATTTCCTTGGATTGGGTTTTCTCATAGGTTCCGGGGAATGAAGGGGGATCGACGAGCGCATGCGTGATTCTCGATAGGGGGAAATGTATAAACTGCCAGCGGAAAGCCCAATGTGTCGCATTTTCCGGCCGGATCGTCCGCAAAAGGGGCGATCAAGGGTGTGTGTCCTGCTGGAATAAGTGTCGAAAAAGGCTTACTTCTGCGTTTTTTTGCGCTAATAGAATGTGAGATCACACTCGCCCCCGGCTCTGTTCCTGAAGAGGCGAGACTACGAACAAAAGGATCGGAGACTAAGGATGAGACGAGTTGTCGTAACCGGTTTGGGAACCGTTAGCCCGTTGGGCGCCAACGTGGAAACGACTTGGTCCAATATTCTGGCCGGTAAAAGCGGTGCCAAACGGGTCACTGGTTTTGAACATGAAGATCTGGCCTGTCAGATTGCTTGTCAGTTGAATTTTGGCGACGGCACCGATGGCACTTTCAACCCTGACAATGTCATGCCTCCGAAAGAACAGCGCAAGGTCGATCCTTTCATCGTCTACGCAATTGCGGCAGCTGAAGAAGCGCTGGCGGATGCCGATTGGAAGCCTGAAAATTATGAAGATCAGATCGTGTCAGGCGTGATGATCGGGTCCGGCATTGGTGGCCTGTTGGGCATTGAAGCGGCTGCCTATGACTTGCAGAAAAAAGGTCCACGCCGGATCAGTCCATTTTTCATTCCCGGTCGTCTGATCAACCTGGCCTCTGGCTATGTCTCCATCCGCAATGGCCTGAAAGGCCCGAACCATTCTGTGGTTACGGCTTGTTCGACTGGCGCTCATGCCATTGGCGATGCGGGCCGTCTGATCGCGCTTGGAGATGCTGATGTGATGGTGGCCGGTGGCACCGAAAGTCCAATTGGTCGTCTGTCGCTGGCCGGCTTTGCAGCTTGCCGCGCTTTGTCGACCAGTTATAATGATGCGCCGGAAAAAGCTTCCCGTCCCTATGACAAGGATCGTGACGGATTCGTCATGGGGGAGGGCGCTGCTGTTGTCGTTCTCGAAGAATATGAGCATGCCAAGGCGCGCGGTGCGAAAATTTATGCCGAGCTGATAGGCTATGGTCTGTCGGGAGATGCCCACCATATTACGGCGCCCGCCGAGGATGGTGACGGGGCCTATCGCTGCATGAATGCTGCAATGAAACGGGCCGGGATCACCGCTGACCAGATCGATTATGTCAATGCGCATGGCACATCGACGCCGCTGGGCGATGAGATTGAATTGCGAGCGATCGAGCGTTTGGTTGGTGATGCTGCTGACGGGCTTACCATGTCTTCGACCAAATCGGCGGTTGGTCACCTGTTGGGTGCTGCTGGTTCGCTGGAAGCGATTTTCACTTCGCTGGCGATCCGCGACCAGATCGCGCCGCCCACGCTCAATCTCGATAATCCTTCGGTGGAGACCAAAATCGATCTGGTGCCGCACAAGGCCAAGAAAATGGAAATTAAGGTGGCGCTGTCCAACTCATTCGGGTTTGGCGGTACCAATGCTTCTCTGATTTTGAAGGCACCGGAATAGGATATATCCTTTCGCTCTGCGACGAGAGGCGGTCATCGACCGTCTCTTTTTTGCCATGAAGACTGCTTAGAGCCTTGCGGACTAAATGCAAGCCGGTTGTATGCCGGTCTGCAAGACGGCAAGGAGCCCCGTATGATGCTGGCAAACGGACAGATGCCGTTTGCCTTGCCGAATACAGTTTTTTTGACTTGAGGCTGATATGGTTGAAGACACCAAAGACAAGGACGAACTGCCCAAGGATGGTGCCGGTAAAACCGAGAACATCGACGACGGCCAGAAAGACAATAAGTCAAAGGCGGACGAGCCTGACACACCAGCAGCAGCCGATAAGGCTGACGCGGTGAATGGTGATGCCTCCCAGAGCAATGGCGCCGAGAAAAAAGACACGTCCGGTGACAAAGCTTCGTCCAAGGCTGAGGCAGAGATCGAAACTGACGCCAAATCTGACGCCAAGCCTGATGTGACTGATAAAGTTGTCAGTGCGAAAGATGCTGACAGTGAAGGCGAGGCCGACACCTCCTCTGCACCCGCCAAAGCCGTTGTCAGTGATGATGGCCAATTGAAAGCACCGCGCAGTGCCCGTCAGGCCATCGAACCAGATACACCTCCGCCACCGCCAACCAGGTCGAAGGCCGTGCGCCATCCGATCGTGGTATTCATGAATTTTGTCGTGACCGTGCTGTTGCTTGGTGTCCTGACGGTGGCAGGGCTCCTCTATTACGGCAAGCAGACTTTCATTGAGGAAGGGCCGCTGTCGAAGGAAAAGACGGTTTTGGTCAGTCGCGGCACAGGGCTTGCTACCATTGCCAGTATCCTCGAACAGGAGAATATCATCAGCGACAAGATGGTGTTTGAATATGGGGTGAAAGCCTATCAGCAGGAAGCCAATCTGAAGGCAGGGGAATATCTGTTCAATCCGGGTATCTCGATGCATCAGGTGATGAATGTTCTGACATCGGGCAAATCGATCCTGCATTCCATCACCATCCCGGAAGGCTATACCTCCTATCAGGTGCATGCCTTGCTTGCAAAGGATCCGGTGTTGGTCGGTGATCTTGGAGATGTACCGGCAGAGGGGGCGATCCTGCCGGAAACCTATAAATTCTCTCGTGGCACCACGCGCGCCGACATGCTCAAACGGATGATGGCTGCGCATACTCGTGCCGTTAACGAAATCTGGGCGCGCCGGTCTCCGGATCTGCCGCTCAAGGACAAGAATGAGATGGTGACGCTGGCCTCTATCGTCGAAAAGGAGACGGGACAGACTGAGGAGCGTACCCGTGTTGCCGGGGTGTTTGTCAATCGCCTCAAAAAAGGCATAAAACTGCAGACAGACCCGAGCGTCATCTATGGTATCTTTGGCGGCAAGGGCAAGCCATCTGGGCGGCCGATTTTCCGCTCTGACCTTGACAAGAAGACGCCTTACAACACCTATCAGATTGAAGGCTTGCCACCGGGACCGATTGCCAATCCGGGTCGTGCGGCGCTGGAGGCTGTTGCCAATCCGAGTCGGACCAAGGATCTGTTCTTTGTTGCTGATGGCACGGGCGGGCATGCCTTTGCCGAGACGCTGGCCGAGCATAACCGCAATGTGAAACGTTGGCGGGATATTGAACGGCAACGGATTGATGCGCAGAAAAAGACCGGTAAGGATGCCGCTTCCGACAACTAGGCGCTTTCGGTTCCGTAGATGAAAAATCAGGGCACCCCGTTTGGGGTGCCCTTTTTCATTGGGTCATCACATGCCTTGTTGAAAGCTCTGGGAAGTCGTCACTTCGGGGCGCTTTTGCGTGTCAGTCGCTTGACATGGTGGGGGCTGGAACAGAATGTAGGGCAAATTTTTGGAGTGCTTCTGGTGCAAGCTGCCGGGAGCCATGTCAGGGAAAAGTGACAATGACGCTTGTAAGCATGACCGGATTTACCCGGGCCAGTGGCGCAGTGGAAGGCTATGGCTGGACCTGGGAAATCAAGACCGTGAATGGCAAAGGGCTTGATCTGCGTTTGCGCCTGCCCAACGGTTTTGACGATCTGGACCGCCCTGTCAGAAATCTGTTGTCCCAACGGCTGGCGCGTGGCTCCTGTTTCGTGACCTTGTCCATGCAGACGGAAGCGGTTGGCCAAACCTTGCGGGTCAATCAGGACGTGCTCGAAGCCGTGCTCAGTGCGATGAAGCTGGTTGAAGGCAAACTGGATGTTAAAAAGCCCACCCTTGATGGCATTCTGGGCATCAAGGGCGTATTGGAGCCGGTTGAGAAGGAAGACAGCGAGGAGGCGCGTGCAGCCTTGTTCGCAGCGGTTCTTGAAAGCTGTAAAGCTGCTGTGGCCGATCTTGACGCCTCCCGGCGCAAGGAAGGGGCCATGCTTGACGAGATCGTCCGTCAGCGCATCGACGAGATCGAAGCCTTGACCAAGCAAGCTGAAGAGAGTCCTTCCCGCACGGCAGAGGCCATTCGCGCGAAATTGCACGCCCAGATCGACCGGATCCTTGAAAGCGACAAGGGCTTTGATGAGGATCGTCTCTATCAGGAAGCCGTGCTGCTGGCGGGTAAGGCGGATATTCGCGAAGAGCTGGACCGGCTCTATGCTCATTGCGCGGCAGCGCGCGCTCTGTTGGAGGAGGGCAAGCCGGTGGGCCGCAAGCTTGATTTTCTGGCGCAGGAATTCAATCGCGAGGCAAATACGCTTTGTTCGAAATCCAACGATACCAGTCTGACGGCGATTGGTCTTGACCTCAAGGCCACCATCGAACAGCTGCGTGAGCAGATCCAGAATGTGGAGTAACAAACCATGTCCAATCCAACCATGATCCGTCGCGGCTTGATGCTGGTATTGTCTTCGCCATCGGGTGCGGGCAAGTCAACCATTTGCCGTCATCTGCTCGACAGCGATCGCAATTTGCGCATTTCCGTGTCGGCGACCACGCGTGCCAAGCGTGGCAGCGAGATTGATGGCGTCCATTATCACTTCACCTCCGAGCGGCACTTTCATGCCATGCGCGAGCGCGGAGATCTGTTGGAATGGGCGGAGGTTCATTCGAATTTCTATGGCACGCCACGTGATCCGGTCGAGGAAGCGCTGTCAAAGGGCAGTGATGTGCTGTTTGACATTGACTGGCAAGGCACCTTGCAGTTGAAGAAAGCGGCGCGCAAGGATGTGGTGTCGATCTTCATATTGCCGCCATCAATGGCAGAGTTGAAAAGCCGGCTGGTGCGTCGCGCCGAAGATGCCGAGGATGTGATTGCGCGGCGACTGGAAAATGCCAAGATCGAAATCAGTCACTGGGACGAATATGATTATGTGATCGTCAATGACGATCTGGAAAAGGCCTTCAAGGCGGTCACCTCGATTGTCGAAGCGGAACGCCACAAGCGCGAGCGGGTGATCGGTGCGCGGACCTTTGTCGATGAGATGCTGAACAAGAGTTGAGTTATTCTCTTCGGTCGGATCAAAAAAGGTGCCTCTGATATTTTTGGGGGCACCTTTTTTCGTCTTTATCCTTGGGTTTTTATCCCTGTTTCATGACCTCGTAGGCATTGGCCAGATCGACAAAGCCTTCGATAGAGACCGTTTCGGCCCGCTGGGTCGGCTCAAGGCCTGCCTGTTCTATCAGCGCCATCTGATCCACCCCGAGGCTCTTGAGGCTTTGGCGCAACATTTTGCGGCGTTGGCCAAAGGCGGCAGCGGTGACCTGCTCAAGATATTTGAGCTTGCAGGGCAGGGGATTGGTTTTGGGGATCAGATGGACGATAGACGAGGTGACTTTGGGAGGCGGGTTGAAGGCCTCCCGAGAGACGTCAAACAGTTTCTCTGCGTAGCAACGCCACCCCGCAATGATCCCAAGGCGGCCATAGGCCTTGTCTTCCTCGGTCGCGATGATCCGTTCAGCGACTTCTTTCTGGAACATCAAGGTAAGTGACTCATAAAAAGGCGGCCAGGGATCCTGTTCCAGCCAATGGAGCAGCAATTGGGTGCCGACATTGTAGGGCAGATTGGCGACAATGCGCACCGGTCCCTCCGGCACCAACGTCCTCATGTCGACTTTGAGGGCGTCGCCCTGAATGACCTCAAGGCGACCGGGATAGTGCAGGGAAATTTCCTCAAGCGCATGCATGGCACGCGGATCCATCTCGATGGCAATGACTTTCCTGGCGCCTTCATGCAGAAGAGCGCGGGTCAAGCCGCCGGGCCCGGGGCCGATCTCGATGACGGTATGATTGGAAAGGTCCCCTGCCGCACGCGCAATGCGACAGGTGAGATTAAGATCAAACAGGAAATTCTGACCAAGGCTCTTTTTGGCTCTGAGGTCGTGCTTTTCTACGACCTCTCGGAGCGGTGGAAGATTGTCGATCTGTGCCATGACTTATTGGCTTTCCTGCAAGATGGTCGGCTGGGCCGAATCAGGCTTTCAACTTGCCTGCCAAGTCAATGGCAGCAATCAGGCTTGAAGGGTTGGCGATGCCTTTTTCGGCAATGTCCAGTGCGGTGCCGTGATCCGGCGAGGTGCGGATAAAGGGCAGGCCGAGCGTGACGTTGGCCGTCTCATCAAAGGCAATGGTCTTGACCGGAATCAGCGCCTGATCGTGATACATGGCAATGGCCGCGTCATAATTCTCGCGAGCACGCTTGTGGAACAGGGTATCGCCGGGATAAGGGCCGGAAATGCGAATGCCTTCCGCTTGCAGTTTCTTGATCACTGGCGCGATGATTTCCTCATCTTCCGAACCCATTTTTCCGTCTTCACCGGCATGAGGATTGAGGCCAGAGACCACAATGCGTGGAGAGTCAAGACCGAAGCCTTTTCTGAGGTCATAGGCGACAATGCGGGCAACCTGCTCGATACGCTCAGGCGTGACCGCGGCCGGCACATCCTTGAGCGGAATATGGGCGGTCAGAGGGACTGTGCGCAGTTCCGGGCCGGCAAACATCATGACAGGAGTCGCAATCTGACCGGTTTTCTGTTCGGAAAGCACACCCAGAAATTCCGTATGTCCAGGATGCTCAAAACCCGCGCGATAGAGATTGGCTTTTTGAATCGGACAGGTAACGAGAGCTTTTGCCTTGCCATCGAGAACAGCGGCAGTTGCTTTTTCAATCGCCTCAATGACGGCGGCAGCGTTGGAAACTTCCAGCTGACCGGGGTTGCTATTCATCTTGTTTTCGAGCGGTATGACCGGCAAATGCATCGGGAAGGCATCGAAAACATCATCCAGGCCGCATTCGAGAATGGGAACGGACAGGCCAAACATTCTTGCCCGGCTTTCGAGCAGTTCCGGATCGCCAAAGACAACGAAAGGCGACAGGCCTTCCTTTTCGCTGGCAAGCCATGCTTTGAGAACGATCTCCGGGCCGATGCCTGCGGGTTCGCCCATTGAGACGGCAAGAATATCTGGATTTGTAGACATAACTGTTTCCTGATCAATCGAGTTGGCACGGGCATGCAACCTTGAGATATGTTGCGATGCTCTTTGACAGCACAAATGTTCTGGCCACGCAATCTGCAGTTTGCAAGGCAAACGCAACGTGGTCGACCCGGATCAGAAAATTGGCATTCAGGCGATGGTCCCCGACATCTGTCTGATCGTGCGTGCTGTCATCAAAGTGATTGTTGTTTTGCGATGATACTAACGCTTTTCGATGACGGCGCGTGAACGCAATTCAGCGAGATATTTCCGCGACAAGGCTTTGCTTCTTTCGTCTTTCAGCTTTGTCTCGATCTCGTCACGCAAGGTGACCTCTTTGCCGAGGTCTTTCTTGCCGCACACGGCCAGCATCTCGTATCCGGTATCTGTTTTCCGCGGCTGTGTCAAACGATTCACCGGTGTATCACGTAGGGTTTTGACCAAGACTGCTGGCAGAGAGTTGGAATCACGTCGTCCCACGCGGGTCACTGCAACGTCAGTCAGGCGGCGGGCTTTTTTAATGTCGGTGCTGCATGCCTGGAAGCTACTGCGAAAACGCTTGGCGTCACGCAGACGCAGATTGCGCTTGGCGTTGGACATGTTGGACGGGGTGACAAAGACAACAGACATCAACTCAAACTGAATGGTTGATTTGACATCTTTCTTGGACGCGTCTTTTGCGCTGAGGGCATGCATGATTTCGGCTTCATCAACACGGATTTGCGCATTGAAACGCGCCCGAATCAGAGAGCGCCAAGCCAACTGAGCTTTAAGCCAGTCCTTGAGGGCGGCCTCGCTGACGCCAGACCTTTTGAAGATCCCGATCATGCTTTTGGTCGTGATCTTGGCATTTTTTGCCATGGTGCCCAATGCATTATTGACCGTTGAATCCGAGGGCAAGCGGTCGCGATCACGCGCTTCAATCAGCTTCAGCTTTTCTTCGATCATCGCATTGAGAGCTGCGGATTTGCTCATATTGCGTCGCCCACCAGACAGCAGGCGCTCCAGCTTGCGTCGCTGCGTGATATCGTAATCGGTGATGACGGCACCATTGACGACCGCAACAATGCCACTGGCATTGGCTTGTGGGGCGAGGGGAGGCATAACCAGAATGGTCATGGCCAGAGCAAGCACCAGGGCAGAAGTTTTCAATCGAATGTCAGTCATGGATCCGCTCGTTGTTCCATCATTGTCGCTGTTAGCTGTCGTCATCCTGAACAGCGAGAACAGAATCTATTGTAACAAATTTTAGGCCCAAACCAGACATCGGACCTGCCTATGCCAAAGAAAATCGCAAAATTGCGGCAATCTGAAGACGTCCATTTTAGAAGTTGTGGCTGAAGTTGCCGCCGCCAATGGACTTGATATCCAGTCTGAACTGAATTTTCTGCTCGCTGGTTTCGTCCGTATAGACGTCTCGCTCATTGGAATAATTCAGACTGATGGCAAAGCATTCATCGTCATATTTCAGACCGAGTGAGCCTTCGACAAAATCGTTTTGGGCCATGTCGAAGCGGGCCGCCGCCGCCGCAGTCCAGTATTCATTTAGCTTGTAGGCAGCAGCTGTCGACAATTCCTGACGCACCTTGTCAATCCCGGCGGATGGGCGTTTGTCGGTATAGCTGTAGGCAAGGGTGCCGCTAACACGTCCGCGTGTCCCGGAGGCTTCAATTGCCGCATATTTCAGATCAGCTGATTTGGCATCAAACCGTCCGCGTGCGATAGCCTGAAACTTGCTGTTGGCATTGACCCCAATTCGGGCAACATAGTCGGAGGCATTCTTGTCAAGGCCACTATCCAGTCCGGTGCTGGTCAGATCCTGCTGAGAGAAGGAATTCCTTCCTGCCAGATGATAGGACCGTCCTGCCAAAGCGTTGAACGACCAGCCAGAAGCCAGCTGCATGCGATACTGGAAGCCGAGATTGGCGCGGGTTCCGCCTTCAACGCGGTCGTAGCCGGAGAATTTGTTCGGATCAAACAGGATGCTGTCGTCGAAGATCAGGCTGTGTGCGTCATCATTTGGCACCGCACCGACATGGGCTTCATTCGGGCTGACAATGATCTGGGCGATCGGTTCAATGATGTGCGATGTGGTGCCGCTTACTGCCAGGATCGGCAGGCGATAGTCAATGCCGACGGTCGGCATGCCACGGAAGGCATAATCATCATCGACCAGCGCTGCGGGTGCGCCGGATTTGCTAGGCATCCAGTAAAAGTCACCGCGCAGGGAGGTGAATGGGGTGATGACCTGACCGCCCGGTGCAATGAATTTTCGCTTCCAGCTGGCTTCGACGCTGGTGCGGTTGTAATTGCCATTCAGACCGTAGGTGCGGGTGACGCCGCCGACCGTTTCATTGTTGGCTTCGTTGCGGGTCAGGGTTGTTGAATTGATTTTCAGACGCGCTTCGCCGCCCAGAATGGGTTTTCTGGAATAGGCGCTGTAATCAATAGACGGATGAATGATGGCCTGTTGGCCCTGACTTAGATTGTCCGTCATGATGTTGTAATAGTTGGCGCGCGCGTCAAAATAGTTCCGCTCACCCTGGCCAACCAGATACAGCGTCGAGCGCTTGTCTTCCTCATCATTGGTCAGATTATAGTCGCGCAGGAACCGCTTATCTGACAGAACGGAGACATCCCAACCAAATTTCCATTGTTTGGTGAGGGCAAATTCGGCCCTTGATTCGATGGCTCCGCGAAAGTCCTTGTCGCCACTGGTGCCTGCAAATTCCTTTGGATCCTGCTGAAAAATGCCATGACCGGAGATTTCATACTGGCCCTTTTCCAGATGATGGCGCCAGGTGGCCGAAGCCAGAAGCCCTTGCTTTGTGTAATAGGCAGGGGTGAAGGTCACGTCATAATTGTCGGTCAGCGCCCAATAATAGGGAATGCTGGCATGAGCGCCAAGTTTGCTGTCATAGCCGATGGAGGGCAGCAGAAAACCCGTCGCACGCTGGCGGGATGGATCCGGATGCGCGAAATAGGGGGTATAGAGCAGCGGCACGCCGAGAAACTCGAACTTGGCCGAGCGGTAATAGACCATCTTGTCCTTGGAATTGTAGATGATCCGGGAGGCCTTAATCTGCCACAAGGGTGATTTCTTGGGATTGTCGCGGCAAGGCTCACAGGTGGTATAGACGCCCTTGTCGAAGATTGTGACGTCATCATCGGGACGTTCGGCGCTTTCTGCCGCAAAACGAGCCTTTTCAGGTGTTTGCACACGCAAGGAGCGCACGAAACCGGTGCGGAAATCGTCTGTGATGTCGATATAGTTGGCGGTAACGATGTTGCCACCGGGCTCGGTCAGGCGAACATTGCCCTCGGCAATCAGACGCGCGGAGCTCTGGTCATAGGTGACTTTGTCGGCCTCCAGCGCATAGACGCCGTAATAGATCTGGACATTGCCAACCGCCGACACGCGCTCGCGGTCATAATCATAGATCATCTGGTCGGCTTCGACCAGCATGCGGGTCTTTTGATCCGGGCGATTGATATTGAGGGAATTGGAAAGACCACGCGCGTCAGCAGGGACCAAACCGAAGGGGGCAATGAGCAAAACCGAGGCAAGCAAACAGGCGCGCAAACCTGACGTTTTTTCAGGGCGCGTAGTCACTGTATTTAGCCTGTTGGTATGGACGGTACTCATCATACTTATCCGTCCTCCTGATATAACAAAATCGAGAACCCTATCAAGGACGCAACAATCGCTGGAAGCCAAGCTGACAGAATTGGGTTAACCAGTCCTGTACTACCGAAATTTTTTGCCAGTTCGGTCACAACATAAAGCACGAACCCGGCCAGAACACCACCCAGAATCATCTTACCCACATTTCCAAAGCGAAAAACGCCAAGGGAGACGGTTGCAGCGATGAGAACCATTGCTGCCATGAGGAGAGGGCGGGCTAGGAGTGTTTGATATTGCAAGCGATATCGATGTGCAGGCAAGCCGGATCTGGCCGCGCGGTCGATAACGGCGGAGAGTTCCCAGAAGGGGACCGAACTGGGTTTGGCCATGGTCTCGCTGGCTTCTTCGGCGGTCATGTGGGTGCTGACCAGATATGTCTCATAATGGCGCGGAGCAGCAGAGGCAGAACTGACCAAAACGTCGCTGAGGCGCCAGAAACCTCCTTTGAGGCGACCAGTCTTGGCATCCACACGTTCAAGAAAATTGCCTTCCTTGTCATAGGAGAACACCGTGATGCCCGCCAATTGGCGACCATTGTCGTGGCTTGAAATGGCCTTCAGGATTGAATCTCCGTCTTCTCCCTGTTGGCGGACCCAATCCCGGCTGGATGTCTGATCGGATGGACTGAAGCTGGATCCAAAGATCCGGGCATCGATCTCAAGGGACTTGTCCATCAAATAGGCCGAGACCGGATTGTAAACCGTAAAGGCCAGCACGCCGAGGCTAACAGCAACAAACAGGGCGGGGCTCAAAAAACGCCAAGCGGACATGCCCGACGCGCGCATGATGACCAGTTCGAGCTTGCGCGACAGGTTGAGAAATGCGGCGATCGAGCCAAACAGGACGGCAAATGGCATGATCTGTTCGGAGAATTCAGGCACCCGAAACAGCGACATGAGGAACAGAGACCAGAGGTCGGCATTTTCCTTGTCACCCCCGCGGCGGATCAGTTCCACGAAATCGATCAGCAGAATCAACAGGAAACACCCAATGAAACTGGCCAGAATCGCGAAGAGAAACTGTCTGGCGATATAGCGGGAAATGATCTTTGGCACTGGGGAAACCTGACCTTATTGAGCACCTTGCATGTGGGGCTTGCCGGCAACAGATTTCAGCCTACGCGAAATGCGTTCATTGAACAACTCGATTGAACGGATCAAATTGTCAAACAGAATGATCCGACGGCCAGTGAGAATGACCCACAGGCTGAGCATGATCGAGATGATTGGGGCCAGATACATGGCTGGCACTGCCCAAGGGGTTTGGACTGCCAGGCTCATGAAGGCAAAGCCCATCATTCGTAAGCTGGTGGCGATGATCACCGCGATGGCGATGGCGCTGCTTCGGCGCTCGCGCGTGGTGCGCACTTGCGCCAGAAAGGCGGTGATGACGGTAGCAAAAACGAGATTGTAAAGCGGGTTGGCAAAGCGGTCATGCAGCTCGGCCCGGGACCGGTCGACAAATTGCAAATAGACCGGATCATTCAGATCCGGATTCAACAAATAGGCAGTTGAGCGTTCGCGTGGTTTGAAATATCGGTTAGCCGACGCACCGGCTCCGGTGAATTTTGTCAGGTCGATGGCATAGGAATCAAACTCGATGATATTGACCGAGCCAAAATCATCCTCATCGTCGATCCGGTTGCCATTCTCGTCAATTGTGTGATTCTGCTGCTGGATGGTGCCGCGATCCATCTTGAGAAACGTGCCATTGTCGGTCTCGATGATTTGGGCAAATTCGGACGAATAGACAATATGGCGAGACGGGTCGCGCTCGTCGGACAGGAACAGGCCACGCATGATGCCATTTGGCTCGCGCTTCTGGATGTGGAAGGTCATGCCATCATCGATTTCGGTAAAAATGCCTTCCTTCACGATGCGGGCGACAAGGTCAGCACGCACCTGAGAAATATAGCCACGCAAAGTGCCCAGAGCGTGTGGCGCGGCATAAAGACTAAGACCGCCGCCCAGCAAGGTCGCAATGATACCAAGCACCAGAATTGGCTTGAGAACCACCCATGGCGAGGCGCCTGTGGCATTGATCACGACCAGTTCGCTGTCAGCATTCAGGCTGTTGAGTGTATATGCGACGGCGATCATCACCGCAAAGGGGGCGATCACCATCACCAAAGTTGGCAGAACCAGCGACGTCATGGAGAAAAAGATCAGCAGCGTCTGGCCCTTGGCGGTGACGAGATCCATATCACGCAGGGCTTGTGACAGCCAGATAATGGCAGTCAGGACGGCCGCAGACATCAGGAAGGCCGTTATTGCACGGAAAAAGATATAGCGTTCAATCAGCTTCATGGGGCCGGATGTCATCTGCTGGTTTGGTTTTGTGTGTCGGCGGCGGTGCTAGGGCCGAACTTTGTTGGATATATGGCTTTGATGGCCCCATAAAGGCAAGTGCTTTTGACGACAATGACAGGACTTTGATCCCATCGGCTGCACTGGGTGGGTACAATTGCTCTTGATGAAGGTGGCCATTTTGCCTGTTTCCGCCTTTGCGTCTTGAACTTCATGCCCGATGGTTCCAAGTTAAAGGCAAAGATGTTTCATTCTTTCGTATCCGGTTGCCCTGCATGGCGGGAAGGACCGGATTTTTCGTCAAGCTAGGAAAATACGATCATTATGACAAAACTCCCCGATCTCAAATTTCATCCTGTCACTGCCCCCAAGTCTGGCGTCACCGTGCTGTTGGTTGGCAAGTCCCTTGCGTTGGGTCCCGTGGCCAAGCAGCTTGATGAGGCCAGCTCTGGCGCTATTGGCCGGGCGATGAAAGCTGCTGACTTTAAAGGGAAATTGGGATCGACTGTTTCGATTCTTGCGCCTGCTGGCGTTGATCTGGATGGTATCACGCTGGTCGGGATCGGCGACGAGGCGCTTGGTGAGAACGAATATCTGCGGCTTGGTGGTCTTGCCATGGCTGCGCTGAAGGGCAAGGCCAAGGGCTCGGTCGTTCTGGAAGCGGACGGTGCTCAGTTCGATGCTGCTGCTGCGTCTCTTGTGGCCATGGGCCTTAAATTGCGGGCTTACACGTTCGACAAATACAAAACCGAAAAAGGCAAGCCGAAGGAAGAGAAAGACGCCACCAAGGTTTCCATTCTCTGTGCTGATGTCGAGGGCGCTGCCGCCGCCTGGGAAAAGGATGATGCGATTTCCGACGGCACGATCCTTGCCCGAGATCTTGTCAATGAGCCTGCCAATGTGCTCGGGCCCAAAGAATTTGCGGCGCGCGCCAAGGCGCTCGAATCGCTTGGCGCCGAGGTAAAAATTCTCAAACAGCCAGATCTGGAAAAGCTCGGCATGCGGGCATTGCTGGGGGTGGCTCAAGGCTCCGAGCGCAAGCCTCGGGTTGCCATTATGAAATGGAATGGCGGTTCCGAGGGCGAAGCACCGGTGGTCTTTGTCGGCAAGGGCGTCGTGTTTGACACAGGCGGTATTTCCATCAAGCCTGCGGGCGGGATGGAAGACATGAAAGGCGACATGGGCGGCGCTGCTGCCGTAACCGGGCTGATGTGTGCCCTTGCAGGCCGGAAGGCTAAGGTCAATGCCATCGGCATCATTGGTCTGGTCGAGAATATGCCAGATGGCAAGGCTCAGCGTCCGGGCGACATTGTCACCTCGATGTCCGGTCAGACCATTGAAATCATCAATACCGATGCCGAAGGGCGCTTGGTGCTGGCTGATCTGCTGCATTATTCCAAGGAGGAGTTCAAGCCGCGCTTCATGATCGATCTGGCGACGCTGACCGGCGCTGTTCTGGTGGCGTTGGGCACGCATAATGCGGGCATCTTCTCCGACAGTGATACCTTGTGCGCGCAATTGAGCCAAGCGGGCGAGGCGACCGGGGAAACCGTCTGGCGTCTGCCTTTGTCGAAAGACTATGACAAGATCATCGATAGCAAATTTGCGGATATGAAGAATAGCGGCGGACGCTGGGCTGGTTCGATCACGGCGGCGCAGTTCCTCAAGCGTTTCGCCGGGGATACCGAATGGCTGCATATCGATGTTGCCGGGACCGCGATGGATTCGCCCAAGACCGATATCAGCCAGACCTGGGCTTCGGGTTTCGGCGTGCGTCTGCTCGACCGTTTGGTCAAGGACAATTATGAGGGCTGATGAAAGCCTTGTTTGTTGACAGAAAGAGGGGCGCAGAAGATGCGCCCCTTTTGTTTGGGGGGATGGCCATGCTAAAAGGCCCTTGGTCCCCTTCACTCAGGTTATGAATATGCCCGCCGACATTTTCTTCTATCATCTGCAAATGCAGCCGCTTGAGGGCACTTTGCCTTTGTTGTTGCAGAAATGCGTCGAGAAGGGATGGTTCGCCTTTGTCCAAACCGGCTCCAAGGAGCGGGCGACTGCGCTCGACAATCATCTCTGGACATGGCGGGACGACAGCTTTCTGGCCCATGGTCTTGCAAGCATGGCACATGGTGATCGACAACCGGTGCTGATCGCCTCCGAACCGATCAAGGCGGAGAATGGTGCAGCGGTGCGGTTTTTTGTCGACGGGGCAAAGCCCGAGGCTGATCTGACTCTGCTTGAAGGGCTGGAGCGGGCCATTGTGATGTTTGACGGCAATGATCAGGAGGCCTTGCAGGCTGCGCGACAAAGCTGGCGTGCTTTGAAGGATGCCGGCTTTCCTGTGACCTATTGGCAGCAGACCGAACGGGGTGGCTGGGAGAAAAAAGCCTGACGCTTCGTCCAGCTCGTTTGTGCTTTCCTGTCGCTTCAAATTGCGACAATTTGGCGCATTTAAACGCCATAAATGCTACATCTGGCTGAATTGTTTGGATCTGACTAATTGTGCAAACTTCCTCCGAATCCATGACTTCCGGGGGACATAAAATGGTTGGATATTTGCGTTTTTCTGCTTTGGCATTATCGGTTTTGGCCTTCACAACGCTGGATGCTTCGGCGGTGACCATTCAATTCAAGGATGGTGTCTATGAAGGGCAATTTATAAGAGGTCGGCAGAACAAGAAATTACCACATGGGCAAGGCTCCATCCGGTTCAACAGCGGATCGCGCTATGTAGGAACATTTTCCCAAGGGCACATTGCCGGACTCGGTACCTATTACTATCAATCTGGCACCAATTGCCGGGGGAACTTCTCCAAGGGCAAGATCAATGGTTTCGGTGTCTGTCGCTATGCCAACGGCAATGTCTATCAGGGCAATATGGTCAAGAGCAAACGTCAGGGCGAGGGCACGATGACCTTTGCCAACGGCGGCAAATATCGTGGGCAATGGGTGAAGGGCAAGGTGCATGGCCAAGGCAAGATGGTATATGCCAGTGGGTCATCCTATGTCGGCCAGTGGCGTGACGGCCAACGCAACGGAGAAGGAAGCTATCGCGATAGCAAGGGCAATCTGTTGCGGGGCTATTGGCGCAACAACAAGAAGGACGGCCCTTTCTATATTCGTTATCAGAAAAACGGCAAGTTCAGGACCTTCTGCGGCAAATATCGCAACAACAACAAGGTTCGGATTGAACGCTACCAAGGGGGGACCGTCGCCAGCTGCTTTCAGTGGGCGCGCACCTTCTGACGCTGGGTCTATCCGCCTTGAAGGCTAAAGTTGTTTGAGTGGGGACTGGTCATACTGGACCAGATCCCACCGATTGCCATAAAGGTCTTCAAAGACCGCCACCGTGCCATAGTCTGCCTTCAGCGGGTCGCGGACGAAGGGTATGCCGCGTTCTTGATAGAGCTTGTAATCGCGCCAGAAATCATCTGTTTCCAGAAATAGAAAGACACGACCCCCGGCTTGATCTCCAATATACTGGCTTTGATGGTCGCTGGAGGCGCGAGCCAGCAGAAGTGCAAAGGCACCGCCGCCCTTTGGCCGGACAGTCACCCAGCGCTTGTCCTGTTCTGGCTGATACAGATCTTCGACCAGATCAAAACCCAGTTTGTTGACATAGAAATCAATGGCTTCGTCATAATCGCGAACGACGATGGCAACCAGCGACATGGATTGGGGCATTGTCTAGTCCTCTATCTCTTCGCTCATCTCCAACCACTTTTCCTCGATCTTTTCGAGCAGGTCTGACAGATCGGAGCGGTCCTTGGACAGCTTGGCGCCTTTTTCGGGGAATTTGGCAAACAGGTCCGGGTCGGCGAGCATGTCATCGATCTTTGCCATGCGGTCGCGGATCTTGTCCATGTCGCGTTCAGCGGCTTGGATCTTGCGGCGCAGAGGGGCCTGTTCCTTGCGTTTTTCTGCTGCAGAACGGCGTTTCTCGATCGCCTGATTGCTCTCACCGGTGCTGCTTTTGGTCTTTTCGGTGCTGTCGGGATTGTTGCGGGTGGCGAGCAGCAAACGGCGATAATCCTCCAGATCCCCATCATAGGGTTTGCAGGTGCCGTCATGGACGAGCCAAAGGCGGTCAACGCAGGCTTCGATCAGGTGCCGGTCGTGGGAGATGAGCAGGACTGCCCCTTCATAATCATTGATCGCATGGACCAACGCTTCGCGGCTGTCGATGTCGAGATGGTTGGTCGGCTCATCGAGAATGAGGAGATGGGGCCCATGGAAGGTGGCCAGCCCCAGCAACAAACGGGCCTTTTCTCCCCCGGAGAGGCTTTTGGCGGGTAGGTCCATTTTCTCAATGCCAAGGCCCATATTGGCAACCCGCGCGCGAACCTTTGGTTCTGGCGCATCAGGCATCAGCACTTGCACATGATTATAAGCGCTTTCATTGGGGCGCAATTCGTCGAGCTGGTGCTGGGCGAAAAAAGCGATGTCGAGCTTGTTGGCTCGGAAAATGTCGCCACCATCGATTTGCAATCGGTCGGAGATCAGCTTGGCAAAGGTCGACTTGCCGTTGCCGTTGGCTCCCAAAAGTGCGAGGCGATCATCAGGGTCGATGCGCAGGCTGAGATTGCGCAGGACCGGTTTGCCGGGCGCGTAGCCGACCGAGGCCTTTTCCATCCGGATGATCGGCGGGGCCATGGTCTTTTGCGGATTGGGGAAGGTGATGGGGTGGATGTGATCTTCCATCACCGCCGCAATCGGGGCCATTTTCTCCAAGGCTTTCAAACGGCTCTGGGCCTGTTTTGCCTTGGTTGCCTTGTAGCGGAAACGCTCGACGAACTTTTCCATATGGGCGCGCTGTTCCAGTTGCTTGGTGCGCATCTTCTGCTGCAACTCAAGCTTTTCCCGACGGGTGCGTTCGAACCGGTCATAGCCGCCGCGATAGGATGTCAGCTTCAATTGATCGAGATGGGCGATGTGATCCACTGCCTCTGTTGAGCAGATCGCGGTCATGGCTGATGATCATCACGGTATAGGGATAGCGCGCGATATAGGATTCAAGCCAAAGGGGTGCCTTCAAGATCGAGATAGTTGGTCGGCTCATCGAGCAGCAACAGGTCCGGTTCGGAGAACAGGATGGCCGCCAGGGCCACGCGCATGCGCCAGCCACCTGAGAAATCCCGGGTCGGGCGCGCTTGGGCTGCTGCATCAAAACCCAAACCATGCAGAATGGTGGCCGCGCGGGCCTCTGCCGAATGGGCATGGATGTCGGCAAGCCGTAGCTGGATCTCGGCGATCCTGCTGGGGTCAGTGGCGGTCTCACTTTCTGCCAACAGAGCGGTGCGTTCCTTGTCGGCCTTCAGGACGAATGAGAGCAGGGTCTCATCGCTTGCAGGTGCTTCCTGTGCCACCTGACCGACGCGGGCACCCCTGCGGATCGAGGCCGTGCCGCTTTCGGGACTGAGTTCGCCAACGAGGATTTTGAACAGGGTCGTCTTGCCCGTGCCATTGCGCCCGACGAGGCCAACCTTTGCGCCTTCGGGAATGACAAGGGTGGCTTCCTCAAACAGAGTGCGGCCTGCGATGCGGAACGTGAGATTATTGATATGAAGCATAATTCCTGCCTTGTGCCCCATTTCCCGCCCCTTGGCAATCGCACAACGGGACTGGTTGCCTTTATCCCGAAACATTTGTGTCGGACGTGGTGAGGAAAACACACGGTCGTGAGTGGGAAAATGCTCGCTGACCGGGAAATTGCTGGTCAATGGCCATGGCGCGTTGCACACTCCGGGGGCCAATTGGGCCCCAACTGTTCGAGCCAGACATTCGGGGCAAAAGACTGGAGGAAAGAGCATGACCATCAAACTTTATGATCTGTGCGGCGCTGACCGGAGCTTTCGCTTTTCGCCCGCCTGTTGGCGGACGCGGATGGCACTGGCGCACAAGCAGCTCGATTGCGAGACGGTGCCAACCCTGTTCACCGAAATCGGAGCCATTGAAGGCGGTGGGCAGACGACGCTGCCGGTGTTGGTGGATGAAGACAGCGTGATCAGGGAATCGTTCGAGATCGCCATCTATCTGGAAAGGGCCTATCCCGACGCGCCCAGCCTGTTTCGCGGCGAAGGGGGCATTCGCACGGCGCAGTTCATGCACTGGTGGACCAACGCGACAGTGGATGCCCAGATTGTCCGGTTCACCCTGCTTGATATCTATAACGGACTGGATGAAGCGGATAAGGCCTATTTCCGCCAGAGCCGGGGAGAAACGCTTTGGCAAGCAGTTGCATGAAGTGGTGGATCGCACCGAGGAGGCGGTCAAACGCTTCCGTGACAGTCTGCTGCCCTTGCGTCTGACCATTCGCAAGCAGGATTTCATCGGAGGTGACAGTCCGATCTATGCAGACTATTGCGTGTTTGGCTCGCTCCAGTGGGGGCGGATGGTGTCAGATTTTGCCTTTCTTGAGGCCGATGATCCGGTGGCTGAATGGTTCGAGCGTTGCCTTGATCTCTTTGATGGATTGCGGGCGGAAAGCCAAACACTCCTAGGATGGTTCCATATGCGACCAATTGCTGTGAAATGACTGAACTATGCGACTTTACAGTATAAATCCGTTGAGGAGTGGCGGGCTGGTGTCCGGAAATGGGAAAGGGGGGTTGCAGCCCGGTGCTCAGGGCGGCTATATAGCGGCCAAATTCGGCCTGCAGCATTGGCAGAAACCTTTGCGGATTTCTGTGTTTGATGGGGCCTTTCGCATTTATGATATGATATCTCACGAGGATTATTTCGATGGCTATCGAACGCACTTTCTCCATCATCAAGCCGGATGCAACCAAGCGTAACCTGACCGGTAAAATCATCGCCAAGTTTGAAGAAGCTGGCCTGCGCGTCGTTGCTTCCAAGCGCATCCGGATGTCCCAGGAACAGGCTGAAGGCTTCTATGCTGTTCACAAAGAGCGTCCTTTCTTCGGTGAACTGGTTGAGTTCATGATGTCCGAGCCTGTTGTCGTTCAGGTTCTGGAAGGTGAAAATGCCATCGCGAAAAACCCGCGAAGTCATGGGCGCTACCAATCCTGCAGAAGCTGCTGAAGGCACCATCCGCAAGGAATTCGCCCTGTCTATCGGTGAGAACTCCGTTCACGGTTCCGACGCTCCGGAAACCGCTGCAGAAGAAATCAAATTCTTCTTCTCCGACGACGAGATCGTTGGCTAATCGGTTTATTCGATCCACTTAAAAAAAGGCCGTCTGCATCATGCAGGCGGCCTTTTTTTGTTGGCTTGCGATTGGATAAATAGACATTATGCTCGACAAACGCGAGTGGAAACAACAACACGGGGGACAGTATGATCACGGGACAATGCAATTGCGGCAAGGTGCGTTTTGAAGTCGAGACAGTGCGCAAAGACGTCAATGTGTGTCATTGCAAGATGTGCAGACGATCCAGCGGCCATATCTGGGCGGCCACCCATGCGCCCTTTGACCAAGTCAATTTTATCGAGGAACAGGGCCTGACCTGGTATGACTCGTCAGATTTCGCCAAGCGGGGTTTTTGCCGTTTCTGTGGCTCAAGCCTGTTTTACCGGATGAATGATGAAGATGGTATCGGGATTGCCGCAGGGTGCCTTGATGATCCCACGGGCCTTGAGATTGGCAAGCATATCTTTGTCAAGGACAAGGGCGATTACTACTCAATTGATGATGACGCGCCGCAAATCCAGAAATATTAGGTCGTCTTAGCGGCTGGCAGCGGCTAGGGCGGCACCAAAGCTCATGAAGGTGGCGCCAATGCCCCGGCGCAGATAGCGCATCCGCTTTGCATTGGAGAAGAAACCACGCAGGCGACTGGAGAGCATCACGACGCTCAAATGGCTAATGAGGCACATCAGGGCATAGGTCACTGCCATGAGTGCGCCATCGCGATGCAAGGTTGCCGGATCGGACAGGAAAGGCGGGATGATTGCCAATTGCACGGCAATGGCTTTGGGGTTGGTTACGGCTACACCGAGAGCGGTCAAAAAGATTCCCCGTCGGCTGGGCAGCTTGACCACGTCCGTTGTCATTTCAAAAGAGGATTTGTCCCGCCAGGTTTTGATGCCGAGCCAAACCAGATAGCAGCCACCGATGATCTTCAGCACAAGAAAGGCCGTGCTGGAGGTGGCCATCAGGGCACCAAGGCCAAAGGTCACGCCAAGACCGATAAGCGACATTCCGATTGTGTTGCCCATGGCCGACCAAATGGGCAGCGCTCCGCCAAAGCGCAAGGCATTGGACAGGGTCAAGAGCAGGCTGGGGCCCGGGCTGAAGGCAGGCAGAACAGACAGGGCAACAAAAAGCAGCCAGGTTTCAAAACTCATGGACGATACTCGAAAGGGCGGGACGCGCGATCAGTGTGACGCGCGCGAACAATTGGTTGTTTTTCACTGGTAAATCGGATTTTGGCACATGGCAAGAGGCGAGCTTGGGAAAATATCCATATCTTTCTTTGCCTGTGACATTGGAATCTCTAAAGTGATTGTGGGTAACGGTTGGCAGGAATGAAAACCAACCGTTTTGGCTGCGATGCTTTGTGCCGCCATTGAAGGCTTTCAGGCGGCTTGAATGATTGGTGGAGAGGATGGCTCTCCCAAGTGATGATAATGAGGCCGAGAGGCCAGGAGTTTGTGATGTTCAGAATGCTTAGCAAAGTCTGTGCTGCTTTGTTTGCAGTTTCCACCTTGTCGATGTCTGTGATCGATGCCAGCGCTGACGATCGGGTTTTGACGGTGGATGATTATCGCTCGCGCGTGGTTGATTATTGCCTCTATGATCAATGGGCTCGGGCCAAGAAAGGCGAGACAAAGGGTATTTTGGGCGATTGCCGATGCGCAGCCAAGGCCTATGTCAAAGGACTTTCAAAGGAAGCGTTGGAAAAGGCGCGCAGCTCCGGCGAACTTTCGCGGGCGCAAAAGAAGCTTGTGCTGACCAATTATGCCAAGTGCAACAAGTGATTCTGTGAGCTGTTGCCAATCCAACATCTGAGAGTGACGAGTATCTACTCGTGACGGTCAAGGGGACCCGATGTGATGTCCCCCTGACTGTCAGGGTTGATGCCTTGACGCGAAGGGGCTAGACGATCCTCGAAAGCTTCGCTCTTATCTTGTCAAACCATTTTCTGTTTTTCTTTTTGGCCGGTGCATGGATCTCACGGCCCGTGCCGGTGATCAACCCGGCATCAATGAACAGCTTGCCCCCCTTGGAGATGATGTCCCGATTGAAAGCAACATGTTCGCATATCTCGTTGCCGTCATCATCAAGGCCGATAGAGCGACATTCTGTGTGCGGGTGTATGATGATGGGTCATCGCTTCTGTGCCTGGGCTGAGATTGTCTACCAGATGAGCGGTGCTATGCTGTCATTTTCAAGTGAATGGTCTTCATTGCTGTTTAGCATGACGCGCATGCCTTCAACCCGAACCTTGCCGGAGGCCACCAGAGCCACCGCGCGGGGGTAGATCTGGTGCTCGACTTTGAGAATGCGGGCCGTGAGGCTGTCTTCGTCGTCACCATCGAGCACTGGCACCACCCCTTGGGTGATGATGGGGCCAGAATCCATGTCTGCGCGCACAAAATGTACGGTGCAGCCAGCGACCCGACAGCCGGTGTCAAGCGCCCGTTGCTGGGTATGCAGACCCTTGAAGGCTGGTAGCAGGGAGGGATGGATGTTGAGCATCCTGTCTTCCCATTTGGCAACGAAGCTTGCAGTCAGGATGCGCATGAAACCAGCCAATACCACCAGCTCGATGGCATTCTCTTCCAGAATGGCATGGATTTCGGCGTCAAAGGCCTCGCGGTCGCCTTTGTAGGGGCGATGGTCAACAATGGCGGTCTTGATCCCGGCCTTTTGCGCAGTTTCAAGCCCCTTGGCGTCCGGTTTGTTGGCCAGTACCAAAGAAATCTCGGCCGGATATTCGGCTGCGCGCGCCGCCTCCAGAATGGCTTCCATATTGCTGCCACGGCCTGAAATCAGGATGGCGGTGCGTTTCTTCTGAGCGCTCATCATCAGCCTCCGAAGGAGATCATGCTGTCATAGACGACCGCATCGCCTTCGCGCGGGGCAAGAGAGCCAAGGGCGATGGGATGCTCACCGGCGGCTTTCAGGCTGGTCATGACAGCTTCCTCATTGGCTTGGTCGGTGACGACAATCATGCCGACGCCGCAATTGAAGGTGCGCAGCATTTCCTTGTCGGCGACGCCGCCGAGCTGTTGCAGCCAGCCAAAGACAGCAGGTGGGGTGACTGCGGCCAGATCAAGATGCGCGGCCAGATTGTCCGGCAGAACGCGCGGAATATTTTCCGGAAAACCGCCGCCGGTGATGTGGGCCAGAGCCTTGATGCCATCGCTTTCGCGCAGGGCCTTGAGGATCGGCTTGACATAAATGCGGGTTGGTTCAAGCAAAGCTTCGCCAATGCTCTTGCCGTCGGCAAAGGGAGCCGGATCGGTAAAGGTCAAACCGTTGGTTTCCAGAATGCGCCTAACCAGCGAGAAGCCGTTGGAATGAACGCCTGAAGAGGCCAGACCGATCAGCTTGTCACCGGCTTCGATCTGGCGTGGCAATAGGCTGCCTCGCTCGGCAGCGCCAACGGAAAAGCCTGCCAGATCGTAATCCTGATCCGCATACATGCCCGGCATTTCGGCGGTTTCGCCGCCGATCAGTGCACAGTCGGCCTGCTTGCAGCCCTCGGCAATGCCGCGGATCACGTCGGTGGCCGCTTCCACATCCAGTTTGCCGGTGGCGAAATAATCAAGGAAAAAGAGCGGCTCGGCGCCCTGAACGATCAAGTCGTTGACGCACATGGCAACAAGGTCGATGCCGACCGTGTCGTGTTTGCCTGTCTCGATGGCAATTTTCAGTTTGGTGCCGACGCCGTCGTTGGCGGCCACCAGAATGGGGTCTTTGAAGCCTGCTCCTTTCAGATCGAACAGGCCGCCAAAACCGCCGATGTCGGTATCCGAACCGGGACGCGACGTTGCTTTGACAATCGGCTTGATGGCCTGCACAAGGGCGTTGCCTGCATCAATATCCACGCCTGCATCGGCATAGGTGAGATGGTTGGAATTGGCTGGCTTGTTCGTCTGGTCTGACATGGTAGCATCCTGAAAGAATGGGCAGAGGCAAATAGCATTTTTCCTGAGACACACGAATTTGCCGTCAAAAGCAAGCCTTGTTCAAAAAAAGCATGAATTGCACCTTTGGAAGGTGGATTAACGCTTGGAAATCACTCGGCAAGAGCCCAAATAGGGAGAGGTGATGCTGCCATCGTTCGCATATTCAGACCAGCGTGCCTTCTGGCCTGTTGCTTTGGCAGTTTTTTGCCCTCCTGCCCATCTTTGGTCTCCGTAACACCAAGAAACAAGATTAGTCAAAAGAGTTTGAGTTGTGACCATACCCAATATCATTACCATCGCCCGAATGCTGATGGTGCCCTTGTTGGTCTGGCTGTTGGTGGAAGGGCGCTATGATCTGGCCTTCTGGACTTTCATGGTCGCTGGCATCTCTGATGCGGTGGACGGGATCCTGGCGCGCAAATTCGACATGCAGTCGGATCTGGGGGCCTATCTCGATCCGTTGGCTGACAAGGCGCTGATGGTCAGCATTTATGTCACGCTTGGTTTCATGCTGGAAATTCCGCCCCACGTGGTGATTGCCGTGGTCAGCCGGGATATTCTCATCGTCACGGCAGTGGTGCTTTCATGGATGCTGGATCGCCCCGTGCCGATGAAGCCGCTGATGATATCCAAGGCAAACACTACGGTACAGATCCTGTTTGCCGGCCTGGTTCTGGCAGAGCTTGGATCTCTTTTGTCCCTGAATGGCGAGCAGGCTATTCTGGGCAATATCGTGGTGATATTTACGGTTACATCAGCCATTGCCTATCTGGTGGACTGGGTCGGCCATATGGCGCGGACCGAGTGATTCTCGCGTCGAAGCTGTAGTGACTTTTTAGGGAAAGACCCACAAGGGCCTTGCTATGGCCATAACGGATGGCTAGAGACGAAGCTATCGACTATCTGAAAGGCCTTTGACAGTATGCCTCAATTGGAGCGATCTTCATGACCTTGCAAAAGCAGTTTACCGTATGGCTCGTCGCACTGGTGGTGATGATTGTCGGCCTTTATGTCTTTCGTGGCATTCTGCTGCCTTTTGTGGCGGGAATGGCGCTGGCCTATCTGCTGGATCCGGTTGCCGATTTCTTTGAACGGTTGGGCATGAACCGCATGTGGGCGACGGTGTCGGTGCTGATGGTGTTTGTGCTGCTCTTCATCATGATGCTGGTGGTGCTGGTGCCCACACTGGCCAATCAGATGACTGGATTTGCCGAGAAATTCCCGAGCTATATGGCCTCTTTGCAAAAGCTGATCCTCAATTCGAGTTCCGATTTTCTGCCGCGCTTCCTGTCGGACTTCGATGCAGCCAGCGTGCAGAATAACATCAAGGATCTGATGGGGCAGGGTGCAAAGTGGATCGGCACGGTGATCCAGTCCTTGTGGAATGGTGGTCAGGCGCTGATCGACATGCTGGCCTTGCTGGTCATTACGCCCGTTGTTGCCTTTTATCTGCTTTATGATTGGGACCGGATGGTCTCGACCATCGATGGGTGGCTGCCGCGCGATCACCAGCCCACCATCCGTCGTCTGTTCAACCAGATGGATGAAAGCGTGTCAGGCTTTGTGCGCGGGCAGATCACGGTCGGTCTCATTCTCGGGGTCTTTTATGCGGTCAGCCTTTCGCTGCTTGGATTGAATTTCGGGCTGTTGATTGGTCTTGGAGCAGGCGTCATCAGCTTCATTCCCTATGTCGGGGCGACGCTGGGATTGTTGGTCGCCGGTGGGGTGGCCATTGTTCAGTTCTGGCCGGACCCTGTGCCGATTGGCATCGCTCTTGGGATCTTTGCCTTTGGTCAGTTTATGGAAGGTAATATCCTGCAGCCGCGTCTGGTGGGTGAGCGGGTCGGCTTGCATCCGGTCTGGCTGATGTTTGCCTTGCTGGCCTTTGGCTCTCTGTTTGGCTTTGTCGGCATGTTGATTGCGGTGCCTGCGGCCGCTGCTGTTGGTGTGATTGTGCGTTATATTCTAGAACAATATTTAAATTCGCCGCTTTATCGCGGCACCAGGGGCGGCTTGGTCTTGAAGCCGCATGGGGATGCGGACGATGAGGCCTGAAATCTCGCCGGATCGATCCAACAGGAGTGAGTAGCAGGATGCTGGGTGATCAAATGTCATTGCGGCTGCCGCATGAGACGGCGATGGGGAGGGAGGATTTTCTGCCCGGTCCGTCGAATATGGCTGCCTTCGACATGATCGAGCATTGGCCGGACTGGCCTTCGACCTGGCTGTTGCTGGCCGGGCCTGTCGGGGCGGGCAAGTCGCATCTGGCGCGCATCTGGCAGGAGCGCAGCCACGCGCGCATTCTGACCCTTGAAGAATTGAACAAAAGCGATCCGACCGAGCTTGTGGCCGGTGGCGCGATCGTGGTGGAAGATGCCGATGGCCCGGAGCGGGATGATACGGCTTTGTTTCATCTGCTAAATTCCGCCCGTGAGGCGGGCGCCTATGTGCTGATCACGGCGCGGGAATGGCCTGATGCGTGGGGTGTGGCTTTGCCGGACCTGATGTCGCGCTTGCGGCTGACCACGCCGGTCGAGATCTTTGAGCCGGATGACGAATTGTTGCGCTCGGTGCTGGTCAAGCTGTTTGCTGATCGGCAATTGGCCCCGGACCCTGCGGTGATCGAGTTTATCGTTCTGAGAATGGAGCGGTCGATTGCGGCGGCTCTGAAGGTGGTGGACGCCATTGATCGCGAGGCGCTGGCGCGCCGACGGACCATCACCCGGCCCTTTGCCTCTGCGATTCTCAAGGAACTGGATGACGGGCGCCTCTAGAGCCCTATGCCATCCTTTGGCGGAAAGATGCTTCAAAGGCCTCTTTTGTTTGCCTGTTCACAATCATGCTTTGGTTTCAATGGGATTGAGGCAAGCGTCACAAGAATGCTATGCTGGAGCTCTATTGGCTGGGTCTCGATGCCCTTGTGATTCACATTCTTCTCATGTTGGTTTTTGAAAGGGCATTCTGAGACTTGGCGCGGCCAACTTATGCCGCTTTTCGTCTGGTTTTGTGCCCTGTTGGGGCGGGTCGGTTGCGAATGGGCGACGTAAGCGGTGACACGCTTTCTTTTCATATGCCGGGAGCTGAATTTCCTTTGGAATATTCGGATTTCGGTGGTTGGGTGGGGAACAAAACAGCCTGAGCGCTTTTGCGCTTCGTATGGGCTCTTTTGGCAGGACAGCAACGGGCAGAGATCTATGTCAGACACTTATGAAACGACTTCTGAACAGAACGACCACAATGAAAAAAGCACCGATCAGATGCAGGATAGTGGCGCTGCCGATGACAGCGCTCTGGATGATCTGCTCCCCACCGAAGAAGAAATCGAAGCGCTGATGCGCAGCCCCGGCCGCTTTGTCAACCGCGAGCTGTCATGGCTCGGTTTCAACAGCCGGGTGTTGGAAGAGACCGAAAATCCCAACCATCCGCTATTGGAGCGCCTGCGGTTTCTGTCGATTTCGGCAAACAATCTGAATGAATTTTTCATGGTGCGTGTGGCCGGCCTGAAGGGGCAGGCACGGGCCGGTATTCATTCGATCAGTGCGGACGGGCTGGACCCGAGCCAGCAGTTGGTCAAGATCAATGCAGCGGTCAATGATCTGGTCAATCGCCAGCAAGAGCGCTATCGCGCCTTGCGTCAGGAACTGGAAGCTGAAGACATCTATATGATCGAGCCGGAGGATCTTACACCTGCGGATATGGAGATGCTGGAGAAGACCTTCCTTGAAAGCATTTTCACGGTTCTGACCCCGCTTGCTGTTGATCCTGCGCATCCTTTCCCCTTCATTCCCAATCTGGGCTTCTCGCTGGTGCTCAATCTTGAGGCGACCGAGGATCATGAAATTCTGACGGCCATTGTGCGTATGCCGCATACCCTTGACCGGTTTGTCATGCTGCCGAGCCTTGATGATCGCCCATCAAGCAATCGGTCCATTCGGGTCGAGCAGGTGGTGGCTCTGTTTATCGACAAGATCTTCCCGGGCTATGATGTTAAGGGGCTTGGCGCCTTCCGGCTCATTCGGGACTCGGACATCGAAATTGAGGAAGAGGCGGAAGATCTGGTGCGCCACTTTGAGACTGCGCTCAAGCGTCGCCGCCGTGGATTGGTCATCCGGTTGGAAATCGAAGCCAGTACGCCGCCGGAATTGCGTGCCTTCATTGCCCGGGTCATTGATGTGGTGGAAGATGAAATGGTCGAGATCGATGGGCCGTTGGCGCTCAATGATCTGTCCGATTTGATCGATATCGAGCGTCCGGACCTCAAATTCAAGCGGTACAATGCCCGTTTCCCTGAGCGGATCCGCGAGCATAATGGTGACTGTTTTGCCGCAATCAAGGAGAAGGATCTGATCATCCATCATCCTTATGAGAGCTTTGATGTGGTGGCGCAGTTCCTCACCCAGGCCGCCCGTGACCCTGCCGTGATGGCGATCAAGCAGACGCTGTATCGCACGTCCAAAAATTCACCGATCATCCGTGCTCTGGTGGAAGCGGCTGAAGCGGGCAAGTCTGTCACGGCCCTTGTGGAGCTGAAAGCCCGGTTTGATGAAGAAGCCAATATTGGCTGGGCGCGTGACCTTGAACGCGCTGGTGTGCAGGTGGTCTTTGGCTTTATTGAATTGAAAACCCACGCGAAACTGTCGATGGTGGTGCGTCGGGAGGCCGGACGTCTTGTGAGCTATTGCCATACGGGCACCGGCAACTATCACCCGATCACCGCCAAGATTTATACCGACCTGAGCTTCTTTACGGCGAATGAGGAAATCGCCATGGATGTGGCAAGGGTCTTCAATTTTATCACCGGCTATGCGGAACCTGCGGAATTGAAGCATTTGCTGGTTTCTCCCTATACCCTGCGCAGCACCTTGCTTGAATATATCGAGAAGGAAATCGAACATGTGCGTCAGGGACGTCCGGGGAGGATTTGGGCCAAGGCCAATTCGCTGGTTGATCCGCAACTGATCGATGCCTTCTATCGGGCAAGTCAGGCCGGGGTGCAGATTGATCTGGTGATCCGCGGTATCTGCTGTCTGAGGCCGCAATTGCCGGGCCTGTCTTCCAACATTCGGGTGAAGTCGATTGTTGGTCGCTTCCTGGAACATTCCAGAATTGTCTGTTTCGGCAATGGCAAGGAATTGCCAAACCCCGATGCGGTGATTTATATGGGGTCGGCTGATTTGATGCCGCGCAATCTGGACCGCCGTTGTGAAACCTTCATTCCGGTGGAAAATCCGACAGTGCATGCGCAGGTACTGGATCAGATCATGGCAGCCAACCTGATGGATAACCAGCAAAGCTGGGAAATCCTGCCGGATGGGTCGTCGCGTCGCATTCGGCCTGCGGAGGGGGAACAGTCCTTCAATGTCCATAAATTCTTTATGACCAATCCAAGCCTGTCGGGACGAGGTGACTCACTAGAACATGACGCGCCAACAGCATTTACCGATCGATTCCAGGGATAGTGATTCCTTGGACAAGTTCATCATTCAGGGCCGGATCGCCGGGTCCGTCCCTGTCGCCGTCATTGATATCGGGTCCAACTCCGTGCGTCTCGTCATGTATGAGCGTCTCGCGCGCGCCCCGGTACCCATGTATAACGAAAAGCAGTTATGCGGCCTTGGCAAAGGGGTCGCCTCTACGGGCAAGCTCGACAAGAAGGCGGTGGATGCAACGCTGAATGCGCTGAAGCGTTTTCGCTTCATGCTGGATCATTCCGGCGTCCAAGACGTCCATGTGCTGGCGACTGCCGCGGCGCGGGATGCCAAGAATGGCCCGGCCTTTTTGAAAGAGGTTGCTCAGATATGCGGCGTGGAGCCGCGCGTCTTGTCTGGCGAGGATGAGGCCCGCAAGTCGGCGCTTGGGGTCATTTCGGCGATTCTGGAGCCTGAAGGCGTGGTCGGTGATCTTGGCGGCGGCAGCCTCGAACTGATCGACGTGAACGGGTGCAAGCTTGGAGACGGATCGACCTATCCGCTGGGTGGTTTGCGCATTCAGGACATGGCTAATGGCTCGGTGAAGAAGGCAGCAGAGATTGCCCGCAAGTCGCTCGAAGTCTCGCCAGAGCTGGCTGATTTGAAGGGCAAGACCTTTTATGCGGTTGGTGGCACATGGCGTGCCTTTGGCAAATTGCACATGGCTTCGATCGCCTATCCGCTCCATGTGATGCATCACTACGAGATCGCTGCGGACGAGGCGATGGATTTCTGTCGCCAATGCATGCGTGGTGAAATCGAGGATTTTTCGGGGATTGGCGCTGTTTCCAAAGCACGACGCGGTCTGCTGCCCTTTGGTGCTGCGGTCTTGTATGAATTGTTGCGGATCGGCAAGCCCAAGCGTGTGGTCATGTCCTCGCTCGGTGTTCGCGAAGGGCATCTCTATGAGCAATTGACGGCGCAAGAGCAGGAACTGGATCCCTTGATCTCGGCATGCGAGGAATTGTGCGTTCTGCGTTCCCGTGCACCGCATTATTCCCATGAGCTGGCTGACTGGATGGATGAGGTCTATGCAACTCTGAAGGTGAAAGAAAGCTCCTATGAGAAGCGCTTGCGTCGCGCTGCCTGTCTGTTGGCAGATATCGGCTGGCGGGCTCATCCTGACTATCGCGGCACCCAGAGCCTCAATGTCATTGCGCATGGCTCCTTCATCGGGATCGATCATCCGGGGCGGGCCTATCTTGCCATGTCGAACTATTTCCGCTTTGAGGGTCTGTCGGGTTCCAACATGAGCCTGACGATGCGGGCTGTGACGGATATGCATATGCGCAGTCTGGCGCGGATCACCGGGGCAGCCTTGCGCTTCACCCATGTGGCGGCCGGGGAATTACCCGGTATTCTGCCACATCTGCGTGTATCGCTCCAAGACGATGTGGCAACATTGCATATTCCGAATGAATTCAAGATGTTGGTGCATGACAAACTGGTGCGGCGTTTCACCAGCTTCATTCGCCTGCTTGGCTATGATGCGGTTGTCGAGCGCTAAAGGGTTTCGTCTGATCAGGCAACTTTATTGGGCAATGGAGAGAAGAATGACAAAGAGTGACTCAATGGACGTCACATCCAGCGTCAAATGGGTTGTGGTGCAGGGCACCCTTGAAGAGGGTGCCGCGCTGCCTGATCCATTATTGGTGCCTGAGCTTTATTATGATCGGGATCCGTATGGGGAATATGTCTATTTCGCTGCCTGCGATGAGACAGCCATCGCGGACACCGATGATGGTGCTCGAATCTCTGTTCTCGACTATTGTTATCTGGCAGAAGTGCGGGTGACATTTGAAGAGGATCTCGTCGAACAGGGCGTGAGTGACATTGCCTGGTGCAAACAGGATCAGGCCGAGCAGGGAGGGGCTTTCGTCTCCGAAATCTGGCCGAGCTGGCAACAGGTGCGTCTGGTCGATGTTGCGGAGAGCATGTTCCCTCCGGGGCAGGATTTCGTCATGGCCCGGAGTGTTTTGGCTGTGACCGAGCAGGAAGCCTCGTGGATCGAAGTGACCCGAATCGCCGCGGATCAACCCTCGGAGATGGCTCTGACCTTCTGTAAGATCGAGCGCGACCGACTGCTGGAGATCAAGGTGGTGCTGAAAGATGATCGAGTAATGATCGACGGCATTGCCGAAATGTGGCGCCGCCTGGTGGCCTCATACGGAACGTTGCCCTATAGGCACCTTGATGGTGCCGTGCGGGTCGAGCCGGATTTGGAAGAAGATCTTGACACGATCGGAGAGGTGTCAGGGCAAGCCTGACGCTTTGATCGCGCAAATAATCGGATAAAAAGCCGATGTCAGCTGATGCTGGCATCGGTTTTTCTATTCTGTCTGCTGAGGCGCTTGTTCGGCTGTGGCTTCAGCTGCATTTTGCGCAGCAGCTTCTTGCTGGATCGGATCCTGCTTTTTCGGCTTGCGACGACGCTTGCTTGACGGTTTCTTTTCCGGCAGGACAGGTGGCTCACATTCAATGGTTGCCACTCTCTTGCCTTCAAGACGCAAGGCAAGCTCACCTTTCTTGATCAACAAGGCATGCTGACCGAACATTTCCCGGCGCCAGCCCTTCAATGCCGGAATGTCGGCGTCGTCATCGCTGGCGATCTTTTCGAGATCATCAACGGTTGCGATGACCTTTGCTGCTACACCGTGTCTCTCTGAGGTAAGTTTTAGCAGCACCTTCATCAAGTCAACCGCCGCGCCCGACCCTTCGGGTTGGACCTTTCCCTTTGGTACGTCAGGCAGGTCCTCGTTGGGGATTTGGGCCACTTCATGCATCAGCTCGAGCAGCTCGACGCCGGATTTGGAGCGTTCATAGCCTTTGGAGACGGAGCGCAGGGCGGCCAAGGCGTCCGGATTTTGTGGTTGCTGGATGGCCAGCTCGAAGATGGCTTCGTCCTTCAAAATCCGGTTGCGCGGTACATTGCGGGATTGGGCTTCCTTCTCGCGCCAACCGGCCAGCTTCTTGAGGGCTGCAAATTCGCGGGGTTTGCGAATACGCAGTTTCATGCGCTTCCAGGCATTGACCGGCTCTGTATAATAGGTCTCCGGCGAGGTGAGGATTTGCATTTCCTCTTGTACCCACTCGCTGCGCTGCTGCTCGTCAAGATTGGCACGCAGGGCGTGATAGACATCGCGCAGGTGGGTGACGTCAGCCAAAGCATAGGTAAGCTGCTTCTCGGTCAGCGGACGACGGGACCAGTCGGTGAAACGGCTGGATTTGTCGATCCGGTTGCCGGTGAGGCGCAGGACCAGCTGATCATAGGATATGGAATCACCAAAGCCGCAAACCATCGCTGCGACTTGACTGTCGAACATGGGGGCGGGGATCAGATTGCCGAGATGATAGATAATCTCGATATCCTGTCGTCCGGCGTGAAACACCTTGGTCACGCTCTCATCGGCCATCAAGGCGAAAAAGGGTGCCAGATCAAGACCATCGGCGAGCGGATCGACAATGACAGCCAGATCCGGCCCTGCCATCTGGATGAGGCACAGCTTGGGCCAATAGGTCGTTTCACGCAGAAATTCCGTGTCTACGGTGACATAGGGATGCGCGGCGAATTGGGTACAGGCGTCTGCCAGTTCGGCAGTGGACGTAATAGTTTTCATTGCGCAATAGCTTATATAGAAACAATACAGGCTTGTCGCCCACTCTTTAAGACAATGCCCGTCAAATGGGGATTAGTTGCCGCAAAAAATCGCTCAGGGGCCCCAATCGCTAGAACAAGTGGTGTTTTTCACGCAAAAAAGGGCTGAAGCCGGTCCTCTGCCTTGACAGTTTCGGTTCAGAAATGCACGGTCCGGCCAGAAGCATCGAGGGCGTCATCTGCGCGCCCTTTTTCATTGAAACCGAAGGAAATCCCCTCTATTAAGTGCGGGTCGATTTTTCGGTCGAGTTTTCAAATCGGGATGGACGCTCTTGCCTCAAAGGGGTGAGGGGTCCGGTATCTCTAGAATCAGGACATTATTCATGCATCCTTATCGCAGCCATACCTGTGGCGACCTTCGCGAAAGCCATGTTGGCGAGCACGTTCGCCTTTCCGGTTGGGTTCACCGTGTACGTGACCATGGTGGTCTTCTCTTCATCGATTTGCGCGACCAGTATGGTCTGACCCAGGTCGTGGCCGATCCGGATTCTCCTGCCTTTGCCGAAGCCGAGAAAGTGCGCGGTGAATGGTGCATTCTGATCGAGGGTGAGGTCAAGGCCCGGTCCGCTGATACCATCAACACAAATTTGCCGACCGGCCATGTCGAGATCTTTATCTCCAAGCTGGAAGTGCTGGGCGCATCCAAAGAACTGCCTCTACCGGTCTTTGGTGAGCCGGACTATCCGGAAGATACGCGCCTCAAATATCGCTTTCTCGACCTGCGTCGTGAGACGATCCATGGCAACATTCTCAAGCGCTCCGCGATCATTGCCTCTGCACGCCGTCGCATGCAGGATATCGGCTTTAATGAATTTCAGACCCCGATCCTTGCTGCCTCCTCGCCGGAAGGAGCGCGCGACTATCTGGTGCCAAGCCGTATTCATCCGGGCAAATTCTACGCTCTGCCACAGGCTCCGCAGCAGTTCAAACAGCTGCTGATGATCTCTGGCTTTGACAAATATTTCCAGATCGCGCCTTGCTTCCGCGACGAAGATCCGCGCGCTGACCGCCTGCCGGGTGAATTCTATCAGCTCGACGTGGAAATGAGCTTCGTCACTGAAGAAGACGTGCTCAACACCATGGAACCGGTGATCCGCGATCTGTTCGCTGAGTTTGCTGATGGCAAGCCGGTGACTCAGGAATTCCCTCGCATTCCATATGCCGAAGCGCTGCGCAAATATGGCTCTGACAAGCCGGATCTACGTATCCCGATCGAGATGGCAGACGTTTCGGAGCATTTCCGTGGTTCAGGCTTCAAGATCTTTGCCCGCATGCTGGAAGAAGAACAAAATGAAGTTTGGGGCATTCCGGCAAAAACCGGTGGCTCGCGTACCTTCTGTGACCGCATGAATAGCTGGGCGCAGAGCGAAGGTCAGCCGGGTCTTGGCTATATCTTCTGGCGCAAGAATGACGATGGCAGCATCGAAGGGGCTGGTCCGCTGGCCAAGAATATTGGTCCGGAACGCACCGAAGCCATCCGCACCCAGCTTGGTCTGGATGCGGGCGATGCCTGCTTCTTTGTGGCTGGTGATCCGAAGAAATTCTACGACTTTGCCGGCAAGGCTCGTAACCGGGCTGGTGAAGAGCTGGATCTGATCGACCGTGATCGTTTTGAGCTGTGCTGGATCGTCGACTTCCCGATGTATGAGTGGAATGATGACGAAGAGAAAGTCGATTTCTGCCATAATCCATTCTCCATGCCTAAGGGCGAGCTGAAAGGGCTGGAAGAAACCGATCCGCTGAAGCTTGATGCCTATCAGTATGATGTGGTCTGCAACGGCTTTGAAATTGGCTCCGGCGCGATCCGTAACCACAAGATCGAAGTGATGAAGAAAGCCTTCGAAATTGCTGGCTATGATGAAGAGGTTCTGATCGAGCGCTTCGGCGGCATGTATCGCGCGTTCCAGTATGGTGCGCCTCCGCATGGTGGCATGGCTGCCGGTCTTGATCGCATTGTGATGCTGCTCTGTGGTACTCCGAACCTGCGCGAGATCACCCTGTTCCCGATGAACCAGCAGGCCGAAGATCTGTTGATGGGTGCGCCAAGCGAGCCAACCAACCAACAGCTCCGCGATTTGCATCTGCGGCTTAATCTTCCAGAATAAGAGTTTCTTTTAAAAGTCTGTTTTAAAATAGAAAAAGGGCGTTCAACTAAACGCCCTTTTTGTTTGTCTCAATGTGGGCCAATTTTGAATGATTAGCCATATTTTGGTTGATTGTCCCGCCGCCTCAAGCACCCATCCCGCCTTGGGAAAAGGCGCGATGGATGGCGTGATGCGATCACTGATTGGCGGAAACGCCGATCTGCAGAATGTCCGGGATGGCGTGGGGTGCCTGAGAGGCTGCGCCCAGCAGCTGGGCGATGGGCACCGGTGCGCCGGGTCTGAGCAGAATGGTCAGATTGTCCGGGCTTGCAAGGAACGCCTGAACTTGGCCTGCCACCATTTGGGCAAAGTCTGGTTTGGTGAAGGCGGAGAGGATGGCTTGCACCTGACTTCCGGCAAATTCGCGCACCTGATCCGGACCCATCCCAGTCATGCCGCCGGCCAAATTGATCATTTGATCGATGCCGCCAAGGTTGGTCAGGGTGAGGGAGGATGGCAACACCGTGCCGGTGGCAATCGCCGCTTGGGCTTGTTCCGGATCGTCCAGATAGGCGCGCAAGATACCGCCGAAGTTGACCGAGCCATCAAGCTTGGCAATGTTTGCCAATTCGATATTCATCGGATCGAGTCTGATGCTTTCGCTGGCTTCATCCCAACGCAGGGTGATGTCTTCATTGACCAGCAGGCGTTCCATATTGAGCTGTGACATCAGCACGGAGACCATCTGATGCTGGATCAGATCTTTGGGCACTGACAGATCGGAAATACGGGTCTTGATCAATGTCGGGATGGCCAAACCTTGTTTCTTGGTTTCGATCAAAATCTGGTTTGCGCTGAGCGTGTTGGCGCTCGGATCTGTCACTTTCAAGCCATTGAGAACCAGCTTGATGGCATTGGGCGCCAGTTTGGCCGATTCTGCCGGGGTCGGCTCTTCATCGGCAAGGCTCTTGTTGATTACTGTCTCGATATGTTCGTAATTCGGGAATTCCAGATTTTCGACAGCAAAGCGATCAAAGGCTGCGGAGACACCAAGTGGTCCGGCAAAATCAAAGCCGGAAAGGGACATTTCCCCGATGCCATCCTTGTTGATGTTGGCGATGCGCATGACACCAAGTTTGGCATTGATCTTTTGCCCCGCCATATCCCCATCCGGGATTGTGGCATCTAGCTGCATGTCCTTGACTTCACCCAAGCCGTAAGAGAAGGAGCGCACCAGATCGAAGCCGGCCTTGATCAGGGCTTTCTGGTCTTCCTTAGGCATCTCTTCGGGGGTCTTGTCTTCGCTGATCATCTTGTCAAGCAAAGGCACGATATGGCTGGCAGGTTGCTTAACCGAGATGTCCTTCTGTATGGATGGTCCAAATTCCACGCTGAAGATATCGGGCACGTGAAAGCGTATGGAGTCGACCGTGGCCTGCTTGAGGAGGGCTTTGGTTCCCTCGATTGGAGGCATGCCGGGGTCGAAAGCTGCCCATAGGGCGGCAATGTCATAGTTTTCATAGATGGTCTTGCCTGTTTCGAAATCTACGTGATCGAACGGCAACTCATCATTGTGCTTCATGCCCGGTTCAATGAAAGATATCTTGCCTTTCTGATAGGCCATCTCCATGAGATCCAGACGCCCATTCGCAAATCCCTTGAGCGTGAAGGGGCCGATTTCACGCTCTTCTATCTCTGTGCCATCGGACGAGAATTGGGTCATGGTGTACCCGTCCGAGCTATATTGTTCGTAGGACGGTTTGGTCAGGATCGGGCGTATATAGTCAAGGAAGCTACCGATGGGACGGGATGGGGCAATCTTGAATTCTCCGACGAAGGGCTGGAAGCCAACTTCGGACTGATCTTTCCCAAGGGCGCGGGCTTGCAGATGCATATCATTCTTGGTGCCGGGGGCATCGACGCTTAAATCAACGGACAAGCCTTCATATGTGAAGCTGTCAAAGGCGATCCCGTCTTCGCGTTGGGTCAGCCCCGAACCGGTCATGGTCGGGATCGTCATTTCCATCGTAATGGTGACGTCGTCGCTGTTCTCATTTTCCGCATTATCATCGGTCGCATTGTCATCTGTTGCATTGTCGAGCGCAGCTTTGTGGCTGCTGTCGGGCAGAGTCCAATTGATTTTGTAAATGACATTCTGGGCGGTCAACAGGTCTTTGTCCGCCTGATAATGGGTGGAGCCCACATCCACCGTCAGCCAACCGGAGGCATTTGCATCATCGATCATGGCCTGAAAGGCTTGTTCGGCGTCGCTTTCGGCCTGCACCAGCGCGGTGGAGAAAAGGAGAAAAGAAAGAGAGAGAGCGTGGCGTTTCATCGTCAATTGCCTCTTGATTTCTGAAAGACAAGATTGGTCAAATATGAAGTTGGTCCATGCCCGGACCAACGGTCAGATATCAAATCTGAATTTGGTAGCAGTAGAAATGGGTTGCCTCATTTGGCGGGTCATTTTGCATAGTCGGGCAACCTTCATTTGTCTTCATGGCGATAATAAGAAGTCTGCGCAGGATGACCAGAAAAGACAAGGCAAAATTTGGTAAAAGGGGATTGACGGACGATGCTTGTCTTGCTGACCGTGCGTCAGCGCGTATCAAGTTGTGAATTCTTGCATTTTTGGCCTTGTATAGGTCACTTTTCTGCTCGGTTGAGGTCTTTGGATTAAGTCAATGTTAGGGCTCCATTACTATCGTTTGGATAGATGGAGGACCAAGCGTCTTGCGAAAACCGATCAAATCCATAATCCTACTCCTTGTTGGGGGCATGCTGGGTGTGCTGCCTTTGTTTGCGGCTAACATCTTCATGCGTGATTATGTGATGAAGCAGGGGCGCGATCAGTTGGAGCAGACCTCGCTGCGTGTCTTGACCCGCTCGGAGACCTTGATCCAGACCGCCATCGATGTCTTTTCCGTGTTGCCGCATTACAGCGTGCCTGTCTGCGACAAAGCGCTGCAGGATCGGTTTCGGGCGATGATCTTGCGGCATCCCACTTTGCATGACGTCGGGCTGATCTATAACGGCGAATTCATGTATTGTTCCTCGATGCAGCACAGCGCCAGCTTTCATCCTATCTCCGAGGGTGAAATCGGTAAGGTTGATCATCTTAGCTATGTTGCAGTGAAGGATCGAGACACCGGAATGGGCGGGCTGCTGGTCAATTGGTTGATCGATGACAAGGTCTCGATTGGCGGTTTCATCCTTGAGGATGCATTCAATCTGGATGACCGCCAGAATGATTTTTCCAGTCATTTCAAACTGTCGATCAAGCTGGTTAATGGCACAAAAATCGTTGAAACCACGCCGAAAAGTCGCTTGATGAAGCGAGCGCCCTTTGCTGTCTATAAAGAAAATCCCAAGTTGAATGGCGATCTGATTACGCACGAGGAAAAATCAAAACGCTATCCGGTGTCGGTGTCCGTCAGTGTCCCGTTTCACGAAGCATGGGCCGCATCCAGTGGTGCGATGAATATCATCAATGGCTTTGGTGTTTTGACCGGCGTGCTTATTCTGATCTTTTTCGTGCGCATCGCCTTGAAAAAGCCGGACCCGTTCAGCTCTATCGAAGAAGGTATCAAGCGCGGCGAATTTATCCCTTACTATCAACCGATTATCGATATTCAGAGTGGTCGGCTGTCCGGCTGCGAAGTCTTGGTGCGGTGGCGCAAGGAAGATGGGACAATCCTGTCCCCGGGGCATTTTATCGATACAGCCGAAGCGACTGGTCTCGCCCGTCCGATGACCGCGTCGCTTATGGCACAGGTGGCACAGGATTTGGGGGAGGGCTATCATGATCGCCATCATTTGAAGGTTGCGATCAATCTGTTCAATCGCCATTTCGACGATTTGCGCGTGGTCACCGAAATCGAGCAATGCTTTGGCAATAGTGGCGTGCATTTCGATCAATTGGTGTTTGAAATCACCGAACGGCAGCCGTTGGATAATCTTGACCGGGCGCGGGCCATCATCATGCGCATGCAAAAGCTCGGGATCCGGGTTGCATTGGATGATGCAGGGACAGGGCATGGTGGCTTTACCTACCTGCAAACGCTTGGGATGGATATCATCAAGATCGACAAGCTGTTTGTTGATGCAATCACGGCTGACTCAAAGCAAGTGCCGATTGTCGATTCCCTTAGTCAAATGGCGCGCGGCATGAATATGGTCATCGTTGCCGAAGGTGTCGAGACCGAGGAGCAACTGGCTTATCTCCGGCGATCCGGCATTCATGAAGCGCAGGGCTATCTCTTCTCGCCGCCGCTGCCTGCCAGCGCCTATCTGAAACTGGTTGAAGCTTTGGGCGGCAATGTGAACAAACAGGCAGAGAAGGGCGATGCATCCGCTGAAGATGTGCGGTCCGATACGCTCGCGATGAAGTCCGCATAGGCGCAGTCGTCCCTTATTCCATCCTTGCTGTGGGCAATGATGTTTTTTGTCACCGCCTCTTGTTCTTCTTAAAAATATACTGATTTTTCACCGCTTTGTGGTTCAATGCGAGTGTATTAACTTGCAGGGTTCCATGATCAGAAACGGGAAAAAGATAGCGCTTTTCATGCTGCTTGGAGTGATTGGGGCCTATTTCCTGACGCTCGGGGCGCAATCTGTCCTGTTGTGGCAAGTTAAAAAAGATATTGAAGCCGATGTTGAGGTTGCAGGTCAGCTGATGATGGAACGGGCCGCCCATGCGACCGATCAAGCAATCAAACTGCTCAATCGGTTAGCCCAATCCAATGGTCTTTCCTGTACGGCCGATCACCGTTATCTCTATAGCGAAGCGACGAGATCAAGTGCCTGGGTCGATACGATCGGTCTGGTGGACCGCAATGGTAATTTGGTCTGTACGGATATGGGGCAATCGTCGCGTCAGGCTGGCTTGTTGCCGAATTTCTCTACCAATAGCCCGGAGATCACGCTTTCCCTGTCAGGTGAGGGCGCGGACACAATACCGTCCTTGCTGGTAGCGCGTCATGTGGCCAATGGTCGACGTCTGGTGGCGCGTGTTCCGGGTGAGTTGATCAAAACGGACCCGGTTCGTCATGATTTGCGGCCATACCGCGTTGCCATGTTGTCCATGGGGATTGGCAATCCCTGGTACATCTTGGAGCCAACCGATATGCATGGCGAGATGATCGTCAAGCTCCATAAATTCTCGGATTCTTTGCCGTTTGCAGTCGATATTTCGGTTTCCGAGGATGCGGTTTATGCGGTTACCAAGGAAATGCGTGAATTCGTCAATGCATTCGGCATGTTTCTTGGGCTGGTTTCCCTGTTCTGGGGTTATTATCTGGGCCGCTATCGTCCTAATGAAGGTGACCGGATTCTTGACGCTATCGACAATGGCGAATTTATCCCCTTCATGCAGCCGATTGTCGATCTGGAAACTGGGATGATTACCGGTTGCGAAGTGCTGGTGCGCTGGCACAAGCCTGATGGGTCTAGCGTACCGCCGCATGAGTTCATCCCGCTGGCTCAGAATTTCCGTCTGACGCGGGAAGTGATGTGCCATATTATGGAAGCCACGCGTGATATTCTGGAGCCAGTCGCGGCGACGGGGCTTGATTTCCATGTATCTTTCAACCTGTTCTCTCATCAACTGTCCGATGACACGATCGTGGCGGACATTCGCGAGATCTTTCAAGACAGCCTTCTGACCTATGACAATCTGGTTTTTGAGGTTTCCGACCGGGTGCCACTCAATGAAATCGGGTTGGCGAATGATGTGATCTCACAAATTCAGGCTCTCGGGGCGGACATCGCTCTTGATGATGTGGGCTCGGGACATAGCGGGTTGCATAATCTGTCGGCCTTTGGCGTCAACATTCTCAAGCTCGACAAGTTGATGGTTGATTCCCTGAACAAGGGCATTGGCGGCAAAGAGTTGGTTGGTGGTGTTGTCCAGTTGGCAGGAAAACTTGATATCGGCGTGATTGCCGAAGGTGTGGAGACCGAACAACAGATACTCTTGCTGCGCAAGATGGGCGTGTCCGCAGCGCAAGGCCATCTGTTTGCCCCACCATTGCCGGCAAGTTCCTTTGTTGATCTGTTCAAAGCGAGCGCCAAGCGGGTGGCTCCAAGCGCACCAAAGACCGAAGCGAGTGAACCTGCGGCTCAGACCAACGAGGTTGCAGCCTGATCGGGCTGGTTTGATTTGATCATTCAGCGCAGAGAGGCTTCCTCAGAAGACTATCTTTGCGTCTGATTGACAGCGGTGTTTGGAAAATTTTCTCAAGCGATGTGAATGCCTGCCTATCCAAAAGGATAGGTCTGTGGGATGCAATCGTCACAAATGGCGAGGGCTGCTTTTTCTTGATCGGGCAATATCGCAATTTCTACGCAAAAGGTCTAGTGTGCGACCAGTTGACCTAAGGGTTTTCAAGCAACGCGGCATATCAGGCGCGCCGACGTCTGCGGGACTATCAAGAAGACATAATCAAAGCGGGAAACACATCATGACCGAAGAGACCAAAGCCAGAAGCGAGCTGGATGAGGCAGCGTGCTTTTATCACTCCTATCCGCAGCCCGGTAAGCTGGAAATTGCAGCGACGAAACCGTTGGGCAACCAGCGCGATCTGGCGCTTGCCTACAGCCCCGGCGTGGCTGCCCCATGCAATGACATTGCCGAAGATCCGGGCAAGGCTTTTGACTATACCGCCCGCGGCAACCTGGTCGCGGTTGTTTCCAACGGCACTGCGGTGCTGGGTCTTGGTCCCATCGGTCCGCTGGCTTCCAAGCCGGTGATGGAAGGCAAAGCGGTTCTGTTCAAGAAATTTGCCGGTGTCGATGTGTTTGACATTGAGGTGGACGAGACCGAGATCGATCCATTTGTCAATGTGGTCGCCGCGCTGGAGCCAACCTTTGGCGGCATCAATCTTGAGGACATCAAGGCTCCGGAATGTTTCGAGATTGAACGCAAACTGCGCGAGCGGATGGATATTCCCGTCTTCCATGATGACCAGCATGGCACCGCGATCATTGTTGGCGCTGCGGTTATGAATGGCCTCAGCCACGCCAAAAAAGACATTACAGAAGCCAAGATCGTGGCGTCAGGCGCGGGCGCTGCAGCGCTGGCCTGCCTGCATATGCTGGTATCTCTGGGTGCGAAAAAAGAGAATATCTGGGTTTCGGATATTGATGGTGTGGTCTATGAAGGCCGTGAGGAAATGGACGAGTGGAAGGCTGTTTTTGCCCAGAAAACAGACCTTCGCAGCCTGAGTGACGTGATTGATGGTGCGGACATCTTCCTTGGCCTGTCGGCTGCTGGTGTGCTGAAGGCGGATATGGTCAAGACAATGGCCGCCAATCCGCTGATCATGGCGCTTGCCAACCCGTCCCCGGAAATCATGCCTGAAGATGCCAAAGCGGTTCGCCCCGACGCCATGCTTTGCACCGGACGATCTGACTATCCGAACCAGGTCAATAACGTGCTCTGCTTCCCTTACATTTTCCGTGGTGCGCTCGATGTGGAAGCGACCACAATCAATGAGGAAATGAAGCATGCCGCCGTGCGGGCGATTGCCGAATTGGCCAAGGAAGAGATTTCCGAAGTTGCTGCGCGCGCTGCCGAAGGCCAGTTGCATCCATTTGGTCCCGACTACCTGATCCCGACCCCGTTTGATCCGCGCCTGATCTTGCGCATTGCGCCAGCCGTTGCCAAGGCGGCAATGGAAACCGGGGTGGCCAAGCGGCCGATTGAGGATTTTGAGGCCTATGATGAACGGCTGGGTCGCTTTGTGTTCCGCTCCGGTCTGATCATGAAAAACATGATCGCGCAGGCCAAGAGCGATCCAAAGCGGGTGATCTATTCCGACGGGGAAGATGAGCGCGTGTTGCGCGCGGCTGCCATTGCCATTGAGGATGGATTGGCGCAACCGATTCTGATCGGGCGTCCGGACGTGATGCAAACGCGTGCCGAACGGTTTGGTTTGCGCTTCAAGCCGGGTGAGGATTGCGACATCATCAACCCGCACGACGATCCGCGCTATCGTGACTATGTGAACGAGTATTTTGCCTGTGTCGGCCGCAAGGGCGTGCATCCGGATGCGTCCGAGACCATTGTTCGCTCCAACACCACCATCATCGGCTCACTGGCTGTGGCGCGTGGGGATGCGGATGCCTTGATTTGTGGTCTGGATGGTCGCTTTCGCAAGCATTTACAGGAAGTCCAGTCGATCATCGGCCTACAGGACGGGTTTGAGGAATGCTCCGCCTTGTCGCTGCTGATCAACCGTCGAGGGGCCTATTTCCTGACCGACACCTATGTCAACGACTATCCAAGTGCTACGGAAATCGCTCAGACGGCCTTGCGGGCGTCCGAGCATATCCGTCGCTTTGGCTTGATACCAAAGGTTGCCTTGCTGTCTTCGTCCAACTTCGGGACCCGAGACTTTGACACGTCACTGAAGATGCGCGAAGCGCTCGGCACTCTTTGGGAAGCGGCGCCTGATCTGGAAGTGGATGGTGAAATGCATGGGGACGCAGCCCTGTCACAGGTGCTGCGCGATCGCGTGATGCCGGATTCCAAACTGAAGGGAAGTGCCAACCTGTTGGTCTTCCCATCGATGGATGCAGCCAATATCGCGCTCAATCTGATCAAGGAAATGACCGATGCGCTGCATGTGGGGCCGATCATGATCGGTATGGCCAAGCCAGCTCATATTCTAACCCCGTCGGTCACCTCGCGCGGGGTGGTCAATATGACGGCGTTGGCAACAGTTGATGCGCAGAATTACTTTGCCAATTCAGCTGGTTGATTGGATTTCATGTCTAATGAAAAAGGCGCCATAGGGCGCCTTTTTTGTTGGGACACTATTGGAAAGCCGTTTCGGCAAAGCTGCGCAACTTCCTTGAATGGAGCCGCTCGACGGGCATCTCGCGAAGTTTTTCCATGGCCCGGATGCCGATCTGGAGATGCTGGGCAACCTGCTGGGTATAGAAGCTGCTGGCCATGCCGGGCAGCTTCAGCTCTCCATGCAGGGGCTTGTCCGAGACACAGAGCAGGGTGCCATAGGGCACGCGAAAGCGGAAGCCATTGGCGGCGATGGTGGCCGATTCCATGTCCAGCCCAATGGCGCGGGACTGAGACAGGCGCTCGACCGGTTCCTGATGGTCGCGCAGTTCCCAGTTGCGATTGTCGATGGTGGCGACGGTGCCTGTCCGCATGATCTTTTTCAGCTCATAATCCTTGAGCCCCGTGGCTTCAGCGACCGCGTCTTCCAAGGCGACCTGCACCTCTGCCAATGCCGGGATCGGCACCCAGGTGGGCAGGTCGGCATCAAGTACATGGTCCTCGCGGACATAGCCATGGGCCAGCACATAGTCGCCCAGCCGCTGGGTGTTGCGCAGGCCCGCACAATGGCCCAGCATCAGCCATGCATGGGGGCGCAGGACGGCGATATGGTCGGTAATTGTCTTGGCGTTGGATGGTCCGACGCCAATATTGACCAGTGTGATGCCGCTGTGATCCTTGCGTTTCAAATGATAGGCTGGCATTTGTGGCAGGCGACTAAGGGGCATGCCTTCTGTCGGTGAATCAGAGCCACTCGGCGTGATCATATTGCCGATTTCGACAAAGCTCTCATAGTCCGGATTGCCGTTGGCCATTTCTTTTCTGGCCCATGTCACGAATTCATCGACATAGAATTGGTAGTTGGTAAAGAGCACGAAATTCTGAAAATGCTCTGGCTTGGTGGCGGTGTAATGGGCGAGCCGATGGAGCGAATAGTCGATGCGCGGACCGGTAAAGGGGGCAAGCGGGACGATATCGTCGGGCGCGAAATGGCGGGTGCCATTGACAATCGCGTCATCGGTGATCGCCAGATCCGGCACGTCAAACACATCGCGCAGAGGCCGCGCCCAGGTTTCGGGCAGTTCCCCTTCGACATTCATGCCATTCGGCCAGGCAAAATGCACTGGAATCGGCGTTTGTGACGGGCCAACCTCGATCGCGACCTGATGGTTGGATAGCAAAAGGCTGATCTGAGTGGTCAGATAATGACGGAACAGGTCGGGCCGGGTGATGGTGGTGGCATAGCAACCGGGCCCCGGAACATGCCCAAAGGAAAGGCGACTGTCGATCTGGGCGTGGGTGTCGGTTACGATGCGGATTTCCGGATAGGTCGCCCGATAGCGACCCGCTGCTGGCACATCGCCTTGGGCTACGCGGGTGAAGGCATCCTGCAAAAAACTGGTGTGGGTGTCATAGATAGCCAACAGCCGATCTATCGCTTCAGACACATTGTGAAAGGTTTCATGGCTGAATGTATTGGGCGTGATGACGGAAAAGGGTTTTTTCATTTTTAATCTTTCTCCTTTTCCTCTGGCCTTTTCTACCTGTTGAAGGGAAAGGTCAAGAGAAATCCTATTTCGGCAACATAAATGCATTGTTTGTTGCGTATATGTGATCAGTTAATCCGACTTCAAGGATGTGCGGCTATGCTGATCGTAGTAGACGCGCATGACAATGGCGAAAGTCGATCAATTGTGTCGGTTTTCTATAATAGTTGTCGTGCTTTTCAAATTATTTACAGCTTGTCGAATATATTGGTTAAAAGTTTTCTCAAATCCGGCGGGAGCTATCCGGAATTGAACCATTGCTGTAGCAAATACAGGAGAGCCGGACATGAAACCCTCGTTCTACATGCGGAAATATGTCTCGATGGCTGCGATTGTCTGCGCAGCGTCCTTTATCGCTATCACAGCCGACGCTGCCTGCGTGCGCAATGATACGCCCAAGAGCCTGTATGTGGTCATGTCATCGAAAACCAACAGGGTAGAGCGAACCTTTGTTGCGGGCGAAACGGTGTGCCTGACGGTTGGCAAGAGAGAGAAAGCCAAGGTCAATGTGTTGCCGTTCAGCGGGGCGCGATTTGGCTGTCGGACTGAAATTCGAAGCGGCCAAACCGTTGGGCTCGACCAGTTCGGCACAATGAACAAGTGTCATTTCCAATCGGATTGAGCCCTGCGCAAGTTTCGGGTTGGCGTCTGTTGCGGCCTCACCTAGATTGATCCCATGTTGATTTTCACAACGGGATTGCCTCATGTCACCGGAATTTTTGCTGACTTCCTTTTTCATCGTTATTACACCGGGTACGGGTATGATCTACACGCTCGTCTCGACCCTGTCGCATGGTTTGCGGGCTGGATTGATTGCGGCCTTGGGCGGTACCTTGTCGATCATTTCGCACATCACGGCTGCCATTCTGGGGGTCGCGGCCTTGCTTCATGCCAGTGCGTTGGCCTTCCAAATGGTAAAGTTTGCTGGCGTCGCCTATCTGCTGTACATGGCCTATCAGATGATCCGGGATCGAAGCCGCTTTGACAGTGCAACGCTTGAGCCAGAACAACAGGCTCGCCGTTCATCCCTGTCGATCATTCGCGACGGCATTCTGCTCAATCTGCTCAATCCAAAATTGTCGATCTTCTTTCTGGCGTTCCTGCCGCAGTTCATTTCGGTGGAGGCGGTCAACCCGATTGGTGACATGATCTATCTGGGGGCGATCTTCATGATCATGACATTCGTGGTCTTTGCCATTGTGGCAGCTGCTGCAGCGCAGGTGCGAGATCAATTGCTGGCCCGGCCGAGCGTGATGACTTGGCTGAAACGCAGTTTCGCAGCGAGTTTCGTGCTTCTGGGTGCCCGTTTGGCACTGACTGAACGGTGAGGGCTTTTGCACCCTCCGAACACTCACCGATGACTATCCTGAGCTTGCGCATTCCTCGCTGCTGCAGGGGCTCACCCGCCACTTGGTTATGCCTCATTTTATTATTTGCTGATATTCAAGTATATTCGCCGCACAGGCATTGGGTGAGAGCGGTGTTGCGGTCCACCGGGTTCTCCATGCTGAGAAGCAATGTAAGCTTGACATAGGCGGCTTCCACGGTCATATCGCGCCCGTCAATGACGCCATATTGCAATAGAAGCTGATCGGACGCATAGCTTCCCAAGGCAATTCCCCCTTCCGCGCATTGGCTTACGGCGACAACCGGGATGCTTCTCTCTTGCGCGATGGCAAGAGCGTCTCTCAGGGTTTGTGAATCAGGCGCAGTGCCTGATCCGTAGCATCTAAGAATAATCCCGTCGCACGTGCGCATGGCATAGGCAAAGAGGTCAATCGTCGCGCCGGGGGCGAAAGGCAGGATAGCAAGAGATGGCGATTTGTAGACATGCCGGATCAGCTTGGCGCCCGACCGGACCGGGGGCATGCCGGACGGACTGGCGGAAAAGGCTTCAAGAGAACGCGAGCGGGTCTTCCAAACGCGGGTGCCGGATAGCAGGCGTCCGGCAAACTGAACCCAGACCCCACGCGGCAGGCTGCTGGCCATGTTGAGGGCATCCTTCAGATTTCGTCCCCCGTCGCTACCATTTTCCGTCAGAGGCAACATTGAACCAGTCAGGACGACCGGTTTGTTCAGTCCCTCCAGCGCGAAACACAATGCCGCGGCAGAATAGGCCAGCGTATCTGTTCCGTGTGTCACCACAAAGGCATCGTAGTCAGCGAAGTGATCATCAATCACGCCTGTCATGCGGTTCCAGTCAGCGGGTGTGCAGTGTGCACTGTCGATGAGAGGATCAAGGACAAGAATGTCGACCTCCGCAGCGATTGCGCCGCTTGAAGTGAGGTGCTCAAGTTCACGTTCCAACACGCCTTTCATGGGCGCGAAACCATCTGGTGTCCGGACCATGCTGATCGTTCCACCAGCGTGAATGACCAAGATTTTCATGCGGGCTGCATTCCTTTTAACGCAAGTGACAGGCGACGGAGTGTCCTGTCTCGTTCATTTTCAGCGTGGGGACCTCGGACTTGCATCGGTCCTGCACAAGTGGGCATCTTGTCCTGAAAACACAACCACTCGGTGGATTGGCCGGATTGGGGACGTCGCCTCCGATTGGTGTGTGCTGTTTGTGCTGCTCCGGATCAGGCCTGGGAATAGCCGAAAGCAGAGCTTCGGTATAGGGATGACGCGGAGCGGCAAAAAGCTTGGGTCGATCCGCGATTTCAACGATCTTCCCCAAATACATTACAACAATCCTGTGACTTATATGGCCGACAACGGCCAGATCATGGGAAATAATGAGATAGGAAAGACCCAGATCCTTCTGCAGTTCGGCCAGCAGATTGACGACTTGGGTCTGAACCGAAACATCAAGGGCGGATACAACTTCATTGCACACAATCAGCTTTGGTTCCAGAGCCAAAGCACGGGCGATCCCGACCCTCTGACGCTGCCCACCGGATAATTCATGGGGATATCTTGCAAGGTGATCCGGCCATAGTCCAACCCGCTCGGTCAGGCTGTGCAAACGAGCTTTTCAGCAGCGATTGGTCTAAACTGCCATAGTTGCGCAACGGTTCATCGGCGATCAGGACTTCTGGATCGCTTAGCATGGCCATGGCAATCATGATCCGCTGGCGCATGCCTCCAGAAAGTTCGTGAGGATAGACATCTCTTCCGATGCGGTCGGTCCCGAACCAGTTTTCTGCACTTGGCGGCTTGAGCCGCACACTTTTGTTGCCAAGCGATGGTCAGGGACTTCTTGGTGAGGCGGCGGCAAAACCAAACTCAATATTGTTCCGATCACAGACACCACGCTTGGTTTCAATAAGGCTTTGCCGGGCATCCTTGCGACAAAACCGGTGGCCATTTTGAGTTATCTACCTGATAGCCCGACCCAAATGTTGACCAATCTGGATGGCAGGCCATCCCTTTTTGACCTGGCAAATCATACTCCGCTGCCCGGCAAAAATGTTTTCGGCCTTGCAGTCAATGAAACCGGTTCCGTCGAAGAAGCGTTGGATGTCGCTTTCTCAGCGGCTGGCAAAACCGTGATCATGTTCGTGCAGGCCGACTATCCCGAGAGTTTTGCAAGTGATGTCTCCGTTCACATCAAAAAGTCGGGCGGTACGGTTCTGCATGTCATTCGCTACGCTTCTGATGGCAAAAAGCTTTCAAGTGCGATGCGCGCAGTCAAAGCGACCATAAAGAAGGCTGATATTGCGGTCATCGTGGGGAATAAAGCTGCGATTAAAAAGAGGCTTTACGGGGGCTACAGGCATATTCCGGTTCAACATCCTTGAGACAGATTTGGTTTTTCGTTTGTACCGTTTTTATCCAGCGTGCGATTTCTTGATGGGTGGAAAGGCGCATGGATGCGGCCTTCGGTCGTTGATACATTCGGGTTTCTTCCGTCTGCTGATCAGGCTTCGGAGAACGTCGAAATTTGAGTTATTTGTTACTTTCGCAATAAAGAAAATGCCGCTGAACCAGATTTGCTTGGTTCAGCGGCATACATTTTTGAGGGTGATACTATAACTAGATCAATTGCCACACATTTTCATGATGACTCATGTCGGCATATCAAGAACACCCGGATGTCGAACCGCAGGTGTCGCATTTGAGGCAGGTGCCGTTGCGGACCATGGTGAAGTTGCCGCATTCGCTGCAATTCTCACCCTCATAGCCTTTCATACGGGCCAGAGCGATCTGATCGGCCTTGCTTGGCTCGGCTTTGATCTTGCCAATTTCGGTCGGGCTTGGCTGGGTCTGGCTGCCAGACTTCAACATGGTCGTGGTGCTCGATGGCATTGCAACCGCTGGGGCTACGGCTTGGCTTTGGCCGTGGGTCGTTTCCTGTCCGTCGACCAGCTTGAAGCGCTCTGTTTTACCGCGCAGCAGGCCTTTGGAAATAGGAACCGGGGTCTTGCCTTCGGCAGAGCCTTTGCCGGTGGAGGTGGTTGCGATGTCGTCCGGATTGACATGGGCGAGATCGTGACGATCCAGATAGGAGACAGCCAGCTCGCGGAAGACATAGTCGAGGATCGAGGTGGCATTCTTGATTGCCTCGTTGCCCTGCACCATGCCAGCCGGCTCAAACCGGGTGAAGGTGAAGGCGTCGACATATTCATCAAGCGGTACGCCATATTGCAGGCCAAGGGAAATGGCGATGGCGAAGTTGTTCATCAATGAGCGGAAGGCAGCCCCTTCCTTGTGCATGTCGATGAAGATCTCACCAATCTGACCATCATCATATTCGCCGGTACGCAGATACACCTTGTGGCCGCCAACGGTGGCTTTCTGGGTGTAGCCTTTGCGGCGATCAGGCAGTTTTTCACGTTCGTGGACGCGACGCTCGATGATGCGCTCAACGATTTTTTCCGTGACCAGTGTGGCGCGTTCCGCAACCGGGGTTGTGGTGGCCGCGATGGTCTCGGCTGCATCCTCTGCCTCGTCCTCATCGTCGGCCAGAAGCTGGCTGTTCAATGGCTGGGACAGTTTGGAGCCATCACGATAGAGCGCATTGGCTTTCAGAGCCAATTTCCAGGACAGCATATAGGCATTTTTGCAATCCTCGACCGATGCATCATTTGGCATGTTGATCGTCTTGGAGATCGCGCCAGTGATGAATGGCTGGGACGCGGCCATCATGCGGATGTGGCTTTCAACCGACAGATAGCGTTTGCCAATACGGCCACAGGGGTTGGCGCAATCAAAGACTGGCAGATGCTCGTCTTTGAGGTGCGGTGCACCTTCCAGCGTCATCGCACCACAGACATGGATGTTGGCGACGTCAATTTCTTCCTTGCTGAAGCCAAGGGCTGCCAGCAGATCAAAGCTTGGATCGTCCAGCTGCTCTGCAGTGAAACCAAGGGTTTCTTTGCAGAAATCTTCGCCAAGTGTCCATTTGTTAAAGGCGAACTTGATGTCGAAGGCGCTGGCAAGACCGGATTCCACGGTTGCCAGTTTTTCGTCTGTCAGGCCTTTGCCTTTCAGGGCATTGTGGCTGATGGCGTTGCAGTTTTTAAGGGTGCCACGGCCAACCGCATAGGCTTCGATATCCTTGATCTGGTCTTCATTGTAGCCAAGGGTCCGCAGGGCATTTGGCACAGCGCGGTTGATGATCTTGAAGTATCCGCCGCCAGCGAGCTTTTTGAATTTGACCAGAGCAAAGTCTGGCTCAATGCCGGTGGTGTCGCAATCCATGACAAGGCCGATGGTGCCAGTCGGGGCCACCACGGTGGTCTGGGCGTTGCGATAGCCATATTGCTGACCAAGCTCGAGGGCTTTGTCCCATGCCTGTATGGCGTGGTTCAGCAGGTGCTTGTCGTTGCAGTTGGCATGGTCAAGGGCGACCGGGTTGGTGTCCAGACCCTCGTAGCCTTCGCTGTGGCCATAGGCGGCACGGCGATGGTTGCGGATGACGCGCAGCATATGATCGGCGTTGGCTTCATAACGGGCAAAAGCACCCAGTTCCTTGGCCATTTCTGCCGAGGTCGCGTAGCAGACACCGGTCATCAGCGCGGAGATAGCACCACAGATTGCACGGCCTTCGTCGCTGTCATAAGGGATGCCCGAGGTCATCAGGAGACCACCGATATTGGCATAACCCAGACCCAGCGTACGGTAGAGATAGGAACGCTCGGCAATCTCCGGCGAAGGGAACTGAGCCATCAGAACCGAGATTTCCAGCACCATGGTCCACAGACGGGTGGTGTGCTCGAACTGCTCCACATCAAACTTGCCGTCAGCCTTGAGGAATTGCAGCAGGTTGATGGATGCAAGGTTACAGGCGGTGTTGTCCAGGAACATATATTCCGAGCAGGGGTTGGATGCGATGATCTCGCCGTCTGCCAGACAGGTGTGCCATTCATTGATGGTGGTGTGATATTGAAGGCCCGGATCGGCGGATGCCCAGGAGGCGTAACCGATGCTTTCCCAAAGGTCGCGTGCCTTGACGGTTTTGCGGACGTCACCGTTCTTGCGGCCGATCAGGTTCCAGTCGCGATCTTCGTTGACTGCATTGAGGAAATCGTCGGTGACACGCACAGAGTTGTTGGAATTCTGACCGGACACGGTCAGGTAGGCGCCGCTGTCCCAATCGGTGTTGTAGATCGGGAAATCGATGTCCTTGTAGCCTTGTTTGGCGAACTGAATGATGCGGCGGATGTAGTTTTCCGGCACCTGAGACTTTTTGGCCAAGCGGATTTCACGCTTCAGGGCAGGATTTTTGGCCGGATCGAAGCATTCGTCATTGGAACCCTGACAATTGACACAGGCTTTCATGACGGCTTTGAGGTGTTTGGAGACGATCTTGGAGCCGGTAACGATGGCGGCGACCTTCTCTTCTTCCTTCACTTTCCAGCTGATATATTCCTCGATATCCGGATGATCGATATCGACGACAACCATTTTGGCTGCCCGACGGGTGGTGCCGCCGGATTTGATCGCACCTGCGGCACGGTCACCGATCTTGAGGAAAGACATCAGGCCAGAGCTCTTGCCGCCGCCAGAAAGGGATTCGCCCTCGGAGCGTAAGGAGGAGAAGTTGGTGCCGGTGCCGGAGCCATATTTGAACAGGCGGGCCTCGCGAACCCACAGATCCATGATGCCGCCATCATTGACCAGATCATCGGAGATGGACTGGATGAAGCAGGCATGGGGTTGTGGATGCTCATAGGCGCTGGCAGAGCGTATCAGACGGCCGGTTTCGAAATCGACATAATGGTGACCCTGAGATGGACCATCGATGCCATAGGCCCAATGCAGGCCGGTATTGAACCATTGTGGGGAGTTTGGTGCGACGCGCTGGGTGCAGAGCATGTAGCGCAGTTCGTCAAAGAAGGCACGGGCGTCGGCGTCGCTATCGAAATAGCCGCCTTTCCAGCCCCAATAGGTCCAGGTGCCAGCCAGACGGTCAAAGACCTGCTGGGCAGACATTTCAGGGCCATATCGCTCTTCTTCAGGCAATTTTTCGAGGGCGTCCTTCGTCCGCGGCCGAGCGCCATAGCCAGGACGGAACAGAATTTTCTTCAACCCGTTTCAGTGCAACCGGAATGCCAGCCTTGCGGAAATATTTCTGCGCCAGAATGTCAGCTGCGACCTGAGACCAGGAAGCAGGAACATCAATGTCTTCGAGTTTGAAGACGATGGATCCGTCCGGATTGCGAATTTCGCTTGTTGCCTTGCGAAACTCGATGCCTTCATAGGCAGATTTGCCTTCTGTGGTATAGCGCCGCTCTACACGCATTGAATAAGCCCCTACAGCTATATGTCCGCCAACGAAGATCTTCGCCAGCCAGTTTCAAAAAAGTGTCTGAGAAAAACCGTGGCCATGGTTTCGTCTGCAACACTGCTTCAGTTTGGAGTCCATCAGCACGGAGAATCGTGGCAAAATGCACCCAGTTGACGAACACCATTAGATTGGGAATTTGGTTAAGGAATTCCTACCAAATTCTATATATGGTGTCCAGTCTGGCGATTGATGCGCTATATATAGTGTTTCTTGTCCTCATTTTCCAGCGTTAGACACAAGTGTTGACCGGTCCCGGTTTCTTCTCTCTGGCCTTTTGTTAAAGGCCGATAGGGAAACCGTGATCCGTCTTATTCACACTCGATACAGGGTCGATACTGAGTCGGGAGGTCTGGAAAACCAATCCAGAAACACATACGAAACGCGCCCGTCGCGACAGGTTCAGAGTATGCTTTTTTAGGGGGGGGAGCGTCAAGTCGGGGAAAATCGCGTGATCTATGGATAGTGGTTGGCACTGTGTGCATATCTACATCTAGTGTTTCGTGAAACAGGGTGCGAATGAGGAAGAATCGCACTTTAATGCCGTCAACCCCCTAAAAGTGTCCCTTGGAAAAGGGGCGGACACAAACCTGTTAAAATTGAAATCAAATTGGGTTCAAATTGATGGGTCGAATTTGATCGTGAATTAAATGCTCCATGCCATACTGTTGCTTGATATTGAATTAGATAAACAGATTCAACAGGATGGGTATAATGTTGGAGCATCATGCAGCTTATGGACTGGATGTCGAATCGCTCGACGTGGTCATCGTTGATGACTCCAAAACTGTCCTGACGATGATTCGTTCAATGATCTCGGCCTTGAAGGTTGAACGGGTGCGGTCCTATGATCGTGCGGACCTTGCGCTGCAAGCCATTATGCACGAGCCGCCCAATGTCATTCTGACTGATCTGGCTATGTCCCCCATGTCTGGTACGCAACTGTTGCGGCTGATCCGCCAGCAGACGATGGAACCGCTTTGCTATATTCCCGTGATTGTGATTACCGCGCATGCAACGGAGCGCCGGGTGGCGCAACTGTTTGAATGGGGTGCACATCATGTTCTGGCAAAACCGATGTCTTCTGCAATGCTGCAAAACCGCTTGCGTTCGTTGGTCAAGGATCCACGGATGATGCGCCTTGATGGGGATCGCTTTGTGATCGATGGCATGCATGAAGTGTTGGAAGAGAAGAAATCCCGGATGGAATCCTTGTCCAAGGCCCGTCAGTTCCATACTGAGGTGCTGCCTAAGGCGCTGGAATCCCAGCGTGCAGTGGACCGTATTCTCAAGGATCAAGTCGATTATGATGGCGAGCAACCCCGCACCATCAAGCGCATGTCGTCCGGCATGATCATTGGCGACAAACTGCGCAAGCAGCGCGAAGAGCGGGAAGCTCAGGTCGCGGCGGAAGCGGCGGAAAAAGCTGCGCGCGGGGACGTTAAACGGTCCCGGCGTTTTGCTGGGGTCAGTCGGCGCCGCGCCGGACAATAATTCAGTTTTCCGTGGGGCGAGGGAAGAGAGTTGCATTCCCGCAGGAGGGATGTGGCTCTTTTCTCATTTGGGGAAGACTCTTAGCCTTGCGGGTTGTTTTGCGCCCACGTCAATCGCTTTGACCAAAGCAGTCTGGACATCTGCGGATATATGTTGGCATAGTGCAATCAATTCCAACGTGCCAAAGCGGATTTACAATGAAGAAAATACTGCACATGATCTTCACTTGGTGGGGCGATACAACCTTCGGGACCTGGTTTCACACCAAGCGTCACGGCTTTTATGTTGGCAAGGATGATTTCGGCAACAAATATTACAAACAGAAAGTGTCGAACAATCCCTCTTATTCCGGCAGCCGCAAGGGCGAGCGCCGTTGGGTTGTCTATGCTCATCCGGCAGAAGCCAGCGCCATTCCGGTTGGCTGGCATGGCTGGATGCATTATCGAACCGATGTGCCACCCAGTCAGGACGCCCATGTTCCTTGGCCGTGGGAGCGGGGCCATCAGCCCAATCGAACGGGCACGCCGCAGGCCTATCGTCCGGACGGGTCAATCCTGACGCCGCAAGAGCGGCCGGAAGTATCCGGGGATTATGAAGCCTGGACACCGTGATGCCATATTGATACCGGGATTATGATCAAGGATGCCATCGCCGCTTGTCTTCGAGCGGCGATTTTGCATTTTACACCTATCTTGTTGCATCCTTGCTGCGGCGCTATGAAAACTGCGCTGTCTGCTCTTGCCTTTTGGGCGCAAAGAAGGCTAGGAACGAAGCGTGCCGGGATGGTGCGATCGAAGGCGGATTCGCGGTAAGCGAACCGCTTGTCCCTGTCAGAAAAGTCCTGATCACCTGTCAAGTTGGAAGGATGATCGGATGTCGGAGAAGTCGATGTTGTCTTTGGTGAACCGGATCAGGTCCCGCCTGCCTCGTATGGTGATGCTGTTGGGCATCCTGTCCATGGGCCTGATGAATACGGTGCCAGCTGCTGCCGAGAAGATCCCTAACAATGTGGCGACCTTTTCCGGGCTCGACAAAATTACCGGGCGGATCATCCAGTTTGATGTCTATATCGATGAAACCGTCCAGTTCGGGGCTTTGCAGGTGACGCCGCGGGTTTGCTATACGCGGCCAGAAACGGAGCGCCAGCAGGTGTCGGCCTTTGTCGAGGTGGACGAAATCACCCTTGAACGCAAGGTGCGGCGGATCTTTACCGGCTGGATGTTTGCGGCAAGTCCGGGCCTTAATGCGGTGGAGCATGGGGTCTATGATGTGTGGCTTGCTGGCTGTAAGCAGGATTCCAGCGTACCCAAGCCGAAATAAAATCTCGATTCTGAACGGATAGATGTATCTGATTGCTCAGCTGGATGCCTGATTTGCGTCGAGCGGCTTTTGTGCGTCCAAGGCATAGAAATCGGCCTCGTGCTCCAGTGCCTTGCGGAGCTGGTTTTGATAATCCCTCTTGGGATTTCAATTGCGCCGAACTGCATCAAGTGATCGGTGATAAACTGGGTGTCGAGCAGGGTGAAGCCTGCGGCCTTCATCCGTTCCACCAGATGGATCAGCGCCATTTTCGAGGTATCGCGGGCACGCGAAAACATGCTCTCTCCGAAAAAGGCCGTGCCGAGGCTTACCCCATAAAGGCCACCGATCAAGCGGTCTTCGTCCCAGACTTCAACCGAATGGCAGTGCCCCATGCGGAACAGCTCGCGATAAAGCATGTGGATCTGGGCATTGATCCAGGTGGAGGGGCGGTCTTCGGTGGATTCGGCACAGGCATTCATGACCCCATCGAAATCCTGATCCACGGTGATTGTGTAGGATGTCGTGCGCATGGTGCGACGCATGCGTTTGGAGATGTGAAACGCATCCAGCGGGATGACGCCGCGCATCTCTGGCTCGATCCACATCACGCCCTGGTCTTCGGCATCCTCCGCCATGGGAAAGATGCCACAGGCATAGGCGCGCAGGAGCAGTTGTGGTGTGATCTCAAAGGGGTTCGAATCGTCTGACATGGCGCCATCCTAGTCCAACTTGTTTGATCAAAGTAGGACGGTGGTTCGGGGAACGTCCGCAAGACGAAAACTATCCTAAGAAATTTTCTGTCGCCCCGCCAATGAAAAGGCCGCACAATGAAGCGCGGCCTTTTGCTTTGGTTCGACTGGCGAATTGGGGATCAATCTTGCGGCTTGGCGAGATATTTTTCCAGCCAGTGGATGTCATAGTTGCCGTTGGCAATGTCCGGATTGTCAACCAGATCGCGGAACAGGGGCAAAGTGGTGTCAATGCCGTCGACCACAAACTCGTCAGAGCGCGACGCAGGCGCATCATGCATTCCACGCGGTTGCGGCCGATGACGATCAGCTTGCCGATCAGGCTGTCATAATAGGGCGGGATGGAATAGCCCTGATAGACGCCGGAATCGACGCGTACATCGAGGCCGCCGGGAGGATGATAGTAGGTGATCTTGCCCGGCGATGGGACGAAGGTCTTGGCGTTTTCCGCGTTGATACGGCATTCGATGGCATGGCAGAGAAATTCACATCGGACTGCTGGAGGTCAAGGCCAACGCCGGCGGCAATCTTCAGCTGCTCATGGACCAGATCGATGCGGGTGATCATTTCGGTGACCGGATGTTCGACCTGTAGACGGGTGTTCATTTCAATGAAATAGAATTCGCCATCTTCATAGAGGAACTCGATGGTGCCCGCACCGAATAGCCAAGCTGCTTCATGGCATCGGCGCAGATTTCGCCGATCCGGTTTTGCTGCTCGAAATTCAGGGCAGGGGAACAAGCCTCTTCCCAGACCTTCTGATGGCGGCGCTGCAAAGAGCAGTCGCGTTCACCAAGATGGATGGCATGACCTTTGCCGTCGCCCAGAATCTGCACCTCGATGTGGCGCGGCTTGGCGAGATATTCTCGATATAGACCGTGGAATCGCCAAAGTTGGAGGAGGCTTCCGCACGTGCGGTGGAGAAGGCCCGGGCCATTTCTTCGGCCCGATGGACCACCTGCATGCCTTTGCCGCCACCGCCGGATGCGGCCTTGATCAGTACCGGATAGCCCATATCGTCGGCCAGACGAATAGCCTCCTCGACATCGACGACACTGCCGTCAGAGCCGGGAACCACCGGGATGCCAAGGCGTTTGGCGGTCTGTTTGGCGGCAATCTTGTCGCCCATGATGCGGATATGTTCGGCTTTGGGGCCGATGAAGCCGATATTGTGGTCTTCAAGGGCCTGCGCAAAGCGGGCATTTTCCGACAGGAAGCCATAACCGGATGGACTGCATCAGCACCGGTGATTTCGCACGCGGCAATGATGTTGACGATGTTGAGGTAGCTGTCTCTGGCCGATGGTGGGCCGATGCAGACGCTTTCGTCTGCGAGTTTGACATGCATGGCCTCGGAATCTGCGGTGGAATGCACAGCCACCGTCTGAATTCCCAGCTCCTTGCAGGCACGCAAAACACGAAGGGCAATTTCGCCTCGGTTTGCGATCAGAACCTTAGAAAACATGAATTTCCCCTAGTCTTCAGAGCCGTCTGATTTGCCAGAATGCTCCAAGATGGATGTGTTTGGCGGACGGCTTATTCGATGATGACCAGCGGCTCGTCATATTCGACAGGCTGTGCATTTTCAACGAGGATTGCCGTGACCGTGCCAGAGCGAGGTGCAGGGATGTCGTTCATGGTTTTCATGGCTTCAACGATCATCAGGGACTGGCCCTCGGTGACCTTGTCGCCAACGGAGATGAAGTTTGGTGCGCCCGGCTCTGGAGCCAGATAAGCGGTGCCAACCATCGGGCAGCGAACTGCATTCGGATTGGATGCATTGTCCGATGCAACAGGAGCGGCTGCTGCGACAGGCGCAGGAGCTGCTGGCGCCGGAGCGGCCACTGGTGCCGGAGCAGCCGGAGCCGCATAGGACGCCTGTTGGATGATAACCTCCGAGCAACTCGAATACGCAAGTCATTATGCTCGACTTCGATTTCCGTCAGATCGGTTCCTGAACCAGTTCTGCCAGTTGACGGATGAAGTCCGGATCAAGTTTGCTTTTATCTTTTGTCATGTGGTCGCATTCCGTATTTTCAAAGCAGGGTCTCTGCTGTTGCGAAAGGGGCATTTGGGTGCCGGTCTAGCCGTCACGCCTTGCCAAGATGGTTCATGAGAGCTTCGATCGCCATGGTATATCCGTCCACGCCCAGACCGCATATAACAGCCAATGCGACCGGAGAGACGAAGGATTTGTGGCGAAATTCTTCCCTTGCATGAATATTGGACAGATGCACTTCAATCACGGTCACGCCGATGAGCGGATCGCGTCGTGAAGCGCAATCGACGTATGAGAATAGGCGGCAGGATTGATGATCAGGCCAATTGCCTTTTGTCCGGCTTCCTGAATCCAGTCAACCAACTCGCCTTCATGATTGGTTTGGCGAAAATCCACTGCCACGCCAAGGGACGTTGCCTTCTTCTGACATGCCGCTTCAATGTCACCAAGGGTCATCGTCCCATAAATGGTTGGTTCTCTTGTGCCAAGCAAATTGAGGTTGGGACCGTTGAGAACATAGATCGTGTCAGTCATTGTCTTATCCGCGTGAATTGCTGTCACGGCCGGGATCACATTTTTGTTACCAGCCGTGACGCCAAATATAGGAACTCCGATAGGAAGAGAAAAGGGCCGAACCCCAATCACTTCTGCTTTGGGAGGGCATTCTTTATGTGAATTCTGCGAAAGTCAGCCCTTAAACCAGTTCGTCTTTACGTAACGTAATGATTATGAACCGTTTGTGTCTTCAAACCTTTAGGTATTCGCACTATCACCTACCAGAGCGCATTGCCGCAATCGGTTAGCAGCTGGTCGAACCGCAGGACCGAACCTCCTTGATCTTGCCGCTCAGAACATCTGCGGGAACGAAGCCCGGAATTACCTCATCGCCAATCACAAAGCCCGGTGTGCCGGACAATTGAAGGGCTTCCGCCAGTCGGTAATTTTCTTCGATTGGTTTGAGCAGGGAACGGTCTTCCAGATGGCTTTCGAGTTTAGCGCGAGAGATGCCGAGCTTTTCCGCGACACGCAACGCCGATTCTTTGTTTGCCCGTGTGCGAAGGGTCATCATGTCTTTGTGGAAGTCCCAGTATTTGTCCGGCGCGACTTTCGAGACAGCCATTGCCACAAGGGCGGCTTCCATGGAAGGCTGACCGAGCACTGGCCATTCCTTGACGATGAAGCGCAGGTTTTTGTCACTGTCGATCAGGTCGATCATGCTGCAAAAGCCTGTTTGCAGTAGCCGCAATTATAGTCGAGAAATTCAACCAGAGTTACGTCTCCGTCCGGATTGCCAAATACGATTTGACCTTCGGCGTTGAGCAGTGCGTCCTTGTTATCAACCAGGGCCTTTTTCGCCTGCTCGGCGCGTTCCTTGCGGTCTGCGGCTTCGCGCTTGGCGTCCTCTGCGCGAAGAAGCCGAAGACATCGCGAATGATGCCCGGATTTTCCAACAGATAGTCTTTGACGATCTTTTCGATTTCCTGTTTCTGATCGGTATCAAAACTTGCGGCGGCAGACGCGTTGCCGTAAAGCCGATGGCCGCAAGGGACATGAACAGGCTGGCGGTCAGGGTTTTCAATGGGCGCATGAATGAAGACATCCTCTTTTGTCT
>CAXXSO010000038.1:0-64260 GCA_963676965.2 uncultured Cohaesibacter sp.
CTGGGAGTGGATCCGATCTGGTTCGGTGTCTTTGTGGTGATCCTTGTCGAGCTGGGTCAGATCACGCCACCTCTCGGGGTCATCTTGTTCGTCGTTGCGAGTTCTTCCAAGAATGTGAAAATCGAGGATGTCATCCTTGGTACGATACCTTTCTTCGCAATCATTCTGGCTTTTCTGCTGCTGCTTATCGCAATCCCGGATATTGTTCTCTTTTTGCCATCTCTGACATTGGGGTAACACCATGGCTTTTCCCTTTCCGATCCCGTCGTCATTGAAGCTGAAGTTTTCACCGAGGTACCAACCTCGATGCGTCGACCAGGCGTGCGCTCCATTGGGCCGATCGAAACCGCGGTGGGGCGAGTGTTGACAGTTTCATCGAGGGGCCATCCTTTGATCGGGACGGCAATCTCTGGTTTGTCGATATTCCCTTTGGACGTATTTTCTGTGCGGATCCTTCGGGAATGTGACGCAAATAGCTGAATATGAAGGCCAACCCAATGGTTTGAAAATCCATCGGATGGCCGCATCTTCATTGCAGACTTTCAAAATGGCATCATGCAACTCGACCCCAATTCGGGTACTGTTAGCGCGGCCTTGCGGGATTGCGATACCGAAGGGTTCAAGGGCTGCAACGATCTGCATTTTGGCAGGGATGGCTCTCTCTATTTCACGGATCAGGGCCAGACAGGCCTTCAGGATCCTTCCGGGCGGGTTTATCGATGGAACCCCGATAGTGACGCTCTGACGTGCCTGATCGACAAAGTGCCCAGTCCAAACGGGCTGGTGCTTAATCAAGCGGAAAACATGCTTTATCTGGCGGTAACCCGCGCCAATGCAGTCTGGCGGCTGCCGCTCTCTCCCAGCGGGCGGGTCAACAAAGCAGGGCTGTTCCTACAATTCTCTGGTGGGCGGGCCGGTCCCGATGGACTGGCTCTGACGGCCCAGAATGGTGTCGTGGTTTGCCAGACCGGCCTTGGGCTTGTCTGGGTTTACGACGTGCTTGGTCAGGCAAAGGCCGTGATCCGGTCTCCAAAGGGGCTGGGAACCACCAATTGCGCCTTTGGTGGTCCACAGAACCGAACTCTTTTCATCACCGAATCCGACCACCGGTACGATCCTGAAAGTCGAATTCGATGAAGAGCTGGGGATCAGCGGAGAGCCGATGTATGCCTTTTCCGGCTAAGGCCACACAGCAAAGCCAGATGCGAAGGCAGGGCGACATAAGGGGAGAGGCCGTTTGGGCTTTGGTTCCAAACTGCCGCTGCCATGCGGTTCACCCTTTTGTCCGCACCGAGAATGCCGATGCGATGGAAGAGCTTTTTGGCCCGACTTTATGCTCTTCCGGGCGTACAAAGCACCAAAAGCTGCGAATTCACAATCAGGCAGTTATAACTTCAATCTCTGATGCAGAGAACAGGGTTCTCTGATCTGGTGTGATGCCGGAATCGGTTGCGAAAATATCGATTTGATCAATTGTTGCGAATGAAGCTGCCCTGACTTTCCGACCTTTGTTGAGTCCATGACAAGAATGTTTGAGACTGCACGAGACATGGCCACCTGCTTGATTCTGACCTCAAAGAAATTGGAGCAAGACAGGCCGTTCTGAAAATGGAGCCCTCCGGCCGAGATGAATGCCTTGGTGATGCCCATCTTGGAGAGCAACTGAAGGGACTCGTCGCTGGCAAAGGCAGCCGATGAGGGATGATATTCTCCACCCAGAAGTATGGTTTTCAAGTTTGGCATCCGGCAGATGATATCGGCCACGTTGATTGAATAGCAGATGACGGTAAGACGTTTGACGGATGAAAGCGTTTCCGCCAGATATGGCAAGGTCGTGCCACAATCGATGAAAATGATGTCGCCTGGTTCAATCAGACTAGCGGCTGCAATACATGCTTCTCGTTTCGCCTCGACATTGGCGAAATTCTCACGCTGGAGAAAATAGTCACGGCTCGATGGCTGCTCCAGATTGCTGATGATATAGCCGCCAAGAAAAGAAAATTGCCCCTCGGATCCAGCAATATCCCTGCGAACTGTCATCTCCGACACGTCAAGCAAGCTGGCTGCGTCCTTGAGATGCAAAGCCCTACCATCTGAAAGGGATTGGGCGAGCTTTTGAAGGCGCATTTTTGTCGTGTTGGTGCCATCGTTTTTATTGAGATCCACTATACGCACTGATCTTGCTGCGATCGACAGGATTCAGTCACATGGCCTTCTGCATTAAGTCACATGGCTTTCTGCGTCAAAGAAACTTTTGTTTTGTGATTATTCTCACATTTTTGACTTTACATTTCATCATTTTTGATGTCAATTTGTTAATAATGTAACAAAAGTATGTTGCGCGCATCACAATGATTAAGAAATAGTCAAAAGGGATGCAGGCAGCGGAATGGGAGATTGTCAGCATGGCAAGCCTAGCGCCGAATCCGGAAACAGCAGATTTGGCTGGTTACATTGACCACACCATTCTGGCGCCGCAAGCCACGGTTCAGGATGTGGAGCGTCTGTGTCAGGAAGCAATTGAACATGGCTTTTGTTCGGTCTGCGTCAATCCGATTCATGTGCCTTTGGTGGCCGCAAAGCTCTCAGGTAGCAAGGTGCTGACCTGTTCGGTCATCGGCTTTCCGCTTGGCGCCATTCCCTCTGGGCCTGAAATCTGAGGAAGCCAAATGGGTGGTCTCGCAAGGGGCGCAAGAAGTGGACATGGTGATTGCGGTCGGCCATCTCAAATCCGGGAATGAGGACTATGTCCGGACGATATTGCTGCGGTGAAACAGGCCTGTGGCTCGGCTGTTCTCAAGGTGATCATCGAGACATGTTTGCTGACCGATGACGAGAAAAAACGCGCCTGTCAGCTGTCTAAGGGAGGCGGGGGCTGACTTTGTCAAGACCTCGACCGGTTTCATGTCAGGCGGTGCCACATTGGAGGATGTGGCATTGATGCGTGCGACCGTCGGACCGGATATGGGTGTGAAGGCATCGGGTGGCATACGCACTCGGGAGGATGCCCTCAAGATGATCAAAGCTGGTGCCAACCGGCTTGGCGCTAGTTCTGGAGTGGCCATCGTTACCGGCCAATGACTGGGCCGGTTTTCATCGCACTTTGTTGGGTGGGGTGAAGGTGAATTATCGACAAGAGTAAATATAGACAATCCATGGGAGGATTATATGAAGTCTCTTTTCTCATCACTGTTCTTAGCTGCGGCACTGGTGACCGCACCGGCTTTGGCCGAGGGGCCTGTCGACACCAGTCAGGTTCGCAAGGACATCTATAAAGACGCAACCGGCAAGGAATATTCCATTGCAACCGTCGTGAAAGTGGACGGGATTGCCTGGTTCGACCGTATGCGTGATGGGGGTCAAGCAGTTTGGCGAGGAAACCGGCCATGACACTTGGATGCTTGGGCCAAGCCAAGCTGATGCCGCCGCGCAGGTTCAGATTGTCGGAAAATCTGATTGCTCAGGGCGTCGATGCCATCGCGATTGTTCCCTTCTCTGTGGAAGCCGTCGAGCCGGTCCTGAAAAAAGCCCGTGATCGCGGCATCGTTGTCATCGCGCATGAAGCCTCAAACATCAAGAATGCCGACTATGTTCTGGAAGCATTCGACAACCATGCCTATGGTGCGAAGCTGATGGAAGTTCTGGGCGGCTACATGAATGGGGAAGGCAAGTATGCTGCAACGGTCGGCAGCTTGACCTCCAAGTCCCAGAATGAATGGATCGACGGCGCCATCGATTACCAGAAGAAGAATTTCCCGAAAATGGAGTTGGCTACCAAACGTCTGGAAACCTATGACGACGCCAACACCGATTACAACAAGCTTAAAGAAGTGCTGACCACCTATCCTGATCTGAAAGGGATCGTTGGCGGACCAATGCCTACATCGGCTGGCGCAGGCCGTCTGATCAATGAACGGGGTCTGAAAGACAAGCTCTTCTTTGCAGGCACTGGCCTTGTATCGGTTGCCGGCGAATATCTTGGCAACGGTGATATCCAGTATATCCAGTTCTGGGATCCAGCGGTTGCTGGTTATGCCATGAATGTTTTGGCTGTTATGGCTCTTGAGAAAAAGAACGACGAAATCAAAGCCGGTCTTAATCTCGGTCTGCCAGGATATACCGATCTGATCACGCCTGTCGAAGACAGCCCGAACCTTCTTTATGGTGCAGGTTGGGTCGGCGTGACCAAAGACAACATGTCTGAATATAACTTCTGATCGCTTGATCTATTGGGCAGCGCCTGCCGCGCTGCCCTTTTTTTATCTTGTTTCCAATTCCTAACCGTTTGGGATGAGCATGTCTGAAGCGTTCATCGAACTGCGCAATATCGGGAAGCAATTTCTCGGTTTGCGAGCATTGGACGATGTTTCCCTGACCATCAACAAGGGTGAGATTCATTGTCTCGCCGGAGAGAATGGGTCGGGAAAGTCCACTCTAATCAAAATCATATCGGGTGTTTATCAGCCAACCGAGGGAGAGATCTTCATCGAAGGTGAAAAGGTTGGAGAACCTGAGCCCCATCGAGTCGGTCAATCGTTCAATTCAGGTGATCTATCAGGACTTCTCGTTGTTCGGTAACTTGACCGTTGCCGAAAATCTGGCGCTCAACACCGAGCTCAGGAACAAAGTCAAGCTGGTGAATTGGGGACGGGTTCGAAAAATGGCGAAACAGGCCATTGACCGGCTCGGGGTGTCCATTGATCTCGATGCCGAGGTGGCAAGCCTGCCAACATCGTCCAAACAGTTGGTGGCCATTGCGCGCGCCCTGATGTCTGATGTCAAACTGATCATCATGGATGAGCCGACCACCGCACTGACTGGCAAAGAGGTCGAAACGCTGTTCCAGATCGTGCGCGATATCCAGAATAAGGGGATTGCCATTCTGTTTGTCAGTCACAAGATGCGCGAAATGCTGGAAATCTCCGAACGGCTTACGGTGATCCGCAATGGTAGTAAAGTGGCTGAAGGGGATACCAAGGACTTCGATGAGGCGGCTGTCATTCGTCACATGACGGGACTGGATATCGAGATCCAACCCTATCGCAAGCCACCCGTGGGCGCAGAGGAGCAAGCCCGCCTGGAAGTCAACGGCCTGACATTGCCGGGGTTATACGAGAATATCGATCTCACCATGTTATCCAGGCGAGATTGTCGGCCTGTCCGGATTGCTCGGGTCGGGGCGCACCGAACTGGCCCTGAGCTTGTTTGGTCTGTTGCCAACCCATTCCGGTGACATCAGAATTGATGGCCAGTCGGTAACCTTGGACACTGTTCAAGATGCGATCGGCCATGGCATTGCCTATGTGCCGGAGGATCGGCTGACCGAGGGTTTGTTCCTGACGCAATCCATCACCCGCAACATCGTTGCCACGTCTCTGGATCGTCTGTCCAGCAAGGGCGTCATCGACATGAAGGCGGTAGAGCAGGAAACGACCGACACCATTCAATCCATGCAGATCGCCACGCCAAGCGCCGACAAAATGGTCGGTGAGCTATCCGGTGGCAATGCCCAGCGCGTTGTTCTGGGGCGGTGGCTGCTGACGGATGCAAAGGTTCTGATCCTCAATGGGCCCACCGTCGGCGTCGATGTCGGGTCCAAAGCGGAGATCCACAAGAAGATCAGGGAACTGGTGAAGGGATCATGGTTTGACGGTTTTGATGATTTCCGACGATGTTCTGGTAACTGGCGCAGAATTGCAGCCGGGTCATTCTCATGCATCGCGGACAATTTGTCGAACAGCTTGAAGGTGATGGCATCAAGGAAGATGTCATCAGCAGAAAAGCTGAAGTCGTTTACGTGAGGGGGCGGCCATGAAACTTTTCAAACGATCCGAATTTGTGATTGCGGCCATCCTTCTTTTGTCCATGGTCGTGATCGGGCTTATCAACCCTGCCTTCTGGCAGTTGGACAATCTCTTCTCGCTCATGCGCAGCAACGTCATTATCGGCATCATGGCCCTCGGGGTTCTGGTGGTGATGATCTCGGGCGGCATTGACGTCTCTTTTCCCGCCTTTGCAGTCGCCGCCATGTATCTGACCGTCAAGGGCATGATCTATTTTGGCCATGACGGGGTGATCATTCCGTTCATGGCTGCGGCGATGATGGGCATGCTTTTCGGCTGCCTGAATGCCTTCTTCGTTTACAAGTTCAAGATGATCCCGTTGATCGTGACATTGGGCACGGGCAGCATGGGTCAGAGGTTTTCTGCTTGGTATTGTCGGCACAAGCATGATCAATATTAACAAGATGCCAGATGGCCTGATCGATTTTGCCAAAACGGAAGTCATTTTCGATGACCAAGCCCGATGGTACCCATTTTGGCCTGACTGCCATGGTGGCTGATCTATGTAGCGTTGGCGCTTCTGGTTCATTGCGTGTTGCGCTATAACAATGATCGGACGCAGTGTCTATGCGCTTGGCGGGGGATGCTGAGGCAGCCAAACGCGTTGGGTTCGACGTGCGGCGCACGACTTTCTTCATCTATTGTTTTGCCGGAATGTTGGCAGGGTTTGGCGGCTTGTTACACAGCGGCATGATCTGGCTGGCCAATCCGCGTGATTTCGTTGGCTTGGAGCTTGATGTCATCGCCGCGGTTGTTCTGGGGGGCGCCAGTATCTTTGGTGGGCGCGGGTCGGTGCTCGGCACGATGCTGGGTGTCTTTATGCTCGTCATGGTCAAGAACAGCTTGATCATCATGAAGGTGGAAACCACCTGGCAACGTGTCGTGGTCGGCATCGTCATTGTCATTGCCACTGCAATGGACCGCTTGGCGTGACCGCAAGCGCAATGTGTGAGGATGTAAAGAGATGAAACCCTCCTTTCGATTTTCGATCTCTGATCAATCGTGAAAACAATATCATGCAATTGATCATGATGACCGTTCTGATTTTCCTCATCATGACGGCGCTTAGTCCAGACAAGTTCCTGCGTTACTACAATTTTGAATCCATCACCTACCTGTTTCCAGAGCTGGGGCTGCTATCGATTGCCATGATGGTGGCAATGTTGACCGGTGGTATCGATTTGTCAGTCGTTGGGATCGCCAACCTCTCGGGGATCCTGTCTGGCGTGCTGTTCCATTATCTCACTCGCGATCTGGGAATGGAGGAAAGCAGCCTGATGGTTCTGGTCGGAGTCTGTCTGTCTCTGTGTGTGGGACTGACCGCGGGTATGTTGAATGGATTTCTGATTACCAAGTTCAACATCACTCCGATTCTGGCCACGCTGGGCACTGGTCAGGTTTTTGTCGGACTGGCGCTGGTTCTGACCGGTGGGCCCGCGATCGTCGGCTTCCCTGAAGCTTGGGCATTTTTGGGCAATGGCAAGATCTTGGGTATAGCGGTGCCATTCCTGCTGTTTCTGATGGTTGCATGTGCTGTTGCTTTCCTTTTGACCCGGACCACCATTGGCGTCAATCTCATGTTGATCGGTTCCAACCCGCGGGCTGCAGTCTTTGCAGGGCTGAAGAAATCCCGGATGATTTTCTACAGCTATATGCTGTCCGGGGTTCTGGCCAGCATGGCGGGGATTATCCTGTCCGGACGCACCAACGCGGCCAAATCGGACTACGGAACGTCCTATCTGCTGCAGGCGGTTCTTATTGCGGTCCTTGGTGGGACCAATCCAGCAGGCGGCAAGGGGTCGGTCGCCGGGGTGTCCATCGCAGTTGTTGCCTTGATGTTGCTCTCAAGCGGCTTCCAGATCCTGCGTTTCAGCAATCACCTCATTGACTTCATCTGGGGTGCATTCCTGCTGCTGGTGATTGCCATCAATGCCTACAAGAACCGCAATCGTTAGGTGTCTCGCTACAGAATGAACTCGGAACCGAACCAGTGTTTGCAGTGTTTGTGTGACATTGGATCGGTGTCAGGGAGGATAGAGAAATGAACCCGGTCAATATTACGTTGCGCAAAGTGGATTTTGCCGCACATGAACAAGTTGTCGCCACCTATGCAGGCATGACAGCGTCGACATTCAAGTATGACAGCGGCATTGAGGCCCTCAAGCTGAGCAATGGGCGGGGCCATTTGGTCGTGCTGCCTTACTACGGCCAAATGATCTGGGATGCCGAATTTGACGGCGTCGATCTGACCATGAAGAACATGTTCGCAATGCCGCGTCCAGCCAAGGACATTGCCGGCACCTATGGTTGTTTTGCCTTCCATTCCGGCCTGTTGCGCAATGGTTGTCCGTCTCCAAACGACACGCACGCCTTGCATGGGGAAATGCCAGTCGCTGCCATGGACAAGGCCGGTCTTGAATGCGGTGAAGATGGGGAAGGGGCCTATCTGGCTGTGACCGGAGCGGTGGAATATGTCATGGGCTTTGGCGACCATTATTTGGCGAAGCCACGCATCACTCTGCGTCCGGACACCACCCTGTTCGACATGGCCATGTCTGTCACGAATCTGGGCGGAGCGCCCATGGATCTGATGTATATGTGTCACGTCAACTTCGCCTATTGCGAAGGGGCAAAGATTATTCAGCCAGTTCCCTTTACAGCCGACCGGACCCAAGTGCGTACGGCCGTTCCCGGACATGTTCAAACAACCCCTGACTATCTGGCATTTATCGATGCGCTGGCAAAAGATCCGTCCGGGCTTGAAGTTCTGGACGAGCCACAGCGCTATAACCCCGAACAGGTTCTTTACCTGCGCGACGTTGGGGCGGATGCGAGCGGCAACACGGCCAGCATGATGCGACGGCGCGAGGGCGATGCGTTTCATATCGCCTATAACAAGGAGGATTTCCCCCAGACGGTGCGCTGGATCCTCGTCAATGATGATCAGCAGGTGGCTGCCTTTGCCTTGCCATCGACCTGTGAGCCGGAAGGCTATCTGGCAGAGAAGGAAAAGGGTAATGTCCGTCGGCTCTCATCGGGCGAACAGGCCAATTTTACGGTCAGACTTGGCTACATGACACAAGAGGAAGCCGATGGCGCAGAACAGCAGATCCGCGCCCTGTGAGTGCGGAGCCTTGCTGACATACGCTTCGCTAAGAGAAGGAAAGGGATGAACATGGCCGGAAAAATAGCTGTCGTGGGCAGCAATATGGTGGATTTGATTACCTATGTGGACCGCATGCCCGGGCCGGGGGAGACTTTGGAAGCCCCGAATTTCTCCTTGGGTTGTGGAGGCAAGGGGGCCAATCAGGCGGTTGCAGCTGCCAGACTGGGCAGTGATGTCATGATGGTCACGCGTGTCGGTGACGATATCTTTGCTGACAATACCATTCGCAATTTTGAAGAGGTCGGTATCGATGCCCGTCATGTGGTGCGCGTTCCCGATACCTCATCTGGCGTGGCCCCGATTTTCGTTGAGACATCAGGTGAAAACAGCATCCTGATCGTCAAAGGGGCCAACAATGCACTGACCCCCGCCGAAGTGGACAAGGCTGCCGAGGATCTCAAGCAATGCTCCCTCATTGTCATGCAACTCGAAGTGCCGCTGGAGACGATTTATCACGTGATTGCTTTTGGCTCGGAACATGGCATCCCGACCCTGCTGAACCCGGCACCCGCCCAACCTGATCTGGATGTTTCGCGTATCACCGGTGTGACCTATTTGGTGCCCAATGAAAGCGAGTTGGAACTGCTGACGGGCATGACCGTCAATGATACGGCGAGTGCCGAGATGGCTGCTCGCAGCCTGATGGCAAAAGGCATTAAGACCGTCATTGTGACATTGGGATCCAAGGGAGCGTTGCTAGTAACTGAGGATGATTGCAAACATTTCGAACCGGTCCCTGTTAAACCCATGGATACCACCGGCGCAGGCGATGCATTCATCGGCAGCTTTGCCCATTACTTCACCAGAGATGGTGATCTGGATATGGCCCTCAAGATGGCTGCGCGCTATGCCGCCGATTCCATTACACGTCCCGGCACACAAAAATCCTATGCCTCGGTCGAGGAATTCGAGATATTCTGCCAAAAACTTGATGGATAGGCGCAAGGACGGCCTTGAATATTGACCATCTCCCGATCATAGGCTGGATTGGGAGGCGGTCCTCCTGTCCTCGCGTGCATTGAATTGCTGAAGATGCTACGCTTCGTTCGAATAGCTGCATCCGGAAAACGAATTGAAGCATATGCCCGCTGGCAAATGACCGGTAATGGGATGTACCGGCTGCTTCCCCAACTCTGCAGGGTATAGTTCGTCTGTTTCACCTGCAGGCTTTCGAGAAGCTTCCAAGATGCGTTGTCGGCATGGAAGCGTGTCTGAGTGCCCATTTTGTCAGTCTCTCCTTGCGCAAGCTAGGATTTAAGCCTCGGATCATTACGTGATCCTCACAAAAACAACATGTCCCATGCGGTAAAATTCCGAAAATATAGATAAAAACCAATCCAGCCTTTTTTGGCCTCATAAAATTCTTGCCGGGGGATTGATGCTTTTTTTAAATGCCATTTTGAATTCTTGGACTTTATAATTACGCGCGTTGTTTGGCGGTTGGGAAAGAATGTCTGCCCACCTTGCTCCACTCCGGAAAATGGAACACGTATGCACAGACTGATTGCCCCCATCGTCTTTTCCACGGTCATGATTATTGGTGCTGGGATATCGCTGACGCTTTATGAAGGCGCGGAACTGGCTCGTGATAGGCGCGCTGACGAATTTGCCAGTCAATTGCTGGACCGTGTTTCGCTGAGCTTGTCGCAACATTTTGCGCTGCTAAGGGCAACCGATGCCTATTTCACGGCTTCCCCGACCCGTATCAAGCGTCAGCGATTTGCCAAGATGATTGCAGGTGTCGGCCTGGACGAGAATTATCCCGGCATGCAGGGGATCGGGTTTGCCGAAGCCATTTCTCCCGATCAGGATGCCAGTCTCAATGCCCTGTTGCAGAAGGACTATGATCGAGATGTGAAGATTTGGCCGGCGAGCGACCAGTCCCAGCGAGCAGTCATCACCCTTCTTGCGCCACTCGATGCCCGTAACAACGCTGCCATCGGCTATGACATGTATTCAGAAGCCGTGCGCCGCGAGGCAATTCGCAAGGCCTATGAAACAGGTGAATTGGTTGCCTCAGGACCAGTGGAACTGGTGCAGGAAATCACGTCGATCAAGCAGGCGGGATTCTTGATCTATATTCGCTATCTCAGTGAAAAAGCGCTAAAGAATGACGCATCATTGACGGATGGTGTTCCCGTATTGATGGCTCAGAAACCCTTGCGTGGGTTGATTTATGCGCCAGTGCGGGCGGGAAATCTCTTCACAAACGCATTGGAGAAAAAGAAACCCCTGCCGGTTGCAATACGTGTTCATGACCTTGATGACAAATCCCGGCCTCTGTTCAAGTCACCCCGTTATGATGACAAGGAGCAATATTCGTCACAAGTCACCCGCGTGATTGATGTTGCGGGGCGAAAGTGGGTGCTGGATATTCGGATCAAACCCAGCACGCAGCTCAGTATTCAGGAAATGGCACCCTATGCCGCGATTTCAATATTTACTCTGCTCGCAGCAATGCTGGCCTGGATTATTCATTCCCAGTTGAGGGCCGTTCAAACCGCCCACAGATTGCATGAACTGACGCAAAAGAACTTGTCAGAAAAAGACCTGCTGCTGCAGGAAATGAAACACCGGATCAAAAATTCCATTGCCCGCATTCTGGCCATGGCGCGCCAGACTGCGCATCATTCCGATTCTCTGGAGGATTTTTCCGAAAGCTTCACGGCCCGGCTTCAAGCCATGGCCAATGCACAGGACGCTCTGACGCGCTCCCATTGGCAACGGGCAGACTTGGAACAATTGCTCACCCGCGAACTGGCGCAGGTGTTGGGGGATAGTCAATTTGATGGGATGATTTCCGGTCCGAAAATCGAACTGGATGAAAGCATGGTGCAAGCCTTCGCTTTGACCTTCCATGAACTGGCCACCAATGCGCTCAAATATAGCAATGTGGCGCAAGACAAGACTGCCTTGAAGGTGACATGGAAAGTCGATGGCAAAGGCAAGGACCGGCTCTTGACGCTGATCTGGCAGGAAAGAAGCCCGGATCCGGTCGAAGTGCCGTCTCATAAGGGATTTGGCACCAAATTGATTGATGCCAATATCCGGGGTGAATTGCGCGGCTCGATTGAGCGTCGCTTTGGAGCCAATGGCCTTCTGGTGTTGATCAAGGTGCCGATCAACAATCAGGCGACAAGCTCAGCTCGTTAAATGCTGGCAGGGCGGCGACCACCGGGACCGGCGAAAAACCAGACAATCAGACCCAAGAGCGGGAAGAGCAGGATGCCAAGGATCCAAAGCAGTTTGACGCCTGTATTCTCATGACTACCGATCACCTTGATAATGGCATAGATATCAAGAAACAGAATAAGAAGGCCAGCAAGGCCATAGCCGGAAAACATAATAGACTCCTGTCGTAAGTCAGAAAATTTGGGCCGGTTCGACTGTGTTATGATCCCCTGTGTTAGGGTCGACCATATTATCAGTCAGCAAGGCTGCGCAGTTCGATTTCACTAATCGCCAGCGCAAAGTTGAGACCCGTTTGAACCGATACGCTAATCGGTTGCAGGGCGATGGTTTCGCTCGATCCGCCAATCAGAAAGTTACCGCCCGCGCCCACACCGACCGTTGCCTGCGCACTAACGCCACGATAGTCACCAGCCAGAGCTCCGGGGCGATATTGATCCGTGGTTGGTGCCAATACCAGCCACGAAATCACGCCATGATCGGTGCTGCCAATATCAATGCCGAACTTGTTGATCACACCGAAATAGGCTTCATCCGGCACGCCGCTCTTGGCTGATTTGAAGGTGCAGGACAGATCTTTCGTTGACTGGATGATAAATCCCTTGCCGCCTTTCACCGCACAATCCATCCTTCCAATCTCGACACGGTCAATTGACTTTGCCTCGCTCGGCGCAGAAAGCGCCAGAATGGGCAGAGTGGCGAGAAGAAGGCTTGTCAGTATGCGTTTCATGGTTCAAAACTCCTGATCATTGATCAACGTCTATGGTCGACACATTCGGGTGTGGATCACAGACCCACATATCGTGCAGCCGTTATGCTGTTTGACTTATCAACGCGGCGAAATCGAATTTGGTTCCGAGAAATGATAACAGGAGTTTTTTTGGATTGGGCCTAAGACCCAATTTAAGGTAGGCAGGCAATGTCCCGACTATGCGCGACAAGTCGCTGAAAATATGTAATAAATTCACTCCGATTTGGCGGCGAGCTCAGCCAGTCTTTCCACCAGCATGTCACGCGTCAAAGGCTTGGCGGCGCTGTGCACCGTTGGATAGGCATCAGCATCCTGAAACGGATTGTGGTTGGGCATATGGCCAGAGGCCAGCAGCACCGAAAGACCGGGACGTTTTTCCAGAGCCAATGCAATCAATGGCCATGCGAGGCGGTCCTCATCCAGATGCAAATCCGTGAGCAACAGGTCAAATTCTTCGTCTGAGCGAATGGTTGTCTCGGCGGCATCAAATGTCGAGACGGTTTGGACCTCTACCCCAAGCGGGGTTAAGAGACGTATGGCCAATTGGCGGTCCATCTCACTGTCTTCAACCACCAGCGCGCGAAAGGCATGGGCAGAATAATCGGGATGGTCACCGTCTGATGTGGCAAGCGGCAGGGCAAGTCGAATTTTCGTACCCATGTCCGGCGCGCTGTCAATCTCGATATCGCCACCACTTTGCTTGATGAAACCATAAACCATGGCCAGACCAAGTCCGGTACCGGATGAACCATCAGACCGTTCGGAATAGAATGGCTCAAAGGCCCGTTCCTTTGTATTGGTCGACATGCCGACGCCATCATCACTGACCTCGATAAAGGCATTGCCACCGTCATCTTGTCCGACCTCAAGTGTGATATGACCCGACTTTTCGATGGCCTGATTGCTGTTGAGGCACAAATTCAAAATCGCATTTTCGAGTTGACCGGGATCGACCTTGACCATCAGCGGCCCGTCAGCAATCCGGGTGTCAAAGCGCACATCCTCTTTAAGACCGATGCCGATCAGGTCGGACAGACCCTCGACCAAATCGGTCAAATCCACCAATTCCGGCGCCAAAGCCTGCTTGCGGGCAAAGGCCAACAGGCGTTGAACCAATGACGTCCCGATGTCGGTCGCATTCTTGATCCGATCGATAAAGTCCTGCGCCTTGTCGCTATCGGGATTCTGTTCGAACAAATGGATATTGGCGGTGACGCTGGACAAGATGTTGCCAAAGTCATGGGCCACTTCGCCGCTGACCTTGCCCAAGCCTTCAATATGGCGGATCTGTAACAAGCGTTCTTCTACTCTTTTGCGCTCGGTTGCATCGGAAAAAAGCCAGACCCCGCCACCATCCGCCAAAGGGCTGTGGCGCACTTCAATGATCGATCCCTCCGACCCGGTCAGCACCGAAAAGCCTTCAAAGGCATCAAGGGTCAAACAATCCGGCACATCTTGGGCAAAGACCGTTTCAGCCAGCAAAGCCTCAAGCGAACGATTGTTGATCGGCTCACTGCGTGCCAATTTGAGAACGTTGGGAAAGCTGTCATTGACGGCATTGATCCGGCCATCTTCAGACGTGATCGCAACCCCGTCGGTGATATTGCCAAAGACCCGCTCAAACAGAGCATTTTTCAGTTTCAGCTGCCGGTTGCTGCGATCGAGCCGCAAGGTGGTTGCACGAAATTTGCGGAAGGATTGGATAAGCTTGGCGATCTCGTCATTGGCTGAGATTTTAAGATCCAGTTTCGAGCCACGGTCGCCGTGGGCCAATCTTACCATGGCGTCCGTAATGGCCTCGATATTGGCGGTGACATAACGCGACACGAAAAAGGCCGATGCCAGGGCAATGCCGATGCTCAACAAGCCGCCGAGCAGGATCAATACCTTGATCACGTCGAGATTATTGGAGGTTTGCCGCCGGCCTTGGGACAGGAAATCTTCGACATTCTGCGCAAAGCGAGCGGACAAATCACTGACATAAACCGCCTGAACACGAATCCGAAACAACGCATTCTGCGCCTCAAGGTGATGGCTCAATTCCCGCCGACGGATCTCAAACAATCCTTGCGGTCCATCAGCCAACCAAGCCAGACGGGCGATGGCGTGCTTTTGTTCAGGCTGTAAATTGCGATCCCGCATTTGCATCAGCAAGGTTTGATAGCGGCGGTGATATTCCCCCACTCCGAGCAGATTTTTCGAATGCGCAGCGCCAGACAAGGCATTGCTCAGCGCCTGCAAGAGGAACCATGTTGGCCGTTCCTTGTCGATGGAGTCAGGCGCAATGGCGCGGCCATAAAAGTCCCGCTCCAACTTGCGAATGGAATCAACGCGGATTTGGGTGACATTACGTTCGTAGTTGAGGCCGTTGGCCGACTTGATCAAGTCCGAAGTGGCCACCTGCATCTGTCCGATTGCTTGCGAGATTTCGATCTCGAATGCATAGACCGGCGACGACGCTCCGCCCTTCTGTGAGGGCCAATTGCTCGCAATATGCTCAAGCGTGCCGATCAGCGCCTGTCCCTCACGATCAATCAAATATTGCGAGCGGTAATTGAGCAGAAAGGGTGCCGATGTAGCGATATCCGACGACTGTTTTGACAATTCCAGAGACTTGGCCACCTGGGCCAGCGTCTGACTGTGAAGCCGCTTCATCTGATCGTTGGCACTGTCCAGCCCATACCACGCAATTGCGCCCACGCAGATGGTCGACAAGGTCAGCAGAGCCAGCGCCATTGACAGGCGGCCCTTGATATTGAGAGGCGGCAAAAAGGCCATCACGCTGGATCACCATCAGGGTGCGGCACAAAGACATAACCCTGTCCGCGACGGGTCTGCAGATGCACCGGCTTTGAGGGCACAGGCTCGATCTTGCGACGCAGTCTCAGGATCAGCACGTCAATCGTGCGATCCACATAATGGGAGAGGTCGCTGCCAATTTCCTCCAGCAGGCGGAGGCGCGGGATGATTTCGTTGGGATGCAGCAGGAAATATTCCAGCAATCGGTATTCCGCATTGGTCAGGTGGATTTCTTCCCCATCGCCGTCAAAGACTTGGCGATTGTCCCGATCCAGATACCTTTTGCCAAAGGTCAACATATCGTTCGATTGTTTGGGCTGTGCTGCTTGTTCGATCTGATGACCATAGCGACGCAGGACCGCACGCACGCGAGCAATCAATTCCCGTGGGTTGAAGGGCTTGAGGATATAATCATCCGCTCCCGTTTCAAGCCCGACAATCTTGTCCGTTTCATCGCCGACACCCGTTAGCATGACAATGGGCAGATCCAGTTTCTGACGGATATTCAACGTCAGGGTCAGGCCGGATTCACCTTCTAGTCGAAGATCAATCAACGCAAGATCCAGCTTCGGATCACCGCCAAGCGCAATGAAATCCTCACTGCCGCGCAAGGGCACCGGTTCAAAGCCATTCTCAAACAACAGGCTTGAGAGCGAAGCACGGATCTCCGCATCGTCGTCAATAATGGCGACGCGGGCTCTCCTCCCCATTATCTCTTCCATCTCTCTCCTCCTGAGATATGGCCTTTAAACGTATCCTCATGATTCTACCTGGAGGCCAAGCAATGACACCCTCCATAATGTCACACCTGCCTTTGTCTTTGGTCCGCCATTTGGTTACAGCTTTCAAGCAAATTGGACAGGAATGAAACATTGTTAACACGAATAACCCTCACGGTTAGAACTGTTAACCGGGGCACGGTCGCTTATTTGGATGAAGGAAGGCTAGCCTTGTGACAAGACGTCCCGCACCAAAGAAGCGATTTCTGAGTGTCATCTGGGAGAAGACACGGTGCTGGAGGTTGGTAAGCCATTTTCTTGATCGGGAGGATCACATGAAAAAACAGATGCTGCTTGGCGTCGCAACGCTCACCTTTGGTCTTTATGCTGGCGGCGCTCTTGCTGCTGACAAGCTCAACGTCGTCTGCTCCAATGAGCAGGACTGGTGCGAGCTGATGGCCAACAATTTCGAAGTGGCCACGGGCATTGATGTCTCCATGGTGCGCAAATCCACTGGCGAAACGCTCGCCCAGATCCGCGCCGAAGCAGGCAATCCGAAAATTGACGTCTGGTGGGGCGGCACGGGCGATCCGCATTTGATCGCAGCTGCAGAAGATCTGACCCAGCCATCGGGCGCTGACACGAGTGAACTGCTCGGTTGGGCCGTCAATATGGCCGACATCTCCGGAGGCAAAACCATCGGTATTCATGCCGGCGCCCTGGGCATTGCCTACAATGCCGATATTCTGAAGAAAAAAGGCATCAAGCCACCATCTTGCTGGCACGACCTCAAAGACCCCGCCTATAAGGGCGAAATTCAGGTGGCCAATCCCAACAGCTCCGGCACCGCTTATACCGAATTGGCGACCCTCGTTCAGCTGTTCGGCGAAGATGACGCCTTCAAACTGCTGGCTGAAATCGGCGAGAATGTGAATTCCTACACCAAATCCGGCTCTGCCCCTTCAAAGGCTGCAGCCCGTGGTGAAACCGGCATCTCCATTGGTTTCATGCATGACATGGTGAAACTTGCCAAAGCAGGCTTCCCGCTGAAAATTGTCTCCCCATGCGAAGGAACCGGCTATGAAGTCGGCGGCGTCAGCGTGATCAAGGGTGCACGCAACCTTGAAGCTGCCAAAAAATGGGTCGACTTCGCCATCAGCGCCGAAGCTCAGTCCCGTGGTCCGGAAGTTGGTGTCTATAACGTGCCGTCCAACAGCAAGGCCACCGTGCCGCCAGAATCTCCGGCACTGGAGACGATCAAGCTGATCGACTATGACTTCGCCACCTATGGCGCGTCGGATACCCGCAAGCGCTTGCTTGCCCGTTGGGACAAAGACGTCAAGCCGCACAATTAAGGCTCCGCTCCCTTGATATCGACCCGTCCGGGGCACTGAAACGTCCAGCGCTCCGGACGCAACGGTCTTTTTGACGCCGCATCCAACCAAGGAAAAATCAATGTCACGCACAACCGGTCTCTGGCTGATTGTGGGAGCGGTCGGCTATTGTCTGCTGCCATGGTACAGCTTGGAAGATCCGTTCTGGTCCTTTGGCTGGATCGGTTCCGTAACAGACCCGGAAATGGCACCGGCTCTGATGCAAGTCCTGCTGTATGGCAAGCTTTATTTGCTTGCGCCGCTTCTTGCTCTCCTCGCAATCACTGGCCTTTTGCTGGCCCCCATCAACCGGGTCAAACGCGCCCGGCTGAACAGTCTCATCGCGTTTGTGGGGATATTGGCCACTGCTTTGCAAGGGCTGATCATCGTCCGCGCCGGTCCGCGCATCATGACCGATCTGTTTGCCGGCCTCGGAGGGGCTGATGGACAGGCAGGCTTTGGCGCTGGCGCCATGGTCGCGTTGCTGGCCATGCTGTTTCTGCTCACCACGGCCATCTCGGCCATGGGCAAGGGACGGGGTGACGCCTTCATCATCGGCCTCATTGGCCTCATCATTTCGCTGGTCGGCGTCTTTGTCTTTTATCCGGTCCTGCACATTCTCATTCGCGCATTCGAAATTGAGGGTGGGGACTGGTCCTTGTGGGAATTTTTCCCGCGTTTCTTCTCCTCCAATATCTGGGGGTTGGGGTGCTTGAGCGGCGGTTCCTGCGGCCCGGCAATCAATTCGGTCCTGCTGGGCGTTTCAACCGGTCTTGGCACAACATTGCTTGGCCTTTCCTTTGCACTCGTTTTCACCCGAACTGATTTTCGTGCCAAAAAGCTCCTGCGTGTGCTGACCATCATTCCAATCATCACGCCTCCTTTTGTGATCGGTCTGGCATTGATCCTGCTGTTTGGTCGCACGGGCACCATCACCCAGATGCTCGCTGACTTGTTGGGGCTTGAAGCGTCTCGCTGGATCTATGGCTTTGGCGGTGTCTATCTTGCGCAGCTCCTTTCTTTCACGCCCATCGCCTTTCTGGTGTTGATTGGCGTGGTTGAAGGCATCAGCCCATCGATGGAAGAGGCGTCACAAACGCTCAATGCCAATCGCTGGCAAACCTTTCTCTATGTCTCCTTGCCCTTGATGCGTCCCGGTCTGGCCAATGCCTTCCTGCTGGGTTTCATTGAAAGCATCGCCGACTTCGGCAATCCGCTGGTACTGGGGGGCAATTTCAATGTCCTGTCGACGGAAATCTACTTCGCCATCATCGGCACCGTGGCAAATCCTGCCAAAGCGGCGATCCTCGCAATCGCATTGCTGACGTTGACCCTGTCGGCCTTTCTCGTCCAGCGCCGTTGGCTGGGCAAAAAGTCCTACGCTACGGTCACCGGCAAGGCAGATTCGGGCCGTCATGCCGCCCTCAACAAGGGTCTTAAATGGACATGTTACGCCACCGCTCTGCCATGGGCGGCCTTCACGGCAATCGTTTATTCGATGATTGTCTTTGGCAGTTTCGTGAAATTGTGGGGCTATGATCACAGCTTCACCCTGCATCATTATCTCAGAGGCTTCTCCATCGATTTCACCAATGGCATCCGCTGGACCGGAGTTGCTTGGGACAGCTATTTCACCACGCTGACCATTTCGACCATCGCAGCCCCCCTGACCGCGCTCGTCGGGCTGGCAACGGCCTACCTTCTGGTGCGGCAAAAATTTGCGGGCAAAAGTGCCTTCGAATTCAGCACCATGCTCAGCTTTGCCATTCCCGGCACGGTGATTGGTGTCAGCTATATCATGGCGTTCAACTTCCCGCCGATCGAGCTGACGGGCACCAGCATCATTCTGATCATAGTCTTTGTCTTCCGCAACATGCCGGTTGGTGTGCGCGGCGGCATCGCGGCCATGTCCCAGTTGGACAAGAGCCTTGATGAAGCCTCGATCACCCTTGGTGCCAACAGCTTCACAACCGTGAGACGGGTGATTGCACCTCTGTTGGGACCTGCGGTTCTGGCAGCTCTCACCTACAGTTTCGTGCGGGCCATCACCTCGGTCAGTGCTGTTATCTTTCTTGTCAGCGCCAACCACAACATGGCGACCTCCTTTATCGTCGGGCGCGTCGAGAATGGCGAATTCGGCTTGGCCATTTCTTATTCGGCGGTCCTTATCCTGACCATGCTCACCGCAATCCTTCTCATGCAGGCCATTATTGGCAAACGAAAACTGCGCCGCACCGATCGCGTCGATCCCGCAGTCTGATCTCAAAGGGAGATAACCATGTCACAATTTGAAAAGGGCTCCGTACATTTCGACGCAGTGGTCAAGAGATATGGCGCCGTGACGGCCCTGAAAAAGCTCGACCTGTCGATTGAACCGGGCCAGTTGGTCACGTTGCTGGGCCCAAGCGGCTGCGGCAAAACCACAACCCTGCGGCTGATTGCAGGGTTGGAGGGAGCAACCGAAGGCAAGATCTTTATCGGCGGCGAAGATGTCACCCATCTCTCGGCCACCTACCGCAAGGTTTCGATGGTTTTCCAGTCCTATGCACTCTTCCCGCATATGACCGTGGCAGAGAATGTCGCCTATGGCCTGACGGTCAAATCCATGCCGAAGAAACAGGCCGTGGAAAAAGCCGAGCAGGGGCTGGAAATGGTCGGGCTTGCAGGCTTTGGAAGCCGGTTGCCCAGTGAATTGTCCGGCGGACAGCAACAGCGCGTCGCCGTTGCCCGTGCCGTGGTGCTGGAGCCGGAGGTTCTGTTGCTCGATGAGCCTTTGTCGAACCTTGATGCAAAATTGCGCCGCCATGTGCGGGAACAAATCCGCAAAATCCAGCAAGAGCTGCAATTGACGGCGGTTTATGTAACCCATGATCAGGAAGAGGCCATGGCGGTCTCGGATCGGATCATCGTGATGAAAAATGCAGAAATCGCCCAGGAAGGCACGCCGTATGATCTCTATGAGCGGCCCAATTCCGCTTTTATTGCTGATTTCATCGGTGATTCCAATCTGGTTGAATGCGATATTCTCAACTCAAGCACCGAAGGCACAGAAATCCGCTTGGGGAAACAGCAGCTGATGCTGCCTCTGCAAACGGACCTGAAAGGCCAGGCCCAGGCCGTATTGCGGCCCCATCACATCAACCTCCATCCAGCCACAGAAACTGACGCCCTTGTCGGCGAAGTTACCTATGCCGCTTATCTCGGCAACGAGATGCAATATACGGTCGAAGGGGCGTTTGGTGAATTGTTCGTCATAGCCCAGTCTATCGGCCAGCCTATCAAGATGGGACAATCCGTCGGCATTGGCATGTCGATCGAAGACCTGCGCCTCGTCCCCATTGACTAACAAACAGATCAGAAGATGACTGCTATGAACGACGCACACACTATTGCCCCCTTCAAGGCAGCCATCTTCGATCTTGATGGCACACTCATTCATTCCGAACATGCATGGAAGAAAGCCAAGATCGACGTGCTGGCACGCAATGGAATCGTACCGGGCCAAGCACTGCTTGATGCCTATATCGGGCGGGGTATGCGTGATTTTCTTGATGAACTGCTTGGTGAGACCGCGACCGACGCTTTAAAGACCGATATAAGCAATCAGGTCGGCGCTTTGGCGGACAATCTGCTGCCCGTCATGCGCACGCCCGTCGAAGGCGCTGCCGATTTGTTAAAAGATCTGGCGGGCAGGGGGCTGCGCATTGCCATTTGTTCCTCCGCCCCCAGACGACACATCATAAGCGCCATCGAAGCCCTCGATATCAGCAACCTTGTGGAGCTGATGGTTTCCGGTGCGGACCTGCCGAAAGGCAAGCCGCATCCTCTGCCTTACCTCACCACCCTTGAGGCCCTGAACCTTGCGCCTCACGAAGCCTGTGCCTTTGAAGATTCCATCCCGGGTGCCCGATCCGCGCATGATGCCGGATTGGCCGTCTTTGCTGTGGGTGCGGGATGCACAGATAGAGCGTTCGATTTCTGCACGCGACAGGCTGAGAGTTATCTCGATTTGTCGCTCTGAGCGAAGGGGTCAGAGCGAGGACCCATCGCACGACATGTCGCAAGTCCGAACCACAAACAGGGCCGTGCGGGCAACATTATGCTTCATATTTGAGAACAAACCTTACGATTTCGCGGTGGTGAAACAGATCTCTGCGCCTTGAGAGTGAAGGAAATTGTAAGTTTTCAATTGGATTGAAAAAAAAATTACACATTTCCCTGTTACTGCGTTGTCAGCTGATTGGAAATATGTCTACATTTCATGACTATTTTAACAACAATATATCAGCAATCCTTTGAGCGGCCCAAAAGCTGCATACCTTTCCGCAAGCAAGATTTGCAAAGTCACTAAGGGGAGACGATCTTATGAAACTGTCCGTTACCATGAAATCCGCAATGCTGGGTGTGACCGCACTCGCTGGCCTGGCCATCGTTTCCAGCGCCGCTCAGGCAGAAGAACTGCGCCTTCTGACCTGGGGTGGTTATGCGCCGGACGAAGTGGTCAAAATGTTCAAGGAAGAAACCGGCATCGACGTCAAGGTCACCAAGTCCAACAACGAAGAAATGATCGCCAAGCTGCGCGCAACCGGTGGTGGCGGCTTTGATCTGGCCCAGCCAAGTCAGGACCGCGTTGCCGGTGCTCAGGCCGAGAATCGCATCTACAAGCCGATGGATCTCTCCAAGATCGACGAAAGCCAGTTCATCGCGTCGATGCTCGAAGCCACCAAGGCCAACACCACTTATAAAGGTGAAGTCTATGGTGTGCCCCATGTGTGGGGCACGTCCGGTCTGGTGGTCGACACCAAAAAAGCCAGCATGGTCAAGGATTATACCGATCTCTGCTCTGACGATGTCAAAGGCAAGGTATCCTACCGCCTGAAGCGTCCGACCCTGATTGGTTTCGCTTTTGCCCTGGGTGATGATCCGTTTGCCGCCTATGGCGATAAAGACGCCTATCAGGCGATCATGGACAAGGTTGAGGCAAAACTGATTTCCTGTAAATCCAATGTCAAAACCTACTGGGAAGGTGGCGATTCTCTGCTGAACCTGGTGCGTTCTGGCGAAGTGATCGCTGCCATGGCATGGGATACCGGCGGCTGGAAACTCAATGGCGACAATCCTGACGTGACCTTCGTGGCTCCAAAGTCCGGTGCTCTGGGCTGGATCGACACGTTCGTTCTGCCGAAAAAAGGCAAGAATGACGACGCGGCCTACAAATGGATCAACTTTGTGATGCGCCCTGAAGTCGCCGCCAAGATCACTGCGTCCGCAGGCAACTTCACCGCTTCCAAAGGCGCTGATGATTTCGCCGAGGAAAAACTGAAGGCCCAGTTCAAGGCGTCCTTCCCACCAGTAGATCTCGACAACATCAAATGGTACCCACCGGTCCCGGCTGGTCTGGAAACCATCGAAGGCAAAGTGCTTGACCGCGTGAAAGCCGCATCCAGCAACTAAGCCTCTCGTTTGATGATAATGCACCTCACGGCTCGGCCGTGGGGTGTTTGCGTTCGACCGCATTGCCTCTACGCATGAACAAGAGCGGCAATGCCAGAAAGAGAAGATGTCCCATGAGCCAGCCGCTAGACCTTGAATGCCGAAATCTCGTCAAGACCTTCGACGCCTTCACCGCCGTCGACAATGTGTCGCTTCAGGTCCCGCAGGGTTCCTTCTTTTCCATTTTGGGGCCAAGTGGCTGCGGTAAGACTACTCTTTTGCGCATGTTGGCAGGATTTCTGGAGCCAACATCCGGAGATCTCGACATCAAGGGCCAATCCATGCTTGGCGTGCCGCCCAACAAGCGGCCGGTCAATATGGTCTTCCAGCATCTGGCCCTGTTCCCCATGATGAATGTCGCAGAAAATGTCGCCTATGGCTTGAAGCGCCGCAAAATGGCGGCAAGCGAGATAGACCGCCGCGTCAAGGATGTCCTTGAGCGCGTCTCCTTGCCCGATTCAGGCCCCAAATCGATCGATCAATTGTCCGGTGGCCAAAAGCAGCGCGTCGCCATTGCCCGTTCGCTGGTGTTGGAACCAACGCTTCTACTGCTTGATGAACCTTTGGGCGCGCTTGATTTGAAGCTTCGCGAGCATATGAAGGTGGAACTGAAACAATTGCAGGCCCAGATCGGCACCACCTTTGTTTACATCACCCACGACCAGTCCGAAGCGCTTGTCATGTCCGACCATGTCGCTGTGATGAATCAAGGCCGTTTCGAACAGGTCGGCACACCGCAAGATCTTTATTATGATCCGCAAACCGCATTCGTTGCCGGATTTGTTGGTGACGCCAACCGCTGGTCCGGAGAGGTCCTTTCCGTCGATGGGGATCAAGCCATTGTCTCCCTTGATGAAGGGGGGTGAAGTCGCGGTGCAGTCCGCAACCGGGGCGCCGCTTCAAGTGGGTGGCAAAATCGAGTTGTTCGTCCGCCCTGAGGCCATTTCCATCGAACGCTCCAGCAGTGATGTCAGCCGCACCCACATTGAAGATGGCCAGAATGGCCTGGTTGGCCATGTCACCAACCTGCTATTTGACGGTGCCAATAGCCGGGTCGAGGTCTATGACGAATTGTCTGGCCACACGGTTCTGGTGACCTTGCCGCAGACGGGGGAATTTGCTGATCTCAAACACGGCGAAACCGTTCATCTGGCGTGGAAAATCGAAAAATCCCGTGCCTATCCCGGGCAACCAAAATCAGCATAAGGCGAGGGGCGCGATATGACATCTTCAAGCAAGATGGCCTTCAAGGCGAGCACATTGCTCTTGATGCTGCCACTACTCATTTGGTTGGTCTTCCTGATTTTGCTGCCCCATGTCGATCTGCTGATCGTCTCGCTGCGCGAAAAACTGGGCTACCGCGACTATGCCTTCAGTCTGCAAAATTATACGGAATTCTTCACCGAGCCGCTCTACTGGAATACCTTCCTGCGTACTGCGATCATGTCGATCATCGCCACCATCATCACGCTGATTGTCGGGTTCCCGATTTCCTATTATATTGCCAAGGTCGCCAAGGGGCGCCTGCGCGCGGTGCTATTTTTGGCCTGCTTGCTGCCTTTCTGGGTGTCGGAACTGGTCCGTACCTTTGGCTGGATGATCCTATTGCGTGAAAGCGGGGTCATCAGCTCGTTCCTGCAATGGACAGGTATCGTCTCCGGTCCGGTCGAAATGCTCTATAATGATGCGTCGCTGATGACTGGCCTGGTCTATACCTCCATGCTCTTCATGATCGTGCCGCTCGTCACCGTGCTCGACACGCTCGACGACAGCTTGATCGAGGCAGGATATGATCTGGGTGGCAACGGCTTCACCATTATGCGCGATATCGTCATCCCCCATGCAATGCCGGGGATTGCGTCGGGTTCTATCGTCGTCTTCATGCTGACGCTTGGCAACTATCTCACCCCGACCTTGCTCGGCGGTAAGGACAGCCTCTGGTTCACCGAGCAGATCTACAACCAGTTCATCACCCGGTTTAACTGGGAATCCGGCTCCGCGTTCGGTTTCTTGCTGTTGATCCTGTCCTCCCTCATCGTCTGGGGTCGGTCTCAAGCTGAGCCGCCAGACCCTTGCTGATACTGTGAAATAGGAGGCCACCCATGATCCCGTCCATTCCACAGCCCAAAGCAGGTGTCCGGCTCTATCAGGCCTATGTCACGCTGTTTTTCATCTATCTGGCCGCCCCGCTGATTGTCGTTGGGCGTCTTTGCCTTCAATGACAGCCTGTTTCCCTCGATGCCATGGGAAGGCTTCACGCTTGACTGGTTCATCGGCGACAGCGACCCCGCGCCTCGGTATCTTCAATGATGGGGCACTGCTTGAAAGCCTTGGCTATTCAGCCTTTGTCGCCGTCTGGGTGACCATCCTGTCATTGTTTGTCGGCACCTGTAATGCGTTCCTGTTTGAACGCACCAATTTCCCCGGCAAAAACATGCTCTATGTTCTGGCCCTGACGCCGTTGGTTATTCCCCGGTGTTATTCTTGGTATTTCGATCCTCATCTTTGCCAATTCCATCGTCAATGGCATTGAGGATGCGTGGGGCTATGAAATCGAGGCTCTGCGGCCAAGTCTGGTGCTGGTGATTTTGGGTCAATTCGCTTTCATCACCACCATCACCACCCTGGTCATCTCGGCCCGGTTGCGCAAATTCGACATCAGCCTTGAGGAAGCCGCGCTGAATCTTGGCGCAACCAAGCTGGAAGCCGTGCGCACCATCACCATTCCCTTCTTGAAACCCGCCTTGGTGGGGGCCGGGATTATCTGTTTCCTGATGTCATTTGAGAATTTCAACACCACATTGATGCTGACGGGATCGGATTCTCCACTGACCATCACCATGTTTGATCGCCTCAAGCAAGGGTCAACCCCGGCACTCAATGCGATTTCGCTGGTCATGATGATCGTCTCGGCCACCTTGGCTTTCATTTCGATCTTCGTGCAGCGGGATAAAAACGGCCAATAATGCCAACAGGGACAGCAGTCCATTTTAAATGAAACAACATCAAGAGCGGGGCATCCCTCGCTCTTGATGCTTTGAAGATATGCCCCGCCGCGCAGCTCTCATTCTCAGCTACATTGGGTCGAATAGTGCCCCAGATTGTTGCGCATTTTTGTGTGATATTCTGACCCCGCCAACGCAATTTTGCTAGGCAGTACGAGCCCGCAGGTATATAGCAGCCGACACCGGGTTTGAATGAACCGACACGCGTTCCAGTATTTCCCACTTTTCCCATTTTGCTGAAAGCCAGTCATGGCCACACATACGCTTTTGCCGACGCTCCTGCGCACCGCCAAGATCGAGGATCTTGAGCAGTTGATGGCACTTGAAACCCGATGCTTTTCCGGAGACCGCATCTCTATGCGCTCCTTTCGGTCCTTTTTCAAAACCGACTCCTCCCGCCTGATTGTTGCAGTGGACGAAGAGGATGACATTTTGGGATATGCGGCCATTCTGTTGCGAGATGGTTCAAGCGTCGCCCGGCTTTATTCGTTGGCAGTGGATCCGCAAAAATCAAACCTTGGTATCGGTACCCAATTGCTGGGCGGCGCGGAAGCCATCACCCGCGAGCAGGCATGTGACCGTCTTTCGCTTGAAGTGCGCAAGGACAATAAACGCGCCATAGCGCTCTATACCAAGCATGGTTACGTGGTCGAAACGGCACTTCCAGCCTATTACGAAGACGGCGCCGACGGCGTCCGGCTGGTTCGCCACATCGATCATATGCCGGACGGCTCCAGCCCGGCCAACCGGTCCCGCCTGCCGATCATTCTTGTTGATCGGCTGAAGGATCTGGCCAATGTGCCCAGCGGTTGCCATGCCATGACGGTGCGCGATTATCTGGCGCTGGAATATGGTGTGCCGGGCCGTCGTGTCCTTAACCTGTCTCGGTCATATGAACCTCTGTCCCTTGGCTATTATTGCAGCCTGCTCGCCAGCGCCCGCAAGGAGCGTTGCCTGCCAGAGGCCGATGCCTTGCTCGATATCAACTGGAAGCGCATCCACAAGCGCGCTTTGCTCAGCCTGCAGGCGTTGCTCGACGAAAAAGGTGAGGGCGTCTTCCCGGATGTCATTGATGTCTATTTTGGCCGCACCCCAGACAGGCGTTTCAAAGCCATTGCCCGTCAGGCATTCGATCTGTTCCGCTGCCCGATCATCCGGATCAACCTGAACCATGTACCCAGCATCAAGATCAGGGAAATCGAAGCTCTGGCAATTCATCGACTGTCAGATGAGGCAAAGCCTGTCTTTGACGCCGCATTGAAAGCATTCCTGAAAGGAAGCCTGCCAAAACCGGCGATCCGCAAGATTCCTAGCACGATTGTCGGGATATTGATCAACCCGAATGAGGAAAGCCCACCAAGCGATGCCAAGGCTCTGGACTCCTTTGTCACTGCGGCGGAAAGCGTCGACGCACGCGCTGAGTTGATCACCGCCAAGGACTATCGCCGTCTGATGGAATTTGACGCACTCTTCATCCGTGAAACGACAGCGCTGAACCATCACACCTATCGGTTTGCCAAACGGGCACTGCAAGAAGGCATGCCCGTCATCGATGATCCGCATTCCATCCTCTGCTGCACCAACAAGATCTTTCTGGCCGAGCTATTGCGTTCCAACCGCGTTCTGACACCGAAAACCGTAATTTTCGATCGCCAACGGATGAAACAATTGGCCGATGACTTGCAGTTTCCCGGCATCGTAAAGATCCCCGATGGGTGCTTTTCGCGCGGCGTGCACAAGGTGAAGGATGCACAGGAGCTCAAAGCCCTTGGTAAGGACTTGTTCAAGCAGACCGACCTTCTGATGATGCAGGAATATCTTCCTACTGACTATGACTGGCGTATTGGCATCCTTGATGGTCAGCCGCTTTATGCCTGCAAATATTACATGGTGAGCGGCAACTGGAAGATCTATGAATATGAAAAGGACGGCTCGATCAGCTCCGGCGATTCCGAGACCCTGCCTATCAGCGAGGTGCCGCAAGAGGTGCTGAATGTTGCCCTGCGCGGCACCCAGTTGATCGGCAATGGCTTTTATGGTGTCGACATCAAGGAAACGGCTCTGGGGCCGTCGATCATCGAGATCAACGACAATCCAAGCATCGATTTCGGCATCGAGGACAGCGTGCTCGGCCCGGCCCTCTATCAACGCCTGATGGCGGTTCTGGTCAGCCGGGTGGGGCGGTCCTAAAGGCGTTTCGTCTGTCCCCGCAAACCCAAATCAAGACAGGAAAAGGCGGATCGGGGATCCGCTTTTGGGCGCTCCTTTTAAGCTTTGCGCAAAGCCGTCCGCACCGCCAATCCAAACATCAAGGCCCAGAATGGCGCCCCGATGCCAAACAGGTTAATTCCGCTGACGATCATCATGAAGGTGATCGGAGCGGCCTCTCTGTCGTGAGAGGAATAGAGGGAGGCAGCAAGACTGTTGCCGATTGTGCCAAGCAATGCCAGCGCCGCGATGGCAAAAACAAAGACCTTGGGAAGGATGGCAAATAAGCCGATGACGGTTGCTCCCAAGATGCCGACCAGCAGATAGAAGAGGCCAGCAAACAAGGCTGCCTTGTCGCGGGTTTCCTTGTCCTCGTCTGCGTCCGGTCCGGTGCAAATGGCTGCGGTGATGGCAGCAAGATTGAAAGTAAAGCCACCAAAGGGAGCGAACAGCAGGCTGATCAGGCCGGTAACCGTGATCGTTTGACCGACTTCGGGTTTGTAGCCATCGGCCCGAAGCGTGACGACGCCGGGCATATTCTGTGAACTCATGGTCACCAGATAGAGCGGTATACCCAAACCGACGATCGCGGAGAGCGGTGCAAAGCGTTTCATGCAAAGATAGGCGAGCACCATCAGGCAAACGAGGGGAGGGTCGCTTTCGAGTGAAGGAAAAAGTTTCATTCCAAACGAAAAATGAATCCGGCGCGTCTAGGCGGGTAATCATCGCCATCAGCATATTGACTGCGGAGCGGCCCATTTGTTGCAACGACGCGGAGGCTGCATGAACGCGCGAAACTGAGGTCTCAATTGGATAAATGGGCGGCCACGGCTCAGTTGGAATTCTAACCTGAAGCCCAAATGCAAAAAGGGCGGCCCCGTAAAGGATCCGCCCCAATCCAAAGCCAGGCACCCTGTCTAAAGCCCAGCGAGATTCTGCTCTTTCGAACAGGGGTGGCTTCATATTGGCGCATGGTATGTCTGCGTTTCTTTATTTCAGTAATGCCACAATCTCGTGTGCGGCAGCAGCCGATGAGGCTGGGTTCTGACCAGTGACGAGCTTGCCATCCCGCAGGACGAAGTTACCCCAGTCTGGCCCGTTTTCATAAAGGCCACCATTTGCCTTGAGCATATCTTCAACCAGAAACGGCACAATGTCGCTCAGCGCCACGGCGGCTTCTTCGCTGTTGGTGAAACCTGTCACCCGGCGGCCGGAAACCAGCGGTTTGCCATCCTTGCTCTCAGTGTGGCGGAACACCGCCGGAGCGTGACAGACTGCACCAACCGGTAGGTCCGCACCTGCGAAGGCCTCGATCAGCCGCTTGCTGTCTGCATCTTCAGCAAGATCCCACAACGGGCCATGGCCGCCCGGATAGAAGATGGCGTCAAACCCGTCTTCGGTCACGTCCGAAAGCTTCAGTGTGTTCGCCAGATGCTTCTGTGCTTCACTGTCATCCTTGAAGCGACGGGTATCATCGGTCTGTGCGTCCGGGCTGTCGCTGTTGGGATCAATGGGTGGTTGCCCACCTTTGGGCGAGGCCAATGTGATATCAGCACCAGCGTCTTTGAACACATAGTAGGGGGCCGCAAATTCTTCCAGCCAGAAACCGGTTTTCTTACCTGTGTCCCCAAGGGTGTCATGGGATGTGAGTACCATTAGAATTTTCATGATCTTGCTTTCTGTTCTCGTCAGCACGGATTACGCGCTTGTCAGAATTTTTCCCGTTTAGCAACCCGACGCTCTTTTCGCGGCATGTGTCTTGCCGCTTTCAAAGCGCACAAGAGCGCACCGCTAGCAGAAGCTAGCGGTTTGCTGTTTTGGTCGCGTGAGGATTGCGATTTCTTATTGGGCCGCTTCAAGAATGCGTCGGGCATCATCGGGGGTGATCGCACCATGTTCGCCAAGCGCGGTCATGCCATGATCCTTCAAGGCAGCGACGATGCGGTCGATTTCCGGCGCGGCAACGTCGTAGTCACCCAACCGCGTCTTGATGCCAATGGACTCAAAAAATCCACGGGTGGCATCAATTGCCGCGTCGATCCGCTCATCGTCAGATCCAGTGTGGATGTTCCAGACATTGGCAGCATATTGCAGCAGTTTCTCGCGTTTCGGATCGCGCTGATCATTCATCAGGGATGGCAGAACAACAGCCAGCGTTCGCGCGTGATCGGTGTCGTTGAGCGCGGTAATTTCATGCCCGATCATGTGGCTTGCCCAGTCCTGCGGAACCCCTGCGCCGATCAGGCCATTGAGCGCCAGCGTCGCCGTCCACATCAGGTTGGCACGGACATCATAGTCCTTGGAGTTTCAAGCGCTTTTGGCCCAAGATCAATGAGGGTGCGCAGCAGGGTTTCGGCAAAGCCGTCCTGAACATGGGCTTCGGACGGGTAGGTGAGATATTGTTCGATAATATGAACAAAGGCATCCGCAACACCGTTGGCGATCTGGCGCGGGGGCAGGGTGTAGGTGACCTCTGGGTCAAGCACCGAAAAGACCGGATAGCAATGGGCGCTCATGAAGGGGAGCTTGGCGCCCTTCTCTTCGTTGGTGATCACCGAACCGGAATTCATTTCCGAGGCTGTGGCCGGCAACGTCAGCACTGTGCCGAACGGCATGGCGCCCTTCACCACGGCCCCGTGCGTGGTCAGAATTTCCCAAGGGTCGCCGTCATAAAGAGCGGCCGCCGCGATGAACTTGGTGGCGTCGATGACAGACCCTCCGCCGACAGCGAGCAGGAATGTGATGTCTTCCTTGCCAATCAACTCAACGGCTTTCAGCGCAGTTTCAAACCGGGGGTTCGGTTCGATCCCGCTGAATTCCACCACAGAGTGACCAGAGAGTGCCTCACGCACCTGAGCCAGAACGCCGGTCCGTTCGGCGCTTCCCCCGCCATAGATGACAAGGACCTTGGCGTCAGCAGGAACCTGATTCTTCAGATCCGCGATACGTCCCTTCCCAAACAGGATGTGTGTGGGATTGCGAAAATCAAAATTTTTCATTGGTCAAGCTCTCTTCAGTTTCAATGAGCAGACGCACGTCGATCGTTCCGCGTGTGTCGCTGCAATAGGGTCAAATCTGGTGCGTCTCTTCGGCAAGACGGTGAGCGTCAAGGTTGGAAAATGCCAGAAATAAGTGGGAGATTCCCGAATAAAACCACGTTCTGCCATTGGAATAGCTCACTAGGAGATACGCTTATTTCCAAGCACCTAAAATAGGTGAATTTTGACGCATTTCAAGACAGGTGATCACAGCTTTGCGGGAGGCGAGCATCGATTTGCCCGAGCAAGGATGAACGCTTGGGGCACGATGAGCTGAGCCTTGAAACCGCGTAACAAGCCATCACTGATTTCAATTCTGGGTTCTTATTATGTGCTGAGTTTCAGAGGCGCTCTGAGGTGGCAACCATGGCTCCATAACAGCTTTCGAAACCGAGAGTGTTCAAGGCATTGTCGTTCGTGCAAGTCCAAAAAGCAGCAAGCACAAAGGTATGTGACAAAGGCAAACCGCAATGAAACGGTTGCCAATGAAATGGCGAAACTGATTGCGATGGAACACAAAGATCTAATAGAACGAACGACTTAGCATCATGGATTTACACCTAAGGGAGCAAGATGTTCGGATTCATGAGATTGTCAGGATCCAGTGCTGTTTTGATCCGTTTCATGACATCAAGGCGGATAGGGTCAATCAGGCGTGCCATTTCCTCAGTCAGCTTGCGTCCTATGCCATGTTCAGCAGAGAATGTCCCACCTACGGCCTGAGCGACATTGTGGATGGCTTCTTCCACTTCAAGTTCTTTGGCGGGCTTGTCCGGGTAGGCCTCCCAAATATCTCGGGGGAACATGACAATATAATGGACATTGCCATCGGCAAGATGGGCCACAATCTGTCTGCTTGCCTGCGGAAACTTCTCCGCCGTGACACTGTCGGCCTGTCTGACAAATTCCGCAACGGCGGATGGTCGCACTGAGGTGTCAAGAACAACACACAACGCCATTGAGCTTGTTTGCCTCAGTCACGGAATGGCGGAAATGCCAGATTTCAGCGGCTTGCGTCTCGTTTTGGGCTATGATGGCGTCGCTGATGAGACCTTCTTCCATCGGCGGAACGAGAACCTCTTCGAGCAAGTCATTCAGATTGTCCGTCACACGCGGCGTAGCGATTTCTATGATGAGTGAATAGGCAGGTACTTCAGAAAGTGGCATACGCACTTCAGTCATGTTGCGAAGCACGCAGTTTATCTCGCCATCGTCAACAAGTTCCAGCGCCTCGACATCGGCCCCGAAAGTTGTTCGCACCATGCTGCTCACTTTGAGGGCCGAGTCGATATCATCGAACCCTAGCCATGCGACAGCTCGGCTGGTCATGCGAGGGGCCAGACGAAGAACCGCTCCGGTGACAATGCCCAACGTCCCTTCAGCGCCTGCAACGAGCTGGGTTATATTGTAGCCGGTGTTGTTTTTGCGCAGGCCTTGCATTTCGTTGAGAATGCTGCCATCGGCTAGAACGACTTCTACACCAGCAGTGAGATCCCGCATGGAACCATAGCGCAAAACGCCGGTTCCACCGGCATTGGTGGAGACAAGACCGCCGATCTGGGCTGTGCCATCAGACCCAAGATAGAGCGGGAACTGCATGTTGAGCTTTTCAGCCTCCTGATGCACCTCGGCAAGGGTGAGGCCAGCATCAACGCTAAGAAGTCCGGAGAGGGGATCGGTGTTGCGGAGTTTTCTCATGCGCTTGAGGCAAATGACAACGCCCCTGTCAGGTACAGCACCATAACACAGACCTGTATTGCCCCCTTGCGGATAGACTGCAATCCCGCGGCTCGTAACCGCCGCAACCGCGCGGGAGACTTGCTCGGTGTTGGCAGGTAACAGCACGGCAAGGGCCGATCCTGTGCGACGTTGGCGAAAGTCCGTCACGAAGGGTGCCACATCATCAGGGTTGGTCAAGACACCCTTGGGACCAAGGATGCCAATCAGTTCCTCTATGAGATCTTTATGTTCCATCGCATTCAGGCTTCCAAATCCCCGTTGAAACCGTCAAGCGCTGCACGCAACATGGCGAGCGTTTCCTCACTCGGGTCACAAAGCGGCAGACGCACGCTGCCAACATCAGTACCCGCCAGACTCATATATTTCTTCAAAGGCCCCGGATTGGTTTCGGCATAGATGGCGCTCAGGACCGGGTCGATCTTGTATTGAAGCGCCAGCGCTGCCTTGAGATCGCCACCCCTGGCCAGTTCAAAGATTTTCAGCCAATATTCCGGATAGATGCTCGCCGAGGCAAGCACACCACCAACTGCGCCCAGAGCAATATGAGTCGCGAAAAGCGGTTCTTCGCCAGACAGAATGGCGAGCTTGTCGCCCGACTCGCGCAGGCTTGCGATAAACTGTGGCATGTCATAGTTGGAATATTTCATGCCGATGATCGCGCCATCGTCGGCCAATGCACTATAGGTTTCCGCCGAGAGGGCAGCACCGGTGCGCCGCGGTATCTCATAAGCGAGCAACGGCAGATCAACTGCTTCGCGATAGTTGTTGAAATAGCGACGCATACCGTCCTGAGGCCCGACCGCATAATAGGGAGTGACAAGCATCAGTCCCGCAGCGCCAACCTGCTTGAAGTCGTGCCCCGCATCAAGCGCATCATGATAGCCGGTTGAAAGGACGCCCGGCATGACAGGGACATCGCCGGCAGCCTCAACGCAACTGGCCACGACCTCGCAGCGTTCAGCGCGGGACAGCGCAGGATATTCACCGGTCCCTCCGATGGGCACGATGCCATTGGCTCCCGCTGCCAGCTGGCGCTTGACAAGCGCTTTCAACGCTTCGTGGTCAACGGATTTGTCGGCCTTGAACGGGGTAACGATTGCAGTGAACAAACCGGTAATGTCGGCCTTGGTGATAGGCATGGAAGGTGTCCTTATTGTTGAAACCTTATGAGGCATGGGAGCGTGTGTTGGGAGAGGCCCCGCACTTGCCTCCTAGAGAAATCCGAATAATCTTGGCAGCGTCAGGGAAAGCGCCGGCACATAGGTGACCAGACCCAGAACGATGAGATTGGAGAAGAGAAACGGCAGGGACGCTATGACGATGCGTCCCAATGGCACCCCGGATATTGATGACCCCAGATAAAGCGCCAGACCATATGGAGGCGTCATCAACCCGATCATCACATTGAGCACCATCACGACGCCGAAATGCACCGGATCAACACCCATGGACGCCAGAATTGGTGTGAATAGCGGAGCAAACAGGAGCAGCTGAACAGAGTCGCCGATCCACAACCCGTTGATGAGGAAAAATACATTAAGAATGAGCAGCAGAACCCAGGGCTGCAGATCATACTGGACGATCAATTCGCGAAGCTGGTAGGGCAGGCGCTCGTTGGCGAGGATCCATGAGATGATGGTGGCAAAGCCGACAATCAGGTAGACGGAAGCCGACGTCCGCACCGAGCGGTCAAGGATTTCCCAAAGGGTCTTCAAAGACAGATTGCGATAGGCAAGAAATCCAACCAGCAAGGCGTAGGCTACGGCAACTGCAGCGGCCTCTGTTGCGGTGAAGACACCGGACAATATTCCACCAAGAATAATCAGCGGCATGAAGATCGCAAAGAAGGCGTTATAGAAAATATGAAGCGCTACAGACAGGGTCAGCCCGGCGATCGGGTTGGCTTTGAAGCCGCGACGACGCGCCATCACATAAATGACCGACATCTGAGCAATGCCAAGCATCAAGCCCGGAACCGCTCCGCCCAAAAACAGTGCCGCCACGGAAACGTTTGTCAGAGCCGAAAACATGATGAGCGGGATGGAAGGCGGAATGATTGGTCCCTGAATAGCTGAACTGACGGTCAGAGCGGCGGAGAAATCCTTCGGATAACCGTCCTTCTCCATCATCTTCATCTCGATCGGACCAAGAGCGGAAATATCAGCCAGAGCCGAGCCGGAAACACCTGAAAAGAGCATCGAACCAACGACGTTGACATAGGCGAGCCCTCCGCGCAGGCGACCGACCATCAGCCGCGACAACGTCACAAGGCGCTCAGTCATGCCGATCGAGCTCATGATTTCGCCAGCAATGATGAAGAGCGGAATGGAAAGCCAGATAAACACATCCATGCCGGTGAAGAATTTGTGAGCATAGATATGGAGCATGTCGAGCATGTTCGGCTTTATGAAAAAGTAGGATAACGAGGCGAAGCCGATCGCAAAAATGACCGGGCTTCCCAAAAACATCAGCAACAACAAGATGCCAATGACGGCGAAAAGCGGCTGTTCCAAGGATCAAAGCTCCGAATTGAGAATGGATGGACCGGTGTGGGTAGGGCCGTGGCGGAAATCCTTGATCGCCAGAGCCAGCATCTGCACCATCATCAGTCCCGCGCCAACGGGCACGGCAAGATAGATCCAGAAGAAAGAAATTCCGATGGTCACCGATTTTCGGCGCATGCCAAACAGGGCGTTGTCGAGCCCTTTCCAGACCAGAACCGCCAGCAGGCCAACGAGCAACAGCCGGAACAGCGCGTTACGATAACCGAGCAGCTTTTTGGGCCAGAAGGCATCGAAGAAATCGACCCGAACGAGTTGATCGTCGCGCACGAGCAGGCTACCCGCCAGCATCACGACCCATATCATCAGGTACCGGGAGGCTTCTTCGGGCCAGGGCAGGGAGGAGGAAAAGCCGTAGCGCAGCACAACCTGTACAAACAACATGGCGGCGATCGCCAACAGCAGGACCCGCGCAATGGATCCGGCCAGGAAAGCCAAGGCAGATGAGATTTTGTCGATAATCGCAATCATGAGCGCCCCCAATAATCCAGGAGAATTGTGATCTGAAAGAAGGACTGATCAGGGAAATGATGGGTCTTGGCACGCAAGGCCCACCAGATCATAGACGGTCCAAGGCTCAGTCAGCGGTCGCTTCAGCCACGGCCGCTTTCAGCTCATCAATGATGTCTTGCCCGATTTCCTTGGCAAGAATCTTGGCAATCGGACCTTGCGCCGCATCAACAAACTGCTGGAACTCAGCTGCGTTGGGCTGATAGATCTCGACACCAGCAGCTCGGATCTTTGCCAGATCCTGAGATTCCTTGGCGGTAATCACACCCAGCATCGCAAATGTCGCGTTGGCAGCGGCAAGCTCGAAGGATTTCTTGTCTTCATCAGACAGGCCCTGCCAATAGTCTTCATTGATGGTGATGAGTGGCATATTCACCAGATGGTGGTCGAGCGTGTAGAACTTCTGCACTTCCTGAAGGTTTGCCATCAGCATGGTATAGGGTGCATTTTCCTGACCATCGACAACACCGGTCTGCAGGGCGCTGTAAAGCTCGGCCCACGCAATAGGGGTCGGAGAAGCACCAAGAGCCTTGACCATTTCAACATGGATCGGAATTTGCTGGGTGCGGATTTTCATGCCAACCATGTCCGCGGGCGATTTGATCAGCTTTGTGGAGCTGGAGAAGTTGCGGAAAGCTGCTGGCAAATAGTTGAGGATGCGGATTCCGGATTGCTTTGCTACCTTGTCGGAGAGGGACTTGCCAAACTTGCCATCAAGCACTTCACGTGCGATAGCCGTGGACGGGAAGGAATAAGGCAGCTCCAGCACGGAGGCAACCGGAGCATAGGAAGCAAGATGGCCTGCGTTCAGCCCGCCGACCATCTGCAAGGTGCCGCGCGCATTCTGCTCGGCCAGCGATTCCAGATCACCCATTTGACCGTTCGGGAAGACCTCAACCTTGAATTCGCCATTCGACAGGACGCTGAGATCAGAGGAAAAAACCTCGGTCCAGGTCCAGTAGGTGTTGTTGAGCAGATCGCCTTCGCCGTCGACGTGAGCGAAACGAACCGTATCAGCCTGCGCATTGGCAGCTCCCACAAGAAGGGCAGCGGAGAGTGCCACGCCAAGGCGTGCCTTTTTTATGAAATTCATTTGTATCCCCTTTTGATTTGGCCTGAAGGTGCACGTTTTTTTGTTGGCCATATGGTCTGGCCTTATTGGATCAAGTCTGTCAGGAGATTTTTGTTTAGTCAATAAATTATATTATACGAAAATTATTCTCGTATTGAATTGTCCTTCGCGGGGTGATGACATACAGTCCAAGGGTCACTAGAGGTTGCACATGCCAAATTTTGTGGCGAAATTGCACAAATTTCCATCTTGCAGTGATGGCCACTTACTGAGATTTTATACGGAGTATATAATGATGCATGGATTTTCCTATAGGAAATTTTTTAACGGAGGATCGTGTGTCTAGTTTGAAATTGTTGGAGGGCTCACCGCTAATGGGGCAAATCAAAGCACGAGAAGCCAGTCTTGAAGAAGAGGGACAAGCGCTCGCCGAGCGCATCGTGACTCTGCGCAAAGAACGCAAGCTGACTCTTCAGGAATGCGCCAAGCTTTCCGGAGTCGCTGCGTCCACCCTGTCCAAGATCGAGCGCCGGGACCTCTCCCCCACAATCTCCACGCTCCATAAGATTGCCACAGGCTTTTCCATGGAACTGACGGATCTTCTCAATTCCAATCGCCCTGTCTTTTCTCCCGGTCGCCGCTCCATTTCCCGCAAGGGAGAGGGGCGCCCACACACATCCTATTCCTGTGAGAATGCCCTTCTGTGCGGTGAGCTCAAGGACAAGCAAATGATCCCTATCCGCACCATGGTAACCGCTCGCCATCCCGACGATTATGGGGTTTGGCCAAAGAGCGAAACCGAGATCTTCCTGTTCGTCGTCTCAGGTAAAATGGTTGTGCATTCCAAGGTCTATGAGCCACTCGAATTGTCCGCTGGTGACGCCGTCTACTATGACGCCAGCAGCGAACATTGCTGGACATCTGCCAGCGAACAAGACGCTGAAGTCATCTGGGTCATGAGCGCCTGAGCTGATGGGGTTTCTTAGCTATGCACAGGCACGCTCCGTTGCCAAACGTCGACTGCCCAAAGGTCTGTTCGATTATATTGACCGCGGTGTAGGCGAAGAAGCCTCTTTAAAGGCTCTGAGCAAGGCTCTGGACGAGACCATCATTGTGCCTCGCATCCTTTCCGGTCTTGTCGAGCCAGAGCTAACCACAGAGCTTTTTGGCAAGCGCTATTCAGCCCCGTTTATCATAGCGCCAACTGCCATGGCGGGTCTGGTCCATCAACGCGGCGAAATTGCGCTGGCCCGTGCCGCAAAGAAATTTGGAATACCCATTTGTCTTTCTACCCAGTCCCTGAGCAGCGTTGATGAAGTCGCCGCTGCGGTGCCGGATCTTGATATATGGATGCAAATATATCTTTGGCAGGATCTGGGCTATTCCGAGCAGTTGCTAAAACGAGCAGGGGACGCAGGGGTGCGCGTTGCGGTGATGACCGTGGATACACCCAAGGGATCGCGCAAGGAATGGAATATGCAGAGTGGCTTTGATATGCCATTTCGGATTTCTCCCAGAAGCGTTAGCGATCTGGCGCTACGACCCGGTTGGCTCTTGCGGGTAATCCTGCCCCATTTGTTGCGCGGCGGTCTTCCCGCCATGAACAACTATCCAGACGGCATGCGACCCCAGCTGCTTGGTCGTAAAATACATCCCGGACTGACCGTGAAGCGTGGTTTATGTTGGGACGATGTTGCCTGGTTAAGAGACAAATGGTCAGGACCCTTGGTCCTGAAGGGCATTCTGGCACCCGAAGACGCCGAAAAGGCCATCTCAATGGGGGCAGATGGGATCGTCGTTTCCTCCCATGGCGCGCGTAATTTCGATGCGTCTCCCGCGCCTATCAACGTGCTTTCAGAAATCGCGTCTCTCTGTTCCGGTCGAGTAACGGTCATGGCCGACAGCGGGATACGCAGAGGACTGGATGTGCTGCGCTATCAGGAAAAGGGAGCGACAGCCGTGATGCTGGGCAGGTTACCGATTTACGCCTTGGCAGCAGAAGGCATGAATGGTGTGATCAAGGCCCTTGAAATCTTGAGTGAGGAGCTATCCGAAGCCCTTCGATACAGGTAAATGCGCGTCCATTCGAGTGCTTGGCGGGATTCAGGTTGTGGGCACCAGTTGGTAGGCCAAAAACCAGCCACTAGTGGGGTCAGGCGCTCTGACGGATACCTTCGGCAGAGAGATCGCCGTTTTGTGACAACAACTCAATTAGGTGCTCTTGGGTCACTGGTTTGGAATAGTAGTAGCCTTGGACCATCTTGACCTGCAATTCGCGCAAGAGCATGAGTTCCTGCTCGGTTTCCACCCCTTCCACGATGCAATCCAGTTCAATGTCTCTGGCAAGAGTGAGTAGCGATTTGATGATCTTGAAATTGCGTGCCTCGCGATGAAGATCGGTGACGAAACTCTTGTCGATCTTGATCTTGGTCAGCGGCAGATGATGCAGGCGTGATAACGAGGAATGGCCGACCCCGAAATCGTCCAGAGAGACGCCGCATCCAAGATGCCGGAAGAGGCGCAAATGCCGCTCGACCTTGGACGATTCCCCGCCAAGGGCAGTCTCGGTCACTTCCAGATTAATGCGCTGGGGCGCAATGTCGCTGCGGGCGATCCGCTGATATATCCACATCAGCAGGTCCTCATTTGAGACATCCATGGCCGACAGGTTGATCGATAGCTGCAAGGCACTTGGCCAGTCTCTCGCTGCGGCAAGGCTCTTTTCAAACATGATTTTGGTGATATCGGCAACGCAGCCGGACGTTTCGGCAATGGGAATGAACTCGGATGGCGCAACGTTGCCCAGAGAGGCGCTGTTCCAACGGGCAAGTGCCTCGACTGCAATGATCCGATCATGGACGATATCGACAATGGGCTGGAAGACTGGCGCGATCTCGTCTGATAGCCCCCCTTGTTTCAGCGCGTGCTGAACCTGAACTACGCGCCGTTGTTCGCGATGCAGATGTTCGGAGAAGATGGTGCAAGTGCCGCGTTCAGTTCGCTTGCCCCGATACAGGGCGAAATCCGCCTTCTCCATGACATCCTGAAAGCTGTCTTTCTCGGGATCGAAATGGGCAATACCGACCGTTGCAGATATGGAAACTTCGCTGTCATCGACATCGAACGGACGTTGCATAAGCGCGCAGATCCGCTCTCCGATCAAGCGGCAATCCTCATCGGAACCTGCGTCTCTGACAATGAGTGAGAACTCATCCCCGCCCACACGAAAAAAGGCCACGCCGGGGATATGATGCGTCAGGGTCTGAAGCCGTTGCCCGACCTGCTTAAGCAACAAGTCACCAACCATGTGGCCATACATGTCATTGATCGGTTTGAAACCGTCCAGATCGATGGCTCCTGCTGCTATGGCTTTATCGCTCTGGCAGGCTTCCATGCACTGGCGCTCAAGAGCATTGTAGAAGGCCCGACGATTGGCCAGACCGGTCAGGCTGTCCCGGTTGGCCAATCGTTCGTTGAGCTCGATCAACTGTTTGGAGCGGACCTGTTCTTCGACCATGTGGCAGAAATGGCGATAGCTCTGGCTCATTACGAACATCATGCCGACGCAAACCAGTGCAACATTGACCGCTGCGGCCTGAAAGAAGGCCGTGTCCGAGAACAGGAAGAAACTCACGAAGGTTCCATTCACCACAATGGTAACAATGAGGGCGGCCAGTGGCAGAGAACCTAGGCAGAAAATGCAGGATATGACGGTCACGGCCATATAGAAGGAGACGTGAGCCTTGTCTAGGGCACCCCCATACTCAAATAGCATCAAGGACCAGCCCGTAAAGGCAACGGAGATGACAACTGACAACTTGATCACCGCGCGCACGCGCGCAAGAGCTTGTTGCTCCGAGAGAGACGCAGGATCAAGGCGCAGCCAGTCGATGCTGCGCAAGACAACGATCACCGTGGCAATGATGGGCACGTAAAGAGTCAGCCAGTCCGGTGCAATGGACATATGGGTGTAGGCAAGCACCCAGCTGCTGATCAAGAGGATACCATACATCATGGGCAACTGACCGCACAGGACAGTCAATTGCGCGCGCAACATGGTCAGATCCTTGTCTCTTGCAAGAAACCAGTTTTTAAATTTCTGGGTGGTGATTGGCTTGGTTTGAGCCATTCAATCTCCTCCGATCTGCTTTCCTCACAGTGGAGCCTATCGGAGAAGTTGAAACGTTCGGTAAAATTTCCACTGTCAATTGTTCCCAGTGCAATCGGCGGCGACTGGGTTCAAGCGCCAACCGCTAGCCGGTTGCATCGGTCAGGATTCCTGCGTGGACAGATTGGGCAATCCTCTGCTGATATTCCACCAGCGATTGGGGCTCTTGCCTTGCGGATCATCAGGCGTCCGGCTCGCCCAATCTTCCTATCCAAATATGACTGGCTCCTCATCGTGAGGGGTGTCGATGATGCTGGACAGGATTTTCAGATCCCGCGCTTCATAGTCAAACAGGCGATCCATTTCCACATTCTGGGCATTCTGCCGAAGTGCAGCTTGAACAAAACAGTAACTTGCGTGGCTCCCGACCTTCAACTCATGCGGTAAGGCACTTTAGTGCTCGGAGACTCAAGATGAAAAGGTGACAGACAGAACTTGGTTTTTGAATTTGGGAGGAGGAACCTTTAGTCTGGTGGTGCAGTTTTTTTGAGCACGAGGCGACCTTTGCCTCACAAGAAAGGTTGTGCTGCTGCCCTGATCGTGCAACTCAAGAATTGAAGATGTCCATTTCACTCGAGCCGAAACGCGTCAGACTTTTATGATTTTTGTCCCGCTGTCCTTTGTTGTCACCCTGCCTCTGCTCGTCCTGTTTGTCTTTGTGATATGGACCAATGATGAACAGCCAAGAAACTGGCCTTTTCTGCTGCTGATCCTGTTGTCGGCAATGCAATCGATGCTGATGGGGTTGCGCTTCGGCTATCACTTACAATGGGCTGGCTTGGTCACGCCACTATTCGCAAGCATAATGCCTGTCTTTGTCTATCGCGGCGCACTGCATTTTACCGGCTCAGCGCAAAAACAGAGCTTGGCCACGCTGATGCTGCATGCCCTGCCGCCAGTCATCATGCTGGTTTTGCTTCTGGTGCCGATGCCGCAGTTCATCGACGGGACGATCATTCTGATCTTTGTTATCTATGCGCAGCTCATCCTTCACAGGGTGTGGCGCGGCCCTGATGAACTTCGCCTTGCCTCTCTGGAAAGCGCTGGCTCGGCGCATCGTGCGCTTCTATATAGCGCATTCGTGCTGCTATTCTCGGCCAGTCTTGATACTTTCATCAGTGTCAATGCCGTCTTTTATGACGCACGCTGGATGGCGCTGGCCGCCACAATGGGTAGCATCAGCACTCTTTTGTTTCTCTCCATTGCGGTCGCAGTTGCCAGTCGCAGTCGCGCGACACCCGGTTCGGTTCGTGGCTCGGACGACACTTCCCAGACCGATGAGAATGCGGATTTCCAAGACGAGGAAGATGCAAAAACCATGACCGTCATCGAGATGCTGATGGCTGAAAAACTCATTTATCGCGATCTGGATCTCAACCTTGATCGTCTTGCGCGAAAGGCGATCATTCCCTCACGACAGATATCGGCAGCGATCAATCGACGGACGGGCAAAAATGTCTCGCAATATGTCAACGATTTCCGCGTTGCAGAAGCCTGCGAGCGTCTTCTGACTGACACTGCGCCTGTGACAACCATTATGTTTGACGTCGGATTTCAGACCAAATCCAACTTCAACCGCGAATTCCGCCGCGTGACAGGCATGACGCCCTTGCAGTGGCGAAAGGCTAAGGCTGGAGGGAAGCAGACAGATGAAAGCATCCCCGTCAAGTTGGCCTGAAAAGGACTAAATCGCGATTCAGTTCGTATCATTTCATGATTGAGGTCGCACCTTTGCAGTGCGGAGCCGATGTTGGCTGTGTCAAGCACACACACCAACCTCGGATCTCGATAGAATGAACATGATCACCGAACAGGAGCGCAAAATCGCCCAGACGCTGCGTTCTCTCTCAGACGACGACCCTGTCGATCTCCCGACAAACAGAACGCAGTCCTCCGCGCGACATCCCTTCTCCGGCAAAAGGTTGCTTTTGCTGGCAGCAGGCGCATTCCTCATCACCGGATCAATTGCTTTATTCAAGCCCGATCTGCCAGCTGCTTTTCTCAAAATACTGGGCGCGCCTGCTGAGAGTCCGCGCGCCCAAACGGCGCTGCAAACCAAGCTCAAATCAATGCCGGAGGGCAAGGTCAACGCCCTTCCGTCCTCGCCTCCGGCGGCAGGCCAAGCACAAGTGACAGGCTCGGGCTATGTGATCGCGCCCGACAAAGTGACGCTGTTCGCCCAATATGCGAGCCGGATTACGGCAGTTTTAGTCAAGCCGGGCGATCACGTCACCATTGGTCAGGCGCTTATCACCCTCGACGATCTCGATCTCCGCCTTGCTGTGCAACAAGCCAGAGCTTCAAGAAAGGCTGCCTTGCTCGCCCTTGAAGCAGCCCGCATCGCGTCTTCCGACACGGACGCCACCTTCAAACGCAATACTGGGCTCAACAAACGCGGCATCGTCTCGGATACAGATCTTCAAAAGGCGAAAATTGCAGCCCTCAAGGCGGCGAACATGGTGGAACAGGCCCGCGTTGCCGCAGACAAGAGCGCGCTTGACCTGAGTGAAGCCGAGGCAAAGCTCGGCAACCTCACCATTCGCGCGCCGATTTCAGGCACCGTGCTGCAAATCACCGCGAAGAAGGGCGATAGAGTGCCGGATTTTGCCGACGCCATTCGCTCCAACGGGCTTGTCACGATTGCCCGGTTTGACCAGCTGGTGATTGATGCCGATGTGGCAGAAAAGGCGGTTGGTGGCCTCGCCTCCGGTCAGTTGGGAGAGGCCACCCTTGATGCCTTTGCCGACCAGCCTTTTGCCGTCGCCATCCAGCGCATTGCGCCCGAGGTTAACAGCGCCAAGGGCACCATCAGCCTTCGGCTTGTGCCGAAGGATCCGCCAGCCGGCATCCGCCCCGGCATGGCGGCGCGCATTCGCATCAGCCTGACCAAACCAGCCCCTTCCTCCAACCAGAAACAAGGAACCCAACAGCCATGACTGAACAAAACGGCTCAGACCCCTTTATCGCCCTTCGCAAAGTCACCAAAGGGTACCGGACGGGCAGGGACCACCTGACCATCTTTGACAAGATGGATCTGACCATCGAACGCGGTGAATTTGTCGCCGTGATGGGACCATCCGGCTCGGGCAAATCGACCCTTCTTAACCTGCTTGCCGGTATCGACAGCCCCGATGAAGGCCAGATCCGCATCAATGGACAACGGCTCGACCATATGGGAGAAGCTGCTCGCTCCGGCTGGCGCGCGCATCAACTCGGCATCGTCTTTCAGTTCTACAATCTTTTGCCAATGCTCAATGCGGCGGAAAATGTAGAATTGCCGTTGCTTTTGAAACCGTTATCGGCGCGCGCAAGACAGGAACGGGTGGAAAAGGTGCTCGACCTTGTCGGCCTTGGCGGTCGGGGCAGGCAAAATCCTGCCTCCATGTCCGGTGGCCAACAGCAGCGTGTCGGCATCGCCCGCGCCATCGTCAGTGATCCCGCGCTGCTGCTATGCGATGAGCCGACCGGTGATCTTGATCGCAAATCAGCCGACGACGTGTTGGCGATGCTGGGGTTCCTCAACCGGGAGCTCGGCAAGACCATCGTCATGGTCACCCATGATGGTGAGGCCGCGGTCAAGGCTGGCCGGACGTTGCATCTCGACAAAGGCGTCTTTATCGAACAGATGGAGATGGCGTCATGAGTTTTTTCAAACTTGCACGCAAAAGTGCCCTGCGCAAACCCGTGCGCAGCTTGTTGCTGATGCTGTCAGTGGGGATGGCCTTTCTGATCCATGGCGTCACTGCCAGTTTCATCAATGGCACCCAAGGCACAGAGGCGGCCAGTGATACGCTTCTGGGGGTGATGAGTGCCACCGGCGGCGCATTGCCCATGGCCTATTTGCCTCGCATTGAAGCATTGAATGGTGTCGCGGCGGTCAGCCCCGTCATGCGGCTGCGCGGCAGCATAGGTGACGCCCGCAATGTCATTGCCGTCACCGCAGGGGATCCGGAGCGGCTAATGGAAGTGAGTGGCAAGGAACTGGGCCTCACGCTCGCTTTAAGTGAGGCACTTCAAACCGGGCGAGACAAAGTACTCGTCGGGCGGGCACTGGCAACAGCGCAAAACTGGACAGTTGGTGACCGGCTGACCTTGAAGGCCTTTCATGTCAAACATCGCGGCGAAGATCGCGACTGGCATTTTGAGATTGCCGGCATTTTTGACGGCGCCAGCCCCAGCACCGACACCTATTTCATGATTGCCCAATATGACTATATCAATCTGGGCAGGGTGCGTGGGGTAGACACGGCATCAACCTTTGCTCTCAAACCGGACGCCGGTGTGTCGCCGCAAAAGCTCGCAGCCCGCATTGATGCGCTTTTCGCCAATTCCGCCGCACCGACCCGCACCATGTCGGAAAAGCAGTTTCTGAGCGCCTTTCTCAGCCAATATGCTGATGTCAAACAGGTGGTCACGCTGGTGGTTGGGGCATCCTTCATCACGCTGTTGATGATTGTCACCAACACCATGATTTTCGCCTTGCGCGAACGGCGCTTCGAGATCGGGGTGCTGAAAGTGCTCGGCCTTCGCTCTTGGCACATTCTGCTCATGGTGCTCGCCGAGGCACTGTTTGTCTTTGTCATCGGCGGCTTCATTGGCCTTGGCCTTGCAAAAGTGGCGAGCCTCCTCGCTCCTGCGGAGCTAGGGCTCGTGCTTGGACTGTCCACCGCCCTTCAGTCCGCTGCCTTCATAGTCCTGCTCGGTTTGATCGCCGGACTATTGCCTGCCTTGTCGGCCATGCGCACGCCGATCTTGTCCGCTTTTAAAATGAGGTAACCTCCATGTTGTTTTTTGTCAGACAATGTGTGGCGACGAGCCGCGCTACCCTTCTCAGCCTGCCACGGCGCCTTGCAATTTCCCTCTCGATGGTCGGCTCGATCATGCTGGTCGTCTGTGTCCTGTGCGGATTTTTGGCCATGGCACAGGGCTTTGAAAGAACGCTCAAGAGCGCCGGATCAAGCCAGATTGCGGTCATTCTAGGTGGCGGCACCAATAGCGAAGCCAATTCAGACCTTTCGGCCGATATAGTGCGTAAAATCATGGCTTTGTCCGGCGATATTGGCGTGCAACGCGATAGGGCAGGCAACCCGATCCTGTCGCGGGAAATCATTACGCCTGTACAGTATCGTTCGGATGGGTCAACCACGGCAGGCGACATGCTGGCCTTGCGCGGCATGGACCCATCGGGCTCCTCCCTTCGCGATGGCATCAGCCTTTCGGCAGGGCGCGTCTTCACCCCCGGCAGCCGGGAAATCATAGTCGGAGATCAACTGGCCGCCACCTATCCGGGCTTTGCCATCGGCAACAAGGTGCAGCTTGGCCCGGTGACATGGAGCGTTGTCGGGCACATATCCGCCCATGGCAGCGTCTTTGAATCCGAAATCTGGGGCGATCTCGATGCCGTCCGAGCCGCGTTCGACAGACCCGGTGCCATACAAAGCCTAAGAGTGCGGCTGGAAGCGCCGCAAGATCAGGCCTTTTCCAAACTGCAGACAGCGGTGGCTGACCTTTCCCCCAGTCCCCTGACCATCGTCACAGAAGCTGCGCTTTATGCCGATCAGGCAGCCGGGACAGCCCGATTGATCCGCATGTTTGGTTGGCCTGTTGCGTTGCTGATGGCCATAGGAGCCTCAGCAGGTGCGCTCAACACCATGATGAGTTCGCTTGCAGACCGGACCGTTGAAATCGCCACCTTTCGCGCGCTCGGTTTCAACCGCGTCTCTGCCTTTCTGGCCACATGGCTTGAAGCGGTGCTGCTGTCAATCCTTGGTGTCGCATTGGGGCTCGGGGCCTCTTGGTTGGTTTTCAACGGTTGGCAAGCCAGCACCCTTGGGGCCAACCACGCCCGCATGGCATTCGAGTTGGTGGTTAGCGATGAGGTAATCATCAAGGCGGGGCTGGTCGGTCTTTTGATTGGAGCCATTGGTGGTGCCTTGCCCGCGATAGCTGCCGCACGTTTGCCAATCACCGCAGCGCTCAGGGCAAGAGGATAGGTTCCATCTGATGATAAACCAAGGAAAGTGCATCTTGATCCCAAGAGTTCAGGATGCACTTGCCAGCTTTCGAAAATCTGTACCAATCCATCACTATGGGCAGACATTCTTGAAAGGGCCTTGGAGCCGTCATTTGCGGCTGAACAGCAATGGGTGCAAAAATCACCGCCCCAATATCTGGGTGTTCGGGCACGGTTGGGCTGGAAAGAAGGAGGTGACTGTGACAAAGCGCAAGTCTGCTTTGTTTGTCTAAATCTTTCAGTCAGATTGGATTGTGTGTCACATTTCTTTTGAACAATGCGGCCCTTGCTCAAAAGACAGCATTCAAATAGTCGCCTCTTTCGCTTCGATCCAGTGTTGCACGAGTTTGGCAACGTCATCGGAGTTGTTGTCCATCATGGGAACGTGCGAGTTGCCGGAGATGCCCTTGGCTGGAAGATCCAGCATATCAACAGTTCCCCCACATTCTTCCAGCCTGCGAGCATAGGCATTCGCATTGGACCGATATGACACCCAAGTAGCCGATGTCTGAATGTAATCACCCCAGACAAAGAGATGTGGAACTTTTTGCGCCTCGCCTAAATCAAGCGGTGCGGAAGCCGGTTCGATTATGACAACACCTTTGAAATATTCCGGATGTCGCGCGACTGCTTCAAGGGCAAAGTTACCCCCCTGACTATGGGAAATCAGCCAAACGGGGCCCGTCCTTTTTAGCACGTCGAAATAGGCGTCCAGTGTTTCGGCCCCATGATTGGTCCAACGAGGAACAAATTGAGCTGAAAAATGCTCAAAACACTCCACCGGGAATCGTGTGCCTTCATGAGCCTGCCTTCGTGTGGCATCGCTGGCATATCCGTCGGCCGTACCGAAGCGGAAAAGCTCCCATGCTTCATTGCTCGTACGAAAGATTGGAGGAACATCAAATATCTCCGGATAGGGAGACCAACCGGATCGACCGCGCTCCACTGCATCGCAGACATAGGTATCAAACCCGGCCTGAAGAAACCGCATTTGCCAGCCGGGTCGTCCGTCGGGGGTTGTCTCCCAAGTGACACCGGTCATTGCACCGCCATGCCAAAACATCACCGGCGCTTTGAATTTGGCGGCGGCATGGCGCACATATTGGACGTAGCATTGTCCTGTCACGTAATCACCGTTCAGATCCACCAGCCGCTCTGGTCCATTGCGCGCAACCTGTACCAGTTTTTGCGGCTGGTCTGTCAGTGTGATCCGCCGGCCACCCGCAAAGAAACTGCCGATTTCAGAAATATTAAGAGCAGTTCTGCCGCCATCCTGCATAATCATTGAACACCTCCCGCAGGTATGTCCAAAGCGTGAAGGGTTGTCTGATCAATATCGTAGGCGCGAATTCGAACGCCCGCTTTTATGACCGACTGGATCGCCAAAGCGGTTTGCTCCATCGCCTTGGCGACAACAGAACGTGTCCGAAAGTCATTTGCTCGGAATTGAAAATCGACATAGACCGGCATCGGCGTTGCATGCATGGATGCACACATTACCACCTGACATTTTGCCGGATCCGCCGCCAGAACATCGCGCATCATGGCCTCAAGGCTGGTTTGTATCTCCACGCGACCCGCGCGCATTGGGGCATCCAGCGCTTCATCATAAAAAATTCTGATAACAGGCATTTTGTCCCCCTTAACCGTAAACCAGATTTGGTAGCCACAAACTGATTGCCGGAATGTATGTGACAAGGATCAGAAGAAGCAGCAGCAGCAACATGAAGGGCAGGACACCCCTCACTGTTTCACCGACCGGCGTCTTGGTAATAGAGCTGAGAACAAAAATGTTCAGTCCGATGGGGGGCGTCAGCAACGCCAGTTCCATGTTGATGGTCATCAGGACTGCGAAATGTATCGGATCAACGCCCATTGGAGCCAGAAGCGGCAGGATGATGGGCAATGTAATCAGCATGATTGCAAAAACTTCAAGGAATGTGCCCAGGATCAGGAAGAAGATGTTGATCACAATCAGGAACTGCCATGTTTTGAGCTCCATTCCAACGATCCAGTCCGCAAGGTCCTGTGGTGCACCTGACTTGGTCAACCAATGCCCGAATGCCAAAGCCGTGATGATGATAAACACAATGGCTGCGGTGGAGCGCATGCTGTCTCCAATAATCGGGATCACATCGCGCAGACTGCAACCACGATAGAAGAAAACACTCACCAGAATAGAGACAAGCGCCGCCATGCCAGCGGCCTCCGATACAGTGACGATACCGCTATATATGCCGCCCAGAATAATTGCGGGAACGGACAGAGCCGGAAGAGCATCAAGATTCACCTTGATGAATTCATCACGCGGAAGCGCTGGCTGGCGGGGATAATTCCGGCGCTTTGCCACCCAGATTGAATAGGCTATGAACAATGCAGCCTGGATCAGGCCGGGCACGACACCTGCCAGAAAGAGACGCGGCACCGATTGCTCCGCAATGACGGCATAGACAATGAATGCAAGGCTTGGCGGTATCAGGATGCCCAATGTCCCTGAAGCGCCGACCAGTCCCACGGCAAAAGAGCGATCATACTTCTGCTGCAGCATAGCAGGCACAAGGATCAGTCCCATTGCTACAGCGGTTGCAACAGAAGAGCCTGAAATAGCGGCGAATACCGTTGTTGCCAGAACACAGACAATCGCCAAACCACCGGTGAACCGACCAACCCAGACATTGGCCCAGTTTACGAGTGCCTGAGCAATGCCCCCCTTTTGCATGAAGGTCGCTGAAATAATGAAAAAGGGGATTGCCAACAGCGTAATCGAATTCAAATGATTCACATAGATCTGCGCAACCGCGATGAGGGGCTGTCCCTCCAACACAAACGTGGTCGCAGCAAGCAGTCCGAGCACGACATAGATTGGAATGCCGAGGGCAAGAGCGACAAGCAAGGCCAAGCCAACGAGAAGGAATTCCATGGTCTCAGGCCTCCATTCCTGGCGCATGGCCTTTTTCACTCATTGAGCCTGGATCTTTGAACTCTGCCCAGATCCGCGCGAGATAGCCCAAGCATTGCAATGCCATACCAACGGGCAGAGCCAAATAGTAAATCCATTTGGGAAAGCGGAGCGTGCTATCGCCTTCTTCGCCAATCATGTGAGCAAAGTCGACGACCTCGTATCCATACCAGAGGAACAGGCCCGAAAAGGCCAGTCCAGCACAAGCGGCCAAAAGACCCAACCACCACTTGGAGCGATCATTCAAGCGCTCGACGACAAAGTCCGCGCGCACATGCCCATTGTTCAGGGCCAGGTCGCCAGCGACCAAAAATAGGGCCCAAACGGTCAGGTAAATGACAACCTCTGCCCCCCAGTCCGGCAAAAAGTGAGGTGCAAAATAGCGCGTTAGCACTTCGAAACACAAAAGCAAAAGCGCCGCAAGGCCAATAATTCCGGCCAAGATATTGGCTATGCGCGTGATCCAATTGGCAAAGGTAAGCATCAGCGTTTCCCGATTCGCATTGAGATATGGCTGGCCAGATGCATCCAGCCAGCCCATAGACATTCACCGAAGCTTTGCCAGCTCCGCTTCGACCATGGCTACGAACGCTGGATCGATGCCCAGATCCTTGACAACGCCGGGCTGACCATTGAGAAGCTTCTGACGCATGCGGGCGAGATCTTCGGGAGCCGGATCAACGGTGACAACACCATTTTCAGCAGCAATCTTTCGAGCTTTCAGCTGGCGTTCCATTGCTACGGCCCGAACGTCCTCGATCATGTCTTCCCAGGTATCGACGATCATCTTCTGGATGTCTTCAGGATACGTGTTCCATCTGGCCAAGCTGATCATCGGAACATACTGAAGATAGGCCTCACGATCTTCAAAAGCATAGGAAATGCCGCTCTCCCATAGCTTGGCCGAGCGAACCGTTTCCTGCGTCGACCAAATGCCGTCTACCGTGCCTCTCTGCAACGCTTGCGATACATCGGACAGCGGGATTGATACCGGATTTGAGCCAAACGTTTTGTAGCGTTGCACGTTCGCAGCGCCGCCCGGGACACGCATTTTCAAGCCATCCATGTCTTCTGGCACATTCAGTTTTTTCTTTGTCGTGAAAACGGTCCCGTAGCCAAGATCAAACCAGCGACCAATGACCTTAACGCGCAGTTTCTGCTCGATCAGTTTGTTCAACTCATCACCGGCCGGACCATCCCAAACCGCATGAATTTCCTCTGGCGTTGCGCCATAGAATAGCGGCAGCAAGGCAGTGCCTGCCTCCGGGATGATTTTTGAGAAATGCTGATGCAGCGGGGCACCCATATCCAGCGCACCCTGAGCCAAAGCGGTCGGCACGTTCGTTCCTTTATACTGGGATGCAGCATGGAACACGCGCACTTCAAGCTTGCCTTGGGAACGGCTGTTCAGTTCATCGGCAAATTTCTTGATGGATTCGTTGCGGATATGTGTTGGCCCGGTATCGAGCGAGATATCCAGTTTGTAATCTTCTGCCATCGCTGCCGATGCGGAAAGTGCCACGGCACCCGCTAACAATGTGGCTTTCATATACTGCTTCATCGGTTTCCTCCCAGTCTTCCGAACATTTTACAGTGCAATTCTACTTCTTCTTTATCGAACTTACTAACAGAGTGGAATCATTTGAAATAATGATTTATAAGGTCAGACATCATGAAAAAAGATAGCAAGCTGAGACCCAAGGATATTTCCTTGCTGCATGATTTTGCCGTGGTTTGCGATCAAGGCAATATGACCGCAGCCGCGCAGGAACTAAACACCGTTCAATCCGCTGTTACGCAAAGAATGCAGCGGCTGGAAGAAACTGTCGGAACCAGATTGCTGGATCGGCATTCCCGCGGCGTGAAACCGACCGAACAGGGCAGAATATTGCTCAAATATGCCCGGCGCATTGAGGCGCTGGTTGCGGACGCAGTTGCCGAGGTTCACGACTGGGAAGATTCTCCGTCAGGCGCCGTATCAATAGGGCTGCCGCCCTCCGTGGCTTCAGTTCTGACAACGCCTCTGATCGAGGCCGTCAAGGCAACCCTTCCAAACGTGGAGCTGACGGTTGCTGAAGCCTTTTCCGGTTATCTTGGAGGGTGGCTCGACAATGATGCAATTGATTTTGGCTTCGTATTCGACAAGACCTCCGATCTTGAACTGAAGGTCATTGAACTGGTTGAGGAAGATCTTTACCTGATCTGCAGCCCCCTTCATGCCCGTAAGCTTCCACAAAAATTGGCGCTTGATGATTTTGTTGATGTTCCCTTCATCGCACCCAGCCGCCGACATGACTTGCGCACCAAGGTTGAAACAGAAGCTAAAAAACGCGGGCTTGAGTTGAATATCCAGCTGGAAGTTGACGCCGGTCATCAGCTCATTCGGCAAATCGAACGTGGCGTGGGTGTCGCCGTGCTCGCACGCTCTGCCGTAATGCCCGAGTTGAATGAAGGCAAGCTGATTGCTTTGCCTATTGTCGATCCTGTATTTCACAGAAAGGTTTGCCTTGCTGTTCGCAATGAGAAGGCAAGTTCATTCCTCTTGCAACGCGTGCAGAATGTATTGATGGCGGTGGTACATAATTTGGTCGCCACCGGAGCCTGGCCCGGAAAGCTACTCTAAACACACAATTTTGGGAAACTGCTCGAGCATCGCGATCGGGCATTTGCCTGAGCTGGACAGGCTTTTAGTCGAAAGTGGCATGCCCTATGGGATAAGCAGGGCACTGGAATATAACGATAAATTACGATGGATGAAGGCCCGGGAAGCTCTTTCCCGCCATTCACCCCAAATCAGGAATAGCTGGTTGGAGCCCTTACGGACCTTCGAAATGATGCGTGGTTCACGGGTGCAACAAGAGTTGGCCACTAGAGCAGGGACACGGTCGCCTCAAAGCCTGTTGTGTCTCCTGAAATTGGTGAATTGAGGGTTAGAGTTGCGCCACTGCCCTTAACGATAGCTGCCACGATGGCAAGCCCAACGCCGCTGCCTTTGGCGCTTGTCGCGCCGCGTTCAAAAGGACGTGTCAGTCGGGTTAGGGTCTCAGGTGGAATGATGTCACAATCGTTGCGCACGACAAGCTGTCCGTTTTGTTGCAGCTCCATCTTGATCATGCTTTGTGGTGTGGCATGTTTGATGGCATTCTCGAGAAGATTGCGCAGCAAAATCGCAAAAACATTGGCATCAATCAGCAAAGGCACTGGCGAATCAGGAAGGCTAATCTCAAGCCTATCTGCATCATCCCTGAATTCATCCAGAACCAGATTGACGATGGGCACGATATCATGGGCCTGTTCGGACAACATAGCTCCACCCTCTGCGCGGGCAAGCTGCATCAATTTTTCCGTCAGACGGGAAAGCGACTTGAGGGCAGCCTCGATCTGTTGCGCCCGGTCTCTGGTCGCTCCTTGCTCAGCTTCCGATATCAAGCGTTGGGTCTGTGCGAGGGCTGCTGCCACGGGCGTTCGCAACTCGTGTGCACTGTTGGCGGTAAAGCTGCGCTCTGCTTCCAATGTGCGCCGCATTCGATCCAGAAGGCTGTTGACTGCATCCGCAACAGAGGCAACCTCTGAAGGGAGTTTGTCTGCGCGGATGGGCGTCAAATCTCCACCACCACGTGCTTCGATCCCGGTTCTGAAGTCCCGCACCGGACGCATTGAAAATCTGACGAGCAGCCATACGCCAAGCATACTGAGCGGTACCAGAATGAAAAGAGGCATAGCCAATGCTTCCAGTGTATCATGGGCAGCTCTCTGGCGACGGGCCATGGGATCGGCAACAGAAATGACCACATTGCCGTCAAGAGTTGATCCAGTGAAAATGCGATAGTCATTGAGCGTCAGGAAGCCCAGTCGATCTGTGTCGGGAAAGATCTTTGGATCGGCATTTTTGGATTGCAACAGAATGCCGCCTTTCGCATCACGCACGATATAGGTCAGATATTGATCTTCCGGCATTTTGAAAACCGGCTTTTCATCATGATGCTCTTTCTCGCGGTCTTTCCTGTCTTTCCTGTCGTCGCGGTCATCATGGTCATCATCTTCGTGATCCGAATCCCTATTTTTCCGACTCTCTTCCTCGCGCCAGGAACGACCGATCCGTCCAAGCTTCAGCCCGTCAATTCTCACTTTTTTCATGTCATCGTCGATGGTGTTGCCTTCAACAATGTCGTGAATGACCGGGGGCAAGATGCGCTCCCACAGCCTCGGCAAGAGCCTGATCGAACGCACCATCCAGTTCTTGCTTGACGATAACACCGCTAACCATCGTTGCCGCCGCCCATAAAAGCCCCACACCAACAGCGAGGCCAAGAGAAAGACGGAGTTGCAAACTGTTTTTCAGGAAAGATTTTGCTTTCATGCCTGCTCCAGCCGGTAGCCCATACCGCGCACGGTTTCAATAATGCCCGCGCCAAGTTTCTTGCGCATGCGGCTGATATGAACTTCAATGGTATTGCTTTCGATTTCAGCATCGAAGGCATAAAGGGTTTCTTCCAGTTGGCTTTTGGAAAGAAGATTGTTTGGATGCTGCAGGAAAGCTTCAAAGATAGCCCATTCCCGCGCAGTCAAGGAAACGGATTTGCCCGTTCGAATAATCGAGCGTGCCCGCGATGTCGATCTCCAGCTCGCCAATTCTCACAATCGGATTCGGATTGCCGCTATATCGTCGGGCTACGGCCTTAAGACGCGCGGTCAGTTCCTGAAGGTCGAATGGTTTGACAAGATAGTCATCGGCGCCAGCGTTAAGCCCATCGATCCGGTCTGAAATCTGATCGAGAGCGGTAAGTATAATGACCGGCGTGACCTCGCCTGCTGCACGCAATTTCTTGAGAAAAGGAATGCCCAATCCATCGGGTAGCATGAGATCAAGAAGGATCAGATCGTAGGGCGCGGCGAAAATATAGTCCCCTGCGGCATCCAGACGCTGAACCCAGTCGACGCTGTGTCCGTCTGCGGCGATCTGGTCGCGCACAGCGGACCCCAACACCGTGTCATCTTCGACCAACAACACCCGCATTTTATTATGCCTTCTTTTCGATTTACCTGCATAGCGCAGCTTATCAAGTCCGCCGCAGTGTCGCTACAGAACCTTACAGGAAGCTGAAGCAAAAAAAAGATATCGGTCAGGTCACCTTCAGTCGGGTCCCCGATAGTGCCTCCATCAACTCATAGGAATGGAGACCAAACTCATGAAAAAACTCATTGCAAGCGCTTTGCTGATTAGCGGTGTCACACTTGCCGCAGGAACTGCTTTTGCCGACGGACATGATGACCACGGCTATGGCCGAAGCAAGGAAGCCCACCATCGCGATCATGACAGAGATCATCGCCTGAATGTGTTTGGCTGGAAGCTGCCTGTCAGCTGGGATTCTGATGATGATGACGACGATGACCATGGTGACCATGGCTACCGTGCAGCGGCCCAAACGCCGAAAGGGCCAATCAACAACAACAAGCTCATCACCAAAGGCGCCACTCCCAAAGTCAGCATTAACTAGGGCCTGTAATCGCAGCGCCCTGATCGAACAAGACCGATCAGGGCTGCATTCCAGACTAAGGAAACCAGTCATGAACAAATATCTTGCTTCCGCAACACTTGCGTCCGCTTTCATTTTGCCTGCTGCGGCCCAAGCCAAACCCATTACCTTCTCCACAACCATGACCAATTACGGTGGTTCGCAAGCCTATATGGTGATGTATGTCACCGATGCTTCAGGGGCCTATCAGGGGTCTTTGTGGATGTCCGGCAACCGTTCTAAATACTATCGCGATCTTCGCAAATGGTATCGGGCAACTGGTGGCAACCCGGCGGAAGTGAGTGGCATCACAGGGGCCAGTGTTGGCAGCGGTCGAACATTGAATGTCACCCTTGATCTGTCAGACGCCCTGTTCAATGCAGGATATCAGCTCCATATCGATACTGCCGTTGAGGATATGGGAGGCGTGCCTTCTGACGTCGTGGTTCCACTGAAGACCAACAAGGCGGGCAAAGCGATATCGGGCAAACGGTTCATTCGGACCTTCAGATTCAACATGTAGGGCAAATACCCAATCCAGCGTCTTTGTAAAACGATAAAAGAGTTCCCCGCCATGCAGAAGATCATTCATAAATTTACCGGCCTGTTTCTCCTGCCTCTCGTGCTGGTGCTCGCCATCAGCGGTGCAGCCCTGTCTGTTTACCCCATAATCGATAGCACCAATCAAACCGCCAGTTCTGCAACTACCCTATCCGTTGCAGAACTGGCTCATGCTGTGAAAGAGGCGCATCCCGGTGCATCCCAAATCGTGCGGCGCGCTTCCGGACAGGTCATTGCCTATTTTTATGAAAATGGGGTTTCAGGGGCGGAGCTCATTGACCCGACAACAGGCGCGAGCCTTGGATCATACCAGCCGTCGCAGATCCAGATCTGGCTTACCGATCTCCATCGGTCGCTGTTTCTGGGTGATGGCGGGCGTATGGCTGCTGGGGTGGGGGCCGCGGTTATGTTGTTCATCTGCATCTCCGGTCTCATCATGCTCAAACGGCGAATGGGTGGTTGGCGCCAACTCTTTGGTCCCATTCGGGGCAGCGTTGTGCAGAGATTTCATCTGGAAATATCCCGCCTTGCCGTTGTGGGCTTGTGTCTTAGCGCCCTGACCGGTCTTTATATGGTCGCGGTCACATTTGGTCTTGTTGCGGACGGGGCAGGGGCTGGTACTGCCTTCCCTGAAGTCAATGGCGGTGCGCCAGCATCCATTGCCTCTCTGGAGGGGTTGCGCGCTACCTCGATTGCTCAGTTGCGGGAATTGACCTTCCCTTATGACGGCGATGCGCAAGATGCCTTTGCCCTGACCACGGCAAATGGTTCTGGCTATGTGGATCAGGCAACGGGTGACCTTCTCTCCTACGCACCAAACAACAGCGCCAAACAGATCTATGAAGTAATCTACATGCTGCATACGGGCGAAGGGCTTGCACCACTGGCCTTGCTGCTCGGCTTTGCTTCCCTTGGTGTTCCCGTCATGGGAGCAACTGGCCTGTTCATTTGGTGGAGAAAGAAGCAGAGCAAGCCTCGGATCGCCAGAAATGCCAAACCCCAAGACGCGGACGCCATTATTCTTGTTGGCAGTGAAGGCAACAGCACTTGGGCCTTTGCTCGCAGCCTGCATGACGGTTTGACCAAAGCCGGCGTGCGTGTTCACACAACCGAAATGAACGCCTTTGCCAAACACTACCCACGCGCCAACCAGATGTATGTCCTAACAGCCACCTATGGCGATGGAGAAGCCCCGAGTTCCGCAAGCAGCTTTCTGACCAAACTTGATGCCTATGAAGGTGACAAAACCATACCCGTCGCCATACTCGGATTTGGCGACAAGCAATTTCCGAAATTCTGCCAGTTTGCCTCCACGATCAGCGATCGGTTCGCCCGCAATGGATGGCATCAATTTATGCCCCTATCGACTGTGAATCGCCAGTCACCGCAAGAGTTTGCCCGTTGGGGCGAGGCTTTGTCTCAACATCTGGGCGTCAATCTGGACTTGGAGCCCGTGCAAATTCACGTCAAGCGCCACATGCTGCAACTCGTCTCGCGCAGTGATTATGGTCACGAAGTTCAGGCGCCAACCTCAGTATTTCGCTTTGAGATGGCAAAAAGCGATGCCTCATGGATCTCACGCTTTCTGGGGCCGAAGTTGCCAGCCTTTAAGCCGGGTGATCTGCTTAGCATCATACCTGAGGGCGATAGCGTGCCTCGATATTATTCGCTTGCGTCTGGAGACCAGAACGGGTTTGTCGAAATCTGCGTGCGTAACGTTCCAGGCGGGCTTTGTTCGGGCCAATTGCATAGCCTCAAACCCGGCGATCACATCAGCGCCGCCTTTCAGGCCAATCCCGGTTTTCGCCTCAAGACCTCCAAGGCGCCTGTCATTCTTATCGGCGCAGGGGCAGGTATCGCTCCTCTCGTGGGCTTTATTCGCAACAACAAACGCAAACGGCCGATGAGACTCTATTTCGGCTTGCGTCATCCGCGGTCTGACTTCCTGTATCGTCAGGAGTTGGGTGATTGGCACAAGTCCGGGTTCCTGCATTCCTTAAAAGCGGCCTTTTCGCGCGCACAACAGCGCCTCTATGTTCAGGATCGCTTGCGACAGGATGCTGCGGAAGTGGCCGCACTGGTGCGCGATGGCGCCCAGATCATGGTCTGCGGTGGACGCGAAATGGCCAAGGGGATCGAAGACACCCTGACTGAAATTCTCAAATCCACCGGTATTGACCTAACAGACCTCAGAAAGGAAGGGCGTTATGTTGAAGATGTCTTTTAATAAACCATCAGTCGATGACAAGGGAACGGATCAGCGTCGGTTTGTTTACAATGGCCAGACAATGGGGACCCGCTATAGCGCCATCATCATGAGTGAAGATGCGCGGCGCCTCGACGGCCTTGAGCAAGCCTTGTTTGAAGCGGTGGATCGGGTGGACCAGCAAATGTCGACCTGGAAGCCGGAGTCCGATCTTATGAAACTCAACCGCACAGCCGCAGGTGTCTGGGCAAACCTACCTGAAGAGCTCTTCAGGGTTCTGGAGGAAGCCATTGCCATCAATCGGGCCTCAAGCGGCCTGTTTGATCCAGCCGTTGGCGATATCGTTGATGCCTGGGGGTTCGGTGCTCCCTCGCGGGAACCGGATGCACAGATGATACGCGCGCAATTGGGCCAAAAAAGAGCGCCGACACATGAGCTTTTAGAGTTCGATCCCGCTCAAATGGCCGTGCGCAAGAAGGCTCAAATGAAACTCGACCTCTGCGGAATAGCCAAAGGCTATGGCGTTGATGCCATGGCAAAGGTGCTTGATGACTTTGGCATTGAGAGCGGTCTTGTTGGCATCGACGGAGATATGCGTGCCGTTGGTGCAAAATTGGATGGAACGCCCTGGAATGTCGCGTTGGAAAAGCCGAATTATAGCATGCGTGAAGCTCAGGGCATGGTTGAGTTACAGGATGCCGCGATTGCGACCAGTGGAGACTATCGCCACTGGGTGAGGATCGGCAACCAGTCCTTCAGCCATACGATGGATCCGCGATGCGGCGGCCCCCTGCAAAATGACGTCGCCTCGGTTTCTGTCATATCTGATAGCTGTATGACAGCCGACGCATGGGCAACCGCACTCATGGTGATGGGCGCAGATGCCGGGCTGCATGTAGCACAGGCAAAAGGGATCAACGCCCTGTTCCTGCTCAGAGAAGGCAACCAGATACGACAAGTCGCTGCGGGACCAATTTTCGGAGGCAATTGAGGTAGAGAAAAGGGGAGACCGGATTAAGAAAAGGCTTGCCACCAACGAGGATGAACCCCATTGGCGCGCAAGATCTTTGACCTCTACATAAACGCTGATAGCACCAACGGACAAATGGACGCCAAAGCCATTGTCAATCATCTCAATGACAAAGGCATGAAGTGCCGAGGACGCCAACCCCACGGTTTCCTAATTGTAACATGGACCAATTCATTGGGGGGAGGGTCAGCATCAAATATTCAAGAACCAGATCCTTTTGGAGAATTACTCCTTCCCCGCCGATCTGGAAAAGAAAACGAGATCGCGGCATTCATCGCCACTACCATCATCACCGTATTATGAGAGCCTTGGAAATCTCACACCAGCCGACGTCTATTTCGGAAGAGGACAGGCTTCCAGATTGAAACTCCTACAGCCAGTTCCCTAGAAGGCATAAAGCTTTTCAGGATTTTTCCATGTGCAGGCAAGATATTGCTCAGCAGAGAGAACCCTCTGCAGCAGATTCAGCATAGGTGGAATTTGCGGAAGCGGTGGCTTCGTCATCACATGCGGCCAGTCGCTGCCCCAAATGCATTGGTCCGGGTAGCCTTGCGCAATGTTTGCGACCAAAGCGTCCAGATCGTCATAGTGTCCGATCTGACGGCTGACACGGGTGGGTGAAAGCTTGACCCAGACGCGGCCCGTATCCATCAGACGGCGCAGCTTGTGCAAGTCCCCCGGAACGTCAGGGTCGACATGGGCAATATGGTCCAAAACCAATGAAACGTCTTTCGGAAGCTTCGGCATAAGCGACGCGATGTCGTCGAAACTCCGTGGCTCGGTGTTCAGCTCGATGTGCCAGCCGACGCCAGCGGCGACTTCACCAAGAGCAGGTAACGTGTGAAGATCGCTGTCACCCAACCGTGCGCGGTCCTGAATTCTGATGGCCCTCACTCCGGCTTCATGCAGCGCTTGCAGGTCAGCCGTTTCCGGGTTGATGGCCGCAACACCGCGCAAGGTAAGCCCCACTGACTGCGAGAGTGTTTCGACCAGCCGAGAATTGTCGGTTCCATCGATTGACGCCTGAATGATAACAGCGCGCTTGATGCCTAACGGAGCCACCTCCTTAGCATAATCCGCAATGTCCATGAGCGGGGGCGCATAGGCACCGCTGGTCTTTGCAGGCCGTTTGGAGAAGGAATGGATGTGGCAATCGCAGACCATGCCGGAATTGGAACGATTAGCCATCGCGACCGGACCTCTTGTTTCTGTAATAGACGAAGATGCTGGTTGCGACCGAAATCACAATTAGCACCAGCAGAATGCGCGTGATGGGAGACCCTGCAAAGATTGCAAACTTTCCACCGCTTGTCAGCAAGGCCTGACGTACGCTTTGCTCAAAGGGATGCCCGAGAATGAGGCCGATGAGCAGTGGTGGAAGCGGAAAGCCGCTGCGTCGGAAAAGAAAGCCGAAAAAGCCGGCCCCCAACATGACCCAAACATCAAACAGGCTGTTGTTCACCGAGAAAGCGCCAAACAATGCCAGAATAGCAATCGCTGGCAGCAGGTGCCGTGGCTGAATGCGTGTGACATGAATGGCGGCCCGGAAAAGAAGAAGGCCAAGAATAACTGTCGGTATGGAGGAGAACAGCAGCGCTTCAAAAATGGCGTAAACTTCAAGCCCGTTCTTCTCAAAGAGAAACGGACCGGGCGCCAAACCATGCAGCATGAATGCGCCAAGAATGACAGCCGTGACCGCGTCGCCGGGAATACCAAGCGCCAGCGTGGGGACCAGCGCACCACCTGTCACTGCATTGTTGGCAGCCTCGGGTGCGGCTATGCCTTCAACGGCTCCATTGCCGAAGGTTTCCGGTTCCTTGGAACGTGAGCGCGCAAGATTGTAGCTCATGAAGGCAGGAACGGTGGAGCCGATGCCCGGCAGAATGCCAACAAAGGTGCCGATCACCGAGGAGTAGAGGAGTGTCAGGCGCATGCGCCACATTTCAGCAAAGGACACATGGGAAGAGCGCAGCTCCGGCATGTCATCGGCACTGACCTCCGGCGTTCGGTTAAACACCTGCAGAAACACTTCCGACATCGCAAAAAGGCCAATCAGGACCGGAATGAGCTGAAGACCGGATTCCATGGCGAAGGAATTGAAGGTGAAACGCGGAGTACCGCTGATCGGGTCAAGCCCGACAAAACCCGCGCAAACACCAACCAACACCATAATCAACGCATCAAGCCGGGAACCGCCGCCAAAAAGCACAATCACCAAAAGTGCAAAAAGCATCAACACGGCCATTTCGGCAGGTCCGAAATCAAGTGCCAGCCGTGCCAACGGTTCGGCAAGCGCCATGAGAACAAGGCAACTGAAGATATTGCCGAAGACACTGGCAAAAAGCGCTATCCGCAGGGCCCGTCCACCTTCCCCACGTTGCGCCATGGGAAAACCATCCAACGCTGTCGCTGCCGAGGATGGTGTGCCGGGCACATTGACGAGGACTGCGGAAATTGATCCGCCAAAAATTGCCCCCTGATAAACACCGAGAAGCAATATCATGGCTGGAACGGGCTGCATTGCAAATGTAACCGGAATGAGCAATGCAATGGCCATTGTCGGGCCCAGCCCCGGAATGGCACCAATAATTACGCCGGTCGTAATACCGATCAGGGCCGCAGCCACAATCCAGAGATCCAGCAATTGAAGAAATGCATCCCAAAGCACTGCGGAAGTCCTCAAACTAAAACGGTGTTAATTCATCAAGGAAGGGGAACGCCAATCCCGTAACGTCCGCCATAATAGACGGCAACGGCGATAGCCAAAGGCAGCCCCAAGACAAGCAGCGGCCGCCGCTCACCCAGCGCCAGCGTGGCAACAATGCCCAGGAAGATGGCGCCAGGAAGAAAACCAAAATGCGGCATTGACCAAAGCGCAAGGACTGCTGCCAGCAGTACAATAAACACCTGCCCATGACGACGGGCAGGGCCGATCGCAATAGTCTGTTTCCCGAAATTCAGGATCAGCCTCAACGCCGAAACAGCCGCCAGCACCCAGAGCACGGCCACAGGAACGGTGCGTGCATCCGGCCACTGATCGCCAAAGCTGAAAATCTGAATTTCAGAATCCGCGATCCAGATTCCGACCAGCGAACTGACCAGCAATAGAATGCTGGTCAGCGCTGGCATGGTCAGTTGGAATTGCTTTGTTTCCGAGGTCATTGCCGTTCACTTACTTGCTGATTTCCTTGGCAATTTCCTGATAAGCATGGAAATTCTCCGAAATTGTCTTTTTCAGCTCTTCGCCCGACATGATACGGACCGGTTGGCCGAGCTTGGTCATGAATTTCTTGAATTCATCGGAGCTTGCAACTTTCGTGAAAATCGTTTCCAGCTTGCTGACGATCGCAGGGTCGGTTCCAGCAGGGGCCAGAATGCCGACAATCGACGGGAACTCGGCTTTATAGCCAAGGTCTTTCAAGGTAGGTGCATCGGGAAATTCGGGATCTCGTGAGCCATCAAGCACGCCAAGCAGACGAAGCTGCCCGTCCTGAACAAGATCACGATAGGCCGGAACAAGCGCGATATCGACATGGCCGCCGAGAACCGCTGCGGTGGCTGCCGAGGCGCCATTGAAAGGCACATGTTGCAAAGCGGCACCCGACTGTTTGGCAACAGAGGTGAATGCCAGATGAGCACCACCAAGCGCACCTGCCGTGCCGAAGCTCAGGCTTGTGCCGGATTTTGCCGCCTTAATCATGTCTTCAAATGTCTTATAGGGCGAATCCGCCTTCACAAGCACACCATGATAGGGGCCGGAATAGTTGAGAACAGGCTCAAAATCCTTGAGTGGGTCGTAACCGACCGGGCGCAGAGCCGGTGTCACAAAGGAGGGCGATGAGGTCGCAGCAATCAATGTGTACCCATCAGCATCAGCCGCCGCGACTGCGCGCATGGCATTTGCGCCGCTGCCGCCAGGCATGTTTTCAACTACGATCGGTTGGCCAAGCAGCTTTTCGGCTTGCGAGGCAAGCTGCCGTGCAGATGTGTCGGTTGTGCCGCCTGCGCCATAAGGAATGACGATTTTGACCGCATGATTTGGATAATCATCCGCAGCCTGAGCGACAAACGGTGTGAGCAGCATACCTGCCGCAAGCGCAAGACCAAAACGACGTGTGATTTTCATATTTTTCCTCCACTAGGGAACTGCTCTGTGGCTAAACTGACACCCGTATACAGTATCAGACAACAGAACAGTCAAAACTCAAAATTGGCACATCGGAACAAGGCGTTTGCATAGCTGCTGCTTCAACTCAAAAAGTTGAACGGCTACGACCAACCAATTTCAGATGTCATCCTCCATTTTCGACAATACCTACAGCTAGACTTAACAAAAAGCG
>CAXXSO010000039.1:0-13229 GCA_963676965.2 uncultured Cohaesibacter sp.
CGCCTGAACTGCGAAGCGGACAATATCAAATAATTGGTGGCAATTAGAACAGAAATGAAATTACGCTTACAAAATACTGGCATTCGTCCCTCGTAAAGTCTTTGCAGTTGGCGGCAAGTCCCACGCGTTACAGTCACCAACAATCAACGAACCCACTTGGCGCTTCAGTGGCGTTCTTCACTATGCGGGCAACCAAAATGGACAGCACATGCTCTGTTCGGCACAACAGGTTGCATTGACATCGCGATCCTCGGCCCCACATAGCCTGAATCCTTGGCGATACTACAACGCAATCTGGAAAAAGAAAAAGGAGAGGCATGCCTCTCCCGTCAAAACAGTTTGATTGTACGTCTGTTTCCTGACCATGGGGCAGGTTATCCAGAAGCGTCAGCCTTTGGGTGGCCGATTCCCTATAGCAATCCAAGCGAATGACGCAGGCTTGCAATGTCATCCAACCCGACGCCCGGTTTGAGCGCTGTGAGGCGGAGCATGACTTGGCCATCCTCCAGATCAACCATGTCTACCGCAGACAATAGAGCAAATTCTTCAGCCAACCGCGTCGCATAAGCCCGATTAAACGCCCCAAGTGTCACCACTTCGGACAATCCATCAGCCTTGCTTTCAACAGCGCTAGAACGAGACATATGCGACGACTTTGAGACGATCCCCTCAATCGCGGCATAACCGGCAGCAACCCTGTTCTGCTTTGGGCATAATTAAGCTGGATCGGTGCAAGCTCAACCAATGGCGGCAATTTGCCATTAGATGGCAAATCTGAACCATCGCCCACCAGATCAACCGGAGCCCAGGAGCCTGAAGGCGCCGGAGCAGTCAACTCCACCGGACTTGGAGCAGTCTTTGCCGACCCCAATGCTGGCAGATGTGCCAACAGATAATTGTTGCGCTTCTTGCTTTTGGCTCGCGGCTTGGCAGATGCGAGCATGATCCGCTGAGGCGCCACACGGTCCTGACCACTGCCCGGCACCGCATTGCGATCATCGCCAATCCGCTGACCGGGGCCACGATAGGACGCTTCGAGATATTTTCTGTCCCTGCCGTCCATCCGCGCCTTGCCTACATATTTCACGCGAACTTGGCGATCCCGTCCTTTTTGAAATCGAGCACCTCTGCCACCCGCTTGGACAAGTCGATAATCCGATTGTGAGCGTAAGGGCCGCGATCATTGACGCGAACAATCACCGAGCGACCATTTTTCAGGTTGGTAACCCGCACATAGGACGGCAATGGCAAGGTCGGATGCGCCGCCGTTAGGTCGTGCATGTCAAAGATTTCACCATTCGCCGTGAGGCGTCCGTGAAAATCATCCCCGTACCAAGAAGCTTTGCCTGTCTTGTTATAGCTGGGCTGATGTTTCGGGACGTAGGTTCGTCCAGCGACCTTGTAGGGCCTGCCGATTTTGTAATGACCGCCACCTTTTCGGAATTCACCCCGCTTGTTGGCCACGCGCGTACTCGCTGAAACCCCATATTTAGGGTCATATTTCCCCTTCCCCGGCCTGGACCCGAAGAACAGGCAGCAAGAAACATCGCAGATGCAGCCACCGCGCAAAAGGTAAACGACGATTTTTGTCCAGACAAAAGGCCTGACAAAGCGTCAGAACGAATGCGGGACCAGAGGCGAGGTTCCATTACGGAAATCCATTTGATTGACTTGCTCATGTCGACAAAACTCACAACTTGAAAGCCGACGCAACAGTCCCGGCATTAACGTGAACAATCAAGGTTAACAGGATCGGGACCACATAGAGAATCCAGTTTAACTTGCAATAGACTGTTATTCCTGAATCTGGGTCAAAATTCCAGAAAAAAGCAAGGCTTCCGCTTTATATGGTAAAAACTTATTTAACAATTCCGATAAGAGATGAGCGATCGATTTAACGATGATGCAAGGCTTGCCTTCCACCTTGACTGCCGTGCGAAGTATACCCGCCTCACCGCTTTTTCAACAGTCGCAGGCGTTTTTGCAGCGAACGCTTGCAATTGCCAACAAATAGCGGCAAAAGGTCGATCAGCCACACGGATTTGGAGAGGTGGCAGAGTGGTCGATTGCACCGGTCTTGAAAACCGGCGTGCGTGCAAGCGTACCGTGGGTTCGAATCCCACCCTCTCCGCCATTTCTTTTTCTTCCTCTGAAATCGATGCTAAGGCTTTGAACGGACTTGTTGTTTTGACGGTTCGAAAACCCTGATTCCGCATGTAGGGCAATGGGGCTGCAAAGACCAGTTTGATGAGGGTTTTGCGGTGCTCGGGGTTGTTGGAAGTCCATAGATTCCAAGGGTTTGCGAGGAATGCCAAGGCGGTTCGAAAAGATTGATCGAAGCCTTTCTTGGGATCGGGCTTATTGGCCAGATTCTCGGTGATCAGCGCTTTTTGTGATTCCAGTTTTTCCAGCTTTGGCTTCATAGGCCTTGATGGCTGAGGCGCTTGTGGTCTCAATCAGGCGGTCAGTCAGCTTGTTAACGTTGGCATTGATCACTTTAAGCGCTTGTTTCTGCTCTTTCCATTGTGTGAGAAGTTGAGCGGATTGCTTGTCCCGAGCGGCGCGGAACATGGCGGCCAGTGTCGCCATGACGTGAATGGATGGACGCAGTTGTTTGATCAGGGCTTCGAAGTCTGATTCCAGCACATCCTTGCGAATGGATTTGCGGCGTTGATCGCATTCCTTGTTGAAGCATTCATAATATGGGTAATGCTTGTTGTGCCCCTTGGCGTGATAAGCGGTCAGAGGATGTTCCCCACCTTCTCCGCCACCAAGGCATATTCGTCCGGGCCGAACACCGATTCCAACTTTTCCAAAAGGTCATCAACAACGAGCGCACATAGTGCGCTTTACGCATCAAAGCGATATGGCTCGACCGAGCCTGCGAATTCAGTCGCCGCCTTTGGATTTCCTTTCACAAGCACCAAGACATTTTGATGGGTCTTTCCCAGCTTTTGCCCGGCTGTAAACATTCCTCGAACTCGTACCGGTAATGAAGCCGCCTGCGTCACGAGTATCGCTTCATTGTAGAGATGCAATCCAGCATCTTTAAACGCTGAAATCGTATCGCTGACAAAGCCGCGATAAATGCCATTCTTGTCGCGAAAATCTCCGACGACGATGGCGGCGAAGCGATCTTCATTCAAACGATCTGTGGCTGCTTTTACGGCCTGTCTGAAGCAACCTAGAAAAACGTCGTAAGGCATGTTTGAAAGGTCGTCAGGATCATCAGAATAGCGCTCCAAATCACCGTAGGGCGGACAGGTCAAAATCATGTCGAATTTGCCACGGACGCCGGATTGATAGAGCTTCACCGCATCGCCTTTTTTCCACTTAGGCGCGGAGTCAAATTCGAAGCTTTCAGCTTGCTTCTGATTTTCAAAGATCTGATCGGCTGAAATGTCAATTCCGAGATAGGGTCGCCCCAGAACTCCGGCGATAATTCCCCTTACCGATCCGCCCGCAAACGGGTCTAATATTTTTGCTCCCTTGGGGGAAAACCATGTATAGAGCAACTCCGTTAAAACTGGATCAAAGATGCTTTTGTGTTCCCAATCTTTCTGAAATTCGTTTGGTTCTTTCCCTTGAGCTTTGCGCCATGCCTTCATGGCGCTTCCATATCCTAGAAGCAAATCGCTATCGCGGCCTTTTGCGCTTTCAATCCCAAGGTCTACCCTGATCAATCGGGCGCAGCAAAAGGCGGGCTTTGGATTTGTCCCAGCCTTTGGGGAGTGGTGGGGTTTTGACTTGCTGCTTGGCGGCTGGCTTGGTTGCCGGGGTCTTTTCCTTCCAACTCATGCCAATACTTTATTGGTGTAAAACGAAGCTTTTCTGAGGTGAAAGTCTCCGAGTTCCAGCGTTCTTCTGAAAACCTGAAAAGCCGTAGGCCTCTATAGGGATTGGTTTTATTAGGTATATTCAATGTGCATCCTCCAGTTCATCCAAGTTGATATGGTTGTACCACTACCTTGTTGCAACAAGGGGCAATTTGACTGAAGCCAAAAGTTGACATTGGTAGGGAACCAATAAATGTCTCAAAGGTCGGAATTCTTTGAGTTCGTGCAGACCGCAGCGAATTCAACAATAGAGCCCATTTTTCCGGATGCTGCGCTCTGCGTGAATGTCCGCATTTTGAGGCATGGCCAAAAACGTAACAGAATCAAAGTAAGTTCTGCCAAGGGTTTGTGTCACAAGAATTTTCAATAATTTTGGTGATCGGGCGGCTCGTGACGAAAACGACCGTTTGTGACATATTTTTATGTACTCGGCTGAATAAGGCATGTTCCTAAGCTGCCTCGGCTCTGATCTAAAAAGACTCTGATCTAAAAAGACTATGATCCTAAATTTTGACAATCGCCGCGAAGTAATGGCCGTTCTGGAAGGTAGCTGTCACTCCGCTCTAGGTGTGCGTAGTCTGTATATCACGGCTAAAAAAATGAAAAACAGGTACTTGAAAATCTCTTTCAAAGCGGTTCACCCGAGGGGAAGGATGTGAATGTTGCGGGTCATTTGCACTGTGCGCGTCAATCGGCAGAGGCTGCTGGTTCTTGGGTCAATTTCAAAAGCAGGTTCTGCGCACCGCCACGATCCTTTGGCAGTCCAAAATCGGCAAGTGTACCAAGAATCTCGACGCCAAGCCCGTGCGTGCGCGCCAGTTCTGTATAGGTCTCTGCCGGGCCGGAAATGACCGGAAAATTTCTCCAACTGCCACGGTGGGTCAGAGAGCCAGAGCTCTGAGACGGTCTGATTGTGACATAGGCACTGCCCGAAGATTTCAGCAAATGCGCTATCGCGGACAAGGCGCGTTCGGTGTGGGCGGGGCTGAGATGAATGAACACCTGATAGCACCATATGACGTCCATTTGCACGCGACCGCCAAAGGCCTCCAAGCCAAATTCTTGTGAAAGGGCGATATGCGGCTCCTTATGGGTAAGATTAAAGCGATCAACAAGCTCCTGTGCCGCAGCGATGCAGTCGGGATCTATATCGACGCCGAAATAGTGACCGGTGTCGAGATACCCGATTAAAGGCAGCCCGGCACGCAATGAGCCACATCCGGCATCCAGCAGGGTTTGATCAGGGGTCAGCCCCAGTTTTTCCAATATGCCAATCTGGGTGTCACGCGTTTCACGCCACTTGTCTTTTGGTCCCACAAGAATGGCGTATGCGCCTTCCGCCTCCGGGTCGCTAATATCATATGCCGACACATCAATGCCCATAGATCCTCCATACGCCGTCTGACGTCTGGCTCAACCGACATTCCCCAAGTGGCCTGCCTTTTGACGGCAAATTCGTCTGAATCTGCTCGCAGGTCAAGTATTTTTCACCTCGCGCGGTGCAGGGGTCTGGACCGTCGCCAGTCACGCTGAGCGCGCCAATGAGATGGGTACTCCGGAACGGCATCGAGACAGCATCATGTCGGCAGCCCTCGCGGCTGACCACGGACCGAAGCATGTTGCCAAAGGAACTCACAAAAGGGCTGAAAGAAGGCAGGCAGATCGACCGAGCAGGAACAGCCCGTCGGCGGGGTCAAATCGCTTGGCCGGAATCTCTTGACAGAGAACGATCCGTTACCGAAGTCCTGAGCTTAGCGCCGATAGTCTGGATTGAGAAAGTTTTCGCGAAACATCGCGGTTTCCGGAATATCCGCCAAAACTCCCATCGCTATATCCACTCGGTCGTTGAACGCTGCAATAGTATTATGCAGCGTGACGGGTAGCGCATGTGTCTGCAAGTGCCCGTTGGCGTTAAACCAGTTGCGGTATTGCGGGATATGCCCGCTGGTCAGATGCAGCGCATAAAGCGACTGGATATGCGGCAGCAGTTGCAACACGGCATTCGCCTGAGCGGGAAAATGCGAGAACGGCACCCGTGTCTGCGCCGCCGCCACCGCGAAAGAGATCTGGTCCACATGCCCCTTGTAACGCCCCAGAAGTTCGAGGCGCTGCTCAAACCACGCTGCTCGCGCGTGCCAGGTCTCGCAGAACGACCGCAGCCCCAAGGGCACGCAGATCACCCCGGCAGAGACATTCCCTGCAAAGGTCTCCATGTTCTTCTCGCCACCGGCGAAGATCGACAAACCGGGTTCGGGGTCGCATTCCAGACCCGCTTCGGCGAACACCCTGGCAAAGACCTCAAGTGGCGGCACACCGTGGTTGTTGGGTGGCAGGCGCACCTGATCCTGTCGGAAGAACCGGCTGAAATCACCGGTGGCGAAGACGTCGCAATCGGTCACGATCTGATCTTCGAACCCGTCCGGGTCGAGGAACGGGATCAGCTTGTTGCAATGGGGCGAATGCGCCATAAGTCTGGCCGCGGGACGCAGCTCGATCCCGGCCTTGTCCAGAAATGCCGCCAGCCCTGCTGGCAGGTCCCCCACAGCATAGACCCGTTTCGGCCCGGGCAGATGATCGCGCGCGCAGATCGCCCATAACGCCAGTTCACACCAGAACCGGGGATGGGCATCGACCACTGTCGCAACCCCAATCGTGCCTTGCCGCATCTGCGTCACCTTGTTGTCCATGTCGTTTCGCCATGCTATAAAATTGGCGTAGAACATTCAACCTAGCAGACGCCTTTGGAAAGGACAAGTTTTGGCCCTAGACATCACGCTTCATGTCGGACTGCCCAAAACCGGCAGCAGCACCTTGCAGCACCACCTTTTCAGCAACCGCCAGGCCCTGCGTGCGCAGGGGGTCGATTATCCCGACCCCGGAAGCAATACAGTGCCGCCAAAGCATCAATATCTGATTACGGGGCTGATGCAGAACGCCCCCACGCGGCTCGCGACGGTGCTGGCCGACGCGGAACGACCGGCGCTGATCCTGTCGACCGAAGGGCTGACCAACCATCTCTACGACTTTCCCAAGGCCGCCCTCGCCGCGTTCCGCGAGACCCTGCAGGGCCATCGGCTACGCTGCGTGGTCATCCTGCGCGACCCCGAGGCCTGGCTGCGCTCTTATTACAAGCAGATCATCGTCAATCCGCGGCTCAAGATTCCCGGCGTCTGGTTCTATGGCACCGACATCACCCTAGAGGCCTTTCGCCAGACACCCAGAGCGCAGGCGCTCACCGATCACGCGCAACTGCCCACCGACATCGCCGCTGCATATGGCGCAGAGGCTGTGACCGTGCTGCGGCTTGAAGAGGATTGGATGGCGGGGTTTGATCAAGCGCTCGGGCTTGACAGCAGCGCCTGGTCGCCGACGCCCCGGGAAAACGAAAGCGCGCCGGACGCCTGCATCGAAATTCTGCGCCAGGTCAACGCATACGCCCTGACCGAGGCCGAGCGCATCACATGGAAAGCCGCCTTGCAGGCCTTTTCAGGAAGCAATCACACACTGTTGAAGGCCGCCGCAAAGCAGCTGACCCAGAGCACTGCGCCGCGCCGGATCGACCCGGGCATCTTGGCCGATTTATGTCCCGACCAGCAGGCGGCGATGCCCCTCTCGCAAGATACGCTTTTCGCATTCCGCAATTTCGTTAATACGCAATTCCCATCCCTTAGCGGTTCTACGGTGACGTAAAATGATCGCGATCCGCAAAATGCTGTCGCACCTTGCCGCGTCCACCCTCGAGATTGGTGAAGATGTGTCGGGTGGAAACCGTATTACATCTAGTTTGTCCAATTCCATACGGACAACAAAGATCAAAGAGATGGCTCACCGATCTGTTACACTCGCCCGATTGACTGTCCCGGATTTTGGCAAATTGGCACCCTGGGCGGTTGCTGACCATGACATGACGGATCCCTTGAATGCAAAGCTTGAAGCGCCTGATTGAAGAGCACGAAGACTGGTTGATAACGCGTGTCGTCGACTATGCCAAAACCTACCGCTATACCGCATATACCTCGACCCTCAAGGAAGCTTGGCGGGCTTCCATATGCGGCTTGAGCGGGCCTTTGATCTCCGCTCTTGAACTCTATGAAGAACCGCCCGAAATCATTGCCGGTGAAGATTTCAATCGCCATCCAATTACCGCCTTCGGCATCGAACAGGCACGCCATCATCGGGCCCGCGGCATCACTCTTGCGCAGTTTCTTGGACTGACGAAATATTATCATCAGAGCTATGCGGATCTCGTTGACGAGAAGGGTGACAGCCTCAATGACCGCAGGAAGGCGCGCCTGTTTGTCGATCGCTTTTTCGATCTCGTTGAAATCGGCTTCTGTTCGGAATGGCGCAGCGTTCCCGAAAACACCAAGCTGCAGGAAGTCCAGAATGAGAATCGCCAGATCACCAATGAGAAGAACAAGTATCTAACGATCTTTGAAAGCCTCAATGACCCAGTGGTCCTTCTCGATTCCAGTTACAAGATCCAAAACATGAATCTCGCTGCCCAGACCTTGTTCGTTGGCTGGAGCGAACCGGGGGCGATCTACTATTCCACAGAGCAGAGCGTCAGACTGGAAAGTCAGCTGGACAGCCTGATCCCACTTGCGAAAACCAAGGCAAATTTCCAGAGCGTACTCCAGACCAACGAAGGTGCGCGGCATTTCGATGTGCGCGTTCAGGACATGCTCGACATCAGCGAGAAGTTTCTGGGCACCGTGATGATCTTCAATGACATCAGCGAGCACAAGCGTGCACGAGAAGCAGCAGAGGAAGCCAATCACGCCAAATCTGCCTTTCTTGCCACAATGAGCCATGAGATTCGGACGCCGCTCAACGGCATTCTTGGCCTCGCAAGGCTTCTTGCGGACACGGAAACATCGGAGCGTCAGAAGAACTATATCAACGGCATCCGAAGCTCGAGTGAAGTGCTGCGTTCGGTGATCAATGACATCCTTGACTATCGCAAGATCGAATCTGGCGTGGTGGAAGTGGAGGTCATGGACTTCGAGCTGTCTTTGATAGTCAAGCGGGTGACTGATGCTGTCGACGCGACACTGATCAACAAGTCCCTCGCCTTCTCTGTCGAGATTGATGATCAGCTACCACATATGCTGCGCTCCGATCCCACGAAAATCTGCCAGATCCTGCTCAATCTCGTTGGCAATGCGGTCAAGTTTACCGAGCAGGGACGCGTGGAAGTTCGCATCCTTCACGAGGAAATCCAGGATGGAACCGGCACAGAGCGGGCCAATGCCATCCGCTTTGAGGTTCGCGACACAGGGGTCGGCATTGGAGAAACGGACAAAGCACGTCTGTTCGAGCCTTTCACACAGGTCGGCACCACTCGCCACAAGTTCCTTTTCGGCGGCACCGGTCTGGGCCTTGCGATCTGCCGCAAACTGACCGCATCACTGGGTGGCACCATCGACTGTGAGTCCCGGGCCGAGGGTGGCAGCCTGTTCTGGTTTTCGGTGCCATACTCTCCCGTCCTTGATGCGACCCCTGCAGATCAGCCAAAGTGCGCTGATGTCGCCGCGCTATCCGGGCTCAGAATTCTGCTTGTCGAGGATAACCCGGTCAACCGCATGGTCACTGAAGGCTATCTCGACAATCTGTCGCACAAATGCATCAGTGTGACCAACGGGATAGAGGCGCTGGAAATCCTCGACCGACAATCCTTTGATCTGGTCTTGATGGATGACCGGATGCCGGTCCTCACTGGCCTTGAAGCCCTCACGCGACTGCGTGCCCATCCGGATCCGTCCCTCGCCAATCTTCCCGTTATCATTCACAGCGCTTGCCTCACCAAGGATGAAGTCGAACAGGCCTTCACCCATGGTGCCGATGGCTTCCTGAGTAAGCCTTTCTCTCCTGACGATCTCGCCCACGCCATCGGGGACTGCATGAGCGCTGCGTTGCAATCAGGATCGAAGGAGCCAACCTCAACGCAGGACACCCCGGATGTTCCTCCCGACATCTTTGATGAAACACAGATTCGGCAGCATTTGGACGCGCTTGGCGAGCTGCGGACCAGACGCATCGTCGACGCCTATCTGACCTCATCGACCCATCTGATCGATCAAATCCGTGTTGCGACGAAGGAAGACAATTTCGATGAGTTGAGAAATGCAGCGCATTCGCTGAAGGGTGCCTGTGGCAATGTCGGTCTGTCTTATTTGGCCGATCTGGCTCTCGATCTGGAAAAGGCATCGGAAAAGCGCAACGAGAATCAAGCAAAATTCCTTGCAGAGAAAATCTGTCACATTGGCGGGGATGCATCGCAGAAACTGCTGGACAGTTGGCAGGCCATGATCGAAACCGTTTGATCCTTCAAAAGAATCAGGCCGCCCTACCCCCGCCGGTAAAGACGTAGCCCACGCCATGTACGGTGACGATCAGCGAGGGATTCTTCGGGTCTCCTTCGATCTTCTTGCGCAGCCGGGCGATCAGCACGTCAACCGTGCGATCACTGGGATCGAACTGCCGATGGTCGAGATGATCAAGAAGGTTGTCGCGGGTAAGCACCTGCCCCTTGTGGGAGGTCATGGCCGAGAGCAGTTCGAATTCACCGCGCGTCAGATGCACCGGCTCGTCATCCTCGTCAATGAGCAGGCGTTGATCCAGATCGAGCTGCCAATTGGCAAACCGAACGACGCGATTTTCTTTGTTGTTGTGGCGCGCCGCCCTCACCCGCCGAATGACATTCTTGGCCCGTGCCAGCAATTCACGGGGATTGAAGGGCTTGGTCACATAGTCATCGGCTTCCCATCTCCAGAGCAACAATACGATCCACATCATCCGATTTCCCCGTCACCATGATGATGCCAACATCAGAATAGCGCCGCACGTCCTTGAGCAAAGTCAGTCCGTCTTCATCGGGCAGATGAATGTCGAGCATGATCAAGTCGATCTTCCCCGCAGCAAATGCCCGCCGCATCTCTGCCCCGGTTTCTGCTTCTGTGATAAGATAGCCTTGAGATTCGAAATATCCCGATAGCATCGTGCGGCTTGTCAGCTCATCTTCGACGATCAGAATGTGTGCTCTTTCAGACATAAACAGTCCCCTTCGGAGGAAATATTACATTCTGTTAACATGATTTTACATCCCGTACATAGCCGCCGCGAACCTTATTAACACCGCGAGCCTAAATCTCTTTCCAACAAGGGGAATCGAGACCGGACTCTCCGTTATTATGCGAATAGGCAAGGGAGATTGTTGATGAAACTGTTGCGTGCATTGTGGAAAGCATTGTGGAGCAAGCAGGCTGCAATTCCGATAGCAATCCTGTTGGTCGGCGCCTTCGTCACTGGCATCATTTTCTGGGGAGGATTCCATTGGGCAATGGAATCCTCCAACAGCATAGAATTTTGTACTTCCTGTCACGAGATGGAAAGTACAGTCTATCCCGAATATAAGAAATCCGTTCACTATTCGAACGCGTCGGGCGTCCGCGCCATCTGCTCGGACTGTCACGTTCCCAAGGACTGGTATCACAAACTCCGCCGCAAAATCGTGGCCTCAAAAGAGCTTTACCATCACCTGGTGGGTACCATTGACACCAAGGAAAAGTTTGAGAACCACAGGCTCGAGCTTGCCCAGTCGGTTTGGGCGGAAATGGAAGCCAACGATAGCCGCGAATGCCGCAATTGCCATTCGTTTGACGCCATGAACTTCGAAAAGCAACATCCTGATGCCTCCAAGCAGATGATGAAGGCTAAGGAAAACGGCGATACCTGTATTTCTTGTCACAAAGGCATTGCCCACAAGATGCCGGACCTCTCGTCAGGCTACAAGAAACTCTTCGAAGAACTCTCCTCGCAATCTGGCAGCGAAGTTAAAGATTCGGATAAGCTGATCACTCTTCAAACCAAATCCTTCTATCTGGACAAGGACTCCGCAGAAAATGGTGGCAAAGAAGCAGGGAAACTGCTCGCAGCCACTGAAGTCTCGGTTCTTGAACGGTCCGGAGACCTTCTCAAGGTGCGCCTTGAAGGTTGGCAGCAGGATAAGGTTAATCGGGTGGTCTATGCTCTGAGAGGCCAGCGCATTTTCGAGGCAACTCTCGCCAAGTCCAGTACAGATGCCATCGAACGCCTCTCGTCGGAAACAGACCCTGATACTGAGCTCGTATGGCACAAGATGCAGGTTGAAGGCTGGATCACGCAAAGCGACCTCGTCAGTGACGAAGGCAAACTGTGGAACTACGCCGAGGAACTCTATATCGCCTCCTGTACGACTTGTCATTCGCGCCCAGATCCGGGACACTATTTGTCGAACCAGTGGATCGGCGTTCTGAAATCCATGAAGCGCTTCGTCTCCATCGATAAAGAACAATACCGCTTCCTGCAGAAATACCTCCAATTGAACGCCAAAGACACAGGCGGGGCGGGCAAGCATGAATAAGCCGCTCTCCCCAAATGTCGAACAGGACATGATAGAAATGCCCCTCCCTTTACCGGAGTTAGCGGATAGCAAAGAAGACGCAGACAATGATCGCGCCATCATCTACCGCTGGCTGGGCAGCCTGTTCGCCCGTGAGCTGTCTGCGGACATGCTTGCCGCCTACGAAACCGAGGAAGGCCAAGCCTTTCTCGACCTCGTGAAGGCGACCGACGAGACCCTCTTTGCCGAGCTGCAACGCTTCATTGTTCCCGGCAAAGCAACCGTTCAAACAACAAAAGCTCTGGGTGGAGACTTCTCCAGACTGTTCCTGGGAGCCGGTGGACGACGCAGTGCTCCTCCCTATCAGTCAGCCTATGAGGGCAAAAGCGGACGGCTTTATGGCGACGCAACGGGGCGCATGACCATTTTGCTGCGTGAACTGGGCATGCAATTGCCGGAGGACTTCCCCGAACCAGCGGACCATATCAGTGTTCAGCTCGATGTCATGGCCTTGTTGGTGGAGACTGCCTCGCCAGAACAGCAGATCGCTTTCATCGACACCCACTTGATCCCATGGCTCCCGGCCTTTGCCGAGCGCTGTAAGGCATATGATCAAAACGGCTTCTACGCCTCGGCATCCGCAGCATTGGTCGCGATGATCGAGATAGACCGGCACCGGCTTTAAGAAAAGCCGATAGCTGAAGAAACAAGCAGCATGTTGACCCCGGACATGGGGCCAATTCAAGACAGGAAATCCAAGGAGGACTGAAAAGGGTAGCATCATGTCAAATCCATTCAACAGCTACAAATCCAGACGCGACTTCATGAAGGGCGCCACTGCATTGGGTGCATTCGGAGTCTTTGCACCATCGCTTCTGCGCGCGGGCATTGCCAACGCTGCCGGACCGGACGGCCAGGTCCTGACCGGCTCGCACTGGGGTGCTTTCAACGCCATCGTCAAGGATGGTCGCTTTGCCGAGATCAAACCTTGGGAAGGCGATCCCGCTCCG
>CAXXSO010000040.1:0-371944 GCA_963676965.2 uncultured Cohaesibacter sp.
GCCTGTCTGCCGGGTTTTCTTTTGGCGTTCACTTGTGTAATCCACCTTTGCCCGACCTCGTTGATACGTTGCAACCGTCAGGCAGGTCTGGATGGTCTCCTCGAAGCTCTTGCTCAAAGGAGCGCGGCATGGCAGGCTCTCTTCCATGATTATCAAACGCACAATTCATGACGAAGGTCACTTTCGGAAATTTCTCGTTGTCGTGGACGATACCGAGGAATGCGATCGCGCCGTCACCTATGCGGCCCATCGGGCGTCAACGACCGGTGGTGGATTGACTATGATGGTTTCCATTGAGCCCACCCATTTCCAGCATTGGCTCGGGTCAAGGAAATCATGGAAGCCGAGGCGTATGAAGCCGCGCAGGATCGCTGGAGCATTTCAAGGAACGGGTCGAAAAGACCGTTTCGGTTCCGATTGAATGCGTTATCAGAGAAGGCAAGGTGGCCGAACAGATTGTTCAGCTGATCGATGAAGACGAGGATATCGGTATTTTGGTGCTGGCATCCGCAGCCAGTTCAAGCGACGGTCCCGGTCCGCTGGTCTCGTCCATATCCACCCAGTCCGGCAACAGCTTCCCGATTCCGGTGACCATCGTACCGGGCAATCTGGGCGACGAGGACATCAAGGCACTGTGCTGACCCTTCCCGATTTGGCTTTTGGCTCTGATTGTCCCCGCTTTTCATCTTGATCTTTGTCGCAGAAGCGTTATCTGACATACTAAAGACAGCAATGCGCATATCGCGGCTTGGAGAAAAAGCCTCGCGCGCGATGGCTTGAAAAGGATCACATATGTTCATTCAGACAGAAGCAACCCCCAATCCCGCGACTTTGAAATTCCTTCCGGGCAAGGTTGTGCTGGAAGATGGCACGATGGATTTTCGCTCGGCAGCAGAAGCCGAACAGTCGCCTCTGGCGGAAAAACTCTTCACCATTGATGGTGTCGAAGGGGTTTTCTTCGGGTTCGACTTTGTTTCCATCACCAAGGGCGACACCGACTGGCAGCATATCAAGCCTGCTATTCTGGGCGCGATCATGGAGCATTTCATGTCGGGCGCGTCGATCCTGAAACAGAGCGGCGAAAAAGGTCCGGTTGGCGAAGATTTCGACGAAGAGGATGCGGAAACCGTAGCGACCATCAAGGAATTGCTGGAAACCCGCCGTCCGCCCTGCTGTTGCGCAAGATGGCGGTGACATCACTTTCTACGGCTTCCGTGATGGTGTTGTGTTCCTGCAGATGCGCGGCGCCTGTGCCGGTTGCCCGTCTTCGACGGCGACCCTCAAGCATGGCATTGAGAATCTGCTGCGCCACTTCCTGCCAGACGTACAGGAAGTTCGCGCGGTGCAATAAGCCTGCGCGTGCCCTTCTGCCACTGAAATATACAAAAGCCGCAGCTGGATTGATCCGACTGCGGCTTTTTTGTTTTCACTTTGCGACCATTCCATCAGCCGGGTGTGGATCCGATCAGTTCGGTTTTCTTGCGGGAAAATTCCGCTTCGGTGATAATGCCTTCCTTTTGAAGATCACTCAGCTTGCGCAACTCATCGGCAACATCCGTTTTCGACGGTGCGACCAACTGGATGCCCTGATTGGTGGCCGTTTTGCCCGGCACGATCAGTGCAACAATCAACCCGACGATCGGACTGAGAATCAGAGACAGCAGAAAATAGAGAATGAAGGAATTGCCCTTACCGCTGGCAACTGAAGCGGGGATCAGGGCAAAAAGCAACCAAAGAGCTACCAAAATCATTTTGGACCTCGATCAATTTGTATCAATAACAATATTCCACTTATTGCATGTATTTTACATTTTTACAACCTAACGTTTATGTCGATTAATCGATTGACAAAAGCCCACAATTGGGGAAATGACAGGCCATGACCCAATCGCCTGATATTTGCCTTGCCCTAGATACTGCTCTTGATGCCTGTTCTGTTGGTCTTGCCATCAGAGAGGGCGATGAGACGCGCCTGTTTGGCCGATCGCTCTTGCTGGGACGCGGGCATGCGGAGCATTTGATGACCGAGCTGGCCACCTTGCTGAGCGAGGCAGGTTTGACCTATCAGGATCTCACCCGGCTGGCCGTGACGGTTGGGCCGGGCAGTTTCACCGGATTGAGGGTCGGGCTTGCCACCGCACGATCACTGGCATTGGCGCTTGATATCCCGTTGATCGGCACATCGACCCTCAAGGCGCTTGCTTTAAACGGTCGAGCCGGAGACAAAAAAGCCGCTGGCTGTGTTGATCGACGCGCGACGCGATCAGGTTTACGGCCAGCTTTTCGCCATGGATAAAGGCCCCCCGCATGCGCTCACTGAGGCCGCTGCGCTGAAGGCCACAGATTTTGCCGCGCTTTGCGTGACCCATGGTGTGGGTGGACTGATCGGGTCCGGTGCGCCGTTGATCAAAGAGGCGGATCAACAACTGGCCCCATTGCCTGTAGAATCAGCGATGGTCCCCGACATGCAGCGGCTGGCTCGCTGGGCGTTGACGCAGCCGGTGCCCCGGACCATTCCCGCGCCGCTTTATCTCAGAGGGCCAGACGCTAAACCGCAAGCCGCCAAGGCGATTGCGCGACGCTAGGAAATGGCCGCTGTTTTTCTTTTTGCCGCCTGTGCCTGTTCGCCATGCAAGCCTCTTCGACAATAGACCATCTGGCCCTATGGACAGATAGATGGAACGATGGCTTGTTTCGGGAGCGAATCAGGCAGTGGATTTGGGAGGCATATGTGTGTTTTTTTCGAAGAAAGCCTCTTCGATCGTCGAAGAGGCGAGCATGGGTGACCTGTCAGTCCTGACAGATATCCACCGCCGGTCCTTCACGCACAGCTGGAATGAAGGCGACTTTCAGAAATTGCTGCAGGACAAGACCGTTCAAACGCTGGTGCTCAAACGCTCCTCCCTGCTGGCCAAGGCGCAAGTGGTGGGCTTTGTTCTGGTTCGCACGGTGATGGATGAATCCGAAATCCTGACCATTGCAGTGGATCCGGACAGTCGCAAATCGGGTGCGGGGCGGATGCTGATGGAGGAGGTCTTGCGGCGGCTTTATCGAGATCGGATTGCAAAACTCTTTCTGGAGGTGGACGCGAGCAACAAACCTGCGCTATCTCTGTATCAGTCACTGGGCTTTCGCAAGGTTGGCGAACGCAAGGGATATTACCGTACTGCGTCCGCCGAGGCATCGCTGGCCTGGATCATGCAGATCGACGTCGCCGGATCCTGAGCATCCGTCAGGCGACCCCGAAAAGAAAGAGTGGGGATTCATCGCAATGGCATTGAACAAGAAAACAAAAATTGAGGATCTGTGCAGTGATGCGGGCATGCGCATGACAGAGCAGCGCCGGGTCATTGCACCGCGTTCTTGATGATGCGGAAGATCATCCCGATGTTGAGGAGCTGTATGGACGCGCCTCGCGGATTGATGGCAACAATTTCCATTTCCACGGTCTATCGAACCGTCAAACTGTTCGAGGATGCGGGAATCATCGAACGCCATGACTTCCGCGATGGGGCGCTCACGCTATGAGACCATCGATGAAGAGCATCACGACCATCTGATTGATCTGAGAAGCGGCAAGGTCATCGAATTTCCGCGACGAGGAAATCGAGCGACTGCAAGTCGAGGTGGCCCGTCGTCTGGGCTTCAAGCTGGTGGACCATCGGCTGGAGCTTTACGGCATTCCACTTGACGACAAGGAAAGCTGATCCGATCCGCAACGGCAGGGGGCTGCGGCCCACCGCTTCGCCACGCATAACAGTTTTGGGGTCCTTTCATGGAACCTTTGTCTTCATACAACAGATTGGCATCGATCCGCGCCAGCTTGGCCACAGCCCTCATCACAGTGGTTGCGCTGATCCTGATCCCTGTCCAATATCTCTCGGTCACTTTGTCGCTGCCGACCAAGCGCTGGATTCCGGTGCTGTTTCACCGCATTGTCTGTCGTGCGCTCGGTGTGCGCGTAACGGTGAATGGATCCTGCGTTCAGGACGGCGCCGTTCTGATTACGGCCAATCATTGTTCGTGGCTCGATATTTCGGTGTTGAGCCGGGTGCAGCCCCTGTCCTTCATTGCCAAGTCGGAAGTGGCGACATGGCCGATTTTCGGCCTGTTTGCCAAGCTGCAACGCTCGATCTTTGTCAATCGCTCCAAGCGGACCGAGACCGGCGATGTCGCCAGGGAAATTGCCAAGCGCCTGAAAGACGGAGACGCCATGGTGCTGTTTGCCGAGGGCACTTCGTCGGATGGCAATCGGGTTTTACCCTTCCGCACCGCCCTTATCGGGGCGGCCAAGGCGGCGATGGTGGCCGACATGCGCGACGCCCGCAACAAAGGCAACGAGCAGCAAGAACAGTCGGTATGGATCCAGCCGCTTTCGGTTGCCTATAATGGCCTGCAGGGAATGCCGATGGGCCGTCAGCAAAGGCATCTGGCTGCGTGGTATGGAGACATGGAGCTGGTGCCCCATCTCTGGACCATCATGAAGGAAGGCGCGGTCGATGTGACCCTGACGTTCGGTGAGCCGATCCCGTTTGGCGCGGATGCCAACCGCAAACAGGTGGCAATCAAGGCGGAAGAGGCTGTGCGCACCACCATGCTGCGTGACCTGCTCAATTATAAATGCCCTGTTTGAGCGGCACCGTAAGCCCGGACTTCATCCCTGCGCGCACCCATTCTCGCTGGCATTTTGGGGCCTTTTGCCTTTGCAAAGTGCGGGAAAAAGGTTTAAAGGGGTGCGCTATCGCTTATGCCAGCCCCTTTCAGCCATTGTAGCCTGACCGGATAGAGACCTGATGACCGCCTTTGAAAACAAGAAAGTCTTTGTGAAGACCTATGGATGCCAGATGAATGTCTATGATTCCGACCGGATGGCGGATTCGCTGGCAACCAAGGGCTACAGCCAGACCGACGATATGAGCGAGGCAGATCTGGTCATTCTCAACACCTGTCACATTCGTGAGAAGGCCGCCGAAAAAGTCTATTCCGAGCTTGGCCGTATCCGCAAACTCAAGCAGGAAAAAGCCGACGCGGGCAAGGGCGACATGAAAATCGGTATTGCCGGTTGTGTAGCGCAGGCCGAAGGCGCAGAAATCATGGCGCCGTGCCCCGGTTGTCGATATGGTGGTCGGGCCGCAAGCTTATCACAAGCTGCCGGACTTTCTTGACCGCGCCGACAAGGGCGAACGGGTGGTGGAGACCGACTTCCCGGTCGAAGACAAATTCGCCGCACTGCCAAACGCCAAGAAGGACGTCACCCGCAAGCGCGGTGTCAGCGCCTTTCTGACGGTTCAGGAAGGCTGCGACAAATTCTGCACCTTCTGCGTGGTGCCCTATACCCGCGGCGCGGAAGTCTCCCGTCCGGTGTCGCAGATTGTCGAGGAAGCCAAGCGTCTGACTGATGCCGGGGTGCGTGAGGTCAATCTGCTGGGGCAGAATGTCAATGCCTATCATGGCGCGGGGCCGGATGGTGCGGATTGGGGCCTTGGGGAGCTGTTGTTCCATCTGGCTGACATCGACGGGCTGGATCGCCTGCGCTATACCACCAGACATCCGCGCGACATGGATGATGTGCTGATGGCCGCCCATCGCGATCTCGATTGCCTGATGCCCTATCTGCATTTGCCGGTGCAGTCCGGGTCTGACAAGATTTTGGCGGCGATGAACCGCCAGCATAGCTATGATGATTATGTGCGGCTGATCGACCGGATCCGCGCGGTGCGGCCTGATATCGCCCTGTCGGGGAATTTCATTGTCGGCTTCCCCGGCGAGACGGAAGAGGATTTCGAAGATACCATGCGCATCGTGCGCGAGGTGACCTATGCCTCCGCCTTCAGCTTCAAATATTCGCCCCGACCGGGGTACGCCTGCGGCGGACAGTGACGAGCAGGTGGCCGAAGCGGTCAAGTCAGAGCGGCTTTATCGGTTGCAGGCTTTATTGGCCGAGCAGCAGAGAGGACTTCAATGCGTCCAAGGTCGGCACCGAGATGACCGTGTTGCTGGAGCGCAAGGGACGCGAGCCGGGACAGCTGGTCGGCAAGTCGCCATGGCTACAAGCTGTGCAAGTTGACGCACCAGAAGAGTTGATTGGTGAAATTGTCACAGTTACCATCGATAGTATGGGCACCAACAGCCTGTTCGGTACCATGCTGCCGAAACAAGGCTGACACTGCGACCCTCATGAGCCTCTGGCCGATGACGAACCTGTCGGCCATGGTCTGAAAATATCGGGGCGCCAAGGTACAGTTGAGGATAGTTGAAGGGATAAGCGTTTGAGCGATCAACGCCGCGACAAGGGAAAGGGCCGTAAAGGCCACCCGGACCGGGACAAAAGAGCCAGCAAGGCTTTGTCAGCCGCCTCCGACATGGGGCATATTGTTCTCTCCTATGACGATAATCGTCACGCCGCCGATCTGTTCGGCGAATATGACCAGAATCTGGCCCGCATCGAACAGAAACTGAATGTGGAGGCGATCGCCCGTGGCAACCGCGTGACCATCAAGGGACCGGGGGATCTGTGCGATCAGGCCAAGATGGTGCTCGACAGCCTTTATCATCGCCTGCAAGAGGGTGACGTGATCGAACAGGCCGATGTCGATGGAGCCATTCGCATGGCACAAGCCTCCGACGAACAGCTGATGCTGCCCGACGTGGTGCCCGATGGGGGCGAAGGCGCGGGCAAGATGAATTTTGCCCAGATTGCCACCCGCAAGAAGAAACTGACCGCACGCACCGCAACGCAGGATGCCTATATACGGGCGATGGATCGTGCCGATCTGATTTTTGGAACGGGACCGGCGGGGACCGGCAAGACCTATCTGGCGGTCGCCTATGCGGCGGCTTTGCTGGAACGCGGCGTGGTCGAGCGAATCATTCTTTCCCGACCGGCAGTGGAAGCCGGCGAGCGCCTTGGCTTTCTGCCCGGCGACATGAAGGAAAAGGTCGACCCCTATTTGCGCCCCCTTTATGATGCGCTCTATGACATGATGCCACCAGACAAGGTGGAGCGGGAGCTTGACGCCAAGGCGATCGAGATCGCGCCTTTGGCCTTCATGCGTGGCCGAACCTTGTCCAATGCGGTGGTCATTCTGGACGAAGCGCAGAATACCACCTCGATGCAGATGAAAATGTTCCTGACCCGCCTGGGTGAGAATTCGAAGATGATCATTACCGGCGACCCGAGCCAGATTGACCTGCCGAACGGCGAACAGTCAGGGCTGGTGCAGGCGATGGATCTGCTTGCAGACATTCCATCGATTGTTCGGGTGCAATTCACCGCAGAAGATGTGGTGCGCCATGAATTGGTGATGCGAATCGTCAATGCCTATGACGAGGATGCACGCCGCAGGGCACTGGCCCGTCGCCTGCTTGACCGCGAAGCGGTGCGCACCCGGCAGGCCGAAGAGCATTTGCCACCGATGGATGACGTTGCCGATCCGGGCTTTGTTGAGGATGGAGAGGGCGAGGCATGAGTGACGTGGCCGAGCCAGTGGTCTCGCTGATCAAGGATAGCCTCATCGAATCGGCGCATTGGCAAGATGCGGATGATCTTGAAGCAGTCATCGAGCGGGCCATTGAAGCCGCCAAGGTTTTTGTCATCAAGGAAGAAGACATCCACTTCCTGCCGGAATGTGAATTGTCTCTGGTCTTTACCGATGACGCCGCCATTCGTATTCTGAATGCGGATCATCGGGACAAGGACAAGGCAACCAATGTCTTGTCCTTCCCGCAGGATGAGGATGCAGAGGTCTATGGACCGATGCTGGGCGACATTGTCTTTGCCTATGAAACCGTTGCGCGGGAAGCCGATGCGCTGGGGCTTGCATTCTGCGATCATCTTACCCATCTGTGTGTTCATGGTTTTTTACATTTGCTGGGCTATGACCATATAGAGACGGACGAGGCTGAAAAAATGGAAAGCGTTGAAATCGCGATCCTTGACAGACTGGGCCTTGCCAACCCTTATGCGGGCACAGTGCCGCTGGATATGCCTGATTGATGATTGGCCGCTGTTGCTGGCAGCTGTTCCAACCAAAGACCGTTCTGGTCCTGACCCTTTTTTTAGATTGAGAGCGCGAGCTGTTCCTGAGCGCCGAGAAAAAATGAACGACCCCGACCCTTCCGAGCCGAGCAGGCTTGAGCCGCAAAAGCAGACGACAGATCACTCAGAAAGCCTGTCAGCAATCCAGCCCGACGCGTCCGAGACGACGAATGGCAATGGCAGCTGGCTTAAACGCCTGACCAATGGCTGGCTATCGCGCCTTTCCAACACATCGTTGCGATCCCAGATGGAAGGCGCACTGGCAGAAGATGCCGGGGATGACGAAACCTTCTCGGCTGATGAAAAAGCCATGCTGCGCAACATTCTGGCTTTGCAGGAAATGCGCGTGGACGATGTCATGATCCCGCGGGCGGAAATCAATGCCGTGGAGGATGATGTCACGCTCGGCACCTTGCTGGCCATTTACAGCGATGCGGGCCATTCCCGCCTGCCGGTCTATCGTGAGACGCTGGACGATCCGGTCGGTATGGTCCATATCAAGGATGTGGTCGATCTGATGACAAGGGAATCAAGCCTTGTTGAGGATGAGCCAAAAAGCGATACCGCCTTGAGGGCGGAAAATGCCGACCCTGTGCGCTTGCTGGGCGAGGATCCGGCGGATCTTCTCGAGCCGAACGCACTTAACAACCATCCGCAAAATCTCACAGCTGTTGATCTTGAGCGGCCCTTGAAGGACTTGGGTGTCATTCGGGATATTCTGTTTGTCCCCCCGTCCATGCCAGCGGTCGATCTGATGGCCACCATGCGGGCGGAACGCACCCAGATGGCGCTGGTGATCGACGAATATGGCGGCACGGACGGTCTGGTCTCGCTTGAAGACGTGGTCGAAACCGTGGTTGGCGACATTGAAGACGAACATGATGATGAGGATGATATCCATATTGTCAGCGCCGGAACCAATCTGTTCATTGCGGATGCCAAGGCTGAACTCGATGATGTGATCGAAACCATTGGCGTGCCTCTGCCACAAGATGACGAATCCATGGAAGATGTGGATTCCCTTGGGGGCTTTATCTTTACGCTGATTGGCCGCATTCCTGTACGCGGCGAGCTGATTGCCGTCAACGAAGGGCTGGAATTCGAGATCATGGAAGCGGACCGCCGCCGCATCCGTCGTGTCAAAATCCGGCTGAAACCAGCCAAGAAGCAACTCAAACGCCCTTCCCCTCAGGACCGCGACAAAGAGATCTCTGTCGAAACACAGGCCGAACCAGAAGCGACTTCTGCGGACATCCTGCCTGTAAGCACGGATCCGGGCTCGGAAAAGTCGTAAGGCGAGGCGCTGAACCCCTTTATCTGACCCTATTCTGGCCTCTTATCTGACCCCGAAGTCTAGGCTTTGCCGCATTCCGACTTGACCTTTGCTGCCTATCCAGATTTCTGGAGACTGGTGCGCGACGGGTCTGATTCGGGAGACATTTCCAGCATGCAACTATTCATATCCAATCTGATCTTGCTGGATGGCTGGCGACGGCTGGGGCTGGCCTTTGTTGCTGGCGCACTGGCCAGCCTTGGGCAAGCGCCTTTGGGCTGGTTTCCAATCCTGTGGCTCAGCCTGCCCATGTTGATTTGGCTCTTGGATTCCGCCTCGCTGGCCAAACGGGGACGCTCGGCCTTCTGGTCGATGGCACGGGTCGGATGGATGTTCGGCTTTGGCTTCTTTCTTGTCACCTTTTATTGGCTGGGCGCTGCCTTTTTGGTGGAGGCGGACAAATTTGCCTGGGCGATGCCTCTCGCCGTGCTTGTGCTGCCCGCCGGTCTGGCCTTGTTTTGGGGGCTCGCCAGCGGTCTTTGCGCCTTCGTCTGGTCGGGTTCGCCACTGCGCATCCTGTGGCTGGCCTTGGCCCTGTCGGCAGTGGAATGGCTGCGGGGCTTTGTGCTGACCGGTCTGCCTTGGGGCGGCTTTGGCATGGTGCTTGGCTCCAATGACGTGACCATGCAGACCCTGTCGCTGGTTGGACCGAACGGCCTGACGCTGATCGCTCTGGTTGTCTTCTCACTGCCAGCCCTGTGGTTCTCTGGTGCCGACACCAAAGCGCCTCGTCTGAGGCGCATATTGAGCGTGCTGGTGGGTATGCTTTTCGCTCTTCAGCTCGGCTACGGGGTCTATCGCCTGGGACTGACGAGCGAACCGGACTTGTCGCAACCGGTTGCAAGACTGATCCAGCCAAATATTCCACAGAAAGAAAAATGGAAATTTGAAAATCGCGCCTGGATTTTCAACAGGCTTCTGGCTCTTACGACCTTGGATGGTGAAGAAACCCCTATCAAATCCGTCGATTTGGTGATCTGGCCGGAATCTGCCCTTCCCTTTTTCCTGATGGAACAGCCCGGCGCATTGGCGGCCATTTCGCAAAGTCTACCCGACGGAACCGACCTTTTGACTGGGGCGTTGCGGCGGGAACCGGATCGGGACATCGGGCGCGATGCGGGATCCTCTTATGGCGAATCAGTGTTTAACTCGATCTATCGCCTGAATGCCGAAGGCACCGTAATCGACTCCTATGACAAGGTCCATCTGGTGCCTTTCGGCGAATATCTGCCAAAGAAAAACTGGCTCGAAACCATTGGCCTACAACAACTTACGGCGCAGAAATCCGGATTTGAGGCAGGCACACAACGCAAATTGCTTGATCTTGGAGGTTGGGGTCGCGTCATTCCGATCATTTGCTATGAGGCTGCCTTCTCTGATGACCTCTTGCGTTATCCGGACGGCGCCAGCTGGATCCTGAATGTGACAAATGACGCATGGTTCGGGGCGACGTCTGGCCCTTGGCAGCATTTGCAGTTGGCGCGGATGCGTGCGGTTGAAACGGGTCTCCCTGTGATACGTGTCGCCAATACGGGTATCTCTGCCGTTATTGACGGGCGTGGTCAGCTGGTTGCGCAACTGGCACTTGAACAAGAGGGCATCTTGCAACAAAGACTACCTTCGAAACTAACAAAAACTCCGTATGCGCAGTTAGGAAACATCCCATTCTTCTGTTTTTGGGTAATTTTATTTCTTACAACGGTAAGTATTGGAAGAAATCGAAGCAAGGTGTGACAGGGTGAATTGACAGATGATGTCTCTACACGGCAGTATTGCAAGATCCCTATCGTAAATTGAAAGGCGCGCAGTAAGCGTCATAGGGGTATAAACCACGAGCTGCGGAACTCGTTTACAAACCAGCCAGGCATGAAATTGTGTTGCCACAAAGAGCAACGTGCCTAAAAATAAAAGAGAGCCAAATGGCCAGTAAAAAAGCACCTAACCCGATCGACATCTATGTCGGCAGTCGCGTACGACTTCGCCGTATGATGCTCTCCATGAGCCAAGAAAAACTGGGCGAGCATCTGGGCATCACTTTCCAGCAGATCCAGAAATATGAAAAAGGCACCAACCGGATCGGTGCCAGCCGTTTGCAGCATATTGCGACCGTGCTGGAAGTTCCTGTTGCCTTTTTCTTCGAGGATGCACCGGGCAGCCCTCAGGAAGCTGCGGGCCTTGCGGAGTCCAAGACTGAAAATTACGTCATCGATTTCCTTTCCTCGTCCGAAGGCCTGCAATTGAATCGCGCTTTCGTCCAGATCAAGGAACCAAAAGTCAGACGTAAAATTGTTGAGCTGGTGCGTGAAATCGCCGGCGACAATGCAGACAAATAAGATCGACGCAACTGGCATTGAGACGTGCGGGTCGACATGCCGGATCTTTGAAACAAGCCAAGAGGTGGTGACATCTCTTGGCTTTTGTTTTTTTCGGGGCTTCTGTTTTTGAAACCTCAGTCGTTTGCGGCTTTTCTCTATCTGACTTATCTCTGCCTATTTTCTGGTCAGGCGATCCTCTTCCCCAAAAAGTGCCCCGATATTGGGCGAACCCGCTTAGACCGCGCCGAATTACCGTTTCGTTCACTTTCAGTGTCCCTAGCGGTAGGGTTAGGATTGCGTCTCACTAAGCGTTGTGATAACGACATGTAGAAACCTTTATATCCCAAATCAAAGAAATCTACCTGACATGGCCAGAAAAGAATATCTGTTCACCAGTGAGTCCGTTTCCGAAGGGCATCCTGATAAGATTTGTGACCGCATTTCAGACGCAATTGTCGATGCCTATTTGACGCTCGATCCGTATGCGCGTTGTGCCGTCGAGACCATGGCCACCACCAACAAGGTCATTCTGTCCGGCGAAGTGCGTGGCCCTGCCAGCATCAATGCGAATGTGATGGAGCAAACGGCCCGCCGCGTGATCAAGGAAATCGGCTACGAGCAGGACGGTTTCCACTGGGAAAAGGCCTCCATTGACTGCTATGTGCATGAGCAATCCGCTGACATTGCGCAGGGCGTTGATGAAGCGGAAGGCAAGGATGAAGGCGCGGGCGATCAGGGCATTATGTTCGGTTATGCCACCAACGAGACGCCAGAATTGATGCCTGCCCCGATCCTGTATGCGCACCGGATCCTGCGCCTGATCGCCGAAGCCCGGCATGAAGGCACCGAAACCCACCTTGGCCCGGATGCCAAAAGCCAGTTGACCGTGCGCTATAAGGACGGCAAACCGGTGGAAGTGACGTCCCTTGTGCTTTCCACCCAGCATTATGATCCAAGCCTGACCTCTGCCGATGTGCGGGCGATCGTCACGCCCTATATCGAAGCCGCTCTGCCAGAGGGCTGGTTGACGGACAAAACCGTGTGGCACGTCAATCCAACCGGCAAATTCGTCATTGGCGGCCCGGACGGAGACGCCGGTCTGACCGGTCGCAAGATCATTGTCGACACCTATGGTGGTGCAGCTCCGCATGGGGGTGGCGCTTTCTCCGGCAAGGATCCAACCAAGGTTGACCGCTCTGCGGCCTATGCAGCACGCTATCTGGCCAAGAATGTGGTAGCCGCTGGCTATGCGGAGCGTTGTTCGATCCAGCTGGCCTATGCGATTGGCGTGTCCGAGCCGCTGTCGCTTTATGTGGACAGCTATGGCACCGGCTCTGTGCGTGACAGCGTCATCGAGAAGGCTCTGTGGGAAAGCATGTCCCTGACGCCTCGCGGCATTCGTACCCATTTGGGTCTGAACAAGCCGATCTATGAGCGAACTGCCGCCTATGGCCATTTCGGGCGTGCACCATCCGAAGATGGTGGCTTCTCGTGGGAGAAAACCGATCTGGTTGGCAAGATCCAGTCGCTGATCGGCTGATCGCTACGGACCACGATGTCTTCAAGCATCGAGAAGGCCCGCCTTGTCAAAGGCGGGCCTTTGTGCATTATGGCGCTCAACCTTGGCTCCCTGCCTTTTCTGAGCCGCGTTGGCTGGCATTGGCTGCGCATGGGCTTCTTTCACTCTGGTACCACCGACTGTCATGACCGAACCTTCTTCTCAGACTCCGCGTTTTCGCCCTTCCAAGTCCCGCCTGATTGAAGAGCAGGTGGCAACTGCCTTTTTTGGCCGCCGCAAAGGCAAGTCTTTAAGCCCAACCCAGCAGAAGCTGGTGGATGAGCTGTTGCCGAAAATCAGCGTCAATCCGTCCGAACCAGTAACGGATGTCCGGTCAATCTTTCCCCATGCGCCCGAGACTGTCTGGCTGGAAATCGGCTTTGGTGGCGGTGAACATATGGTGCGACAGGCGATGGATAATCCGCAAGTCGGCATCATTGGCTGTGAACCCTTCATCAATGGTGCGGTCAAGGCGCTGGGACAGATCGAGAAAGAGGGCATCGACACAATCCGCATGTATGATGAGGATGCGGCTCATGTGCTCGACTGGTTGCCGGACGCGTCGATTGACCGGATATTCCTGCTTTATCCTGATCCATGGCATAAAAAGCGCCATTGGAAACGGCGCTTTGTCTCCGACCGCAATCTCAAGCGTTTCGTCCGGGTGCTCAAGCCCGGTGGCCTCTTCCGCTTTGCCTCGGACATTGAGGATTATGTAGACTGGACGCTTGACCATGTGGCAGCGGTGCCCGAGCTGGTCGAACAATGCAGCGATCCTGCGGACCGTCTGACCCCCTATCCGGACTGGAAGCGCACCCGCTATGAAGAAAAGGCCTTTCGTGAGGGGCGAAAGCCTCAATATCTGACCTTTCTGCGTGTTTAACCCGAGCCGCACCGATGTGGACTTGCAATTTGTTCCAAAATCGGTGTATAAGTCACGCAAAATCTAGACAAGCTGTTTAGAGTGGGCCCACCGGACCCGCTCTTTTTTATTGGCGGCACTCCGCTTGAGCAGCAAAATCTGATACAAGTAAGATCGGCACCTTCGTCGTTTCGCCCCTGTAGCACAGGAATGAAGCGGTCTGTCCGGTCTGAGGGGGACGAGACAGGCAACAAGCCGTGCCAAGCATGTCCCGGACGATGATGACGAAGCAACACTGACCAGATGCAGGGTTGCGATCACATATGGAGACTGGCTTTCCATGGTTGAAAGCACTGAAATGCAAGCGGGAACCGAAGCGCGCCTTTACGCCGAGAAAGGTCTTGAAGCCCGTGTTGCCAGCATTATTGAACCGGTGATCATCGATCTCGGTTTTGATCTGGTGCGGGTTCGGATCACCGGTGACAATGGCTGCACTGTCCAGATCATGGCGGAGCGACCAGACGGCACGATGACGATTGATGGCTGCGAGACCGTGTCGCGCGCCCTGTCGCCAGTGCTCGACGTGGAAGATCCGATCGACAAGGAATATTATCTCGAAGTGTCCTCGCCGGGCATCGACCGGCCGCTGGTGCGCAAGCGTGATTATATCGCATGGGCAGGTCATGAAGCAAAGATCGAGCTGAGCCAACCCATCGATGGCAGGCGCCGCTATCGCGGCATGCTGGATGGGGTCGAGGGCGAGGATGTGAAGCTGATCCTGCCGGACGCACCCAAAGACACCGATCCAAACGTGAAGATTCCGCTTTCCCAACTGGGCGAAGCCAAGCTGGTGATGACCGACAAACTGATGGATATGGCAATGAAAAGCCAGTCCGCTGAAGACGCTGAAGTGGTTGAGGCCCCTTCTGCCGACGCACAGGAATAGGAGACGCTGAGAATGGCAATCAGTGCAAACCGTCTTGAACTTCTGCAGATTGCAGATGCCGTGGCGCGTGAAAAGTCAATTGATCGCATGATCGTGATCGGAGCCATGGAGGACGCCATCCAGAAGGCAGCGCGCTCCCGCTATGGTCAGGAAACGGAAATTCGTGCAACCATCAACCCACGCACCGGCGACACCCGCCTTGAGCGCCTGCTGGAAGTGGTCGAAGTGGTTGAGGATTACACAACCCAGATCGCTCTGGTCGATGCGCTGGAAAAGAATCCGGACGCCAAAATCGGCGACACTGTGGCTGACCTGCTGCCGCCACTGGAATTTGGCCGCATCTCGGCTCAGTCCGCCAAACAGGTCATCGTGCAGAAAGTGCGCGAAGCCGAGCGCGATCACCAGTATGAAGAATTCAAGGATCGCCAGTTTGAGATCGTCAATGGTCAGGTCAAGCGTGTTGAATATGGCAATGTGACCGTCGATGTCGCTGGCAGCGAAGCAATTGTCCGTCGCGATGAGCTGATTGCACGCGAAGCTTTCCGCCCCGGCGACCGCATTCGCGCCATCATCTTTGATGTGCGCCGTGAACAAAGAGGCCCGCAGGTCTTCCTGTCGCGCACCCATCCGCAATTCATGGCCAAGCTGTTTGCACAGGAAGTGCCTGAAATCTATGATGGCATCATCACCATCAAATCCGTTGCCCGTGATCCTGGATCCCGCGCCAAGATTGCCGTGATTTCCTCGGACAGCTCGATCGATCCGGTCGGGGCCTGCGTGGGTATGCGTGGCTCTCGTGTGCAGGCTGTGGTCAACGAGCTGCAGGGCGAAAAAATCGACATCATTCCATGGTCCGAAGATCCTGCGACCTTCATCGTCAATGCGTTGCAGCCGGCCGAAGTGGCCAAGGTTGTTCTGGACGAAGATAGCGAGCGCATCGAAGTGGTGGTGCCGAATGATCAGCTGTCGCTGGCCATTGGCCGCCGCGGTCAGAATGTCCGTCTTGCATCCCAGCTGACCGGTTGGGACATCGACATTATGACCGAGGAAGAGGAATCCGAGCGTCGCCAGAAGGAATTCAACGAGCGCGCCGAACTCTTCATGGAAGCTCTGGATGTGGATGATATCGTGGCGCAATTGCTGGCATCCGAAGGCTTTACCTCGATTGAGGAAGTGGCCTATGTGGATGCAAGCGAAGTCTCCGACATTGAAGGCTTTGACGAGGAAACCGCACAGGAACTGCAGACGCGCGCCAACGAATATCTTGAAGCGCAAGCCCAGCAGCTCAATGAAGAGCGCATCGCGCTTGGAGTTTCCGACGATCTTTTGGAAATTTCCGGCCTAACACTGCCAATGCTGGTGGGTCTTGGCAAGGACGGCATCAAGACCATCGAGGATCTGGCCGGTTGCGCAACCGACGATCTGGTGGGCTGGTCCGAACGCAAGGATGGAGAAGTCAAAACGCTTCAAGGGAGCTTTGTCCGACTATGACATTTCCCGTCAGGAAGCCGAAGACATCATCATGCTAACCCGTGTGGCTGCTGGCTGGATCGAGCCTTCCGAGCTTCTGAGCGAAGAAGAAGCTGCCGAATATGAGCAGTTGGAAAGCGAAGATGAAGATGGTCTGGCGGACTTTGACGGCGCGCAAGGCGAAGCCGAGGTTGAGGCTGAAGCCGAAGGTGACGCGGACCTGAACGCAGAAGACAACACTGACACCGAAGACGGCGCAGAAGATGAAGCCGACGCGGACGTCGAAACCGCCTCTGAAGAAGACAAAGAGCGGTAAGCAGGCAACTGGCGGTCCGCGCTTGCGGGTCGCCCGTACCAAGTGCGTTCGAATGAACCGGTTTAAGGCTGCTATTTGGCATTTTCGACGGTTAAAGGACCGCCGAGGGTGCCAAAGAGCAAAAAAACACGTCTGAAGGCCCGACAGGATTTGACATCATCGGTCCGGAAAGGATAAATCGTGCCGCGTAAGAGCGAACAGACCACGCGACAATGTCTGGTAACGCGGGACATCCTTGCCAAGGGCGAGATGATCCGATTTGTCCTTGCACCGGGTGACAGCGTGGTGCCGGATCTCAAGATGCGGTTGCCCGGACGTGGGGTTTGGGTAACGGCGCGGATGGAATTGGTGCAGCATGCGGTTCAAAAGGGATTGTTTGCGCGCGGTTTCAAACAGAAAGTAACGCTTCCCGATAGGCTCGCAGAGTTGATCGCGGAGCAGATGGAACAGGGTTGCCTGTCGGCACTTTCGATGGGGCGCAAAGCCGGACAGATTGTCACTGGCTTTGCCAAGGTCGAAACTGCTATTGCACAGGGCTCTGCAATTGGCCTAATACATGCGTCAGATGCCGCAGAAGATGGTCAGAAAAAGTTGGCTCAAGTCGTGCGACGCCATTTGGGCAGCGACGGTGAACTTCCTCTTGTTCGCCGGTTCAGCGCCGAGGCACTCAGCACCGCCCTTGGGCAAGGAAATGTGGTACATGGCGCGTTGCTGGCGGGATCCGCTGGCAAGGCGGTTCTCAACCAGGTTGCCAGGCTTGACGCCTATCTGCAGCCAGACATGCGAGATTCGGACAGCGACCGGGATAAACGGCTCGCTGCAGACGCCTCCTAGAGGCAGCGAAGGATATTGACCGAGACATGAGTAACGAAAACAACAACGACAACACCAATGGCCCAACCGAGAAGAAGACCCTGTCTCTTGGTAAGAATGTCGGCCAAGGCACTGTGAGACAGAGCTTCTCGCATGGGCGCTCAAAAGCGGTGGTTGTCGAGAAAAAGAAACGTCGCTTCACCGCACCTGGTGACGCCGCGAAACCTGCTGCCAAGCCCGCTGCCGACTCTTCGACAAAAGAGGGTGCCAAGCCAAGCTCCAATGCGGCTCAGAACAAAGCCGCTGGTGGACAGGCCGGTGCGGCCGGTGGCAAGCCAAAGGCTGCTGGCGGTGGCAAAGGCCAGCGTCAGGGTCAGCGCAACCGTCAGGGCAATGGCGGTGGCGGTCAGGCTCAGGGCGGTGCTTCTCAGCGCAATCTGACTTCTTCTGAAAATGCAAAACGTCTCCAGGCGCTTGAAGCAGCGAAAGTTCGCGCTCGCGAAATGGAAGTGCGCAAGAAAGAAGAAGAAGAGCGCCGCAAGGCAGAAGATGCCCGTCGCAAGATCGAAGCGGAAGAGGCTGCCAAGCGTCAGGCGGAAGAAGATGCCGCTCGCGCCAAGGCTGAAGCCGAAGCGCAAAAGGCCGAAGAAGAACGCAAGGCGCGCGAAGCGGCTGAAGCTGCCGCCGCAGCCAAGGCCAAACCGGAAAAACCGGCTGAGCGCGCCCCTGCCCGTTCCGACGAGCGCTCTGGCGACCGGCCACAACGCTCCGGCGATCGTCCGCCGCGCAGCGGTGACCGTCCACCACGGACCGGAGATCGTCCGCCGCGCACTGGTGATCGTCCACCACGGACCGGTGACCGTCCGCCACGGACAGGCGACCGCCCGCCGCGCGCTGGTGGTGACCGTCCAGGCGGTGCACGTCCGGGAGGCCCCCGTCCAGGTGGTGCGCGTCCGGGAGCTGGTGGCGGTTTTGCCCCGGCAGCGCCAGATCCGACTGCGGAAGGCAAACCGGGTGCCAAAACCCTCAAGCCAGCGCCAAAGCGTGTGCGTCCGGAAGATCCGAACCGCCAGCAGCCAGCCAAACCGCGCACCGATGATCGTCGCCGCGGCAGACTGACGCTCAGCAACGCGCTGAATGAGAATGAACGTGAACGTTCACTCGCATCCATGCGTCGCCGTCGCCAGAAGCAGAAAGCTGCGATGGTGGATACGCCGCGTGAGAAGGTCTTCCGCGAAGTGGTCATTCCTGAAACCATTACCGTTCAGGAACTGGCACAGCGCATGACCGAACGCTCCGTTGACGTGATCAAGGTGCTGATGAAACAGGGCCAGATGGTCAAGTCTGTCGATCTTCTTGACGCAGATACCGCACAGCTGGTCGCCGAAGAGTTGGGCCACACCGTGAAACGTGTTGCCGCGTCGGATGTTGAAGAAGGTCTGTTCAACAAGACTGACAGCGATGAGAGCCTTGAGTCCCGTCCAGCCGTGGTGACCATCATGGGTCACGTTGACCATGGTAAGACGTCGCTGCTCGATGCTGTTCGTGAAGAGAATGTGGTCAAGGGTGAAGCCGGTGGCATTACCCAGCATATCGGTGCTTATCAGGTCGAACAGAATGACCAGAAAATCACCTTCATCGATACTCCGGGCCATGCTGCCTTTACCGAAATGCGTGCTCGTGGTGCCAAATCGACCGATATCGTTGTTCTTGTGGTCGCTGCCGATGACGGCGTGATGCCGCAAACCATCGAAGCGATCAACCATGCCCGCGCTGCGGACGTGCCGATTATTGTTGCCGTCAACAAGATCGACCTGCCTGCCGCCGACCCAAGCCGTGTGCGCAACGAATTGCTGCAGCATAACGTGTTTGTCGAAAGCATGGGTGGTGACGTACTCGAAGTGGAAGTGTCTGCAAAGCAGCGCCTCAACCTCGAAGATCTGCTCGATGCGATCCTGATGCAGGCCGAGATTCTCGAATTGCAGGCCAACCCGACCCGCGAAGCCGATGGCATTGTGGTCGAAGCCAAACTCGACAAGGGCCGTGGTCCTGTGGCCACCGTGCTGGTGCAGAATGGTACCCTGAAAGTCGGCGACATTGTTGTGGCTGGCGAGCAATGGGGTAAGGTCCGCGCGCTGATCGACGACAACAATGAGAAGGTTGAAGAAGCCGAACCGTCCAAACCGGTCGAAATTCTCGGCTTCGACGCGGCTCCTGATGCCGGTGACCAGTTCGCCGTTGTTGAAACCGAAGGTCGGGCTCGTGAGATCACCGAATACCGGATCCGCAAGAACAAGGATCTGGCTGCGGCGAAGGCCAACAAGGGCTCGCTGGAGCAGATGCTCAGCAACCTCAAGGCCAGTGGCGATTCGCAGTCCTTCCCGCTTGTCATCAAGGGTGATGTGAAGGGCTCGGTGGAAGCCATCATGGGAGCGCTGGACAATATCGGCAACGATGAAATCTCGGCACAGATACTGCATTCCGGCGTCGGTGGTGTAACCGAATCGGATGTGACCCTTGCTGCGGCCTCCGGTGCGCCGATCCTTGCCTTCAACGTGCGTGCCAACGCACAGGCAAAACAGGCTGCCGAACAGAAAGGCGTCGAGATCCGCTATTACAACATCATCTATGATTTGACCGATGATGTGAAAGCGGCGATGTCCGGTCTGTTGTCTCCAGAAGTCCGCGAGACCTTCATTGGTTACGCCGAAATCCTCGAAGTGTTCAACATTACCAAGGTTGGCAAGGTCGCAGGTTGTCGGGTTACCGAAGGCACCGTGGAACGTGGGACGGGCGTCCGCCTGCTGCGCGACAATGTGGTCATCCATACCGGCAAACTGTCGACCCTGAAACGCTTCAAGGACGAAGTGAAGGAAGTCAATGTCGGTCAGGAATGTGGTATGGCATTCGAGAATTATCAGGACCTGCGCGCAGGTGATCAGATCGAATGTTTCCGCGTTGAAGAGATTGCGCGCTCGCTGTAAAGCGAGGTTCGGGCAAATCAAGCCATTGGTCAGTGACAGAATGGCTTAACCTAGTTTGGCGAAGGTCGAAGCGCGTGCTTTGACCTTCGTGCATTTTGCTGTAAAGACGACCGGAACCGGGTAAACCGGGTCTGATATCCGGCAGGGTCGGTCCAACTCCGGTCCCTGTCCTCAACTTTTTGGAAAAAGAGCATGGGACGTGGTTCTCACAAGGGCGGTGGCATGCCATCGCAACGCCAGCTGCGCGTCGGCGAGCTGGTTCGCAAATCCCTATCCGAATGCCTGACACGAGGCGAAATCATCGATCCGCTTCTGGAGACCCATGTGATCTCCATACCCGAAGTGCGCATGAGCCCTGACCTGACGCTGGCAACCGCTTTCGTCATGCCACTTGGTGCACCCGGGCAGGAAAAGGAAATCGTTGATGCGCTGAATGGGCACAAGAAATATCTGCGTGGCCGGTTGGGCCGCGATCTGACGATGAAACATACGCCGGATCTGCGCTTCCGCTATGACGAAACCTTCGATGAAGCCTCCCGGATCGATGCGCTGTTGAGCTCCCCGCAAGTGCGGCAGGATCTCAAGCATGACGATGATGATGGCGACGATGCGTGAAGGGGGCCGGGATGACTGAAGACCAGATCGAAGGGGGTGTTTCCCGTTCTGACGAGGATGCGCCGCGCAAGCCACGCAAGAAAAAGCAGCAATTCCGCGCCAAGCGCCGCACTGATGTGCATGGATGGATTGCCCTCGACAAACCACTCAACATGACCTCGACCCAGGCCGTAGGCGCCATCAAACGGATCTTCAATGTCAAGAAAGTCGGTCATGCCGGCACCCTTGATCCGCTGGCGACCGGCTGTTTGCCGATTGCCATTGGGGAAGCGACCAAGACCGTGTCCTTTGTCATGGACGGGGTGAAGGAATATGAATTCACTGTGCGCTGGGGCGAGGAAACGGCGACCGACGACGCCGAAGGGGAGCTGATTGACAGCTCGGCCCACCGTCCGAGCGAAGACGAGATCGATGCTTGTCTTGCGCATTTTACCGGCACCATCATGCAGGTGCCGCCCGCCTTCTCGGCGATCAAGGTCAATGGCGAACGCGCCTATGATCTCGCGCGCGACGGGGAAGAGGTGAAGTTGGCCGCCCGGCCAATCACCGTGCATGAATTGGAGCTTGTCGAGGTTATCGACGAGGATACCGCTGTTTTTGTCGCTGAATGTTCCAAAGGCACCTATGTCAGGTCGCTGGCAAGGGATATTGGGCGACATCTTGGAACGCGTGGCCATGTGATTGGCCTGCGTCGGCTCATTTCCGGCCCATTTCGTGAGGAAATGCTAATTTCGCTGGACGATTTGGAAAGGTTGAGCCATAGTGCGCCCGACGAGCCAGGGCCAAAAACCGGGCTCGCTGATGCCTTGCTTCCTGTGGAGACCGCGCTGGACGACATCCCGGCACTGGCCATAAACAGGAATGCCGCAGCAAGATTGCGCCGAGGTCAATCGGTGCTGCTGCGAGGACAGGATGCTCCCATCGAAGGTTATGCCGCTGCCATGAATGCCGGCATATTGATCGCGATTTGCGAAATCATCGAGGGAGAACTCTGGCCGAGGCGCGTTTTCAATCTGCCTGATCATCCACCCGTTTTCACCAATGGGGATCAGCAAAACAATCAAGGAGAAAACGATGTCGATCACTGCTGAACGTAAGCAAGAACTGATCAAAGAATATGCCACCAAAGAAGGCGACACCGGTTCCCCTGAGGTCCAGGTTGCTGTTCTTTCCGAGCGGATTTCCAATCTTACTGAGCACTTCAAGTCTCACAAGAAAGACAACCACTCACGCCGTGGCCTTCTGAAACTGGTTTCCCAGCGTCGTAAGCTGCTTGACTATGTCAAAGCAAAAGACGAAGCGCGTTATCAGGATCTGATCAAGCGTCTGAAACTGCGTCGCTAATCCAAAAAAACGCGGTAGCCACAAGGTTGCCGCGTTTTTGATCTTTGGTGGTCCACAAAATGCTAACGAAGCATTAACTGATGGGACCCTGTTTCCTCACGCAATAGATGCATTCATTGTGCAATCGGCTTGCATTCGGGGAAAGTCCATAGGCCGCTCTGGTTCTTCGCAACCAGAAAAGCTAAACACAGAAGATGAATCAGTGCCGAAACGGATATGCTGATTCAATGTCTCACTGGCAGGATTGCCAGCAGCTTTTTCCCCTTGTCCTGACAAGCTGCTCGTTGTCTTGCCCGTGAGTGATCTCAATCATGCTCCACCTTTGTCCGTATATTGGAGCAGTATGCAAAGAGGACATTTAAATGTTCGATATTCAACGTGAAGAAATTGAATGGGGCGGCCAAACGCTGACCCTTGAAACCGGCAAGGTTGCCCGTCAGGCTGACGGTGCCGTGGTCGCGTCTCTGGGCGGCACCACTGTTCTGGCCACTGTCGTTTCGGCCAAACAGCCAAAACCGGGCCTCGATTTCTTCCCACTGACCGTCAATTATCAGGAAAAAGCCTATGCGGCTGGTAAGATTCCTGGCGGTTATTTCAAGCGTGAAGGTCGTCCGAGCGAGAAAGAAACTCTCGTTTCGCGCCTGATCGACCGTCCGATCCGTCCGCTGTTTGTTGAAGGCTACAAGTGCGAAACCCAGGTCATCATCACCGTGATGAGCCATGACATGGAAAATGACCCGGACATTCTGGCAATGGTTGCAGCCTCTGCTGCCCTGACCCTGTCCGGTGTGCCTTTCATGGGTCCGATCGGCGGCGCGCGCGTTGGCCTGATCAATGACGAATTCGTGCTCAACCCACCCGTTGACCAGATGGAAGAATCCAAGCTGAACCTGATCGTTGCCGGTACCTCCGACGCGGTTCTGATGGTGGAATCCGAAGCACAAAACCTGTCCGAGCAGACCATGCTCGACGCAGTGATGTTCGGTCATCGCGGCTTCCAGCCAGTGATCGAAGCGATCATCAATCTGGCTGAAAAAGCTGCCAAAGAGCCTCGCGACTTTGTCACCCCTGACAATAGCGAGCTGAAAGCCAAAGTGACCGAGATTGTCGGCACCGAGCTGGCTGATGCCTACAAAATCACGTCCAAAACCGAGCGCCGCGATGCGGTTGACGCGGTGAAGGCAAAAGTGGTTGAGGCCCTCTGCGACGAAGAGAATGAAGAAGCTCCAGCCAAATCATTGGTTGGCGACGTCTTCAAAAAGGTTGAAGCAGGCATCGTTCGTGGTCAGATCATCGACACCGGATCCCGTATCGATGGCCGTGATCTCTCCACCGTGCGCAAGATTGTGTCTGAAGTCGGCACCCTGCCACGTACCCACGGCTCTGCTCTGTTCACCCGTGGTGAAACGCAGGCGATCGTTGTTGCCACGCTGGGCACCGGTGACGATGAGCAGTTTGTCGACGCGCTTGAAGGCACCTACAAGGAAACCTTCCTGCTGCATTACAACTTCCCTCCATTCTCCGTTGGTGAAGCTGGCCGCATGGGTTCCCCTGGGCGTCGCGAAATCGGTCACGGCAAGCTGGCATGGCGTGCTGTTCGTCCGGTTCTGCCTGCACATCATGATTTCCCATACACGTTGCGTGTTGTTTCCGAGATCACCGAGTCCAACGGTTCCTCCTCGATGGCCACCGTTTGCGGCACCTCTCTGGCCTTGATGGATGCAGGTGTGCCTCTGAAGGCCCCTGTTGCCGGTATCGCCATGGGTCTGATCAAGGAAGGCGACAAGTTTGCCGTCCTGTCCGATATTCTGGGTGACGAAGATCATCTGGGCGACATGGACTTCAAAGTGGCTGGTACGTCTGAGGGCATCACCTCGCTGCAGATGGACATCAAGATCGACGGCATCACCGAAGAGATCATGAAAGTCGCTCTGGAGCAGGCCAAAGGCGGTCGTCTCCACATTCTGGGTGAAATGAGCAACGCTCTGTCCGAAGCCCGTCCGGAAGTTGGTGAGCATGCACCACGCATCGAAACCATTAAAATTCCGGTCGACAAAATCCGTGAAGTCATCGGCTCCGGCGGCAAGGTCATCCGTGAAATCGTTGAGAAAACCGGCGCGAAGATCGACATCAATGACGATGGCACCATCAAGGTCGCCTCTTCGGACGGCGCAGCGATCACCGCTGCTATCAACTGGATCAAGTCGATTGCCGCCGAGCCGGAAGTTGGTGAAATCTACAAAGGCAAGGTTGTCAAAACCGTTGATTTCGGCGCTTTCGTCAACTTCTTCGGCGCCCGTGACGGTCTGGTTCACATTTCCCAATTGACCCCGAAACGCACCAACAAGGTGACTGACGTGGTCAAGGAAGGCGATGCAGTCTTCGTCAAGCTGCTTGGCTTTGATGAGCGCGGCAAGGTTCGCCTGTCCATGAAGATGGTCGATCAGGAAAGCGGCGAAGAAATCAAAGAAGAGAAGAATGAGGACTAGGCGCCTCGGTCGTCTCGACCTTTAGAAAACAGAAAAGCCCGTCAGATCCGTTCTGACGGGCTTTTTTAATGGCGATGAAATGGGTCACCCAGAAGCAATGGTTGGAGCTTGATGGTCGCTCTGGAGGCCTTGGGGGTGTTTTCAGGCGCAAAGATTGGGATTGCGGATCAACTTGAGGCCGTGAAGCTCGCTTTCGATCAATGGCTCGGGATCGGTCATCTCGAAACCGGGCATCTTCTCAAGATCATGAGGCCGGTCAAGCAGGAAGCCTTGCGCATGGTCACAACCGGCGATGCGCAGCAATTCCATGGTTTCCTTGTCCTCGATGCCTTCGGCTGTAATCGAGATATCGAGGCTCTTGCCGATGCCGATGACGGCGGAAATGATCGCCATATTGCCGTTGCTCTGATTGAGGTCGCAGACAAAGGAACGGTCCAGCTTGATCTTGTCAATCGGGAAGGCGGACAGATAGCTCAGGGATGAATAGCCAGTGCCAAAATCATCAAGTGCAATCGAAATGCCCATGGCACGCAGCCGGTTGAGGGTTTCGATGGTGCGCTGGCTGGTCTGGATGAACAGGCTCTCGGTCACTTCCAGTTCCAGGCGCTCTGGCGGCAAGCCGGTTTCCTCCAGAATGCGGGCGACATTGGGCACCAGATCGGCTTTCTGGAACTGGATCGGCGACAGATTGACAGCAACCTTCAAAGGTTGGCGCCAACTGGCAGCCCGACGACAAGCTTCTCTGAGGGCATAATCAGAGAGCGGCAGGATCAAACCATTGCGTTCAGCAAGCGGGATGAATGTCCCGGGGGAAATCCAGCCACGGGTCGGGTGGTTCCACCGCATGAGTGCTTCGAAGCCGACCTGCTTGCCGGTCTTGAGACAGAATTGACCCTGATAATGGAGGCAGAATTCGCGATTGGCGATGGATTTGCCCATTTCTTGCGACAATTCATGGTCGACATGGGCGCGGACATCCTGACGCGGCTCAAACATGCAGACCTGATCGCGACCATCCTGTTTGGCACGCAGCAAGGCCATCTTGGCATTCTGCAGCAGATTGGTGGTGCGGTAGCCATGGTCGGGAAACAGCACAAAGCCGCCGGAGACGGTGATGTCGATCGGGCGGCCATGAAAGCGATAAGACTGTTTCAGATAGGAATGCAACACATCGATGCGCATGGGGAAGTCGTTGCTGGTGCCCACATCATCGAGGAGAATTGCAAATTCATTGCCCGACAGGCGTGCGACCAGCGTGGGATCTTTCTGAAAATGTTGCAGGCGGATGGCAAATTCCTGCAGCAAGAGATCTCCATTCTCTGTTCCAAGGATCGTATCCAGCTCCTTGAAGCGATCTATATCCACCAGCACCAGGGCAAAGGGCGTATTTTGATATTGCGGGGTTCGCACACGATTATGAAGCTTGGAGAGAAAGAGTTGACGATTAGCCAGACCGGTCAAATTGTCTTTTGATTTGAGCTCTTCGAGATAGGTTCGATCACGCTCGACCCGGCCTTTGGCCCTGTTGACGGTGACCAGAAAGATATGCCCTCCCAGAAGGCCGAGCATCAGGATCGGGATCTGACGGATCAAGGGATCGCTGAAGTGAGACAAGCCCAGCGCAACAAACATCATCATCCCAAGGGAGAGGAGCCTGATGGAATTGTTCAGGCGCTGATTGCGCTGCAGGTGTGGACCCAATTTTTCTGGCATCACTATTCTCAGAGTTAACCAACCTACAAGGAGAATAGGGTCCGTTTGTTAAGAAACGTCACACCTGATTTGGTTAACAGAATCTAATATTGGTCAATCAGGAGTATTTTGCACAAAAGAATATTGGGGACACTGGGAATTGACTTATCAATTGTCATTTGACTTAAATAAAGATGATTTTTGACAAGAAAAAACATAGATCTGACGCCACTGATCGATCATTATTGCTCCATTACTTCAAAGCGAGCGACCGCCGACTCAAGCATTTGCTAGTTTCTGATCGAAAGGGAATTGATACAAGTCATTGACCTCCGCCATAGGCGGAGGTTTGTTACGCTTCGCTTGAACCACTAGAAGTGGTCTTGTTTGGTTTCAATAGTTTGGCTTGAACATATCCGCGAAGTCGCTCGCCTTATCCTGCCTCTGTTGATTGCGGATATAGCGTCTGACGACCTCCTCTTGATAGCCCGTTGTCGAAACAAAGTAACCACGTGCCCAAAAATGATATCCCTTGTAGCGACGTTTCCGGGCATATTTGTTTGCCACATATAGCGCCGTTTTACCCTTTAAGAAGCCCACTATATGGGCCACTGAATATTTGGGTGGGATTGAGATCAACATATGCACATGGTCGGGCATAAGATGCCCTTCCTCAATATGGCATCCCTTTTGTGACGCCAACTTCGTAAATTGATCTCGTAACTCACGCCGCAAGTCTCCGTATAGACGTTTGGTCCTGTATTTGGAGCCAAAGACTACATGATATTTGCAGTCCCAAGTGCTGTGTGATAGGTGATTTTTGTCCATAAAAACCTCCTCGCTTCTGTTCTTAAAACCACGCCAATGGTTCAAGTGAGGAGGTCTCTTACTGAAAATGTAAAACTTGTCCAGTCCTCCACCGCAGGTGGAGGTTTATTTCAGACATAAAAAAAGAGGGCAAAGCCCTCTTTTCCTATTGCATACCAGCCTGCCCAATCAGCCGATCACTGGCTGGACTTTTCCATGCTGAACAATGTCTCAAGCGTTGGCATCGAAATGCAGTTATAGCCTGCATCAACGAAATGCACCTCGCCGGTGACTTTCTTCGACAGATCCGAAAGCAGGTAAAGCGCTGTGCCACCGACATCTTCAATGGTGCAGACTTCGCGCAACGGATTGTTGTCGCGCTGGTAATTATACATGACACGGGCATCGGAAATGCCCGCTCCGGCCAGCGTGCGCACCGGTCCGGCAGAAATCGCGTTGACACGAATGGCCGATGGACCGAAATCATAGGCGAGATAGCGAACCGAGGCTTCGAGTGCTGCTTTGGCCACGCCCATGACATTATAGTTCGGCATCACCCGGATCGACCCGGCATAGGTCAGGGTGATCATCGATCCGCCCTCGGTCATCAGATCTGCGGCCCGCTTGGCAATCTCCGTGAAGGAGAAGCAGGAAATGACCATCGTGCGCGAGAAATTGTCCCGGCTGGTGTCGGCGTAGCGGCCCTTGAGCTCATTCTTGTCCGAGAAGCCAATGGCGTGAACGATGAAGTCAATCTTGCCCCAGCGTTCCTTGAGCGCGTCAAAGACGGCGTCAACCGACGCCAGATCCTCAACATCACATGGCAGAACAAAGTCCGACCCCAGCTTATCTGCCAGTGGCTTGACCCGTTTGCCCAATGCTTCCCCCTGATAGGTGAAAGCCAGCTCTGCCCCTTGATCGTGCAACATCTGGGCGATACCCCAAGCAATCGAATTGCTGTTGGCAACACCCATGATGAGGCCACGTTTCCCCTGCATCAGACCTGTCATGCTTTTGGACGCCTTTACCCGTTATATCGCTGGAAAATAAGGGTGGCATTGGTGCCACCAAACCCGAATGAATTGGATAGCGCCACATCGAAGCTCTTGTCAATGCGCTCACGGACAATGTTCATGTCGGCCATTTCGGGATCCAGCTCGGAGATGTTGGCGGATTCACCGACAAAACCGGACTGCATCATCAGCAGGGAATAGATGGATTCCTGAACACCAGCGCCCCCCAGGGAGTGACCGGTCAGGGACTTGGTGGACCCGATATGAGGCTGGTCGTCACCAAAGACTTCGCGGATGGCACCGATTTCGGCGGTATCGCCAACCTGGGTGGACGTGCCGTGGCAGTTGATATAGTCAACCTTGCCATCGAGGGTCGCCAGAGCCTGACGCATGCAGCGTTTGGCCCCTTCCCCGCTTGGGGCGACCATGTCATAGCCGTCAGAGGTGGCACCATAGCCGACCAGTTCGGCATAGATCTTGGCACCGCGGGCCTTGGCATGCTCCAATTCTTCAAGGATCAGAACGCCAGCGCCACCGGCAATCACGAAGCCATCGCGGTTGACATCGAAGGCACGAGAGGCGGTTTCCGGGGTGTCGTTGAAGTTGGAAGACATGGCGCCCATGGCGTCAAACAGGTTCGACATGGACCAGTCGAGATCTTCGTGGCCACCGGCAAAGACGATGTCCTGCTTGCCCATCTGGATCAGCTCATAGGCATTGCCGATGCAATGTGCCGAGGTGGAGCAGGCAGAAGAGATGGAATAGTTGACGCCGTGGATCTTGAAATAGGTCGCCAGCGTTGCCGAAGCGGTCGAAGACATGGCTTTTGGCACGGCAAAAGGCCCGATGCGCTTTGGCGAGCCATTTTTGCGGGTGATGTCAGCTGCATTGACCACGGTCTGGGTGGACGGACCGCCGGACCCCATGATGATGCCGGTGCGCTCGCTGGTGATGTCACTCTCTTCGAGGCCGGAATCCGCAAGCGCCTGTTTCATGGCGACATGGTTCCATTCACCACCGGTGGACAGAAAGCGCTTGGCGCGACGGTCCACAAGGTCGCTCGTGTCGATGTCTGGACGACCCCAGACCTGGCTGCGGAAACCATGTTCGGCAAAGTCTTCGGAGAAGCTAATGCCGGATTTTGCGGTCCGGAGGGATTCGGTTACGGCTTCTGCATCGTTGCCGATGGAGGAAACAATTCCCAAGCCGGTGATGACAACACGTCTCATAATCTTGGCCTCACTATCAAATTCGGGGCGCTGCTGTTTCGCTGCTATTTTGAGGGCCAGAAGGTCTGCCTTTTTGCATCCATCTCACCCGCATTGCTTGTCTGGTATTGGGCTTGCCGACCTCAGTCTGATATTTGCGTCAATCGACCTGTCGGGAAAGCCCTATCTTTGCACCGCATTGTTCGGATCTGGCCAATCAAGATGCATCACGGCGTGGTGTACCATTGATACCTGTCAAAGGCCATCCCCGCAACATGGGGGCTGGTGCGCGCGCGAACAAGCCGCGTGCGATAAATTCGTGGCTGTCTGGCCTAGCCGTCCTTGAACAGGCCGACGCGCAGATCCTTGGCGGTGAAGACCACTTCGCCGTCCGCCTTGACCCAGCCATTGCCGATGCCAAGATTGAGGCGACCCTTCATGACGCGCTTGAAGTCAACGCCATATTCAACCAGCTTGGTATCCGGCGTGATCTGACCGGAAAATTTGATCTCACCAACGGAGATGGCGCGCCCCTTGCCTTCCAGGCCCAGCCAACCAAGATAGAAACCGGTCATCTGCCACAGCGCATCCAGCCCCAGACAGCCCGGCATCACAGGGTCTCCAGCGAAGTGACAATCGAAGAACCAACGCTCCGGGGTGATGTCATAGGCCGCCAGAATCTGACCTTTGCCATTCTCACCACCATCTTCGGAAATGCTTGTAATTCGGTCCAGCATGAGCATCGGCGGCAGAGGCAATTGCGGATTGCCTGGCCCAAACATATCACCGCGGCTGCACGTCAAAATTTCTTCATAGCTATAGCTGGATTGGCGCTGTTCCATTCGGTTTCCACTCTTATCCTTCTTGAGTCTACCTGTATTCAGGTCAGGCTGTCCGTTCTGCTGCACCCGCTATATTGCTGCGGTTGGTCTGACGCTGTCAAAGCCTCCATGAGGGGGCCTAATCCTGATGACGGACGTCTACGAACAAACTGCTACGTCTTTTTGTTGATCTGCCTTCTGCCTATATAGCGTGTTCTTTTGGCGAGCACTAGGCGTGCAAATGTTTAAGTTAACATCTGTTCGCCAGAAAAATGTCGCAGAATCCGTGCCTTCCGATGGAGCTTTGGCAGCTTTTCGACCTCACGCCGACGTAACGTCATCAACAAAATGCATGGCTCCGTAAAGGCTGCTTGAGTGCCGGAGAAATTTGGCCATGTCAAGGCACGTTGTTTCAGATGAAAGGAAAACCGCCTTCGAGCCTTCGAAACCATGAACATTACTTGCCGTTTCGCCCAAAAGGCACTATATCTGCAAGGATAATGCTACTTCGCATGAGTGAATTTGCATCCTCTCTATCGATCAAAACCTTTTGATCGTCCCTGACTATCAGATCTGGCAACAGAACTGGAGGGAAGATGCAACAGCGAAAGTGAATTTTCGAGGACAAGCCGAATGAAGCAAGAGATGCATACCTTCGACAAGCGTTCCGCACGGGATTTGCTGGTAAAAGCAGGATTGCGCCCGACCCGCCAAAGACTGTCTCTGGCCGAGCTATTGTTCGCCAAGGGGGATCGTCACGTTTCGGCGGAGTTGCTGCACGAAGAAGCAGAAAGTGTGAATGTCTCCGTTTCATTGGCAACCGTCTATAACACCCTGCATCAATTCACGCAGGCAGGTCTGCTCCGCGAAGTGGCCGTCGAAGGGACCAAGACCTATTTTGACACCAATGTCTCTGATCACTATCACTTCTATCTGGAAGAAGATGGCGAGGTGGTCGACATTCCCGGTGGCATCCATGTATCGGAATTGCCCGAGGTGCCCAAAGGCATGGAAATCACCCGTGTCGACGTGGTGGTGCGCTTGCGCAAAACGTCCGATCAGGCCTGATCAACATACTGGTCTTAGACGGTTCCTGCTCTAGCCTCACACCGGGCGGGCGCTGGTCCGATCCGGGCATGAATTTTCATTTGATGGTTCGCGTTGATTGTCGCCCGCGTGCGAGTTCCGGCACGCAAATTAACGTGCCTCACATTTCCTATTGAATCTTTTCGTCGGGATAGACGCCCCAGAGCAGGTTGGATTTCAGCCAGCCTTCATACTCGCCTGCGCGCACTTCACACCAACCCTGATCACATTGGTTGATATTGACCTGAACACCAACTTGCGCCTTCAAGGCAATCGGAGCTTCTTCCTTTGGGGCCTTATGCAGGGAGAGGATAGTGCCGGTGCGTTGCCATGGGCTGATAAGCGCTGTGCGCCGTCCGGACAGAAGGGAATGATAGACCCAGCCTTCTTCCCCTTCTGAATCCCGAATGCGGCGCCAGTTTTCAAACTCCTGCACGATCTCGACAGGCAAGCCGGCACGGCGGAAAACCCATTTGACCCGATGATCCGTCGAGGGGCCGCCACGGACATTGACACGATCAGATTTAAGCGAAACGAAACGGGGCACCTTCAGCCCGGACGGGCCGACGCTGGTCCCTTGCGCAGCCGCAGGGGCGGCGACAAGGCCCATAAAAGCGATCACAAACAGAAAAATTGCAGGGCCAGGTTTCATACATGCCATCCGAATTTGCGTCCCATCCCTTTGTCTGTGTTGCATTGCGATATACCTGACCAGACTAGCATTTCCGGTTAAACATTCCTTTAACCAATGTCTGGAATCCCACCCCTTCCAAAATCCTTCTAAAACCATGGAATGACTGGCCAACCCGTTGCTTTTCCCTATAGCATCGGAAGTGGAGACGAGATTGGCGTATCTTTGAATGCGCTGCAAACCAACTCGGCCACCGGGAGGAGAGTGCTCAGTCTGACACTGCGAAAAGAATCTGGAAAAGATTTGCGCGGTTCAGCCCTGAAGCAAACCGGAGCCGCTATGAGGCATGAATAGGGCAAAGCTATGGCGAAAACCAAGCCGATTGTTGTTGTGACGCGCAAGCTTCCCGACGCTGTGGAAACACGAATGCGCGAATTGTTCGATACGCGCCTGAATATTGATGACAGACCGATGAGTCAGGCCGAATTGGTCGAGGCGGTGAAATATGCGGATGTACTGGTCCCCACAGTCACCGACCGGATCGACTCCCATGTCATCTCGCAAGCGGGGGAGAATTTCAAACTGATTGCCAATTTCGGCAATGGCGTCGACAATATCGACGTGGTAACGGCGAACAATCACAACATCAGCGTAACCAACACGCCCGGCGTGTTGACCGAAGACACCGCAGACATGGCGATGACGCTGATTCTGGCGGTGCCGCGCCGTTTGGCCGAAGGCATCGAGGTGATGAAGGATCAGAAGAAATGGACCGGTTGGTCGCCGACCTGGATGCTGGGCAACCGGATCTGGGGCAAACGGCTGGGGATCGTCGGCATGGGCCGGATCGGTCAGGCCGTTGCCCGCCGCGCCAAAGCCTTTGGCATGCAGATCCATTACCACAATCGCCGCCGCCTGCCCGAGGCGATCGAGCATGAGCTCGAAGCGACCTATTGGGAAAGCCTTGACCAGATGCTGGCGCGGATGGATGTGATTTCGATCCATTGCCCGCACACGCCTGCGACCTATCATCTGCTATCGGCCCGGCGGCTGAAGCTGATCAATCCAAACACTTATATTGTCAATACCGCACGCGGCGAGGTGATCGACGAGAATGCGCTGGCGCGAATGATCCAGAATCGTGAACTTGCCGGAGCGGGGCTGGATGTATTCGAACATGAACCGGCAGTCAATTCAAAGCTGGCCCAATCAGAGCGCGTGGTGCTGATCCCGCATATGGGGTCGGCCACTAAGGAAGGCCGCGCCGATATGGGCGAGAAGGTCATCGTCAATATCAAGACCTTCATGGATGGCCATAGACCGCCAGACCGCGTGCTTCCATCCATGCTTTAGAAAACTGGCATCAAACTTAAAGCCCGGCTGGCCACCGACTTGTTCGGGACCAGTCGGGTTTTTGTTTGGCAGATTTAGAGACGCGATTTTATTCCGGGTCCGTTTCAATCAACGGACAGCCTCACCTCAGTCAGGCCGTCGCCTATAGCGGATGGTTTCAAATCGCATGGAGCGGGCATCATAGAGGACGAGACGCCCAACCAGCCCTTCGCCAAGGCCGACAATTTCCTTGATCACTTCCACCGCCTGCATGGAGCCTATGACCCCGGTCAAAGCACCAAGCACGCCTGCCTCCGCGCAGGAGGGAATGCTGCCCGGCGCGGGTCGATTGGGGAAAAGGTCGCGATAGCGTGGATTGAGCGTGCCCTTGTCATTCTTCTCATAAGGCTTCAGCGTCGTGATGGAGCCATCAAACAGGCCGACCGCGGCTGTGATCAGTGGTTTTTCTACCGCTTCGCATAGATCGGCAACCAGATAGCGGGTGTCGAAATTGTCCGATCCATCAACCACCAAGTCATAGGAGGCAATCAGTTCAGCACCATTATCCGCATCAAGTCTTGCCTGATGGGCGATCACATCCACATGGGGATTGATCCGATTGAGACTGCGTCGGGCGCTCTCCACTTTGGGCTGATCAAGCGCGTCGCTGTCATGCAGGATCTGGCGCTGCAGGTTGGACAATGAGACCACGTCATCGTCTACCACGCCCAATGTGCCGACACCGGCAGCGGCCAGATAGGCCAGAAGCGGCGAACCAAGGCCGCCTGCACCGACCACCAGCACCCGCGCTGCTTTCAATTTCTGCTGCCCCGGTCCACCGACATCACGCAACAGGATATGGCGCGCATAGCGTTCAAGCTCTGGCTCTGACAGCATAATATGTCCTTGTTTTTCTTTGGATTGACTCAGAATGCAAAGGGTACAGCGATGTACCGCAGATCCGGACCTTCAAAGCCTCGACTGAAGACCCCGACCAACGCCACCGCATAGCTCTTTACCCTGTAACGGTCTGGCGCAAAAACCGCAACCAGATGATAGCGCTCAGGACAACCGCGCGACTTGGGCGCCGAGCCTTCGTCATGGATATCAACATGGCTGCCGTCTGGCTTGACCATGCTGAGAGCAAAGCCCATCACCCGATTGTTGGCAAAGCCGCAATCATTCAGGTCCGTCACATCGATGTTGCTCAGTTGCAGCTTGTAGAGGGCAGGTTGATTGGACAGGAGCGGATTGATTGCCTGATGGAAGGACAATGTCGACTTGTCACTGACTTCATTGAGGGGCGAGGCAGCCATCATCACGCCAGCACGGGTGATATCATATTGCTGCATGATGCTGGTGGCCTGCTGGAAGGCGCTGACACGGGCGACCAATGGGGATTGGTTTTCATCCTCGATCAGCACCCGAACTGGCGTGCCCGGCACCCATTTGTCCTCTTTGAGATCAACAATATAGATGTTCGAATAGGGAAAGCCCGAGCCATCTTGCGAGCCAAATTCCTCAAAGGCGAAATAGCGCCCGGCCTCATCAGAGGAAAAGCCGTGAGCGCGGAATTCCGCGGCGTCCCCGGCAAGGCTTGGCGTCACCCCAAGATGGGGAGCAAGCAGCAGCAGCACAGTCAATAGTAGGCAAGACAGGGAGGTCTTCGCATGAGGAATCAGTTGGATAGACATGAGGCCAGCCCCTTTGAAAAGGTGAAACGACAAATCATACAATCGCGAAGGGGTATCATGCCGCGCCTATCGGGAAATAAAAAGGCATCCTCATAAAAAAACATCGCGAGACGGATCCCGCGATGTGAGAAAAATCTGGTGATTTCAAAAGCGAATCAAATGCCGTCGAACAGGGCAGTCGACAGATAACGCTCTGCGAAGCTTGGGATGATGATGACGATATTCTTGCCTGCCATCTCGTCGCGCTTACCCACTTCGATGGCAGCAGCCAGAGCAGCGCCGGAAGAAATACCAGCCGGTACGCCTTCGATTCGGGCCAATGCACGGGAATAGGCAAAGGCATCCTCGTTGGCGATGGTCACCACTTCATCATAGATTTCGGTGTTCAGAACACCTGGCACAAAGCCCGCGCCGATGCCCTGAATTTTGTGTGGGCCAGGATTGCCGCCAGACAGAACCGGGCTGTCGGTTGGCTCAACGGCGACAATATGAACACCTGGCTTGCGCTCTTTGAGAACCGTGCCAACGCCGGTGATTGTGCCGCCGGTGCCGATGCCGGACACGAGCACATCCACTTCACCTGCCGTGTCATTCCAGATTTCTTCCGCAGTGGTGTTGCGGTGAACTTCCGGGTTGGCGGCATTTTGGAACTGCTGCGGGATGACCGCGTTTTCGATCTCACCGACCAGCTCTTCTGCGCGGGCAATCGCGCCTTTCATGCCTTTGGGGCCTTCGGTCAGCTCGACCTGCGCACCAAGGAAGGCAAACATCTTGCGGCGCTCAATGGACATGGTTTCCGGCATCACGAGAATGAGGCGATAGCCCTTGGCTGCCGCTGCAAAGGCCAAGCCGATGCCGGTATTGCCAGAGGTTGGCTCGATCAGGGTGGTTTTGCCCGGTTCGATTTTGCCATCCGCTTCCATGCTCTCGATCATGTTGACGCCGATGCGATCCTTGACGCTGGCCAGCGGGTTGAAGAATTCGAGCTTGCCGATCAGATTGGCCTTCACACCATGTTCCTTGGCGATCTTGTCAAAGCGCACCAATGGGGTGTTGCCAATGGTGTCGAGAATGGAATCATAAATGCGGCCGCGGCCTTCGGTCTTGATCGGAGTATGTGCCATGCTGCTTTCCTCACATTATGGGATCATGCCGCGCTCGAGATAACCGGGTTGTCCGGCTCGGCGTCTGGCTGATCGGAATTGGATCAATCTTTTTCCATACCAATGTAGGTTGTCCCGCATGAAAGTGCGAGGTATGCATTGCCAACTTTCCCCGAAATCAGGAAATAGACATCCACGGATTTCGGCCAAAGCGAAATGCCTTCGCTCGGCTCATAAAGACAACCGGTGAGAATGGAAAATTATTCTACATTCAAGGAATTTGCGTGGTGCCCAGATCACACCGCCGGGTGGCTGATTTAGGGGGGGCGGCGGGGCGGATCGTGCCTTTCCGATTCAGCCTTCACCCTATCCCTTGACCCCGGTCGATCCAAAACCACCAGCCCCACGATCCGTCTCACTCAAACCATCAACTTCAATTATGTGAGGCTTCACGATCGGGGCAATCACGGCTTGAGCTATGCGGTCCCCATGGCTGATTGTGAAGGGTTCGGATCCCGCATGAAGCAGGGCCACCTGCACGGCACCCCGATAATCCTCATCCACCGTCCCGGGGCTGTTGGGAATCATCAATCCATGCTTGACCGCAAGGCCAGATCTTGGCCGAATTTGCATTTCCGTGCCCTTGGGGATTTCAACGGCAAAGCCAATCGGGATCAATTTGATGTCGCCCGGCTCAAGGATCACGTCGCCTTCAGGCAAGCAAGCTCTGAGATCCATACCGGCAGCCCCCGGCGTTGCATAAGAGGGAAGTGGCAGATCAGCATTCTCAGGCAGGCGCATAAATTTTACAGGGGTCATTTACTTCTCCTTGGACCGAGCAGCACCAAAGCGTATCCGCCCCACTTTGCCACCCTGTTGGCGGCTTGCGGCTCCGGGAGCGCATGATTGGCGGGGTCAGACCTTCATCATGCCGTCCAGCGCTTGGGCAATGCGTTCGATCAGGCGCTGGGCGACTTCGCCCTTTTCCATATCCGGCCATGTTTCGATGCCATCGGCCCGGACGATCTTCACACTGTTGCGATCACCGCCCATGATGCCGGTCTCAGGTGAGACATCGTTGGCGATGATCCAGTCAACGCCCTTTTTCTTCAATTTTGCCCCGGCATTGGTTTCGAGATTTTGCGTTTCGGCAGCGAAACCAACCACGAGATTTGGGCGCTGACTGGGATGAGTGCCGACAAAACGGGCAATGTCGGGATTCTCAGAAAAATGCAACTCGGGCAGGCTTCCGTCTGGTTTTTTCTTGATTTTTTCCGCCCCCTGATTGGCGACTTTCCAGTCTGCGACCGCAGCCGCCATGATGGCGACATCGGAAGGCAGATGGTCGGAGACCGCGTCATGCATTTGCTGGGCGGTTTCCACCCGGATGCATGTGACGCCAGCGGGTGGATCAAGGGACACCGGACCGGAGACCAAGGTCACCTCGGCACCGGCCGCACGGGCCGCTGCGGCCAGGGCATAGCCCTGTTTGCCCGACGAGCGGTTGGCAATATAGCGCACCGGATCGATCGGCTCATGGGTCGGGCCTGCCGTGATCAGCACATGTTTGCCCGATAGCGGTTTTTTGCTGTCATCGATCCGGGCATCAAGCAGGGCATCGATTGCCTCAATGATGGATTCCGGCTCAGCCAAGCGCCCCGGACCTTCCTCGTTGCAAGCCATCATGCCGACATCGGGGCCAACAAAATGGATGCCATCGGCCTTCAGTTGTGCCAGATTGCGCTGGGTTGCCGGATGCAGCCACATGCGCACATTCATCGCGGGCGCCACCAGAACGTGCTTGTCGGTTGCCAGCAGGGTCGTGCTGGCCAGATCGTCGGCAATGCCATGGGCCATTTTGGCCATCAGATTGGCGGTGCAAGGGGCAACCACCACCAGATCGGCGTCGCGGGACAATTCGATATGGCCGATTTCCTGCTCTCGGGTCAGGTCAAACAATTCGGTGATCGCCGCCTCGCCGGTCAGGGCCGCAAGGGTCAGGGGCGAGACGAACTCCGTGGCATTTTTGGTCAGAATGACTTTGACGCTGGCACCTTTCTTGATCAGCTGGCGGGCAATGTCGGTTGCCTTGAAGGCGGCGACGCTGCTGGAAATGATCAACAGAATGCGTTTTTTGGCAAGCATGGCAGAAAGCCCCCGATGGTTTGACCCGAAGTTGATTTGATATGACCCGGCTGGCGCGGGATTAGTTCCAAAGATGGATGGCAATGGCACTGAGTGCAAGAGCGATGACCCACAGGGCCACGCGACCAGAGCGGCTTTCGCGGGCTTCGGCCCGACCGATCGCCGCCACGGTTTCCGCATCCAGACGCATACCATTTCGGCCCATCTGATCAAAGCTCTCCGAAAGGCTCTGGGCGCGCCGGGCCATGTCCGGCAGGCCCGCAGACAGGGTGCCAAGCGTGGCAAGGCCGGAGGCCATTTCCTTGACCTTGGCAGTGGGGCCAAGATTGGCTTGCATCCATGTCTTGACCACAGGCTCGGAAGTGTTCCAGAGATTGAGGCCACCATCCATCATCCGGGCAACGCCCTCGACGACGACCATGGTCTTTTGCAGCAGGATCAGCTCGGTGCGGGTTGCCATGCCGAACAATTCGGTGAATTCGAACAACTGGCTGAGCAGGCCCGCCATGGAAATGTCGGCGGAATCACGACCATGGATCGGCTCCCCGATGGAGCGCAGAGCTTGCGCAAAGGTGTCGACATCCTGATGAGCGGGCACATAGCCCGCGTCGAAATGGACCTGCGAAACCCGGCGATAATCGCGGCTGATGAAGCCATAGAGGATTTCGGCCAGAAAGCGCTGCTCATTGGGACCGATGCGGCCCATGATGCCAAAATCGACGGCCACCAGACGGCCTTGGGGATCCAGGAACAAATTGCCCGGATGCATGTCCGCATGGAAAAAGCCCTGCCGCAAGGCATGGCGCAGGAAGGACTGAATGACCGTGGTGCCAAGTTTCGACAGGTCATGGCCGGAGGCTTTAAGCGCCTCCATGTCATTGAGCTTGATGCCGTCGATCCATTCCATGGTCATGACGGACTTGGTCGATTTTTCCCAATGGACCGTTGGCACGCGGAAGTCGTTGTCATCGCGGCAATATTCGGCCATTTCGCTCATGGCGGCGGCTTCGAGACGGAAATCCATCTCCAGTTCGATGGAGCGGGCCAGCGTGTCGACAACTGCAATCGGGCGCAGGCGGCGGGACGGTACATGGATGGCTTCGATCAACCGGGCGGCAAGGTAAAAGCCTCCCAGATCGGCCTTGAAACGCTCGGCAATGCGCGGACGCAACACCTTGATGGCGACATGCTGGGTGGTGCCCGTCTTGTCGACATAGCTTGCCTTGTGAACCTGAGCGATGGAGGCTGCGGCCACAGGTTCGGAGAAGCTGTCAAACAGGGCTTCAACCGGTTTGCCGAGGCTTGCTTCGATAGCGATCTTGGCTTCTTCCATGCCAAAAGCCGGGACGCGATCTTGCAGACTGCTCAAGGCTTCAGCCAGCTCCGGGCCGACCAGGTCGGGACGCGTGGCCAGAAACTGGCCCATTTTGACGTAAGACGGTCCAAGGCGATTGAGCGCGGCGCTCATCCGTTCGCCCTTGTTGCGGGTGGAAATTCCGCGCCGCTCGATCAGCTGCAGGGTCGACAGGCCAAGACGCGGCACAAGGGGCAGATCCGCAGGTGGCTCGATAATCGAGAAGACCCCTTCACGAGCCAGAATGTAGCCTGCCCGCATGAGGCGGATAAGAGAGGAGGACGCACCAATCATGATCTCTCTGCCTTCCTTTACAATTTCCAGCCCGAATGCATGGTGGTGATGCCACCGGACATGGCCCGGTAGGTGACCTGCTTGAAACCGGCCTCCTCGATCATCATCTTGAAGCGCGCCTTGTTGGGAAACTTGCGGATCGACTGGACGAAATATTCATAGCTCTCGCGGTCGCCGGTCACCATGTCGCCAATGGCGGGGATGGCATTGAAGGAAAAGAGATCATAGGCCTTGTCGAGCACAGGCATATGGACATCGGAAAATTCAAGGCACATGAAACGCCCGCCCCGCTTGAGCACCCGAAAGGCTTCAGAGAGAGCCTTGTCGATGCGCGGCACATTGCGGATGCCATAGGCGATTGTATAGGCGTCAAAGCTGTTATCCTCGAAGGGCAACTCTTCGGCATTGCCTTCGACAAAATCGAGATAATCGATCAGGCCATTTTCTCTGGCGCGATCCTTGCCGACCGCAAGCATCGATCCATTGATATCAAACACCGTGGCATGGGCGGTTTTGCGGGAGCGTTCAATCACCCGGAAGGAAATGTCGCCTGTCCCGCCTGCCACATCAAGCAGCTTGAAAGGCTTGGTCGGGCGCTGAGGCGGGTTGAGCCAGGCAACGAAGGCGTCTTTCCAGAGGCGATGCATGCCACCGCTCATCAGATCATTCATCACGTCATAGCGGTCTGCGACCTGATGAAAGACCTTGTTGACCTTGGGCTGCTTTTCCCCTTCCTTGACGGCTTCAAAGCCAAAGGAAGTGGCCATTTCCGATACATCTTCGGTGCGTTGCTTGTTGTGTGCCGACATGTCTTCGTCCTGCCAGCCGCCCCATTGAGCGGCCCTGTTCCAATTTTGGCGCGACCTTAGCCCATCTTTTCGACAAATGCCATTGGCGGCTCGCGCTTTTACCGCACTGGCTCATGCCGCTTTCGTTTTGCTCTCCCGCATGCCGCGCAACTGAGCGTTTGGCCCTTAAGGGATGAACCATCAGAACGCGCCTTGTCACCGGCTATTGCCATTGATACGGTGACGCCCTCTCGGTGGGGGCAATTGCAATGGCAAAAGTTGAGAATCAAACATGAACCAAATCATGGATATCGCAAAGATCCGCGCTGACACGCCCGGCATTCACCATGGCATCCATTTGCTGGCCTGTGGCGCCGCCTTGATGCCGGAGGCAGTGGTCGACGCGATCGTCGAGCATACCGAGCTTGAAGCCCGGATTGGGGGCTATGAAGCCTATCAGGCACGCGCTGACGATCTTGACGCCACCTATGACAGCGTGGCGCGGCTGCTCAATGCCAGACCGCAGGAAATCGCTCTGGTGGAGAATGCCACTGTCGGCTGGTGCCTGGCCTTTTATTCCCTGCCGCTCAAAGAAGGGGACCGGATCCTTACGTGCGAAGCGGAATATGCAGCCAATTACGTTGCCTATCTGCAGCGCGCCAAGCGCGACGGGATCATCATTGATGTGGTGCCAAGCGACGCGTCCGGTGCGCTGGATGTGCTGGCGCTGGAAGACATGATCACCGAACGAACGGCCCTGATTGCCACAACATGGATTCCAACCAATGGCGGCCTGATCAATCCGGCGGAAAAGATCGGCGCGATTGCCAAGGCGCATGACATTCCCTTCCTGCTCGACGCCTGTCAGGCGGTGGGGCAGATGCCGGTCGATGTGGAGACGCTCCAGTGCGACTTCCTGTCGGCGACAGCGCGGAAATTCCTGCGCGGTCCGCGTGGCACCGGTTTCCTCTATGTCAAGGAGAAGTGGCTCGAGACACTGGAGCCGGTGATGATCGACCATTTCGCCGCCCCTTGGGTGTCCCGCGAGGCTTATGAGCTGCGGCCTGATGCCCGCCGGTTTGAAAGCTGGGAAAATAATTATGCTCTGCGGGCAGGCCTGAAAGCGGCCTGTGATTACGCCCTTGAGATCGGTCTTGACGGGATCCAATCACGATCCTTCGGACTGGCGGCCTTATTGCGCGAGCAATTGGAAGGCATTGCGGGCGCACAAATCCACGATCTTGGCGAGAAACAATGCGCCATTGTCAGCTTCACCATCAAAGGGCTGGACCCGACGGAAACCTCCGCCAAGCTGCGGGAGAATGGCATTGCCATTGGTACGTCCAATGTCTCAAGCACGCGCATTGATGCGGAACGACGCCAATTGCCGCTGATGTTGCGGGCCGCGCCGCATTATTACAATACCGAAGAGGATATTGCCGCCCTGATCGCGGCCCTCAAGGCGGAACTGTAGGCAGAGCTTTAGGCCGAACTGTGGGGAGCGATCATGCCAGAATTGCCCGAGGTTGAAACCGTGCGCCGGGGCCTTGCCCCGGTCATGGAGGGGGCGACCATCAAAAAAGCCGATATCAGGCGCAAAAATCTGCGTTTTGACTTTCCCGACCAACTGGCCGAGCGGCTGGAAGGGCGAGACATCATTTCCCTTGGCAGGCGATCGAAATATCTTCTGGCCGATCTCGATGATGCGCAGGTTCTGGTGATGCATCTGGGCATGTCCGGCTCCTTCCGGGTGGTGGAAGCAGAAGATGCCCATTTGATCGGCGAGGAGAGCTTTCACCGAGCGCGGGGCAAGCTGCCGCAACATGACCATGTGGTGCTGCATCTGATGTCCGGCGTGTCGGTGCTGTATAATGATCCGCGCCGTTTTGGCTTTTTCGACCTGATTCCGCGTGCCATGCTGTCCGAGCATCCCTATTTTGCCAAATTGGGGGTGGAGCCCGTGGGCAACATACTCGATGCGACCTATTTGGCGGCGCGTTTCAAAGACAAGAGAACGCCGCTGAAATCCGCCCTACTTGATCAGCATATCATTGCGGGCTTGGGCAACATTTATGTTTGCGAGGCGCTGTATCGGTCCGGTCTCGACCCGAAACGAGCTGCGGGCAGCCTTGTCACCAAGGCGGGCAAGGCATCGGCCAAGCTTCACTTGCTGACCGATGAGATTCGCGCCACCATCGCAGAAGCAATCGAGGCGGGAGGATCGACCTTACGCGACCATACCCGCGCTGACGGGTCTCTGGGCTATTTCCAGCATCGCTTCAAGGTCTATGACCGGGCAGGTGATCCGTGCCAGACAGAGGGCTGCTCAGGCACCATCGAGCGCTTCACCCAAAGTGGGCGATCAACCTTCTTTTGCGCCAAATGCCAGAAGTGATTCCCATGTTGCGGTCACGGACGGTCGCTACCCCATTGTTGCTGCGAGGCTTCCAGCTCTGTGATCAGCCAGCTGCGGAATCTCTTGACCGCCTGATTGCCTTGCGCCCGTTTGCTGGTGACGAACCAGTAGCTTGATCCGATGTCCGAACGCCTGTCGAAGGGGGAAGCGATCAGACCGCGCTCCAAGGCGTCACAGGCCAGCGTTTCCCACGCCATGAAAATTCCCTGTCCAGTCATCGCGGCATCGAGACAAAGGGAGCCGTCGGGATAGGTGGGGCCGGGTTGGAGCGGTGTGCCCTTCAACCCCATATCGGACAGCCACGCATCCCAGCCGATATAGGCTTCGTTTTCGCGAATGACGGGGAAGGCAACGAGGTCTGCAGGGCGTTGGATTTGCGCCGCGATGGTCGGCGAACAGACCGGAAAGACCCGTTTGCCCAACAGTTTGGTTGCATGCGCGCCCTCCTCCATGCCCGGACCGACGCGAATGCCCACATCGGCCTCGGAATTATCGAGATCCACCACCTCATTGGCAGGCAGAAGGCGCAGCGAAATATCAGGATTCTGGTCGGTAAAGTGCTTGATGCGCCAGATCAACCAGCGACTGGCAAAAATGGTCGCGACGGTCACTGTCAGAGTGTTTTTCCGGCTTTCCTGCAAATCGGCCACAATGTTGGACAAGTCCCGGAAGGTGGCCGTCAGGCGTGGCGCGATGGCACGGCATGTCTCGGTCGGCGTGAGGCCTGTTGAAGAGCGGGTGAAAAGGGTTTGACCAAGGGCGCTTTCCGCCTTGGCCAACCTCTGGCTCAAGGCTCCGGGGGTAACACCAAGCTCATCGGCTGCCCCGCGCAAGGTGGCATGGCGGGCGAGGACTTCGATGGTTCTGAGCGTTGACAGGGACAAGGAGTTGAGATTTTGCATTTAGAAAATCTAAACACGCTGCCTTTGGAAGTCGATTCCCAAAATCTGATATTCTGGCCATAAAAGGCCCATGAAACACGTATTCTTCCCCTTTATCGCCTGTAATTGGATGCGATTGCTCCAGAACAGGCGTTTAACTATCAAAACCACTCTGTGGAACGAAACCCGCGAAGGCGACTATGATAGAGATCCACTGGCCCACCCGGATATCATGCGAATGAGCGAGCAGCAGAAGGCAGATTTGCCCTTCTCTGATGCGTTGATCAAGGCTGACTGACGCGCGTTTGATGCGGCAAGAAGGTTAGGAGGCATGGGGATGGGCAGCGGCTGCCAAAGGAATGCGACAGCCGCCGGGAATGGCTCATTTGTTGTTGAGTTTGATGGCCGGTTCCTGCTGGGGTGGCGATTTGGGATTCCACTCCACGCGGTACAGGTCAAACCGGCGGTCCTTCAAATTCTGCACCGTGCCGGAATTGCGGCTGACATTGAGTTGATCAATCACCAGATCCGAGAAAATGATGGTCTCGGTGTTGGTATCGGCCAACGCGGCAATGCCATCGCGGGCAAAGGGGAAATCACAGGGGGTGAAGATGCCGCTTTCGGCATAATGCACGTCCATATTTTCTACGTCCGGCAAGTTGCCGACCATGCCGGAGGTGACCACATAGATCTGGTTCTCCACTGACCGGGCCTGACAGCAATAGCGCACGCGCAGATAGCCCTGCCGCTCGTCGGTGCAGAAAGGAACAAACAGGATTTTCATGCCCTGATCGGTCAGGTGGCGGGCCAGTTCCGGGAATTCGGAATCATAACAGACCAGCACGCCGATCGGGCCGCAATCGGTCTGGATTGCCTTGAGCTTGTCACCGCCTTCAATATTCCACCAATAGCTCTCGTTCGGCGTTGGGTGGATCTTCGACTGCGTGTGCACCGCGCCGGTGCGCAGGAAGACATAGGCGAGATTTTCCAGACTATCGTCTTTCATCAGGGTCGGATGGCTGCCACCGATGATATTAATATTGTAGGAAATCGCCAAATTCTGCATGAAGGTGACAAATTTTTCCGTGTAATTCGAGAGCTTCTCGATGGATTCCTGCGGCGTCAGTCTTTTGCGTTCAATGGAGAGCAGCGGGATGGTCAGCATTTCAGGAAAGACGACAAAGTCCGAGCGATAGTCGGCCGCAACATCGACGAAATATTCAAGCTGGGCAGCAAAATCCTCGAATGACGACACTTTGCGGGCCTGGAGCTGCACCGAAGCCACACGGACCGAATCCCGCGATAGGCCACGCATGGCGTTCGGCTTGGGTTGCTCCCGGTCGATCTTGGGATTGTGCCAGACCATATGAGTGGCGTAACCCAGAGAGTCCTTGTCCGATGGCAAATAGCCCTTGAGCAAACCGATCACCTCAAAGCCGTTGCGTATCTGGAAACCGATCACAGGATCCTTCTGCTTGCCATTGAGAACCTGCTCCAGATAAGCCTCGGGTGTGCCCCATTTTTTGATCCGCTTTTTCAGGTTGGGCATCCGGCCACCAAAGACGATGCCCTTGAGCTCATATTCCTCGCACAGATGTTTGCGCGCATCATAGAGACGCTGGCCGATCCGAAGTCCGCGGAAGCGTTCATCGACAATCACTTCCATGCCATAGAGATAGTCGCCATCGGGATTGTGCCGCGAGGCAAAGCCATAGCCGGTTATGCCGTGCCAGGTATGGGGTTTGAGCGCGATGTCAGCGGAAATGATGAAGGTGGCGCAATGGCCGACAACTTCCTCATTGTAGGTGATAACGAATTGCCCCTCCGGGAAGGTCGAAATCTGACCGCCGAGCATTTCTTCCAATATGGCATCGTCACCATAGATCTTTTCGCTCAGAGAAGTAATGGCGGCAACATCCTCATGGGTTGCCTGCCGGAGGATCACGTCGATGTCCTTGGTTTTCATATATAACTCTCAAGTGTCACCTGCAATTTGGCAGGCTGTGCCTTCTGGAAGAATGCCCCAACTTGGCTGGTTTGCAAGCAAAATAAGCATTCTTGCGTGGCAATGTAGGGGGAACGCCGAATTAAGGGAAAGGTTCCATTCACGAAATGAAACCCAACAAGCACGCGCCTTTTTGCATCGACGCTCTCAGCCACCGAATTGACGGTTGGAAGACAGGTTGCCGCGTTCCTTCAACAGGTCGAATATGTCGGGTCACCGGGGTTGAATGGTTAAGCCCAAAAAAAGGTCGCGTCGCAGACAAGGCTGGAAAGCAACCTTCCATTTGCCTGTTCAAAGTGGAGTGCCGCTATTCATCGCCAGACACTCAATTGATTGCAGAAATTCGATAATGCATTGAAATATTTCACCTAATTCATGTTGGTCCGAATCTTGCTGAAGATTCTCTCAATAGTCATGAAAAAGATGACAAAGAGAGGAGCGTCTCTTGCACGCAATTGCGGTCAAGAGCGAAGCAAGACCAGAGGACGAACATGCAAGAAACATTCTATGATGTCATGCGACGTCAGGGCATAACCCGGCGCAGCTTTTTGAAATATTGCAGCCTTGCAGCAGCCGCACTTGGACTGGGGCCGAGCTTTGCGCCGAAAATTGCTCATGCCATGGCAACCAAGCCACGCATTCCGGTGCTCTGGCTTCATGGTCTGGAATGCACCTGTTGTTCGGAAAGCTTCATTCGTTCCGCGCACCCTCTGGCCAAGGATGTCATCCTGTCCATGATTTCCCTTGACTATGATGACACCATCATGGCTGCCGCCGGGGATCAGGCCGAAGCCATCATTGCGGAGACCATCGAGAAATATGACGGCAACTTCATCCTGGCGGTTGAAGGCAATGCACCGCTCAATGAAGACGGCATGTATTGCATCATCGGTGGCAAACCATTTGTCGAGCAACTGCGCCATGTTGCCGACCACGCAAAAGCCATCGTTTCGTGGGGCTCGTGCGCGTCGTGGGGCTGCGTGCAAGCAGCACGCCCCAATCCGACGCGCGCGACGCCAACCCATCTGATTCCGGGCATTGCTGACAAACCGATCATCAAGGTTCCCGGTTGCCCGCCTATTTCCGAAGTGATGACAGCGGTCATTACCTACATCCTGACCTTTGAGAAACTGCCTGAACTTGACCGTCAGGGTCGACCTAAAATGTTCTATTCCCAGCGCATCCACGACAAATGCTATCGCCGTCCACACTTCGATGCCGGCCAGTTCGTCGAACACTTTGATGATGAGGGCGCCCGCAAGGGATATTGCCTTTACAAGGTCGGCTGCAAGGGCCCGACCACCTATAATGCATGCTCAACCGTGCGCTGGAATGGCGGCCTGTCCTTCCCGATTCAGGCGGGCCATCCCTGCATTGGCTGCTCGGAAGACGGCTTCTGGGACAAAGGATCCTTCTATGATCGTCTCACCAAGGTCAAGGGCTTTGGCGTCGAGGCCGACGCCGATGCGATCGGCATGACGGCTGCGGGCATTGTCGGCGGCGCAGTTGCCGTGCATGCGGCTGCGTCTGTTGTCAAACATATGTCCAGGAACCCGAAAGCCTCAAAGCAGGACGCCCAGAAGGGGAGTAACGAATAATGTCAGTCATCAAGACCCCCAACGGCTTCTCCCTCGACAGCTCCGGGCAACGTGTCGTTGTCGACCCGGTGACCCGCATCGAAGGTCACATGCGCTGCGAAGTCAATGTCGATGAAAATAATATCATCCGCAACGCGGTTTCAACCGGCACCATGTGGCGTGGTCTGGAGGTGATCCTCAAAGGTCGCGATCCACGCGACGCCTGGGCCTTTGTCCAGCGGATCTGTGGCGTCTGCACAGGCACCCACGCCCTCACCTCGGTTCGCGCGGTTGAGGATGCGCTCAACATCGACATTCCGGAAAATGCCAACTCGATCCGCAACATCATGCAGCTTTCGCTGCAGGTGCATGATCATCTGGTGCATTTCTATCACCTGCATGCGCTGGATTGGGTCAATCCGGTCAATGCCCTGAAGGCCGATCCAAAGGCCACGTCCGCCCTACAGCAGAGCATTTCCAAACATGCAAAGTCCTCGCCGGGCTATTTCCGTGACATCCAGACCCGGGTGAAGAAATTCATCGAAAGTGGCCAGCTTGGTCCGTTCAAGAATGGCTACTGGACCAACCCGGCCTATCGTCTGCCGCCGGAAGCTGACCTGATGGCGGTTGCGCACTATCTCGAAGCTCTGGATTTCCAGAAAGAGATCATGACCGTGCGTACCATCTTCGGTGGCAAGGATACCCATCCAAACTGGCTGGTCGGCGGGGTGCCCTGCGCGATCAACATGGATAGTGCAATGGCGGCCGGTGCGCCGATCAATATGGAGCGCCTCAATTATGTGACCTCCATCACCGACCGGGTCATCGAGTTTATCGACAATGTCTATATTCCCGACCTGCTGGCAATTGCATCCTTCTACAAGGATTGGCTCTATGGCGGCGGCATTTCCAATCAGGCCTTGCTTGCATATGGCGATATTCCTGATCGCGCCAATGACTATTCCGCCAGCAACCTGATGATGCCACGTGGCGCAATCATCAACGGCAAACTGGATGAGATCCATGAAGTGGATCTGCGCAATCCTGACGAAATTCAGGAATTCGTGCCCCATAGCTGGTACAGCTATCCTGATGAAGGCAAGGGTCTGCATCCCTGGGATGGCGTCACCGATCCGAATTATGCTCTGGGCCCCAACACCAAAGGCACCAAGACCAACATCAAGGAGCTTGACGAAGGCGCGAAATATAGCTGGATCAAGGCTCCTCGCTGGCGCGGTCATGCGATGGAAGTGGGACCGCTTGCCCGCTATGTTGTCGGTTACATGCAGGGCAATGAGGAGATCAAGGATCAGGTTGATGGCGTCCTGCGTCATCTCGATGTTCCGGTCACAGCACTCTTCTCGACGCTGGGTCGCACCGCAGCCCGCGGTCTGGAAGCATCCTGGGCGGCCAAGAAACAGCGCTATTTCCTCGATAAACTGATTGCCAACATCAAGGCAGGCGATAGCGCTACAGCCAACACCGAAAGCTTTGATCCTTCCACCTGGCCAACCGAGGTCAAGGGCGTCGGCTTTAGCGAAGCACCTCGCGGGGCATTGGGCCACTGGATCCAGATCAAGGATAGCAAGATCGACAATTATCAATGCATTGTGCCAACCACTTGGAACGGCTCGCCCCGCGACAATGAAGGCAATATTGGCGCTTTTGAAGCCTCGCTCATGAATACCAAGGTGGAAGTGGCCAATGAACCGGTTGAAATCCTGCGCACCCTGCACAGCTTCGATCCGTGCCTTGCCTGTTCTACCCATGTGATGAGCGAAGACGGAGAAGAGCTGGCCGAAGTCAAGGTGCGCTGAGGGAGGATTTCAATGTCGAACGAACACGAAAAATCCTCTCAGGAGGCGGTCTATATTTACGAGGCACCCGTGCGCATCTGGCACTGGATCAATGCTTTGGCAATCGTCGTCCTGTGCGTCACCGGCTATCTGATCGGGTCGCCCCTGCCCAGCACATCGGGGGAAGCCTATGATCATTTCCTGATGGGCACCATTCGCTGGTTTCATTTTAGCGCCGCTTACATCGTCATTGTCGGATTTGTCTTCCGCTTCTATTGGGCTTTTGTCGGCAACGAAATTGCGCGGGAGGTCTTTACCCCGTTCATCTGGCGCGTGCGATGGTGGAAAGAGGTCTGGCACGAGATCAAATGGTACGCCATGGTCGCCAAGGAGCCGAAGAAATATTATGGCCACAATCCACTGGCGGCGATTGCCATCCACTTTCTCTTCGTCTGGACCATCATCTTCATGATCATCACCGGCCTCGCGCTCTATGGCGAAGGCGCTGGCATGGGATCCTGGCAGTATAACTGGTTCAGCTCATGGGTGATCCCCCTGTTTGGCCAAAGTCAGGATGTGCATACCTGGCATCATATCGGCATGTGGGTGATGATCTGTTTCATCATGATCCATGTCTATGTCGCCGTGCGCGAGGACATTATGTCCCGCCAGTCCCTGATCTCGTCGATGATCTCCGGTTGGCGCCTGTTCAAGGACAACCGCCCGATGGATGGTCTCAATCCCTCGCAGCCGATTGATCCGAAAGATCGCTAACATCCAAACCTGACCAAGAGACGGGGCGCCTCCCATGAGGGGTGCCCCGCTTTTTATTCTGGCTTGCCATATTTTGGGTCTGACCTTGTTTTTGGCCTTGTTTTTGGCCTTGCGGGATGCGGCGGTCATTTTTCTTAGACTAAGGAATAATACTGTAAAGCTAAATTACAATTTTTTCTTCAATAGAAAACTTAATTTCCAATTTTCCCTTGCGACTCGCTTCAAATTGCCATTTAGTGGTCTTATTCCTGCACTCTGGACCAGTGCAGGATCGGGAGGACCACATCAATGACAGCTAAACATGTGCTGATCCTGGGCATTGGCAATCTGCTTTGGGCCGATGAGGGCTTCGGCGTCCGCGCCGTGGATGAACTCCATCGCCTGTATGAATTTCCAGACAATGTGAAGCTGCTCGACGGCGGCACCCAAGGGATCTATCTGGTGCAGCATGTGCGGGACGCTGACATTCTGATCGTGTTTGATGCGGTTGACTATGGCCTGCCTCCCGGCACCTTGAAGCGGGTTGAAGGCGATGAAGTGCCACAATTTCTCGGCGCTAAAAAAGTCTCCCTGCATCAAACGGGATTTCAGGAAGTGCTCGCCATGGCCGACATGATGGATGACCGGCCCGACCATTTGCTGCTCGTCGGTGTCCAGCCTGTGGAGCTGGAGGATTTCGGCGGCTCCCTGCGCCCTGCGGTGAAGCGACAGATGGCACCGGCCATCGACGTGGCGCTCGACTATCTGCGCAGCCATGATATCGCCTTCGTCAAGCGCGCCACACCATTGCCGGAAGAGGCAACATTGGCGTGCGAGGTCATGGTGACCAGTCGCTATGAGGGTGAGCGCCCCAGCGAAACCATCGCCTGCCGCACCGGAGACGTCCGAATCATTGCCGATGACCGCTGGCAGGCCCCTCGGGACTATGATGCGGAGATTGCCGAGGTCGTGAAAGGCGAAGGCCATCTGCGCGTCGAGCCGGGGGACCGCAACTGATGTGCATGGGTCTGCCAATGAAAGTGGTTGAGGCAGGTTTCGGCTATGCCATCTGCGAGGATCGAGGCATCAGCCGCCATATTGATACGATGCTTGTGGGAGATGTTTCCCCGGGCGATTGGCTTTTGGTCTTTATCGATGCCGCACGGGACGTGATCTCGGAAGAAGAGGCTGTGAAAATCGGCGACGCACTGAGCGCGGTTGAACAAATCATGAGCGGCCAGTTCAATCCCAACGACACAGAAGACTCCGGGCAAACCGCATTCGATCATCTGTTTGCGGATCTGATCAAAGAACAAGACAAATAACATGCCAACAGACAGGAAAGACGGTGTAATGGACTTTTCCCCTCTCCTCAGCGCGATCATAGAGCGCGAATCTATCGCGGTGGTCACAGAGGACACGCTTGATACCTTTCTCAAGGACAATGGTGATGTCATCCTGATGGTGCCGGGGGATCATGAGCGCTTGCTGGAAGTGGATGATGCCGCCGTTATTCTGCCCGAGCTGGTCAAGGCCTCCAATGGCCATCTGACCCCAGCGGTCATGGCGCGCAAGGATGAGCGCATAGCCCAGCGCAGCTATCGCTTTTCGTCCTTTCCGGCTTTTGTCTTCTTGCGCCAAGGGGGATATCTCGGCGCGATTTCACGGGTGCTCGACTGGGCGGATTATGTTGAACAGATCAACGATATTCTGGCGCGTGAGGTCAGCGAGCCTCCCGCGTTTCAAATCAAGGGCTTCACCGCTCCGAGCGAAGCAAAGCAAGCCGACATCACCAGTCAATTGATCGAAAAGGGAGCCAACAATGTCTAAGGATCTGATTCCACCAGCCTTTGAGGGCCTTGGCGCAAATGGTGACAATGGCGGTTACGGGGTCGGTCTGGGCAGCAGTCCCGCGGCCATGGCCGGTCTGACCGGACCGGGGTCCCAGCCGGTTGAAGAGGATGGCAAAGAGCTTGACTATATGGAAATGCCGCGCGAAATGGCGACATTCGATCCTCCGATCGCTCCGGAGCCTGAAGATATTTCCGGCATGGAAGCAGGCAAAGCCAAACTGGAAGAGTTGCTGGTTGCCTTGCGCCACTACAAAGTTGGCCATCAGGCCCTTGTGATCGATATTTCCGATTTGACGGCGCTTGATCTGGGGCTGGTCAACCAGCTGCTGGGCGAAGGAGAAGTGTCCATCGTCTGCGGAAGCAACATTCAGGCACAGGAATCGGTGCTGGCCGGGGTCTGGCGCGTCTTGAGCTATGATACGGATGGCTCCCTGATCGGAGACCGGATCGAAGTGGCAGATTATCCCGATTGTCTGCGTCATGAGACTTTTGCCGGTGCCCGTGATCGGGTTGCCGATGTGGATTCCGATCTGCCCGCTGGCATCTTCAATGCACCGCCTCTGCTTTCCGAGCTTCAGGACAAGCAGGCCAGTTTCAAGCCCGGCGACGCAACCCATGTGATCAATCTCAGCCTGTTGCCGCAAACCGAAGAGGATCTTGCCTATCTCACCCAAAAGCTCGGGCAAGGAAAATCCGTCATTCTGTCACGAGGCTATGGCAATTGTCGCGTCTCCTCGACGGCCACGAAGAATGTCTGGTGGGTGCAGTATTACAACAGCCAGGACGCCATCATTCTCAATTCCATCGAGGTCATCGACTTGCCCGAGGTGGTTGGCGCCGCACAGGAAGATATTGATGACAGCGCGCTGCGCCTTGATGAAATTCTGGCGATCTATCGTGAAGATGGGCAAGGAGACCCCGCATGAACATGTCTTTCTCCGGCGGTTCCTACGGCGGCGATGCCTCAAAGCTAAGCGATGACAGTGTGCTGGAATGCAAAATCTGCTGGCATGTCTATGATCCCGCGCAGGGAGATGAAGCTTGGCAAATACCGCCCGGCACCCCCTTTTCACAGCTGCCAGAGCAATGGAGCTGCCCCAATTGCGACGGTCCCAAGCAGGATTTTCTCGTTGTGGACACTCAGTGATGATGACGAGTGCGGCACATCTGTTAAACAGTCAGCTTGAGGGCGAGGGCCGGCGCACCATGCTTGTCAATCTGTTTCAACAGATCGAGCAAGAGCGGATGCGCGACATTCCCGTGTTGAACGATAAGCTGTCGGTCGCGGCCTTCGGCTTTGATGCCGCGAATGATGCCGGTTTTATGCCCGGACTTCTTGTCACGCCCTGGTTCATGAGTTTGCTGCTGATGCCGGTTGATCAGGTCATTCTGACCGACGCACATGTTGGTGACAAACAAAACCACGCCTTGCCGGGTGGTCAGTTCGAATTCATCGTCTGTTTCGAAGAGAGATTGGGCTACTATCTCAGCTGCTCGCTTTTCTCGCCGATGTTCCAGTTTGCCGACCAACAGGCCGCGACGGACACCGCCCAAGCTGTTCTGACGATGGTTCTGGATCCTGATGCAATGGGTCCTGACAGCACAGAGGCTTCTGTTTCGCAAGAGGCTTTGGAGATGCAGGCCATATGGGAAGGCGCGCCGCCCGAACCGGTTATCACCGATGCTGATCCGGTCCCGCCATCGACGCCTTCTGCCGAACCCCAACCGAGCCGTCGGGACCTTTTGCTGGGTTTGCGGACCTCGCGGTCGGCGGTCTTGGCAGAAGACGATGAGGCCGTCTCATGAGTCTTGAAGCCAGCCTTGCCATTCAGCTCAACCAAGATCCTGAGACCGGAGCGATCCAGCCGCAGATCCACTCAAGCCGCCGCATGGATATTGCGCGGCTCTTTGTGGGCAAGACGCCGGAAGAGTTGCACTCTCTGCTGCCGCGCCTTTATGCCATTTGCGGTGAGGCCCATCGCCATGCCGCCGCACAGGCCTGCAATCTCTATAACGGGCAGCCGGAGCGCAAGCTATGGGGTGACGGGCTGGTTCTGAGCGAAATGGCACGGGAGCATTGCCTTCACATTCTCACCCGATGGGCTTTGCCCGACCGGGAGAGCGCCATTGCTGACCATTTGCACCCATGGCTGGTCGAAGCCCGCAAGCTGGCGTCCATGGATTGCGAGAATGCCGGAGCCTGCATCCAACTCAAACATGTTGCGCAATCGTTGCGTATATTGGTGACGCAGGCCATTCTTGGCGATGAACCGGAGACCATTCTGGCGCTTGATAGTGCTGAGGCCTTTGCCACACAGCTCACCACGCTTGGGGCCCCCATCCGGACACATTTTGATCGGCTTTCCGAAACCATGGCGCCGCAGACAGGTGCAATCACGCCACATTTCCTGCCGGTCCTGAAGACGGCGGACGCCGAGCGCCTGTGCAGCCTTTTGTTATCCGGGCAAGGCGAAGCCTTCGCGGCGCGACCGACCTGGAACGGAGCTTGCTGCGAAACCGGTCCTTTGCAGCGTCAGGCCGGCCATCCACTGGTGCGCGCCCATGGTTGCGAAGACCGTTTTGGTCTGCTGGCCCGACATCTGGCCCGGCTTGTTGATCTGGCCCGGCTTCCGGCGCGCCTTGAGGCCTTGGCGGAGGGATGCCCTGACGACGTGGTCAACCAGCAACCATGGGACGGATTGGGGCAGATCGAGACTGCGCGTGGCCTGCTGATCCACGCGGCTCAACTCAGTGATGGAAAGATCACGGCCTATAGCATCGTGGCACCGACCGAGTGGAACTTTCACCCGCATGGGGCGGTGGCGCGCAGTTTGAGCACCCTGCGCATAAGCGAAGATCTGAAGGAGCAGGCAACGGCGATCATTGAAGCGATCGATCCGTGTGTTGCCTTCACACTCGATCTTGATGTGCGCGACACGCGGATGGAGCTTTGCGATGCATGAGTTATCCCTTTGCGAAGGCATCCTGCAGGTGATTGAGGATCAGGCCATTGCGCAGTCTTTTTCGAAGGTGAAGAAGGTCCGTCTGGAAATCGGCCCTCTGGCCGGTGTTGAACTGGAGGCCTTGCGCTTCAGCTATGACGTGGTGACACGCCAGAGCATAGCGGAGGGCTCCGTGCTGGAGGTGATCGCGTTGCCCGTCACAGCCTGGTGCATGCAATGTTGTGAACCGACCGTGGTGACAGCCCGCTATGAGGCCTGTCCCACCTGTGGATCCTATCAGGTGGAAGTGACCGGCGGCGATAAAATGAGAATCAAAGATATGGAGGTGGAGTGATGTGCAGCATTTGCGGGTGTTCCCACGGTGAAACCAGACTGGAAGGCAAGGCGATTGACAGCGGCCAACATGACCATTCCCATGCCGAAGGCCATGGTCACGGTCACGGTCATGGTCACGCGGATAGCCACCATCATCATGATTACGGGCAAGGCCCCGCCCATGCCCATGCACCGGGCCTGTCGCAAAGTCGGATGATCCAGATCGAGACGGACATCATGGCGAAGAATGACGACTATGCCGCCGCCAACCGCAAATGGTTGATGGGGCGGGGTATCTTTGCTCTCAATCTGGTGTCCAGCCCGGGTTCGGGCAAGACCACCCTGCTGACCCGGTCAATCACCGATCTGACAGGGGAATTTGCGATGTCGGTCATTGAAGGTGACCAGCAAACGGCCAACGACGCGGACCGGATCCGGGAAACGGGAGCACCAGCAATCCAGATCAATACGGGCAAGGGCTGTCATCTGGATGGGCATATGATCGGGCATGCGCTGGAAAGCCTTGGTCCGGCCGAGGAGAGCCTGCTGTTCATCGAAAATGTCGGCAATCTGGTATGCCCTGCCGGCTTTGATCTGGGGGAAGCGCACAAGGTGGCCATTCTGTCAGTGACGGAGGGCGAGGATAAACCGCTGAAATATCCCGATATGTTCCATGCAGCGGACGTGATGTTGCTGAACAAGGTCGATCTGTTGCCCTATCTCACCTTTGATGTGGACGCCTGCATTGCGAATGCGCGCCGGATCAATCCAAAAATCAAGGTGCTGCCTGTATCTGCCACGTCCGGGGAAGGCATGCAGAGTTGGTATCAATGGATAAGGGCAAGTCGGCAGATTGCCTTGCTGGATCGGGGCTGAATGACAAGTCAAAAGGAGCGAAAAGATGTGTTTGGCACTTCCGGCAGAAATCACTGCCATTAATGAAGAAAGTGATATGGCCACCGTTTCTCTTGAAGGGGTCAAGAAGCAGATTTCCCTTGCGCTGGTCGAGGATGTCACCGTCGGCGATTTTGTGCTGGTCCATGTTGGCTACGCGCTTAACAAGGTGAGCCCGCAAGAGGCCGAGAAAACCCTCGCCATCATGGCCGAAGCGGGTCTTCTGGCATCAGACGCACATATGGAGGCATGGATCATGAAATATGTCGACGAGTTCCGATCCAAGCAGGGCGCTCAAAAGCTTGCCCGCCAGATTGCTGCCGAAGTCCAGCCCGGTCGCTCCTATCGGGTGATGGAATTTTGTGGCGGTCACACCCATGCCATCTTCCGCTATGGGGTGCAGGATTTGATGCCCGACACTGTGGAATTTGTTCACGGGCCGGGCTGTCCGGTCTGCGTCTTGCCAATCCCCCGTATCGACAATGCGATCGAACTGGCCCAGCGCCATGGGGTCATTCTGTGCACCTATGGTGACATGATGCGGGTGCCTGCGAGCCAAAAGCGCAGCCTGATCAAGGCCAAGGCCGACGGGTTGGATATTCGAATGGTCTATTCCACGCAGGATGCCTTGAAAATTGCCCGCGACAATCCTGATCGTGAGGTGGTTTTCTTTGCCATCGGCTTTGAGACCACCACGCCGCCAACCGCTGTAGCGATCAAACAGGCCGAGGCGGAAGAGCTCACCAATTTCTCTGTTTTCTGCAACCATGTGCTGACGCCATCGGCCATTCGACACATTTTGCAGTCTCCCAACGATCCGGATCTGGGCACCGTCTCCATTGATGGGTTTCTGGGTCCGAGCCATGTCAGCTCGATCATCGGCAGCAAACCCTATGAGGATGTGGTGGCAGAGTTCAAGAAGCCCGTGGTGATTGCCGGTTTCGAGCCTCTGGACGTGATGCAATCCACTCTGATGCTGATCCGTCAAATCAATGAAGGCCGGTTCGAGGTCGAAAATGAATATATCCGTGTGGTCACCCGGGAAGGGAACCGCAAGGCGCAAGCATTGGTCGCCGACATATTCGAGCTGCGTGACACGTTTGAATGGCGCGGTCTGGGCTGGGTCGAACATAGCGCGTTGAAAATTCGCCCAGCCTATGCCCAATGGGATGCCGAAGCCCGCTTTGCTGTCACCGCATCGACCGGCAAGGATGTGAAGGGCTGCGAATGTCCGGCCATTCTACGTGGGGCAAAGAAGCCGACAGATTGCAAATTGTTCGGCACGGTCTGTACGCCGGACAATCCGCAAGGCTCCTGTATGGTGTCCTCTGAAGGATCCTGTGCCGCCTATTGGTCCTATGGTCGCTTCCGGATGGAACAGGCCAGCCAAGCGCTCGACAGCGATGTCGCCTGATGACCAGAAGAAAGCAGTCATGATGCAAAAACAGCGCTTTTCCCAAAAGCTCAATATCAAGTCCGGTCGGGTAGACATGACCCACGGATCCGGTGGACGGGCGATGGCACAATTGATCGAGGGCTTGTTTGCCCGACATCTTTCCAACGATTTTCTGGCCCAAGGCAACGACCAGGCAATCCTTCCCTTACCGACCGGTCGTCTTGTCGTGAGTACGGATGGCCATGTGGTCTCGCCCCTCTTTTTCCCCGGCGGAGACATCGGCTCCCTGTCCGTGCATGGAACCGTCAATGATGTGGTCATGTCTGGCGCGAAACCCCTTTATCTGTCAGCCTCGTTCATTCTGGAAGAAGGCTTTCCACTCGCAGATCTGGATCGGCTGATCGCTTCCATGGCACAGGCCGCCATGGAGACCGGCACACCGATTGTTACAGGCGACACGAAGGTGGTGGAGAAGGGCAAAGGGGACGGGGTATTCATCTCAACCACCGGCATTGGTGTCATCGAGAAGGCAATTGACCTTGATGGTCGGTCGATCCAACCGGGAGATGTCATTCTGGTGAGCGGCTATCTGGGGGACCATGGGGTTGCCATCATGTCAAGCCGGGAAAATCTGGAATTCGAAACATCCATCCTGTCGGACAGTCAGCCCTTGCATGATCTGGTTGATCACATGACCAATCAGGTGCCAGACTTGCGCTGCATGCGCGATCCCACCCGGGGCGGTCTGGCCTCAACGCTCAATGAACTGTGCCAGCAGGCTGGTGTGGGCATGGAGATCCTTGAAGAGGCGCTGCCGATCCGGCCCGAAGTGCATGGTGCCTGCGAATTGCTGGGCCTTGATCCGCTTTATGTCGCCAATGAGGGCAAGCTGGTGGCCATTTGTCCCGCGGGCAAGGCGGAAGCATTGCTCGCCGCCATGCAACAGCATCCGAAGGGGCAACAGGCCGCCATCATCGGCAAAGTGGTTGAAGATGCGCATCATTTCGTTACGATGCAGACAGTTTTCGGAGGCAACAGAATCGTCGATTGGCTTGCCGGGGAACAGCTCCCCAGAATTTGTTAGGAGCCGAAAGGACCGTCATGAGTGACACGCTACCAACCATTCTGCTTGTCGACGATGAGGCGCGATCGCTCGAAGCTCTGGAACGGACGCTTTTCGAGGATTTTGACGTGCGCATGGCCTCCAGCACCAAAGAGGCCGAAGCCATTCTGGAGCAGGAATGGGTCCAGATCATTCTGTGTGATCAGCGCATGCCGGAAGAGACGGGGGTACAGTTTCTGACCCGCGTGCGAGAGCGTTGGCCTGAAGTCATCCGAATCATCATTTCAGGCTATACCGACGCCGATGACATCATCACCGGTCTCAATGAGGCGGGCATCTATCAATATATCACCAAGCCATGGCGACCCGATGATCTGTTGCAGAGCCTCAAGAATGCCACGCGGATGTTCGAGCTTCAGCGACAGAATGAATTGCTCGCCATAGAATTGCGGATGTTGGGAAAATCGGCGGAATCCACCGTTCAGGATCGCCGTGCGCGACTGAAGGAACGTTACAGCGAAGAAGACGGCATCATTCGCACCAAACAGAGCCCGATGAATCCGGTCTGCAGCACCCTCAGGCAGATTGCTGCCTTCGATCTGCCGGTTCTGATCACCGGTGAGAGCGGCACGGGCAAGGAGCTGGCGGCGCGATCGCTGCATTACAATTCCCTGCGCTGGAACAAACCTTTTGTGGTCGAGAATTGCGGGGCTCTGGCGGACGAATTGCTGGAAAGTGAATTGTTCGGCCACAAGAGAGGCGCCTTTACCGGCGCGGTTGAGGATCATGTCGGCCTGTTCGAACGGGCCGATGGCGGTACGGTGTTTCTCGATGAAATCGGCGAGGTGACACCAAGTTTCCAGGTCAAGTTGCTGCGCGTCCTGCAGGAAGGTGAGATTCGGCCCGTCGGCTCGAACCGAACCAGAAAAGTCGATGTGCGCGTCATCGCAGCGACCAATCGCGACATGGATGAGGAAGTGCGGATGGAGCGCTTCCGCAAGGATCTCTATTTCCGCATGGCCGGGATTGTCGTCACCATGCCGACCCTTCGGGATCGCGCTTGCGATATTCCGGCTTTGGCGGACTATCTGCTCAAACAGGCCATTGCAGGCTTGGGGAAATCGGCGGAAGGTTTCACGCCTGAAGCCATCGACTGCATGAAGCGCTATCAGTGGCCGGGCAATGTCCGCGAAATGCAAAATGAAATTCAGCGCATGCTGGTTCTGGCCCCAGAGGGCCAGTTGCTGGGATCGGATCTGCTTTCTCCACGGGTGGTGCAAGCGGCTCCCGAAGAGGATAAGGATGAGATGGCGATCCTGTCCGAATTCAAGGGGTCGCTCAAGGATCGCGTTGAACAACTCGAAGCCCGCATCCTGCATGAAACCCTGATACGGAACCGCTGGAACAAATCCAAGGCGGCCAAGGAATTGGGGCTTTCACGCGTGGGATTGCGGAGTAAACTGGAACGCTACGGACTTGAAAAAGTGGAGCAGCTGGAAACCGATCCGGCTGACGCCAATCAGATGATCAACCGGGGCTGACAGGCCCGAATGAAGCCAGCGGGGCGCCATGGCAGGAGACAAAAGGCCTTCCTCTTCATCCTCACATGCGGACGACGCGTCCCGGATGCCCCCCGGGCATGCTTCAACTCTGCACGCCCATCTGGATGCCAAAGGGGACTTCGAACTCGAAAAAACAGATGAAGTTGCCTGGATCGAAGTGATCCAGAAGATGGATGGCGTCTATTCCGCGCTGGTGAACAGCCAGACGGAACTGGAACGCAAGAATGGGGAGCTGGAAGAAGCCCAGACCTTCATTTCCAGTGTATTGTCTTCGATGACCGACGTGCTGATCGTCACCGACAAGCGCGGCAACATCCAGCAAACCAACAAGGCCCTGGAGCAACTGACCTGTTTTTCAGGCGAGGCACTGATCGGCAAACCGCTCGCATTTGTCTTCCATCCGGACAATGGGAATCTGGGCGATAAGATGAAGCAGGCCCTCTCATCTCGCGAGACCCTGAGCGATTGTGAATTGTCCCTTATGGATCAGGATGGCAATCCTGTGCCCCTGTCGGTCAATTGTGCGCCGCGCTTTGATCACCGGGGCCGCATCGTCGGGCAGGTTCTGATCGGCCGCCCGGTGGGTGAATTGCAAAAGGCCTATAGCGAACTGGACAAGGCCCATCACACATTGCGGCAGGCCCAGCGCAAGATGATCATGTCGGAGAAGATGGCTGCGTTGGGCAGGTTGGTGGCCGGTGTCGCCCATGAGCTTAACAATCCCATCAGCTTCGTATTCGGCAATATGCATGCCCTCAAGACCTATGGCGAGCGAATCACCCGCTATTTGCAACAGGTTGAGTTGAAAAGCGAGAATAAGGAACTGGCAGAACTGCGCCAGAAGCTTGGCATCAAGCGGATCATGGATGACATCCTGCCCTTGTGCGAAGGTACGCTGGAAGGGGCAGAGCGGGTCAGCGACATCGTACAGGAATTGCGTCGCTTTTCCTCCAGCCAGAAAGAGCCCATGGAAATTTGCCGCTTGCTCGATATTATCGAGAAAGCAGCCAATTGGGGTTTGCGAGCCAGCAAGACAAAACCAGCCATCACCATAAAGTGCGATCCCGAGCTTGAGGTCTCTACACGCAAGGGCTATCTGCATCAGATCCTCGTCAATCTGACCCAAAATGCCATTGATGCAATGGAAAGCCGGCTGCAACCGGATGCACCGACCGATGCAGAAATCGTCTTTATCTGCGCCTTGAACGGGGACGATCCGGCCAAGGTGGACATCGCAATCTGCGACAATGGGCACGGTATCGATGATAAGGATTTGCAGCATATTTTCGAACCCTTCTATACCACCCGCCCAATTGGTCAGGGCACAGGTCTGGGGCTCTATGTCAGCTATAATCTGGCCGAGGAGATGAATGGGGTGCTGACTGCTCGCAATCGGGCGGAAGGCGGGGCCTGCTTTACTCTCAGCCTGCCTGCTGCTCCTTCATCCCTGTCGTCAGCGTCGTCAAAAGCTGAACCATCAACCAAGACTGCAGCAGGGAAGGATGAGGCCGATGGATGAGGCAACAAGGTCCTCCAACAAGACGCTCCTTTGGCTTCAGTCCGGCGGCTGTGGTGGTTGTAGCCTGTCCTTGTTCGGTGCGGAAGGACCCGACTTCGTCACCGCGATGGAGGCGGCTGGTATCGACATCCTGTGGCATCCCTCGCTGAGCCTTGAGACTGGGCAGCAATTTCACAAATTGCTGACGGATATTCGCTCCGGCCAAGTGCCCCTCGATATTCTCTGTCTTGAAGGATCGGTGATCAATGGCCCGGATGGCAGCGGATTGTTCCACATGATGGCGGGGATGGGTGGCAAGCCGATGCGTGATGTCATTGCTGAATTGGCCAGTTTGGCCAGCCAGACCGTGGCGATTGGCAGTTGCGCGGCCTTTGGCGGGGTCACAGCTGCGGGAACCAACGAGGTGCAGGCAACCGGTCTCAGCTTTGATGGCAGTGAACCGGGCGGCCTGCTTGGTGAACATTATTGCTCCGGCCACGACCTGCCGGTGATCAATATTCCGGGATGTCCAAGCCATCCGGACTGGATCACCGAAAGTCTCGCCCATTTTGCAGGTGAGACGATGGAAAGGAGCGATCTGGATGCATTCGGACGTCCCCGGTCCATCACCGCGTCGCTGGTTCATCACGGCTGCTCGCGCAATGAATTTTACGAATATAAGGCAAGTGCTGAAAAACTGGCCGAACTTGGCTGCATGATGGAAAATCTGGGCTGCAAGGGCACGCAGGCTGCGGGGGATTGCAACATCAGGCCATGGAACGGCTCAGGGTCCTGCATCAGTGGGGGATATTCCTGCATTGCCTGTACCGAACCGGGATTTGAAGAACCGGGCCACCCCTTCATGGAAACGCCCAAAGTTGCCGGCATTCCCGTTGGCTTGCCAACGGATATGCCCAAGGCGTGGTTTGTTGCACTGGCTTCCTTGTCAAAGGCCGCGACGCCCAAGCGTCTCACAGACAATGCCACAGCGGAACGTGTGGTCTTCAGCCACAATCGCTCACCCATCAGTGATGCACGACGCTCGGCCCCCTCAAAGCGGAAGGATCCCGACAGATGAGCCGATTGATCGTTGGGCCTTTCAACCGGGTTGAAGGCGATCTGGAAGTCTCTCTCTCCATCAAGGACGGGATGGTCGAGGAAGCCCGTGTGGTCTCGCCTCTCTATCGCGGCTTCGAGCAGATGTTGCGCGGCAAGGCACCTGAAGATGCCCTTGTCCTTGCGCCACGCATTTGCGGCATCTGCTCCATCAGCCAGTCCGTCGCGGCGGCGCGCGCGCTGGAGGCTCTGACAGCTACCTATGCGCCCCGAAATGGGCAATTGAGCCGCAATCTCATCTCGGCGATGGAAAATGTGGCGGACCACCTGACCCACTTCTATCTGTTTTTCATGCCTGATTTCACCCGCGAGACCTATCAGACGGAAAGCTGGTTTGAGGACATCCAAGCCCGGTTCCGAGCAATCAAGGGGACCGCGACCCAAAGCTTCCTGCCGCAACGCGCCTCCTTCATGCATCTGGCGGGTATCCTTGCGGGCAAGTGGCCCCATTCACTGGCCATCCAGCCCGGCGGCCTGACACGGACCATCGCCGCCCATGAGCAGGCGCGGCTGAAGAGCATTCTGTTCGTCTTTCGCCGCTTTCTGGAACAGGATCTGTTCGGTATGGATCTTGACGCGGTTGGTGAGATGCAATCGGTTGGCGCTCTTGAGGATTGGCTCGAACGGGTCGGGCAGCCCCATTGTGACTTTGCGCGCTTCCTGTTCCTGTCCCGTTCGCTGAAGTTGCGAAAACTGGGGCGTTCCTATGATCACTTCCTCAGCTTTGGGGCCTATCCCTTCAAAGAAACAGACGGTGATCCCGCAGGCGAACAGCCTTTATGGCGCGCCGGTCAGGTTCGAGACGGCACGCACCAACCGTTCGATAGCGGGGCAATCACCGAGGATGTCGCCAACAGCTGGATGATGCCGGATAGCGAACCACGGCATCCGTTCGACGGGCGGACGGATCCGCAGACACAGCTTGAAGGCGGTTATAGCTGGTGCAAGGCCCCTCGGCTTGCGGGAGAGAGCGTCGAGGTTGGTGCTCTGGCACGACAGGTGGTCAACCAGCATCCGCTCATCACCGACGCGGTTGCATCATTCGGAGGCAATGTGGAGAGCCGTGTGCTGGCCCGTCTGCTGGAAGTTGCCTTGCTTGTGCCAAGAATGCAGGAATGGGTGGAAAAGCTGGATCCCAATGCGCCTTTCCGCACCCATCCGGGCTCAAAACCAGATGGTCAGGCCTTTGGCCTTGTGGAAGCGGCACGCGGATCACTCGGGCACTGGATGGTTGTCAAAGGCGGGCTGATTTCCAATTACCAGATCATTGCCCCGACCACATGGAATTTTTCCCCCCGCGACCATACCGGACAGGCGGGACCGCTGGAGCTGGCGCTTGAAGGAGCGCCGCTGCGCACGGGTGAGGAAACGGACCCGGTCTCGGTTCAGCATATCGTTCGCTCTTTTGATCCCTGCATGGTCTGCACGGTGCATTGATGGCCAAGGCGGAGGAACGTAACAGCCTTATCAAGGGGTGCCGTATTCGCGTCAATGGTCTGGTTCAGGGTGTCGGCTTTCGTCCGACGGTCTGGCGTTTGGCGCAAGATTGCGGCCTTTACGGCGATGTGCGCAATGACGGCAAGGGTGTCTTGATCCGGGTCTGGGGCGACATCAATCAGGTGGTGCTTTTTTGTGACCGGCTCAAAGCGGAATGCCCGCCGCTGGCGCGGATTGACCGGTTTGTCTCCTGCGAGATCGACTGTCCTTGTCCGGTAACGGATTTTTTGATTGTCGCCAGCGAGGAAACCGGCATCGAGACGGCAATCATCCCCGATGCAGCAACCTGTTCGTCCTGTCAGGAGGACGTGACAGACCCAACCAATCGCCGCTATCGCTATCCCTTCACCAATTGCACCCATTGTGGGCCACGCCTGACCATCATCAAGGCCCTGCCCTATGATCGGACCAACACCGCCATGGCGCCCTTTGCCATGTGCCCACGCTGTGCGGCGGAGTATAAGGATCCGGCAGACAGGCGTTTTCATGCCCAGCCAAATGCCTGCCCCGAATGCGGCCCCGCTGTCTGGTTGACTGACGGGTCAGGCGCGGTCATGACATCAGACGCGCATGAAGATTGTCTGGCCCATTGTGCCGCTCTGCTCAGCCAAGGCCGGATTGTTGCCATCAAGGGACTGGGCGGTTTTCATCTGGCGTGCGATGCGACCAATCAGGCGGCGGTCGAGACCCTGCGTCGGCGCAAGAGGCGTCCGAGCAAACCGCTGGCTCTGATGGCGCGGGATGTAGCAAGCATTGAAGCTTATTGTCATGTCAGATCAGAGGAACGCCGACTCCTGACCAGTGCGGCAGCACCGATTGTCCTGCTTGACCGGCTTGTTGAGGCGCTTGCTCTACCGGACGCTGTTGCGCCGGGACAGAATCGGCTGGGCTTCATGGTGCCCAACACACCGCTGCATCATCTCCTGCTGGCCGCTTGTGACGGGCCACTTGTGATGACGTCCGGCAATCTGTCAAATGATCCGCAGATCACGGACAATGAGGCTGCCATTGCCCAGTTGGCCACAGTGGCGGACCATTTTCTTTTGCATGACAGAGACATCATCAATCGGGTCGATGATTCGGTCGCCCAACTGATCGATGGCAAGGTCAGCCTGTTGCGCCGCGCCCGAGGATATGCGCCCGATCCCCTGCCCTTGCCGGATGGGTTTGATGCCAGCCCGGTCATTCTGGCAGCGGGGGGAGAGCTGAAAAACAGCTTTTGTCTGCTTGCCAAAGGTCACGCTGTTGTCTCTCACCATATTGGTGACATGGAAGTTCCCAGGATTCAGCGGGATTATCGCAAGGCCCTGTCGCTTTATCTGGAGGCCCGCAAGCTGACACCAGACCGCATCGCTATTGACGACCACCCAACTTATCTAAGCTCCCGTCTGGGCGCCGATTTGGCCGAGGGGTACGGCTGCGCACTTTTTCCGGTGCAACATCATCATGCGCATGTTGCTGCCTGCATGGCGGAATATGGCCTCCCCCGTGATCATCCGCCCGTTCTGGGCATTGCGCTTGACGGGTTGGGTGCGGGAGATGACGGGACACTTTGGGGTGGCGAATTTCTGCTGGCTGACTATGCCGGTTATCGTCGGCTGGCCCATTTCGATGCCGTTGCGATGCCCGGTGGCAACAAGGCCTCGGTCGAACCATGGCGCAATTGCTTTGCGCATTTGCACCATGCCATCGGCTGGAAAACCTTGACCGAACACCATCCGCATCTTGCATTCGTACAGCATATGCAAACCAAGCCGACAGAACAGCTGATCACGATGCTTGATCGTGGTCTCAACGCGCCTTTGGCCTCTTCCGCCGGGCGTCTGTTTGACGCCGTCGCCGCATTTCTGTCGGTTGGGCCGGAACGGCAATCCTATGAGGGTGAGGCGGCAAGTCTGTTGCAAATGCTCGCTGAAAGCGTTTCTGATACGCCGTGTGAGCCCTATCCCGTTGCAGTCTCGATAGAAAAGACCGGCCAGATCATTGGCTGGAAACCCATGTGGCAGGCCATGATTGAGGATTGCGCCCACGGGGTCAGCCGAGCGGTGATCGCCCGCCGCTTCCACATGACCCTTATCGACGCCATTGCAGAGCGGGCCATTGCCCTTTCGTCAGACCATAGCTGCAGCACCATTGTCCTGACCGGAGGCTGCATTCAGAACCGGCTTCTTGCCGAAGGACTGATCGACACCTTGCAAGGTCACGGTCTTGAACTGCTGATCCCCCGACAGTTTCCCGCCAATGATGGCGGTTTGAGCCTTGGTCAAGCGATCATCGCGGCCGCCCGGCAGACCGGGCAATTGAGCTAGGTCTTGATGAGAGATCCGAACAAAAAAGGGAGCCCATCGGCTCCCTTTCGATATTGTCTGATTTGCTGATAATCTAATGGATCAGCAGGGTGCCTGCGCCGCCTTCAGTGAAGAGTTCGAGCAGGACAGCATGGGGGACCTTGCCATCGAGGATGACAACCCCTTCAACGCCCTTGTTGAGGGCATCGATGCAGGTTTCCACTTTCGGGATCATGCCGCCGGAAATGGTGCCGTCAGCGATCAGGGCGTGAGCCTCTTTGATGGTCAACTGCTTGATCAGCTTGCCGTCCTTGTCGAGCACGCCCGGTACATCCGTCAGGAACAACAGGCGCTTGGCGTCAACGGAGCCAGCGATGGCACCGGCAAAGGTGTCTGCATTGATATTGTAGGTGTGGCCATCAGCACCCGGAGCAACCGGAGCGATGACCGGAATGAGCGCATCGCGGGCAACCATGTCGATGACGGACCGATCAACCTTTTTCGGCTCGCCAACAAACCCGAGATCGACGACTTCCTCAATCGCGCTGTTCGGATCGCGGATGGTGCGGGTCAGTTTTTCCGCCAGCACCATGTTGCCATCTTTGCCACAAAGGCCGACGGCACGGCCGCCTTCGGCATTGATGTTGAGCACGATGGATTTGTTGATGGAGCCTGCCAGCACCATTTCAACGACTTCCACAGTGTGGGCGTCGGTGACACGCAAGCCACCCTTGAATTCGGACTTGATGCCAAGGCGCTCAAGCATGGTCTTGATCTGCGGACCGCCGCCATGGACGACCACCGGTTTGACGCCGGATTGTTTCAGCAGCACGATGTCGCGGGCAAAAGCACGGCCCAGCTCCGCGTCTCCCATGGCATGACCGCCATATTTGACCACGACCGACTGACCATCATAGCGCTGCATGTAAGGAAGGGCTTGGGAAATGGTTTTGGCGCGGTTGGAGGCCTTGGTCAGAGCGTCGGATTGGGCGGTGTCAGACATGGCATTAATCTCATGCTTTGGGATTACATTCTGACCAAGCTCTATAGACCTTCCGGCGCGCGGAGGCAACTATGCTGTAAACCGGCATGCTTAAAGAATAAAATTTTCCAAAACCAATTGTCGTCAGCCGCCTAGTCGCCTTCGGCCAAGAGCTGCATTTCGGCGCGCAGGCGCTTGATGCCGATCTTTTTATCCGACGAGGTGAGAAGGATGTCCGGATGGGCAGCGGGGCGCTTTTTCAGACCCAGACGCACCTTGTCGATGACCTTGTGCAAATCACTGAGCTTGGTCTTGTCAACCTTGGTCAACACCACCTGATAGTTGACCGCCGCCTTGTCGAGCGTGGTCATGACCTCGATGTCATTGGGCTTGAGGCCATGACGGCTGTCGATCAACACATAGACACGACGCAGGTTGGGACGGCCACGCAGATAGTCAAGGATCAGCTCGTTCCAGGCGGCCACCTCTTTCTTGGAGGCCTTGGCATAACCATAGCCGGGCATGTCGCAAATGACGAGGGTCGGGTCCTTCTCCGGGCGGAAGAAGTTGAGTTCCTTGGTGCGTCCGGGCGTGTTGGATGTCCGGGCCAATGCCTTGCGGCCCGTGATCGCATTCAACAGCGAGGATTTACCAACATTGGAGCGCCCGGCAAAGGCAATCTCGACGCCCTCGATAGGTGGCAGCTGGTGGTAGAATTTGGTGCCCCACATGAAATCCCATGCCCTGAGCGAACAGCAGTCGGCCGCGCTCGGCAATCTCTTCCTCGACCTCATCATCGCCGACAAGCGCCGCAAGGGAGGCGTCCTCATTGTCTTCGGGCATCGGGGCGGTTTGGTCGTGGTCAGTCATGATTGGCTTCCGGTTGAGGGTGAATACACCAAGGCAGGCCATCGTTAGCTTGCCTTGGTGAAAGACTCAAGGGGAATCACAAAAACAGCGCTTCACAGATCGCCAAATCAAGCGTCTGGATGGCAATCGAATTCTTCAGGTGGCAGGGTGCGAGCGGCCTGTTCCAATGCGTCGATGTCACCGCCCTGAATAAGGGTACGATAACGGGGTGATCAGTGCCACCGGCCAGTTCCACCAACCGATTGCAAGCAGACGGTCAATCTCCTCTGGCACAAACCGGCTTTTGACCAGTCTGGCCGGATTGCCCGCAACAATGCCATAAGCCGGGACATCGCGACTGACCACCGCATTGCTGGCAATGATAGCGCCAGAGCCGATTGTTACGCCGGGCAGAATGGTGGCATTGCGGCCAATCCAGACATCATAGCCAACCACGGTATCGCCGCGGGATTGTGCCTTGAAAATTTCGATATCGAAATCCGCGTCCCAACCATGGCCCATCACACCGAAGGGGTAGGTGGAGATGCCGGTCATGTCGTGATTGGCCCCGTTCATGATGAAGGTCGCCCCGGTGGCGATGGCGCAAAAATTGCCAATGATCAACCGGTCGCCAAGGAAATCATGATGATGGAGCACATTCTGGCGCTCGAATTTTTCCGGCCCGTCTGGATCGTCATAATAGGTGAAGTCGCCAACCGAAATATTGGGGTTGGTGACAAGCGGTTTGAGAAAAGCAAAGCGCTTGAATTCAGGCTTGGGATAAGGATCGCTCGGGTCAGGATGGGTGCGTGTCTGGTCTTGCATGGATGTCTCTCTGCTTCGTCTGGAAAAGGGCAATCAACGAAAGGCAGCAGCCGAGCCATCGTCCACACATATATAAGCTGGTCCACTTGAGGAAGCGGATCAGAAGCGCGGGGCGATCATGCATAAAAGGCTGCTGTGCTCAGAGAATCACGACACGGCTCCTTGTTCGGCGGAATGGATAGGGTGATATCGATGGGGAAAGCATAACAAATGCAGACGCAAACGCAATGAAAGCGGATGATCTGGACTATCCCGGCTTTGGCCTGTTGCGTCAAAGCCACAAAAAAAGGCGACCCGGTCGGGTCGCCTTTTTCATACTTCGTGCAAGAGCCTAGTTCTCGACTTTTTTGCGCGAGAAGGTGCTCTTGATATTCTTGAAGATCTCAACCTTTGCCCCATGACGGCGCATGATGGTGGCCTGCTGGAGGATCGACAGGGAGTTGTTCCATGCCCAATAGATCACCAAACCAGCGGGGAAGGTTGCCAGCATGAAGGTGAAGATCACTGGCATCCAGTTGAAGATCATCTGCTGGGTCGGATCAGGTGGTGCCGGGTTCAGCTTCATCTGGACGAACATGGTGATACCCATGATCAGCGGCCAGATGCCAAGAACGAGGAAGCTTGGCGTATCCCATGGCACCAGACCAAACAGGGTGAAAATGTTGGTCGGATCCGGTGCGGACAAATCCTTGATCCAGCCAAAGAAAGGCGCATGCCGCATTTCGATGGTGATATAGAGGACCTTATAGAGCGAGAAGAAGACCGGAATCTGAATCAGGATCGGCAAACAACCGGCAAGTGGGTTGACCTTTTCCTCCTGATACAACTTCATCACGGCTTGCTGCTGGGCCTGCTTGTCATCGCCATACTGCTTCTTGATCTCTTCCATCTTCGGCTGCAACAGCTTCATCTTCGACATGGAAGCATAGGACTTGTTGGCGAGCGGGAAGAAGATCAGCTTGACCAGAACGGTGATCAGCAGGATCGCAATACCGAAGTTGCCGACCAGACCATAGAGATGGTCAATCGCCCAGAACATCGGCTTGGTGATGAAGTAGAACCAGCCCCAGTCGATCATCAGATCGAAATTCAGAGCCTTGGTCTTTTCCTGCACCGCTTCGAGCGTGCTGACTTCCTTGGCACCGGCAAACAGCGCCGACTTGTAGGAGATTTCACCACCGGCCGGAACGCTGACCTGATCACCAAGATAGTCGGACTGGAAGGCAGGTTTGCCAGCGATCTCGCTATAGCGGAAAGCCGGCTGGAAGGGATTCTTCTGATTCGGAATCAGCGCGGTTGCCCAATATTTGTCGGTGATGCCGACCCAGCCACCGACGGATTTCAGCGGCTGGACCAGACGATCCTTGACAAGGTCCTTGTAGTCAACTTCCTGCAGGCCTTCATCACCGGCAACGCCGATCAGACCTTCATGTAGAATGTAGAGACCAGCGGTTGCTGGCTGACCGTGGCGGGACACCAGACCGTAAGGATAAAGGGCAACAGCAGCGTCGGTGTTGTTCTTGACGGTCTGCTCGACCGTGAAGAGATAATCATTATCAACGCTGATGGTCCGCGTGAAGGTCAGGCCTGCGCCATTGTCCCAAGTAAGAACCAGCGGGGTCTTAGGGGTCAGTGTCGCGCCGACTGGTGCGGTCCATTCGGTCTTGCTGTTTGGCAGGCTGGCTTTGCTGCCGCCGTCAACCCAACCGAATTCTGCATAATATGGCTTGGTGCTACCCGATGGGGACAACAGCACGATGGTCGGGCTGTTCTTATCAAGGGTCTCACGATATTTGCTCAGATGCAGATCGTCGATGCGTGCGCCGGTAAGATTGATGGTACCGGTCAGATTGTCAGTCTTGATGTCAACACGTTTGGACGGCTTGATGTCCGCTTCGCTGACCTGTGGTACAGTGCCCGGAACGGACACGTTGCCTGCAGAGACATTTGGCACCGCGCTTTGCTGGGGCTCGGCTGGTGCTGTCGTCTGGCTCTGTTCGGCAGTCTGCTTCTGCGCTGCCAATCGTTCTTGCCGTTCCTGTTCTGCCTGCATCTTTGGTCCGGCGACAAAATATTGCCAGCCGAACAAGACAACAAACGAAAGAGCAATGGCAAGGAAGAAATTGCGATTATTTTCCATCGACTTTCTTCATCCCGTTTTCTCAAACTCCCGGTCGAACCCAATGTCGCCAAGAGCCTCTCGATCTCTCAGATGATCAATCCTGCCGCCATGTCCTAAGTCAATTTTCTGGGTTAATTGCCCCATTGCATAGGGATTGGCTTGGCCAATCGGTCGGCAGTCCGATCTCTTATGAACCGATCAGCCATCAAGGCCATTGTCCGGTTCGGTCTTACTGGTTTTGCACTTGGCTTCTGGCATCGGCCAGTTCAAGTGCGCGAATGGTCTGGGCGCTGCCCAAAAGACGCTTTAAAGGTCTTTTGCGACAGGCATCCTTTGAATTGGCCCTGTTTTGCGGCAATGGATACACAAAATCAATGGCTCTTTTGTGCGGATTGCGCTTTGGACCCGGCCTTGGGGTCCTTATCTGTTGGTTTTCCGGGCGCTTTGCTGGTCCTTGGTCCCCGATCAGGCCCGCCTTTGACACGGCGACGTCGGCCAGGAGGATCGGTCTTGCCACGCGCCAGATCCCGGGTGCATCCCTTGAAATCGGCAATCATTGCTTCGAAGGGTAGATGCAGAGCGCCAAATTTGCCGATCAGCACATAATCCCAACCTTGGGTCAGATGGTCCGGTCCATGCAACCGGGCCAATTCTCGCAATCGGCGCTTTATCCGATTGCGCACAACCGCATTGCCAACTTTCTTGGTGACAGTGAAGCCAACCCGCGCCGGTTTGTCGTCTTCGGGCGTTCGACGGACCGCCTGAAGCACAAAACCGCGACGCGAGAGGCGAACTCCCTTGGCCGCGGTTAGAAATTCGCTGCGCTTTTTCAATCGAAGCATGTCTGCCACCTGGAAGCGCTTGTGTGCCGGGTTCCGGTTTTCCATTTTCTGGAGCCCAGACACACAAAACCGCCAGATCGAAGCCGGTAAGCTCAATGCTGGCGGTTGTTGCTGTTTGCCTTAGGCAGAAAGACGCTTGCGTCCCTTTGCACGGCGGCGAGCCAGAACCTGGCGGCCATTTTTCGTTGCCATGCGTGCCCGGAAGCCGTGGCGGCGCTTACGCACCAGACGGCTCGGCTGAAAAGTCCGTTTCATGGGCTCATACCGCTTTCGCGGCCCCTATTCTTGATTTTTTCAAATCCCATCAGATCGGGTAAAAAAGAGCGCCTCGAACGAGACGCTTTCCGCGAACCTGATACACTTGCGTCGGCTTATACGGAGATGCGCGTCCTGAGTCAATCATGATTGGCGAGAAAAAGCCAACTTTTGCGTTTCTGTACCCGTAACTCGCAGGCAAATGCACTTGCGGCCGACTTGTTATCAGGCTTTTGGCCTCTCTATAAAAATTTTAATCTCGTAACGGGCCCGTGAACAGGCCTTGAAGGGCGATCAAATGACAGTGAGACGCGTCACAAACCCTGATTTTCCCTCTATATAGGGAGGAAAGCGCAGGAACGCGGCTGGATCTTTACCCACCTTTGCCTTCCCGAGCGCCAGAATAGAAGCCAGCAGCAAAGCAAGAAACAAGAAAAAGAGAATCATGTCCCATCGCTCCATATCAGTGCAGAGCCAAATCAAGGTCAGAGGGCTTCAACCCCAGACCCAACGCGTAAAACTGGGCTTAAGCCTGCTGGCGGCATCGGCCATGGTGGTTGCCTTGTCTTGCATGCCGGTTCATGCCTCCAGTTTGTCAAAGCAGTTCCGGCCCAAAGGCAGCGGACAGGTGGATCACTCTGCCTTTGATGCCTTGCTGTCGCGGTATGTGGTCAAGATGGCGGATGGCTCAACACGGGTGAAGTATCGCGCCTTGCGCGGCGCGCGTCCGCAATTGCAGGCTTATCTGGCGAACATGCAAAAAGTTTCGGTCCAAAGCCTGTCGAGCAATGCGGCCAAGGCCTATTTGGATCAATCTGTATAATGCCAAGACGCTTGATGTCATTCTTGAGCATTATCCGGTCCGGTCTATCCGCGATATCAAGCTTGGGGGCCTGTTTTCGTCTGGTCCCTGGAAGAAGGAGCTGGTGGAAGTTGGCGGCAAGGCTTTGTCACTTGATGACATTGAGCATGAGATTGCCCGCGCCACATGGAAAGATCCGCGACTGCATTATGGCTTTAATTGCGCTTCGATCGGCTGTCCGGATTTGCGGCGGGAAGCCTATCGCGGCAACGCGATCGACCGGCAGCTGGATCAGGCAGCCCGCGCCTTCATCAATCATCCGCGCGGCGTCAAGGCTGACAAGAATGGCGTGACCGTCTCCAGTCTTTACAAATGGTACAAATCGGATTTTGGCTCCACAAACCAGCTCAAAACACACTGGCTTAAATATGCCAATCCATCCCTGAAAACACGACTTCAGAAGAATAGCAAAATCAATGGCTATCAGTATGACTGGTCTTTGAACGAGGCTCGGTAATCATGGCAGAACAGATGACTCAGGACGCACCGAATAGCAGCAATGCAGCAAGTCTCGCGACAAGACTGAAAAAATGGGGACCGCTTATCGCCATTGGCGGGCTGATGGCCTTTGGCTTTTCCCAAGGCTGGCATCATTATTTAAGCCTCGATGCGTTGGTGCGTCATCGTGAATGGCTGGCAGACCAGGTGGCCGCGCATTATTTCATGATGCTGGGTGGCTATATGCTGGCCTATATTCTGGCGGTGGCTTTGTCCTTTCCCGGCGCGTCTTTCCTGACCATTGCAGGCGGCCTGTTGTTTGGCTGGGCGATTGGTGGCGCTGTCACGGTGCTGGCCGCAACCATCGGGGCGTCGGTGATTTTTCTGGCCGCGCGTTCGGCCTTTGGCGCGTCCTTGCGGGCGCGGGCTGGCGGCTTTGTTGACCGCTTCAGCGCGGGATTTCGCGACAATGCCTTTAATTATCTGCTGTTTTTGCGCCTCGTGCCGGTTTTCCCCTTCTGGCTGATCAATGTGGTCCCGGCCCTGTTCAATGTCCGTCTGGGAACCTATTTTCTCGCCACCCTGATCGGTATCCTGCCGGGCACCTTTGCCTATGGCTTTATCGGGGCAGGGCTCGACAGCATCATCGCGGCACAAAAGGCGGCCAATCCGGCTTGCGCCACCGATCCCGGTTGCAGCGTGACACTGGACACCTCTGCGCTGATCACGCCGGAACTGATAGCCGCTTTTGTGGCGCTCGGTGTCGTCTCCTTGATCCCGCCGGTGCTCAAGGCGTTTAAAAACCGACGTGGCGGCAAAGAAAGCTCTTGAAAAATTGTGCATCAGACACGCAAAACTAAAGCTGAGGCGAGGGACCGGTTCCGCCCGAAAGGAAGAATAATGACTGAACAGATCAAAGCCGACATTTGTGTCATCGGAGCGGGCTCGGGCGGATTGAGCGTGGCGGCGGCCGCTGTGGCCTTTGGGGAGAAGGTGGTCTTGCTGGAAAAGGGCAAGATGGGGGGGGATTGTCTCAATTATGGCTGCGTGCCCTCAAAGGCGATGATCGCGGCTGGCAAACAGGCCCATTCCATGCGCAATGCCCATCCTTTCGGCATCAGTTCGGTCGAACCGCGCGTCGATTATCAGGCGATGCATGATCATATCCATTCGGTGATCGCGGCGATTGAGCCCAATGATTCGGTTGAGCGGTTTGAAGGGCTCGGCGTGCAGGTGATCCAGCAGGCGGGTCAATTCAAGGACGCCAAGACGGTCGTCACCGCCGATGGAGAAACCGAAATCACCGCGCGGACCTTTGTTATCGCAACCGGTTCGTCGCCGGCGAAATTGCCGATTCCCGGTCTGGACGAGGTTAACTATCTGACCAACGAGACGATTTTCACCCTCAGCGAGCAGCCGGAGAAGCTGGTCATCATTGGTGGCGGCCCGATTGGCATGGAGTTGGCACAGGCGCAGCGCCGCCTTGGGGCTGAGGTGACAGTGCTCGAAGCGTTCAATGTGCTGGCCAAGGACGATCCGGAACTGACTGCCGTGGTGATCGACCAGATCCGCAAGGACGGGGTTGAGCTGCGCGAAGGCGTCAGGATCGCCCGTATCGAACCGGCTGCAGACACGCAAGCCCATCCCCACGGGGCACGAATCATTCTGGCCAAAGGCGATGAGGATGATCAGGAAAATACCCAGGAGGAGGTGGTCGAGGCCACCCATTTGCTGGTCGCTGCCGGACGCAGCCCCAATGTCGACAGTTTGGCGCTGGAAAATGCGGGCATTGCCTATGACGCAAAAGGCATCAAGGTCAAACCCACACTGAGAACCACCAACCGCCGGGTCTATGCCATTGGCGATGTGACCGGTGGACTGCAATTCACCCATGTGGCGGGTTATCATGCGGGTCTGGTGATCCGGTCGGTCCTGTTCAAGCTGGGGGCCAAGGAAGACCGCTCAATCATCCCATGGGTCACCTATACGGACCCGGAAATGGGGCATGTCGGGTTGAACGAAGATCAGGCGCGGGAAAGGCATCGCGGCTTCAAGGTGCTACGCTGGCCCTATGGCGAGAATGACCGGGCGCAGGCGGAGCGCAAGACAAGCGGCCTGATCAAGGTGATTGTCGACAAGAAGGGCGTCGTGCTTGGCGCTTCCGTGGTGGGGGCCAATGCGGGCGAAATCATCAATATGTGGTCGCTGATTGTCAGCCAGAAAATGAATATCAAGGCCATTACCGGCTATATTTCCCCATACCCGACCTTCTCGGAGATTGGACGACGGGCGGCGATCACCTATTATGGCGATCTGCCGAAGAGATCCTCGATTCGGCGTGTCATTTCCTTCTTCAAGTCCTTTGGATAGAAGGCGCCATCGACCCCAAAACCGGCCATGGTGTCTTTTGTCGCTGCCAATTGCACCGGATGAACAGACCCATGGCCGAGCTTTTCTCTCTCGATAATCTCTTCACCTTGCTGATGCTGACCCTGCTGCAGGCAGTGCTCGGCTTTGACAATCTTCTCTATATTTCGATCGAATCAAAACGGGTCGCGCCAGAAAAACAGGCGATGGTGCGCAAGGTCGGCATCGGGCTGGCCATCGGGTTAAGGCTGTTGCTGCTGTTTGCCATCATGTCGGCCATTTCCTATTTCCAGACACCTTTCGTCACGTTTCACTGGGACGGCATGGTGGAAGGCGACGTCAATATCCATGCGTTGATCGTGATGATCGGGGGCGTCTTCATCATCTATACCGCCTTCAAGGAAATCATGCATATGCTGAGCCTTGATGATCTGGAAAGTCATGCCGCTGGAGCCAAGCGGTCGGCGAGCATGGCCGTTTTCTGGATCGTGGCGATGAATCTGATCTTCTCGTTTGATTCCATTCTGTCGGCGTTGGCGTTGACCAATGTTTTTCTGGTGATGGCGGCAGCCATTGTCATTTCCGGCATCGGCATGATTTATCTGGCAGATACGGTGTCCAATTTCCTGCAAAAGAACCGGATGTATGAGGTGCTCGGCCTGTTCGTTTTGTTCATTGTCGGCATCATGCTGCTGTCTGAAGGCGGGCATTTGGCGCATTTGTCTTTCTTTGGCTACCATATCGAGCCGATGGCCAAGAGCACCTTCTATTTCGTTCTGGCAGTGCTGGTGATTGTCGATGTGGTTCAGGGTCGCTATCAAAGGAAGCTGATTGCCCAGCGCGAAGTGGAGTTGAAGCGCGGCCAGATGAAGCATCCGGCCTGATGTTCCCGTCATGAAACCGTCGGCAGAAACAAGCGGCTTTGAGAAAGCATAACGACCATGTCAGATCGCATCATCATCAAGGAAGGCTTGAGCCTCGATCCGGACGAGCTGGAGGAACGCTTCATTCGTGCCTCCGGTCCCGGCGGTCAGAATGTCAACAAGGTCTCAACCGCAGTGGAATTGCGCTTCGATGTGCGCAATTCCCCCTCCCTGCCCGGCTATATCAAAGCCAATCTCAGTCAACAGGCATCGCATTTGATGACGCAGGACGGGGTGTTGGTGATGCAGGTTCAAAGCCATCGCACCCAGGCGCGCAATCGCGAAGAAGCAATCGAGCGACTGGTAGCGCTGATCGATAAAGCGAGTTATCGCCCGAAGCGACGCATTGCCACCAAACCGACGCGCGCCAGCAAGCGACGGCGGATGGATAGCAAATCAAAACGGGGCGCCTTGAAGAAAATGCGCTCGTCAAAAAGCTACGATTAAAACTGCTATCCTCACCCGACCAGAGATGTTTCTGCGATCATGCGGTAGCTCAGCGCCTCGGCGATATCGGTTTTACCGGGCTGGGCACGGCCTGCCAGATCAGCCAAGGTGCGAGCAAGCTTCAATATACGGTGATAGCCGCGCGCCGACAGGGCCATGCTTTCGGCGGCATGGGCCAGCAACCTTCGGGCTTCGCCCTTCACATCGCAGACCTGCTCAATGATACTTGCGGGACATTGGGCATTGGTCATGGCGGAGGACAGGCCAAGGGCCGCATAACGCCGTCCCTGCACATGCCGCGCATTGGCAACCCGTTCCCCCACTTCGTTTGAGCCTTCTTTCGCGGCAGGCAGCATCAAATCACTGGCCGAGACCGCTGGTACCTCGATGCGCAGATCAATGCGATCAAGCAGCGGGCCGGAAATGCGGGCCTGATAATCGGCGGCGCAGCGATTGCCGCGTTTGCAGACATAGCCCGGCTCGCCTGCATGGCCACAGCGGCAAGGATTCATGGCGGCAATCAACTGAAAGCGGGCAGGATAGGTGACCCGGTGGTTGGCTCGAGAAATGACCGCCTCGCCGCTTTCAATCGGCTGACGCAAACTGTCGAGAACTTGCGGCGAGAATTCCGGCAATTCATCGAGAAACAGCACCCCATTGTGGGACAGGGCCACCTCACCGGGCTTGGCCTTCAGGCCGCCACCGACCATAGCCGCCATGGAGGCGGAATGGTGAGGCGCGCGAAAGGGCCGGGTTGGCGACAATTGCCCCTGCGGCAACAGGCCTGCGATGGACTGGATCATCGAAACATCGAGCAATTCCGCCGGTGACAGGGGCGGCAAAATGGTCGGCAGGCGCGAGGCCAGCATGCTCTTGCCAGAGCCAGGCGGGCCAACCATCAGCATTATATTGACGTAAGACCATCAACAATGCTAACGTTTAAGCCAATTTCGAGGCTATCTTCCATGACAAAAACACCAAAAGCTTATTCATACGTCCGCTTTTCAACACCGGAACAAATGAAAGGCGATAGCTTGCGCCGACAAACTGAGATGGCCGCTGACTATGCGGAACGGCATGGGCTGGAATTAGACAACGGTCTATCTCTTCATGATCTCGGAGTGTCAGCCTTCCGGGGCACGAATGCAAGGACAGGGGCGCTTGGCCAATTCCTCAAAGCCATAGATGATGGATTGGTGGAGGAAAACAGCTATCTATTGGTAGAAAACCTTGACCGTGTGAGCAGGGCTGACCCGTGGGACGCAATCCCGATCTTTCAGCAAATAATCAACGCTGGCATCACCATCGTGACACTGATGGACCAGAAGGTTTATTCCAAGGAGGAAGTTCGGGCAAACCCCATGCGCATCCTTGAGAGCATCTTTACGATGATCAGGGCCAATGAAGAGAGTGCCACGAAATCAAGAAGGATTAGAGCGGCATGGATGAAGAAACGCAGCCTTGCCACCGATGGAACCGCCAAGCTCACTGCACGTGCCCCAGCATGGCTTCTCCTGTCAAAAGACCGCAAAGAATTTACGGTGATTGAGGACCGTGCCGCCATTGTAAAGCGCATCTTCCGAGAAGCTGACAAGGGAATGGGACAACACGCTATTGCTGAAATGCTAAACAGGGAAGGCGTTGACACCTTCGGAGATGGAAATCGAAAAGCTGCCTATTGGCATCGTTCCTATGTCGCCAAGATACTAAGGAACCCCGCAGTCACCGGAACACTTGTCCCTCATGTAAACCGCGAGAATGCTGGAAAACGGACCAGAGACGCTCAAGAGCCGATACCCGGATACTATCCCCGGATTGTCTCTATGGCCCAGTTCAAGCGCATCCATGATCGCAGTACGGGGGGAGTGGTAAAGATGAGGAGCAAAGACGGCAAAGTCTCAAATGTCCTTGCTGGTCTTGCAAAGTGCCCCAGATGCGGTGGAACCATGTCAAGGGTGAACAAAGGGAGACGCGGCGGTCAACCGTATCTGGTCTGTAATGCCGCCAAGGCCAAGGCAGGTTGTGACTACAAGCAAGTTAAGCTCGAACTGATCGAAAATGCCCTTTTGCATCACGCCACCAGAAACCTTGTGCATGATGTACCATCTGCTGATGAAACACTCAACGAAAAGGCAGAGAACGCCTACGGTGCTTTGATGGGCTATGACAACATGATCGATGAAATCGTGTCTGAGATCGCAAGGGGTAACGCCAGTGATGCTCTGAGGAAGCGTTTGACCGAATTGGAAAGCCTCAGAGCCACCGCTGATACCCAATGGCAGCACATCCAAGATAGCTTGGAAGCTTCAGGAGGCAAGGCCCTAGAGCGCACCCTTGCGGCTCTCGAAGAGAAATTACCGCACTTAAGTGAAGACCCGACTACGGCAAATTTAGCGATGCGCGATGCCTTTGAGAAAGTCGTGGTTGACTATGAGACAGGGGGGCTGGAACTGCATTGGCGTCATGCGCCTGTTCCGACAAGGATTGCCTACGATTTGCCGAAAGACGACTGAGCGCCCCGTTTACAGATCGGAAAGCATTGTAAGATGCTATTATATAAGTATCTGTTTCAGTGGATAAATTTCCAAATTCCACCTATTTCTCTGCCGCCTACGTTGACACAAAGCAACCCTGAGTTGCTAATTCATTAGTTTCTATCAAGAATATACAGGAGGAACTATGAAAACGATATTTGTGATGGCGGTAGCCTCACTTGCCCTTACACCCGTCACTCCCGCTCAATCTGAACAGCCGGGCAATTCCTTCCGACAAGAGAGCGTTATTTATCACGGTGGTGGTTGCAGAAAAAGCTCTCCTCCCGGTCAGTGTTGCCACATGGAGCGCCGCACCGGCATCGTGCATTGTCACTAAGCTTCAGGCACTACCTTGTCAGAAGACCCCGGAAATCACCGGGGCCTTTTGGCAGCAATCAGCTTTTCTTGGTTTTCTTTGGCGCTTCATAAACGGGAATGTTGCAGTTCTTCCGTATCATTGTTGTTCGAACCGCTTCCTGTTGGCCCTTCAAGTTCGCAACTTGGCTAGCCACATTCCCACCAGACAAAGAGGAAACCGGCAAACCAATCAGGATAACTCCCGCGATGTCATTGCTCCGTGCTTGGTTCTGCTGCGCGGCTGCTTGAGTGTAGGCATGATTAAGCCGCATATGTTCTTCCGTTAATTGGCTGCAAGCCCAATTGTCATAGATTGTAGGCGATACATAAGCCGCCTCGATTGTTTCCGGTTTCTTGGCGCAGCCAGCCACGAGGACTGCCAGAGACGCAGCAATCAGATACTTTTTCATGATTTTCCCAACGACACTGTTATAGTTGCTATACACCCTCCTACACCGAAAAATAGAAAACCTACAAGTCTTTTCTACGTCCCTTGTACTCGTCGTGTTGTAAGGAAACCAATACATTGGATGATCGACACAGTGAGCGAGACATTCCTATACCCGGCGACTTGGCTGCTGATCTGGCATTGCTAAAGACCGACAATCCATCTGCCGCTCTGTTCCCCCAGTACCGAGACAAACCAAGGGGCAGTGATAGCTGCACCGCCGCCCTGAATAAGCGCATCAGGATCGCTCTATATTCCAATGAAGGCGCTCCATTAGAAGGCGTTGAGGAGACAGAAAAGCGCAAGACCTGCTACAGTGCCCGACACAGCTTCAAAGACGCCCTCAGAGACACCGATTGCCCTGAAAGTCTCGCAAGGGAGATCATGGGCCACTCTGACCAGTCCAGCGCTGCCAACTATGGCCGTGGGTCTAGCCTGAAGCGCAAGAGGGACGCCATGGAGAGGGTTTGGTCTCAGAATAGCCACTGATTAGCAACGGAAACTGTCTGACTACCACAATTTGTTCGTGGTACTTGTCTGACTAAACCGAGACTGCTTTCATTCGGATTGAAAGTACCGAGCTACATCTAAGCACGATGAAGGGTATATATCCGATTTACACCCCGGAAGTCTCCACGTTCATCTTCAAACCAAATGAACTGGACTTCCGTGATGATGCAGTTCGCCACGAGATCCGCACGGTCACCTTCGCGGATAAGCCGAATGACCCTTGGTTCGTCGCTGCCGATGTTTGCAAGGCGCTGGGCTACTACGTGAAGCCTGATGGATCGGTGAACACATCGAATGCCACCCGCCTTTTGGCACAGGATGAATTTGCCACTGCTGTGATCAGTGGGAAATCTAAAGGAAACGGAACTCGTCAAATGAAGGTGAAGATCATCTCAGAGTCCGGTCTCTACAAACTGACGATGCGCTCCGACAAGCCCGAAGCAAAAGCCTTCCAAGACTGGGTGACCCGCGATGTCCTCCCAGCGATCCGCAAGGACGGCATGTATGTGAAGGGTGAGGAGAAGGTCGTCACTGGTGAGATGTCGCTGGATGAGATGACCCTCAAGGTGCTTGAGGGCCTAAAGGTACTCATACTGCACATGCAACGGCCACGCCGGGGCGCTGTGTGCATGGCGGCGCTGTTCGTGACTTCATCCAAAGCAGGAGATTTCACGGCCAGCCCAGAACCGCAGAAATCCGGGAGATTTTAAAACGACCTCATACAGAGGGGTGAGATAACCTCTCTTAGTGTCCCTCTATGGTTCCCTCTAGGTTACCCTTAGATTCCATGAGACCCAAGGTCTCTTCAGACCCCAGCCTCATTCTAAACCGGCCCCATACAGAGGTGGGATGTAATCCCTCCCTTAGGTTACCCTAGAGTTAGCCCTAGGTTACCCCAGCGTTCCCCAGACCTTCCTACCAGCATTGCTCCTCCTGCTTGGTTAGCTGTATCGCCTGTCAGGCGGTCCTCAGGGTTCACCGCTGGCCCTACAGACCACCAAGGTTCCCAGCACCCAAGGGACACTCCCAGCTTCCCAGCGGCTCTACTGTGGTGACCGACAAGGGCCTATGGGAGCATTCCTATACTTCTTCCCTCTCGTCTCTTGCAAAGGAGAACGTCTTCTGTGGCCCTCCTGAGCGCTGCCTGTGGCCCCTTCCTTGTGTCAGTCAGATGTGCAGCATGTCTCGGAGGGCAAGCCCTAGGGGGCCCTTAGGGCCTGTCCATGCCTACATGTCCATTCTGGACAGTGGCCTTGATCAGCGACACATTTTTTCCTTCGTCTCTCATCCCACCTTTTTTGTTTGATCGACTGCACTGGTCTCCTGAAAAACAGAACAGGCCCCAGAAGCCCCTCAGGGACTCACTGAAGCCCGTTTGATCATTCCTGCCAAGCCCACGGGCCATATGACTCTGTACGGCCCCTATGGACTCCCTAGGCCCTATGCGGCCATTCGTTGCTCTGTAAGCTCGAACTCTTCAGCATGGGGGATTGAGCCACCGAACAGGAGTGCATGACCATGAAGACAGGCTTCCCAATAGTCAGAGGCTTCAAGGGTGCTGGACGCTATGCGCTGACCTTGCATGTTGTAGAAGTCGATAGCGAAGGTGATGGAGGGAATGTGTCTCTTGCTCATGGTCAGTTGCCTTTCCTGTTGCCCATAGGGCGTTGCGGTTAGGCCCCCCATTATTCACATATCTAAGCCATTGACACTACTTTTAAATTTCTGCTTTTGGGACTGTCGAGGCTAGGGGGAATATGGGTACTCGAAAAGTGCAGAAACGAGTCATTCCGGCTCTGATATGTCGATGAAATTTCCAGTGGATATTGCAGACAACCGCAACCAAAACAGGATGCAGTCAGGTGACCGCAAGGACCCCAGCGACATTTTTTGGAGAAAAATCTGTGACCATAATCGGTATATGCTGAAGCTGAAGTGTCCCCCCCCCTGCCGGGGGTGGTCGACGCGAACAAGCCTATACCGGGCAGTCGGGAAAGAAAGGTGGCACTATTTTTGGTCTTATGTAATTGACATAAGCATATTGTGCCCGCCAGCAGCGGAGACTTCGAGCGCCCGCTTGGCCAGTTCCTGCCCTTTGATGTCCCTGAGATCCATCGCCGAGATATCATTGTCTCGAATGCCCGCGCGGGGGCGGGCCAAAAGCTGACTGCCCTTGAAATGGTTGGCAAGCGAAATGAGGCTGTCGGGCGCAAGAATATCCATATCGGCATCGGCCCAGGCAGCTTCCGGGCCGCACTGTTTGGGGCAGATCAGTCCGCGATCTTCGCCATTGGCGGCCATGGCCGCTGGCAGAACGCCAACCACGGCAGCGAGCCGCCCATCGAGCGCCAGCTCCCCCAACACCGTGTAAGTATCAAGGCAATCAGCGGGAATCGCCCCGATCGCCGCCATCAAGCCCAGCGCAATAGGCAGATCAAAATGGCTTCCCTCCTTGGGCAAATCAGCGGGAGCAAGATTGATGGTGATGCGTTTGGGTGGCAAGGACAGGCCCGACGCGGTCAGCGCCGCCCGGACCCGCTCGCGGCTTTCAGCCACCGCCTTGTCCGGCAGACCAACAATGGTGAAGGCGGGAAGACCCGAGGCGACCTGCACCTGAACATCCACGGGCCGGGCCGCGATGCCCTGAAAAGAGACCGTCTGAACATGGGCCACCATGGCTGCCTCGCATAACCTGAAATGGATGAGGGAAGAAATGCAACTTATTGCAATGATAGAGGGTGCTTTTGTCGGGATCAAGAACAAATATCGAACAATTTGCAGCTGATCCCTTGGCCAAGAGGCTCAAATCGGTGTATCAGGAAAGGTGAAAAGCGATCCAGCCGAAGGGAGACAGAGAGATGGAGGAAGCAACGACGGGCGGGACCAGCGATAATGCTGTCATGCTCTATTGCCACCATGACAGTCCTTTGGGACCGCTGACCTTTTACGGGATCGGCGATACGCTCCATGGATTGCATTTCGCAAAGGAGGGGCTGCCATATTCACCCAAGCCGAGCTGGGTGGAAGACAGTCACGCCTTTGCAGAGGCGCGACGGCAGGTGGATGCGTATTTCCAAGGAGATCTGACCCACTTCAGCCTTGATTATCAGTTGGAAGGCTCGGCCTTTCAGCTGGCAGTTTGGCAAGCGCTTGAGGCGATCCCGTTTGGGCAAGTGCGCTCCTATGGGGACATTGCCCGCGCGGTTGGGCAACCGGGTGGCGCGCAGGCCGTGGGGATGGCAAACAATGCCAACCCGATCCCGATCATCGTGCCCTGTCACCGGGTGATCGGGGCAGATGGGTCACTGGTGGGTTTTGGCGGCGGGTTGAAGACCAAGATCTGGCTGTTGGAGCATGAAAAGATCAATCCCAGTCAGGTCCACAGCCCCAACCAGATCGACTTTGACTTTTAAACCGCTCGCCCATGAAGCAAAAAACCCGACGTGCTGCCTGCACGACGGGTTTTTGTTGAATTGAGAAACGGCCTTATTGCTCGAGCAGATGCTCGTAGCGCTTGTCAGTCAGGGTTTTGAGGAAGGCGACGAGGGCCTTGATGCGATTTTCCTCAAGCGCCGGCCCTTCTTTCAATTTCTTGAAATCAATGGTCTCTGCCACTTCCGGGTCGCCCCACGGTTGGCCGGTTTCGGGATTGATCTGAGAAGCTGGCGATTTTGAATTATAGTGGTTATAGAAGCGGACGACGGTTTCCAGATCCGCGAAAACGCCGTTATGCATGTAAGGCCCGGTCACCGCCACATTGCGCAGGGTGGTGGTTTTGTATTTGCCGTCCTCGGCCCGTTTGTCGACCTTGGCATTGTTCGACAGGCCATGGTCGATATTGCCGACACCAACACCATTGGCGGCGCGCAGCGCTTTGTTCTCCGGCACGCCAATATTGAAATATTGGTGATTGGTGAAGAGTTCCTTTTCGATACCGGGACGCTTGTGGAGCTGGTGGCAGAGATTGCAATTGGTGAATTGCTGGGAGAAGAACAGCGTTCGGCCCAACTCCTCGTCACGGGTAAATTCTGCCTCGCCGCGCAAATAGCGGTCATATTTCGAATCAAACGGGCTGAAATAGTCGGTCCGTTCAAAGGCGGCAATCGCCTCGGTCATGGCACGATAGGCCTTGTCGCTGTCAGCGAAAATATCCTCGCCATAGAGCAGCTTGAAACCATTTACATATTCATCATTCTCCAACAGGCGTTCGACAACGGCCTGTTTGCTTTCCATGCCCATTTCCAGCGGATTGAGCGGAGGGCCGCCTGCCTGACCTTCCAGATCCGGCTCACGCCCATCCAGAAACTGGCCACCGACCCAGTGGCCGTCTTTATTTTTGTGGAATTTTGGTGTTAGCGCCGCGTAGGACGCCGTTGGGGCATTGCGATCGCCGATGGATTGACCATCGTCACCAAGGGACGTGGCGCGCCCCATAGGGCCATCTAACCTGTTGCTGCGCGGATCGGAAAATCCTGCTTCAGGCGCATGGCAGGTGGAACAGGACATGGTTCGGTTGTTTGAGAGATTTTCATCGAAGAACAGCGCCGCACCCAAGCCTTCCAAGGTGGCCTTGTCGGTGGGGAGAGTTGGCAATTCTTCAGCTTTTGCGCTGAAAAGCCCGAGGGCCAGCGCCAATGAAACCGCCCCGACCCCTATGGTCAACGCCTTTGCACTATGGGACATTCTATCCTCACATGTCACAGGTCGAGCGCTAAACTGTTCCCCCAAAAAGGCATGACCCTGCTTTCTGGTCCAAAGCAGGGTCCTTCCCCGGTCGAAAATCTGCGCTCGAATGTCGTTACGGCCCTCTGAACGAATAAGACCAACTTATCCGGTTCTTTGCCTTGAGGAAAGTCACCCTATTCGGTTTCAGCGCGCTTGGCCTCGATATTGTCCCAGATGAGGGCAGCGATATCGATGCCATCAAGGCGCTGAATGACACGGATGCCCGTTGGTGAAGTGACGTTGATTTCGGTCAGATAGTCGCCGATCACGTCGATGCCCACAAAGATGAAACCGCGTTCTTTCAGTGCCGGGCCAATGCGGGCGCAGATTTCCTTCTCGCGCTCGGTCAGCACGGTCTGCTGAGCCTGTCCGCCCTGCACCATGTTGGAGCGCAGATCGTCCTCGGCCGGAATGCGGTTGATTGCCCCCACCGGCTCGCCGTCCACCAGAATGATGCGCTTGTCGCCTGCCTTGACATCCGCCAGATATTGCTGGGCCACCCATGGCTCAACGAAGATTTCGCCGAACAAGCCCATCAGAGACCCGAAATTCTGGTCATCCTTTCGTAACCGAAACACCGCCGCACCACCATTGCCATAAAGCGGCTTCATGACGATATCGCCATATTTTTCCTTGAAGGCCCGCAGTTCTTTTTCAGACCGGGTGATCAGGGTTGGTGGCATCAGATCGGGAAATTCGGTGACAAAGATCTTTTCCGGAGCGTTGCGGACATGGGCCGGATCATTGACCACCAGGGTCTTGGGGTGAATGCGCTCCAGCATATGGGTGGCGGAAATATAGCCCATGTCAAATGGCGGGTCCTGACGCATGTGAATGACGTCGAACTCGGCAAGATTGGTCCGCACCGCATCACCCAACGTGTAGTGATTGCCCGGCTCATCACGCACATCCACCGGATCAACCCATGCATAGACCTCGCCATCTTCCATGGCCATGGTGTCGACGGTGTAGTGGAACAGCTGATGGCCGCGCTTTTTCGCTTCGAGCATCAGGGCAAAGGTTGAATCCCCTGCAATATTGATGCTTTCGATGTGATCCATCTGAACGGCGACTTTGAGGGGGCGGGATTGTGCCATGATTGGGCTCCGGCTGGATAAAGGGCGGGCTGAATGAGGGACGGGTTGGGAATGCCCGGACAGGAACTATATGTCGGCTTTGGTGCGCAATTTCAAGGTCAGAGAGAGAACCTCGGGCCGGGCGGGGTCAAAAGGCATCAAAGGCGGCTTCCAGATGCTGCCAGTCGGGCTTGGCGCTGGCGCCCTTGGCAAAGGCCATGACATCAAAACGGTAGGTCATGATGCTGTCATCGGGTTGATTGGCAATATAATGGGAGGCGGCGGCAACAATGCGCTGCTGGTTGCGCGGGGTGATCGACCAGAGGGCATCGTCAAGGTTGGCGCGATATTTGACTTCGAGAAAGACCAGCAGATCGCCTTGGCGACAAACGAGATCGATCTCGCCGCCTTGGGCCTTATAACGGTTGGCAAGGATCTGATAGCCCTTGGCCCGCATGATCAGACCGGCCCAGCGTTCGGCGCGCAGGCCCCGATCATAGCTTTCCTTTTTGTGCCGCTCCCGCGCCTGCCCGGCCATTCTTCCTATACCCCGTCTGACAATTGGTCCTTGATGGTTTGGGCCAGTTTGTAGATATCGTTCTTCTTGGCCCCGACTTTAAGGGCAATATCGGCGGACAATTGTTTGACATGAAGCCCCGCCTTGAGACCCTCAAGAATCAAGGCCTCGACATCCGGTTCTGACAGATCCTGATCGGTTTTGGGGCCAATCAGCACCACGGCTTCACCGCGCGGTGCATCGATCTCGGCATAACAGGCCGCCAGCTCTTGCAGGGTACCGCGTTTGAATTCTTCGAATTTCTTGGTCAGCTCGCGCGCCACCACGGCGTGACGGTCACCACCCAAATGGGTTGCCATGGCAGCAAGCACCGGGGCCAGACGGCGCGGACTTTCATAAAAGACCAAGGTGCCTGTGGCCTCGGCCAAATCCGCCAGCTTGCGGTCGCGCGCACCGGCCTTTTGCGGTAGGAAGCCGGCAAAATGCACTTGATCGGTGGGCAAACCTGCTGCCACCAACGCCGCCAGCATGGCGGAGGCACCGGGAATCGGGATGACGGCATGCCCCGCCTCGATCACGTCACCCACCAGCTTGTAGCCGGGATCGGACAGCAGTGGCGTGCCTGCATCTGAAATCAGACAAACGACCTTACCCTCGGCCAGGGCATTGAGAATATAGGGGCGCTGACGATCAGCATTATGCTCATGATACGTGATCAGGCGGCTACGGATACCATAATGGGTCAGCAGCTTGCGTGAGACACGGGTATCCTCACAGGCGACCATGTCTGCGGCGGCCAGAGTTTCAAGTGCCCGGATGGTAATATCCCTGAGATTGCCGATCGGGGTGGAGACAATATAAAGGCCCGCTGAAATCGCATTGGCGCGCAGTTTCGTTCCGGCAACGAAATAGGAATGGCCCACCCCATCGGGCGCAACATCACCCTCTGTCGCTTCGGCATCTTCTGCGTCAACTTCTGGCACAAAATCCTGCGCGAGGAGGGCTTCGTCGTCGGGTGATCCAAGGGCGTGGATGTCGCTGTCTTTGTTCCCGGTCATGCTTTTCATCAGTTTGGTTGGCTGATTCTGTCAATCTGGCGTGGGATGGGCTGAAAGGTCTCAGCGTGGCGTCATTTTTTCGTGAATTCGCGACAAATTGGCCACAGTTTGGCCGAATCAGTGGCCAAATATCCATTGAAAATCCAACATACTTGTTTTGGCAGGTTATTTCTGACAAATCAAACGCACAGATGATCACCGCATCAGCATAATTTGGTGCCGATACGGGGTCCTGTTGACGGCTAGCGGTCTGAGTCTGGAGGCCAGTATTGATGCGTTTTAATCGACATTCTCACCCCACCCCTCAAGCAAAGCAAGGCAAACTGCGCCGGTTGATACCCCGAGGCATGATTTTCGGGTTGGGTGCAGCGCTGGCTGCTTGTCAACCGGTGAGTCTTTCCGGTCCGGGCTTTGGCAACCAGAATAATTTTGATGGTCCCGTGACCGTTGCCCAACCGACAGGCGAAGTGCTTGGCACAGGCTCTGTGCGTGTCGCTCTACTGACACCGCAATCGGCTGGCGGTGCCTTCGGTCAAACCGGGCTGGCCCTTCGCAATGCGGCCGCCATGGCGCTTGAAGATTACAGCACCGCCGATCTGCAGATCATCGTTAAGGATGTTGGCACCGGAGCGAACGCAGCCACCGAACAGGCTGGCCGGGCTCTGGCAGAAGGGGCGCAATTGGTCATTGGGCCGCTGCGCTCGAGCGCGGTGAAACAGGCCGGGCTGGTTCTCAAGCCTGCAGGCGTGCCGATGATTGCTTTTAGCACCGACACAGGTGCAGCAGCCCAAGGCGTTTACCTGATCAACTTCTCGCCTGAAAACGACGTTGAGCGGATCATGTCCTATGCAGCCATGCAGGGTAAACGCAGTGTGGCGGCGATGCTGCCAAGCACACCTTATGGCAATGTGGTCGAAGCGGCGCTTCGGCAATATGCGGCGCGTTTCGGCGTGCGCGTTGTCACCATCGAAAAATATAAGGCCGGGACCAAGCCCGATCCCTTCAGCCTGCAAAAGGCAGCCGAAGAAATTGCCGGCGTGAAAAGCCAGATCGACAGCCTGTTCATTCCCGAGGGCAGCGCCGTTGTCAATGCGGTGCAGCTGCTGGCCGGTCAAGGGGTCCGCGATCGCGACGTGACCTTCCTTGGTTCAAGCCAGTGGGACGCACCGCAAATTGCATCCGAACCGATGCTCAAGGGCGGCTGGTATCCGGCACCGCCGCGCACCTTGCGCAATCTGGATGGCCGGACTATCGGCTTTGAGAGTTTTGCCTCGCGCTACGCCACCAAGTTCGGCCAACAGCCACCACGGGTTGCCTCGCTTGCCTATGACAGCGTGATCCTTGCCGCCGCTCTGGTCGCGCAGGCCGGCGAGAGGAAGTTTGCGGCCGAAACCCTCACTGATCCGCAAGGGTTCATCGGCTTTGGCGACGGCTTCTTCCGCTTCCGTCGCGACGGGACCTCACAGCGCAGTCTGGCGATCATGGAAATTACCGGCCGGTCCGGTGCCAAGATCATCGACAATGCCCCAATGTCGGCAGCCGGTTTGCCTAAGTAGCCTCAAAAGGGCAATCAGGATAAGAAAAGGGAGCCGAATGGCTCCCTTTTTTGTTGGCATTTTTAGCGCTGTTAATTGGAGAAGCAGCGGTCGATCAATTGGCCACCTTCGATCAGCGAAATTTCGCGGCCTTTGCCACTCAATTCGTGAAAGCCGTCGGTATAGCGAATCCCCGAACCGGAGCGCACCTGCGTGACCCGAATTTTCGGCCCACTGTCATGGCTATAGAGTGCATAGGATTCTCTATTGTCTTCAAAGAAGGTCACACGGAGTGGAATGCCTTCATTGCAGGAATAATTGACCGTATTCCGGCGCACTTGCGGCGTCTGCCTTCTTGGTTTTGCCTGAGGTTGCAGGCTGGCACGGTAATTGGCGCAGGTGTCAAAGGTGCCTTGGAAAGGTGTACGGGTGGAACAGATGATCCCCCCCCACATGTAACCGCTCCGATTGCCACGATATTGAATGGTAAACCAGGGATAACCGTTGAACATCACCCCGGTCGAACCGGTCACCATGATGGGGGTGAATTCAGGCAAGGATGTCACGCGGCGATATTGCGTGCCTGGCCCGCTTCGCACAATGCCACCGCCGGTCGCGGCTTCCAGAGGAAACGGGCCTCTGTTGCCCTGTACGGGTCGACGAGGCTGTTGGGACGCGGCTGCAGGCCGCAAATACTGGTTATTGACCCACCCTTGCAGATTGCGCCCGCGCGAGGAGCCGCGCACATAGGTCCAGTTGCCTTCGACTGCTTCCACGTTCATGTGGCAATCATGGGCTTCAAAAAAACCAATCCGCTCACTGCGATTGGTCGGTTGGGTCCTTACATTGAGAACATCACCGGGAGAGACACCGGTCACGCAGACCGTATCCGTTCCCTGATAGCGGGCTTCGGCGCGGTCCAAGGGAAGATGGAGTGCGACGAGACTGAGGGCAAATGCAGCCAGTCCGGCCTTTATATCAATTACTTTAGCCATTTTTCTCTCCAATATTACACAGGGCAACATGGTATAATTTGATAAAATGTCGGCTGTTCAAACGGTTCGAAGTAAAAATCAAACCGACCCTCTCAATCGAGGCAAGAGCAACAGACTTGCGCAAGAGGGTAAGTCTTTCTCCTGATATCGCAAAGTCATTTCTATCCTGATCACTGTCGCAAAAGGCGAAATCCACCCCCGAGCGAACAGAAGCTAACGAAAATGCCGCCGATTACGGTGACAAGAAAGCTCCGGGATTGCTCCCTGTTGTCATTGATAGAGACCTCGGACCGGGGAGCGAGGTGGCTGGGCACAAAAAAGCCTGCTGAAAAGCAGGCTTTTTCTTTCGAAATTTCAGAAGCGTGTTGATCAGAAACTTTTGGTCAAACCAACGCGGTCGCTTTTTGATGTCTTGAAGGCGATCTACAGCAAATCGCACCAAGGCCCAAGCCTCGTCAGCAGGCCAATTCAGCCACCAAGCTATTAAGCATCAGGAAGCCTTGGCGGGTGGCACGAATGCGGGATGGGCCAGTTTGCTCAAGAAAGCCACCTTCCACCAACATGGCGATCTTTTTGCGATCGAGCGGTTTTCCGGCAAGGCGTTCATAACGGGCGGTATCGATGCCTTCCTTGACGCGCAGGCCCATGATCAGGAATTCGTCGCTCTGGGCTTCGAGATCGAGGACTTCTTCGCTCAACGCTCCGGTGCTTTCGGCCTCGACCCGTTTCAGCCAACTCTCTGGATGGCGTTCATTGGCAGTGGCGATGCGGCCATTGGACAGGCTCAACCGCCCATGCGCCCCTGCCCCCACGCCAACATAATCGCCATAGCGCCAATAGGTCAGATTGTGGCGGGATTCGCTGCCCGGGCGAGCGTGGTTGGAAATTTCATAAGCTGGTATGCCGTGACGTTCCAGCTCTTCATGGGTCATTTCATACAAAGCCACCGAGGTGTCTTCGTCCGGCAGCTCGAACTTGCCATTGCGGTAGAGCTTGAAGAAGGGGGTATCCTGCTCGATGGTCAGCTGATAGAGCGAGAGGTGATCCGCCGACAGGGCGATGGCTTCGCGCAACTCCTTGGCCCAGAGATCGGGGGTCTGGTGTGGCCGGGCATAGATGAGGTCAAAGGACATACGCGGGAAGTGGGCTTGCGCCAGCTTGATCGCGGCTTTGGCTTCGTCTGCGCTGTGCAGGCGACCCAGAAAACGCAGTTGATCATCATAGAGCGACTGTACCCCAAGTGAGACACGGTTGACGCCGGCCTTAGCATAGCCCTTGAAATGATCCGCCTCAACCGAGGTCGGATTGGCCTCAAGGGTCACTTCGATATCGTCTGTCATGGTCCAGAAACCGGCGGCTGCATCAAGCAGGGCTGCAACGGTTTGCGGTTTCATCAGTGACGGGGTGCCTCCGCCAAAGAAGATCGAGGTCAGTGGCTGGCGCTTGCCTGATGCCCGCTGACGGTCGGCATAATGGCGCATTTCAGCAATCATTGCATCAGCGAAACGGTTTTGATCAACCGGCTGGTGACGCACATGGCTGTTAAAATCGCAATAGGGGCATTTGGCCATACAGAAGGGCCAATGAAGATAGAGCCCGAAGCCGGGTGTATCCGGGCCTGTGCCATTCTCTAAGATGGCAGTACTCTCAGTCATCGTCGCTCCTGACAGATCATCACCCCATAGAGGCAAGCAAAAAACCCCGGCCAGCCTTACGGCAACGGCCGGGGCCTGGATTCAGTGCCTATTTGAGAAATGGCTCAAGGCAGGCATCGGCAAACAGCTTGAAGGCGCGGGAGCGATGGGACAGGCCGCGCTCACCACCGGGCTTCCAGCCATGTTTCTGGTCCGAGGTCATTTCACCAAAAGTGATGTCGTGGCCTTCGGGGATGAACATCGGATCATAGCCAAAGCCCTTCTCGCCGCGCGGTGGCCAGATGACCTGCCCTTTCACTTCGCCGCGGAAAAACCGGGTTTCGCCATCGGGCCAAGCCAGACACAGGACCGCAATGAAGAGGCCCGTCCGGTCTTTGGGTTCCGTCACACCCTTGGCTTGCAGCTTTTCCTCGACGTTGCGCATGGCCAAAGCAAAATCCTTGTTAGGGCCAGCCCAACGGGCAGAATAGATACCCGGATCGCCATCCAGTGCATCCACGGCAAAGCCGGAATCATCAGCCAAAGCTGGCAATCCCGTTGCCTTGGCAGCCGCCAAAGCCTTCAGTTCCGCATTGGCCTCGAAAGTGGTCCCGGTTTCTTCGGGCTCTTCAAGGTCCAGTTCGGTCGCGGTCTTGATGCTGAGGCCATAATGGGCCAGCAATTCCCGAATTTCGCGGATCTTGCCCTTATTGTGGCTCGCCACCACGAGCGGCGTGTCAATGCTCAGCTGATTGCTCATTGGATGCTCTCTCTTTTGCGCGCGCTTACGATACGCTCAGGCTTCGTCGGCTGTCTGAAGGGTCAGCAGTTCGCTGATGCCTTTTTTGGCCAGACCCATCAGGGCCATCAATTCCTCTTCGGAGAATGGCTCGCCTTCGGCAGTGCCCTGAATTTCCACGATGCCACCCTTGCCGGTCATGACAAAGTTTGCGTCGGTTTCGGCGTCTGAATCTTCGAGATAATCTAGATCAAGCACCGGGGTGCCATGATAGATGCCGCAGGAAATGGCTGCGACCTGATCTTTCAGAATGGTGGCGTCCTTGGCGACCATGTTGCGGCTGCGCATCCACTCGATGCAATCACGCAAGGCAACCCATGCGCCCGTGATCGAGGCGGTGCGGGTGCCGCCATCGGCTTGAATGACATCGCAGTCAACGGTGATCTGGCGTTCGCCGAGAGCTTCAAGATCGACAATGGCGCGCAAGGACCGACCGATCAGGCGCTGGATTTCCTGTGTCCGGCCAGACTGCTTGCCCGCTTGGGCTTCGCGACGCATGCGGTCACCAGTGGCGCGGGGCAGCATGCCATATTCGGCTGTTACCCAGCCGCGATTCTGACCACGCAGCCAGGGCGGGATGCGTTCTTCGAGGCTGGCGGTGCAGAGCACATGGGTATCGCCAAACTTGATCAGGCAGGAGCCTTCCGCATGTTTGGAGACATTGCGCGTGATCGTCACCTCGCGCTTCTGGTCTGGGGTACGTTTGGACGGGCGCATTGAAGTCTCCTGCTTGATGGGTTGATTGATCGGAACGCCGGATCTGTCCGCTCCCGCTCAGGCGCGAGGGTTCGTGATCTGGTTGATTGTTGTTTCCTGTCCGATCAGATCTATATCTTGTGCATTGCACATGTCTGAAGAGCTTTCTAAAAGTGCAGGAGCCTTGAGACAAGGGGTGCTTGCAGCATTTCGTGTTTTTGAGGCATAAGAATATGAAACGATGCTCCGAAGCCACGGAGCCTGTTATCGACAGAGAGTGTCAAATGATCGATCGCATCAATAGCTTTCCACCCTATACCGGGATGGATGACCGGTTGAAGGACATTTTCCGAACCATTGTCGAATCCTATCTGGAGACGGGCGACCCGGTCGGCTCGCGCAGCATTTCACGCGCCTTGCCGATTTCCCTTTCACCGGCCTCGGTGCGCAATGTGATGTCGGATCTGGAGCATTTGGGTCTGATCTATGCGCCCCATACGAGCGCCGGGCGCTTGCCGACGGAAATGGGGTTGCGCTTCTTTGTCGATGCGATGCTGGAATTTGGCGATCTGTCGAATGACGAGCGCCGCAGCATTGAAAGCCAGATGACCGCTTCGCCAGCCCATGAGGCAGGGGTCGACAATCTTCTGACCAAAGCCAGCAAAATGCTCTCGGGCCTGTCGTCGGGCGCGGGGCTTGTCTTGACCTCCAAGCAGGACAAAAGGCTCAAGCATGTTGAATTTGTCCGACTGGAAACAACCAAAGCGCTTGTGGTGCTGGTGGATGAGGAAGACCGGGTTGAAAACCGCTTGATTGATTTGCCTTCGGGCCTGCCTGCATCGGCGCTGACGGAAGCGAGCAATTTCCTCAATGCCCATATTCGCGGCAAAACGCTGACCGCGGCGCAAACGGAGATCGAAGCCCATCGCCATGCCTTGCAGGCAGAGCTGGATGAATTGACCGCCAAGCTGGTGGAAGCAGGGTTGGCCACATGGGCCGGGGCCAATACGGACCAGCCGCAGAGCCTGATTGTCCGCGGGCGGTCCAACCTTTTGGAAAATGTCACAGCGCGTGAGGATCTGGAACGAATCCGGCATCTGTTCGATGATCTGGAGACCAAGAAGGATCTGGTTCAGCTGTTGCAACTGGCCGATCAGGGTGACGGGGTGCGAATCTATATCGGATCGGAGAATAAGCTCTTCTCCCTATCCGGTTCGTCGGTCATCGTGTCACCCTATCGGGATAGCGAGCAGAATATTGTCGGCATTTTGGGGGTGATTGGCCCAACGCGGCTCAATTATGCCCGCATCGTGCCGATGGTAGACTATACAGCGCGTGTTCTGACCAGCATGCTGTCCGAGAAGCCCTGATCTGAACTCCCCTTTGGCTTATCTGCCTATTGGCTTCATTTCCACCCAAGTTGGGCGCTGAAATGTGAATCGCTTTGAAATATGCAGGCCTTTTCCATCTCTTTGCCCTGCCCTACTTGATTTTCTGCTGAAAAGCCTGATATCGGGTGCAAACCCAAAGACCTGAGGATGTTTTGTGCGCGTTCGGTGATCATCGTCACCCGGCAGCGCCAGTGTTCCAAAAGTGAGGCCAATTAATGTCTGAAGAAAAGCAACATTCTGAAGCTGTCGAGGATCCGCTTGCCGAGGCTCCGGTTGAAGAGAATGCAGCTGACCAGCCCTATCTCAATCCGCTTGAAGCAGCGGAGTTGCGGATTGCAGAGTTGGAAAAAGAACATTCCGAGATGAAGGATCAGCTTCTGCGTACAGTCGCTGAAATGGAGAATCTGCGCCGCCGCACGGAAAAAGAAGTGCGCGATGCCAAGCAATTCTCCGTTACCAGCTTTGCGCGCGATATGCTGGCAGTGGCAGACAATCTGCGCCGCGGGCAGGAAGCCATTTCCGAGGAAGACCGGGTTTCTGCCGATGGGGCCCTCAAAGCTCTGCTCGACGGCACGGCGATGACCGAACGGGAAATGCTCAAGACGCTGGAAAAACATGGCGTCAAGAAACTGAACCCGGAAGGGGAAAAGTTCGATCCGAATTATCATCAGGCGATGTTTGAAGTGCCGAACCCGGATGTCCCGAACAATTCGGTCGTTCAGGTGGTTCAGGCCGGTTACGTAATCGGCACCCGTGTTCTGCGACCGGCCATGGTCGGCGTGGCAAAGGGTGGTCCGAAATTCCCGTCCCCTGCCGCGGATCAAGAAGGCGGCGAGGGCGCCTCAAGTGAGGGCCTCGACAAGAGCGTCTGATATCATCCACAGCCTGAAGACACAGCCGTTGCCGCTCTCGTAAGCGGCAGAGGCTTTTTCACATCTGGATACATGATTCAGCAAAAATCCCGGATGAGAGGCAAAAGTGCGCCGTTTCGTCGCACTTTGAGGGCCGTTTTTGAGCCTTCCCCATGATTTCTGTCAAAGAGAGGCACTTTGCCTGCAACTAAAGTGTACTTAACCTTGTGGTTCGGGTTCGCCAGTGCGTCTCTCTCCTCCCCTCGACGTTCCTCTGCTGGCACAACACCCATGGATCACGCCTCGAAGGAGACCTCCAACAGGTCTCCTTTTTTTTGCCTATACGTCATCTATGATTTACGTAAAAGGAAAGTCGGTCCAGTCAGGCTCTGCCAAGGGTTGTGATGATCCAGGAGCGGAACTGGATGGCAGCGGGACTGATATGGCCGCGCTGACGAACCAATTGCATGGTGCGGCCAGTGGGAAGTGGCGTCACATCGAGCGCAACGAGGCTGCCGTCTGCCAAGGCAAGGCGGGCCAATTGCCGGTGCGCCATGAACACACCCCTGCCCTGCTTGGCGGCTTCGAGCGCCAGCCATTGATTGGGATATTTGAGACCCGATTGCCAGTCCAGAGACAAGCTCGCCCGTTCTTCCGCCCAATGCGGCCAGTCGTTCTCGCAATGGACATCATGCAACAAGGTCACCGGTCTCCAATTATACGGGTCCTGTAGGCCTAGCAGGTCGCGATATTGTTGCGAACAAACCGGCAGGATTGCATCCTCAAAGAGAGGCTCACATAGAAGATCCGGGCGATCCATCGCGCGGTCGGTAATCAGGAAGTCGAGCGCTTCCATCGTCTGAATGCCAGCGCGTTTGGATTCCTGTCGCGGGATGATTTCGACCTGCGGATTGGCCTGATAGAAGTCCTGCAAGTTTGGCAACAGCCAGCCTTCGAGCAAGGCGGGGGGCAGAGCGATAGACAGGGAAATGAGAGAGGTATCGGTTTGTTTCGGCGGCAGCAAGGTGGCGAGCTGATCGAGAAGGCGGGTCACCTCGGGTAGATAATGATCTCCGGCTTCGGTCAAGGCGACCTTGTTGGCACGCCGGATAAACAGAGACTCACCGAGCCACGTCTCAAGGCCTTTGACATGCTGACTGATGGCGGTCGAGGTCACGTTCAGTTCCTGTGCCGCACGCGCAAAGGAGCCGTGACGGGCCGCGGCTTCAAAGGCCTTGACGGCACTGAAGGGAGGAAGCTTGCGATGCATGTCCATTCTCAACCCTCACTGATCTCGTTGGTAAGCCTTGCTCCGGCTTGAAACCTCTTTACAATGCCAGAGAAACAACAAAGGGCAAGAAAAACTTTTCCAAGTTTTTCTTGCCCTTGATCATAACGCTGTTTTTATTAGATTATTTTTCCCGCCCTTCCGCAGCAGCAAGCAATTGGGCATTGCCGCCGGAGGCGGTGGTGTCGACGCAGAGATGGCGCTCAAGAATGAAACGGGCCGGATCCGCTTCAACAATCAGCGGCATCAAGACGCCATCACGCTTGGCGATTTCAACACGCAACGCCCGTTTGATGTCAGCCTCAAAGCAACAGGCAACCGCGTCGATGGCATCTAGGTGAGAAATCGTTTCGATATCGATATGACCATCAAAGCCTACAATCGGCGCACCAGACGATGCGAGCTGTTCGGCCAATGCCTTGGCACCCGGAGCCACGAATATGACCGCACATCCTCCGACCAGAGCTGCCACCGCCATTTTCAAGGTTTCGCTATCATCCCCCCCGGCAACCAATGCAACGCCACGCGGCGCAAAGGTCAGGCGGTTGGATTCCCCGGTTGGTCCGGGCATTTCCTGTGGTTCAAGCGCTTCTCCCATCCCGGCGTCAAACTCGACCGGCAGGTCGCATACCCCTTTGAGTGCTGCATAGCGGAAGGCATTGGCAGCCCAATGATCGCGCAGAGCATGTTCAGCTTGCAGCTGGTGAATCGCATATTGCAGCTCTACGGTGGACACCTGCTCTCCACTCATGGCGCTGTTGGCCGAAGCTGCCCCCTGATAGAAGCGATTGACATAGTGCGGACCGCCCGCTTTTGGCCCGGTGCCGGACAGGCCTTCGCCACCGAATGGCTGGGATCCGACAATCGCACCGATCTGGTTGCGGTTGACATAGATGTTGCCGACCTTGATCCGATCGACAATTTCCTGAACACGATTGTCCATTCGGGTATGGAGACCGAAAGTCAGGCCAAAGCCCTTGGCATTGATGGTCTCGACCACCTTGCGGACATCGCGTGCCGCAAATGGGGCCACATGCAGGACAGGACCAAAGATTTCCTCTTCCAGCTCTTCGATACCGGAAAGCTGGATAAGGGTCGGGGCGCAGAAAATGCCTTGATCAGGCACGTCCAGCTGTTTGATCACCTTGCCAGCGGCACGCATTGCCTCGCAATGGGCGTCGATTTTGCTTTTGGCGGCTTGATCGATCACCGGACCGATATCGGTTGCCCAGTCCCATGGATTGCCCAAGGCCAGCTCAGTCATCGCGCCTTTTAGCATTTCAATCACCCGCTCATAGATGTCCTCCTGCACATAGAGCATGCGCAGGGCCGAGCAGCGCTGACCTGCCGACTGGAAGCTTGATGCGAGGATATCGCGCACGGCCTGTTCCGGCAGAGCGGTGGAATCGACGATCATTGCATTGAGACCACCGGTTTCGGCAATGACGGGCGCGTCAGGCGAGACATTTTCTGCCATGGCGCGGTTGATGGTCTGGGCGACACCGGTCGAGCCGGTGAAGCAAACCCCGGCAATGCGCGGATCGCTGGTGATGGGCGTGCCGACGGTGCGGCCACTGCCGGGCAACAATTGCATTGCGGCTTTCGGGATGCCTGCTTCATGCATCAGTTCGACAGCGCGGGCCGCGATCAACGGGGTTGGGCCTGCGGGTTTTGCCAAAACCGCATTGCCTGCGGCCAGAGCTGCAAGAATTTGCCCGGTGAAAATGGCAAGGGGGAAGTTCCACGGCGAAATACAGGCGATGGTCCCGCGGGCCTGCTTTTTGGCCTTGGCTTCCAAGCGCTCTGCCTCATTGGCATAGAAGCGAGCAAAGTCGACTGCCTCACGCACTTCGCCAATGGCATCAAGCATGGTTTTACCGGCTTCACGGCTGGCAAGCGCAAAGAATTCCGGTGCATGGGCTTCATAAAGGTCACCGACCTTGCGTAAAATTGCGGCCCGCGCGGCGGTTGGAACTTGCGACCACACTTCAAAACCCTTGACGCTTGCGTTAAGGGCAATTTCCACCTCTTCGGAAGAGGCTTCTGCAACCAAGCCAATCTGGTCTGACGGGTCAGCGGGGTTGAAGACCGGATTCATTTCGGAAGCGGTTTCATAACCATCAATCATCGGCTTTGCGGTCCATTGATGGGTTTTGAAGCGGCTTCTCTCCTCATCCAGTCTGGCCATGGTGACCGGGTCGGTATGGTCCCAGCCTTTGGAATTGAGGCGCTTTGCACCAAAAATATCTCTTGGCTTGGTGATGTAAGGATTGGCAATCGCGTCGCCGAGGCTTTTGACTTGGGCAAATGGATCCTTGGCGATGTCTTCCGGTGCGATGCTTTCATCGACAATCTGGTTGACGAAGGAGGAGTTGGCACCATTTTCCAGCAAGCGACGGACCAGATAAGCCAGCAGATCTTCATGCGCACCCACCGGCGCATAGATGCGGCAATTGACATATTCGGTCTTCATCAGCGTTTCAAACAGGCTCTCCCCCATACCGTGGAGGCGCTGGAATTCGAACTGATCCTTGGCGATGCCCATGGTCTGAGCGATTTCAAGGATGGCGGCGACCGAATGGGCGTTGTGGGATGCAAATTGCGGATAAATCCGATCGGTCATGTCCAGAAGACGGCGGGCATTGGACAAGTAAGACACATCGGAATTGACCTTGCGGGTGAAGACCGGGAAATTGTCAAGGCCCATCACCTGGGCGCGCTTGATCTCGGCATCCCAATAGGCGCCCTTGACGAGACGTACGGTGATCTTGCGGCCGAGCTTGTGGGTCAGGGCATAGAGCCAGTCAATGACAAAGGATGCGCGATGGCCATAGCTCTGGACCACGACGCCGAAGCCATCCCAGCCAGCCAGCGCCGGATCGGAAAAGACCTTTTCAATCACATCAAGGGATAGATCGAGACGGTCCATTTCCTCGGCATCGATGTTGAAGCCCATATTGGCGGATTTGGCGAGCAAAGCCAGCGACAGGGTGCGTGAGGTGAGTTCTTTGAGGACCCTGTCCTTCTTGCCCATCTCATAGCGGGAATGGAGCGCCGACAATTTGACCGAAATGCCCGGATTTTTCATCGTGTTGTCGGACTTGCAGTGTTTGGCCAAGGCGGTGATCGCGTCGGAATAGGCAATGTGATAGCGCATCGCGTCCTGCTCGGTGCGCGCAGACTCACCCAGCATGTCGTAGGAGTAGACATAGCCTTTTTTCTGCATGTCCTGGGCGCGGTTGGTGGCCTTTTCAATGGTGGTACCAAGCACAAATTGGCGCCCCAGTTCCTTCATGGCCTGCGCCACGGCGGTACGAACCACAGGCTCTCCCATGCGCTTGACCATGGAATGGAGGGTGGTGGCCAACCCTTTTTCATCATCGGTTTTCAGCAGTTTGCCAGTCAGCATCAGGCCCCAGGTGGAGGCATTGACCAGTGGCGAGGCGGATTTGCCCAGATGAACACCCCATTCGCTCGGTGCGATCTTGTCGGAAATCAGCGCGTCGATGGTGTCCGGGTCCGGCACACGCAGCAGGGCTTCGGCCAGACACATCAGGGCAATGCCTTCTTTGGTCGACAGGCCATACTGAGCCAGAAAACTCTCCATCATGGTGGGCGAGGTGCTGGAACGGATGGTCCGCACCAGATCGGCGGCGCGCTTGCTGGCACGCGCGCAGAGATATTCGTCAAGATCGGCTTCCTGCATCAGGCGACGAACATTTTCGACCTCATCGGCCAGATAATGGTCGCGAATGATGGTGCGAAGGCTGGTCATGCGGTCGCTCAGATCCTGTGCCCGCTCGCTAGTTTGTTGATCCATCTGGACCTCCTTGGACGGCTATGCTCGGCGGATCGATCTTGATTTTACTTTGGTTTCGCTCTGGTTTCAGGCGAAGGATGTCGGTCCCGCGAGGCGATGTGATTGCTTGGAAGATAGCCTTAGAATAGCGGAAAATGCCTAGGCGAACTGACTGAATAATTTGCAAATTTAGCCATATTCTTTTATTTTATGACCCAAACTTCTTTTATCGACTATAAATTGTGACAATTATGGACAATTTGGATAATCTGGATCGAAAAATTCTCGACGTTCTGGCCGATGACGGACGCATTACGGTGACCGATCTGGCCAAAAGGGTCGGCCTGTCAAAGACCCCTTGCCAGCTCAGAATGCGCAAGCTGGAGGAGAAGGGCTATATTCGCGGCTACGGTGCAGTGCTTGATCCGGAAAAGCTGGGGGAAGGGCATATTGCCTTTGTGCAGGTGTCTTTGAGTGACACCCGCTCGGATGCGCTCAATGCTTTCAACGAGGCGGTGCGCCATATCCGCGAAATCGAGCAATGCCACATGATCGCGTCAAATTTCGACTATCTGCTGAAAATCCGCACCCGCGACATGTCGAACTATCGCAAGGTGCTGGGAGAAAAAATCTCCGCCCTGCCCCATGTGTCACACACATCGACCTTTGTGGTGATGGAAAGCGTCAAGGATCGAAAGTGAACCGAGTTTGACGGTTTCAGTCCCTTCTGGCGCTCAAAACCCGGAGGCTTTTGGGATGGAGTTCAATCGTCACCTTGTCTTTCAGTGGCAGCAACTCACCATCCTGAACGCATTTGGATGGTTTTTTGCTGCCCTCCACCGAAATTTCCACCTTTTGCGCGGTTTTGATTTCAACGTCAGGATTGTCATGGGTTTGCCCAAGCAGCAGATCTGCCCCCAGTTTCAGCGCCTTTTGACGATTCATCCGGCCAACCATATAGACGCCAAGGCGCCCACCATCGGGACGTTCCGCATAGGGGAGTGCGGTGCCACCAAACAGATTGTTGGAGATGGACAGGGCGCTCAGTTTTCGGGTTTGCCGCTCACCATCAATATCAAGGGTCAGCTTGTAAAGCGGCATGCGCGCAATGGTGCGCCAGAAGGCTCTGAGGCTGGCGGCCATTTTGCCAAGCCGCGAGCCATAGCTCAGGCGAGCACGTTTGCGAATCATCCGAGGGTGCAGACCAATCGACATTTGATGGACAAAGGGTCGGCCATTGGCGGTGGCGATGTCATAGGCACGAATGTCACTGTTCTGAAGCGCGTCAATCGCGGCGAAGAGTTCCTGTGGCATGGCAAGGGACCGGGCAAAGAGATTCATCGTGCCGCCGGGGATGACCGCCAGGATTTTATCATTATTCCAGGCAAAATTGGCTGCCGCCGATACGGTCCCGTCCCCACCACCGGCCAGCAGAACGGCAAAATCCTCGGTGCGGGCGGTGTGTTCCATCTCTTCAATCAACGCTTTGCCGTCGCCCACATGAATGGTCACGGACTCGTAGCTATCCGCAAAGGCCTGTTTGATATGCTGCTTGACCGCGTCAAGATCGGCGGTGCGAAAGGTGCCACTGCCGGTATTGAGGAAGGCATGAACCGTGTTTTTTGACTCAGTCATGACTTGGTTCCTGTGCTTCCTTTGTCGTTTCACCTGGTTTGTCATTACTGGGTTTTGTCACGCGCCGCATGGTCAGATTGATCCGACCGGGTTCTTTCAGCAAGGTTGAAGTGCCGGGATAGATCTTGTCGACGCCATGATAGGCGAGGCGATCATCACCTTCCAGCAGCATGACGTCACCGGACCGGAGCAGAAAGCTTTGGGTCGGGTCCTTGCGATCCTTGCCCCCAAGGCGGAAGCGGGCATCATCGCCAAGGGAAATTGACAGGATCGGCGCGGCGAAATCTTCCTCATCATTATCGACATGAAGGCCCATTCTGGCATTTGGGTGATAATGGTTGATCAGACAAGCTTCAGGCGGTGCCGGATAGGCGGTCAGATCGTGCCACATGCCAAGCAAGTTGTCGGGTATTGGTGGCCATGGCTGGCCTGTGACCGGGTGAACCGGCTCATAACGATAGCCCGATTTGTCCGATAGCCAGCCCAGAGGGCCGCAGTTGGACATACGCACCGACAGGGGTTTGCCCCAGCGGGGCATGGTGGGAGTGAAAAGCGGCGCTTTGCTCACGATTGCGCGAATTTCCTCAAGCACGACCTGTTGCATTTCAGATGTGAGATAATTGCTCAGCAATCGCATGATTGGTCCTTGTTTCGTCCTGATGAACGGGGGCAGCCCGAGTCTTGCCGGGCGGAGGCTTGGCAGGCTGTGACCGCATGCCGTGATCTTTTAACGCGCAAAGGGTCGGAGGAGATCCATTTTTTACGCGAGATCCTGCCAAATTTGTTGACTGGCGAGACAATATTGCCCCGCCTCGTCCACCATTGCAGGCCCCAACAGGTTTGATTTCTCCCTGGTCACTCTGAGCCCCGCAAGTCTCAACCCCATAAGTCCGGGCCCTGCAAGAAGGATGCGCCTTTGGATGTGACCAGAAGAGCACCGATGGTTGGGGCGGTGACGACTTCAGACAGAGCTGGCGTGGCGCACGTCTTGAGAATTTTGACGATAATGCGCCACCCCGATCTATGCCGGTCTTTTGGAACCATGAAGGACCGGTCCCTTAAGAAGCAGTCATTGCCTATTCGTCATAGAGAAAGGCTCTTGGAAATTGCTTGTAGAGCGGATCCCCGTCCCAGAAGACATCAGTCGGGCCGATGGCATAGTCAATCAGATTCCATCGACCATAGGCCTGCCTGAGCAAGGCATAGGTGGTCAGACCGTCCAGATCTTCCCACATTTTGAAATCCGGACCACTTGTCGCAATTTCTCCGCCGCCGGGGCGTTGCGGGTCAACGACCAGCCATGCCCAATCCTGATAAACACGCATCCGGTTGACCACGAACTCGACCGGCGCACCGACGCGTGCTTCCAGTAGCGGGCGAATCGCATCGAGGATCAGCTTGCGCTCTTGGCTGCCCCGCTCGGGCGTATATATCTGTTGTGCTGAAGCCGTGCCCACACTTAGCGGGCCAATGCTCAGCAGCATGGCTGCAATCACAGCCAATGGCATCCAAAGTCTTTTCAACATGTCATGGTTCCCCTTTTTGCACTTCTCAGAGGCGCTCAGCTCCCGTTTGAGCAAAGCAATTGCGTGAAAAGCCGGAACCAGTTTAGCCGATTAAATCTGTCTTGCTAAGACGGTTTGCATGGCACAACAGCTCTTGAAGGGGATCAAAATATCCCGCTTGTGGGGAATTTTTCCTCTTAACGTCGATTTAACCCGAAGCACCCTCTTTATTTTGCCGCTCCACTCTTATATGAGGGGTGCCAAATTTTCGAATTTTGTCGCATAAGCGTTCAAAGTGGTAGGGTTTCAGCCTTGCACCATGCTTGGGTGGCCCCTATATGTCCCATTGAATGGAACCTAACCCGCGCGGCAACGCGCATCTTCAGGGGGTCGGGCCGACAACCGGCGTAAACAAACCGCTTTTGAAGGGTTTCACCGACCTGCCGATAAGGAGAAACAAGAATGAGCAAAGTCATTGGTATTGACTTGGGCACCACGAACTCGTGCGTGTCCATTATGGATGGCAAAGAGCCAAAAGTCATCGAAAACGCCGAAGGCGCCCGTACCACCCCATCGATGATCGGTTTTACCGACGATGGTGAGCGTCTGGCAGGTCAGCCAGCCAAACGGCAGGCTGTAACCAACCCGCTGAACACTCTGTTCGCGGTCAAGCGTCTGATCGGTCGTCGGTTTGAAGATCCGGCCGTCGCAAAAGACATGGATCTGGTCCCTTACAATATCGTCAAGGGCGACAATGGCGATGCCTGGGTGGAAGTTGAGGGTGCAAAATACTCTCCTTCGCAAGTCTCCGCGATGATCCTTCAGAAAATGAAGGAAACAGCTGAGGATTATCTCGGCACGCCGGTCACTCAGGCCGTGATCACCGTTCCTGCCTACTTCAACGACGCCCAGCGTCAGGCAACCAAGGATGCGGGCAAGATTGCCGGCCTTGAAGTGCTGCGCATCATCAACGAGCCGACCGCAGCCGCTCTGGCCTATGGTCTGGACAAGAATGACGGCAAAACCATCGCGGTTTATGACCTTGGTGGCGGTACCTTCGACGTGTCCGTGCTGGAAATCGGCGATGGCGTGTTCGAAGTGAAATCCACCAATGGTGATACCTTCCTTGGTGGTGAAGACTTTGACATGCGTCTGGTCGACTATCTGGTTGCAGAATTCAAGAAAGACAGCGGCATTGATCTGAAAAATGACAAGCTGGCTCTGCAGCGCCTCAAAGAAGCTGCCGAGAAAGCCAAGATCGAACTGTCTTCCTCCACTCAGACCGAGATCAACCTGCCATATATCACCGCAGATGCCTCTGGTCCGAAACACCTGACCTTGAAGCTGACCCGTGCGAAATTCGAAGCGCTGGTTGACGATCTGGTCAAACGCACCATCAAGCCTTGTGAAGCCGCTCTGAAAGATGCCGGCCTCAACGCTTCGGAAATTGACGAAGTCGTGCTTGTTGGTGGTATGACCCGCATGCCGAAGGTACAGGAATCGGTCAAGCAGTTCTTTGGCAAAGAGCCTCATAAGGGTGTGAACCCGGATGAAGTGGTTGCCATGGGTGCGGCCATTCAGGCCGGGGTTCTGCAGGGTGACGTGAAAGACGTGCTGCTGCTCGACGTGACCCCGCTGTCTCTGGGTATCGAAACCCTTGGCGGTGTCTTCACCCGTCTGATCGATCGCAACACCACGATCCCGACCAAGAAGGGTCAGGTCTTCTCGACCGCTGATGACAATCAGAGCGCCGTGACGATCCGGGTCTTCCAGGGCGAGCGTGAAATGGCTGCCGACAACAAGATGCTTGGCCAGTTCGATCTGGTTGGTATCCCGCCAGCGCCACGCGGTGTGCCACAGATCGAAGTGACCTTCGACATCGACGCCAACGGCATCGTCAATGTGTCGGCACTGGACAAAGGCACTGGTAAAGAGCAGAAAATCTCCATCAAGGCGTCTGGCGGTCTCAGCGACGACGAGATCGAAAAGATGGTCAAGGATGCCGAAGCCAATGCCGAAGCCGACAAGGTGCGCAAGGAACTGGTGGAAGCCAAGAATCACGGCGAAGCCATGGTTCATTCGGCCGAGAAGAGCGTTGCCGACTTTGGTGACAAGGTATCTGAAGCCGACAAATCTGCCATTGAGGCAGCGATTGCCGAGCTGAAGACGGCCCTTGAAGGCGATGATCTTGAAACGATCAAAGCCAAGACCGAAAGTCTCACCACCGCTTCCATGAAGCTTGGTGAAGCCATGTATGCGGCACAGCAGTCCGATGAGGAAGCTCAGGCCGCTGCAGATGCTGCACGCGATGCTGCCAAGGATGACGACATCGTCGATGCCGACTTCGAAGAAGTCCGCGACGATGACGAGAAAAAATCCTAAGGCCGGGTCGTAGCAAGACAAAGACAGTACCCGTCGGGTGCTGTCTTATCGTTTTGAGAACCCGGAGTGTTGCCGCACTTCGGGTTTTATCATGAAGCCAGTGCAGTTGAGAATGCCGATGAACAGTTCGACAGAGTCCGACGATCAGTATGGCACCCATAGGTTGCCAGAGCCCCTTGCCCGCCTTCGGACCATGGCTAATGCGCGCGGTACGGGCCTTTTTGATCGGCGACTCGCTTCGATCATCCGCAAGCTGCTTTATCTGCTTACCAAGCCACCTTATGACTTACCGGTTTTCCGATCGCAGAAGGTGCGCCTTTATCCCAAGAGCAATCGTTGTGAAAAACGGGCCTTTGTCGGGTTGGCTACTTGGGATCACGGGGAACGAGCCGCAATAGCCGCAGATCTGGCGGCATCCGTTGGGCGTGATGCTCCTTTCGTCTTTCTCGATTGCGGGGCCAATATCGGGCTTTACAGCCTGTTTGCCCGTGATGAAGCACAGGCGCTGGGCAAGGCCTTCATCGGGTTGGCGATCGAGCCGGATCCGGTGAACCAGAATCGCCTGGCTTTCAACCTTGACGCCTCCAATGCGCGGGACGTGACCATCGCACCGTTTGCCATAGGGCGACAGGAGGGCATTGTACGGTTTGTCAGTTCGGTCTCCAACAGAGGAGAAGCCCATGTGGCCGGTGAAACTGACGAGGCCACTGATGGCAACTGCATCGAATTGCCGATGCGGCCGCTTCTGGATCTTGTCAAGACACATGGGATCAACCATATCGATGTGATGAAAATCGACATCGAAGGGTACGAATTCGAGGCGCTGGAGCCTTTCTTTGATGCGGCACCAAAGTCCTTGTGGCCCAAGAAGATACTGATTGAGGTGGGCCGGAGTCAGAAGACCGATGCTCTGTCTCTGTGCCTTGATCGCGGCTATCGCGTTGAAAAAGCCATCAACATCAATGCATATCTTGCACTGGAAACGCCAGAGTAGGCCGTTGACTGGCCTTGACCAAAGACCTGTTTAGAAAGTGGAACGGATGTCCAAAGCCGATTATTACGAATTGCTCGGGGTCTCCCGTGGGGCTGACGACAAGGAGTTGAAAAGCGCCTTTCGCAAGAAAGCGATGCAATTTCACCCTGACCGCAATCCGGACGACCCGGAAGCCGAAGCCCGCTTCAAGGAAATCAATGAAGCTTACGAAGTTCTCAAGGATGCCGAGAAGCGTGCCGCCTATGACCGCTATGGTCATGCAGCCTTTGAACAGGGTGGCATGGGGCAGGGCTTCGGGTCCGACTTCGGGTCCTCCATGTCCGATATCTTCGAGGATATTTTCGGCGACATGATGGGCGGCGGCGGACGGCGCTCCCGTGGTCGCGAACGCGGGGCAGACCTGCGTTATAATATGGAAATTACGCTGGAAGAGGCCTTTCACGGCAAAACCGCCGAAATCGAAGTGCCGACTTCCGTCACCTGTACCACCTGTTCAGGCTCAGGTGCCAAGGCAGGCACCAGCCCCAAACCCTGTCGCACCTGTGGTGGCATCGGCAAGGTTCGGGCCACGCAGGGCTTTTTCACTGTCGAGCGGACCTGTCCGAGCTGTCATGGCCGTGGCGAGGTGATCGAGGATCCGTGCGAGAGCTGTCACGGCTCGGGTCGGACGATGGAAAACCGCACCCTGTCGGTCAACATTCCGGCTGGTATCGAAGATGGCACCCGTATTCGCCTGTCTGGCGAAGGGGAAGCCGGGGTACGGGGTGGCCCTCCGGGAGATCTTTACATCTTCCTCACCCAGAAGCCGCATGACTTGTTCCAGCGGGATGGGGCTGACATTTTCTGTCGCGTGCCGATTTCGATGTCGACCGCCATTTTGGGTGGTCAGTTCGAGGTGCCGACGGTGGATGGAGGCAAAACGCGGGTGAATGTGCCCGAAGGCACCCAGACCGGCAAGCAATTCCGCCTGCGTGGAAAGGGGATGCCGGTTCTGCGCAGTGCACAATATGGCGATATGTATATTCAGGTCGACGTGGAAACGCCGCGCAAGCTGACCAAACGCCAAAAAGAACTGATCATGGAGTTTGATGAGTTGGCGCACGCAGATAATCATCCCGGCAGAGACGGCTTTTTCGCCAAGGTGAAGGATTTCTTCGAACGCATCGGCGAATAGGCAACAATTCCCAACCAAGTTTCAAAAAGGGTGCTGGATCAGCGCCCTTTTTTACGCCCCACTTTACGCCCTCTTTTGCACCCACTGGTCTGATATCCTTCTTTTATTGCTGTGATGCCTTTTATCGCGCATCGTTTGGCAATATATTGGTTACGTATGTTCCCTAATTTATTCTCTCGCGCCATTTGACGCGGGTTATAGTGTCTAGCCTGCCTTATGTCAGACTTGGACTTTGCCGGAGAAACCAATGCTCAAGAAGTTGCGCAACCGTCCCCTGATCACCAAGATCCCGGATGAAATCCGTTTTTTGCGGCAATGGTTCGACAATCCGCTGAAAACAGGGGCGGTGGCGCCGTCCAGTCCGGCTTTGGCGCGACGCATGGCCTCTTTCATCGATCCGGCCAAACCGGGGTTGGTGGTTGAGCTGGGGCCCGGCACGGGGGTTGTCACACAAGAGGTGCTGGCGCGCGGTGTGGAGCCAAGCAGGGTGCTGGCGGTGGAATATTCGACCGATTTTGTCAATATTTTGCGCGACCGATTTGCTGGCACGACGGTGATGCAGGGGGACGCCTATGATTTTCAAGGCAATCCGGCAGACTCATATCCAACGAACCTTTGGCGGCGGTGGTTTCCAGCCTGCCGCTTTTCACCAAGCCCAAGGCAATGCGCAGACGGTTGATCGACATGTGCCTTGATGCGCTGGCACCGGGCTGTCCCTTCATCCAGTTTTCCTATGCCCTGGTCCCGCCAGTGTCGGTCGGGGAGGGCCATTTCACTATTGAAACCAGCAATTGGGTGATTGGTAACCTTCCTCCTGCCCGTGTATGGGTGTATCGTAGACCATTGCAATAGGCCTGTCTGACGGGCTTTTTTTATAGACCGAACGGAAGACGGCATGAACAAGACACGCATTCTCTGCTTTGCTGGATCGACCCGATCCGGCAGTTTCAATCAGGCTCTGGCGGGCGCAATGGCCAAAAAGCTCAGCCTGATGGAAATGGATGTCACCTACCTCAATCTCACGGATTATCCTCTGCCCCTATTCAACCAAGACGATGAAAAGGAAAAAGGTGTACCGGACAATGCGGTGAAGCTGGCCAAAGTCATGGCCAAGCATGATGGCATCTTCATAGCAAGCCCGGAATATAATGGCTCGGTGACACCTTTGCTGAAAAATACCATCGACTGGGTCTCTCGTGTGCCGGCCGAGGCGCATCATCCTTATCGCACGCCGGTCTTTGCCATTGGCGCTGCCTCACCGGGGCAAATGGGCGGCATGCGATCGCTGGCTCATCTGCGACAAATCCTTATAGCGCTTGGCGCAATCGTGATCCCAGAGCAGGTCAGCGTCGGCAATGCAGGTTCGGCTTTTGATGACAAAGGTGACCTCAAGGATGATCGGCAGAACGTGTTTATGGAAGGCTGTGCCCATAAGCTGGCCCAAATCGCTCAACGGTTAAAACCGCTCGAATAGATCGAATTCAGCCAAATTTTCCGTGGCTCTGCTATGGACCGGACAGGATTTGGGTGATATGGCTCTTGCCAATTATCCCCAAACTGTCAGCTACGGAGATCCTCCCATGTCCATCAGCGCTCGCGACCGTCTGATCGTACCCCTTGATGTGCCAACGATTGACGAAGCCCGTCACGTTGTTGACGACCTTGGCGAGGCGGTCTCCTTCTATAAAATCGGATATCAGCTGGGATATGCAGGCGGCTTTGCGCTGGCGCACCAGCTGATTGCGGATGGCAAGCAGATCTTCATGGATCTCAAGCTGCTGGATATCGACAATACGGTCGAGAAGGGTGTGGAATCGATCAGCCGCATGGGAGCAACCTTTCTGACCATTCATGCCTATCCCAAGGCTATGCGGGCCGCTGTCGCGGGACGCGGGGCTTCGGGCCTCAAATTACTTGGAGTGACCGTTCTGACCTCCATGGATGATCAGGATCTGCTCGGAGCTGGCTATCGGATGAGTGCTAAGGATCTGGTTGCCATGCGTGCCAAGGATGCCAGAGAGGCGGACATGGACGGCATTGTCTGTTCTGCACAGGAAGCCACCGCCATGCGAACCATTGTCGGTCCTGATATGGCGATCGTGACCCCGGGCATCCGCCCCAGTGGTACAGATGTCGGCGATCAGAAACGGGTCATGACACCGGGTAAGGCCATCGCGGCGGGTGCAGACTATCTGGTTGTTGGCCGCCCGGTTCTCAATGCACCTGATCGGCCAGCAATGGCACGCCAGATCGTCGACGAGATTGCAGCGGCGCTGTAAACGCTCTATCCACAAAGCTTGATCTGGAAACTTATTTCGGTTCCGGTATAAATCAGCCAGCTATTGGCAAAGCCGGGCCGAACTTCATCAGAGTAACCCTGTTGGATCGGCGCTTGAAGCAGCAACAGTGCACCATGCGCGCCTTGACGGCCCGCTCAATCATTTCATTTCGAGTGCTTGGAAAATGGGCGGCTCTTCAGCCCTGACCCCAAATTGCCTTCTCAGACGGTATTTTCTCTGGCAACCTCTGGGCAACGCTTTCTCAGGCGGCGCTTTTTGCCAATCCCTTGAATTCCCCATACCGCCATGCCTCACGTTGTTTGCGTACGGCATTCATATATATGACCTGTCGATGGCAAAGCTGAGCAAGATCATCAGCAAACCGGGAATGACGAGGGTGTAAAGGTAGCTATCGGGATCGGTTTTCAGGAAAACCTTTTCCGGGCGATCCGGGTTCACATGAGCCAAGACGGAGCGGCCGACTGAATAGGCTGCAATCTGATGCTTCACTTCGCCAGGCGAAAGAGAGCGGATCGGACGAAGCGACAGGCTTTGCCCGGTATAGAGCGTGCCGTCATACATATATTGATATTGGATTTCGGCAGTGAAGACCGGTGTGCCGTCTTCATAGCTCATCCGAACCACGTCGGACTTCATAATAACCGCGGTCACCTGCTTCCAGCTTTGGGCGGTAAAGGCCGTGGAAAAATGCGCAAGACCAACCAAAAATAGTGCAAAGCCGACCACAACGAGCATGAAAACGCAACAGGCGAACTGATCGGCGTTGATCCAGTGTCAGGCGTGGGCGCTGCAATTTCCAGCGATTCGGTTCCCTGATCGGTTGGCGTTCAATTCCCTTGGTTTCCCGGATATACATAGGCAGGTTGGTAACGCATGATCAAAATCTCGAATATCAAAAAAATAGAATTTACAGTGGAATGAAACCACATTTTTCCGGTGCGGCCTAATGCTGATCAAAGGATACATCATTAGATTAATGAATTTCTTTCACGATCAGAAAAATTTTATCTTTATGCTTTGTAGATGAAACAAGATTCTCTATTTAGGATTTGTTAATAATTATTATCCACAGAGTCTTCACAGGCCATCTGATAGAAAAATGCCTATCTGCCAGGAGTCTAACTGGTTAATAAATTCCTTTTAGTTTGAATGGCCAGAGTCATCGCTCGCACCGCAATGCGACAAAACTTAGCTTGCAGAGTCTAGCGGGCTCTGACGGAATCCGATCCAGAGTCGAACCGAATTTAGGGTTTGTTAATACTTAATGCGGAGGACGTTTTTGGTGCTCGCCGAGCCAGCATCAAGACCCGGTTCAACGCGGATCGTGCGTCTTGTAATGCTTTTTGAACAGAAGGGTTTGCAAGCATCGCCTTGAGGCAGCCGAACAGGCCAAAGCTACGCAGGCGAAAGCGCCATTCGGCGAGCGGGACGTTGGCGGCATCGGTAAAGCGCTTGCGCGCCGGAACCGAGCGGTCCCCGCCGATCGCATTGATTGAGGAATCGAAAATATTGTTGATCGTGGGGGAGGGAAGAATGCCATAGGTCTGCATCCCATGCTCCCACGGCCGGCGCAAATCTTCATCGATCGGTCGTTTGCGCAAGATTTGATACGTGAGAAACTTCCGCGCGCCGGCCTTGTTTATAATATAGGCGCCGGATGTGTTCGGAACCCGCCAATAGCGCACTAGCGAGCCAATGCCCTGCCATGTCTTGACGATATGATAAAAGGATTTGGCAGGATTGGAAATCCGCACGATCTCCCAATCATCTGGCAGGTCGGCAACGAGTTGCGGCAAACGTGCAAAATTGTCGGAGAATTGTAGATCATCTTCCATGACGCAGACGGGCTCGTCGGATTCCTGCGCCAGAATTTGCTGCATGGCATAGAGATGACTGGCGTAACAGCCAATTTCACCCTTGTGCATGGCGCTGTCGATCGCATCTTGCTGATCGAGAAAATAGGGCTTGAGGTCGTCCGGTATGGCCGTGCCAAGAAAGGCCGGAATTCGCTCGGACGTGAAACCGCGCGTGGACAATGCGTCCGACATATAGGCCAGTCGATCAGAATCCCGATCCAGATTGATAACCAGAAAGCGCATATTCGTCCTCGTCAAATCAGAATCCAGCCCTTGGGGCAGATATCATCGATATAAATGGTTTGCATATGCTCGCGGGTATACCAGCGCCGCGGCGCAATCACCTGTTTGTCTTTGGAGCGATCAAGCCAGGCACCCCACCAGCTGAAGGAAGAATTGGCCACGATATGATGGCTGCACTGGCTCATTAGCGAAAGATCACAAAAGCGATCCGCCTCAGGCATTACGATCCGGTTTGGCCATGCATGGGTGAGGGCCTCGGCGGCCTCTCTGTCGTCGCTGAAAATCAGAAACTGGCAATCGGGCACCAGCTTGCTCATCAGGGTGGCGGCGCGATTATAGTAGTCGTCCTCAAGAATGCCATGTATTTTCAATGTCTTGGGATCATGCAAATAGTCCCCGCGACGAATATGGACAGAAACCGCCTGTGGTGACTTGGCCCATTCGGCACTTTGCGGGTCGAGTATCGGCTTGAAAGCGGACAAATCGAATGCGGCACGGATATCGTCTTCAAAGGCAGCGAAATAGTCTTCAGACTGGAAATAGCCGTTCAGATAGCTCCCGGTTTTCAGTTTGAAAATGTCCGTATTGACATCAAGACCATCATGACGGAACCGCTCGCCGGGCCAATTGGCCCCATGTTTGCGCTTTTTCCTGTCACGTCCCGTCAGTTTTCCCAACAGGGTTGGCGTGGCAAGACCGCTCTGATCCCACAGATCCGCCGTGATGGGAAACTGGGCAAGGCCGAAAGTGGCATGGTCGAGACGTTTGGAGCCAACAATATCGAGCAGCAGATGCGCATTGAGGCGCTTGGCTTGGGCGAGGGCCGCCGCATATTGGAACATCTGATTGCCAAGGCCACCGAAGATCCGGACACACAGAAACTGATCAACATTGTCCTGTGTTACGTGAATTGGTTTCATCAGACACCTATTGCGACGTTGCCTTTGCCTATGCGAATTCCTGTTCAGTCGCGCTCGAGCAGGGCAATTTCCATGCGCCACAAAAGCCGCTTGACGGCGCGCGGCAGTTTGAAGGATCGAGACAGACGCGAAGGCTTGAACCAGCATATTGGCTCGGGCTTTGCCAATGCGGGGCTTTCTGCCAGATCAGGGGACAGGTCTATCACCATTTTATTGAGCACGGCAAAGAGATTATGCTCATGCATCAACCGTTCCTTGTTGGCTTGCATGGCGTTGATTGCCCGGTCGTCCCGTGCGCGATCTGCCTCAAGGCATTGACTGATCCGTTGAACCGCTTCCCTTGGTCGGGTCAAATCGATCCACAACAGACCATCCTTGTCAAACTCGTCGGCAATGGCGGGGGACCCGCCATGAATGAGAAAGGCGCCGCCTAGAATTGTGTCGGCCGTTTTCTCGGTCCAGCCATGGGGTATCAGATTGTTTTCAAGCGCCAGATGATAACGGGAATTATCGATGACTTCGGCTTTGTCTGTGAGGGGATCAAAACCGCGGCCAAAGATTTTCAACCGATCACCCAGTTCGGCCTTTAGCAGACGCAGGAAACGTAATCGCCTCACCTGGTTCTTGGTCTGGCTCTTGGTGGAGCAAATGGCGGTGATTTCAAAAGTCCGTTCCCCGATGGGGCGGGTGGGTTGCTGCAAGGATTGCCAGTCCTTGCTGATCGGCATGGGCTCGTCAGCGCCGACATTCATGCCATAAAACCAGGGAAGGGCGGTTTGTGTGATCCGGGTAAGACCATGAAAATCTTTTATTTTATAGGACGACAGTATGATACCGAACTGGTTCAGATAGGCCTTGGAATAGGCTTGAAAATCGGGCGGTTCGCTGATGACCAGTACCCGGCGCGCTTTCGGCACTCGCGTTTCCAAGGGGTCTTGGTGGCGATCGTAGGCAACAAGCCATTCGGCTTCATGCTCAGGATCCTCCAAACAAAACTGCAAGCCATTCCAACAGCCGTCCATATTCGGCGTTTGCCGAAACCAGGCTCGGCTCGCATGGGGCGAGGATAGATGAATGCATGTCATACGATGGGATCCGGTGAGAAACTGGGTATGTGTGAGATTTTTACCCTGACGATTTTTAGCCTTTTGCAACGCGCTGGTCGATTGCATCTTTCAGTTTACCATCAATGGATCCATCTGGTTGCCGCACATGCCAATGCAACAGCGGCTTCTGCCAATAGGGTTCATAAAGGACAATGCCTTCACTCATCAGGGCAGCAATCTGAGAGAAAGAGCTTTTCGCCATAAGCAGAATGTCGGCCTTGATCAGCCGCTCCATGGTTTCAAGCGGATCTGAATCAAGATAAGGCTGCATTGGGTGGATCGACATCAGATCTTCAAAGTCTGCTTCATTTCCCTGTGAATGCAGCTCGATTGAAAAATTGGCGTCGCATGCTTTTAAAGTTTGCACCAATGCGATGATTGACTGCTTGACCTCCTCGAGCGAGGTGAAACGCTTTTTGTTTTCCATGCATGATACATCACCCCGACGCACGTGCAGCGCGACACGAATGGGTCTATCTACCGGCTCGATGGTTGAAGTGCCTAAGGTGAGCTCACTGCGCAGATCCTGACAAACTTCAAAATAGAAGTCCGGATCCTTTTCTGCCGCATTGTGCATATGGGGTGCCTCTATGAGGCATCGCTGGCGATTGCGAAAAGGCCAACGAACGTAATCGAGCAATGAAATTGTTTCCGCGCCGGCCTTATCATTTTCATCCAAGTCATTATGAGCCTCGAAATTGAAGGCCTTGACCCAACGAACCAACTCCGCCTCGCTCTTGATGAACGCCGCATGATCGATGTCCCGATGGGCATAGGGGATGCCGCATTTGCGGCTCTGAACGATGATCGATATCTGACCATGCAATTGAGCCCCAATTCCGTCATCTCTTTCTTCAAGACAAAGCCCCAGAGGTTTAACTGTCCATCGGCTGGATACCAAGCGTTCGAACTGCAAGGCTAACTTGTTGATGCTCGCAGATTTTATCGGCAACCATTCGCGCAAATTCGTGATCAGCACTATGAGCAAAACTTCTGGGAGAGACGCTTTGGAAACCGGCTGCGAGGAAAATTTCTTCACTTTGATTTATCCATTCTGATCACAATGTCATTTGGAATTTTCATAACGTTCATGAAAGAAAATGAAAAGCCATTTAATTGGCTTGGAAGACCGATAAGGCTGGTGTAAGGCATAGAGATCTGTGCTGACCCCGTTTCTGTCGAGCCAATGAGACCTGATGACTGCCTCCAAACACTTTACCAAGCTTCCCCTTTCCGTTTTTATCATCTCGCTGAATGAGGAAGACCGGATAGCTCAATCCATCCGCAGTGTCATTGACTGGGTCGATGAGGTGATTGTGGTGGATTCAGGCTCCACGGACCGGACAATCGAGCTGGCAGAAGATCTTGGAGCGAAGGTCGTGCATCATGATTGGCCGGGCTATGGTGAACAGAAGCGCTTTGGCGAAGATCTGTGCCGCAATGACTGGCTGTTGAATATCGATGCAGATGAGGAAATCACCCCGGCCTTGCGGGATGAAATCATCGCTCTGTTCAAGCCATTTCCCGACACCGACATTTGCAAACTCGAGATCCTCGATATCTATCCCCATCTCGATGATGCCAAAATCTGGGCCTATGGCTATTGGCAATATCGGCTCTATGACCGAAAAAAGGGGCGTTTTTCCACATCCACGGTGCATGACACGGTGCGCCCGCATCCAGATGCCCGCCTTCACATCCTGAAGGGCAAGGTCAATCACCGCTCCTTCAAGACCATCGAATTTGCGGTCGACAAGATGAACCGCATTTCCTCGATGCAGCGCGATGACATGCTGGGCCGCAAGCGCAAAATCCCGGCCTGGCGGCTTGTCACGGAATTTCCCTTCGCTTTTTGCAAGGGCTACTTTCTGCGCAAACACTGCCTATATGGATATTGGGGCTTTGTGCTGGCTTACAATTACGCCTTTTCACGCCATTTGCGGATCGCCAAAATGTATGAAGCGCAATTGAGGACGGTGCCAACGGACGAGAGGTGAGGGCGCAAGGCCCGATCCAAAGCCACCCGGAGCGTGCCTTGCTGCCATGCAGTGAACAAAGAGGTCTTGCACCGGACACAGGACATGCTTAGAACAATCGTATCTCAAAGATGGCCGGGACGATGGTTGTATCGTCACAAAACGGCACAAAGTGCGGGGAACCAGTATGACAGACATTCGGCTTGTGGTTATGGGTGCTCAAGGGCGCATGGGACGTGCTCTGATTGGCACCATTCATGAAGCAGAAGGGGTCTGTGTTGCCGGGGCTATTGAGCGGGACGGAGCCGACGCCGTCGGACAGGATGCTGGCCTGCTGGCCGGTTTGCCCAATCTGGGTGTGGCGGTGACCACTGATCTTGCCGCCGCTCTTGATGTGGCTGACGGTCTGATTGACTTTACCGCACCAAAGGCGACCCTTGCCTTTGCCCAAATCGCAGCTGCCAAAAACAAGCTTCATATCATTGGAACCACAGGCTTTACACCCGAGGAAGAAGCCGAGTTGAAAAACATTGCCGAGACTGGCGCCGTAATGGTCAAGTCCGGCAATATGTCGCTCGGGGTCAATCTGCTCGGCAAGCTGGTGGAACAGGCGGCTCGATCTCTGGATGCAGATTTCGATATCGAAGTGGTTGAAATGCATCACAAACACAAAGTCGATGCCCCGTCAGGGACCGCTTTGCTGCTTGGTCAGTCTGCTGCAGAAGGACGCGGCATCGATTTGCATGACAATGCCGTGATGGCGCGCGAAGGCATCACCGGTGCGCGGGAGCGGGGCTCTATCGGCTTTGCCACCTTGCGCGGCGGGTCGGTGATTGGCGAGCATACGGTGATTTTTGCCGGGGAAGGCGAGCGGATTGAACTGACTCACAAGTCTCAGGATCGATCGATCTTTGCCCGTGGTGCCGTCAAGGCTGCCCGCTGGGCCCATGGCAAGCCGATCGGCTATTACACAATGATGGATGTGCTTGGCCTTAACTAGACTGACCTTAACCGCGAATTGGCCAAAACTGACTTGACCATCAGTGATCTGGCCTGAAAGACCCATTTGCAAGCCATTGGCGCGGGCGACCTGCTGACAAAGCTTGCTTGAACCCTTGTTACCCTATGCATCCTTTTGAGGTGAGCTCAATGTAAGCCGGGATGCCGTTGTCGTTGACTGTGAAGGAGTAGATCCTATGGAACGGACACTAGTGCTGGTGCGTCATGGCCAGAGTGAATGGAATCTGAAAAATCTTTTTACTGGCTGGAAGGATCCGGACCTTACCGAACAGGGCCATGCAGAAGCAATTGCAGCGGGCAAAAAGCTCAACGAGCTGGGCATGAAGTTCGATATCGCCTTCACTTCCGATCTGCAGCGTGCCCAGAAAACCTGCCAGCATATTCTTGATGGCGTCGGCCAGCCTGATCTGGAAACCATCCGCGATCTGGCTCTCAACGAGCGTGACTATGGCGATCTGGCTGGTCTGAACAAGGATGATGCCCGTGTGAAATGGGGCGAAGAACAAGTTCACATCTGGCGTCGGTCTTATGACGTGCCTCCTCCGGGTGGCGAAAGCCTGAAAGACACCGCAGCGCGTACCTTGCCTTACTTCATCACCGACCTGCTGCCACAGGTCATGTCCGGCAAGACCGTTCTGTGCGCAGCGCACGGCAACTCCCTGCGCTCCATCGTGATGGTGCTTGACCGCTTGACCAAGGAGGAAATCCTCAACGTCAATCTGGGCACCGGTATTCCGATGATCTACAAATTCAACGATGACACCAGCGTCGCGTCCAAAGAAATCATCGAACTGTAGGATTTTCCTGCTTCGGTTCGGACTCGAAAAGGGCAGCTTTGGCTGCCCTTTTTTATATCTGGCTGATGCGGGGGACAGAAGGGACGATCTGGCTAGAGGTCGCCAACCTGACCGGATTCCCAGCCCAGAATGGCTCGTTTGCGCGTCAGTCCCCAGTGATAGCCACAGATCGAGCCGCCCTTGCCCACAACGCGATGGCAGGGCACGACAAAGGAAATTGGGTTCTTGCCAACCGCCGTACCGACAGCGCGAGCGGCCTTGGGATTGCCGATCCGCTCAGCAACATCGGAATAGGTGGTCATGTTGCCCAACGGGATCCGGAGCAGCATTTCCCATACCCGCACCTCGAAATCCGTACCGATCAGGGTGATCCGCAAAGGCTGTTCCTCAACCCAGGCTTGGGGATCGAAAATCCGGTTCACATAAGTGCGGGTGGTGGCGACATTTTCCTGATAGATGGCATTCGGCCAGCGGCCCATCATGTCTTCGAGGGCCTTTTGCTCCTCGCCCGGATCGGCAAAGGCCAGACCGGCAAGACCGTGGGTAGTCACCATCACCAGAGCAACACCAAACGGGCTGGGATGGAATCCATAGTCAATGGCGAGTCCGGCCCCCTTGGCCTTATAGACGCCCGGTGTGATGGCCTCATGAGTGACAAAAAGATCGTGCAACCGTGATGGCGCCGACAGGCCAACTTCGAAGGCCGCATCCATTACGGATACGGACTGATCAAGCAATTCCTTGGCATGATCAAGGGTAACCGCCTGTACAAAGCCCTTTGGAGATAGGCCACCAGTCCAGCGGGTGAATAGCCGTTGCAGATGGTGGGGCGACAATCCGACATGATCGGCGAGCCTCTCAAGACTGGGCTGGGTGCGCCAATGATGGGTGAGATATTCGATCGAGCGACGAATGGTGTCATAGTCGCGCAAGGCCTCCTGTGCATCAATCCGGCTGGACTGGGCGTCAGTCAGGATCGGCAGATCTGTCGTCAGGGGCAGGATCTTGGGTAAGCTATGGCTCGTCACACACTCATTCATTGTTGACAATCTCCTCGGTCGATGGCGCAGATGGTAGCGCCTGTCGTGCCTTTCAACCACCCGAAACTTGCGCAGCTCCCTTTTTTGCTGCCAACAAGGCGGATTGCAACGCGCTGGCGAGGCTTTCGCGCTCGCAGGCATGGAGAAAAGCTCCGATTTCGACGCGATTGCCATGGGACGTGAGGTGCAACTCCGTCATGCCGCGATCTTCCTCTTTGCGCGTTTCCACCCGCACCCAATAGGGATTGAAGGAGACATGGGTCTGGCGGCCTTTGGGGCAGGTGCGGGTGACGCTGACATCGCGAAGGGTGATGCGGATCTGTTCGGTTGCTCTGGCATCGCGATAATTGCTGCGAAAGGCCCACCATAATAGCAGGATATCCAGCCCGGCAAAGCCAAGGATCGGCCAGGCGCCCATCAGATAGAACGGAATAGAGGCAATCAGCAGCATCAGGCCGACAAAGATCATCAACCCTATGAAACCATTCCGTCCCAGTGATCGGTAGGGATGGAGAATGGCATCAAAATAGGGTTCGGTCTCATCAAAGCGGGGTGCGTTTGCTTCATCAAGAACTGCCATGGCGGCAGTTTACCCAAATCTTACGTATTTTCCCATAGTATTTTTCGCAAGCGCTTCCGATTTAAATTGCTTATGGGAAAGAGACTTGCATCCGCAGCGACCGGGGGCCTAAAGATTGGGGCAGACTTTCGAGAAAGGATGAAGACCTTGACCGACCAAGCGGACGATACGGCACCTGCCCAAAAGCCAGCAAAGCAAAAAGGTGCAAAACCAGCCAAAGCCCTGAATGCTTCGAAGAAAAAGCCAGCAGCCAAGAAGCCTGTGCGGCGGCGCAAATGGAGCAAGATGCCGAAAGAGGATATCGAGGCTCTGTTTGACCGCTTTTCGCGCCAGCGGCCCAATCCGCGCGGTGAGCTGGACTATACCAACGCTTACACCTTGCTGGTGGCGGTGGTTCTCTCAGCACAGGCCACCGATGTGGGGGTCAACAAGGCAACGGGACCGCTCTTTGCCGTGGCGGACAGCCCGGAAAAGATGGTGGCACTCGGTGAAGAGGTGGTCCGGGACTATATCAAGACCATCGGGCTTTATCGCAACAAGGCCAAGAATGTCATTCTGCTGAGCCAAAAGCTGCTTGATGAGTTTGGCGGCGAGGTGCCTGCGGACCGCGATGCACTGGTCAGCCTGCCTGGTGTGGGGCGCAAAACCGCCAATGTGGTGCTGAATATCTTTTTCGGTCAGCCGACCATTGCCGTTGATACCCATATTTTCCGACTGGCCAATCGGCTGGAGCTGGCACCGGGCAAGACTGTCGAAGAAGTGGAGATGGCGCTCGAGAAGGTCATACCGGAGCCGTATGTGCGGCATTCCCATCATTGGCTGATTCTGCATGGGCGCTATGTCTGCAAGGCCCGTAAGCCCGATTGCAAGCAATGTATTGTCGCCGATCTGTGCCGCTTCAAGGACAAGACCTATTCGGTGCCCGCGCCAATTGTCGAGCTTGATTCCTATGAGAATAAGCTAAGCGAGCCGGACAAGACTGGAGAAGTGCTCTAGTCTCGTCTCTCAGGCGCGCTCAGGCTGCGCGATACCATCAATCGGTGTTAACCGGCTTTGATCCGGTCAGCCTTTTATGGACATGGACCATGAAGGCCGTCGCGAAAAGCGGGGTCAGCAGGTTCAGCAGTGGCACGGCAATGAAACCGGCAATCAGCAGACCTGCGATAAAGATCCGGCCCCCATAGCGGCTACGCAATTCCTTCACTTCGGCCCCGGAGCGGAAGCGCAAGGCGGCCTGCTCGAAATATTCCCGACCGAGCAAATAGCCGTTGGCGACGAAAAAGAGTGGCACACCAAGGCCAAGGAAGGGGATGAGCAGCAGCACAACCAGGTTAACGCCGATCACCACGAGCAAAAAGCGCAAGGTCTGGACAATCGCTTCGCCAAGGGGCAAATCGCGCCCATGGGCTTCATGTGGATAATGCCGATCCTCGACCGTGCGGCTGACTTCATCGAGGAACAAGCTCGCCACCACGGTGGACACGGGGATAATCAGAAACCAGAGACCGAAAAACAACCCCAGCGAAGTGATGATGGAGGCTGCCGACTCTGCCCAGCCAGGGAGGAAATCCTCCATGGTCAGCAAATATTCGATGCCTTCGCGCATGCCCACCCAGACGAGTGCCAGCAGCAGCAAGGTGATGCCGAGCATTTTCCAAAGGACAGAACGGAACGGCTTGGTGAATAGCTGATTGAAGGCCAACAGGGCTGAGGCAAACATGGATATCAGGACTCTCGCAAATTTTAGGATGTTCCTGCATCACATAGGCGGGTAAAAGCGCCAGCGCAAGGGTTGTTCGCCCCTTTTGGCGGTTGCCAAACAAAGTCCCCTTATTATACTGCCGCCGACTTCAAACCCCTCAAAACCGAAAGAAAGGCTCGTTTTTGCTTGGCCATGGCCTCAAATGCGAGCCGGAGTTCAGCATGACAGCAGCAAAATATGACATTTTGGGAATCGGGAATGCCATTGTCGACGTGCTTTCGCGCACCGATGATGACTTTCTCGTAGCGGAAGATCTGCATAAGGGATCGATGAACCTGATTGATGCTGAGCGTGCCGACTATCTCTATTCCCGCATGGGCCCGGCCATCGAGGCGTCTGGTGGCAGCGCTGGCAACACCATCTTCGGCATTGCCAGCCTTGGCGGCCATCCCGCCTATTTCGGCAAAGTGGCCAATGATCAGTTGGGCAGCATCTTCACCCACGATATGCGATCGCTGGGGGCGCATTTCGATACAGCTCCACTGGTCGATGGGGCACCGACAGCGCGTTCGATGATCCTGATCACACCAGATGGCGAACGGACAATGAATACCTTTCTGGGCGCCTGTGTCGAACTGGGTGAAGCAGATATTGATCCCGAAGTGGTCGCCAGTTCCGGTATTACCTATATGGAAGGCTATTTGTGGGACAAGGAAACTGCCAAAAATGCCTTCCGCAAGGCGGCACGCATTGCCCATGAAGCGGGACGCGACGTGTCCATCACCCTGTCAGACAGTTTCTGTGTGGATCGCTTTCGCAACGAATTTCTCGATCTGATTCAGAGCAAGCAGGTCGATATCCTGTTTGCCAACGAACCGGAAGTGAAGGCACTGTATCAGACCGGAGACCGGGCAACCGCGCTCAATGCCATTCGCAAGGATGCCAAGCTCGCCGCCGTCACGCTGGGCAGTGAAGGCTCGGTGATCGTATCCGGCGACGAGACCATTTATGTCGAAGCCTGCAAGATCCGCGAGCTGGTGGACACCACCGGGGCAGGGGACCTTTATGCGTCTGGCTTCCTGTTCGGCCTTTCCAAAGGCTTCAGTCTTGAGAAATGCGCGACCTTGGGCAATTTCTGCGCCGCTGAAGTGATCCAGCATATTGGCCCAAGACCAGAGCATGACATGAAGCAGGCAGCTGCACAGGCGGGTCTCATCTAAGCCATATTGAATGATCATGAAAAAAGGCGGCTTGAAAGCCGCCTTTTTTGTTTCGATTCCGTTTTAAAACCTGAATTTCCTTGAATTCTAGAGCTTACGAAGTAGGACCGTCTTAATGGCGTGGGTCTCATCCTTGCCCAACAGCAAATCGGCACGCGGGCGGGTCGGGAAGATATTTTCACGCAAATTGACCAGGTTGATGGTGGTCCAGAGGCGGTTGGCGGTCTCCTCGGCCTCTTCGTCGGTCAAGGTTGAATAGCGATGAAAATAGGAGCCGGGATCGCGGAAAGCGGTTTCGCGCAGTCGCTTGAAGCGCTCGATATACCAGCGATGCAGCATATCCTCATCAGCATCGATATAAATCGAGAAATCGAAGAAATCAGAGACAAAGGGAATGGCTTTGCCGTCATTGGGCAACAGGCCAGTCTGCAGCACATTCAGGCCTTCAAGGATCAGGATGTCGGGCTGATCGATGATCACGCTTTCGTCCGGCATCACGTCATAATAGAAGTGGGAATAGACCGGAGCCCGGACATTGCGCTTGCCAGTCTTGATATCGGTCAGAAATTGCAGGATCGCGGTGCGATCATAGCTTTCCGGAAAGCCCTTGCGCTGCATCAGGCCTTCGGCATTGAGCACCGCATTGGGCAATAGAAAGCCGTCAGTGGTAACCAGATCCACCTTGGGACTGGCAGGCCAGCGGGACAAAAGCGCCTGTAGTAGACGGGCCGTGGTCGACTTGCCTACTGAGACCGATCCAGCCACCCCGATGATGAAAGGGGTTTTGGGCTCATTGGTGCCGAGAAAATGCTGGGTGGCATTGTTCAGCCCCTTGGCAAATTCGACATAATAGCTGAGCAATCTGGAGAGCGGCAGGTAGATTTCCTCAACCTCTTCCAGAGAGATAGGTTCATGAAGGCTCTTGATGCGCTCCAGATCCACATTGGTCAACGTCATGGGCGTGTCAGCACGCAGCGTGGCCCATTCTTCGTTGGTAAATGCACGATAGGGGGATAGATTCCGCCGTGCCATTTGTTCCATTGTCTTGTTCCCCGGTGCGCGGTCGACCAGTTCCATATCGGGTCATTCCCCCAAGCATCCTGCCTTGATCATCCAAACCAATGGCTCTCAAGCAATTTGATGCTCATTTCGGCTTTCTTTGACCAATCACGGCCACTCTAGACCCAAGCGATGATGCCGATGTTGATTGATCTCAAAACCTATCCCTTTTGCCGCCTTTGAGGAGGCATAGCCTTTTTGGCAATACCAGCGGCAAGAGAGGGAAAGCGCAGCAATCTACCTTTCCTGCCCTTGCAGTGCTTCATTTCACCCATCGCGTGCAATTGGCAATAAGTATGCGTGTTATTGCGTAGCTTCTGCGAGGGCACAGATTTCGGGAAATGATTCACGTGAAATGAGCGAGCGGATCGGTGCGCTTTTTGCGGCTTTCAATCTGGCTTGCGGGCGGCTTTTTCTTCCAGCCCCGTCTGGCCAGTGCGGCGGGCCAGTTCATCCATTACATCATCCAGCTTGACACCGGAAATATTCAGCACCACCAGCAGGTGATAAAACAGATCGGCAGTTTCCGCAGTCAGCTCCGCCTTGTCGCCCTTCATCGCAGCGATGACGGACTCGACCGCCTCTTCGCCGAGCTTCTGGGCGCATTTGCCAACGCCTTTGCCAATCAGTTTGCGCGTGTAGGACTTTTCATCACAGGAAGCCGCACGCTGAGCAATGATCGCTTCGAGATCACTTAGAGTGAAATTTGCCATCAGGCTGTCCTTCTCGTCCTATTTGTCCATATCCATGCGCATGGGGATGCCTGCCGCAGCCATATGGGCCTTGGCTTCCTGAATGGAGAATTCCCCAAAATGGAAAATGGAAGCAGCGAGCACGGCGGTGGCATGACCATCACGCACCCCTTCGACCAGATGATCAAGGGTGCCAACGCCGCCAGACGCAATCACAGGAACGGTGATCATGTCAGCAATCTTGCGGGTCAATTCGATATCGAAACCGATTTTTGTGCCATCTCGATCCATTGAGGTCAGCAGGATTTCACCTGCACCAAGATCGACGACTTCCTGGGCATATTCAATCGCGTCAATGCCGGTCGGGGTGCGGCCACCATGGGTGAAGATTTCCCATTTCGGGGCTTCTCCCTCCTTCGACACACGCTTGGCATCGACAGAGGCGACAATGCACTGGGCACCGAATTTCTCCGCCGCTTCCTTGACGAACTCACGGCGCAGAACGGCGGCGGTGTTGATCGACACCTTGTCAGCACCGGCTTTCAAGAGATCGCGGATATTGTCAGTGGTGCGGATGCCGCCACCGACCGTGACCGGCATGAAGCATGCTTCCGCCGTGCGACGGACCACATCAAAGATCGTGTCGCGATTTTCGTGACTGGCGGTGATGTCCAGGAAGCACAATTCGTCGGCGCCGGCGGCGTCATAGGCCTTGGCGCTTTCCACCGGATCACCGGCATCCTTCAGATCGACGAAATTGACACCCTTGACCACTCGGCCATCCTTGACGTCAAGGCAGGGAATTACGCGGGCTTTGAGCATGTTACTTCTCCGCTTCCTTGGCTGCCTTGATCAGGGCGAGCGCTTCTGACGGGTCGAGGCGGCCATCATAGAGGGCGCGACCGGTGATCGCCCCTTCGAGAATGGTACAATCCGGCTCGATCAGCCGTTTGACATCGTCAATCGAGGCAAGGCCACCTGAGGCAATGACCGGAATTGAGACGGCACGGGCCAGCTCGAGGGTTGAATCGATATTGAGACCCGTCAGGATGCCGTCGCGATCAATATCGGTATAGATGATGGCGGCAACGCCTGCATCTTCGAATTGACGGGCGAGATCAATCGCGGTGAGCTGGGAGGTTTCCGCCCAGCCTTCAACCGCCACCTTGCCGCCCTTGGCATCGATGCCGACGGCCACCCGGCCCGGGAACTGCTTGCAGGCTTCCTTCACCAGCGCCGGATCCCGCACAGCAACGGTGCCGAGAATCACCCGGCGGATGCCCTTGCCCAGCCAATGCTCGATGCCAGCAAGATCGCGGATGCCACCACCGAGCTGAACCGGATTGGTGGTGCTGGCCAAAATGCTCTCGACTGCAGCGCTATTTTCGGATTTACCCGCGAAGGCACCATTCAGGTCGACCACATGGAGCCATTCAAACCCCTGATCCTGAAAGCTTTTTGCCTGTGCGCCGGGATTGTCATTGAAAATGGTCGCCTGATCCATGTCTCCGAGCTTCAGTCGGACACATTGACCATCCTTGAGGTCAATTGCAGGAAAGATGATCATTATGGTCTCCAGCGCAGGAAATTCGAAATCAGCGCCAGCCCCAGCTTCTGGCTCTTTTCAGGGTGGAACTGGGTGCCGACATAATTGTCCCGGCCAACCATGGCGGTGACGGTCTGGCCATAATCACAGGTTGCCAGCAGGTCGTCAGCATGGGTGGGCTGCAAGTGATAGGAGTGAACGAAATAGGCATGCAGACCATCCGGGCCGGTCGGAATGCCCGCCCAGAGGGGATGATCTTTCAGAACAGATACTGTGTTCCAGCCCATATGCGGGATTTTCAGCGCCGGGTCCTGTGGTTCAATCGCCACAACGTCGCCTGCAATCCAGCCAAGACCCTCGGTGGTGCCATGTTCCAATCCCCGATCGGCAAGCAATTGCTGGCCGACGCAAATGCCAAAGAATGGCTTGCCATCGACTCGCACCGCCTCTTTCAGGGCGTCCGTCATCCCGTCAACGGCATCCAGTCCCGCACGACAATCAGCAAAGGCGCCGACACCGGGCAGGACAATCCGGTCTGCTGACCGCACATCATCGGGATTGGAGGTAACAAGCACCTCTCCATTCACGCCGCCTTCACGAGCAGCGCGCTCAAATGCCTTGGCGGCGGAACAGAGGTTGCCCGAACCATAATCAATAATCGCTATGCGCATGGTCTTTACGTCTCCCGGGACCGGTTTGGCGCGGGGAAGAGGCCGATGATCGGCTCGCTGGTCCCTGTGTCCCGCAATTTGTCCTTGAGCGCGACATAGCCGCTTTTGCTCTGGTTTGGCAATGGCTTTGGCCCGTTGGGTAGCCCGGATGCCGTTTTCAACGCTGACATTGATGCGTCTTCAGCGTTTGCCAGTCGGGCCGCCACATAGCGATGCTCACAATGCTGCAAATCCTCGGCATAAAGGCTTGCCACCTCAACATACCCCTTGTTGCGCACAGACCAGCCAATCAGATTGGGGGCTTCTAGACTGATCCACAAGTTCATCAACAGGGTGATCAGCATGCCCGCCCAGACGGGCAAGATGGTTTCAAGCGCAGCAACGGGTATCAATATGATGATATAGACCAGCAGGACCCACCAAAGCCGCTGCACCAACATCCAGACAGCAGGCAACATGAAGGCAAAGATCGAATAATGATCCTTGATGAGGATCGCCGAATCAATCGCCTCGTGGGGGGGCAGGCCGGGCTTTTCATAAATGGTGTAGGAGGGCATCCTGCCACCTTTCATCTGGTATCTGTGAACGACATTGCCATTGCATTCTGACAGGGAAAAGAGCGCACTGACGGGCCATATCTCGGGTCAGAAAGCTGGCGAATCCGTCAGCCATTCAATGTTCCCTTGGTGGAAGGCACTCGGTCGGCCTGACGCGGATCAAGCTCAATGGCCTGACGCAGAGCGCGCGCCACGGCCTTGAAACAGCTTTCGGCAATATGGTGATTGTTGCGGCCATAGAGATTGGCAATATGCAGGGTAATGCCGGAATTCTGGGCAAAAGCGTTAAAGAATTCCTCGAACAGTTCGGTATCGAAATCACCGATCTTATCCTTGGTGAAGGTCACATCCCAGACAAGGAACGGGCGGCCCGACACGTCGACGGCGGCGCGAGTCATGGTTTCATCCATCGGCAGATGAGCATCGGCATAGCGGCTGATACCCTTTTTGTCACCGAGCGCCTGCTTCAAAGCCTGACCCAGCGCGATGCCAACATCTTCGGTGGTATGATGGGCATCCACATGCAGATCTCCCTTGACCTTGATTTCCATGTCGATCAGGGAATGGCGGGAAAGCTGATCAATCATGTGGTCGAGGAAACCAACACCGGTGTCGATCGTATAGCTGCCGGTGCCATCAAGATTGATGGACAGGGCTACATCGGTTTCGTTGGTCTTGCGATTGATCGTTGCCTTGCGCATAGATGCTTTCCTTTACGTGGACCTATTGTGGCATTTACCCCGGCCAAAGCGCGCCTTTTCGCATGGTTGCGCGGTCGCTATCGGTTCTGACCTGCCGGGCAATCCTTTATGTATCAGGGCATTCTTTACAAATCCATAGGCCTGAACGCGCTAATTGAATCAACAGGGGCAATTTCTAACGTCATTGTTGCGCATTTCCGCACGAATATGGCACCACCATGCGCAAAGAGGCACAATGAATCCTTTAGAAGCCCCTCACAAGGGTGTAAAGCTCACACAAAAGGGCTGATTGAAAGTCGATCAGCGGCGCCTACATAAGACACAGATTTCCAATCAAGCCGGAGAGGGCTCTGATTTGGCCGCAACAGGGATGACAGAATGAGTGATCATAGTTCAAGCAATCCGAATGTGCCTGTCTGGCACGGCACGACCATCATAACCGTTCGCAAGGGTAGCAAGGTTGTCATTGCAGGTGATGGGCAGGTGAGCCTGGGTGCGACGGTCATAAAGGGCAATGCCCGCAAGGTGCGGCCACTGGGCAAGGGCAATGTGATTGCCGGATTTGCCGGGGCAACCGCTGATGCCTTCACCCTGTTTGAACGGCTGGAAGCGAAATTGGAGCAATATCCCGAACAATTGACCCGCGCCTGTGTCGACATGGCCAAGGATTGGCGCACGGACCGCTATTTGCGCCGTCTGGAAGCGATGATGATTGTGGCCGACAAGAATGTGTCGCTGGTTCTGACCGGCACGGGTGACGTGCTGGAGCCTGAAGACGGGGTCACAGCCATCGGATCGGGCGGCAATTATGCGTTGGCCGCGGCGCGGGCCTTGATGGATACCGACATGGAAGCCGAAGCTATTGCCCGCAAGGCCATGGGGATTGCCGCTGACATTTGCGTCTATACCAACGGCAATCTAACGGTAGAAGTGCTTGATGCCGAATAGAGGCGGGATTTCCTTTCGGCCCGTTACAAAGGAGGATTTTCCTCTTCTGCTGACATGGCTCTCAGAGCCGCATGTTGCAAGATGGTGGGATCCTGCGGAACAAGCGATCGGGAAGATTGAAAGGCATCTTGAGGACGAAAGCGTCCGGCCTTTGATTGTCTTAGTTGACCGCGATCCATTTGCCTATATTCAGGTTTGCCAGCTTGATGCAGAAGGGGACGGAGAGATTTCACTTTGTTCAACGCCGAACGGACCACTGCCTGTTGGAACTGTGGGATTTGACCAGTTTATCGGACCGAAGGAAAAGGTCGGAGTTGGTCTGGGTCCCCGGTTCATGGAATTGATGATGACAAAGCTCTTTGATGAAGGTGTTCCTGCTGTTCTGGTTGACCCGCATCCAACCAACATCTTTGCCATAAGGGCCTATGAAAAGGCCGGACTGAAACCATCGCACGAAGTCGATACCAGGAATGGACGCGTGCAGGTGATGGTCCGGTATGCTCAGGAGTTTGAATAATGACCAACTTTTCCCCGCGCGAAATCGTGTCCGAGCTGGACCGCTTCATTGTCGGCCAGAAAGAAGCCAAACGGGCGGTGGCCATCGCGCTGCGCAATCGCTGGCGTCGGCAGCAGCTTGAGGACAGCCTCAAGGAAGAGGTTCTGCCGAAAAATATTCTGATGATCGGGCCGACGGGCGTCGGCAAGACAGAGATTTCCCGCCGATTGGCAAAGCTCGCCAATGCGCCTTTCATGAAGATCGAGGCGACGAAATTCACCGAAGTTGGCTATGTCGGGCGCGATGTGGACCAGATTGTTCGCGATCTGATTGAAAGCGGCATCATGCTGATCCGGGAAAATCGCCGCAAGGATGTGAAGGCCAAGGCCCATGGGGCGGCGGAAGATCGGGTGCTGGATGCTCTGGTCGGCCCGGGTGCTGGCGCTACCACCCGCGACAGTTTCCGCAAAAAACTGCGTGACGGGCTGCTTGACGACAAGGAAATCGATGTCGAGGTGCGCGACACCTCATCACCCATGTCGAATTTCGAAATTCCCGGCATGCCGGGCGGCTCCATGGGGGTGATGAATTTGTCGGACATGTTCGGCAAGGCCTTTGGGGAGAGGACCAAGACCCGCCGGGTGTCGGTGAAGGAATCCTACGAGCTTCTGATCACTGAGGAATCAGACAAACTGCTTGATGAGGACCAAATCGTTTCGGAAGCGATCTCATTGGTGGAAAATAACGGCATTGTCTTCCTTGACGAGATCGATAAGATCTGTGCTCAGGATGGCCGGGGCGGGGCGGATGTCTCCCGGGAAGGGGTCCAGCGCGATTTGCTGCCGCTGATCGAAGGCACAACGGTGACAACGAAATATGGACCGGTGAAGACCGATCATATTCTCTTCATCGCGTCAGGTGCCTTCCATGTGGCCAAACCATCGGACCTGTTGCCAGAGCTTCAGGGTCGGTTGCCGATTCGCGTTGAGTTGAACGCTTTGACCAAGGGCGATTTCCGCGCCATTCTCACCGAAACCGAAGCCAATCTGCCGAAACAATATAGCGCGCTGATGGCCACCGAAGAGGTGACATTGAGCTTCAGCGATGATGCAATCGAGACGATTGCCGATATTGCGGTGGATCTGAACAGCTCGGTGGAGAATATCGGTGCCCGCCGCTTGCAGACGGTGATGGAGAAAATACTGGAAGACATTTCCTTTGACGCACCGGATAAGCCGGGTGAAGTTATCGAAATTACCGGTGATTTTGTTCGTGAGCATATCGGTGCGCTGGCGAAGAATACCGATCTTAGCCGCTATATTCTCTGATTTTCTGAATGTTTCAGTCATTTACGAATTGTTTCGAAAAGCGGCAAGATGGTGTGTTTTGCCGCTTTTTTACACAATCTTCGTTCTATCCAACTATCTTTTCTTTTGTCATATGCTATCTCTAATTACTCTGCGTTTTTTGTTTGATCAGAGATAAATATGTACGGCGTTGGCAGAACTATAAAAAGAACAATTTCGTCGGGATGGTCGGCCTTTCAGGACACTCGTATCCATATCAAAGATCCGGTCCTTCATCACAAATATAACCTTTTGAAACGCGATGGCGCCGACTTTGAGTATTTCACCTACCTGTATCCCGAAAAGAAGGTGATTTACCGCGAAGTACCCAAGGTAGCGTCAAGTTTTATCCTCACCACCTTGATTATGGATCGCCACGGCTTGAATGCCGAAATCGGCAATATGCACAAGCAGGCCAAGTCCCGGCTCTTAGGGCCTCGCCATTTGGACATCCCTTCCGTCGTTCAGCAGGCCAGCGATCCCGAAGGCTTCACCTTCACCTTTGTGCGTGATCCCTATGCGCGGCTCGTCTCCTGCTATATGGACAAGTTTGCAAACGTCCCAATTGGCAATGGATCCTATATCAGCGCTGTGGTTGAGGCCTGGGCCGCCCTTGTGGGACGGCAGGTCGAGAAAGGATCGCCAATTTCCTTTGATTTTTTCTGCGATTTGGCTGCCGAAACCGCTGAGGGTTGCTTCGACGGGCATTGGGCAAAGCAAAGCGTTTTGGTCCCAAATGGACCTATGAAACCCGATTTCACAGGAAAGTTCGAAACGCTCACTGCAGATCTGCTTGCCGTTCTCGAGCGTATCAATGCGCCCGATGTGCTGCTGGATTTTGTTAAAAGCAAACATCGCAAACCAGCGGATCGGGAAAACTATGCGAGCCATTTAAGTGTTAATGCCCGCAAGATGATCGCCCGCGTCTATCGCGACGATTTCGAACGCTTTGGTTACTCCCTCTAGAGTAGCCCACTTTCCCAATTTGCTGACGCTTTTGACGTGACCAATCTGGCTCAGAGCTGATCCCTGAGATCGGGGCTTCCCATGCTCCGATCTCGCGACGAGGCAGCGCGCAGCTGCAGGATCAAGGCGTCCAGACTGTCGGGGGAAAGCATATTGATCCGATCGGCCAAAAGATTGGCCAGTTCGGTCGCTTTGGGATCCAAGCCTGCGGTGCGGACCGTTGGATTCGGATCCGAAATCTCCGCCAGACGCTGCAATTCTTCCGCTTCATCCCAAATCACATTGAAATAGCCGATGATCCGCTGAATGAGAAACCAGGTCGGCTTGCCGCGTTTGCCATGTTCGAGCGCGGATAGATAGGCGCTGGAGACTTCCAGTCGCTCTGCCATTTCCTTGAGGGAAATGTTGCGTTCCTGCCTCATGCGCCGCAGCTTTGCACCAAACGGGGTCATGTCTCACCGTCCTCAAAGGGCTTTTCAGGCCCGGTTCGAGCTTCAATCGTGTCAGGCTTTGGGTATTTTATCCTGATTTGCCCCGTTTTCTCAAGCGCACATGCAAGGCACCTGCGCCACCGAGTGTCCGGTGGGCCTCTTCAAAGCCAACAATCAGCGCTCTGATTTCCGGTTCGGACAACCATTTGGGCACCACGCGGCGCAGAACGCCCTTCTCAGGCCCGACAGAGTAGGTTTCGGTATCTCCCCGGCTTCCCTTGCCGGTGATCACCAGAACATGCTTGTGGCCCTGGCTATGGGCGCTGCGCAGAAAGCCAAACAGGGCGGAATGGGCCTCGCGCTGGGTCATGCCGTGCAGATCGATGCGGGAATCAATGAAGGCGCGGCCCCGGACGATGCGCTTTTTCTCCTTCCGGTCGATTGGGCTGAGCGATGGCAACGGTTGCGAGCGACTTTTGCCATCGCCCCCCATACCACCCTTCTTGAGGTTCAGCATGTCATCCTCGCTGGCGCGGCGGTGCTGAACCGGATGATCCGGGTCTGGCTGATTGATTGGATCGACCACAGAAGGCTGATCCATATGTTCAATCAGGGCTTTCAATTCAGCGGATTTTCCTTCCATCGGGGTGACGGTGTCCGCGACTTTCTGCCAGAGCTTGAGATCCTTTTGACTGAGAAGGGGCTTTTTAGCCATTGGCCTGCTCCTTCACGCCTATAGGCAGAAAGCAGGTGAAACGGGCCTGTTGCTTGAGACTGCCTGCCAGATGACCCGCCACCTCGCCACTGCCACAGAACAGATCGGCGCGAGCCAAACCCTTGATGGCGGAGCCCGTATCAAGGGACAAAACCAGCTGAGTGAACGGAGCAGCCTGCGCAGTGTCAAGCGAAGGCAATGTGGTCTCGATCCAGAAGGGCAGACCGAATGTATGAAGATGGCGGTCAACCGCGATGCTGCGCATGGGCAACAAAGGCACATGGGCTGCGGACACCGGGCCGACATCCGGACTGCTTGGCAATGAGCCTTCTACCGGTTTGAAAAAGATATAGGAGGGATTGCGACCCAGATAATGCATGCCATCCTCACCCATCGCCCGCAGATGGGCGATCAGAGCGTCCATGGAGATTGAATCGGGGGTGAAATGACCCTCTTCAATCAGCAATTTGCCCAAGGATTGATAGGGATGGCCGGATTTTCCGTCAAAGGCGATGCGCAGTGTCTGGCCATCTGCGAGCCGCAAGCGGGCGGAGCCCTGAATATGAATGATATAGGCTTCAAAGGGGTCTTTCAGCCAAAGGAATTCCAACCCCTGACCCTCAAGGCCACCAGCCATAATCTCGGCGCGGCTCAGATGCAGGGTGATTTCGTCCTCGCGCTTGCGGGCGAAACTGGTTTCTTCAGTGAAACCGCATGCCAACGCTTCTTCTGTCTTGAGGCTGACCAGATCGGCGGGGCGGCGATGGAGCGGAAAGCGAAACTGTGCGTCAGGCACAAGGCGCGCGTCAAATTCCGGCTCGTAATAGCCGGTCAGCAACCCTTCACCATCGACTGCGAAGGGCACAAAGTTGCGCTCGAAAAAACGACGCGCGTCAGCACACGGCAAATCGGTGGGCAAGGCAAGGGCAGCCTTAGCCACTGCGAGCAAAGCATCAACGGCCACCGACGGGTGGCGGCTGGTTGGTGGATGATCAATCAGGAAGGGGGCAGAATGCCGAAAGGCGGCAAATGCCACCCCATGGTCGTGGTCAGCCCAACCGGAAAGGCTTTCATAGTCAGTCCGGGTCAGACCAGCCATCATTTCGGTTTTTCCTTCTTCTCATCAAACGGGCCCACAAATCCATCAAAGGAAAGGGGCCCGGTTGGCAGCATGGCGGCAATCACTTGCCCGCTTTTGTTATTGAGCCGATTCCGTGCCGATCAGCTTCCAGTTCGGATTGCGGCTGGTCACATCGCGAGCAAAGGTCCAGATATCGGTGACTTCGTCAATGGCGTTCGGGTCGCCTTCCACCACATGACCGATATCGTCCTTGGTGCAAGAGGTGATGGAGGAGACAAAGCGCACGGTGATCTGAGCTTCGCCACCGGCCAGCTCAGCCTCGACAATCGAGGACTTGTTGATACCGATGAAGGTGAATTCGACCCGCAGGCCCTGTTCATCCCGCTCATCAAGCGCCTTGATGAAGCCTGCAAAGACATCACCGGCCAGCAGCTTTTTCAAGGTGCGACGATCGCCTTCGGCATAGGCGGTGACAATCATCTCATAGGCGGAACGGGCACCTGCCATGAAGGATTCCGGATCGAAGCTCTTGTCGACCGACATCAGATGAGTGAGCGCAGCATTGAGTGGCGAGCCTTCCGGCGCGATCTTTTCCAGACGCTGCGCCTTTTCCTCAGCTTCCATCTCCTCGGTCTGGGCGCGGCCCGGCAAGGAAATGACATTGTCGCCCACGTCATCCGCGCGTGGGGCCTCACCGTCGCGTTTGCTTTCCGGATCGGAATAAGGATCATAGGGATCCGCTTCATTACCGGTGCGCGTGCCAAGTACATCTCGTAGACGCAGGAAAAGCACAACCGCAATCACGAGAAAAATGATGGATGTGATATCGAAACCGAAGACATCGGACATAGAGTTAGCCTTAATCCATTCGTTTTTTGCAGAAAAGGCCTGCAAGTTTAACAATTCTTTCTATATGTAGGGGAGAGGCGTCGGCAAATCCAGAAAGGATGCAGGCCAGCCCCAAAAAAAGCGCACCCTCATTGGAGTATTTTTGATTAAGATGCAAAAATCGCTGTTTCCGTTCATCCCTTTCCTGCTTTTGATCATCCCTGTGCTGGAAATCGGGGTCTTTATTTTGGTTGGCGAGCAAATCGGCGTCATCAATACCCTGCTTGGCATTGTGCTCACTGCGTTGATCGGCACCGTTCTGCTCCGACGTCAAGGTTTCGCCTTGATCTCTCAGGCGCAGGGACAGATGAATGCTGGTCGGGTACCGGGCAAGGAACTGGCCCATGGGGTGATGTTGCTGGCCGCCGGCCTGCTGCTTCTGACACCGGGCTTTGTCACCGATACATTCGGCTTCCTGCTGCTGGTTCCGCCCATTCGCGACGGAATTTTCGCCTTTTTCAAAAGCCGGATCACTCTGGTCAATGCCGGCGCAACGCAGACTGGTTTTTCCAGCGGCAATGCGAGCGGCACCTATTATCGCAGCTACAGCTATTCCTCAAGCGATACAGGGCCCAAAGGCAAAGGGTCAAAAGAATCTTCGGTGATTGATCTTGATGAAGGGGATTTCAACGAAGTCACCGACCATGAGGCCATCGAAGCCAAGCCGTTAGATGCAAAAAAAGATCCCAAGGATGGCCAGTCCCCTTGGGAAAAATCCTGAACAGGGATCGGCCTTTTTGGTCAGTCATGCCTTGCTTGTCGGGGGGAAAGATGGGCAAATTGGCGTAAAAGCCTCCGCGATAGGGGCCTTGTCCTTGTTTCGCGCCGAGCATCATGCTAGGCGCTAGACAGCGAAGGATCTCGAACCGGGATCCTGTATATAGAAACCAATTTACGGGAATAAGTTTATGAGCGACGCACAAGAAAACGGCGCTGCCGAGGGCCAAGAACAGAAGCTTCCTGGCATGCGCATCCTGGCGCAGTATATCAAGGATCTGTCTTTCGAGAATCCAAATGCTCCGGATTCCCTGCGTCCTCGCGAGAATGCCCCGGACATCAATGTCCAGATCAATGTCAATGCGACCCCAATCACCGAGACCGAATTCGAAGCCGAGCTGACGCTGAATGCGGAAGCCAAAGACGGCGAAACGGTGATGTTCAATGTTGAGTTGCTTTATGGCGGCATCTTCTCCATCGTCAACGTACCTCAGGAGCAGCTGCACCCATTCGTCATGATCGAATGCCCACGTCTGCTGTTCCCATTTGCCCGTCAGATCATTTCTGATGCGACCCAGCGTGGCGGTTTCCCTCCACTGAATGTGGATCCGATCGATTTTGCACAGCTGTATCGTCAGCGGATGATGGAACTGGCTGCCAAAGAAGGCGAAGGCCAGACCGCGCAGTAAGACCTGCTTCCATAGACTTTATGAAAAAGCCGACCTTCTTGCAGGTCGGCTTTTTTGTTTGTGCCTTGAAGATACCAATCGTTTCACGTGAATCCATACGCGGGCAGGCAAGCTTTGTGGCCCGTTTGTTTATTGCCCGCTGTCGGTTTTGGCCAGTTCTGGCAGATAATCGGCCCATAGGCTCTCACCCTTGATTTCCTTCAGGAAGGCCAGATGTGCCTCTCGGTCCGCTTCGCTCAGGCGAGATGGCAAAGGATTGGGACGTGGACGGGCAGCTACCCTTTGGCGACGCCGCCTTTGGCCATCCTCGCTATTGTCCTGATCGTCCTCTTCACCAGCCAACATCAGGCTTGTCTGGCGGCCACCAATCAGTTCGAGGTAGACATCGGCGAGGATCTCACTATCGAGCAATGCGCCGTGGAGGCTACGCTTGGTATTGTCGATCCCAAAGCGGCTGCAAAGCGCATCAAGACTGTTGGGTCCTGCGGGAAATTTTGTCCGCGCCATTGCCAGAGTATCGCGCACCAGATTGTCATCAATCCGCGGAAAGCCAGCATTTTCCAGCTCCCAATTGAGAAATTTAACGTCAAACTGGGCGTTATGGGCAATGATCACCGTATCCTTGATGAAATCATGGAAGGATTGCGCCACTGCCGCAAATTTCGGTTTGTCAGAGAGAAATTCCTCCGACAGACCATGCACCCTGAAGGCCTCTTCAGGCATGTCCCGTTCGGGATTGATATAGACGTGGAAATTGTTTTCCGTCGGCAGATGATTGATCAACTCGACACAGCCAATTTCCACCACCCGGTCGCCGGTGAAGGGGTCGAGCCCGGTGGTTTCGGTATCGAATACGATCTCTCTGAGTGCCATGGAATCCTCTTGCTGCCTAAAGGCCGTTTATGGGGCCAAATTTTCGATGAGTATGCGTCATTCGCCTCAAAGTGAAAAGCGCTGACGAATAGCCTCCAACACCCTGTCCACCTGTTCTGCTGCATCTTCAAGGCTGGTGCCGGTATCGATGACATAGTCAGCCCGCCGGCATTTTTCAGCGTCGGGCATCTGGCGCGCCTTAATGGCTTGAAATTTCTCTGCCGTCATGCCGGGGCGGGCCAGAACCCGCGCGCGCTGCACGTCTTGGGGCGCAGAGACGACAACAATCACATCGGCGCGCGCCTCTCCTCCGGTTTCAAACAACAGGGGAATGTCGAGCACCACAATTTCTGCACCGCTCTGTTTGGCGGCTTCGAAAAAGGCGCGTTCCTCTTCATGAACCAACGGATGAATGATCGCTTCGAGCCTGGCCATGGCGTCACTGTTGCCGATCACCTGTTTGGAGAGAGCCGCTCGATCCACCCCGTCAGGACCTGTGGTACCTGGAAAAGCAGCTTCGATCAGAGGGGCAGCCCGACCAGCATAGAGACGATGAACCGTCGCATCCGCATCATGCAAGGGGCAGCCGCGTTCGACAAACATTTGCCCTGTCGTCGATTTTCCCATCCCGATGGAGCCGGTCAGGCCGATTTTTATCATCGCTCAAGCCTCCAGGATCAAGTTACGAAGGGTTTTGGTGACGCTGGGCCGCGGACCGAACCAATGCTCAAAGCCCGGCACAGCCTGATGGAGCAGCATTCCAAGGCCATCCACCACCCCATTGCCGCGGGCGCGGGCGGCGGCCAGCAAGTTCGTTTCCAACGGATTATAGACGATATCGGTCACCAGAGCGGTGGTTGGCAAGGCATCGAGGCTGATTTCAAGAGCTGGTTGGCCAATCATGCCCAACGAGGAGGTGTTGACCAGCAGATCCTTGCCTTCAAGTGCGGCTGAGCGCTTGTCCCACTCTTCGACTTGCACGCGCTCGGCAAGACCGAGATCGGCAAACAGGGTTGCCAGCTCTTCGGCCCGGGCGCGGGTTCGATTCACTAACGTAACGGTCTCAAATCCGCGATTGATCAGACCATCGATGATTGGACGGGCGGCACCACCAGCCCCAAGGACCAGCGTATGGCCACGGGATTTCTGATCCCAGCCTGGGGCTTGTTGATCGAGATTGGCAAGAAAGCCATAGCCGTCCGTATTGTCTGCATGAAGCTTGTCGTCTTCAAACCATAGCGTATTGGCAGCCCCAAGACGCTTGGCGGTGTCGTGAATGACATCAACATGGGCCAAGACCGCCTGTTTGTGGGGAATGGTGACATTGCCGCCGACAAAGCCCCGGTCGCGCAACGAGCCGACGAATTTTTCAAGATCTGCCGGCTCGACCGCTAGCTTTTCATAAGATCCGGCAAGGCCATGTTCACGCAACCAGTGACCATGAATGAGCGGTGATTTGGACTGTTCGATGGGCCAGCCAATGACGAATGCTTTGGGGACTTTAGGGGCTTTGGGCGCTTCCAGATCGGTCATCAATTAAAACTCCAACCCATGATCACTTCTCAGATAGGACAGCAGCGGCAGAAGGGGTAGACCGAGAATGGTGAAATAGTCGCCTTCAATTTTTTCAAACAATTGCACACCCAAGCCTTCGAGCTGATAGCAACCGACACTGGAGCGGACCTGTTCTCCAACCCGGGCCATATAGCGACCAACTTGCGCGGCGCTCAAAGGCCGCATGGTCAGGGTGGCGGTAGAGACGTAACGCCACAATGTTTCCCCATCCTTCACACAGGCTACCGCCGAATGGAGTTGATGGCTTTTACCCGCCATTTCAAGAAGTTGGGCACGGGCTGCGGCATCATTTTCCGGTTTGTTAAATCGCTTGTCGCCAAAGCCGAGCGTCTGATCTGCACCAATGACCAAAGCACCGGGATTGCGACTCGATACATCCATCGCCTTCACCTCGGCCAGCAATTCGCCAATATCCTGGGCGCTGCCACCGGCCTCGATAAGGGGTTGTTCGGCGGCCCGTTCGTCAATCTGAGCGGTCTCACACGCAAAAGTCAGACCGGCATTGGACAAAAGAGCGGCCCGGGGCTGGCTTTTGGAGGCCAGAATCAGAGGGGGCATGGAATTGGTCATCAAAGGGATCCCGTATGTGAAAAGCACTTTGTCACTTTTTAGAGCAAAGAAAGCAGAAGGGAAACTGTTGATGAGGGCTGGACTCGTGGATTCTTCTCACAGATTCAAAAGGATCAATTTGTTTCAAAATCGAACGATCTGCCGTACAGGCTCAGGTTATCAACGGTACGAAAATTAATGGTTGGTTAAGAGTGATTCTGTGCAGAATCTGCTTGCCAGCTTCTGCCAAAATCGCACTTTTTGCGGCTCTGAGTGGGTTATGCCCAAGGCTCAAAAGTGCGAGATAAGGATTTCTACAATCAGTTTTCGGGGCTGATTTCTGTCATTTTTTTGTCGTGATTGGGTGGTATCAATGATTTTGGTTGCTGATTCTTCCCCAAGCCGAATGGGCCTTAGGGGACAAAGTTGGGTGAATCCGGCGCTTTAAGATTTTCTTCACTTTTCCCAAAGCGCCGTCCCCAAATGCATTTGCGCAGCGTCGCTTTTGTTAACCATGTATTAACTTAGGTTAACAAACAATTAATACACAAAGAGCGCAAAATTCGTTACCACTTAATCCTCGCATAATTCAGTTTTGACATTGCTCCAGCTTTCTGGATTCCTTGGTCAAAATCTACTTTTCCCCGCTGTTCAATTTGCGGGTAGAGGAGTCTATGCCGAAATGGGAGAGGGTTTTCCAAGCGATCTGTGACTCAATTGTGGGCGAAAAAGATATCCCGCAATCCACTGCCAATAAGAAGAAACAAATCTTAGAATCTAAGAATCTTTTTATAGGAAAAGCCGATTGAAAATGCTCAGATGAGATCCGGATGAAGAGAGAGACGAAGACAGTGACCAAGACAATAACCAACCGGCGCCTACTGAATGTTCTCAATGGGCAAACCGAGAAGACACCTCCAATCTGGCTGATGCGACAAGCGGGCCGTTATCTTCCCGAATATCTGGCAACACGAGCGGAAGCAGGAAGCTTCCTCAATCTGTGTTACAATCCCGAATTGGCTACCGAAGTGACGTTGCAGCCGATCCGCCGGTTCGGATTTGATGCATCCATTCTTTTCTCTGACATTCTGGTGGTTCCCGATGCATTGGGGCGTTCAGTGCGCTTTGTGCAAGGGGAAGGGCCGCAACTTGATCCGATCAGTGTTGAGGAGATCCATGATCTTGATCCTTCCAAGGTGCTCACTCAACTCGGCCCCGTCTATGAGGCGGTCGAACGGATCCGGGCCGATCTGCCTGACGAGACCACCTTCCTTGGTTTTTGTGGTGCCCCGTGGACCGTTGCCACTTATATGATTGCGGGTCATGGCACCCCGGATCAGGCACCAGCGAGATTGTTTGCGCGGCAGGAACCTGAAGCTTTTGCCAAATTGATCGATGTGTTGGTGGAAGCGTCCATTCTTTATTTGATCAAGCAATTGCGGTCTGGCGCGGATGCTGTGCAGATTTTTGATAGCTGGGCAGGTGTGTTGGATGATGCTCTGTTTCTGTCAGCCAGTCAGGAGCCGATTGCCCGGATTGTAGCAGGCGTTCGGGCCGAAGTGCCTGATGCGAAAATCATTGGCTTTCCCAAAGGGGCCGGACTGCGTTTGCCGGACTTTGTTGAAGCGACCGGTATCAATGCTGTCGGGCTTGACTGGACGGTACCGTTGGATTGGGCGCGGGATACACTTCAAGATAAAGTGGCTTTGCAGGGCAATCTTGATCCGACCTTGCTGATCACGGGTGGCAAGGCGCTGGATCAGTCGATTGATCGGATCATGGAAGCCTGGAGTGATGGGCCGTTCATTTTCAATCTTGGTCATGGCATTACCCCACAGGGCAATATCGATCTGGTGCATCGGCTGATCGAGCGGGTTCGCTCTTACGCCGGTTGATCCGATTGAATGATGGGGAGAGCCGGGCACTTTTCCGGTTCTTTATCCATATCTCGCTTTTCTTCCACTTTTTACTTCCAAGAGGGCCACATGGAATTCCTGACATTTCTGGATTATTCTTGGACCAAGGCGCTGCATATTATCGCGATCATTACCTGGATGGCGGGAATTTTCTATTTGCCGCGGCTGTTTGTCTATCACGCGATGGCCGAAGTCGGCAGCGATAAATCCGAGACTTACAAGATCATGGAGCGGCGTTTGCTCAAGGGGATCATGAATCCCTCGATGATTGCAGCCTGGATTTTTGGTCTTTGGCTGGCTTTCCCGCATGAGATCTGGTCGATTGATACGATTTGGCTGAATATCAAATTTGTTCTGGTGATCCTGATGACCATCTATCACATGATCTGCGCGCGCTATGTTCGGCTTTTTGCGGCCGACGCGAATCAACATGGGCATGTCTATTACCGCTATTTCAATGAAGTGCCGACTTTGTTGATGCTTGGTATCGTTATTTTGGCTGTGGTCAAACCCTTCTGATATTTCTTTTTTCGAAAAAATACGACGAATGTCTCGTGATTGGAGATGGAAACCCGCTTTCTGGCAGTAGAAGATGGGTTTCTGGCGTTTTAGGCTTGCTCGCGCAATGCGAAGCCTGTATGTTCGCCGAAATCGTGACACAACGATAGTCTTGAAACCCATAACACCCTGTAGTTCAAGACAAACAAAACACAATCTCAATCCTGTGTTTTGTCCTTTCCTTACAAATTTCCCCTTGGTTGCTTAGCTTTTAAGAGAGTTTCGCTATGCGCGAAATGAAACTACAAGAACTCAAAAAAAAATCCCCCACGGAACTTCTGAACTTTGCAGAAGAACTTGAGGTCGAAAATGCCAGTACCTTGCGAAAGCAAGAACTGCTTTTTGCGATCCTGAAACAGTTGGCAGAAAAAGATACCGACATTATCGGTGAAGGTGTCGTTGAAGTGTTGCAGGATGGCTTCGGCTTCTTGCGTTCTCCGGATGCCAACTATCTCCCAGGTCCGGACGACATTTATATCTCGCCTTCGCAGATACGTCGTTTTTCCTTGCGCACCGGTGATACGGTCGAAGGCCATATTCGCAGCCCGAAAGAGGGCGAGCGGTATTTTGCGCTTTTGAAGGTCAATACGGTGAATTTCGAGGATCCGGATAAAGCCCGTCACAAGGTGCATTTCGATAATCTGACGCCATTGCATCCGGATGAACGGTTCCTGCTGGAATCGACTGATCCGGCCGGCAAGGATATGTCGAGCCGTGTGATCGATCTCGTAGCGCCGCTTGGCAAAGGTCAGCGCGCTCTGATTGTGGCACCGCCGCGCACGGGTAAAACCGTGTTGCTGCAGAATATTGCCAAGTCGATCACGGCCAACCATCCTGACAGCTGTCTGATCGTATTGCTGATTGATGAACGTCCCGAAGAGGTGACGGACATGAAGCGTACGGTGAATGGTGAAGTCGTCTCTTCCACCTTCGATGAACCGGCTGCCCGCCACGTGCAGGTTGCTGAAATGGTGATCGAGAAGGCTAAACGCTTGGTCGAACATGGCCGGGATGTTGTCATTCTGCTTGATTCCATCACTCGTCTGGGCCGCGCCTATAACACGGTTATTCCGTCTTCGGGTAAAGTTTTGACCGGTGGTGTTGATGCCAACGCGTTGCAGCGTCCGAAACGTTTCTTCGGTGCAGCGCGTAACATCGAGGAAGGCGGGTCTTTGACCATCATCGCGACCGCGCTGATCGATACGGGCAGCCGGATGGATGAAGTGATCTTTGAAGAATTCAAAGGCACGGGCAATGCCGAAATCGTGCTTGATCGGAAGGTTTCCGACAAGCGTATCTTCCCTGCGATGGACATTCTCAAGTCCGGTACGCGTAAGGAAGAACTTATGGTGGATCGCAAGGAACTGCAGAAGGTCTTTGTGTTGCGCCGTATTCTTGGGGCCATGAGCAATGTCGATGCAATCGAATTCCTGCTCGATAAGTTGCGGTCAACCAAGAATAATGCCGACTTCTTCGACACGATGAATACCTGATCTGCAGCAGGCCCGGAAGGATTGGGCTTGCTCTTGATTGCAGGAACGATTAGAAAGCCGTCTGACACATGTCAGGCGGCTTTTTCTTTGGCTGCCAAGCGGCCGACGACTGGTGGATTCGATCTGTTCGCAAATTATCGAATCGGATCAGAAATGGTCGCCCTTTCTCACCCATGAAGGCATGGTCTGCGGCAAGCGGACCTTGGGATCCATAGCATGACACGTGATACCATCTTCGCTCTTTCCAGTGGTGCAGTTCCGGCAGGGGTTGCGGTTGTCCGTATTTCCGGACCAAGAGCGCGGGAGGTTATGAATTGCCTTGTCGATTCGGAACCGAAATCCCGCTTTGCAGCTCTGCGCTATATCACCAACCCTCATACGGGGGATGTGATCGATCAGGCTCTGGTTCTGTTTTTCCCCGGCGATAAGTCCTTTACGGGCGAAGAGGTGGTTGAGTTTCAGCTGCATGGGGGAAGGGCGATCGTCAAGGCCATGCTGGATTTACTTGGTTCGTTTGATCAATGCCGGATGGCGGAAGCCGGGGAATTTGCCCGCAGGGCATTTGTGAATGGCAAGTTCGATTTGACCGAGATTGAAGGCTTGGCCGATCTGATCCATGCGGAAACCGAGAATCAGCGCAAACAGGCCATGCGTCAGGCAAGCGGCGCTCATCGCAGTGTGATTGAAGGATGGCGCGAAACGCTGCTTTATGCGCGTAGCATGATTGAAGCGGAGTTGGATTTTTCCGACGAGGAAGATGTTCCAGGTGCCGTGTCTGATGTGATCTGGCCAAAATTGAAAAAGCTGAAGGCCGAGATGGAGCATCATTTGGCCAATGCGCATCGCGGCGAACGCCTGCGCGACGGTCTTACTGTGGTGTTGGCGGGTCATCCTAATGCGGGCAAGTCGTCTCTGCTCAACTGGTTTGCCAAGCGGGATGTGGCTATTGTCACCGAAGAAGCGGGTACAACGCGGGATTTGCTCGAATTGCATCTGGATATTGAGGGCTATCCTGTGACTTTGATCGACACGGCGGGATTGCGCGAATCAGACAATATTGTCGAGCGGGAAGGCATTCGCCGGGCGCTTGAACGCAGTGAATATGCGGATCTGTTGATTGAAGTGGTTGATGCCAGCATTCCCGATGCGCGGGTTTCACTCAATAGCCATGCTGAGCGGATGATTCTGTTCAATAAACAGGACCGGATAGCCGATGCCCGGTCTGATCCGCAAGTGCCGGCAAGAGGCGAGGAAAATGCCTTTTTCGTGTCGGTTAAGAGCGGGATCGGGATGGATTTCTTTTACGATTCGTTTGTGAAACAAATCGCAGGTTTGTTTGATGGAGCGGAAAATATCTTAATTACGCGTAAGCGTCATGAAGCTTATTTGCGAGTCTGTGTGGATAATGTGGAAAAATCTCTTATCTACTCAGAATCACCACTTGAAATTCGGTCTGAATATTTGCGTATGGCTGGGGACGAGCTGGGGAAAATTACTGGAAGAATTGACGTAGAAGATATGCTCGGTGTGATTTTTTCACAATTCTGTGTGGGTAAATAGTGGATCGTTTCACGTGAAACAGGTCGATTCTGATTTTCAATTGACAGTGTTTCACGTGAATCTTGAATTTTGCCAATTTCAGCCCACTGAGTCGGTTTCACGTGAATCCATTGATGTAACTTTTTTGAAATAAAGCTGGCAGCGTTTCACGTGAATCCTGTATAAGGGCATTAACAAAATTGGGTGTTCCAAGATTACCGGATTTTGGCTCTCTTCGGCGGTTGATGCCCTGCTGGGAGCTGTTGTTTCCGGTGCGCTCAACTATATAGGGTGAAGTGTTAAAGAAACTTCTAACCCTCGTGGAATGCACACTCTATCGGAGTTGGATCTGAACAAGATCCGGCTCTCCGATTTTGATCTAGGGAAATGTGAGAAGAATGATGACCCATTTTGATGTGGTGGTCGTTGGCGGTGGTCATGCCGGAACCGAAGCTGCTGCCGCAGCGGCGCGCAGTGGTGCTGCCGTTGCTCTGATGACTCATAGTCGCAATACGGTTGGCGTCATGTCCTGCAATCCGGCCATTGGTGGTCTTGGTAAGGGTCATCTGGTGCGCGAAATTGATGCGCTGGGAGGCTTGATGGGGCAGGCCGCGGACCGAGGTGGTATCCAGTTTCGATTGCTCAATCGCAGGAAAGGCCCAGCTGTGCAGGGGCCTCGGGCACAGGCGGACCGCAAACTCTATCGGACTGCGGTGCAGGAGCTGTTATTCGCTATTCCCAATCTGACAATTGTTGAACAGGAAGTGTCTGATCTGTCGATAGTTGATGGGTCGGTCGCGGGTGTTTATCTGTCTGACGGTCGGGAATTGAGTTGTGGCGCGGTGGTGCTGACAACGGGTACCTTCTTGCGCGGGCTCATTCATATTGGAGAACGTAGTTTCTCTGCCGGGCGGATGGGTGATCCGGCGGCCAATGATCTGTCCTTGCGGTTGATGTCAGAGAATTTTCGGCTTGGTCGTTTGAAAACCGGGACACCTGCACGGCTCAATGGTCGGACAATTGACTATACCTCGTTGGGTGTGCAGCCGGGCGACGATGAGCCGATCCCCTTTTCCTATCTGACCAAAGAGATCACTACGCCGCAAATTGCCTGTCATGTGACGCGGACCGTGGAAAAAACCCATAAGATCATTCGCGACAATATCCATAAATCGGCAATGTATTCCGGCAAGATCGAAGGAACGGGGCCACGTTACTGCCCGTCTATCGAGGATAAAATTTCGCGTTTTGGAGATCGCGATGGGCATCAGATCTTTCTTGAGCCAGAGGGACTGGATGTCGATACGGTTTATCCAAATGGTATTTCTACGTCGCTGCCGGAGGATGTTCAGGATGCCTATATTCGGTCGATCCCTGGTCTGGAAAAGGTGGAAATCGAGCAATATGGCTATGCGATCGAATATGACTATATCGATCCGACCGAGTTGAAATCGACGTTGGAAACCAAACGGGTAGGCGGGCTTTATCTTGCTGGTCAGATTAATGGCACCACCGGCTATGAAGAAGCCGGGGCACAAGGTTTGATGGCCGGGTTGAATGCTGCGCGTCAATGTGGTGGACAGGAGGGGATTACCCTGTCACGGTCCGATGCCTATGTCGGTGTGATGATTGATGATCTGATCACCAAGGGTGTGGCTGAGCCTTATCGGATGTTTACCTCACGGGCAGAATATCGTTTGTCGTTGCGAGCGGATAATGCAGATCAGCGGCTGACGGAAAAGGCTGATGATTGGGGTTTGATTTCCGATGAACGGCGTTCGGTTTTCTCGAAAAAGAAGGCTGAGCTGACATCAATCACCGCTTTGGCCATGGAAAAGAGTCTGACACCAAATGAGGCCGAGCAATATGATTTGCGAATCAACAAGGATGGTCAGCGGCGCAGCGCTTACGAATTGCTCGCCTATCCGGATTTGAATGTGGCGCGCCTGACCAAGATATGGCCGGAATTTGGTTCCTTCTCTGCAGAAGCCCAGAAACAGCTGGAGATCGAAGCGCTCTATCAAGTGTATATGAAGCGTCAGACCAGTGATATCGAGACCTTCAAAAAGGATGAGGCACTGGAAATACCGGCTGCCCTGAACTTTGCAGAGATCAACGGATTGTCGAATGAGTTGAAGCAGAAACTTGCTCATATCCGGCCGCAGACGCTGGGGCAGGCCTCTCGTATCGATGGTATGACACCAGCCGCCCTGACTTTGGTGCTGGCCCATAGTAAGCGGGTATCGTGAGAGGGCGTAAATGACGGATATGGCAATGAGTGACGAACAGCAAGGTCAGGCGTTGATATCGGACATGCTGTCGGTTTCACGTGAATCTTTCCACAAGCTGGGGATATATGTTTCTCTTGTGCGAAAATGGCAGCCAGCGCAAAATCTCGTTGCACCAAAGACACTTGGCGAAATCTGGGTTCGTCATGTCGCCGATAGTGCACAGATATTCGCAAATTATCCCCAAGCCCGACACTGGGTGGATATGGGGTCCGGGGCAGGATTTCCTGGCTTGGTAACGGCTATTTTGCTCGACGGTCTTGGTGAGGACTATTCCGTTCATATGATCGAGAGCAACGGGCGCAAGGCGGCCTTTCTGCGCACGGTGGCGCGGGAATTGTCGCTCAATGTCACGGTTCACAATGATCGAATCGAAAGCGTTCTGGATGGGTGGGACAAACCGATTGATGCATTCAGTGCCCGGGCGCTGACGTCATTCGCTCATTTGTGCGCCTTTGTCCGTCCGTATTTGTCGGAAGGATGCGTTGGCGTTTTCCACAAAGGGCGGGACTTCGATCGGGAATTGAAAGAGGCCAGTGTCGACTGGGACGTAGATCTGATACAAAAAACGAGCAGAACGGATCCGGATGCGCGGATCGTCATTCTGCAAAATTTGTCATCCAAAACGCATAGTGACGCAGATGCAAAGTGAGGCTACTTTATGAGTTCACTGCCGGAATCTCCTCGCGTTCTGACCCTTGCCAATCAGAAGGGCGGTGTTGGGAAAACCACGACAGCCATCAATCTTGGAACCGCATTGGCGGCGATTGGCGAGACTGTTCTCATTGTTGACGTTGATCCGCAAGGCAACGCCAGCACCGGCCTCGGCATCGATCGTCAGGCGCGTAGTGTGTCTACCGCCGAGTTGTTGTTGAATGAAGCAACCCTGCTGGAAGCTGCCATACCGACGGCCGTGCCGCGTTTGTCGGTTGCTGCATCGACAATGGATCTGCTCGGTCTGGAACAGGAAATTTCCGGTTCCAGTGACCGCGCCTTCCGTCTGCGCAAGGTGTTGCAAAAACACGGAGAATTGGGAGATCAGATCCCGGAAGACAAGCGCTTTACCTATGTGCTGATCGATTGTCCACCATCCCTGAACCTTCTGACCATCAATGCGATGGCTGCGGCCCACTCCATTCTGGTGCCGCTGCAATGCGAGTTTTTTGCCTTGGAAGGTTTGACCCAGTTGATCCAGACAGTCAATCAGGTGAAGGGGGCGCTCAATCCTGATCTGTCTATTCATGGTATTGTGATGACCATGTATGATAGCCGCAACAATCTGTCGAATCAGGTTGTTGAAGACGTGCGTGAGCATATGGGTGACAAGGTGTATGACACCATCATCCCGAGAAATGTTCGGGTATCAGAGGCGCCGTCTTATGGTAAGCCGGCTTTGCTTTATGATTTGAAATGCTCTGGCAGTCAGGCTTATCTCAAGCTGGCGTCGGAGATCATTCAGCGTGAGAAAAAACTGCGCAACAAGGCGGCCTGAGGCGGTCGCCCATTTTGGTGGAAGAAGGGTCCGGGACGGGTCAGAGGTCAGTTGACGCCCGGCGGGAATGCGGAACATGGCAAAAAAACCTACTGAGGGAAAACGGTTGGGGCGCGGGCTTGCTGCTCTAATCGGTGATATGGACAATGAAGCGCAGGCGGTGGAACGAGCGCGTTCTCAGCGCCGCATTCCGATCGAGTTTTTGCGCCCCAATCCGCGCAACCCCCGCAAGGACTTTATTGAAAACGATCTTGAAGATCTGACGAAATCGGTGAAGGAAAAGGGCATCATGCAGCCGATTCTGTGTCGTCCGGTGGATGGCAGGCAGGATTCGTTTGAGATCATCGCTGGCGAACGGCGCTGGCGGGCTGCGCAGGGCGCTGGTCTGCATGAGGTGCCTGTCTTGATTCATGATGTCAATGACAAGGAAGCCCTTGAGCTGGCCATCATCGAAAATGTCCAGCGTTCGGATCTGAATTCGCTGGAAGAAGCCCTTGGTTATGATCAACTGATCGAACAGTTTGATTATACCCAGGCGGAGTTGGCGGATGTGATCGGTAAGAGCCGTTCCCATGTTGCCAATACATTGCGTCTTTTGAAGCTGCCGGAAAGCATCAAGGAATATCTGAAAAAAGGTGAGCTGACTGCCGGGCACGCCCGTGCATTGATCACAGCTGAGAATCCTGAGGATCTGGCCCGCCGTATTGTTGAAGACGGGATGACCGTGCGCGACGCGGAAAAAGCCGGACAGGAAAAGGCCAAGGACAAGAAAGAGCCAAAGCCGAAAAAAGAGAAAGATGCCGACACGGTGGCGCTTGAAAAACGCCTCACTGATCGTCTGGGCTGGAATGTCTTTATCGCACCAAAGAAAAAGGGCGGCGAGTTGAAGATCCAGTATAAGTCTCTCGAACAGCTGGATGCGATTATCGAGATTCTCGAAAAGACCTGATGTCGTCTTCACAAGGCATGAAAAAGGGGAGCTCTGGCTCCCCTTTTTTGTTGGTATTTCTTGGTTATTGCGGTTGATTCGTGATCGAAATGGCGCGCCGCAAGGGCCATAGAACCAGAATGGTGAGAAAAGCGGCGACACCGAAGGCTCCTGCCGGGTGATAGTAGGCGGTGCCTTTTACTGTGAAGAAAGCAAAAAGCGAGGTCATGAGAAGGGGGCTGAGGATTGTGGTGATGGCGGTGATCGAGGCAATGGCACCTTGAAGTTCCCCTTGTGCATCGACGGAGACGTCCTTGGTCATCAGGCCCTGCATGGCAGGCGCGGTGATGCCGCCAAGTGCACTGAAGGGGAGATAGAGATAGATAATCCAGCCCTGAAAGATAAACAGATATCCGGTCAGAGCTACGGTTTCGAGCAGGATACCGATAAGCACAACGCGGGATTCGCTCATGAAAGACAAAAGCCAGCGAATCAAGAAGGCTTGTACCAGAGCGTAAGACAATCCGAATGCCCCCAGTGACAGACCAATTTCACGGCTCGTCCACTGGAAAGCCTCGCGGGTATAGTAGGGCCAGATGGCTGAATAGACGTGCGTGGCCAGATGGAACAGGAAGAAAGCGGCGAAAAAGAAGATCAAACCCGGTATGAGACTGGCCTGCTGCAAGGCACCGATAGGATTGGCCCGTTTCCAATGGAAGGCGCGACGGTTGGTTTTTGCCAGTGTCTCGGGCAGAATCAGGCCACCATAAAGGACATTCAGCAAGACAAGGAAGGCTGCGGCTAAGAAAGGAGCGCGGGTGCCGAATTCCGCTACCAGCCCGCCAATGACTGGCCCTGCGATGAAGCCAAATCCAAATCCTGCACCGACCAGCCCGAAATTGCGGGTACGGTTTGAATTGTCTGAAATATCTGCGGTCACAGCAAATGCGGTGGCATGGGTGGCTCCCGCTATACCGGCGATCAAACGGCCCACCGCAAGCATCCAGAGGGACGGGGCGACGCCCATGATGACATAGTCAATGCCGAGTGCTGTAAGAGAAATCAGCAATATGGGTCGTCTGCCAAAATGGTCTGACAGGTTGCCGAGTGTTGGTCCGGTCAGAAATTGCATCAAGGCATAAACGAAGCTGAGATAACCGCCATAAATTGCAGCCTGGCTGATGCTGGCGGACGAAAGCTCCTGAATGAGATCCGGCATGACAGGCAAAATGATGCCGATGCCCATGGCGTCCAGAAAGACCGTGATGAAGGCAAAGCGAGCGGAATGCCCTTGAGCGGTCGTGGTCGAGATGGGCTGTTGCATGGGAATATCCGGCGTCAAATGGAATCATCTGGCCCGCAATATAGTGGCTTGGGGGATGATTGTCGCCGGAAATGCCATCTTTAATCAAGGCATTGATTTTTCACAGAGAGTCTTTGCCTCATGACTGATTCACGTGAAACGATTTTTTGACGTCGGTGCGTCGGAGTCGGTACATCGCTGGGATCAATTGCGGCTGCGTTGGGCCGTGGCGGCGATCATCAGCAAGGTCTCGGAAATGATGGTTGCCGACAGATGATAATGTTTGCGGCTGTTGGCAAGACTTTCGGCCAGAAGCTCACAGGCGCGGGACGCTTTGGCGCTGGACCAAATGCGCAATTGGGCCTGTATTTTGCTTTTGCGCTTGAAATGGATCATCGGAGCAGCGCGATCGAGTGCTGATTGCTGTGGTGTGCCTTTATCCATCAGGGACGTGCATTTCTCCAACATCTGGAAATGACGAAGCGCCGCGGACCCAATGACCGAAGGATGCTGGCCGGAGCCCAGAATCTGCTCCATCTGGCGATCCAGTTCGCCAATCTGACCAAGAGCAGCGCTATCAATCACCATGTCAATTTGATGGGTCGAGGCATCGCCGACAATGTCGGTGATATGTTGGTCAGTGATTTGCGCTTCCCCCAACGCATAAAGGCAGAGTTTTTGGATTTCGGCGCGTGAGGCCATGCGGTCGGCCCCAAGATTTTCCAGCAACATGGCCCGGGCGGAATCACTAATGGCGAGATTGGCGAGGTTGATTTCCTCATCGATGATGCCATTCAGCGCTTCGCGGGCATCCACATAGCAGGGCAGGGCGACAGCACTGGCGGCTTTCTCGATGCTCTTGCGGATGGGGCTGCTCTTTTTAAGGTCACCGGCCTTGATGATGATATAGGCGTCTTTCGGTGGCGTGGAGAGGACCGGATCAAGGGCCTTCTGAATCGGCTTGTTGCCGCTGACTTGCAGCATGATGATACGGCAGCCGCCAAACATCGAGATGGTGTTGGCTTCGTCAGCAAGACGCAAAGGATCGGCGGCAATTTCGCTTGAATCAAGCCGTACAGAGGCGAAGGGATCGCTATTGTCTTTGAGAAAATGCTGTGCCAGCCGGTCGGCCCGTTCGCTGATCAGACCGATATCCTGACCATAGATCAGGATGACCTTATATTGAGGATTGGGTCTGGCGATGAAAGAGTCGACCATATTGGCTTTGATCTGCGCCATGTCCAATCCCGTTGTTCGGTGGCGGGCAAGCCGCTGGAAAAAGAAAGCTGTCGCCTTTACACAAAGCGGCAGCTTGCTGATTGATCAGGTGCCTGCGGCAAGATAGGCGGACAGGCGGAGTTGAATGTCGTTGGCGACCTGTTCTGCGGCCCGGTTCTGAGCGTCCAGTTCTGCGCGATCATTGGCAAAGCGTTGGGAGCTGCGGGCAAAGGAGGCTGTGAAGAAGCTGGAACCCGTAGTGGCTACCGCATTGTCCGCCAGGCGAATCAGCCTGTAGGTGGCGGTGAGGCGTACACGTGTGGTTTTTGCCAAGCCGGTGCCGCTCTCGATATCAAGATCACTGGTGACATTCTGCACATCCATTACCAGCCGATAGACAGGGCTAGAAGGCGAGCCGCCGCCAGTGAAGGCGAAGATCAGATGATTGCGGATTTCCTGCTCTATCCGATCCTTGGCCGGTGCGATCTCGATGGTTGAGAGTTCGGCCGCCAGTGTCTGTCCGGTGGTGGTGTCGGTCGAATAGAGCGGGCGCACCTGACAGGCAGACAAGGCCAGACCGAGGCCCAGAAAAAGGGCCACGGTCATGGTGCCGGATTTAAGACGGGATTTAGACGACGACATTGACGATCCTTTTCGGCACTACAATGATCTTGCGCGGGGCTTTGCCCTCAAGCGCACGAACCACCGGTTCGGACGCCAGAACAGCGGCTTCGATTGTAGCCTGATCTGCGTCGGCGGCAATGGTCAATTCGCCGCGTTTCTTGCCATTGATCTGAATTGGCAATGTGATTTCATCTTCCACCAGCATAGCAGGATCGGTTTTTGGCCAATCATGGTTGGCAACCAGCCCATCCTTGCCGAGGGTTTTCCAGCATTCTTCCGCCAGATGAGGCATCATCGGTGCGGCCATCAGCAGCAGCATCTGCATGCTTTCATCAAGGGTCGCGGCGAGGCTTGGATCCTTGTCTAGCTTGTCCTTCTTGACCACAGAGGCAATGTGATTGACCAGTTGGTAGATCTGGGCAACGGAGCGGTTGAAGCCGAGCTGTTCGATGGCTGCTTCCACGGCTGCAAGGGTCTTGTGGGTGATGCGGCGCAAGGCAAGCGCGTCGTCAGATAGTTTCTCTGGCGCTTTATGCTTTGTATCACCAAGGAAGTCAGATGCATCAGCCATCAGTCGCCAAATGCGCTGAACGAAGCGGTGAGCGCCTTCTGCGCCAGCTTCTGTCCAGATCACGTCACGCTCCGGAGGGCTATCAGACAGCATAAACCAGCGGGCTGTATCGGCACCGAAACTTTCAATGATGTCGGTGGGGTCGACGGTGTTTTTCTTCGACTTCGACATTTTCTCGATTGAGCCAATGGCGATCGGCTCACCGGTCTCATTGTGTTTGGCGGTGCGTTTGCCGTCGGCTTCGGAAATGATGATTTCGGCAGGCGAGACCCAGCGACCATCTTCGCCCTTGTAGGTTTCGTGCACTACCATGCCTTGGGTGAAGAGGCCCTTGAATGGCTCTTTCACGGTCATGTGGCCGGTTTCTTTCATGGCACGGGCGAAGAAACGGGAATAGAGCAGATGCAGGATCGCATGCTCGATGCCGCCAATATACTGATCAACCGGCAGCCATTCATCCACGGCCTTGGTGTCGGTCGGGGTGTCCTGCCAAGGGGCAGTGAAGCGTGCAAAATACCACGAACTGTCAACGAAGGTGTCCATGGTGTCGGTTTCGCGACGGGCTTCCTTGCCGCAATTGGGACAGGTGCATTGACGCCAGGTCGGATGACGGTCGAGCGGATTGCCCGGTTTGTCGAAATTGATGTCCTCGGGCAACTGGATCGGCAGATTTTCTTTCTTTTCCGCAACCACACCGCAGTCATCGCAATGGACCATCGGAATTGGGCAACCCCAATAACGCTGGCGGGAAATACCCCAGTCACGGAGACGATACTGGATCTTGCGCTCAGCCTGAGGTTTGCCGTCGATGAGGATGGCTTCCAGTTTGCTGGCGACGGTATCCTTGGCGTCGGCGATGGACAGACCATCGAGGAATTCTGAATTGAAGATGGTGCCTTCGCCGGTATAGGCTTCGTCGGCGATGGTAAAGCTTGCTGCGTCCGCGTCCTTGGGCAACACCACGGGCAGAACCTTGAGGTCATATTTGCGGGCGAAATCAAGGTCGCGCTGGTCATGGGCCGGGCAGGCAAAGATGGCGCCAGTGCCGTAATCCATGAGGATGAAGTTGGCGACATATACCGGCAGCTTGATGCTTTCATCCAAAGGATGCGTAACGATCAGTCCGGTATCGAAACCAATTTTCTCTGCTGTTTCCAGCTCAGCCGCAGAGGTGCCCTGTTTGTGGCATTCAGCGATGAAAGCCTGAAGGGCGGGATTGTCCTCGGCCAAGGCCTTGGTCAGTGGATGATCGGCAGACAGGCCCATGAAGGAGGCACCAAACAAGGTGTCCGGGCGGGTGGTGAAGATCTGGATTTCGCTGTGGCCATGACTTTCTTCGGTCAGCTGGAAGCGGATTTGCAAACCTTCGGATTTGCCAATCCAGTTGCTCTGCATCAGGCGAACCTTGTCAGGCCAGCGGTCGAGATTGTCGATTTCCTCGAGCAGGTCTTCAGCGAAGTCGGTGATCTTGAAAAACCACTGTGTCAGCTCGCGTTGCTCAACCTCTGCACCGGAGCGCCAGCCTTTGCCGTCGATCACTTGCTCGTTGGCCAAAACAGTCTGGTCCACCGGATCCCAGTTGACTTTGGCATTCTTGCGGTAGGCAAGGCCTTTCTCAACAAAATCAAGGAAAAGCATTTGCTGGCGGTGATAATATTCCACATCGCAGGTGGCGAATTCGCGGTCCCAATCCAGCGACAGGCCCATCAATTGCAACTGGGCGCGCATGGTGGCGATATTCTCATAGGTCCAGTCCTTTGGATGGACCTTGTTCTGCATGGCGGCGTTTTCGGCTGGCATGCCGAACGCGTCCCATCCCATTGGATGGAGCACATTGAAGCCTTTGGCGCGCTTATAACGGGCAACCACATCCCCCATCGTATAGTTGCGGACGTGGCCCATGTGAATGCGGCCAGACGGGTAGGGGAACATCTCTAGCACATAATATTTTGGACGGGGATCGTCGTTTTTCGTTTGGAAAATTTTCTGGGAATCCCAGATCTGTTGCCAGCGAGTTTCCGCCTCGCGTGCGTTGTAGCGTTCATTAGCCATTGTATATGCCGAAATGCCTCGATTTATGGTCACTTTCTGGCCTGACCATCATCAGAATTCACCCCTTGCGTCAAGTCCTTTAAAGGGTAGAAGTGTTTTGGAGCGGTTCAATCTTGCGATGTCGCAAGGAAGCGGGTACTTTATCGGCCACAAAGACAGAGACGCAGGCCGGGAATGGTCGGCCAGTCAGGCGTCTAAATTGAGGATTCAAGAAACAAGATGAGTATATCATCCCAGTTGGCCCGGGTATGTGAGGCCATCGCGGAGTGCGAAAAACAGTCGGAACGAGAACCGGGAAGTGTTTCACTCATCGCTGTTTCAAAGACATTCGACGCCGATGTCATCCGAGAGGCGCTGGAAGCGGGCCAAAAGGTTTTTGGTGAAAACAAGGTGCAGGAAGCCAAGGGAAAATGGCCTGAGCTGCGCGAAGAGTTTGATAATGTCGAACTTCATTTGATCGGCCCGCTGCAATCCAACAAGGCCAAGGATGCGGTTGCCTTGTTTGACGTCATTCATACCATCGATCGGAAGAAAATTGCCCGTGCCATTCGGGTCGAAATGGAAAAGCAAAGCCGCGAAATTGGTCTCTTTGTTCAGATCAATACAGGCTACGAAGACCAGAAATCCGGTATTTTACCTGAAGATGCCGATGATTTTATTGGCTTTTGCAAAGTCGAACTTGGCTTGAAGATCCGGGGCCTGATGTGCATTCCGCCAGCTGATGATGATCCCAAAGCCCATTTCAAGCTGCTGCGTAAAATTGCCAAGCGCAATGATATTTCGGACCTGTCGATGGGTATGAGCGCCGATTATCCCGAAGCAATCAAGCAGGGTGCAACCCTTGTGCGTGTCGGTAGTGCCATTTTCGGTGAGCGTGACGTGAAGCACTAGACGCCAAACAAGCGTCTCTCTAGCCTCCAATCCTGATCCTTGTTTTCCGGGTCAGGCCGTTGAGAATTTGCCTCAAGTGAGGCTTGCTCAGCGCGATGCAGCCGTCTGTCGGCAAATAGCCGGGGCGGGCGACATGGATGAAGAGCGCCGATCCCTTGCCTCTTATGCGCTGGCTGATATTGATATCAAGAACCAAGACCAGATCATAAAGCGTGTCCTCTCGCCACATTTTTTCGTGCGAGCCGGGGCATGGAAGATGGACCAGACGGTTGTAGCTTGGGTGAGCGGGGGCGTCACACCATCCCATATTGCTGCGTAAGGGATAAAAGGGGAGCCGGGAGCGGGGTTTTGCTTCGCGATCAGCGCGATAGAATCCATAAAGCGGGCGCGTGAGCAGGATCGGCGTCGCGCCATCGCCTTCCTGTTTGTTTCGTGTCAGTCCGGTTTTTCCCAAGGCACAGGGAAAAGCGCATTTGTCTGCAAGCAAATGGCCGCGGCTTTGCCTTTGGCCTGATGATTTGATGCAAATTTTGTTAAGTGCGCCGTGCAAAATGGGAAATTTCCTCGTTTTGTCCGGTATGGCGATGCTGCCGATTTGTGTTACAGTTACAGTCCCTCACAGATAGTTGAACACTATCAAGTGGTTCTGACAGTGACGTGATTGGCTGTGATTTGCAATTGCAGTCTTCAGTTTCTTTACTGAAACGAGAGTAATCGATGCATTTGGCTTGATTGATCGGATTTACTGCTACCGGGGTTCCGCAGAGGGGTTTGTTGGGCGCGCCTGGTTTCATTCTGAGGATGCGAAAATGACTGCAAGAAAAATTTTGCTCGTTGATGATGATACGGAACTGCGCGAGGCTCTTGTCGAGCAGCTGTCTCTTTATGAGGAATTTGACCTCTATCAGGAAGAATCAGCCACCAAAGGCATTCAAACCGCGCGGTCCGATCATTTTGATTTGCTGGTGATGGATGTTGGCCTGCCGGACATGGATGGTCGCGAAGCGGTGAAGTTGTTGCGCAAGGGCGAATTCAAGGCGCCAATCATCATGTTGACGGGCCATGACACGGATTCAGACACCATTTTGGGACTGGAAGCCGGGGCCAATGACTATGTCACCAAGCCGTTCCGTTTCGCCGTTCTGCTGGCCCGCATTCGGGCTCAGCTGCGTCAGCATGAAAATAGCGAAGATGCGACCTTCAGCGTCGGCCGCTATACCTTCAAGCCAGCCGCCAAGCTGTTGTCGGATGAAGCCGGCAGCAAGGTGCGTCTGACGGAAAAGGAAACCTCTATCCTGAAATATCTCTATCGATCAGGGGACAAGCCGGTGAGCCGGGATGTCTTGCTGCATGAGGTTTGGGGTTACAATTCCGGTGTCACCACTCACACGCTGGAAACCCATATTTACCGCTTGCGTCAGAAGATCGAGCGTAACCCGTCCAATGCAGAGCTGTTGATCACCGAAGCGGGTGGCTACAAGCTGGTGCCATAAGATCGTTGGATCGGATGATGTGGGCGATCCGGTCGCCTGCCTTGACAAAAATGCGACGTGCGCGCCTTTATAAAGCATGCCTGCGGCTTCAATCAGCGGGCATGCTTTGTTATTTTGGCGCGAAAACGCTTTTCCCAACTTCCCAGCAAGCCGGACTGATGTGATCCAATGAGCCTAACCAGTGATATCGATCTCCTGCGTAATGTGCCTTTCTTTGCCGATTTTTCCGAAGATCAGCTGCGCTTGATGGCTTTTGGCGCGGAATCGCGGATGTATCGGGCCAAGCAGGTGATTTTCCGTCAGGGGGATCTGGCGGATTCTGGCTTTGTCATCAGTGAAGGGCAGGTGCGGATGACCATCACGGTGGATGGTGTCGACCAGCAATCGCAAATTTTGGGGCCGGGCTCGTTGATTGGAGAAATGGCTTTGCTGGCGGAAACCCGCCGGTCGGCTATGGCTGCTGCGATTGAGGATGTGAAAGTGATCCAGATCCGGCGTATTCTGTTCCGCCGGGTGATGGATGAATATCCTGATCTTGCGGTGCATTTGCGCGACAAGCTGGCCAATCGTCTGGGTGATATGGTGCAAGATCTGGAACAGGTCCGCGTGATGCTCGACCGCAATCAGGCCGCCGAGATGAGCCTTGAAGAGGTTGTGGCTTTTGCTAACAAGCGGGACTAAAGATCTCCTCTTTTTTGCGCTTTGAGTGATTGTTGCTCATTGAGGGCAAAAGAAAACCCCCGGCGATGGATCGACGGGGGTTGCTTTGTGTGTTGACGCGTAAATTTACCGATTTTGTCGATTGTCGATGAGATCTTCGACGACCGTTGGATCGGCCAGTGTCGAGGTGTCGCCCAAAGAGCCGAAATCATCCTCGGCGATCTTGCGCAGAATGCGGCGCATGATCTTGCCAGACCGGGTCTTTGGCAGGCCCGGAGCAAACTGGATGAGGTCCGGAGAGGCAATCGGGCCGATTTCGTGACGCACCCAGTCGCGTAGCTCCTTGCGCAGCTCTTCAGATGGCTCTTCGCCTTCCATCAGCGTGACATAGACATAGATGCCCTGACCCTTGATGTCGTGCGGATAACCAACCACAGCGGCTTCTGAGACCTTTTCGTGAGCGACGAGGGCGCTTTCCACTTCGGCAGTGCCCATGCGGTGGCCGGATACGTTGATCACGTCGTCGACGCGACCGGTGATCCAGTAATAACCATCGGCATCGCGACGGGCGCCGTCACCAGCGAAGTAATAGCCCTTGAAGGTCTCGAAATAGGTGGAGACGAAGCGCTCATGATCGCCATAGACCGTGCGCATCTGGCCCGGCCAGCTATCTGCAATACAGAGGATGCCCTCGCATTCGGTTTCGCCAATCTCGTTGCCTTCATTGTCGAGCATCACGGGCTGGACGCCAAAGAATGGACGGGTTGCGGAACCCGGTTTGAGGGGCGTTGCACCGGGCAGCGGAGTGATCATGATGCCACCGGTTTCGGTCTGCCACCAGGTATCGACGATCGGGCATTTGCTCTTGCCGACCACTTCATAATACCATTTCCAGGCTTCCGGGTTGATCGGTTCACCAACCGAGCCCAGCACACGCAGGGTGGACAGGTCGGCTTTCTCGACATGCTCATTGCCAGCGCCCATCAAGGAGCGGATGGCGGTTGGTGCGGTGTAGAAGATATTGACCTTATGCTTGTCGCAGACATCCCAGAAACGGGATGGGCTTGGATAGGTCGGCACGCCTTCAAACATCAGGGTTGTGGCACCATTGGCCAGTGGCCCATAGACGATATAGGAGTGGCCGGTGACCCAGCCCACGTCGGCGGTACACCAATAGATGTCGCCATCATGATAGTCGAAGACATATTGATGGGTCATCGAGGCATAAACCAGATAACCGCCGGTGGTATGGACGACGCCTTTCGGTTTGCCAGTGGAGCCGGAGGTATAAAGGATGAAGAGCGGATCTTCAGCATTCATCGGCTCTGGTGGGCAGTCCGCTGAGGCTGGGCCGACCACATCGTCATACCAGTGATCGCGGCCATCGACCATTGGCACATCGCCGCCTGTGCGCTTGACGACAAGACATTTGATGTCATGTGTGACCTTTTCGAGCGCTGCATCGACGTTGGTTTTCAACGGCACCTTGCGGCCGCCGCGCAGGCCCTGATCGGCGGTGACAACCAGCTTGGCAGTCGAGCCTTCAATACGATCGGCGAGTGCGTCCGGCGAAAAGCCGCCAAAGACGATGGAATGGATCGCACCAATGCGCGCGCAGGCCAGCATCGCATAGGCCGCTTCCGGGATCATTGGCATATAGAGAATGACGCGGTCGCCCTTGGCAACACCCAGCTCCTTGTAGGCATTGGCCAGCTTGGAGACGCGCTCATGAAGCTGTTTGTAGGTGATATGCTCATCATCGGCCGGGTCGTCGCCTTCCCAGATGATGGCGGTCTGATCCCCACGGCTTTCCAGATGGCGGTCGATGCAGTTGGCGGAGACGTTCAGTTCGCCATCTTCAAACCATTTGATCGAGACATTGTGGTAATCATAGGACGTATTCTTGACCTTGGTGAAAGGCTTCATCCAGTCAACACGTTTGCCATGCTCTGCCCAGAAAGCTTCTGGATCAGAGACCGACTGATTATACATCGACAAATAGGTGTCATTATCAATAAGGGCATTGGATGCCACATCCGCCGGCACCGGATATACATTGTCCGACATGAGTTCCTCCCAGAACAGGTCCTAATATGGTTTGCCACGCCGTTACGCATAAATACGGCGGTGGCCTGACATTCGCGCCCATTATGCTCAGCGGAATGCTAGCCGTCCACTGGCTCGATATTGCCCTTTGGTCGGTTGTTGGAGAGTTTTTTTGGCAAAGATTGCGCTGAAAGCGCAGGGGTTTGCGACTTTGGACTAGTGCTGGGGACTAGCGCTAGGTGGCTGGTTGCCCGGGGAGCATGAAAATCTCTTCCTGCCGCAGGGTCACTGTGACCATGGTGAGAGACTGGCCAACACAAGGGCCGGACAGGCATTTGCCATCGGACAGGCGAAAGCGCGCCCCATGGGTGGAGCAAATGATGATATCGGGGTCACTCTTGTCGAGAAATTCGTGCGGGAAGGTTTCGAGCGGTGTCTGAATATGGGGGCAGACATTGTGGTAGGCACGCACTGTCTCGCTCTCGTCTCTGGCGACCATCAGATCAAAGCGTTCGCCCTGATGGGTGACGATCACGTTATAGGCGCCGGTTTTCTCCAAATCGTCAAGTTTGCATAGAAAAACCGGCTCGCTTGTTGGGCTTGGCATGGATGGCCTGTCGAATCACTCTCAAGGGATCGGATGGATACCGGCAATGATACAGCGAACCGCACCGCCTGCCATTCTGATTGTCGGGCGGTTGTGGACCCGATTGTCAGAATGGAAAGGGGCAAAAGGTTGGGGCCTGGGCGGACTTCGTCATGCGGTTTCTTGAGACGCAATGAGCAGGTTCATTCAGCGGCTGTAGCATTCTTTTCGGCACGGCGGACCATGCCATAGAGGTCGCGTGGCTCGTCCGGGTCGGCCAACATATCGAGATTGTCATAGAATTCGGTGCCTTGGATGGCGCTGTAGAGATAGCGCAGCGCCGAGAAATCCTCGATGGCGAAGCCGACCGAATCAAAAAGGGTGATCTGATTATCCGAATTACGACCGGTTTGCTTACCGGCAATCACCTGCCACAATTCCGTGACCGGATGATCTTCTGCCAACTGCTGGATCTCGCCTTCGATGCGGGTTTGTGGCGGATATTCGACGAAAATGTCTGAACGCAACAGGATGTCCTTATGCAGCTCGGTCTTGCCGGGGCAGTCTCCGCCGATGGCGTTGATATGCTGGCCGGAGCCGACCATATTGTCGGTCAGAATGGTGGCGCATTGCTTGTCGGCGGTGCAGGTGGTGATGATATGTGCCCCATCGACGCATTCTTCATGGCTGTTGGTGCGGATGATATTGAGGCCAGACTCACGCAGATTGAACACAGCCTTCTCGGTGGCCACCGGGTCGATATCAAACAAGCGGACGGTGTCGATGCCGCAGATGGATTTGAAGGCCAAAGCCTGAAATTCGCATTGGGCGCCATTGCCGATCATTGCCATGATCTTTGCGTCCCTTGGGGCGAGATATTTGGCCGCGACTGCCGACATGGCCGCGGTGCGCAGAGCGGTCAGGATGGTCATTTCTGTCAGCAGGACCGGATAACCGGTGCCGACATCGGCCAACAAACCAAAGGCGGTGACCGTTTGCAGACCGTCCTTGGTGTTTTTCGGGTGGCCATTGACATATTTAAAGCCATAAACCTCGCCGTCTGAAGTTGGCATCAGCTCGATCACCCCTTCCTTGGAGTGGGAGGCAACGCGCGGGGTCTTGTCAAAACTTTCCCAACGTTTGAAATCGCTCTCGATCTGGGCAGCGATGCCGCCGATCATCTCTTCGATGCCGATGGATAGAATCAGCTTCATCATATTGTCGACGCTGACAAAGGGGACGAGGTTGAGGCTGTCTTTTTGTGGAGTGGTCATCTGGGCATCCTGCTTTCTGGCACAATGTGAGAGGGATCGGCTGCGACCGAGACGCGGGTTCTCGGGACCCGATTGCGCTTTATTGTTGAGAATAGCGGTCCTGATAATCAGACAAAATGGCAAAAGGCTTCAAATATCGTCAGACTTTTGATAATTTCGTCAGATGTTTCTATGCAAAGTGACAAATATGAGGTGTGGTGAGTCATGACGACACAATCGGCAAGGCATGTTTACGATCAGTTGGACAAGGACCTGATTTCACTTCTGCGCCATGATGGGCGGGCGCCTTTGTCCAAGCTTGCCGATATTCTCAAAGTGTCCCGCGGGACGGTGCAGAATCGCCTTGACCGGTTGCAGGCTTCCGGTGCGGTGATTGGCTTTACGGTGCGGGTGCGCGAAGATTATGAGTTGGACGGCATCCGGGCGGTGATGATGATCGAGGTGGTGGGCAAATCCACCTCACAGGTGATCAAGCGCCTGCGCGGCTTGCCGGAGCTTCAAACCCTGCATACCACCAACGGGTCCTGGGATTTGGTGGCAGAGATTCAGGCCGCGTCTCTGTCCGATTTCGATCGGGTGTTGCGCGAGGTGCGGCTGATTGAAGGGGTGCTGAACAGCGAAACAAGCATTCTGCTCAGCACCATCTGAGTTTTTGCATTTGCTCAGCCGAACCAGCCGAGTATCGCCCCTTGAGCGGCGAGATTGACCAACCAGTGACCGCCATCGATCAGCATCAGGCGCAATGGCTTTTTCTGATAGGCATAATTGACGCTCACTGTGGTGGCGACAAAGCCGATCCAGATAAAGACGGCGGACATCAGACCGCGGCGCGGGGATGGGTCTCCCACATGGACCAGAATGCCAAACAGCATGGTCGCCATGACAAGGTTGGCCAAGGCCGCGATAATGAAAGGCAGCGGGTTTCGCTTGCCGTCTGCGCCCTTGATGGCTTCAGGTGTCAGGCCTGCGGCCTTCATCCATGGATTGGCCAGCGCCATATACCAGACGGCTCCGATGGCATAGCCTGCCAAGGCTGACAGCAAAACCGCGATCCAATTGACTTCATCCAATGGCATTGTCTTCTCCCCGCCTTTGTTTTGGACTTTTCTCTGCTTCGGTTTGTATCAGAAGATACGGGAAATTGGCTATCAAATCTCAATTGGTTTATTACAACGTGAAAAGGCTCAACCGAATGTGATTGGCACTTGAAAGGCACAATGCCTTACTTTCTGGTCATGAGCCTAATCTCATTCGCTGAACATGGCATGATGCCAACTTTCTTCAACGCCGGGTGGTCACGATGATCCTGTCTCGACGCACACTGATGCGCCTTTTTCCTGCTGCGCTCTTGCTTGGTGCCGGATTGCATTGGGCAAGTCCAACCATGGCTGCCACCGCATCGAGCCCCGTGGTGGTTGAATTGTTCACTTCACAGGGTTGCTCGTCCTGCCCGCCGGCCGATAAGTTGCTGGGGGAATTGTCGACCAATCCAAATGTGATCGCCCTGACGCAGGCCGTGGACTATTGGGATTATCTCGGCTGGAAAGATGAAAATGCCCGCAAATCCCACACGGAGCGGCAGCAGAATTATGCCCGGGTTCGTGGGGATCGCCGCATCTATACGCCGCAAATGGTGATCAATGGTCGAACCCATGTGGTTGGCTCAAGACGGGGGGAAGTCAAACGCGGTTTGGCGCGAGGAGCACATGCTCTGAGCGTTGGTATCGAAACCGAAATGACTTCTGATGCCCTGAAGATATCCGTTGCTGGATCCAAGACCATTGATGCAAGGGTGCGCAACAGCACGCTTTATCTGGTGCCGTTCAAGACATCGGTGTCGGTGGCGATCAAGCGTGGAGAAAATCGGGGTCGGACGGTCACCTACCACAATGTGGTGTCCGAGATGCGGCCGATTGGTATGTGGCACGGGGAGGCGGTTGATGTCGAACTGCCGCTGGCGGAAATGCAACGGCATGGCTTTGATGGCTGCGCGGTGTTGCTTCAGGCGGATCTGAAAGGATTGCCCGGACCGATCCACGGCGCAGCCATGGTGACGTTCTGACATGTGATGCAGTCAGGTAGTCAAGTGCTTCCTGACCAGTTTCCAACCGGTCACCATAGGGGCAACCAGATTTTCGCGCTTCCAGATCTTGTAGAACAGGATCGCTGCCACATGCAAAACCACGATGATCATTACGGCCTTTGACAGGATATGATGCAGACGGTTGGCCAGCGTTGCCATGTCATACCCGACATAGGAGGCAAGCGGTCCGACATTGACAAAGTCGTCGGGATCCGACATCAGGCCGGTTGCTGCCTGCGCAATCAGGATGGCCAATAGGGCAAACGCGGCGAAAGCGCCGAGTGGATTGTGTCCGGGCCAATAGCTTGGTTCACGCTTGAATATGCCCGATAGATAGCTGAGCACCGTCTTGGGGCCATAGCTGAAATGGCTGAATCGAGCTGTTTTCGGACCAACAAAGCCCCAAATCAGGCGAAAGGCCAGCAGGGCACAGACTGCGTAACCGGCATAGAAATGCAGGGTCATGATATCGGGGCCAAATTCTCCCAATCCCCATGCCGCCGCCACGGCAATGACGAGGGCCCAATGGAAGAGCCGCAGGGCCGGATCCCAGATTTTGACACGTTCTACATTGGCCGGAATTTCACTGTTTGAATGGTTGTCGCTCATGCTGTTCCTCTGATGTCAGAGCAAGACTGATCGGAGACGCGAATGACAAAGACCGGGGCGAATGCCCCGGTCTCTGGAATGGGTGGGAAATCCTATTTCTCGCGGAAGCTGTCGTGACAGGATTTGCAGGTGCCGCCGGTTTGACCCAAAGCTTTCCCAAGCTCGGCGCGACCCTTGCCTGCTTCTGTTTGCAACATGGCAATGGCTTCAACAAAGGCACCGGCTTTCTTGCCAACTTCCGGGAAGTTTTCCCAGATTTCCTTTTTAGCGCGGGTTTTACCCGGCATGGCAGTTGAATCGGTGCCCGGAACGAACAGGAAGCCGATGTTGTTTTTCGACAGATGGAACAGATTGTCCGCATGCATCTGGGCTTTCTTGGCATCGTAATCGACTTGGCCTTTGGCCATGGCTGCCAGCGCGCCCATATTAGCACCGAGCAATTTGTAATGACCCTGACGGGCTTCGATGGCTTTGTCATTGGCCAGGGCTGGAACAGCAAGGAGGGAAGCAGCAATGGCTGCAAGGGCAAGTGTGCGCATAGTTTGGTCCTCTTGGTCGTTGGTTATTCTTTGGTTCGAAAATTAAAAAGTGAACAGTGACGACATTATCAGCATCAATTCGAAAATTTGGATGCTTTTACAAGGCCTCATCAATGAACTTTCCGTGATAAGGGCCTCTGATTACGGAGAGCTTGGCCGATCTTGTAGCATATAATTTGCATTAATATGAATATAGCCTCTTTGCCATGTGAGAAAAGCCTTTGTCATATTGTGATGCCAATTGTCGCGGACTTTGGAGTGAATGGTCAAGCCTTGCTCATGCTTCGTTTGCGAGTGAGCGGGATATGGATTAACTCTGACCACAAAAAGACCCACCGGCAGGAAACCCAGCGGGTCTTTTAGCACAATAGATGCGAATCAGAGCTTAGAGACCTGCCTTTTCGCGGATTTGCGCAAATTTCTTGGCAGCATTCTTCCATTCCGGGCCTTGGTCAAAGCGCAGCAAAGAGGCGATGAACTGGTCTGAGAATTCTTCGGCTGCCTGCGCAGGCAAAAGCGAGGGAAGATTGTCGATGGAGGTGACCTCTACCGCATCGCCAGCGCCATTTTTCGCCACTTCGATCACTGGTTCGGTCCAGCTGGTCGGCGAATCATAGATGGGCAGCGGGTTGAAGTCTGAAAAAGGATCACAAGAAACGTCCGCAATGACCTTCATCGAAGAATTGGCGTCTGACAGGTGGCTCTTGTTGGCCAGCAGCAGCCCGGGGCCGAACATCAGCACGCAATTGACCATGAGGTCGTGGGACAGAAGGGCCCGGCGGTCGAGCAGGCGGGTTTCCTCTATGTCCCATTTCGTGACTGAGAAACCGACGACTTCAAGGCATTCACAGGCGCCGGTGCCGGAGCGACCCTTGGCCCCGATGACGATGGCTGTTGGCATGTCGCCGTCTTTTTCGGCAGCCAGGGCGCGGAGTTTGTCGATGATGACATCCTGACTTTCATAAGGGCTGACGCCATTGATGATTTCGTCGCGTCCGGCGCGGCGTTCCAGCAGGCGGTGCGCACCAAGGGCTGCCCCCATCCAACCGGCCCAATAGCCAAAGGCGGCAACCCGGCGGCCATCGTCGCCAACCAGAAATTCAATGTCGTAGAGCAGGCCGTCGCCTTTGGTGAAGCGGGCCATTTCACTTTCCCAACCGGTCTGGTCTTTATAGATGTGAGCGAAATGTATCATCCGGTGCGGTAGCTCGGCGGGCGTTTCGGCCAATTCCTTGAGACCCAGAATGACCGTGTCCTTTGGGGCATCGACCCAGGAGCGCGGGGTGGCCATGGCACAGCCGGCTGCTTCATAATCGCCATTGGCAAAGGCGCGCTTGTCACTGGCCTCAACGGTGACTTGGAAGCCTGCATCGAGCAGGATTTTGGCATTTTTCGGGGTCAGAGCCGTGCGGCGCTCGGTGCTGCGATCTTCATCGCGCAGCCATATATGGGCTTTGGGTTCGGACATGGTCTTTCTCCATCAGGTCGGCAGGGGCGCCTGCTTTTTTGCTTCAGGCGCTGTTTTTTTCGTTGGCGGCTAGATTACCTGCTTTGAATCAAAAAGATAGAGGGAGGCCTGTGCCGAAATGTTGGTTGGGGATGCAGTTTCGTCATTCTGCCAAGGCGCAAGGTCAGCCTGCCGGAATGTGAGCGGGGTCGCCCTGTCAGTTGGTCCGGCTGAGGGTCGCGGTCAAAAGGCCTGCGCCCATCAGGAAGGACGCGCCTGCCTGATGGGTGCGTTTGACAAAGCGCGGATTGGACAGCGTTTGGCTAAAGCTGCCCGCAAGCAGGGCCCAACTGGTGACGATCACCGCAACACAGCCAAGGAAGGTGGCTTCAAGCAGCGCAAATTGCATCAAGGCCGGAGCGGTCGGGTCAATGAATTGCGGCACGAAGGCAACAAAGAAGATTATGCCCTTGGGGTTAAGGGCCGTGACGGTGAAGGCACTCCAGAACAGCTTGCTCCGACTGGCTTCTGGCTGGCCTTCACCCAGTTCGATGCGGCCACCCGCATTGCGCCACATCTTGACGCCGAGCCACAGGAGATAAGCCGCCCCGATCCATTTGAGAATGGTGAAAAGCAGGGCGGAGGTGGCAAGGATTGCCCCGGCACCGAGCAAGGAGGCGGTCATGGTGAAAAGATCACCCATCAAGACACCGGGAATGGTCGACCACGCGGTCTTGCGGCCCCCACCCAAGGCGTAGGAAATCACCAGAATGACCGTTGGGCCGGGGATGATCAACAAGGCAGAGCTGGCAAGGATGAAGGCGATCCAGACGTCCATCGACATGGCTGATTTTCCTGTTTGGCTGTTCTGCGGCTCTTCCAAGCAAACGCAGACTTGTTTATGAAAGGCAAGACACTTTTCGGGAGATGCTTGTGACGACCTTGTTTTTTGATCTTGATGGTACATTGATTGATCCGGCTGAAGGCATCATCAATTGCCTGCATCATGCTTTTGAGACCCTCGGCATCAAGGATGTGCCTGATGATCTGCACTGGTGCATCGGGCCACCCTTGCATGAGAGCTTGGCAATTCTTGTCGGACCGGACCGGGTGGACGAGGCGCTTGCTGCCTATCGGCACCGTTATGGCGAGCTTGGTCTGTATGAGCATGTGATGTATGAGGGTATCCCTGACTTGTTGGCGGATTTGAACGGGCGGGGTTATCAGCTTTGTCTGGCAACATCCAAGGTGAAGGTCTTTGCCGATCGGATCCTTGCGCATTTCGATCTCGCGCAGTATTTCAAGCATGCTTTTGGGTCCGAGCTGGATGGCAGTCTGAGCAACAAGGCGGAGCTGTTGGCCCATGGGTTGGCCGTCACCAAGAGTGAGGCCGCTGATGCGGTGATGATCGGGGATCGCAAATTCGATATGATTGGCGCGTCCGCTAACGGCATCGCAACCATTGGCGTGACCTGGGGCTATGGGAGCGTTGAGGAGTTGGAACAGGCCGGCGCGGGGCGGCTTGTCGCCTCGGTGGCGGAGCTGGACAGCCTTTTTGGCTGAAAATGGGCGCTTTTTGTGGCCTATGGGGTTCAAAGCGGTTGACCTTTGAGTCATTTGCGCGTAGACACGCCCCATTCTCAATTGCCGATATGACAATTTGAGCCACTGACCCGGTCCCGCCAAGGTATAAAGAGAACCGGGAAGTCCACATCCGACAGCGCGATGCGCCCTCGGATGCTTTTTGCTATGGCCCATTGCTTTTCTTCTTTGAAAGCACTTGGCCTTGCGAAGGAAAAGGCCCAAATTTGACCCATTGGCAGGTTGAGAAAACTCGAAGGAGCAATGGATGTTTGAATCTCTATCAGATCGCCTTAGCGGCATTTTTGACAAGCTCTCCAAACGCGGTGCGCTGAGTGAAGCTGATGTCAATTCTGCGCTGCGTGAAGTGCGACGCGCTCTGATCGAGGCGGACGTTGCTCTGGATGTGGTGCGCAGCTTTACCGAGCAGGTCAAGGAAAAGGCCGTTGGTGTCGAGGTGATCAAATCGGTCAGCCCGGCGCAGATGGTGATCAAGCTGGTCCATGACCAGATGGTCGAGATGCTTGGCGCGGATACCAAGACCATCGATTTGAATGCGCCTGCGCCTGTGGCGATCATGATGGTCGGTCTGCAGGGGTCTGGTAAAACCACCTCGACGGCGAAAATTTCCCTGCGCCTGCAAAATCGCGAGCGTAAGAAAGTCTTGATGGCTTCGCTCGATACCCGCCGCCCTGCTGCGCAGGAACAGCTGCGGGTGCTTGGTGAGCAGAATGGCATCGAGACGTTGCCGATTGTCGCTGGCCAAAGCCCGACCCAAATTGCCGAGCGCGCCATGAATGCTGCGCGGCTGGGTGGCTTTGATGTGGTCATGCTCGACACCGCAGGTCGGACCCATGTGGACGAACCCCTGATGCTGGAAATGGCCGACATCAAGAAGGTTACCAATCCGCATGAAATCCTGCTCGTTGCCGATAGCCTGACCGGTCAGGATGCGGTCAATGTCGCCAAAAGCTTTGACGAGCGGATGGATGTGACCGGTATCGTTCTGACCCGCGTGGATGGGGATGGACGTGGCGGTGCGGCCCTGTCGATGCGGGCGGTGACCGGCAAGCCGATCAAGCTGATGGGCATGGGCGAGAAGGCCGATGCGCTGGAGGAATTTCATCCAGAGCGTATTGCCGGGCGTATCCTTGGCATGGGCGACATTGTTTCGCTGGTTGAGAAAGCCGCTGAGACGATCGATGCCGAAAAGGCTGCTGCTGCTGCAGAGAAACTGCGCAAGGGCAAATTCGATCTTGAAGATCTGAAAGACCAGCTCGGCCAGATGGCCAAGCTTGGTGGTCTTGGCGGTATCATGGGCATGATGCCGGGCATCGGCAAGATCAAGAAACAGATGTCTGCGGCCAATCTCGATGATTCGATCATCAAGCGTCAGGTGGCGATCATCAATTCGATGACCCGCGCCGAGCGCCGCAATCCCAAACTGCTCAATGCCAGCCGCAAAAAGCGCGTGGCAAGCGGGGCCGGGGTGCAAGTGTCTGAAATCAACAAGCTTCTGAAAATGCATCGCCAGATGGCGGACATGATGAAGATGGTTGGCAAGAAGAAAGGTGGCCTTGGTGGTCTGCTCGGTGGCGGTATGCCCAATATCGATCCGGCTGAACTAGAGGCCATGCAGAAATCCGGTCAGATGCCCGATATGGGGGATTTGACCAAGGGATTGTCCGGCGGCCTGCCGGGTGGTCTACCCGGCGGATTGGGTGGTATGCCCGGTCTGGGCGGGCCGAAACTTCCCGGTCTGGGCGGCATGCCCGGCAAGCGGAAAAAGAAACGCTGATCCAACAAAGAGGGTTGGTTCGACATTGAATAAAGGTCAGGGGCCTTGGCACCAAAGCATGCAGGCCACAAGAAGCTGATCTGAAGACACAAAGAAATTGCCGTATTTGGAAAGGAAAATCCATGGCTCTTAAAATTCGTCTGGCCCGCGGTGGCTCCAAGAAACGTCCTTACTATCGTGTTGTTATCGCTGACGTCCGTTCCCCACGTGACGGCCGCTTCATCGAGAAAGTCGGTTCCTACAACCCACTGCTGCCTAAAGATTCCGAAGAGCGCGTCAACCTCGACATCGAGCGCATTCAGTACTGGATCTCCAAAGGTGCGCAGCCAACTGATCGCGTTCTGCGCTTCCTTGATGCAGCCGGTGTTGCCAAGCGTCCTGCACGCAACAACCCGAACAAAGCTGAGCCAGGTGCAAAAGCCAAAGAGCGTCTGGAAGAGAAGCGGATGAAAGAAGAAGAAGCTGCTGCTGCTGTCGCTGAAGCCGAAGCAAGCGCTGAGTAATCTTCGCCTGATGAGGGAGTTCGGATGATAGCCGGACTCCCTTTTTTATTGCCTTGAGGAAACTGCCCATGTCCAAATCCATGCCCAAACAGGCAACCGAGCCGGAAGGCAAGGTCTGTATTGCCCAGATCGGCGCAGCCCATGGGGTGCGTGGGGATGTGAGGATCAAGCTTTTCTCCGATGATCCGGACTCATTGACCCGATATGGTGCCTTGTCGACTGCGGATGGGTCGCGCCAGTTCGTGATTAAGAGTGCGCGTTTGTCAAAGACCGTCTATGTCTGTCGGATCAAGGGTCTGGGAGACCGCGACGAAGCCGAAGCGCTCAATGGCGTGAAGCTATATATCGACCGGGATCAGTTGCCTGAGCTCGATGAAGAAGAATTTTATCATTCCGATCTGCTGGGCCTTGAAGCACGGCTGGACGATGGCACCGTGCTTGGCTCCATCGTCGGCATTCCTGATTTTGGCGCTGGCGATCTGCTGGATATCGCACCGAAAAAGGGCAAGGGCTTCTATCTGCCTTTCACCAAGGCCGTGGTGCCGCATGTGGATGTGGCAGGTGGGTATGTCACCGTCGCGCCGCCGGAAGGCTGGCTTGATGAAGCAGATCGAAGCGAGCAGGCGCAAGAGGGTGAAGGGGTTGATTTTTCCCAGTCGCCTGAACTGCTTGATGGCCTCAAAGACATCGACTGAAGCGGGGGCGGACGCATGTCGGACGATACCAATATTCCGGATTTGGATGCAGACCCTTGGCGGGCGACCATTCTCACCCTTTATCCCGACATGTTTCCAGGACCGCTTGGCACCTCTCTGGCTGGCCGAGCGCTGGAAAAGGGCCTCTGGTCCCTTGATACCCTGCATATTCGTGATTTTGCCGAAGGCAAGCATCGCAATGTCGATGATACCCCTGCGGGGGGTGGCGCTGGCATGGTGTTGCGGCCCGATGTGGTGGGCCGCGCGATCGATGCGGCCACCGGGGAAGGGGACATGCGGCCACGCATTCTTCTCTCGCCACGGGGCAAGCCACTGACACAGGAAAAGGTCCGTTCGCTGAAAGAGGCGGGCGGGGTGATTTTGCTCTGCGGTCGGTTCGAAGGGGTCGATCAGCGGGTGATTGATGGCCGAAACTTGGAAGAAATTTCCATTGGTGATTATATCCTCTCGGGCGGTGAGCTTGGCGCGATGGTGCTGATGGATGCGGTGGTTCGGCTGTTGCCCGGAGTGATGGGCAAGGTGGCAAGTGGAGAGGATGAAAGCTTTGAAAGCGGCTTGCTGGAATATCCGCACTATACGCGCCCGACTGTCTGGGAAGGGTATGAAATCCCTGATATTCTCGCCTCAGGCCATCATGGCAAAATCGCCAAATGGCGGCACGAGCAGGCGGTTGCTCTGACCAAAGAACGCCGGCCCGACCTCTATGAGGCTTGGGAGGCGGAGGAATAGGCCTTCGCTTCATTTTGCCTGTTTAGCTGACCCTGCCGCTGATTGCCTGATTCCGCCCTGATCTCACCCTGGTCCCGAGGGGGAATTTCATACTTGCTCTTGCATTGTCACAGTGTGTGCTATACATAACGGGTTCCTGCTCGGGCGTAGACAATGGATTTTCCATCAGCGGAGCGGGATTTCTTGCTGACAATCCATAAGAGATTGTCGTCGGGACGACCCCTTGTAAGGGGCAGACCCCACAGGCAGCTGTTCTGCGCAAGCTTCCCCCAAATGAACAAATGTATGCTGTTGCTCGCCGCAATTTTGCGCGATCAAGCAATGGCTGATGGATGTATTTCTTGACCAAATTTTCTGATCTCGGCCTTGCCGAGCCAATCCTGCATGCCCTTGAAACAGAGGGCTATGCGCAGCCAACCCCTATCCAGATCGAAGCCATTCCTGTCTCTATGACCGGTGCGGACATTCTGGGCATTGCCCAGACCGGGACCGGCAAGACCGCGTCTTTCGTTCTGCCGATCCTCGACAAGTTGGCGCGCAACGACCGTAGACCGTCGCCTAAAGCCTGTGACGCCCTGATCCTTGCACCAACCCGCGAGCTGGTGGCGCAGATTGCCGAGAATATTCGCAAATATAGCCGCAATATGCGGGTGTCGGTGACCATCGTCGTCGGTGGCGTCAAGCCAGCGCCGCAAATTCGCAAGCTGGCAAGCGGTAGCCATATCGTTGTGGCCACCCCGGGGCGGCTGCTTGATCACATGAATAACGGCCATCTGACCCTTGGCCGCACCAAGGCGGTGGTGCTCGATGAGGCCGATCATATGCTTGATCTGGGCTTCATTCCCGATATTCGTCGCATCATGAAGCATTTGCCAAAAGAACGGCAGACCTCACTATTCTCAGCAACCATGCCGTCACAGATCCGGGCCTTGGCCAAGGATTTCCAGCGCAATCCGGCTGAAATTGCCGTTGCGACGGTGTCCCGTCCGATTGAGCGGATCGAGCAGAGCGTGCGCCATGTGCATCGTGATGCCAAACGGCACGCGCTGACGGCGATCCTGAAAGGCGCTGATGTGGATCGGGCAATTGTCTTTACCCGCACCAAGCGCGGGGCAGACCGGGTCAGCCAGCATTTGCAAAAAGCCGGACTGATGGCCGCTGCCATTCACGGCAACAAGAGCCAGAGCCAGCGCGTGAAGGCGTTGCAGAGCTTTAAATCGGGGGAAACCGCGATCATGGTGGCGACCGATATTGCCGCCCGCGGCATCGATATCGATGATGTCTCTCACGTGGTGAATTTTGAGCTGCCCGAAGTGCCGGAAGCTTATGTCCACCGCATTGGCCGGACGGCGCGTGCCGGTCGGACGGGGACGGCGGTGTCTCTGTGCGAGCCATCGGAAGTGAAGTTGCTGCGCGGCATTGAAAAGCTGATCGGCAATAGCCTGCCGACCGATGACAGCGCGATGGAATTTGAAGGCTTCTCGCCGATGGAGGCGGTTCTGTCGGATGCGCCGCAGGAGAAAAGCCGCAAAAGCAATCCGCGCAAACGGCGCGGTGCCAGCGCCCAGAATGACAATCGGGCTGACAGTCAGGCCAAACGTCAGGCCGATGGCCGACGGGATGGCAAAGCCAATGGCCGCGGCAAGGCCAATGGTCAGGCGAAATCTGCCGACAGGCAATGGTCGCCAATGGAAACGTCGGCTTCTGCTTCTTCTGGCGCTTCGGCGCAGGAAGGCAAAGGCGGCCGGCCGTCGAATGGTGGTCAGCGCAAGCGGTTTGGTGACAAGCCAGCAGGGACCCGGTTCAATGGTGAACGAGCCAATGGTGAAAGATCCAATGGCGCACGCGCGGGAGCTTCTGGCAAACAAGGCGCTGGGCGTGGCTTTCATGGCGGGGCAAAAGCCGGCTCTGGACGTCGCCGCCGCTCTGGCTCGGAACGTCCAGCGGCAACGGCCTGACGCTTTGATTGGAAAAAGTCAGACATGGCGGGGTGTCCTGCCATGTCGGGCTGATTGACCTTGTGTTTTTCCTCTAACTTGGCTCTGGTCTTCGCGATCTTGCCATCGAAGGGGAGAAAGGGCAGAAAAACCCGCGATTTGACTCAACTTTTGGGGTGACAAATGGCGTGCCATGGGGTAAAGACCCCCAATCTGATTTCCAACAAGTACGGCGAACCGGCCCTTGTGGCAGTCGGGCAGCAATGAGCCTGACGGGACTGCACTGGACGCTCTGGTCGTAGTTATACAACAAGAGTGAAGATCATGAACATCATTGAGCAGCTCGAACAAGAGCAAATGGCCGAAGTCGCTGCAAAGCGCCAAATCCCAGAATTCTCCCCAGGTGACACCCTGCGCGTCAACGTGCGTGTGACCGAGGGTACCCGTACCCGTGTTCAGGCTTATGAAGGTCTGTGCATTGCCCGTTCCGGCGGTGGCCTGAACGAAAGCTTCACCGTTCGCAAAATTTCTTATGGCGAAGGTGTTGAGCGTGTATTCCCAATCTATAGCCCAATGATCGACAGCGTCGACGTTGTTCGCCGTGGTAAAGTTCGCCGTGCGAAACTCTACTATCTGCGCGAGCGCCGTGGTAAGTCTGCTCGTATCGCCGAGGCAACCAACGTTCGCGCTCGTCGCTTGAACGATGTGACAAAAGCCAAAGCTGCTGAACAGCGCGCTGCTGTCAAAGCTGCCCGCGCAGCGGAGAAAGAAGCCGAGTAAGTCTCGCTTTCTTCTGAATGATTGAAGGCTCGATGGGACAGTCCATCGGGCCTTTTTATTGACCATTTTAAGGGTTGTTTGTATGGCGGTACTGGCTTTTGCTGCAAATGGTGCCTATCTCTTGATGGGGCGTCTTTGTTGATCGCCTCGCCGGGAATGGTTGGCGGCATTTTCTGTCGCCTCATTCTATTTAATTTTCGCAATATTGCTTGACGATGACCCTGAAATTGTCGCAATACAGAGCCAACCTGTTTTGCCCTCGATATTGCGTGCTCTTTTGGAGAGCCAAGTGTTGCGGGCACCCGACCAAGGCGCGCTTTTTGTGCTGTCCTTGCATGGCCGGAACAAACCGTGATGACTGAACGAGCGTTTCTTTCGTGCCCCAAGCCGGGGGAATGCTCTCCAATCAAGGGATCAACCCACTGCCCGGATTGATGCGGGCCGAATGCCGGTTGATCGAGAAGAGGACTCGTAACAAGCATGTCTGCACCGAAGACCCTTTATGACAAAATCTGGGATGCCCATGTCGCCGATCAGCAAGAAGATGGCACTTGCCTGCTTTATATTGACCGGCACCTTGTCCATGAAGTGACGTCTCCGCAGGCCTTTGAAGGGCTGCGCATGGCGGATCGCAAGGTACGGGCCCCACAGCGTACGCTGGCTGTTGTTGACCACAATGTGCCAACCACTGATCGGACCAAGGGCATCGATGATCCTGAATCCAGGCTGCAGGTCGAAACCCTGGCCAACAATGCCGCTGAATTTGACATCGAATATTATGACGAACTCGACAATCGTCAGGGCGTGGTTCACATCGTTGGTCCTGAGCAGGGTTTCACCCTGCCGGGCATGACCATCGTATGCGGTGACTCCCACACGTCGACCCACGGTGCTTTTGGGTCGCTCGCTCACGGTATCGGCACGTCCGAAGTGGAGCATGTGTTGGCGACCCAGACACTGGTTCAGAAAAAAGCCAAAAACATGAAGGTCGAAGTCAATGGCAAGCTCGGTGAAGGCGTCACCGCCAAGGATATCGTGCTGGCCATCATCGGCAAGATCGGCACGGCTGGTGGCACTGGCCATGTGATCGAATTCTGCGGTGAAGCCATCCGTGATCTGTCAATGGAAGGCCGCATGACCGTCTGTAACATGGCGATCGAAGGCGGTGCGCGTGCTGGCCTGATTGCGCCGGATGAGAAAACCTTTGCCTATATCAAGGGCCGCCCGAAAGCACCAAAAGGCGCGGATTGGGACAAGGCTGTTGACTGGTGGAAGACTCTTCACACCGATGAAGGTGCGCATTTCGACAGCGTTGTAACGCTTGATGCCGCTTCGCTGCCGCCGATCGTCTCCTGGGGCACCAGCCCTGAAAATGTGGTGACCATCGATGGGTTCACTCCGGATCCGGAAAAGATCGAAGACCAAGGCCGTCGCGCAGCTGTTGAGCGTGCGCTCAACTATATGGGCCTTGAGCCAAACACCAAGATGACCGACATTGCAATCGATCGCATCTTCATTGGGTCTTGCACCAATGGCCGGATCGAGGATCTGCGCGCTGCAGCCGATGTGTTGAAGGGCCGCAAGATCAAGGACGGCATTCATGCCATGGTCGTGCCGGGTTCTGGTCTGGTGAAGGCGCAGGCTGAAGAAGAAGGTCTGGACAAGATCTTTGTTGAAGCTGGTGCGGAATGGCGCGAGCCGGGTTGTTCCATGTGTCTTGCGATGAATGCCGACAAGCTGGCTCCGGGTGAGCGTTGTGCGTCCACGTCGAACCGCAACTTCGAGGGTCGTCAAGGCTTTAAGGGCCGGACCCATCTGGTGTCGCCAGCCATGGCTGCGGCGGCAGCGGTTGCGGGCCGCTTCATTGATGTGCGCGAGCTTGATTGATTAAATAAAGGGCAAGGCTCTGATGGCCTTGCCCTTTTTTCTTGTCCTTACCTCTGGTCTTTGCGGGGAAATACGGATCTGATTGCGCAATGCCAGCGCCTAGAGCGTTATCGGTTGCTTGATCCTGTGGGTTTTGTGGGGACGGGCAACAGCAATGGATTGTTAATTTCTCGTTGCAAACTACCATGAGGGCGCAGGTGGGACCGTCATTTGAGCGGGCGTCAATTTCAGACGGCTTTTTTTGCCCCATGCTGATTATTAGTTTTCGAGACCGGAACGGGAGACATCATGAGCACGATTGAGATCAAGATTCTGGACCAGGACACCGCCCCCAATCTGGCTCCGTTGATTGCAGCCCATGCGCAGGAGCGCAAGCGCGGAGCTCCGCGCCAGCCTGATATTTTCTATGCCGAAACCCTGCTGAATGATCGCACGGCGGAAGTTCTTGGTGTCTATGTTGATGGCGAGCTTAGTGCATTTGCGACCTTCTTCGATCTGCCGGAAACGGTTTCGGGCAAACGCGTTGGCCATATCGATATCCTGTATGTGGATTATGACGCGCGCGAGAAAGGCGTCACCAAAGCGGTGATTGAGGAATTGATTCGGATCGGTGATGAGCGCAATTGGCTGGAACTGCAATGGAACAATCCAAGCCCGAACCAACAGGGCAAAATCGCCCAGATTTCCCATCTCTCCAGCTTCTCAACCGTGCGTGTCTCAATTGGCATTCATGAAGAGAAAACAAAGGTGCAGTAAGCGCTTTTGACAGAGTGAAGCAATCAAGCCCTGTCGCTTTGGCGGCAGGGCTTTTTCATGGGCTGAATTGCCAGACCTTGGTGGATCTTATCTCGGCATCTTCCAGCGCACGGCTCCGGGGGATGGAATAGGCCTTTAGCTCGATGAGGCAATCCCTTGGCAGATAGGACCGGGTTGGATCGCCGACATAAATGGTCGTGCCGCGGGCATGGAGCTTTTTCATCAGACCAACGACCAGTCTGGTCATGGCGGCATCATAAAAGACATCGCCAGCCAGCATGACGTCTGGCGGGGAGGTCAGCAGTCTCCTCGTGCCATTCGATGACAGGCAATCTTCGATGCTGGGGGTGATTTGGTCGTCTTTTAACTCGTTCAGTGCAGCATTGAGCCTGATGGCTTCGATCGCAAAGGGATCGATATCGGTGGCCAAAGCTGATTTTGCGCCTGCTTGTATGGCCGCGATTGCGACAAGTCCGGAGCCTGAGGCAAAATCCAGGACGCATTTATCCGCAAACAGGTCTGGATGATCAAGGCAGAAGCGCGCCAAGGCTTGGCCGCCAGCCCATGCAAAGGCCCAGAATGGGGAAGGCAGCCCCAGAGCGTTGAGATCTTCCTCGCTCATGCGCCAAAGAGGCGTGTCATCATCGGCAAGATGCAGTGCGATGTCCGGCGTGAGGGGAACAGGCAGGATCGCGGTATGGTCCTTGATGAAGGTTGCCTTGTCCGCGATCCTGTTCATGCTCATATTTGGCGGCTCGCTGCGATTTCAGACGTCAATGCCTGCCATGTCGCAGACGATTTTCCATTCTTCATCCGAGACGGGTTGAACGGACAGGCGGGAATTGTTGACCAATATCATCTTGCTCAGCTCGGGGTGGGCCTTGCAGTCTTCGAGCGTGACCGGGGTCTTGACCGGAGCGACGGCCTTGATGTCCACGCACTCCCATTTGCCAGTATCGTCGGTGCTGTCCGGGTGGCTTTCAGCGCAGACTTCAACGACCCCGACGATGCTTTTCTCATTGATCGAGTGATAAAAGAAACCGCGGTCGCCAAGCTTCATGGAACGCATATTGTTGCGGGCCTGATAGTTGCGCACGCCGTCCCATTGCTCGCCTTCTTCGCCCTTGGCGACCTGTTGGTCCCAGCTCCAGGTGTTGGGTTCGGATTTGAACAGCCAATAAGCCATGGGATTCTCCGTCCTTTGTCGTTGAATTAAGCCGGTGCGCCGATGACCCATTTCCATGGGCGAATGTCAACAGAGGCAAACAGCCCTGCCTTGGCATAGGGATCCTTGGCAAGAAAGGCCTCAAGGCTTGCCTTGTCGTCGGCTTCGCAAATCAGCATTGAGCCGAGCATGACACCCTCTTCGGAGAGGAAAGGACCACCGATCTTGATGGTGTCGGTATTCTCTGCCACAAAGGCCAGATGGGCTTCACGGTTTGCCATGCGCGTTTCCAGCGCGCCGTCTTTGTCAGTGCAGGTAACGTAAAAGTGCATTGTCATCTCCTTCTTGAAAAGGGTGTCGAAAGTCAGGGTTGATCGCTTTCCCGCCGCAAGGGACGGGTCATCAAATTTGTGACGGCTTCGTCGATGCTGTCCTTGCGTTCGAGCACATTGGCAACCGCTTCGGCGATGGGCATTTCAACCCCATGCTGGCGGGCTAGCTCACAGGCAACGCTGGCTGTGTAGGCTCCTTCGGACAATTTCGCGCCCGGGCCCATCAATTCGGCCAGATCGCGGCCTTCGCCAAGGGCATGGCCAAAGGAGAAATTGCGGCTCTGGGGGCTGGAACAGGATAGGGCGACATCACCAAAGCCACTCAGACCCATCAAGGTATCCGGGCGGGCGCCGAGCTTTAAAGCAAGGCGCTGCATTTCGGCAAAGCCGCGGGTCATCAGGGCGGCATGGGCGCTGGCCCCCAATTGCTTGCCGACAACGATGCCGCAGGCAATGGCCAACACATTTTTAAGGGCACCGCCAAGCTGGACGCCGATCAGGTCAGTGCTGGCATAGGGGCGGAAGCTCTTGCTGGACAGGCTGGCGCAGATTTGTTCGGCCAACAGGCTGGTGGAGGCGGCAATGGTGACGGCGGTCGGCAGGCCACGGGCCACATCGGCGGCAAAGGACGGGCCGGACAGGATCGCAGGCTGGGCTTGGGGCAGATAGTCGCTCAGCACTTCGGTCATCATCCGCTGGCTGCCTTTCTCTAAGCCCTTGGCGGCGAGAATGACTGGCGTACCCTTTTTGACATAGAAGCCGATGGCGTCGGCAAGGGTGTGGGTGGTCTGGGCCGGGGTCACCATCAGGATGCAGTCGGCATCGGCAGCTTCGGTCAGGTCGGTGGTGGTTTCCAGCGGATGGTCGAAGGTGATGTCGGGAAGATAGCCGGGCAATTGGCGCTTGGTGCTGATGCTTTCGAGATTTTCCGCATTGCGGCCCCAAAGCACCACATCGCGGCCGGCACGCGCGGCATTTAGCGCCAGAGCGGTGCCCCAGGCCCCTGCGCCCAGCACGGCGATGCGTTCAAATGGTTTGACGTGGCTTGATTGCGCGCTCATGCCTTGGCTCCCTTGCGGCCCTTGCCGATTTTCGCCACCGCCTTGCTGTCGAGCGGCCAGCGGGGGCGGGCCGGACTGTCCAGCGGGTCGGTCAGGCCGAGCGCTAACCGTTCGGCGCCAGCCCAGGCGATCATCGCACCATTGTCGGTGCATAGGTTGATCGGTGGGGCGACCAGTTCGGCCTGTTGCTGGTTGAGGACTGTGTCCAGAGTGGCGCGGATGGCCTGATTGGCGGCAACGCCCCCTGCGACGATCAATTGCGGTTTGGCGATGTCGGGGAAGCGCTCGCGGAAGGTGGCAAGCGCCTTGCCGACGCGGTCTTTGAGAATATCGCAAATGGCTGCCTGAAAGGAAGCGCAGAGATCGGCGACGTCAGAATCGGTGAGCGGGGCAATTTTCTCGGCTTCGCGGCGGACTGCGCTTTTAAGGCCAGAGAAGGAAAAGTCATAGCCCTCGCGGCCCTTCATCGAGCGGGGCAGGGCAAAGCGTTTTGCATCGCCCTGTTTGGCGGCCTTTTCCACTTCCGGACCTCCGGGATAAGGCAGACCGAGCAATTTGGCAGTCTTGTCAAAGGCTTCGCCGAGCGCATCATCAATGGTCGTACCCCAGCGTTCATAGTCGCCAACGCCCTTGACCAGAAGGATCTGACTGTGACCGCCGGACACAAGCAGCAGCAAATGGGGGAAGGGGGCATTGTTGGTCAGGCGGGCCGTCAGGGCATGGCCTTCAAGGTGATTGACGGCAATCAAGGGCAGATTATGTGCGGCGGCTATGGCCTTGGCGCTCATCAAACCGATCAATACGCCGCCGATCAGGCCGGGGCCGGAGGTTGCAGCCACGCCGTCCAGATCGGCAAAGGTCAGGCCCGCATCCTCAAGCGCCTTGCGGATGATGCCGTCGAGGCTTTCCACATGGGCGCGGGCAGCAATTTCAGGCACAACCCCACCATAAATGGCATGATCTTCGATCTGGCTAAGGACGACATTGGACAGGATCTCGCCGTGCCCGCCCCTGTTGTCATTCCGAGAGGGGGCGGATGCTATGTCAGATAATGTGTCGGATTTATCCTTGAAGCGTCGAACCACCGCCGCCGCGGTTTCGTCACAACTTGTTTCTATGCCTAAAACGATCATTGCGCGTGTTGCTTGGTTGCCTTTATGGTTCAGTCTGTTCTCAAAGATTCTTTTCTGAGCCAAGTCCGGGCAAAGTGATTTGCCAGACTTGTCTCTGAGTGTCTTTGGCAAGTTGGGTTGACTTGTAGAGCAAAGCCGAACGCTTGGCATCTCTTTTCTTTTCGGGATGTTGAATTGATCAATTTCAAAGCAGCCTTGCCTGCAAGTCTCTATGGATTGGCGAAAGAGCCTCCTGAGACCGGCAAGAGGCGGGGAAAATGTCCCGGCAGATCTGAGAGATCGATACGGGGCAAAATAAAAAAGGCACATTCAATGGCATCCAGCACTATCAAAATCGGTACGCGCGGAAGTTTGCTCGCACTGGCCCAGGCGCATGAAACAAGGTGGCGTCTGATGGAAGCCCATGGTCTGGCCGAGGATGATTTTGAGATTGTGGTGATCAAGACCACGGGTGACATGATTCAGGATCGCCCGCTGTCTGAGGCCGGTGGCAAAGGGCTGTTCACCAAGGAAATCGAAGACGCCCTGCTGGATGGCAGCATCGATCTGGCGGTGCATTCCTCCAAGGATATGCCGACTGTGCTGCCTGACGGGCTGGAGCTGTCGACTTACCTGCCGCGTGAAGATGTGCGCGATGCCTTCATTTCCCGCAAATATAAGACGCTGGCCGAGATGCCGCAAGGGGCGGTTGTCGGCACCTCGTCCCTGCGGCGTCAGGCAATGGTCAAGAAGGTGCGACCGGATCTGCAGGTCGTGATGTATCGCGGCAATGTCCAGACCCGGCTTGAAAAGCTGGATCGCGGGGTTGCCGATGCCACCTTGCTGGCCTGTGCCGGTCTCCACCGGCTTGGACAATCGGAAATCATCACCTCGGCAATCGAGACCGAGGATTTCCTGCCTGCCGTCGGGCAGGGGGCGATTGGCATTGAGACGCGAATCGGCGACGCGCGCATTCTGGGTCTGCTCTCAGCAATCCATGATGCCAATACCGAACGGGCGCTTGCCTGCGAGCGGGCTTTTCTGGGCGCGCTGGATGGCTCCTGCCGTACACCGATTGCCGGTTTGGCCCGGATTTCCGGCGATGCGCTGCGCTTTGAAGGTCTCGTCTTGCTGCCCGATGGCAGCGAATATTATGACATTGCTGAAGACGGATCGGTTGATGAGGCTGAAGCCGTTGGCCTCAGGGCTGCTGAAAAACTGCGTGATCGTGCGGGGACAGCCTTCTTTGAAGCGGTGCTGGCGGCTAGCCACTAGATAAGAGCCATCGGCATGGCGAGGCGTTGCAAAGCGCCTAAATTTTGGGCACTGACATTGAGCCCGACACTAAGCACTGGGGGACATTCTTTTTGCGGATTTTGGTCACACGGCCAGCTTTGGATCAGGATCAGACCTGCAATGCCTTGCAGGCATTGGGAATTGAATCCCTGTCCGCCCCGGTTATGGTGGCTGAGGCGCTTGATTTTTCCTTGCCCGAACAGTCTTGGCAAGCGGTGATCGTGACCTCGCGCAATGGATTGAGGATGCTTGACCCGGCGCAGGTTGACCAATTGGGACAAAGGCCGCTTTATTGTGTCGGCGCCAAGACCGAAAGTCTGGCTCGTGCTCTGGGCTTTCAGACAATCGAGATGTGCGCGCCCGATCTAGCGGATTTGACGCCTGCGCTTGTGTCCCGGCTGGAGCCTGAAGGCGGTCCGATTCTCTATTTGACCGGTCGGCACCGGACAGGATCGTTGAAAAATACTCTTGAGGCTGCAGGGCTGTCGGTCACACAGGTGGAAACTTACGCCATGGTGGCAAGCAAGGCCTTGCCGGATGAGGCATGTGATGCGATCGAGCAGGGCGTGATCGATGGGGTGCTGCTATATTCACAAAGATCGAGCCAGTTGTTCCTTTCCATCGCCCGCAAACAAGGGTTGGAAGCCAAACTTGGCGGGTTAACATTTTATTGCCTTTCACCGGCTATCGCTACGTTAATTGAAGATGCAGGCTATCCTTTGGTCGTGGCGGACGCACCGAATGAGAAGTCTCTGCTTGCAAGTCTCAAAAAGGGCCGTAACTATTTAATCTAATAGTGATACGGCTCTCGCATGGTTATTCTCCGGTTTTGGGGAATTTGACGAAGGGATGGGTTGTCCGACGACCCTCTCAGCTTGTCGCTGCTGATCGTTTGGTCGGCTTTGAACGCGACTTGCTTGGAACTACGTATACAAAGTGGACGGCCATCGGCCTATGATGGCACCGCTTTTGAGATGTGACCGACCCCGCGAGACGGGAATAGAGGAATGGTATGACAGCTCGCAAACCCAGAAACAGGACTCAGGCCGCTGGTAAGGCAGCCAAAACCATCGATCTGACCGCGAAAGATGTGACGGACAAGCCGACATCGGATGAACCGTCCAAAGCGGCAGATGACGCCTCTCCCGAAAAGACCGTCGCGAAAGCGGATGAAAAACCGGCTGCCGAGACCTCTCCAGAGGAGCCAGAGAGCAAAGAGGCCGACAAGGCCAAGCCGGACGCAGCCAAGGAAAACTCGGCTGACAAGGGCGCGCCTGATGCCAAAGCCGACCAAAAGGCCGAGGATAAAGCGGACGCCAAGCTGAGCGAAAAATCTGACGAAACGCCAAAAGATGAGCCTGTAAAGGAAGAGAAGGCTGAAAAGCCCAGCTCTTCGGTTCCCAAGATGCCGAAGGCAGCTCCGGTAGCGCCCGCTGTAACCCCTTCAACGCAGCCTAAACAGGGCGGCGGCTTTGGTGGTGGCCTGATCGGTGGCTTGCTTGGCGGTGTGGCCGTTGTGGCGCTTTGCTATTTCGGACTGCAGCAGGGCATGATCCCGATGCCGACCTCCAAGGCGGCAAAACAGGCCGAAGCGCAGTTGCAGACCTTGAGTGGTGATCTTCAGGCTTTGAAAGATACGGTTGCCGAGCAGGCAAAGGTTGATCTGACACCATTTGATCAGCGCATTGCGGCTCTGGAAGCCGAAATCGGCAAGGTCCGTGAAACCCTTTCCCTGGCGACAACCCCTGTTCCGGCTGAGGGTGAAGCGACCGAAGGGGAGCCTGCGCCACGGGTTGATCTCGCACCGATCAATTATGCTCTGGCCGGTCTGACGGCCAAACTGGAAGAGTTGACCTCGAAACTGGAAGATGTGACGTCGCAAGCGACGACCCTGTCTGAAAGTCAGGATGGCTTGACCCAGCGCGTTGCCGGGCTGGAAGGCCTGCATGCCCAGTTTGTCGAGGCCAAGAAACAGATTGCCGAACTGGAAACTGTGACCAAGGCGCAGGCCGCACGAATTGAGGAAAAGGCGGCTGAAACCATTGCCAAACTGGACGAAAGCCTCGGGGCCGCGAAGGAAGAAATCCTTTCCAACACGGATCGCAGGATCAATGATCTGGTTGTTGATCTAACCAAGCTTGATGAAAATGTGACCGGCAAAACGCAGGATCTGGCGGGTCGTGTGACCTCGCTTGAAGAAAATAACGTCTCCGAGCAGATGCAAAGCTCTGCCCGGACCATCGCGTTGGCCGGGCTTGAGAATGCGGCTGCATCCGGGGCCAATTATCAGCTGGCTTTGGCGACCTTTACCAATGTGGTCGGCTCCAATCCGGCTCTTGAGGTTCTGGCAGCGCATGCGGAAAGCGGCGCGCCAACCAAAGCGAAATTGGCTGCTGACTTTGATGCGGTTTACGACAAGGTCCTGAAAGAAGCTGAAGATGCCGGGGCAGGGACCTTGCTCGACAAATTCCTGCTCAATGCGCAAAATCTTGTGAAAGTCCGTTCGCTCAGTGGCGAGAAAAAGGGCAAGAGCCTGACAAGCCTGCTTGGGGTGATCGAGTATCACGTCAAGAAGGGTAACCTTGAGAAGGCTGCCGCTGAATGGGAGGCTTTGCCAGAAGCTGCACGTGACGCAAAGGCAGGCGCTGCATGGGTCGAAGGCCTGAAAGCCCGAATCGCGGTGGATGCCGCCATGGAAACTATCCGCTCAGACTTTGGCGATCTTGCCAACAAGAATGACGGCTAAGGTGGGGATTGAATAGTTATGATTAAGGCACTCATCTTTTTTGCAATTCTGCTGGGCATTGCCGCTGGCGGGGCATGGTTGGCTGATCGGCCGGGGCAGGTCATTGTTGAATGGCCTTGGCTTGATACCGAAATCGGCGTGTCATTGCTGACCGGGTTCCTGATGCTGGTGGCTCTGGTGATTGTGGCGATCATTGTCTGGATGGTTCTCATCGGCATGATCCGCATTCCTCAATCCATTTCCGGGTTCTTCTCCGGTCGTCGTCGGGACAAGGGCTATAAAGCTCTGTCCGCAGGCATGGTTGCGGTTGGGGTTGGCGATCTGGCGCTGGCACGCAAGCAGGCCCTGAAAGCTCGCAAGTTGATCGGCTCCGATCCCATGACCCTGATGCTGGAAGCCCAGACCGCGCAGTTGGCAGGTGATGCCACCAAGGCGCGTCAGAGCTTTGAGGCGATGCTGGAGCAGGATGAAACCCGTCCTCTTGGCCGTCGCGGTCTCTATATTGAAGCCCAGCGCCGTGGCGATGCGGACGAAGCCTTCACGATGGCAAAAGCTGCAACGGGCGATGGCAAGAAAACGCCGGGCTGGGCTGGAACAGCGCTGTTCGACATCCAGACGGCTGCTGCGGACTGGAAGGGCGCTTTGCTGACGCTCAGCCAGAATCACTCCAACAAGCATATCACCAAGGAGCAGTTCCGCCGCCGTCGCGCCGTGATCCTGACAGCGCAGGCGCTTGAGCTGGAAGATCAGCCCAATTCGGCTGAGGCCATGCGTGGTCTGCTGCTTGAGGCCTGCAAGCTGGCTCCGGGACTTGTGCCCGCTGCCGCGAAGGCGGCTGAGGTGCTCAATGAGCTGAAAGACTATCGCAAGGCGTCCAAGATCGTTGAAGCTGCCTGGCGGATTGAGCCGCATCCGGAACTTGCCGAAGCCTATGCGGTGATCAAGACCGGGGATACTGCTCTTGAGCGTCTTAAGCGTGTTCGTGCGCTTTATGCGCTGATGCCGGATCACACCGAATCAAAAATCGCCATGGCCCGCGCCTGCATCGATGCCCGCGAATGGGCGGAAGCCCGCAGCCTGTTGGCTCCCATGATCGAGTTCCATCTGACACCGCGTCTTTGCATGATGATGGCGGAGCTGGAAGAAGGTGACAAGAATGACTTCGGTCTGTTGCGCCAGTGGCTGGCCCGCGCTGTTGGTGCTCATCCGGACCCGGTCTGGACCGCCGATGGTCAGGTTAGCGATCGTTGGCAGCCAACCTCGCCGATCACCGGCAAGCTTGATGCGTTTGAATGGAAGGTTCCGGTCAACGAGTTGGCGAATATGAACCGTCCAGTGCTGGAAAATATCGATTTGGAATCGGACGAAGGCCCAACCGAAGATGACCTCGTGCTGATCGCGAATAAAGAGGAAATCGCAAAAGACGCCGAGGGGCCTGCTGAGGAAGCTGTTGAAGCCCCTGTCACCGAGACCCCTGTTGAAGAGGCTCCTGTAAAGGCCGAGGAAGAGGCTGACATTCCTGTGGCAGAGCCGGTGGAAGACGATATCCCGGTTGCCGAGCCCGTCGAAGGTGATGAGGCTGAAGCCAAGGAAGCCGTTGCTGAAACGACAGAAGCTGAGGGTACGCTCGAGGCTCCTGCCAGCAAGCCCAAAGATGTCGAATTTCCATTGAAGCAGCCACCGGATGATCCGGGGCCGAAATTCGACCCGGCAAGCCAGGCGTCCGGATGATCCGGGTCCAAAGCCGGGTGCCAAACCGGGCGAGCGTACAAAACGCTTCCGTTTGTTCTAAGCCATTGATGATTAGAAAGCCCGGCTCTGCCGGGCTTTTTCTTTCTGGGCGGGCTGGATTTTGTGCTGCAAAAGGGCCCTTGACCCCTGCTTGATTTGCCTGTGCTTTCAAACGACTTGTGATTTGCTGCCGGTGAGTGACACTTTCTGCTCAATTCACCCACAAGAGGCCCAGATGCCCCTTGCCAGTTGCGAGGGAATTGGCTAAGAGAAGCCACCTGAAAGCCGATTTTGCGGCTTATATGGCACGCTGCTGTAGCTCAGTTGGTAGAGCAACGCATTCGTAATGCGTGGGTCGTAGGTTCAAGTCCTATCAGCAGCACCATTTTACTCTCCGGGGCGAAAAAATCGCCTAACACCTTGAATGGCAAGGTGGTTTTTGGAGTTCTATAACCCTCTTTCTTGCTATACGAGAGATGCTCGGAGAAGGTCAATCTGAGCACTAATCGCTGCAATACAATCTCCTCGCTTTCCCAGAGTTTACAAGGGTTGGAGAGAAACTGCATCGAGAGTTCTAGAATGTCTGATGCACTGGCTTTGGGTTTGAAGCCTTTTTCCAGTTTTTCGGTGAGCAGGAGCTTTTCTTTTTCAAGCTGCTCTATTTTGCGCTCATAGGCTCGTATAGCCGTGGGGCTGTCGGCTTCGACCAATCGGTCCAGCAAACTATCAATCTGCTTGTCCAGCTTCACAGAATCGCGCTTGAGAGACTTTTGCATGGCTTCGGCATGCTGCTCACGCTGATTCCATGCATCAAAGACCATGGCCTTGATCAGATCGAACAAGGGTGCTGCGGGGCGCATGGATTTGAGCAGATCTGCAAAATCCCCCTCGATATCATCGCGGCGAATGGATTTGCCGTATTCCTCGCAATCCTTGTTTTGGCAAAGGTAGTACGGATATTTTTTGTATTTACCTTTCGACCAACCTGCGGTGAGTGGATTGCCACAGCACCCGCAGGAGACAAAATTGCGCAAGGGGAAATCTTCATGGATATCCTTGCGAGCGGGGGCAACCGCCTTTGAGGCGCGGCGCTCTTGCATCTTCTCGAAGGTTTCCAGCGAGATGAGCGGCTCATGCTTGGCCTTGGTCAAGGGGATATCGAGCACCTTGCAAAAGACAAAGCCCGCATAAATCGGATGAGTGATCAGATCGGTGATGCGTTGTGCCCGCAATGTACCATTGGGCATCTTGCCGGGGAAATCCGGCTGGCTCTCAAGGAAGCGCTTTACCTCGGCCTGTGTTGCGAAACGACCAGCAGCATAGCCTTCGAACGCTTCTTGCAGGATGGAGGCCACAGGCTCGTCCCTGACCAGCATATTGCCGTGCTGGTGGGTCATCTCGAAGCGGTAGCCGACTGGGGCCTTATAAGGCCACAGCCCGCCTTTAAGCCTTGCCCATTTGCGATTGCGGGAGGTCTCGGCATTCTTCTCGCGGAAGTGCTGCGCTCCGAGCGCCTGAATACCTTCGACATAATTGCTATCCGCGTCACGAATGGCCTTGAAGGTGGTGGAGGGACTATCGAGCAGTGCACCGGCTTTCTCGATAGCATCGCGAAGATCGAAGTGAACGCGGTAATCACGGGCAAGGCGGCTGATATCATCGACGATGACGACATAGCGCGTCCCGGCTTTGGCCTTGTTCAGGAAGGCGAGCATTTCCTGCACGGCGGGACGATCCAAAATCTTGCCGGATATCCCGTCATCATGGAAAATCTCGGCAACAGGGATTTGCAGGAACTTGGCATATTCGCGTCCTCTAATCTCTTGGGAGGATAGGCCGCTGCCCTTCTTGGCCTGTTTGGGATCGGAAACACGCAGATAGAGGATCGCTTCATAGCGAACCGATGTGGAATCCTTGTAATCAATATAATGGTTCTCAAATGTCATAAATTTCTCCTTCCGGCCATGCCTCCTTCAAATTTGTATTGGGCTGATCCTGTTTGTCATGCTCATCAAAAATGCTCGCAATAAGCTTTGCGATGGCCGGATCACACTCCATGCGCTGATTTCCATTCCAGACCATGCCGGATTGTTGCAGGGGATGATTGCCACCGGAGAGCATGACAAATTGAACCACAACTCCCCATAGAATTTCAATAAATTCTCGCTTTTGATCCTCAGTGAGATCGGAAGCATCAAGGTATTTTTGATAGCGTTTGATGTCCAGAGTGTAGTTTACGCCCTGTGTCTCCCCGAATTTTTTACGCAGAGTTACTTCATGATTGCAGTTCCTTTTCTTGTCCTCTTTCTGTTTCATTTTGATCCTTGTGATTTTGAATTTATATATACTTTTAGTTTAAACTATAAGTTGAATTATTGCGATAAATTATTCTCAACTTATAGCCTGATTTCCCTGAAGACACGGCATTTCAGCCGTTTCTTTCCTTTTGATGATAGTTCAAATTCAGGCCGCAGGTATCGAACAATAAGAATTCTGGGTTGTGCTATCCGGTGCAAAATATGTAAAAATTCGTGCAAGAATCGTACACTTTCTTGGTTCAAGCGGAGAAGCCCGTGCCACTCAAATTCAACAAAGAAAATCTGTTGTTGGTTCTGATCACAATTGCAGCGAACAGAAATAGCGGTCGCTTCATTTCGGATTTGCAGCGTTTTTCTGATGAGAAGCTATCTGCACGAAAGGGAGGTAATCAGATTGGTAGACTTTCTCGTACAGGGCTTTACAACTATTTGCGTGAAATTTCGGGAAATGTAGAACTGAAAGAGGCTTCTGACAGGTATGTGTTAGCTCAGAAATATTGCGCGAACCACGGTCAGCAAACCGCCAAATATTTCAAGAAATTCAACAAACATTTGTTTTGATAGCTATGTCCTTTTTCTTCAAAGAAACGGATATCTGGAGAATGAGACTTATACTTCTGATGTCACACGCATCGATGATCACCCCTATTTTTCAATGCTGTCATTTCTTGGAACGGGACTGGAACAGCAGGAGACAAGCAAGACCCGATTAACAGGAAATTTCAGGGTTTACAGGCCATCTCTGCAAATGTCGGGAGCTATCATCGTTTCCTATGCGCAGTTCTACTCCACTGAGAAAGGAGCGCTCGGCTATCGTGAGCTGATGCATTATATCAGCCCGTGGATGGCGTGTGGCGGCGGCAAATTTTTAACGGCTACGCGTTTCAGAAAAGGAATACTCTCTACCTCATGACACGCGATACAAGCTCTGATCTTATGCAGATGAGCGTTATGCAGGTCCGATACTCATCGTCAGATCGCACAATCCGACTGTTGTCCGGCTCTTACAATGGCTTTTCAAACAATATCTCGGAAAAAATATTTTCAACCGGGATAGTCATGGCGCGGGAATGACCATTCAAAATTTCGCAGCAAACCGATTTCGGAGTGGGATTTTGGTGGTGATGAGAATTTCGGACTGATCAATCAGGAAAGGTGGGTTGGTGAGCAGTCCGATTGTCAAATATCTCAATCTCAACAACTACAGATTCAGGCAATCCGGATAATTAAACAGGCTATTCTAGGTCGTAAACTCATAAAAGTTATTTGATTTCCGCCGAGATTGTGTTTCAAGGATTCCAGACTAAGGAGCCTTGCATGACACGCCGCCGTTATGAACTGACCGACTTCGAATGGTCCATTATCGAACCTTTGTTGCCGAACAAATCTCGGGGAGTTGCCCGTGTTGATGATCGTCGGGTGCTGAATGGTATCCTTTGGCGTTTTCGAACTGGTTCACCCTGGGCCGATATCCCCGAACGATATGGCCCGTATACGACCTGCTACAATCGTTTTGTCCGTTGGCGCAAAGCCTGTATCTGGGATCGACTTCTTCAAGCGGTTTCCGAGGCTTATGACGGCGACATCATCATGATCGATAGTTCTTGTGTTCGGGTCCATCAACATGGCGCCACGGCAAAAAGGGGGATCAGAATGATGGTTGCATGGGACGCTCCCGGGGCGGCTTGACCACCAAGATCCACGCTTTGGTTGATGCAGAAGGCCGACCAATTGACCTGTGCCTGAGTGCCGGACAAGTCCATGACAGCCGCCCTGCTGATGATATGCTCGACATCATGAGAGCCGATACAATTATCCTTGCGGACAAGGCTTATGACAGTAACGCCATCCGGGCAAAAGCCAAAGAACGGGGTGCTTGGGCGAACATCCCGCCCAAACGAAATCGCAAGGCATCCGTGACCTTTTCAAAATGGGTCTATAAACAGCGCAATGCAGTGGAACGCTTCTTCAACAAAATCAAACAGTTCCGCGCCATCGCCACCAGATATGAAAAGAACCCACTGAACTTTCTGGCAGCCATCAAACTCGTCGCAGCACTCGTCTGGATAAGAAATTTATGAGTCTACGGCCTAGTGAGCAGCATAGCTGCGCTTTGTTCATGTCGGGGAAGCCAAGAGATTTCACCTCTTTCTCCCCGCAAGGAAAATAGACACGGACCGTGGCTCCGCGCATGGCGCTTGTGCGCCCGCACCATCCGCATCGATTTTTCCTTGTCCCCTCCCATCTCCATCCTCGGCCGGAAGCAAGGTTGCATGTGCAACCCCCTTTCGATGGAGATTTAAAAATGACCAAACTCTTTGCCCAACCCTATGATATTTCAGCCACCGGCTTCTATTTTGACACTCTGGAAGAGTATCAGGCCAAGGCCGCAAAAGCGGGTCAACGATTATGGCGATCCTGTCGAAGAATTCGAGATTCAGTTTATCGATGGCGAGGATCTTGATTGCGAGCTGGCAAAGGCCATTGGCCTCACGCAAGCCAACGTTGCCGACTTTCTGGAAGCGGCAGAGTCTTGGGAAGAATGGCAGAAGGTCAACACTATTCTCGCCGTTGGCGAATGCGGTTATGATTTTGACGCTGCCAACGATCCCGATCACTACGGCATTGACCTCTATTATGCGGATAGCATGAAGGAACTGGCCGAGCGATTTGTCGACGATGGTCTTTTCGGTGAAATCCCCGAACATCTACAACACTATATTGACTACGACGCTATCGCCCGCGATTTGGCCGTCGAATATATCGAAACCCAGATCGCCGGTGAGCGGCTGATTTATCGCTGCTCATAAAAGTTTGCAAAACCTCATTGGAGTATATTATACTACTAAGTAGGATAATTGCAGCGATGGAGGCACCAACATGTCGATGGTGAAAAAGAGTATCACAGTCACCGATACGCAAGATGATTGGATCAAGACCCAGATCGCCATGGGGCACTATGGCAATGAGAGCGAAGTGGTGCGCGAGCTTATTCGCGAGCGGCAATTGCGCGAGCAGGAAAGCACAAAAGAAATCGAGATTCTGCGTGCCAAGCTGATCGCCGCAGAGAAGCAAGGCTTTACGGAACAATCTATAGATGACATCTGGGCAGAAGCCAGACAGGGTGTCTGATGTCCAGCTATCGCCTTTCCATCCTTGCCAAATCCGACCTGCTAGAGATTGCCCGCTACACCGATGCAAAATTCGGGATTGAACAATCCAATATCTATCGCGACAGGCTTAAAAAGCGGTTTGAATTGATCGCCGAGCAGCCTTTGCTCTTTCCCGCCGTTGACCATATCCGCGAAGGCTATCGCCGCACCGTATGCGGGCAGCATTCCATCTATTACCGCCTCTCTGACAGCCATGTCGAAATTATCCGCGTTCTGGGGCAGCAAGATCACGACAAAGAGCTGTGACCGCCTTTGGTACAGGGCTTCGAGAAAATTTCCGAGCCTGTTACAGGCTCGGAAACGGTTGATGATTACGCCTGCTCAGCTCATTCTCAATGGCCGCGAGCGTGGCGCGGATCGTTGGTAAATCTACCGGATCAGTCTCGGGACAGCTCAGCGCTCGAAAAATACAGCTTTTGCAATCCATAGAGCTCATCATTACGCAGCCGGTAAAGTGCCTTTGCTTCAATCCATCCAATCATGAAATCCTCCTTTTCGTCATGGACCCGAACCGTCCGGGTCGTCTTGCGAATGAAGAAGGGAATGGACTGGATGGCTTCACACCCCTAAGGGGCGCAACGCCAGAGAAGCAGGATTGCCTGCAATCCTTGTGATAGCCAGACCGGCCATACCAGAACGAGGGAGCCTAGACCCGGCGCATCGGCGTCAAAGAAGGGAACGGTTTTCTGGATGGAGAGTGCAAAGGCAGATTTCTTTGAAATTTACCCGCGTACTATGATATAATCTAAGGGATTGAAACTTAGATGGTATTTTGAGGAACGAGTGGATTACAGGGACGAATTCAACATCATCACCAAAGCGCAGAATGAGCGTTTGCGTCAGCAAGATCGTGACGATCTGAACAACGAGCTGCGCGGTACGAATGTTGGTCGTGTGGCTCGTTTTCTCAGCCCTGAAGCAAGAGAGATTATTCAAGGCGACCGCAAGGATAAGAAAGGGCTAGACCCTCTGGAACTGGCCTTGCTGAGCATGAACTATACCGAGTTCTGCAATCAGGTTATGGATGAAAACAGAGCTGCACAGAGCAAAGTGACCGCGCTACAGGAACGCATCGCAAACCTCAAAGAAAAACTGGATGATAGGCTTGATTCCATGCTCGATCAGGCTGTCACCTTACCGGATGGGCGCAAGGCCTTTATCGATGAGGATGGCAGTGTCTACACCGAGGATCATCAACTGGTCGATCCCGCCCTTGTTGACGGCATCGATTGGGAAGGCCGCCCCGCCTACAAAGGGTATGTCGGTATTCTCAAAGACCGTGAAACGCTCGATCAGTATGGGCAAAGAGCCGACGAAATGTCCCTGTCCCTTGGCGACATCGCCAACCGTCTGGAAGACCTGAAAGACGATCCCAAGCATCGGGCGGAGGTTGAGGCTATCCGCAAGGAACAGGGTATTCTTGCAGAGGACATTGATAATTTGGCTGAAACTGTTACCCAAATCGGGGAAAAATACGATGACAGCCGAGAACCATCACAGAGCGCCCCATCTCAATTTATGGCCGCAGCTCCGAAGGTGGACGGTCTCAATTTTTAGGCTTGTTATACTCAAATGAACCGCATTTCCGTTCAGCAATCGCTAGAATAACGGACATAGGATGATGATCTGAATTCTTGCCCATGATCTCTATGATATAGCGCACATTATCTTCTCGGTCAGAATCAAACCAATTTCCTATGCATTTTGACTGCTGCTCATTGTTTCTTGCTGCAATCGTATTTGCCGTCATCAGGACAGTTTGAATGTAAGAGGAAATTGAGTTCTCCTCCCATTGCAAAAATTCTTTTGCGGTGAAGGCAGCATACGCAGGCATGCAAGTTGCGGAAAAGATTGCGGAAATAACGGCAATGCGCAAAAATCGAAGGAGAAACATAAAGGAGGCATTTTGTTATATCGAATATGTTAAAGAAGAATGAGACAAACCCAATTTAAGAAACAAAGAAATCCGCGACTTTCAAATCATAGACCCCGCGCAGTCACCCCCGATCACAGGGGGCAACAAAAAGGCTCCATTCTGTCACCTGTCAATGGAGCCAAAATCATGGAAAGTTCAGGGGAAAAATCAGGTCGCCGCATCGGCTACGCCCGCGTATCAACGGACGGGCAAAGCACCGATCAGCAGGTTTATGAATTGAAAAGGGCAGGCTGCGCAGAGGTCTTCATTGATGATGGCATCCGCGCCACTGCCAAACACCGCCCCGGACTCGACGCCGCGAAAGAGGCCCTACAGTCGGGGGACGTGTTTGTGGTCTGGGCCATAGACCGGGCCTTCCGCTCGACGCTGGAAGCCATTGTCTTTCTCGATGGCTTGATGGAGCGCGGGGCAGAGTTCCAATCCCTCACGCAAAGCATCGATACCCGAACGCCGGAGGGCCGCAAATGGTATATCGACACCGCGTCATGGGCGGAGTACGAACGCGCCATCATCAGCCGCCGCACCATCGCCAAGATGCAGGAGGCCAAACGTAGAGGCATCCGCCTTGGCCGGCCTCTTGCACTGGATGCAAAGACCGTCCGCAAAGCCTACCGTCAAATCCGCACCCACAATCGCACCATATCAACAGTTGCCAAGGAACTGGACGTCGCCCCCATCACCATATCCCGCGCCCTCAAACGCATGGAGGTGGCCGCATGATGAGCGATGAAGATGCTATGATGGATGAATTAATCGACTTCATGGCTGAATTGGGAAAGCTGGAAATAGAGTTTCGGACATTGCGGGAAGGTATCGAGCCTTTGGCTAATGGCATGTTTTATGCTCGGGAATATGAGAAGGCCGTTGAAAAGACTTAATTATTTACAGAGCAATATTGCTGGTATTTGGGATCTTAGTGTTTTTAACGAGGACCAATCTCGAAACATTATGATTGAATGCACCGTGATTGATACATTGCACATAACGGCCTAGCCCTTGGGTCATTAGGACCTTCGCCGCGTTGATCGACAAGGACCGCATAGCGGCCCTTTGAGACATTCACAGTAGCGAAGAACCACCTCTGAAGCCATAAATCATATTGGCAATTCGGACGAATAGTGTTGAAGAAGTCGCTCTTGAAGTAATTGTTTGGTCCTGATTCAATCCTTTTTATTAGTGGCAGCTTTTTTCTCCTCAAAACGGGCAACTTAAAATTCCCCAGTCTGGCACTGAACCGCCAATCATGAGGGGCTTGTCGGTGGGGAGGCTTTGGGTGTTGATGCTTCGATCGTGCAAGCGGATGCAAAGCGGCTAAACAAAGTTGAAGCATCAGATTGGTCGCCAGAACGGATCACGCGGGCGACAGAAGAATACTTTGAGACCCTTGATGATGCCGCTTTCGGCGCTGCAACGCCCGTAAAACCAAAGGTGCTCTCGCCGGTTGATCCGGCAGCACGCTTTACTGGAGCAAAGAAGGCCTATTCGATCTTTGCCTATTCCACCAACTATCTGATGGACCAGGATAATGCTGTGATTGTTGACGTTGAATCAACAGCGCCGATCCGACAGGCGGAAGTCAATGCCGCACTGGATATGGTTGATCGTGTTGAGGAGAAGTTCGGAATTTATCCAGAACGCTTCGTCGGTGATGGTGCTTACGGCAACGCGGAAACGCTGGGTTGGCTGGTTCATGAAAAAGGTATCGAGCCACATGTTCCTGTCCTCGACAGATCGCAACGGCTCGACCAGACACTCTCGAGGACCGATTTCAAATTCGACTACGAGAATGACCGATACATTTGCCCTGATGGTAAAGACTTGCTGCCCAGCCGCCGTCAATTCCAATCGATCCGGCCCGAGGTGCAGGGCGATGAAAGCATCCGATATCGTGCTACCAAAGCGGATTGTCAGAACTGCGCGTTGAAGTTCAGATGCTGCCCCAACACGGCCACCCGAAACATCACAAGGTCTAGACGTTCAACACGCTTGTCATCGACCTCCCAGCTTGCATCCCGCAGCAAGGCCGCTATCCGGCGATAACCGTAACGGTCATATTGGCGGATTAGTTCGATCATGTCCGCAACAAGCCGTTCTTCATCAGCTCGACCCTGTGGCAACCAGCGCTGGGTCGAACGATGCTGGCCCAGCACACGGCATACACGCCGTTCAGAAACCTTCATTTGGCTGCGAACATGATCAATGCAGGCACGGCGACACGAAGGGCTTAGAAGTTTCCCTTTGCCGCCTCTGCAAGGATCAGCTTATCCAGCGTCAGATCGGAAACCGCTTTCCTCAAGCGCTCGTTCTCTTTCTGAAGGCGTTTGAGTTCGGAAAGCTGGTCGCTTCCCATGCCGCCATATTGCTTGCGCCCGCGGTAGTCGGTCTGTTCGGTTATGCGAACCTCACGGATCGCATCGACCCGCGCCATTCCTTGCCCGACAAGGACCTCAACCTGCCGTAACTTCGTAACAATCTCTTCTGGTTTGTGGCGTTTATTGCCCATTTCGAATCCTCCATTTTCCTAATCATAACGGTGGACCAATTCATTGGGGGAGGATCACTCAACTGCGTGTATCAAAACGAGTGTTTTATTCGTGGTTCAGGGATGAAGAGAACTCCAGTTGCAGAAAATGTCTTCTGAGAAAAGCAACTTGCTTGGTTGATTTTTCTTCTGGAAACAACAGGAAGAAAAAAACATAATAAAATCAATGTATTATAGGGAATTTTTCCGTTTGCTTCTATTTTGTATGATTGTTGTTAAAAAACAAAATTAAAGGTTGTAGAAATATTTCTGTATAGTTATGGTTCTTATAAATAACCTCAGGTTGTGGCCTGTCGTAAACGACGCTGGTGTTTTTTGTTGTGTCCAACGGCTTCTTCGCTGGGTTGTTTTCCTGATAGCCAAGAGCAATTCTATTTGTGTTGCTGATTACTATCACGTGTTTGCCGAAAGTCTGGTTAGATTTTGGAACAACAAAAATTGCTCCATCAAGTTCATTGGGAACGTTTCAATTGGCTCATCGGGAGGGGCGATGGTGTTTCTTGCAGAAAGTATCTTGAGCTGTCCGAAAGGCTGGCGTTTTGTGCTATGGCTCACTTCTTAATCGGATTTTCAAGCCATGTAACGAAACGTAAATATAGGTATGAATTAGGTTGGCGTTAAGTTATGACTACAAGCATCAAGATCCGGTTAGCTAGAGATAGCGACCTCGAAACTTTGGTCAGTTTTTGCCGAAATGCACATGATGAAAGCGTGTTTTCGAATATCAGATTCAGTGAATCCAAGGTGCGAGCGATGGGTGAACGCGGTCTCGACAAAAACAAACCTAGAGAAATTACGCTTGTAGCTGAAGTAAATGGTCGGTTGGTTGGTTACTCCCATGCGCTAACTGGAGAATATTTTGCAGGATCTGACGCTCTCTTGACGACCGTAGATATTATATACGTAAAAAAGTCAATTCGAAAAGGCCTGCTGGGAGGAAAAGTTGCTTACCTATTGGTAAAATCAATGAAACAGTGTTCAGAAAAACTAAATAGTTCACATTGTTTGTTTCACGTTACCTCTGGCATAGATCCGGAAAAGATAGATGGCTTCTTAAGAAAAATAGGAGCGAAAACACTGGGTGGAAATTACATTATATAAGTTTATATTTAAGCAACATAAGGTATTAAAGTTAAAACTGTTGAGCCTGATGAATAAAAATATCCCGAATAAATCCCATTTGTGTTTTCGCAGGTACAGAAGGATAACCTTCTGATGCTATCAAAGTTCTTTTATTGCAAATGTGGTTTCCGGTATTGGGGCGGGCATGCCGGCGACCCCGCATGCCGGAGTGCAAACAGTTGGTAAAGTTGTGAGCCTTACTGGTGATGTTTTGAGCGCTGAAGGAATTATGACGCCAAGCGATTCCGCCGTAGAAGCGGCAGGAGAAGTCGCTGCTTCTTTGGCCGGCTCAGCAGCAGCAATGTCTTTTGTGACAGGGGTTGCTAGTTCAAGCTTATGTGCCTCTGTAGCTGTTGGTGCTCTCTTCTCTGAATAACAATCGAGATTCAAATTGGGACTGAGAGCGAGAAGAAAAGACAACAATACGCCATCCTTCAGAGAGGTGATAAAACCTAATCAGGGTATAGTAATACATTCAAAACCGCACCTTCCAATTAGTCAATTTAGCGCGTGAATAAACTTCTCTACGTACCAAGACAATGAAAGGGTGACGCAACACCAAGCAAAGGAAATAAAAAAAACAATAATAAATTTCTTTTTAACTATAAGTACAGAAGTATTGTCTTTTTCCTCTGAAAGACCGAAGGATAGCGCTTTAAAAACACTGTAAAACACCAAAACAACAGGAGTAACTATATTAAGAATATAGAGCGAAATAATAACTAGCTGCAGCGAGCTATATGCTTGTGTTTCCATCTATCTTTTAACCTCATTCTCTTGTGCCCAGAACTTAGCAAATTAGGAGTGCTATAAATGTCAGGTGTTTCAACCCCTCCGGGTGGTGGAGGGATTTACGTTCAGGTTTATGGTTTAGGTTTGGCTGTTGGCGGATCAAATGGTCCTAGTGGGGCTTCCTTCGCCATAACGCCATTTTTTCAAGGCAGCGCTTTCTCGGCAGCTTCAGTTGGTTACGCCTTCACTTGGGATGGAAGCTCAGTTGTTCCATCTGGTCAAGTGGTTCCAAGCGTGGGAGTGGGAACACCAACTGGTTTGCCTGGCGTTGCACTAACCGCACTGATAGATTTGAAGACTGGTAGGGTAACACTTACACAAGGCGCTGCTGTTTACAATGATATATTGGAGAGCGGGGTATATCAAGAGTTTGGTTCTTGGGACGAAATGAAGCAATGGTACGACCAGAACTTTCCTGATGCTCCGCCTCTTCCTGATGAAGCTCCTCTCCCAGACAATCTTCCTACTGATGACGAAGAACCCACACCTCCAGAAGAGCCTCCGCAACCAGATCCGGATATGCCACTGCAGGAGCCAAAGCCATTTCCAGATCCAGATATGCCGCTTCCGAAACCTAAGCCACCAACTCCGAACGGGCCTGATCAAAAGTCTCCGAACAAATCTCCCCTTGTCGTCGATATGGACAGTGATGGAGTTGAGCTAATCTCGCTAGAGGAATCGGATGTACATTTTGATCTGAATGAGAACGGTTTTGCAGAGTTGACAGGTTGGGTGCAGCCAGATGATGCATTACTCTCATGGGATAGAAATGGTGATGGCAAAATCAATGACAACAACGAGCTTTTTGGCAGTGCAACCGAAGATGGCTTTAGTCAGCTGAATGAACTGGACACAAATCAAGATGGAAGAATTGATAGTGCGGATGATGATTTTGATAAACTGACGCTCTGGCAAGACAAGAACACAGATGGAATAACAGACGAAGGCGAGCTAATTTCTCTCACTGATGCAGGTATCTCGTTTATAGATTTGAATGCAGATGAGATTAGCGAAACAAATCAAGGACACGACGTTAGTCATAGAAGCACCGTCGCATGGGTGGATGGAAGCAGTTCTGTAATTGAAGATATTTGGTTTCAAAACGACCAGACATACACGAATCTGTTGGTGCCGGAAGGATTTGTATATGACGAGCTTGCTTTCATTTTGCCACAATTGAAAGGCTATGGGAATGTCGGAGATTTGGCCTATGCTATTTCGTTGGATTCTGATCTAAAACAAGAAGTTGTTCAACTGGTCAACCTTGCAAATACTGGAGATGTGGCACAGTTCTTGGAAAAGTTCGAACAGTTCCTTTTCAACTGGACCGGCGTTTCAGATATTGATCCAAACAGCCGAGGACCTTCTATTGACGCGCAGCATCTGGCGGTAATTGAAGCCTTTCAAGGAGGAGAATACAATCAGGGTAATTACTACGGAGCTACGCCAGGCCCGGTTTGGGGAGTGGAATTAGAAGACCACTATCAGTCGGTGGTAGAATCGTTGGCGTTACGCTTCTTAGTTCAAGCACCACAATCGACCATAAAGTTCTATTTTCATCAGCCAATTGAGCGAAGCGATGAACAGGTAGCAACAGATTTGATCGCATTTATCGCTTCAAATCCGTTGATCGCCGTGATGGGTATAGAATACTTGGATGTTTCAGATCTACTTTCTTTTAATGCCGAAGATCTTACATCTTTAGTAGAAAATTTATTTTCGCGGGTTGATAATTCTGATTATTCAGGAATAACGGCGGTTTTGAGTTTGTTTCGGCACGAATATGCGCAGACAGATGAATATAAACAGTATTTTGAACAAGCAATTTCAGATGGGCTCTCGAATGCTGGCAAAGACGATTCTTTCATCGATTCAGTACTGACAGAAATCTATGTTGAAGATAGTCAGGCTATCTCGGGAACATCTGGGGATGATATTCTTCAAGGTGGTATCAGCAGCGATCTCCTCGAAGGCGGGGCTGGAAATGATACCTACGTTTGGGGCAGCGGGCAAGGAAACGATGTCACCAACGAAGAGGGCAGCAGCAGCGATAGTGATGTACTGCTTTTACAAGGCCTGAATCCTGATGATATCTATGTTTATCGCATGGGCCCTGGTGGCGAAGATATCCATATCGTTATCAAGGCCACTGGGGAGCAGCTTTCTCTTGATGATCAACTGGCAGGTTCCTCCAAAAGCATCGAGACCATTCAGTTTGAAAACGGAACCGTCTGGACAGCTGAAGATCTTCGCGAGAATTCAGAAGTCTTTGCAATGGCCGGGGACGAGGTTATCGAAGCCTATGGCGGATATGCCCACGGCGATGCCTATGTCTGGAACTCCGGTAGCGGCAATGACATCCTGAAGGATACTTCTTCATCGTCTTACACTGATCGCGTCAGATTGAAGGAGTTGAATGAAAGTGACCTAAGCTACGCCAGGGACGGCAACTCTCTTGTTATGACCATTGTGGCAACAGGAGAGACGCTGACCATTGAAAATCAATTCAGGAACAAAGCTGATGGCATTGAATATCTCTCCTTTGCCGACGGGAAGGAACTGGATCGCCAACAAATCCAAATGCTGGCTCCTATTCAGGGGACAGATGGAGACGACGCACTCGAGGGGTCATACAGTCACGAAGCATTCGACGCCGGAGCAGGCAACGACACTCTAACAGGTGGTTCGGGCAGCGATACCTATTTCTGGGGCACAGGTCGCGGTAGTGATACCGTCATTGAGACAAAGTCATCCGGTACAGATAAAATCAAACTCATTGGTTTCACGGAAAATGATCTTGGGTTGAGCCGTCAGAATGATGATCTGATCTTGACCCTATCTGAAACAGGTCAAACTTTAAACGTTAAAGATCATTTTGATGGTGACTCATATGGAGTTGAAGGCATTCTGTTCGAAGATGGTACAGAATGGGATGCTTCAACTCTTTCTGGCAAGTACTATCAGACTCTATCCAGCGACGGCGACGATGTCATAGATGGGTCTGAAAAGAGTGAAGTGCTTTCTGGCGGCTTGGGTGATGACCAATTGGGCGGTGATGGTGGTTCAGACAGCTATATCTATAGCCTTGGCGATGGAAGTGATGTGATTACGGACCGAGACTATTCCACCAGTTCCATCGACAAGCTGGTGCTTCATAATGTTTTTGCTAATCAACTGACATTCTCACGTGGTAGCAGCTCGTCTCTGATTATTACGATGCCAGACGGTGGAAGCGTGACCATCAACAAGCAGTTCTATGATCAGTATAGCGGCATTGAGGAGATCCATTTTGATGATGGAACGATCCTGGATCGGACAGAGATCCAGGATCGTTACTTGTCAGATATGTCGTCTGATGGCGATGATGTGATCGATGGGTCCTACAGTTCTGATACTATCACCGGCGGTCTGGGTAATGACCAACTGGATGGCTATGACGGCTCGGACAGCTATATCTATAGCCTTGGCGATGGAAGTGATGTGATTACGGACCGAGACTATTCCACCAGTTCCATCGACAAGCTGGTGCTTCATAATGTTTTTGCTGATCAACTGACATTCTCACGTGGTAGCAGCTCGTCTCTGATTATCACGATGCCAGACGGTGGAAGCGTGACCATCAACAAGCAGTTCTATGATCAGTATAGCGGCATTGAGGAGATCCATTTTGATGATGGAACGATCCTGGACCGGACAGAGATCCTGGATCGTTACTTGTCAGATATGTCGTCTGATGGCGATGATGTGATCGATGGGTCCTACAGTTCTGATACTATCACCGGCGGTCTGGGTAATGACCAACTGGATGGCTATGACGGCTCGGACAGCTATATCTATAGCCTTGGCGATGGAAGTGATGTGATTACGGACCGAGACTATTCCACCAGTTCCATCGACAAGCTGGTGCTTCATAATGTTTTTGCTGATCAACTGACATTCTCACGTGGTAGCAGCTCGTCTCTGATTATTACGATGCCAGACGGTGGAAGCGTGACCATCAACAAGCAGTTCTATGATCAGTATAGCGGCATTGAGGAGATCCATTTTGATGATGGAACGATCCTGGACCGGACAGAGATCCTGGATCGTTACTTGTCAGATATGTCGTCTGATGGCGATGATGTGATCGATGGGTCCTACAGTTCTGATACTATCACCGGCGGTCTGGGTAATGACCAACTGGATGGCTATGACGGCTCGGACAGCTATATCTATAGCCTTGGCGATGGAAGTGATGTGATTACGGACCGAGACTATTCCACCAGTTCCATCGACAAGCTGGTGCTTCATAATGTTTTTGCTGATCAACTGACATTCTCACGTGGTAGCAGCTCGTCTCTGATTATCACGATGCCAGACGGTGGAAGCGTGACCATCAACAAGCAGTTCTATGATCAGTATAGCGGCATTGAGGAGATCCATTTTGATGATGGAACGATCCTGGACCGGACAGAGATCCTGGATCGTTACTTGTCAGATATGTCGTCTGATGGCGATGATGTGATCGATGGGTCCTACAGTTCTGATACTATCACCGGCGGTCTGGGTAATGACCAACTGGATGGCTATGACGGCTCGGACAGCTATATCTATAGCCTTGGCGATGGAAGTGATGTGATTACGGACCGAGACTATTCCACCAGTTCCATCGACAAGCTGGTGCTTCGAGGAGTAGCCGCGACCGAAGTCGTCGCAATTCAAGGGGAAAACAGCTCGTTGGTGCTGTCCATGCCCGATGGGGGTACTGTGACCATCAACAAGCAGTTCTATGATCAATATAGCGGCATTGAAGAGATCTATTTTGATGATGGGACTGTCTGGACTCGTGACCAAATCGATACAAAAATCGCAAGCGGTGCCAAAGAATTTGATGATTCAAGTTCGGGAACCTACGTGATAGGAGGCGATGCCAAGGCCGACATTTTTGTAATCGACGCGGTATCAACGGACTATAGCTGGGCTCGCCTTGATGACGGCACTGGTATCTATGTTTGGCAACATGGTGAATATGACAATCACGACATTCTGTGGGATATGGAGTTCCTTCAATTCAATGACGCAACCTATTCGCTTAGTGGCGGATATCAGGAACGCGTCATTGCTCAGGATGATCCCAACATCACAGAATATCCTGGCGGAACAGCCGGTGTTGCGGATGTCTATGTTGTCAGTGGCAATAGCTCAGACTTTAACTGGGCACATCTGGATGAAGGGCCTGGCCTCTATGTCTGGCAACATGGAAACTATGGCAATCACGATGTAATCTTTGATTTTGAGCGCATTCAGTTTAATGACACTGAAATTGTGTTGGCTGGTGGCTTTGAGGAGCGGATAATCAACTTCGATGATTCAACCAGTTCTGACTATTCAGTCGGTTCGGCAGGTTTCCATGATGTCCATGTCATAGCGGGTAATTCATCTGAATATAGCTGGGAATGGACCTATGTTCACAATGGCTTTGATGTGTGGCTCGGCGACGACTACGATAATCGTGATGTTTTGTTTGATATTGAAACAATTCAGTTTGCCGATCGTACAATTGCTCTAGCACACCACGGAGATGGGTCTTCTGAAATTGTCAGAGGAAACAGTGGTGACTATGATGAAGCCATCATAGGCCATGCAGGTAATGATGACCTCTATGGTGGCCAAGGCGATGATGTTTTTGTTTTTGCAGCAAGTGACGGCAATGATGTCATTCATGATTTCTCGTCAGGAGAAGGCACTGAAGATCTGATTGAGCTGCAAAACATTGCTGGATTTACCGAATTTGCCGATGTGTTGGATAAGGCAGTTGATCAAGGTGTTGATACACTAATCACCTTGGATGCCGAGAATAGCATCTTGATCAAAGATGTTAATGTCAACGATCTACATCAGGACGATTTCCGCTTTGCGTAAGGGCGGGATCGGAGAGCATTCGTGACCATCAATCAAAATGATAACCGGCGGCGTGATGCCGTCGGTTTTTTCCGTGGGACTGGAGGAATCTGGGCTGGGGTCGGGGCGATTTCGGTTCTGATTAACATCCTGATGCTAACCGGCCCCATCTTCATGTTGCAGGTCTATGACCGGGTATTGGCCAGCGGCTCAGTGCCGACACTGGTCGTACTGAGTGGTCTGGCCTTCTCGCTCTATTGCTTCTTCGGCATTCTGGATATCCTGCGTAGCCGCATTTTGCTGCGTGCAGGGCAGATTGTCGATCGGCGCATGACGTCGGATGTCTTCAAACTATCCAGTATCGCGCCTTTGATCATCGGGCCTCGGGCGGTGGGATTGCGTCCGGTGCAGGATCTGGATTCCATTCGCCATTTTCTGTCCGGGCCGGGACCGGGGGCAGTCTTTGATATTCCCTGGATGCCCTTCTACCTGATTATTGTCTATCTCTTTCATCCGATTCTCGGATTGGTTGGGCTTGGCGGAGCGATTCTCATCTCTGCCCTGATCGGGGTCAATGAATGGCTTTCCAAACAGCCTGCGAAGGATTTGGCCTCTCAAGGCTCGATACGGTCCTTCCTGATTGAGACTGGCCGGACCAATGCCGATGTTATCCATGCCATGGGCATGATGGGGTCCATCAAGGCGCAATGGGACCGAGTCAACGATGAGTTCCTCGATAAACACCGCATTGCGACGGATCGTGGAGGACTGTTCTCAACCCTGATCAAGACAATCCGTTTCATCCTTCAGTCAGCTATCCTAGGTGTTGGTGCGTGGCTCGCCATCAAGCAGGAAGTTTCTCCTGGCATCATGATTGCCGCCTCCATCATGGTCTCACGGGCCCTGTCGCCTATTGAGATTGCCGTGGGTCAATGGCGCGCCTTTGTGACAGCCCGACAGGCTCACACTCGGCTAAAATCAATACTCATGAACATGCCAGATAAACCATCGCGTCTGGAACTGCCGTTGCCGAAAAAGATTCTGACGACAGAGCAAATGTCATCCATCCCTATTGGTGGCAAAAAACCAATCCTGCAGGGTATTTCTCTTTCCGTGAAGGCTGGTGAGGGACTTGGTGTGATCGGTCCGTCTGGGGCGGGCAAGTCCACCTTTGCCAAGAGCCTCGTGATGCTTGTGCCCATCTCGCAAGGCTCGGTTCGTCTGGATGGATCAGAGCTCATCCAATGGTCTGAGGATCAGCGCCGCAGTATCATTGGCTATTTGCCACAAGATATTCAGATCTTTGATGGCACCGTCGCTCAGAATATTGCCCGTTTTGATGAGGAGGCCAACGCTGAGGCGATTATGGAAGCAGCAGAGTTGGCTGATCTTCATGCCTTCATCAGCGCGCTTCCTGATGGTTATAACACATTGGTGGGCCGGACTGGATATATGTTGTCCGGTGGACAGAAGCAGAGGCTAGCATTGGCCCGTGCCCTTTATGGCAATCCATTTTTGATCGTCCTTGATGAGCCCAACTCAAACCTCGACAATGAGGGAGAGGCTGCTCTGTCACGCGCCATCACCGCCATGAAAGAAAAGGGCTCCATTGTTGTCTCCATTGCTCATCGCCCGAGCGCATTGGCTACCATGGATCACGTTCTTTGTCTCAAGGATGGCAAGATGCAGGCCTTCGGGCCCAAACAGGACGTGCTGGCCAAAGTGCTGTCACCGGTCAAATCGAAAGGGGTGGCATGATGCAAGATCAAGATGTGAAAGGGCCGATAGAGAAATCCGCAACTGGCCTCAAAACTCATTTCCTTCTGGCGGCCGTCTTGTGCGTTCTTATTTTGACAGGTCTTGCCATCGCGGGCAGTGTTGCGCAGATCTCGGGTGCCGTCGTGGCCACGGGCACTGTTGTGGTTGATGGCAACACCAAACAGGTACAGCATCTGCAAGGTGGCATTGTTCAGGCCATTAAGGTCAAGGATGGTCATCCGGTCAAGGCTGGCGATCTTTTGGTTCGGCTTGATGATACGGTAACTCAGGCCAATCTCGACATAGTCCGTAAGCAACTCATGGAGCTGAGAGCTCGGATTGCCCGCCTGCGTGCCGAGCGGGATGAGGGAGCAGCAATCTCTTTTGAGGGCATTGCTAATGGCATCGCCCCTCAATGGCTAGAAGACTGGCTGGATATCAAAAAGAGCCAAAACCAGCTTATGGTGGCGCGACGACGTTCTCTGGATGGCAGAAAACAGCAATTGCGGGAACAGATCGACCAGCTTAAAAGCCAGATTGAGGGGCTTGATCTGCAGCTGGCGGCGAAGAAACAGGAAATTGCGCTTCTGCAAAGCGATATCAAGGCCAATGCTGGTTTGCAAAAGAAGCAGCTTGTCACCCTTTCAAGGCTCAACGGCCTCAAACGTGAAAAGGCCGAGCTGGACGGGGAACATGGGGCGCTTCTGTCCCAAATCGCACAGACAAAACAGGCTGTCAGCGAGAAGGAAATCCAGATCCTGCAGATCGAAGAGGATGCCCGATCTGAAGTCTTGGAACAATATCAGGATGTCCGCTCGAAGATCGCGCAACTGGAAGAGCAGGAAATCTCCGCACTGGATGAGCTCCGTCGTGTCGAAATCAAGGCGCCGCGAGATGGGGTCGTCCATCAGCTCAATGTTCATACCATCGGTGCGGTTATCTCCCCCGGTGAGACCATCATGGTCATCGTGCCGCGTGAAGATGATCTGATCATCGAAGCACAGGTGGACCCGACCCAGATTGATCGCATAAAGCCCGAACAAAGCGCCCGCATCCGGCTTCCAAGCTTCGACCAGCGCACAACGCCGGAACTAGAGGCAACACTTGAGACGGTCTCTGCTGATCTAATCACGGATCAAGCAACAGGCCTTTCTTTCTACAAGATCCGGGTGGCCATCGGAGAAGATCAAACCAGAAAGCTGGAGGGCAAGCAACTCCTCCCCGGCATGCCCGCTGAGGTGTATTTGCAAACCGGCTACCGATCCATCCTCTCCTATCTTCTAAAACCACTGACCGACCAAATCGCTCATGCGATGAAGGAGAGATGAGGGCGAGGTAAATGTAGAATGCTGCGTTGCGGTATTGTTTAAATGACGAATGACCGGTTAGGGCCGTCATCTCCGAGCATTTTTAGGTGCTGGCACCAAGGGCCATTCTTTTCTTACGTCCACTTCGGGCTCCTAGCGAATTAATGCTGTGCGGCAATCGTCATGGTCAACGTTTCACAGTAAAGCATCAAGCCCATAGCGAATCGATCATAGTCCCACAAAAGTGACCGGCGTCGCATACGCTGCAAAAATATGTTATCCGTTGAGAGTTCGAGCCAGTGTGATTTGCTATGGGAGCGATAGAGGAAATTACATATAGAACCCGCGTCCCTACGTTCCGCAAGGTGTGCGTGGGTCATCCCACGCAACGGCTCACCAGTCTGCGACTGCTTCGGCAAGAGGTGACGCGCTACGCTTCCCCCCGTTGCATCCCCCCTCTGTCATTGGCACGTACCCAGCATCGAGCCAGCACGCACCATTCAAACAGTTCCGATGCTTGACCCCGGATAAGGACAGACGCTCCTTATGTGGCGCTCTGAACTGTTGGATTCATTTGCAACTTCAACATGGCTCATGCTGAACACCCGGAATTGAAACCCGCCCGTTCGCTTCCGATGTCGTGGGTTGTTATCCCCACATAGTTTAGCTCGAATGCAACGAAGTTGTTTCACGTTGTGAAACGCTGCCAGTCTTGCCTTTTTTGTATTTTCAGTCTCGCAAAGTGAACTGGGATATGAAGAAACTTCATTTTGTTCGCTTTGTGTTCACTGTTTTTTGTGATACGCTGGGAATAATAATGACACAATGTCAAAATTTGACCCGGAAATAGAAAATGAATGATTTAGCCTTTGCCGAAGATTTTGGAACCCTGAGAGAAAAGTCAGGGATGTCTATCCCCGAAGTTGCCGCTTTGGTCGGCAAATCTGATCGTACTGTCAGGCGCTATGAGGCAAAGGGAAAAGCTGCCATAACGCCTCCTGCACTTGTGATGGAAGCCCTCCGGCAGCGTTTGCATCAGAGATGCGAAGAGGGTGCACCGGACAGAGCCTTCCGATTTATTGATCTCTTTGCCGGAATTGGCGGCTTGAGGATTCCTTTCGAAGAGATCGGAGGCAAATGCGTGTTTACGGCAGAATGGGATCGCTTTTCCCGGCAAACCTATGCTGCCAACTTTCCCGATGGTGAGGATCATGAGTTTGCGGGAGACATACGCCCGTTCGCTGAAACGCCTGAATTGGTACCGGAACATGATGTCTTGCTTGCGGGATTCCCTTGCCAGCCCTTTTCAATTGCAGGCGTTTCCAAGAAAAACTCTTTAGGAAGACCTCATGGCTTTCTGTGTGATACGCAGGGTACCTTGTTTTACGATCTGGCCAAAATCATAAATCACCACCGCCCATCAGTCTTTTTGCTGGAAAACGTCAAGAATCTCGAACGACATGATGGCGGCAAGACCTTCGCCACCATCATGAATGTCCTGCAAAATGAATTGGGCTATCAGGTTCATACGCGCGTTATTAGTTCCGATCCATGGGTGCCCCAGAAAAGAGAGCGGATTTTTATCGTCGGATTCCGCGATGCAACACCGGACTTCGATTTTAACAATTTGAGAGTACCTGATGCCCAGCCGGGGCTTGGTACCATTCTGGATGAGCAGGTTGAATCCAAATACACTCTGACACCCAAGCTCTGGAATTACCTGCAAGGTTACAAGGAAAAGCATAGAAAGGCTGGGAATGGTTTCGGGTTTTCCCTGTTCGGCCCTGATGATGTCGCCAGAACACTTTCCGCTCGTTATTACAAGGACGGCTCCGAAATTCTTGTACATCAGGAGAACAACCGTCCGAGACGACTGACGCCCCGCGAATGCTGTCGCCTTATGGGTTTCGATCAACCAGGAGAGAACAAATTCATCATCCCGGTATCGGATACACAGGCATATCGACAGTTCGGAAATGCTGTCGTTGTTCCGGTTGTTCGCGCCGTTGCCGAAATCATGAAACCTCACATTCTGGAAGCGGTGGCCAGCGAACTGGGGCATCCCCTGCAAAAAGAAATGCCGCTCTGATTGCTGTGGCAGATATAGTGTCCCTGAAAACCCGTAGTCGCATGATGGCGGGTATAAAATCCGGCAACACCAAGCCGGAGCTTGCTATTCGCTCCGGTTTGCATAGACGCGGTTTCCGTTTTCGACTGCATGAAAAGAAGCTTCCCGGCAAGCCCGATCTTGTGTTTCCACGATATGGTGCCGTTGTTTTCGTCAACGGATGTTTCTGGCATGGTCACGATTGCCATCTATTCAAGTGGCCCAAATCCAGAATTGAATTCTGGCAGCAAAAGATAACTGCTAATAAGAATCGTGACGCAATGAACGTCGAGAATTTGTTGGCCGCTGGCTGGCGCGTAGCGATAATCTGGGAGTGTGCACTGAAAGGAAAGGCGAAATTAGAACTGGATTCAGTTATTGATTTATGCTCTTTCTGGTTGCGGGGTGAAGAAATCAAGTTGGAAGTCAGGGGCAATGAAACAGGGGCATCTATCTGAATATTTTGATGGCGTTGGTGTAAAAATCCTTTCGGCAGTCGACGCCGAACCGAAAACTTCCAATCAACATGAAATTGGCACGACGGTGCCCATGAGGAAGTTCCTAGGAACTGACAAATCGGTTTTTGATGTTACCTATATCTGGCTGAGTGATGAGCAGGAAACGATAACAGATCAGGGTTTTGCTACTCATTATAACTGTCGTGAAGGAAAACCGCGCCCTCCGGAATATCGATTGTACTATCCATCCAATGCGGTCACCGAAATTATGTCTGCCGGAGATACGCTGTTTCTCGCCATTAGGCCTGACAAGTCTATTTTGTTCATCATAGTGCCATCGGGCAGCACCATTCAGAGTCAACTCCTTTGGCTTTTCGATATCGGTGAGAACCCGGGGAAACGGTTTTCGTTTTCTGACTTTGAGGACGAAGACAGCAAGCTCGATTTTATTTCCCGGTTTATTCTCGATGAAATCGGTATCGAATTCGAAGATCCCGATGCCAATTCGCTTGATACCATTATCGAAAAGTTTGGGCTGGAGTTTCCAAAGACAGCGGAGCTATCAGAACTCGCTCGCCTCACGCTTCCCGAAGTTGACGCAAGAGATGATCCTGATTTTGCAATAACAGCATGGCTAAGCCATGAAGAGGCGCTGTTCAGGCGGCTTGAAAAGAGAATCGTTGCGGAGCGTATACGCCACGGATTTGTGGACGGTGAAGATATCGATGTCGATGGTTTCATTAAGTACTCGCTGAGTGTACAGAACCGCCGAAAATCCCGAATGGGGCATTCTTTCGAGAACCAGTTAAAGGCAGTCTTTGATGCCTTCGAACTTCGTTATGATGCGCAGGTCATCACGGAAAAGGGCAAGAAGCCCGATTTCATTTTTCCAGGAAAGATGGAGTATTTCGACCCGCAGTTCAAAACATCCCTTTTAACAATGCTTGCTGCAAAATCGACTTGCAAGGATCGCTGGCCTCAGATTCTGCCTGAAGCAGAACGCCTGAATACCAAGCACTTGATCACACTTGAGCCTGCGATATCTGTGCCACAGACGACCATGATGCAAGAGTCAAACGTGCAGCTGATTGTGCCTCGAGCTGTCAGGGACAGCTATTCCAAAACACAGAAAGAGTTTGTCTGGCCACTCACGCAATTTATCGAACTGGTGCAGGTCAGGCAGGAGCGGTTGTAGTCGAATTAAGAGTCGCTTGATATTGGACTCCTGCTTTAGGCGATCTTGTTTATTCATTGATCGTAAATTGATCTTCAACCTCTCCAAAGAACAGGTGATGGCTTGGAGCCGGATAGCTCTCGGAGTTGAGATAATCGCGCACTTCATTAGACCGACCAGCCCTGAACCTTTCATAATATCTTGATATCGTTTTCATGTCTTGTCGTTGAAACTTAGCCTCTTGCTGAACGAGAAAGCGAGATATCTTGTCGATATGGCTTTCGACTTCTTTATCTCCGTTTTTTAATACATATTGCAGGCCTGTGTAACTTGTAAGGTAGTTGATGGCCGTTTCAGTCCCGACAACGTTCACTTGGTCTACATCATGACGCATTTTGTTAATTGCTGGTGATGGGTGTGAACCATTTCGCCAAAGGAAAAGTTTCTTGCAGTATTCCGGTTGTTCTGCAACCCGAGCCAGTCCAGCTATCGGTGTTAGCACCAGACAGGCAACTCTAGGCAGAATTCTGGAAATTTTTTCATTTAACCTCAGATGTTTGTCAAAAAACTCCGATGGATCATCCTTGTTGAAAATGCAGCGGAGAATTTCCGTATGGTAGTAAGTATAGGCAGCTACATATAAGCCGTGTGCCGATTCTTTGTTATGGAAGATCTCGTCTGCTATCGTATCTGGGTTTTCCATATGTGAGTTGTTTAGCCCGAGAGGCACCATAGATTTCTTCAATGCGCTTGAAATGTCATTCACTCTATCTGAACCCCGATTTTCCAAAGATGTAGCACAGAATAGTGTCTTGGCCTTTTCTGCATACATGGCACCAATTAAATCGGCATGGTTTGAGGCCATATATCTTTTGTGATGGGTTTCATCGGCAAGAATGTCCAGGCCGTAGTCAAGTGCCCGTATGACATCATCTGTGGCACCACGTATAACATCACTTTTTGACTGGAGAAATGCGGAGATTGCTCTCGTTTCAGGCGACAGATATTCGATTTTGCTCAAATGGTGAAAAAACAGAGAGTTCAAGCCATGGTTTCGCCCTGAAACTTGATTGTTAACGCATTGAAAAATCGATCTCGCTAGTGGATTTGACAATTCTTCGCTTGTTTTCTCCAGCGTCCTCTGTAGCCTGCTATTTCCATAGCAGTTATATGCAAGTTGCAGAAAATCTCCGCCCGGATCAATCAGTCGACCGGATTTAGGTGCAAATGTTTCAGACAAAATTTCGTCATCAGGCATCAGGGATGCCTTCTCGTCGGATAGATACCTTCTGACGAGGTCAGCCAGTTGTTTGTATACATTAAGGGTTTCATCTGTGGCTTCTGCCGCTTCCATCGCAGACGTAGGAACTCTGAGATCCAGTGCGTTGTCAGATGCAATCGATTTTATTATCCCCTCACTGTTGGAATATGGCTTGCCCTTTGTCTTGAACTGGTAGTCGTGGAATAGATCGTTGATATCTTCGAATGAAAATCGTTTCTGAAAATCAGTTACTTCATCCATACCAATGGAAACGTACTTCAAGCTTTCATGTTCAGAGTTTGGGGTTTCAATAATATCCTTTTCATCAGTTCCCAGCTGTCTATCTTGGATTTCTGCTGTGTCTTTTGGGGTTGCTGGAGTGGTATCAACTTGTGAAGCAGCTATAAGGTCTGGCTTCTTGAAATCAGGATCATTGACAACATTTTCCAACTTCCTCTTTCCTAGAAATTTTTTCTCAAAAACTGTAAGCCGACTTCTGTATTCTGGATGCGTCAGTGCGATGTAATAAAGCTGTATCGCATATATAGTTTTCCCTTTATTTTTTAGGTAACTCCTAAAAGTCTCTTCAAATTTAGATTCCAGTTCCATGCCAGTCCATCCGACAACAAAGCTGTCGAAATTATCATATCCAGCTGGAAGTACTTTTAAGTGACCTACGAAGGCTTCTCGAGCGGCTTGCCGAATTCGTGCTTCTTCATCTTTATTTCCGTCTACGACAGCGATAAGCGCGTGTGCAAACGTATTAAATTCTTGCATTTTTCCATCCCTCAAAAGACGCGCCATGCTTGCGGAAATTTAGATATTAGTCAAGCACTGGTTGTGGTGCATCTGAAGGTGCTGGCATCTCTCGCCCATTTAGCCAATATTCACGATATATGCAATCACCAGTCGTTAAATCAAAATGCTCAATCGCCGGCCCATTAGTTCTGTGTAAACGGCCTTGAACCTCATAGTGATAAATTTCTTTGTTCTGGGATTTGTCGAGAGTGTAACTAGACGGCAAATTGTGAGATCGATGGGATACACCCTCCTTGGCAAAAACCAGTATTACCACATCCCCAAACTCGTCATATTTGGTATAAGCAGGGTTCTCACCGACGCTGTTCAGTCTTCCTTGCTGATCTGACCACGCTTCAGTCAAGACACGACCACTGTTTGGGCAGCTGTCAACGGTTAAGGTGTAGGTCTTCCTTTCGATCTTGGCACTCATAACTTATTCTATCCTAATTGAATTAGGAGAGTCAAATTATGTTCGAAAATTCATAATCTTAAGCCGATTACAAATTCCCCATAATTCCCCTCGAATCCCATTTGATTAACGCGTGTGAAGCGTCTTCATTTAAGAGGCTGGAACTAAAAATTTTCAGCTGGGAAACGAATGATCGTCGGCACTGCAATGCCGATATTCCGTCCAAACAGAGGAGCAGGGTGATGCGTACATGGACCTTCGAAGATGAAAAGTCCAGAGCCGGATTTGAAAAAACTGAATCGTGTGCCGCTGGAAATTCTGGCGCGCTGTTTCCAGGCAAGGTCTCCAATCAGAGCGAGCCTAGTTCTGTAAATACGGGAGTATCAATGCTCTCTGGTAACTTCCTGGTGCGTACTGCAGCGGTTGCTTTTGTTGTATCGGGGCTCGCTGCCTGCAACAAGCAGCCGCACCAGAATGCCGCAGATCTGAAAGCCCAGGAATCCCGTCAGGAATTCACGCTGCGCATGCAAGAAGCTGATAAGGCCAAAAAGCTGGCATTGCAGGCAACACAGCATGCGCACGAACTGGAAAAGGCGGAAATCCAGGCCGACGTTGATCGCGAGCGGCAAAAGCTGGACGCCCAGACACAGCGCCGGAATCTGGAGCTTGCCGCCGAAACTGATCGGCTTGCCAATCATGACAATTCTATTGTGAAGCAGAATGTCGGCATTGTCGCCGTTATTGGCGGACTTATCGCAGGGTTTATGGGCTGGCGTTCCCGGCTCTACCACACCGGACGCACCATTATCGAAACGGACCGCGAGCGGACACGTCAAATGGAACTGTTCCTTGAATACTTGAACAGTCTGCCTGCCGATGAACGTGGCGCTCAGCTCGAACGCATGTTCGAGAGCTCCCCGATGATGCAGTCTGTCGATTTTTCAACCTCATCCACCACCCTCGAAATGTAGGTCCCGAAAGCTTCAAACCGCTTGCATGAAAGGAGTCAATAATGGCTATCAAACAACTTGACGAATACGGTCAGGTCTTGGCCTCCGCGATAATCACCGTGGATTTGATCATGGCCGCAATCCATTACAGCATGCTGACCATGGTGATCCCTCTCGACGCTTATGGATCCGGCATTTACCTGCCTTCAGTCGACGTCACGATAACGTTCATGCATATAATCATGCTGGTCATCGCGGCTGGTGCCATCGTATCGCCTGCCTTGGCATGGTTTATTTATTTCGGCAAGAAGGAGGCTGAAGATCCGGACTTCTATAACGACAGCTATAAGCTCATGTTCCGGGTCGCAAGTCTCGTCTATCTGAGCTGCCTTGTCCTTGAGTTTGTCCTGGTCAACCAGCGCTATGCGCAGGCCACCACTGGGCCGTTGTCCAACTCTTCTTCTTCCGGCCTCGATTACACGACTGCCTTTTCCATTTCGATTGTGTTTCTGGCCATCAACTTCCTGTTTTCCATGGTAACGGGCCGGATTCTCCACGCAGCCTTTTCCAAAAAATCTTACGCATCATAGGAGCTGATGATGAAAACTTTCGCTACAATCGCAATGCTGTATGCTGGCCTGGTATTCACTGCCCCCGTGCAGGCCGCTGAAGGGCTTAATATCCAAGTTATTATTGACAATGGCGTGGGGCTGCAGGAGCCCGGCAAGTTCAGGCCTGTCATGGATGGCCTTCTCAGTGCCCTCTATGGAGCGGGTGCCAATCGCAAATTCCGCGATGGCCGGGTTGAAATCATCACTACCGCCTCAGCCGATAAGTATGGGACGGCTCAAACCGTGTGGAGCGGGACTGTTCTGGAGCTCAACAGGCGTTATGGCGAGATTCAGGAATCTGTATCGCACATTCCCGCTGCCTGCACCGATCTGGAGAGGGCGTTCAACGAAGCCAAGCGTAACATTGCGCGTAGCACGGCTGATCGCATCTGGGTTTTCTCGCTGTCTTCGCTGATCCACACTGGCCGTCCGTGTCAGGATGTGAAGATTTCCTTGCCGCAGCCTGTTCCGCCCAAAGTCAACCTTGGAGCCTTAGTTGCCGATGACCGGGTTGAGCGGTTGGTCTTCCTGTATGCCGAAGCAGATCAGCGCAATGTCTGGTTCGATGTCCTCGAAGGTGCCGGAGCTCCGCTGCGTGCTCGCGAGGGCAATCTTGATTTCACCGTCCTTAACACTGCTGAAACCTATGGGTGGCTTCGCAGCGCTAATCTGAAGCGGGAGATGAAGAAATGAGATTTCGTTCCGCATTGCTCCTTACAGCATGTCTGATTGTCTCTCAGGAGGCTACCTCGCAGGTTATTATCAAGCGCTCTCCGGCAACTTTCACGCCGGAGGATGCACCAATTATGACCATTGATCGTCCCGAAGCCGTTTTTGCTGAAGGTCGTGAACCAATACTGACGCGCAGGACGAACATCGTTGACCCTTCGCAGGCTATTGAGCTGACAGGCGTTCTGGGAGATGATGCCATGTATCCCGCTCACATGCCTGTTCCCGAGTTTTTCAATCTCGGGCCGGAATGGAAAGCCATTGCCGGGCGCAAGAGTGATCAGACCTATGTCTATACCAAAATCCCGTCTCTTGATCATGGAACCATCAATTCAATCAAGGAAGATCCGGCCATCACCGGGCGGTTCGAAATGGGCATGCAGTTTTACGATACCAACAATCATATCGTGAAACTGGATTTTGAAAGCGGCAAGGATGCACAGGATTTTAGGATCTTCCGTGGAAGTCGCTCCCCAGTTGACGTTAACCAGTATCAAGAAGCGAGCAACAAATTCGGTCTATTCATGCTTTTTGATCGTTCGGGCAGCATGGATGACACCGGTGAAGCGCAAACCGTCTTCTGGCGCGGTCTCCTAGCACGCGTGCCGATCAACACCGAATGTGCACTTGGTTTCTTCACCACGTCTCCCAGCTATCGGAATGGTGGGCGCTATGAAAGCTGTCATTCTCTGAACGGGATGAGCGACGCCGAATTCGTTGAATTGCAGGACTTCGGCGGTGGGACCAACATCTATACGGGCATCAAGGGAGCTTTCCGGAAAATGGGGAGCGGCGCTCACCGACAGCGTTTGCTTGTTATTCTGACTGATGGCTATCAGAGCACTTCGATCAAAAAGGCCGATGTAATTCGAGGTCGTCCGGATAACACCAAAGTAATTGTCATCCATCCGCAAGGATATGATGCGGAGGCTCTACAGGGGATTGCCGATTTTGAAGTTGTCCTATCGCAGGACATCCGCAACGACAAAGCGGCTTACCAGAAAATTGTCCAGAGCTTTGCGGGCGCAATCACGAAAGCCCTAGAAGGTCAGGTGTTTTTCCGTTTCTCGAACTAATGGAGAAACCAAATGCGAAATCAGTCAAGTCTTTGGCCATTTTTGATTGCAGTAATCCTGACCTTTTTTATCAGCCCGTTTATTCATGCTGTTGTGAACGGCCTGGTTCTGGACTTCTGGAGGTATCATCATGGTGACGAAAACATCATCGTCGCAGTGATCATGGCTTACATCATCGCCTATCTACTTCCGTTCCTTTTGTTCCTCTCCTACATCAACTGGCTCATGAAAATGCTCAAGATTGCCAACGCCAGAAACCATTGGCTTTGATCAGTAATTCCTGTGAGGAAAACTATGACGAAATATCAGTTCGAAAATGCATCAACAGAGGGTAAGAATCGGATTGTTACACGTGCGGAGCTGGACAGTTGGGCAGTGCAGCGTGATCGACTACCTAATCATATCCTAGAGTACAAGATTACAGGTCCGACCAGAAAACAAGTCCACACTACAGTGCAGGCAGAACTACAAGGCCGGATAGTGTGGGGAGAACAGGTCTTAGCACACAGTCGGCAAGCGTTTGAGACCAGCTTTGCCTTCTCTTCCAGTTCCGGCTATTCGCGCGCCTCTTTCCGACAGGTGGCGCAGAGGCAAGAAACGGCGAGTAGTCGTGCCCGAATGACAGACAGCTCGGATAAATCAAAGATTGCAACACGTCAGCGCAACAATTGTCCAGCTAACAGGAGTGCAAGCAATATCAGGACTATCAGGCAGGATCGAGAACGCTAGGGTCTCAAACCAGCTACATAGTGCCACTTGCCATGCTTGTGTTGTGGCAGGGAGGAACGGATTACAGGTACATCTTCAGCGATGATCTGCGCCTTCCTTGCTCCACCTTTACCATCTGCTATGGAAACTGTTCCATCCTCGTCATGAAAAGGATCTCCCAGATACCGCCCAGCAAGATCACGCCTGGTCCAATAGTCTGGAATTCTAAGAATCATCGGAGCCTTTAACTGCCCTGGCATGAAGAGGATGCACTCATTTTTGTCGATATTCATGATTTCTGACGGGGTGAGCAATTGACGGCTAACAGGAGTCGTCAGCCCGATTTGTTCTTGTAAATCTTCAATTGCCATTTGCGTATTAAAAGGGTCGCCGCCGAATTCTTGCTGCATTCTTAACTGGCCAACTTGTCTCATCAGCTTGTCATCTCTTACAGCATCTGTAACTGGTACAGTCATCGAGCCCAGCATGTTGGAAATTCTGAGAGCCTCATTGTAATCGCGAATGCCTTTGTATATCTGCGTGCCGCAGCTATTAGGGATAATGACCGAAGCTCGCTTGGCCAAGTTTTCGAGCTGTGTGATCGACTGCACTATATAGGCTGGGCGAATTCCGTATCCTGGCCCGAATGTCCCAAGCTCCACCGCAAGATTCCACGAGCCAATATTTCCGATTTCATCCAAAACCCAGAGCTGCGGTCTTGCTCTGAGACTGCGCCTCTTGTAAACCAGCGCTGCTGTATAAAGAGCCTTGACTATCGGAGCCGAAGTTTGCGCGAACTCCATCGCTTCCATGATGTTGACTTGCGTGCGATGTGCCTTTGGATCGGCCAATTCAGAAAAATCGAAATCGAAGGGTGGCGAGACCGTTTCGCGAATTTGCGGATCACTCATGCATGAAAACTGCTTGAGTATTTCGCCAATGATCCCCGCAAGTCCTCCTGCATTCGGATTATCAGACATCCGCAATCCGCTTATCTCAATTGCCACAGATCTGACGAAAGAGAGACTGGAATCTGCCTCCATGCTCTCTTCAAAATCAGTCCATGCTTTGGCATCGCTAGCGAATACCTCCATCAGATCAGCAAGGCCGGGCAGGTCAACCTCGCCGTGAAGTTCTGCATAATGGACAATAACTGCTTCAACATAACGCTGAGCACTGGCTTGAAAAAACTCTCCGTCTTTCGAGCCCGTAAACGGAATCCAGCTTCGGGAAAACAGCTTGGCATCACCAACGAGAGTAGGTGAGCTGGATCGCAGATAGGACAGCGGATTGATCTTGTGCGTCGGGAAATCACAGCCGCGAGGAGCCCAGTTGATAACGCGCACTTCGGGATGATGCTGGAGTTGTGATATCGCTCCGTTCTGTCCCTTCCAGTCCATGGAAATCACATGAGAGTCAATTGCTCCGTCAACCAGCCAGGGAATAATATGATTTCCCTTGCCAGAACGGGCACCACCAACCAGCAGAATTGGTGCTTGCTGTTTGGAACGGCAGGCGATACTCGCATTATCATAGCCCAGAAACAGCCCCTGTTTGGCATTGTGAAGACCTGCTTTTTTAGCTGTCTCGGAGGAGCCAAACTCGGCAAAACCGAAGCGGTGCCGATCATAATCAATATCAACCAACGAAATGCTCCACATACGCAAAAAGCCACAGAAAGGCTTTACACTGCGAATACAAGATTTGGTGAACTGGAGCAAGTTTCATGGATGAGGAAAGGCTCGTTGCCACCAATACATGTGGAATTAAAATGGAACTGCGAACTCACGTATGGTACAATTGACCCATGGAAACACAAGATAAGAACAACGTAAATATGATGAAAACTCGGCAACATCGTCGAGCCGAGTCTTTTGCTTGCCATGAAATTGAAGGTTTTACGATCACCGATGAAGATATTGCCTTATTTGAGATGTTCGACCGTGAAGGTTGGACAGATGAACAGCGGCTTTCTTATCTTCTTGAAAAAGCATCGTTAGACGCGGACCCGAATGTATCACCGGATGAATAACGATGAGCGTGACAAATCTCTATATCGGTATCCATATAGCGACGTCTTAAGAAACAAGCTTTGTATCACGGATGCTCTCAAGCTTGATCTGAATGAAATGCAGATTGTTACGATACGTGCGGAAAACAATGTCCCGTCAGGAGAATTTAATCTCGCACATCTGCAATCCATTCATTACCATCTTTTCCAGGATGTCTACAAGTGGGCTGGCGAAATCCGTCAAACGGACATCAGCAAAGGCGGGCACTGGTTTCACCCGTACAATCGCATTGAAATGGCGATGGAAGATGTCCACAAGCGTTTGAAAAAAGAACGCTTTCTGCACGGGTTAGGGCGCGCAGAATTTGCCAACAGAGCGGCAGAGTATATAGGCGATGTAAACCGCATTCACCCTTTTCGAGAGGGAAATGGCCGAACTCAGTTTCAGTATTTGAAACAACTCGGCGAAAAGGCTGGCCATTTTATTGATTTGACACGTTTCGAGCGCAACAGCTGGATTTTAGCCTCACAAGAGACGTTTAACTTCAAACACGAACGGATGGCAGCCTGTATCAATACTGCAACTGTATCCCCGGATCGAAATCCTGTGAAAACAAGAGATGACTCGATCAGGGAACGTGAGCAAAGGCTGAGGCAACAAAAATCAGCTCAACAAAATCAGCGGAATGATCGGGGAAGGGATAGGTAATCAGCAATTCAGCTTGGGAACTTCTGCACTTTAGCGTTCATAACTGGGCCCGTCGCGGTTTCGTTGCCGTTGTTTGTGGCTGTTTTTCAGACGCTGCTCTCTGATGGAAAGCCTGCGTGCACGTTCTGCAGCCCGGGAAAACTCCTTAATATCAGACCGTAGTTCCTGTACGGCCTCAACATTATTCCGGCGTTTGGCCTTGGCCTCTTCTCGCCGTTGCAGATCTTCCAAGGCTTGCAGTCTGGTGAGGTCATCGGTTTCTTTCTGCCGTTGCTCTTGCGCTTGCCGAGCTTCCAGGGAATTTTGGGTTTCCGTCTTTTTGCGGCGGCCTGTCAGCCTGTCCCAGAAGCCAAAAACACCATGACGGAAACGGGAGGCATGTTCATCGGCCTGCTGTTGCGCTTGCTCCGCTTGGTGCTGGTTTAACCGTTCTCTGGTGCGGCGGTGCTCAGCATCTTGCCGTTCCTTCTCATCAAGAGCTTGCTGTCTCTTGCTTTCAAATTCGCGCTGTTGCTCCGCTTCCAGCTCCTTGAGGCGATCCGTGATCTGTTGCTTTGCCCTGCTTTCTGCCTTTTCAAGAGATGGATTGTCCTTGCTATCACCAAGCCGGGCACGAATGTCTTTGGCCTTAATGCCGACATAACGTGAAACGGAATATGCCTCCCCTTTATGGTCAACGGCCACATGGCCGCGCCGTCCTTTGGCTAGGAAATAGCCTCTTTCTTCCAAGGCCCGTTCAAAAGCAGCCTTTGAATCAGAAATTGCCCAGCAATCCTGAAAGGCTGCTTTCACTTGCTTGGGGTCTTTTTCGGCTCGTTTGCATTGTTGCCACTACTCAAGCGTGTAATTGCGCGGATTGCGGTCTTTGGAGTTGATCAAACCGGCAGGCATTTTCAAGTTATGCTCGATGTGCAAGTCCCGCGAAACTTCACGCAGCTTCATCTTGTCATAGGAAAGCTGTTTTGCGGTCATCGTCTCGGGATCAATTCGGCACCACACAGCGTGGGCATGACGTCGCAATTGGCCGTCATCGCCGCGCTTGTCATGGAAGACTATGGCACGGGGCTGATCACCCAGCCCAAGGCGCTGTTCTGCGCGATTGGCGGCATCAACGAAATGTTCCGGTGTAATGTCGGCATTGATAGGTGGGCTGATGCTGAGGGAATACAGATGCTGTTTACAACGCGTCGCGCGGCTAAGCGCATAGGATTCCTGAAATGCTCCTTCCAAATTCTCCGACACGAAGCCGCGTAGTTCATGGACTTCTACGCGCTCGTTTTCCGGCTTCATCAAATGAATAGCCAGATTTTTCGCTCCGCCCCGCTGGTTGCCATGCAAAATCATGGCTCCACCTCATTGCGCAATCCAAGAGCCTTGATCAAATCACCGCGCATGTCGGCGATATCTTCGCAAGCTTGGCGGAGCGCAGCCTCTGTTTCCGGCTCAACCTGCAACGAACCGGTTTCACTGGCCGACAGGGCATCACGAAGCAGATGAGATAGTTCAGAACGTCCCAAAGCACTCAGAACCAACGCCATATCCTGAAAATCAACCGTAGCGGTCTTTTTTCGCTTCACCTTACCGCCATGAGCCTTGACCACAAAATTTCGGACATAGGTGCTCAATGGTTCCTTGCCTGCATGTTCCCGCAAAAGCTTGCGCTCGTCCTCATTGAAGCGAATTGAGACAGGTGGAACGCGCTTGCGCCGATCCGGCCTTTTCTTGCTCGTATATGACGCAGCAAGTTTGAATTCAGCGCCAATAGATCCAGTGGAATGGAGAGAACCGCTCATGGCTGCGGCTCCTCGAAATCAAACTCAATTTTGGAAAGATGCTCGTTCCACGCTTCAAATTCTTCGAACAAAGAGTTCAACGTTTCTCCCGTGGGAGGCACCATTTTCCCCCAGTCCTTTACTAGCGACCGACGTCCATCCAGCTATCAATTTCCGGCAAGGATTTGGGTGCAATTCCCATCAAGCAATCATCGTCCTTGCCTTCAGGATGCGTGATCCCATCACCTATGCGGTCGGGGCTTCGTCTTGTGTGGTTGGGATGCCAGCCGTGTCGAGCAGGTGTTCTGCCATCTGTTTGGCGATGTGCGCGGCTTCCTTCATGCCCCGCACCTGTGCGGTGACGATCGCCCCTTCCTTCAGCAAGGCCAATTGTTCAGCCAGCTTGCGGGGCTCTTTTGCACCCGCCTTCACGCATAGGGTCTCGATGTAGGTGACGATCCGTTTTTTATGGTCTGCCGAGAGATGATGGGCCGGGTGGGATATGTCACCAAATTCACTGGATGCATTGATAAAGGCGCAGCCGTAGAAACCCAGTTTCTTGAATGCCTTCCCTTCGAACCAGCTCAACAGCGCATCAAACATCGCCAGCAATTGGGTGCGTGGGTCGGTTGAGGCATTTTCCATTTCGCTCGTCAGCCAATCGCGGAATGTCTCGTCCCGGCGCTCCAAAGCTGCAAGGATCAGCTCATCCTTGGAGCGGAAATGCTTATAGAGAGTCATTTTGGCGACGCCCGCTTCGGCAAGGATCTTGTCTATGCCGGTGGCGTTGAAACCGTTGGTATAGAAAAGCCGAAGGGCTGTGTCGATCAATTCATCGCGGCGGGATTTCAAGGCTGGTCTCCATTTTCTTGTTATTGGTCTTCTTGTCTTTAGTATCCAGACTGTTCTGTCTATTTATCAGAAAAATAGCAATTAAATCAGGAGGTTTCAAGATCACGTTTTTGTGATATCCAATTTTCATTGACGAAAGACAGACAGGTCTGTATATGTATTGTCAGTTGAGAACAACACTCCAATATCTTGAAAGGATATTCCCATGCCAAGAGTTGACCTTCCTGCTTCCATTCAAGAAGCGCCAGCTGCCTCCCAGCCTCTTTTGCAGGGCGTTGAAAAAATGCTTGGTTCCGTGCCGAACCTGTTTCGTCTGACCGCCAACAGCCCATCTGCCCTTGAAGGCTATTTGGGGCTGAATGGCGCGTTGGCGTCAGGCAAACTGGATGCTCCCACCCGCGAACGGATCGCGCTTGCAGTCGCGGAAATCAATGGCTGCAGCTATTGCCTTGCCGCTCATAGCTATCTTGGCAAAAATCTCGCCAAGCTGGATGACGCAGAAATCAGCGCCAATCGCGATGGTCGCTCCAACAATCCGCAGGCCCATGCAGCGGTGCGCTTTGCTGTCAAGCTGGTGCAAAATCGCGGCAAGGTAAGTGCAGCCGATGTTGATGCAGTCAAAGCTGCCGGTTTCAGCCAGGGTGAGATCATTGAAATTGTCGCCCATGTGGCTCTGAACACCCTGACCAACTACATCAACGAAGCTTTTGACACGCCGGTTGACTTCCCTGCGGTCTAAAGCTCAGTCGCCTAAACCCCCCGCGCCGGGTGCCTCATCGAACAATCGAGCCAAAAGCGATGAGGCACCCGGTCCCCCCAAGACACCAAGATCAACCTGCAGATAAGACAAGGGCACAAGAGCTGGCCTGAAGCTCAAGCCCGAAGATCAAGAATCAAACAAGGAACAAGACCATGACCCGTCCACCGCTCCCTCCATTTGATGCAGACAGTGCCGCCACCAAGGTGCGGATGGCAGAAGATGCCTGGAACAGCCAGCAGCCGGAAAAAGTCTCTCTCGCCTATAGCCTAGACAGCCAGTGGCGCAATCGGGCAGATTTTGTCACCGGGCGGGAGCAGATTGTCGATTTTCTTAGCCGCAAATGGAAACGGGAGAAGGACTATCGACTGATCAAGGAGCTGTGGGCCTTTACCGACAATCGGATTGCGGTGCGTTTTGCCTATGAATGGCGCGATGACAGCAACAACTGGTTTCGATCTTACGGCAACGAAAATTGGGAATTTGGTCCAGATGGGCTGATGCAGGTGCGCATTGCCTCGATCAATGATCTGCCGATTGGAGAAGAAGACCGTCTGTTCCACTGGCCAAAAGGGCCGCGCCCTCTTGATCATCCCGGCCTGTCTGATCTCGGCCTCTAAAATCAACCTTGGTTGACCGGGCCATGCCCGGTGACCAATCCTCTCATGCGTTCGGAAAGGACATGACATGCAAACCGACCAGATCAAAGCTCATCGCGTGGACACGGCCGATTTTGTGGCCATGCCTGATGCCAATCCTCCCAAGACTGACGCGTCAAGTGATCTGTCTGATCCGAGCGCATTCGCCAATGCTCTATCCATCGTCACCCATGACTTGAAGGGGCCTCTGGCCAATCTGTCGCTGCTGATCGAATCCATTGAGGGTAGCGCTGAGGCTGGAAGCCGCACGGCTCATAATGCTGCCAAGGCGGATGTCATCATCAACCAGATGAGCAAGATGCTGAGCGCCGTGCTGGACCGGGCTCGCAAAGGCCGCGATCCGCTTTCTTGTCGCCGGGATGACGTCAATCTGATTGATGTGCTGGAACTGGCCATGTCGGTCAATCAACCGCGCGCTCGAGAGCGGGGAATCACATTCAAAAGCTGCGCTCTTGAGCAGGTGACCGTCAGGGGGGATCAGGAATTGCTGTTCGAAGCCGTCGACAATCTGATTGGCAATGCGGTGCGCCACTGTCACCCCAACAGTACCATCAGCTGTGAGGTGGGAATTGATGAGGATGGCAACGCCTATGTGCGGGTTGATGATGAAGGGCCGGGCTTTCAGGATGGCGAGTTGCTCAGAGCCTTTCGACCCTTCACCCGGTTATCCGCACGGGCGATGAATGGCGAAGAGAGCAGTGGTCTTGGCTTGTGGATCACGCGGCTGATTGCCGAGCGTCATGGTGGTCGGGTGCAAGCGTGCAATCGTCCATCCGGCCAAGGGGCGTCGATGACCTTATGGATCCCGGCCCAGCGACCGGAGGCTGGCGACCGACGCAAAGAGCCTTCGCGGGAAATCAATCATGGCCTCAAAAGACAACAAGCCCGGCCAAAGCACAAGGCCAGTCAACGGATCACTCAGCGAGCCGCACGCGGGCGTCTTTCGGGCTAGGCCATATTATTCGGCGTTATCGGACTTCTGCCTCTGAGCGCCGCATTCTTCGGAAAGTAAATTCCAATTTGAAATGCCGTGGACTTCACAGTTTGCGAACGGGGGAGCTGTGCCTTGCCACCACTGCGCAACCAACGAAGCAGAGCCCAAATTATGCAGAACGCCAAATCAGCCTGATTACCTTTTCTCACTTCAATGCAACCCAACCCAATTGACCTGACACAACTTCCTGAAAGGACCACCCTATGTTGTCAAAACTGATTTTTGCCTGCCTCGCTACCGTTATGACGGTTTTCATCTCCACCGCAGTTTTTGCCGCAGACGAATATAATATCAGCAATGGCCTGACCCTGACCGGCAAACCCCTGGGCCTGCATGGCTATGATCCGGTTGCCATGTTCAAGAAAGACGCTCCGGAGCTGGGCAGCGCGGAGTTTGCCTCAACCCATGACGGCGTTGACTATTATTTCGCATCCGCCAAGACCAAGGATCTGTTCGATGCGGATCCGGCATCCCTTCTGCCACAATTTGGCGGTTTCTGTGCCTTTGGCGTGTTTGTTGGCGCCAAGCTTGACGGGGATGTGCGGTATGCCGATATCGTCGATGGCAAGCTCTATCTGTTCGTTAATGAAGCGATCTTCAAGAAATATCTTGACCAGAAAGACGAAGTTATCAAAGGCGCGCACGCCAAATGGGATGGTCTTCGCTCCACCCCGATTGGCGATCTCTGATCTCTTGAAATTGTTGTAAGTGATGGGGCGGGTCTTGCTTGGCAAGGCTCGCCTTTTGGGTTTGTCCAGCGGCTGTTCAGTGCTCATGATAGCATTTGTTGCGGGACATCTTGCCGATGCCGGGATTGAGGCTGTTGGTCGGATCAAGGTCCTTGTAGAAATTGGCGAGATCCTCTTTGGCCTGATAAAGATGGCCAACATTATGCTCGGCGGGATATTCCGCGCCACGGGCATCCAGCAGCTTGAGCATTTCGGTCTTGATGACCTTGGGGTCTTCGCCCTTCTTGACGATATAATCCTGATGCAACACATGGCAGAGGAAATGGCCGTAATAGAGCTTGTGATGCAGCTTGTCGGTGATATGGGCAGGCAATTGCTCGAGCCAGTCATGATCGTTGCGGCGCAGGGCGATATCAAGAGCCAGAATATCCTCGACCTCGTCGCTATGGATCGCCTGATAACGGATGGCGGCACCAGCGGCAGCGAACCGGTGCAGGCCAGCAATCTTGCCCTCGCGGGGAGTGCATTCAAAGAAATCGAGCGTGCCGGCATCTTTCATTTTGTCCAGTAGCGTGGCGGCTTCCTCGATGCCGTCATCGCGCATTTTGAGGATCAGATGATGCTCATATTGGTCGCGGAAGTCGCGCAAGCGTTGGGGTAGAATTTCCGGCCAGAAGCGGGCCAGCATCTGCATGAAGCGGTCGGTGAAGTGCTTCAGGCCCGGGATCTTGTTGGTGCGGGCATCGATCCAACCTTTGAGGGCAAAGAAGGTGGGTAGGCGGTCGGTGCCAAGTTTGTCGATCAGAACCACCGTGTCCTTGCCGTAAGAATGGGTAATGTCGAAAATATCGCGATGCATATATTCGCCAGAGACCGGAAGATGCTCGCATTCGGAGAGAATGGAGCGGCGCAGATTGGCCAGATGATCGGGATTGTTGGTGCCGATATAGAAGGTCTTTTCTCGGGCATTTTTCGGGTAGGTATCAAGCCGCACCGCAAAGACCGCGAGTTTGCCCGCGCAGCCTGAGGCTTCATACAGGCGGCGTTTGTCGGCATTGAAGCGGGCCGGGCTGTCTGCTTCGACATCGCGCACCCGGCTGGCGTAATCGGTGTCTGACGCCTTGCGATTGGTGTCTTCGATGTCGCTTTCCTGATAGGTGCCTTGCTCCAGACGGGCGAGCATGGTTTCGGGCGTGTCACCCAAATCGATGCCGAGATGGTTGACCAGCTTTAACTGACCCTGATCGTTAATCTGGGCAAAGAGCGACAATTCGGTATAGGACGGGCCGCGTTCGACCAGAGCGCCGCCGGAATTGTTGCAGACGCCGCCAATCACCGAGGCGCCGATGCAGGAAGAGCCGATCACCGAATGGGGCTGACGACCGAGCGGATCGAGCAGCTTTTCAAGGGCAAATAGAGTGGAGCCCGGGAAGGAGATGACCTGTTTGCCGCCTTTGAGCACCTGAAGGGCATCCATGCGGCGGGTATTGATCAGCACCACATCACGGTCATATCGGCCCTTGGGGGTGGAGCCTTCTGTGAGGCCCGTATTGGCGGCTTGCATGATGACAATCTTGTCGGCGGCGACGATTTTTTCAAGGCAGTGCCAGAATTCCAGCAAGGTGCCGGGCTGGATCACCGCGATCGCGTCCCCTTCGCCGGAGCGGAAGCCCTTGCGGAAGCGCTCGGTCTGTTTGGCTCCCGTCAGGACATGACGTGGGCCGACAATGGCTTTGAGGTTTTCAATCAGCGCGGCATTGTCTGGCATGCAGTCCTCCCAACATTTGCAGATATGTGTGGTGCATTTGTCTTACGGCCTTTAGAAGGTCAATAATATTTACCTATGGTTTGAGTCAATCTGTTTTCATGTATATTGGCCTAATTCCTTATGTTTTGCCGGTAATGCAACAAAAGAGAACAGTGGGTCTTTTCTTGTTTGATAGCCAGTGGTAAATGTTATTACAGCTTGCTTGAATGGACTTGAGATCCGTGATGCCTCTTGTAATTGATCCGACCAATCCCTTTGATCCCGTTGGGCACGAAAGTGTCTCTGCCGGGGTCGTGCATCAGATCGAGGCAATGATTGTAGACGGGATCCTGAAAGATGGCAGTCGGTTGCCTTCCGAGCGGGATATGGCGGATGCGATGCAGGTCTCCCGCCCCAAGGTGCGCGAAGCTCTGCAACAGCTCGAAGCGCGCGGTTTGGTGACGATCCGCCACGGAGAAGGGGCCTTCATTGCCAAGCTGACCGGTGCGGCGATGACCCCGGCAATGCTTGATCTGCTGGGGCGGCATGGGGAGGCCTTGTTCGATTATCTTGAATATCGGCGCGAGCAGGAGGCTTTTGCGTCGCGATTGGCGGCAGAGCGGGCGACCACATCCGACAAGGCGCGGATCCGGTCCATCATGGATCAATTGCAGCAAAGCTGGGAGAGCCATGATCAGGAGGCTTCAATCGAGGCGGATTTTCGCTTTCACAGCGCGATCATCGATGCCAGTCAAAATAGCCTTCTCATTCACATGATGGCTTCGATCTATGATTTGACCCGCAGTCGGATTTTCTACAATCGGGATTTTCTGCTCAGCATTGATGGCTCTGGGCGCTTGTTGCTCGATCAGCATATGGGGATCGGTGAGGCGATCCTGGATGGCGATGCCAAAGGCGCAGAAGCGGCGGCGCGGGCGCATCTTGATTTCATTGAGCGTTCTTTTCAGGTGGGACAGGAACAACAGGCGCGGGAAATCAAGGCCCGTAAACGGCAATTGCTGGCGCGCTGACCTGTCGGAAGAGGGGCTGCCTTCGTAGTCTGACGGGCTTTTGCTTGCGATTTCCCGCCTTTATCCTTGATGTCTTGTATCTGTCATCTAAAACAGGTTGAACTGACGCCATTTCGACGTCGATGCCCCTTTTGTGAAGAAAGCAAGACAAAGGACCAGAATTTCATGCGTATGATCGGCCTCTTTTTGATTGCCGCCGCATTGGTTGCACCGCTTTATTGGTTTTGGCCCCTGATGGGCAAGCATGATCAGATTGCCCTGATGAGCCAGTATATTGGCTGTGTTGCCTTGATTGCGATGGGTGTTTCGCAGTTTCTTGCACTGCGCTTGCGCTGGCAGCAGATGATTTTCGGTCCTCTTGATCAGATCTATCAGCTGCATAAGTGGCTTGGCATCATAGCCATCACGGCGATCCTGCTGCATGACACGGTGGATGCCGACATAGACGGACTGGGAGCGGAAACGCTGCTGACCGAGTTTGCGGAAACGCTGGGGGAGTTGAGCCTGTATGGCTTTCTGGTCCTCGTGGTTCTATCGATTGCCACTTATGTGCCCTATCATCTCTGGCGCTGGACCCATCGCTTGATGGGAGCTTTTTTTGCCGCATCTTCGTTGCATTATCTGTTCATTCTGAAGCCTTTCGAGGTGCTTGATCCGCTGGGATTGTATGTTGGCGGTTTCTGCATTCTGGGCATCCTCAGCTACCTGATTACCCTGTTGCCCTTTTCCCTGCTTGGTGGCCGCCATGTCTATCGGGTTGCCTCTGTCGAGCAGACCGGGGAGGCGGTGGCCGTGTCTGTGGAACCTGAAAAGAAAGGTATGAAGCACCGGGCCGGGCAGTTTGCGTTTGTGCATTTCCCCGGCAGGGGCAAGAATGAAGTGCATCCTTTTACCATTTCCAAGGCTCCGGAAGGGGACCGCACCCTGCGCTTCACTTTCAAGCCATTGGGCGATGACACACGTCGCCTGGCGCATGAAGTGGTCCCGGGTGATGTGGTGCGGGTGTCGCCGGCCTATGGGCGGTTTGAACGGCGCGGCAAGAAGCCGGAAGTCTGGATTGCTGGCGGGATCGGGGTGACCCCGTTCATCGCCTTTGCCCAAAGCCTGAAGAAAACCGATCCGCCGGTTGATTTCTTCTATAGCGTGTCTGACGCATCGAAAGCGGCGCATTTGCAAGACTTCGCCAATGTGGCAGAACGTTGTCCTAATTTCCGGATGCATTTGGTGGAAAGCAGCAAAACTGGCCGATTGAATGTCGACTTGATCGAAGCACGGGTGGAAGCAGCCATGTCTGATGTGACCGTCTATTATTGCGGGTCGGATTCAATGCGCAAGGACTTGCAGGCAGGGTTGGTTGCCAATGGTCTGCCATACCGTCGCTTCAAGTATGAAGTCTTTGAAATTCGCTCAGGCATTGCAGTGACACCGGTGTTGAACGGGGTCGCGCGGTTGGCGGAGTTCCTGCTGATGGCCCTTTTGAGGCGTCGGGCGAAGGTCAACGGTTAGACAGCAAGACTGCTTTGTGTGAGAAAAGGCCCGGCAAGGTATATGCCGGGCCTTTCTTTCTTCACGTCTTAGTAAGCGCCGCGCACATGCTGGACGATCTTGTCGTTATAAAAGGCGACCAGTTCGCGGTGGGTGGCATCCGATAGGGATGGCAGCGAGGAAATAGCCGCGTTGCGCACTGCCTGTTCTGGACGGCTGGCGCCGGGAATGATGGTCGAGACCGCTTCATGGTCGAGGATCCAGCGTTGGGCGAAATTGGCCATATCCATGCCATTTGGCAGGAAGGTCTTCATTTCATTGACCAGTTGCAAACCGACCTCATAGGGAACACCGGCAAAGGTTTCGCCGACATTGAAATGAGCGCCATCACGGTTGAAATTGCGATGGTCCTTATCGGAAAATTGCGTGTTGGATGAGAATTTACCCGACAGGATGCCCGATGCCAGTGGTAGGCGGACAATGATGCCGACGCCCTTTTCCTGAGCCTGTGGCAGCAGTTCGGTGGTCAGTTTCTGGCGGAACAGATTATAGATCACCTGCAGACTGGTCAGCCCTTCCTGCTCAAGACAGATCAGGCCTTCATCGACGGTTTCGACGCTGGCCCCGAAATTGCGAATGCTGCCCCGTTGCTTCAATTCGCGCAGCCAATCGAAAATTTCGCCGTTACGCATTACATCGGTCGGCACGCAATGGAGCTGAATGAGATCGAGGCTGTCAACGCCGAGGCGATCACGGGATGCGTCCACCGCATCGATCAGCGCCTGTTTGCTGTAGCCGTCGGGATAAACCGCGCCGCGGCCAAATTTGGTTGCCACCCGAATTGCCGGATCGTTTTTGCTGGCCAGAAACTTGCCGATCAGGCTTTCGGAGCGGCCGTCGCCATAGACATTGGCGGTGTCAAAAAAGGTGACGCCCTTTTTATAGGCGGCTTCGAGAATAGCAAGGCCGGTTTCCTCGGCGACCTGTTCTCCCCAGTCAGCTCCCAGCTGCCAACAGCCAAGTCCCACTTCGCTGACGGCGAAACCGTGTTTACCCAATTGTCTCTCACGCATTGTTACCTCCCACGCAGGAAAATCTGCGATCCTCTTGCATTTGCCGGACGACCCGGAGACAGATGGGTCGAACAGCGTCAAATTTTGTCATTGGTCCATGGGGTGCCCCGCGAACTGGACTTTCGCAGGATTGTGATGATCCTCTGATTGCCTATTTTGGTCAAAGCATGGACGAATGCTACTGTTCCGGTTATGCATGCCGTATAAGCAAATCAACGCCTTGCAGAAGACATGAAAATGCCAACCTGTTGATGCAAGTTGCCATAAAACCATAAAAAGCATGCTTCCGGCGTGCCAGTAAAATTTTGAGATCGGATTGAACCATGTTTGATAGCTTGATGCAATTGTTTCGCGAAATGTCTGGCGGAGACAGCGAACAAGCCCTGTTTCATGACGGGGATTCTCGTGTGGCAGTGGCCGCGCTGATGGTGCAGCTGATTTCGGTGGATGGGGTTATCGACAGTGCGGAGCAGGTGCGTCTGAAAGATGTGCTGAAAAAGCGATTCTCCCTGTCCGACGAGGAAACCGCCGAGTTGATCAAAATTGCCAACGAGCGAGAAAAGGAAGCGGTGGATCTGTATGGCTTCACCTCGGTGCTGAAGCGCGAGTTGGATAAAGAGGGCCGGATCGAGATCATTGAAATGATGTGGGAACTGGTTTTTGCTGACGGCGAGATCCATGAATTCGAGGATAATATGGTCTGGCGCGTGGCCGAATTGCTCGGTGTATCGCGGCGGGATCGCATTCGCATGCGCCAGTCGGTGGAAGCCCACGCGGACAAGGTGGGCGAATGACGCTGGCTACAGAACCGGGCCGGATCCTCATTGTGCTGCATCAGGAGACTTCGATCCCGGGGCGGGTCGGAACAATGCTGGAAAAGCGTGGCTTTCATCTCGATATCAGGCGGCCCCGCTTTGGCGATCCGTTGCCGCACACAATGGCAGACCATGCCGGGGCGGTGGTGTTTGGCGGGCCGATGAGCGCCAATGATCCGGATGCCTTCATCAAGCGCGAAATTGACTGGATCGGGGTGCCGCTGAAAGAGCAAAAACCGTTTTTGGGTATTTGCCTCGGCGGTCAGATGCTGGCCAAGCAACTGGGCGCGCGCGTCAAGGCCCATCCCAGGGAACAGGTGGAAATCGGCTATTATCCGATCGAGGCGACGCAGGCGGGTGAAGCGATGATGCGATGGCCGGGCCGGGTCTATCAATGGCATCGCGAAGGCTTTGAGCTGCCCCAAGGCGCCGAACTGTTGGCCAAGGGTCATGTCTTTCCTAATCAGGCCTATCGCTATGGGGCCAATGCCTACGGCTTGCAGTTCCACCCGGAAGTGACCATGCGGATGATGATGCGCTGGACGACCAAGGCGTCGGACCGGCTGAAACTGCCCGGTGCGCGCAATCGTCGCAACCATTATGCAGGGCGGTTGTTTCATGATCCGGCGGTGGAGCGCTGGCTGATCGCGTTTCTCGATCACTGGATCGGGCACGCGGATCAGTCCTGACGCCTGTTCCGGTTTGCGAGATACGCCTCTTGCATTTTGCAATGGTGGCCATGCAATCTGCCATGCTGGCATGGGGGAAAGCTTACCGAAATGTTGCGGGATTTGGGAGGTCTTCAAGATGTGGTGGTGGTGATCTCTTAAATCCTACCAGATCTATGTTGGCATGTTTGTGCCAGCATTTGGCATGATGCTTGCGAAGATAGGATCAGTTGGCCTTGAGTTTTGCGTAGCCAACTCATTATCAGAAAGCCCCGATGCATGCGTGTATTTTGTCTGCATCGGGGCTTTTGCATTCTTTTTACCCAATCAGCGGGAATGGGCTTGCAGGGTGAGCGGTGGATCGCTACATCACTGATGAGCATGTTGCTGGAAAAGCCAGCCTTTCCAGCCATTTTGGGGATGTGCAGTTTGCACCAATCAACAGCCGCGATTTGCCTTTGAGGCGGATCGGTCCGGCGATCCTTAGAGGGACAAGATGACCGCAGTCATTCTTCTTATCGATCAGATCCTTGCTATCTACACCTATATTGTGATTGCGTCGGCCGTCTTTTCCTGGTTGTTCGCCTTCAATATCGTCAATCCGCGCAACCAGATTGTGGCGACCATTTATGAGGTTTGCTGGCGCTTGACCGAGCCGATCCTGTCGCGGATCCGTAATTTCCTGCCAGTGATGGGCGGGATGGATCTGTCGCCAATCGTTCTGTTGCTGGGTATCTTCTTCATCCGCAACCTACTGCGCACGGGCATCTATTAAGCCTTGAGCGACCAGTCTGGCCAAGAATATGGCCATGACGCTGGCTTTGACAATCAGATATCAAAAAAGCGCGGTCCCGGATGGGAGCCGCGCTTTGTCTTTTGTGATCAATCTTGACGATTATTTCTTCATGTTGTCGATCGAGATCTGGATCATTTCCTTGGCTTTTTCCGGGCCAGCCCAGTCTTCGATCTTGACCCATTTGCCGGGCTCGAGATCTTTGTAATGCTCGAAGAAATGCTTGATCTGTTCGATCAGGTTTTTCGGCAGGTCTTCGTAGGTCTTGATGTGATCATAGTGGCTGGTCAGTTTGGAATGCGGAACGGCGACCACTTTCTCGTCCTTGCCACCATCATCTTCCATGATCAGCACGCCAACCGGGCGGGCACGCATGACAACGCCGGGCTGCAACTGGGCATCGCCCACGACGAGCACATCAATCGGGTCGCCATCATCGGCCAGCGTGTTGGGAATGAAGCCGTAATCGCAAGGATAGGCCATTGGGGTGAAGAGAAAACGGTCGACGAAGACGGCACCGGACTCCTTTTCCACTTCATATTTGACGGAGGAGCCTTTTGGCACTTCGATCACAACGTAAATGTCTTCAGGGGCATCTTTGCCAGCAGGGATTTCGCTAATATTCATCAGTCCACTCCAATAGGGTCTCGTGCCGGACACCCTCAAGCCTGAGCAGGCGCAAAGGCATCATCTGCTTCCTGGCAGGGATCATGGGCGCCTTGACGGGCTGCATGATATGCGCTGTTGCCTAGCGGTTTAGGGCCATTGACACGGGTTGGCAAGACAAACCTTCGATCAATTCGGTCAACCCTCAAGCCTCTGCGTATTTTTCCAAATTGTTTACCGACAAAGTGCATTTCCGGGGGGGCTGGGGGTGTCTCGACAAAGTGAGCGAGTGTGATACGCATTTTTCAAAAGAATCTGCGAACCTTTTTCCATGCCAAAGCGTCTACTGAATAAGGCGCGCATAAAGATGTGCCCGATGCTTGGTGAAAATGGCACTTGGTAAAATCACGTTTCAATCGTTGGGATAGGCAGTAGGGGAGATAATCAGATGGTTGCTTTTGATCCGGTCAAGTTTATGGGCTTTGTTGCAGGTACGTCTTTTGTGGCCAGCCTTTTGCTGCTGGCAGGGCCGGCGGGGTCCGCTGAAATGTCTCACGCTTATAGCAAGCTTGATGAGGCCTCTTGCTTGACGTTGGTGGTCAATGAGGAAGAGGGCTGGAGCCAGCAGGTCTGCAAGGGCTATGACGGCATCGCTGTCTTTGTCTCTGAGGGCGATTTGCGGATGTCCCTGTCCTATCGCAATCAGAAAGTCGATGATCGTTATTTCACCTTTGGCAATTTCAACCGGGTTGGCGACACCATGGAATGGCGGCTGCGGGATGAGGACGGGGTCAAGGCACCGTTTGCGACCATCCTGCGCTGGTATGTATCGGTTGAACAGCCCCGCGAAGAGCAGGCCCTGGTGATTACCAAGATCGAAGAGAATGATTTCTGCATTGCCGGTTTTGTCGAGGCGACGGCGGAGCCTAATGCCAATCAATTGGCGCGCGACGTCGCGGATCAGGTGGTGCCGGGCTTTGTTTGTGGCCAAGACCAGCCGCAATGGCATGGCAAAACCGGACCTTTGGCCATGACCATGAGCCAATAAAGCAAATTTGCTACGAAATCAGAGGGCTTCGCCTTGCAGCAAGCGGGGACGATTGCCCTGATTGCCTGCGGCTTCCTCGATGAAATAGCGTTTGAGGCCGGGTAGGCGCTCAACCATCCCCAGACCCAGATCGCGTATGTGACGCAGGATGTCGCTCTTGTTGGAAAAGAGACGATTGAGCAGGTCGCAGGTCATGCCCATCTGCACCACATCAAAGCGGCGCCATGTCTGATAGCGCTCCAGCACATCGAGTGCACCAATGTCCTGTCCGAGGCGGACCGCTTCGACCAGCACTTCAGCCAGAGCGGCAACATCCTTGAACCCGAGATTGAGCCCTTGCCCAGCAATGGGGTGAATGCCGTGGGCCGCATCACCGATCAGCGCAAAGCGGGGTGCGACATAGGAGCGGGCCAGGGTCATGCCGAGCGGGAAGCCCTTGCGCGGGCCTTTTTCCGTTACCGCGCCAAGCTGCTTGCCAAAGCGGCGTTCCAGCTCCAGTGAAAAGGTAAAATCGTCCATCGCCAGCATCCGCTTGGCATCGTCCGTGCGTTCATTCCAGACCAGCGAGGAGCGATTGCCCTTGAGTGGCAGAATGGCAAAGGGGCCTGCGGGCAGGAAATGCTCGACCGCGCGGCCATTATGTGGGCGCTCATGCTCCACCGTGGTGACAATGCCCATCTGGTCATAGTCGAAACGGACGGTCGAGATGCCCGCCAGATCGCGCAGGCGGGAGCGAACCCCATCGGCGGCGATCAGCAGACGGGTGGAAACTTTCTGGCCGGATGCCAGAAGGATATGGGTCTGGCTGGTTTCCTCGGTGAAGGACTTGACGCTGTCCTGTTCGATGAGGGTGACACCCGCTGTCTTGGCCGCATCATAGAGGGCCCCGACCATGGCTCCATTGGGAACCATATAGGCAAAGGGTTCGCCGTCACCGGTTGCGCCTTCGAATGTGAGGAGTGCAGGACGGACCACATCCTGCAATCTGGAATCGGTGACCACCATATCGCGGATTGGTTCTGCCTCTGGGGCAATCTGTCCCCAGACGCCAAGTTGGCCCAGCATGCGGGTGGCAGCCGATGCAATAGCTGAGGCGCGCTCATCGGCTCGCATTCGGGCGATGGGTTGCGGCTCAATCAACAGTATCGACAGATCACAGGCCTGACGCACGGCGAGTGCCAGTGACAGGCCAACATAACCACCGCCCGCAATGACCAGATCATAGCTGTCTGAGAGGAGATTGGGTGTTGATTGTTTATCCGTCATGATCTGATCCCGGAGCTGGTGCCGCATGTCCGACGGGGATGGTTGACCCAAGGTCAGCCAAATCAAGGCGTTAGGATTGACTGCCTGCCGCTTGTCGGACTGTTTGTTTTGTCTCACTCCTTTATATAGTCAAGAGCGGGCGGAAGATCTGCATAAAGTGTAGGGGATGTGCAATTTTTGTTGGAAAGCCGGTTTGCATCACGATCAAACTGGGGCAGTGTTGATGCCCGGAAAATTGATCTTGGCACCTTGAAGCCCAACCGAGCCAAGACGGGCCGATGCGCCATACCAGAGACATGAAAAGCAAAAAAGAACAGGATCTGACCATGACCACTGCCATCGACAACCTTCTCTCCATTCTTGATCTTGAGAGGCTTGAGCAGAATCTGTTTCGTGGTCGAAGTCCGCAGGATGGCTGGCAGCGTGTGTTTGGCGGGCAGGTGATCGGTCAGGCTCTGGTCGCTGCCTCGCGAACGGTGGAAAGCGACCGGGCGGCGCATTCGCTGCATTGCTATTTCATGCGGCCGGGCGATCCATCAGTGCCGATCATCTATGAAGTGGATACCTTGCGCGACGGGCGGTCCTTTGTCACGCGCCGGGTGCTGGCTATTCAGCATGGCAAGCCGATCTTTTCCATGTCGGCGAGCTTTCATCGCCATGAGGATGGTCTGGAACATCAGATCGAAATGCCCGATATTCCGGCACCTGAAGAGGTGCCGAATGAGGCGGACATGATCGAGGCCTATATGCAAGAAGCGCCGCAGAATATAAAAGCCTATTTCCGCCGCGAGCGGCCGATCGAGCTGCGGCCGGTCAATATGGAGCATTATACCACCGACAAAAAGATGGAGCCGCTGCAATATGTCTGGGTGCGTACCACCTCACGCCTGCCCGATGATCCATCGATCCATAAATGTGCCTTGGCCTATGCGTCGGATATGACCCTGCTCGATACGTCGCTTTTCCCGCACGGCAAATCGGTCTTTAACAAGGATGTGAGCCCGGCGAGCCTGGACCACGCCATGTGGTTTCATTCGGATTTTCGGGCCGATGAATGGCTGCTCTATAGTCAGGACAGTCCATGGACCGGTGGTGCGCGCGGTTTTTCCCGCGGCTCGCTCTATCGTCGCGACGGCACTTTGGTGGCCAGTGCCTGTCAGGAAGGGCTGATCCGCATTCTGGATCGCTAAAGTGGACTTGCGATAGCGTTATTGCCTCATGCTGCGGCAGGGCAAGGTTCTGAAAAGACTCATGCTTCATCATTGCGCATAGATCGAAGCAGAAAATTGATTATTTTATAGGCATAGTTTTTTCTATGCCTATTTTTTTATCATTTTTGCCTGATGCACAATTATCATGCACGGGTTAATGCTTTGGCAATATTAGCTATTATTGTTGTAAATCAATCATTTATAAATTTCTTTTTGAAACTGGCACGGCTCTTGAAAGGAATGGGACAGCAAACGCAAAGCTTCACCCCGATCTCCTGACGGTTGGGGTGGGCATCTAAAAACCCAAAGAGGGACATGAGAGAGTGCCATGAAGTTCATTATTGCCATTATCAAGCCATTCAAGCTGGAAGCCGTGCGTGAAGCATTGTCTGCTGAAGGCGTGGAAGGTTTGACCGTTACCGAAGTCAAGGGATTTGGTCGTCAGCGCGGCCATACCGAGATTTATCGCGGAACCGAATATTCCGTCAGCTTCCTGCCGAAGCTGAAAATCGAAGTTGCCGTCACCGCAGACAAGGTCGAGAAAACCGTTGAAGCCATCTCCAAGGCTGCTGCGACCGGTCAGATTGGCGATGGCAAGATCTTCGTCACTTCCCTCGAGCATGTCATGCGTATCCGCACCGGCGAAACCGACACCGACGCGCTCTAAGCTCAAACCCGTTCCAGTAGAAGCGAAAAAATCAAGGACAACAAAATGTCGAAAGTAACCCTTGCCCTTCTTGTTGGCGCAGCTACCTTCGTTGCGGGCCCGGCCCTTGCACAGGAAGCCGCCGCACCAGCCGCAGAGACTGCGGCAGCAGCTCCAGCTTTTGCGACCGCTGCTGATACCGCCTATATCTTCAACACCCTGCTTTTCCTGATCGGTGGCTTCCTCGTGATGTGGATGGCTGCGGGCTTTGCAATGCTCGAAGTTGGTCTCGTCCGCACCAAGAACGTCTCCATGCAGAGCTTGAAAAACATCGCGCTCTATGCTGTGGCTGGCATCATGTACTGGCTGATCGGTTATAACCTGATGTATACCGGCGTTGACGGTGGCTATGTCGGTTCCTTCTCTCTGATCTACGCCCTGGACCCTGTTGGTCTTAAGGGTGCAGACACCAAGGCTCTGCTTGAAACCGGTTATTCGACCGCGTCGGACTGGTTCTTCCAGATGGTGTTTGTGGCAACCGCTGCTTCCATCGTGTCCGGTACTCTGGCTGAGCGTATCAAACTGTGGCCATTCATGATCTTCGTTGTCGTGTTGACCGGTTTCATCTACCCAATTGCCGGTTCTTGGCAGTGGGGCGGCGGCTGGTTGTCCGAAATGGGCTTCTCCGACTTTGCCGGTTCGACCCTCGTGCACTCCGTTGGCGGCTGGGCTGCTCTGGCTGGTGCCCTCCTGCTTGGTGCTCGTAAAGGCAAATATGGCGAATCTGGCCAGGTTAATCCAATGCCTGCTTCCAACATTCCGCTTGCGACCCTTGGTACCTTCATCCTGTGGCTCGGTTGGTTCGGCTTTAACGGTGCGTCCCAGCTTGCCATGGGTACCATCAGTGACGTTTCCGATATTTCCCGTATCTTCGCCAACACCAACATGGCTGCGGCTGCTGGCGTTGTGTCTGTGATGATCCTGATGCAGATCCTCTATAAGAAGGTCGACGTGACCATGGTTCTCAACGGCGCTCTGGCTGGTCTGGTTGCCATCACCGCTGAACCACTGAACCCAACCATTGCTCAGGCTATTCTGATCGGTGCTGTTGGTGGTGCGATCGTTGTCTTCGCAGTTCCTGCACTTGATAAACTGAAAATCGATGACGTTGTCGGTGCGATCCCGGTTCACCTTCTGGCCGGTATCTGGGGCACGCTGATTGTTCCTCTGACCAACGCTGAAACCTCTTACGTCACCCAGCTGATCGGTATCGCCTCTTATGGTGCCTTCACTCTGGTTCTCTCCTTCGTCTGCTGGACGATCCTGAAAGTGACCATGGGTATCCGTGTCAGCGAAGAAGAAGAATATCTCGGCCTCGATAAAACCGAGATTGGTGTGGAAGCTTATCCTGAATTCGGTCAGGGCAGCCAGCGCATGTAAGATTTCGAGACGGGAGGCTTCGGTCTCCCTCTCCCTCAAACTATAAACCCAAAAGGGTACCAGAGGGGACAACCCGCCAGATCCGAGATCTGGCGGGTTTCTTCTTGTTTGGGATCGTAATGGTCAGGTGAAAGCCGCTTAGAAAAGCATCAAGTTACTGTTCTTGGTTAATTTATAGGCAATTGCCTATGGGGTGAGGCGAAAAAACAGGCATGAGGCAATTGCTCATTTTTCCATCAAATTTCTACTCATCATAAGCTTTTGAATTTGTTGTATAATATAATTTGTCGCCTAATTGGCATGCATTTTGTTTGCCCAGACGGAAAATTCGAAAAAATTTGCGCCCTTTTTGGGCACATTGTCTTTGGAGGCAAACTATATGCAAGGGGCACAAGTTGGAGCGGACGTATTTTTCGTCCTGCTCGGAGCAATTCTGGTATTTGCGATGCATTCCGGCTTTGCATTCCTGGAGGTGGGCACGGTTCGCCACAAAAATCAGGTCAATGCGCTGGTCAAGATCCTGGTGGATTTTGCCATATCCACCATCGTCTATTTTTTCTTTGGCTATGGGATTGCCTATGGCACTTCGTTTCTCGTCTCGGCAACAGAGCTGTCCGGCTCGGTGGGCGGAACGTTCGAACCGCAAGGCCTGACGCTGGTCAAGTTCTTTTTCCTGACCACCTTTGCTGCCGCTATTCCGGCAATCATCTCGGGTGGCATCGCGGAGCGGATGAAATTCGCGCCGCAATGTTTTGCCACCGTTGCACTGGTCGGCTTTGTCTATCCCTTGTTTGAAGGCGTCATGTGGGGCGGCAATTTCGGTATTCAGGGTTGGTTTGAGGCTACCCTCGGGGCTCAGTTTCATGATTTTGCCGGCTCCATCGTGGTTCATGCGGTGGGGGGCTGGATCGCGCTTGCTGCCGTCATCCTGCTTGGTGCGCGGATCGGGCGCTATGGCAAGGATGGTCGCCCGCTCGGTATCCCTCCCTCTTCCGTGCCATGGCTGGCTCTGGGGTCCTGGCTGCTTTGCGTTGGCTGGTTTGGCTTTAACGTGATGACTGCCCAGTCCCTTGAAAGTGTCTCGGGTCTGGTGGCGATGAACAGCCTGATGGCGATGGTTGGTGGTATCCTGACCGCTTTGGTGGCTGGTCGCAATGACCCGGGCTTCATTCACAACGGCGCTCTGGCGGGCCTTGTGGCAGTTTGCGCCGGGTCCGACATCATGCATCCGCTCGGATCGCTCTTTGTTGGCGGCATGGCCGGGGTGGTCTTTGTCTATGCCTTTAATCTTTGTCAGAACAAGCTCAAGGTGGATGATGTGCTTGGCGTCTGGCCTTTGCATGGGCTTTGCGGCCTGTGGGGCGGTATTGCGGCAGGCATTTTTGGCAGCACAACCCTTGGCGGTCTGGGTGGGGTGACGTTTGCATCCCAGTTGGTTGGCTCGCTGATGGGGGCCGGTTATGCTTTTGTTGGCGGCTTTGTGGTCTATGGCATCCTGAGAAGCGTCATCGGCATTCGCTTGTCCCCAGATGATGAGCGCAAGGGGGCTGACCTTGCCATTCACAAGATTTCGGCAACGCCGGAAACCGATATCACACGCTAAATTCGTGATAGAAGACCCGTTTCCAGAGGGTCAATAAAAAGAAGCGGGCACCTTTGTGAAAAGGTGACCCGCTCGCTGTCTTTTGAGACCTGTATTTGCGCCTGTATTTGAGCCTAAATCGGGGTCTGGGCCTATTGTTCCAAATTGCGTGCTTCGCTGGGCAACATGATCGGCACACCGAGGCGAATCGGATAGGCGAGTTTGGCCTTGCGGCTGATCAGTTCCTGATGCTCGGCATCATATTCCAGAGTGCATTTGGTCAGCGGACAAACAAGCATTTCCAAAAGCTTGCGATCTACCATGCCAGTCTGTTCGCTGCGTTTGTCATTGTTGGTGCTTTCAAGGGTCGGCATGGTTATTCTCCGCAAGTTTCCCTGTTTGCTGGCCTATTGCAGGGTCGCAGGGGCGTCGCTCGCATCATTGGCCAGATGCATTTCGGTGATGGCGATCAGGGTCTCTGCCCTCAAGGCAAGGCTTTCTGCTTCCAGAAGCGCCTGCTTTTCGGCGATGCCATAAGGGCTCATCATGGACAGGGAATTGACCAGTATTTCGTTGGATGACTTGCCGACATTGTCCCAGTCGGCTTCCATATCATTGGCGTCGAGAAAGGCGCGGAAGATATCCAGCACACCGTCACGATTGACCTGATCTTCGCCAAAGCCCTCAATCAGATCTTCGGCATAGTCCTCACAGTCGATCTCGGCCATACGGAAGGGCAGGTGGGAGTTGATCTCGGAGACCAGCTGAAAGCGACATAGACCGGACAGGGTGATCAGCACGCGGCCGTCCCCGGTCTCGCCAAAGGCGGTGATCCGGCCCAGGCATCCGATGCGCTGCAAAGGGGATGCGCTCTCTTCGCTGTCAGTCTCGGTCTCTGCTTCTGTCTCCGAAGGTTTGGGCTGGATGATGCCGATGATGCGGTCGTGGCGGATGGCATGATCGATCATTGCCAGATAGCGGTCTTCAAAAATATTCAGCGGCATTTGGGTGCGAGGCAGCAGTAAGGCCTCCTCGAGCGGGAAGAGGGGAATGATGCCGGGAATGTCGCGCGGGCTGTCATAAAGGGCATTTCCTGCTTGTGCCATGAGCTGTCCTTTTCGCTTGCTATAATCATAGGCGCTTGGTTGCCGGTCCGCATGCATCACCATGCCCGCTCATTATAAAGCGGGAATGCGGCATTTGTCAGGTTGGCAGAGCATGGAGCTCTGCCTAGAAGAGCCTCTTTTATGAAAAGAGAATTGAGGACAATTGCCGACGTCCATACACGCTGGCCTTGTCCATCACGCCCCAGCTTTCAAAGAATTGCAGCAGCTGTTTGCGGGCACCATCCTCTTGCCATTCACGATCCTTCTTGATGATCGTGATGAGCTGATCGACGGCCTCTTGTCTGTTGTTTTTTACCGTTCAAAGCAACAGCTAGATCAAATCGGGCCTGATGATTGTCCGGATCGGCGTCGACTTTTTGCTGCAACTCGCCAATTTCGCCCAGATCGGCGCTCTGTTCGGCCAATTCGAGGCGGGCTTTCAGGGCGACAACGGCCTGATCTTTCTGGGCTTCTTCGGGCAGCGATTCAAATACGTCTCGGGCGCGGTCCAGCTCATCTAATGCAATGAAGCATTTGGCAATGCCGATCACGGCAGGCAGATGATCGCTCGCCTGTTGCAGGATGGCACCATAAATCTGCAAGGCTTCAGCAGTCTGGCCATCTTCAAACAGGGCGTCTGCCTGTTTGCAGGCTTCTTCCAGCGGGTCGGCCTGTGGTTCGGTGCCATTCTTCTCGATGAAGGCCTTGATCTGGCTTTCCGGTTGCGCGCCCATGAAGCCATCGACCGGGCGACCATCCTTGAAGGCCACAACAGCAGGGACGGACTGGATGCCCATCTGGCCGGGAATGGCGGGGTCTTCATCAATGTTCAGTTTGACCAGCTTGACCCGGCCCTTGGCTTCGGTGACCGCCTTTTCGAGCACAGGCATCAGCTGCTTGCAAGGTCCGCACCATGGGGCCCAGAAATCGACAAGGACAGTGGTGGTGCGTGAGGCTTCGATGACATCCTGCATGAAGCTCTGCGTTGTGGTGTCCTTGATCAGCGGGCCTTCCGGAGCCTTTGGTTTGGGCGCGGGCTTTGGCGCTGCTTGCGGGGCTTGGGTGCCAAAGGAGGCACTGACGGAGCCGGAGCCTTGGGACGCATTGAAGCTGGCGGACATGCCGCTGCCATAACCGAAGGACTTGTTATTCATGGATACGGTCCTTTTTGTGGGACTGTTGTCATTTGTGGGGGCAATGGAGCATCGCACGCCCTTGTTCGGGTCACCGCAGATTTTGCTACAGCGATATGTTCGCCTCAATATGGGTCAGTCGCCACCGCGCTTCAATGCTTCAATGGTGATCGGCTCTCTGCAAGGGCGTTATGGGCGGCTTCTAAACAGCTTCTTGTGTTTTTTCCAGTTTGACAATGGTCGGCTCATGGCCGGTAGCCTTGAAAAAGGCCAACAGATCATCGCGGGCAATGGCCGTCGTGGCTGTGTTTTCCAATGGGTGGAAATTCAGCAAGTCCCATTCGAGCAGGTGGGAATCAAGCACCAGCTGGACCTTGTGGTCATGGCGGTCATTGAAAAGTGCGAAAGGCGTGACAGAACCCGGACGAACGCCAAGCAAATCCCAAAGCAGATCGGCATTGCCAAAACTGACCCGGCCGCACTCATATTTCTTGTGAAAGCTCTTGAGGTCGACTTCGGTGTCATTGATGCAGACAACCAGAATTACGTTGCCCTTTTTATCCTTCAAAAACAGGTTCTTGGTGTGACCACCGGGAAGATCCTGTTTGATCTTGTGACTTTCATCGACAGTGAAGACCGCTTCGTGATCATGGGTCTTGGTGTCAATTCCAAGGGATGCGATGAAATCGAGAAGTTGCTGGCGGGTTGTTCCTTGCTTCTCTGCTTGGTTGTCCGGTTGGCAGTCGGTCACGGCGGGTCTCTTTTTCGGCTGGTCATTGTATCTTACCCAAGGTCTTAGGCATGTTTGGCGGCGCCATCAAGGAAAAGTGCAGAGGATGCTCTGTAGAAATAGGGGAGGCTTTTTCCCCCTTTGTGAAAAAAATGCACAGCCAGTGGGAAAAAGTGTTTTTTTGTAATTTCTCTGTTGCATTTGGTCTGCAGGTCGTACATATAAGCATCCGTCGGCGACACGGAGCGTCGCCAGACAGCGGCAACTTGTTGCTAACGGTTTGATAAATCGAATAAGTTTCGCGGGCGTAGCTCAGGGGTAGAGCACAACCTTGCCAAGGTTGGGGTCGTGGGTTCGAATCCCATCGCCCGCTCCATTTCAAAAAGCCTTCGCTGAAAAGCGGAGGCTTTTTTCGTTTTTTGGCTCCCTTTGGGCGCTTTTGTCGCTGTTTCAGTTGGGCTTTTCCTCCTGCCAGCCTGTGCTGCCATGCGGGCCTTTGGCAGGACAATCTGTCTCAGGCCGTTGATCAGACCGTTGACAAGGCCCCTCGTTCTTCCCTTAGATCCTTTTTGGCACTGATTTGGCACTGGCGCCTTTTCTATCTGCCTCAAAGGAGCCTTTTCATGTCTCACCCCCTCTCCCCGTTTCAATTTTTGACCGCCGCCGATCTTCGCTTCGGGCGTGGGGTCGCGCTTGCCGCGCTTGATGAGCTTGCCGGGCTTGGGGTGCGCCTGTTGCTGGTGGAAGGGCGCGACGGATCACGGGCCAATTGGTTGGCAGAGGCCCTTCAGGACCGGGGTGCGGTGGTCTGTCGTTTTTCGGTGGAGCGGGAGCCTGACCTGCCAATGATCGAGGCGGGGCTTCAGGTTGCCCATAGTGCCTGCGTGGAGGCAGTTGTCGCCCTTGGAGGCGGTGCGGTGATTGATGCAGGCAAGGCACTGGCCGGTCTCATACCGTCGACGCGCCCGATCATGGATCATTTGGAGGTGGTGGGGCTGGGGTTGCCGCTTGAAGCAAGGCCTTTGCCATTTGCGGCTCTGCCGACCACGGCGGGGACCGGGGCGGAGGTGACCAAGAATGCTGTGATTGCAGTGCCCGAGGCCAAGCGCAAGGTGAGCCTTCGCGACCGCCACATGCTGCCGGATCTGGCGATTGTCGACCCGGCGCTGACCGATCATTTGCCCAAGCGAATCACTCTGGCGAGCGGTCTGGATGCGGTGACACAGGTGATTGAGCCCTATTTATCCCGCAAAGCCAATCGTTTGACCGATGCGCTCTGTCGCGATGCGATTCCGCAAGGGCTGCGTGCTCTGGTGTCATTGATGGAAGCGGAAAGTGAGGCTGCGCGGGATGATCTGGCCTGGACGAGCCTGTGTGGTGGTCTGGCGCTGGCCAATGCGGGCCTTGGTGCCGTGCATGGCTTTGCCGGGGTGTTGGGCGGAGTGACGGGGGCGGCCCATGGTGCCATTTGCGGCGCATTGCTGCCCCATGTGCTTGAGGCCAATGAAGCGGCCATCAAGGCTTTGCCGGGCCGGGAGGAAGGGCTTGCGCGGATTGCCACTGTGCGGGGCTGGATTGCGGATGCTTTGGATTGCGGTGCAGACGAGGCCTTTGACTGCCTGGCAAGCTGGTCGCGGCTGCAAGGACTGCCCGATTTGGCCGCACTTGGCTTGACCGAACCTATGATCGGCGATGTTGCCGAGCAATCGCGGCTATCCTCTTCCATGAGGGGCAATCCGGTGGATCTTGATGGGGATGTGCTCAGAACGATTCTGAAGCGTGCAATGTGATCTTCTGCGCTCTTGCATAAAAAAAGCGGCCCCTTATGAGGGGGCCGCAAGTTTGTCTTGGAGGTAATTCTTGTTCCTATTTGAACAGATTAGGCAAAGTGGTTGAAATGGCCGGGGTCATGGTGATGAAGATCAGAGCCGCCATAAGGGACAGCAGATAGGGCATGGTTGCCTTCATGACCTTTTCAAGCGGCACCTTGGTGATGGCACTGGCGACGAAGAGGTCGAGACCAACCGGTGGGGTGATGCAGCCGATGGCAAGGTTCATGACCATGACAACACCGAAATGGATCGGGTCGATGCCCATGGTGATGGCGACCGGCAGGAAGATCGGGGTGAGAATCACCACCGCTGCGGAAGCATTCACCAAGGTGCCAAGCACCAGCAGCAACACGTTCATGATCAAGAGGAACAGCACCGGCGAGGAGGTGAAGTCGGTCACGGCCTGACCGACCATGTGCGGAATCTGCAGGTTGGTCATCAGCCAGCCAAAGATCTTGGAGGCACCCACAAGGAACATGATCAGTGTGGTGCCGATCACTGCCTTGAAGACGATCTGCGGGAAATCCTTGATGCTCAGCTCACGATAGACGAACAGACCGATAACGATGCCATAGACTGCTGCAACAGCGGCGGCTTCGGTTGGCGTGAAGATACCGGAATAAATGCCGCCGATGATGATGACCGGGGTCATCAGCGCCCAGAAAGCATCTTTTATGGCTTTGGCCAGTTTCACGCAGGAGAAGTTGCCTTCGGGTGGGATCTTGTTTTTCTTGGCAAGATACCAGCCCATGGCGCACATGACGCCACCCATGATCAGGCCCGGCAGGACACCGGCCATGAAGAGGTCACCAATCGAGACGTTGGCAATGACGCCATAGACCACGAAGGTGATGGAAGGAGGGATCACGATGCCAACAGTACCGGCGGCTGCGACGATGCCGGTGGCCATTTCGCGTTTGTAGCCCTTCTGCTCCATTTCGTTGACCATGGTGGAGCCGATGGCTGCGGTGGTGGCGGCAGACGAGCCGGAAATGGCGGCAAAGAACATGCCGGCAACGGCGACGGCCTGTGCCAGACCACCGGTGAAGGAGCCGACCATGGCTTGTGCGACATTGACCAGACGGGAGGTCACGCCACCAGCCGACATGAAGGCACCTGCCAACATGAAGAATGGCACGGCCATGAAGGAGAAGGAGTCAATGCCGGAGAAGAGGTTGTTGACGATCAGAACCTGCGGCAGATCCATATAGGCGAACAGCACCAGAGAGACCGACAGGGCCAGCGCATAGGCCACCGGGACACCGATCAGTGCCATGCCGATAAAGGCGAGAATGAGGACGGTTTCCATAGGGGCTTATCCTTCTGCTTGCTCGGAATTGCCGAGCGACTTGAAGATCTTCACGGTGTCCTTGATGTGATACATCAGCATCAGGACGCCAGACACTGGCATGATGGCATAGACATAGCTCATGGGCAGGCCAAGACCCGGAGAGGTCTGGAATGTCATGGTCTCGGTCATTTTCCAGCCCTGTATGATCAGCAGCAGGATGAAGACATAGCCACATGCATTGATGAAGAGACTGAGCAAGAAGCCCGGTTTGGTGCCGTTCAGGATGCGCGGCAGCAATTCCACGGCCAGATGACCGTCTTCGCCCATGATCAGGGCGGATCCGAGGAAGACCACCCAGACAAAGAGGAAGCGTGCCAACTCTTCGGACCATTCAAAGGAAAAGCCGAAAATGTAACGGGTGATGACCTGCATGAAGATGATCGCCAGCATGACAATCATGGCGGTCACCGAAATTGCGTAGAGCGTTTTTCGCAGGGACTTGAAAATGATATCCATCGCCTAAGACCTTCTGAGGCACCGTCAGGCCGGATTGCCATGCCCGAACTGTGCCATGTGCCATATTGTTGATGGGACCACATGCCGTGGCCCGGTTCTGCTCACCCCGCATGAAGGGGGCTTGAGCCTGTCTGTTTGTCGTCTGGTCCGGATCCGGTTGGGATCCCCTTCAGATCGTGCCCGACTGTCGTCCCCAGACGCATGAAGCGGTGTGGTGCGACTTGGTATTTGATGTCTGGATTGGCAAGAGCGTCGAGTGTTCCGGTGGCCTTTGCGGGCGTTTGGTGCGTGGCATGCACCACAGCAACCAGAACGTGGCTCTCGATTGGCTTCACGCCCCACCAGACCCCGGGGGTCGGGGGGAGGTGTCGGGGTACAGGCGGGGCGTAAAGCTCTTTTGGGATTAATAAGATGGAGGTCTTATTTGGCGCGCAAAGCGTTGATCTTGTCGATATTTTCCTGACCGACGGTTTTTGCGAACATTTCGATCACAGGAGCAGTTGCTTCCGCAAATTTGGAACGATCAACTTCGATCACTTCCATTTTGCCAGTAGCCTCGATCTGTTTCCAGTATTCGTTGTCCTGCTCTTCGGAGATCTTACGCTGCCAAGCGATGGCTTCTTTTGCAGCTTCTTCGATGATTTTCTTCTGCTCATCATTCAGCTTGCCCCAAGAAATCATGGACATGACCATTGGTTCCGGAGAATAAGCGTGCGCGGTTTTGGAAGCGTATTTCTGAACTTCGAAGAAGCGCTTGGTGAAGATGTGAGCGGATGGGTTTTCCTGACCGTCAACGGTGCCCTGCTGCATGGCAGAGTAGAGTTCGCTGAAGGCCATCGGGGTTGGGGAGGCGCCAAGAGACTTCATCATTTCAACGAAGATCTTGTTGGTCATGACGCGCATTTTCAGGTCAGCCAGATCTGCAGGGGTCTTGATCGGATGGGTGTTGTTGGTCATGTGGCGGATGCCGTTTTCCATGTAGCCCAACAGTTTGATACCGCGACCTTCAAGGGATTTGCCCAGTTCCATGCCGACGCTATCGAGAGATTTGTAAGCATGCTGACGATCTTCGAACAGGAATGGCAAATCGAAGATGGAGATTTGTGGCTGGAACTGGCCCAGAACGGCCGTGCCGACCAGTGCCATGTCAACAGCACCGAAAACCATGCCTTCGATCAGATCTTTCTGACCACCAAGCTGGGAGCTTGGGAAGACTTTGATTTCGATTTTGCCGTCGCTTTTTTCTTTGACCAGCTCGGCAAATTTGTCAGCGCCCTTCCCGTATGGGTGGGACGGAACAGCAATGTGACCGAGTTTGAGAGTGACATCAGCAGCCCAAGCTGGCACTGCCATAGCAGCTGCCACGAGACCGGCACCGAGAATACTTGCAAGACGGTTCATAATAACCTCCCTAACTTGCTAATTTCTGATTTGGTCGAGGCGGTGTATCGATACAACAACCCTGACCAACGAAATGGCTGCAAACCATTTGACGATTTGCAGAAGTTCCAAGGGAACGCGGCTGGCGAATGTGACGATCCGCACAATGGGCGTCCCGTAATGGATGTCCTTTTGATAGCAAGGCCCGTGCCAAGGGTGCGGAACCTCGCCTTTAGGATGAGTGGGATTGTTGTTTCTGAATTTGAACCTGACTGTTCATCTCTAGAAATATTGTGTGTTTTCAATCATCAGGCAGCAAAATTGCGGATTGGGTTGAGGCAAGGTGACGCGGAAACAGTGGGTTTGAGCGCCTTTTGGAAGGCTCATCTGGCTTATTGATGGCAATCCTTTTGCAACGTGGTAGGAAAGGTTGTGCGGATTTCCAGACAAGAGGTATGATTATTGTCTGGACGGTCGCACAGATTCTCGGGCATATGAGGATCAAGGGACTGGAAGGCGGGGAGGGGCGAACAAGTTTTCGTGCTCTGGGCGACATGCATCAAAGCGCCAGAGACATGACTTGTCCTAGAGATCCGGCGAGGATCATTGGGAGCCTGTATCAAAGAGTATGAAAAGACCCGGGGTGGTGACAGGCTGTTGCGGTGATCGGGTCGACAGGCACAGAAAGGACGCAGCAAGCCAGCGGCTGCGGCACAGTGTGACAGATGGATATTGCCATTATCTATGTTGAAGACGACAAGAGCGTTCAGTTTGCCTATCAGCAATCGATGAAGATGGCTGGCTTCACCGTGCAGCCGGTCGAGACCGCGGAAGCGGGCCTTGAACTGGTGAAAAAGAACCGCGAGGTGATTGTCGTTTCCGATATCCGCTTGCCGGGCATGTCGGGCATCGAATTGATGCAACAGGTGCTGAAAATCGATGAGGATATGCCGATTGTGCTGGTCACCGGCCATGGGGATGTGGAGATGGCGGTCAATGCCATCAAGCATGGTGCTTATGATTTTATCGAAAAGCCATGCAGCAGCGAACGCCTGATCGAGGTGTTAAAACGCGCGATCGAAAAAAGACGGCTGGTGCTGGAAAATCAACAGCTGCGGCTGGCACAAAAGACCCGCAAGGGACCGACCATGATTGGTCAGAGCAAAGCGATGCAGCAGATCCGTGAAACCCTGCTGAATATTTCCGATACCAATGCGGATGTTCTGATTCATGGCGAAACCGGCACGGGCAAGGAGGTGGTTGCCAATTGCATCCATATGTGGAGCAGCCGGTGCGATGGTCATTTCGTGCCCCTCAATTGCGCCTCTTTTCCCGACACTTTGTTTGAGAGCGAGATGTTCGGTCATGAGGCCGGCGCCTTTACCGGCGCCTCCAAGAAGCGCATTGGCAAGATTGAGCATGCCAATCAGGGCACCTTGTTTCTCGATGAGATCGAGAGCATGCCGCTTGATATTCAGGCCAAGTTTCTGCGTGTGCTGCAAGAGCGCAGCGTCGAACGGTTGGGTGACAACAAGATTATTCCCGTTGATTGCAGAGTGGTGGCGGCAACCAAGGAAAATCTGTTTGATCTTAGCCAGCAGAAGGAATTTCGCCTCGATCTCTACTATCGGCTCAATGTTGTTACCATCAATCTGCCGCCTCTTAGAGATCGGCGCGAGGATATTCCCGAGCTGTTCTATTTTTTCGCCAGCGAGGCAGCGCAGCATTATAACCGCCCCGTGCCTGATATTCAGCCAGAGCTTTTGATCTGGCTGCAAACGCAGGATTGGCCGGGCAATGTTCGGGAATTGAAACATACCGCTGATCGTTATGTGCTGGGATTGTTTGCACCGGATATCGACGGGGTTGCTTTGAGCGATGACCATCGGATGGGCCTGTCAGACTCTCTTGATGCTTTTGAGAAGAAGATGATCGAGGGAGCCTTGCGGCAGCATCGCGGGCATGTGGGATCGGCGGCCAAGCAACTGCTGTTGCCACGCAAAACCCTCTATGACAAGCTCAATCGCCATGGCATTCAGCCAGAAGATTTTCGCGCAGCGGAGTGATTGTGTCAGATCGCTTTTGGGGATCAGATATGTTTTGGGAAGAGGTCTTCAAAGGCGCGGTCATCCTCGGCGCTGTTGTCTTTGCGTGTCTCGTCCTTCCATTCGGTCCAGGTCAGGGTGAATTCCGCCCCGCCCTCGCGGTGATTGCCGACCGTGATTGAGCCGTCGGAATTTTCCAGAATGCCTTTGACTATGGCCAGTCCCAGACCGGTGCCGCTTTTCTTGGTGGTATAGAAGGATTCATAGATTTTCGAGGGATCCGGGATGCCCGGACCATTGTCACGCAGCTTGACAATGACCTTCTCGTCGCGGCGGGCAATGGAAATGGCTATCTTCTTGCTGTTCTGATCGGCCATCGCTTCAAGGGCATTGGTGATCAGGTTGGAGAATATCTGCCCCAGACCGATTTCGTTACAGGGCACCTCGATGTCCGCTTGCGTCGTGTGGAACTGCAACTGGACCTCCTGTTTCTTCAAGGTGGCTTGAAACAGATGCAGAGAGGTGTGGGCCGCTTCGACGATGTTGGCGTGACCGCGCGGTACCCTGTGGCGGCTTGCAAAGGATTTGAGCTGGGATATCTGTTGCTTCAACCGCTCGATATGGGAGGAGACCAGCATCAGATTGTCATCGACATCCTTGTACATCTTGCGCTCAAGCAGCAACCGGGAATTATCGAGCAGCATATAGATGGCCGACAGGGGCTGGTTAAAGTCGTGCGCCACTTCGGTGGCCATTTGGCCGATGGCCGCAAGCTTTGAATTTTCGGTCAATTGGGTACGCAGCTTCTGGATGCTGCGCTTGTATTTGTTGCGGATGTTGCGATAGAGGAACACGACGCTGAGATAGATCAGTATGGTGATGATGGCGACCAGCAAGAGCGACTGATAGATCGGCCGGGCGGGCTGGATCGAATGAATGGTCCAGCCAAATTCGACGATTTCCTCTTGCAGGGCGAAGGTGGACGGGAACAGGCATGAATAGACCCGATCCTTGTAAACGGTGATCGGGCCAAACCGATAGCAGCGCTTGCGGGCGATCGGACTGTTGGTTGCCTGCGCTGGCGGGAGGGACTGGTCCAGAAGGCCGACCGTGTGCGGGCCGTTCTGTCCGAAGCTTTTGTGCTTCCAGCTCTCATTGGAACTGAGAAAAATCGTGCCATCGACATCGGAGACCAGAATATCATCCGGGCCAGCGCGCCAGACTTTTTCCAATTCAGACAAATTGACCTCGACCGCCACCACGCCGATGATGGAGCCGTTCTTTCTCAAGCCATAGGAGAGAAAGAAACCAGGTGTTGTCGATGACAGGCCAGCACCGTAAAATTGTCCCAGGCGCCCCGCCATGGCATCCTTGAAATAGGGCCGAAAGCTCAGATTTTTGCCGATATAGCTGTCTTTGCGGTGCCAGTTGCTTGCTGCGATAACGGTGCCTGTCCTGTCCAACACATTGATTGCCGACACGTTGGTTGCATATTTGATCTGCTGGAGGAAGAACCCGCTTTCCACCGGATCAAACTTGTCGCTCAGTATTTCCAGAATCCGGTCATTTTGCGACAGGAGGAAAGGCAGAAATTTGTAGCGGGCCACCTCTGTCTCGAGACTGGTGCGGTACATGTTGAGCAACAGCTCGCTGGCGGCGATCTTGTTTTTGGTTTCTGTCAGGAAAGGATTGGAGACCATCAGCAAAATGATCGACACCAACAGCCCGTGCATCAACCAGCTTATGAGGCGTGACAGAAATCGACCAATCATCGCGTCTTCCATACCCAAGATTAGGGGACGCTTGTTGCGTCCCGGTTGGTGGCCAGCTTGCCAAGTCTCTTGTTGCGCTGCTTTGGCGTGGATCATGCCGCAGCAGAAAATCCGGGTGCCTGTTCAGCTCTTTTAACATGCTCTTTTGACTTTGAGTCGTTTGCAAGGGCTTTCACATCATTAATCCTTCTCTAAGGGCGATGCGATAGAAGGGAAGGGTGTGTATTGATGAAGTTGAGCAATGACAGACTATTCCGCATTTCAGCCCTGGCAGGGTGCTTCTCTTGCAGAGGGCAGCCAGCGTCTGCTTGATCCTGCATCAAGTTTGTCGATGCGCGTCCTTTATACGGTGCTGGTGTTCGTGTTGGCGATTGTTGTCACGGCCTTGCCGGTGGCAACACACTTTGTCAGCATGCCGCTGGCGGTTGTCGCCCAGATCACCCTTGCCAGCATGGTTGCGGTCTATTTGACCCCGGCTGCGCCATTTGTGGTGCTCTTCACGCTGATTTTTCAGAATTTCTTTGTCTCGCTCTTTTCCGACTTCCTTACCAGTGCCAACGATTATAATTTCGTCCGTGGCTACAATTTTCTGACAATGATTATTGTCTGGCTTTGGCTGTTTGGGCGCTATGCTTTGACATGGCGGGATCATGATCGCGAGACCAACCGGATCATGGGGGTGGGCTTCATTGCCTTTTGCCTGATCGGTTTCTATTTGATCATCGGTATGGCCAAGAATCCCACCGGCGCGGTGATTTATCTGCGCAATATCATTGCACCTTTCGCTCTGTTTCAGACCTTTTTTCTGGTCAGCCTCAAAGCCCCGACCCGGCTCGGCGATCATTTTGTTGCCCTGACCGGCATCATTGTCGGGCTGGGTTTGATCGAAGCGATTGATCGGCCTCTCTGGATGGACCTTACCAATGGCTGGACATTGTGGGCGTTTGGCACCATGCAGGATCGGCTCAATCTGGTATGGGATGCGGTGGTTGCCCGACAGGGCATCGTGATGACGGATATTTTCGATTCCATGCGGGTGCATTTTCTCAATACGCCGCTGTTGGGGGAGAATGGCTTTACCATTCTGCGGATGAGCGGGCCGAACAATCACGCCATTTCCTACTCCTATCTTCTGTCAATGCTGTCTTTGGTGATGATCTTTACCGGTCGGCCCTGGTGGTTCCTGCTTCTGTTTCCTCTGATGCTGTTATCGAGCGCCAAGGGTGCGCTGATTATGGTGTTGCTGGCCTGCTGTGCAGCCTTTGCGCGCTGGTTGTTCGGGGCGATGGTTGCCATGGCCTCTTTGTCGTTGGTGCTGATTGTTTACTTGGTGCTCGGGGTCAAGGTCGGGCTCGATATTGGCGACTTCCACGTGCTTGGCTTTATGGGGGGCGTGCATGATTTCCTCTCCAACCCGTTTGGCCGTGGCCTTGGAGACGGGGGCAACTTCACGACCGATTTCAGCAAGCTTGACTGGCCCGCCTATCAGGCGGCGGGGCGGACGCCCTTTGCTCTTGAAAGTGCGGTCGGGGTGTTGATGCGGCAAATGGGTTTTGCCGGATTTTTGCTGATGGGGTGCTATGGCTGGGTGGCCGTACAGACCTACAAGCTGTCGCTTCAGTCGCGCGTCATGCTGCATTCGGTGTTGAGCTTCTGCCTGTTGATCATTCTGGTGAATGGGGTCTTTCAGGAAGAGGCTTTGTTTGCGCCAATGGCATTGGGCGCGATCATGGCGCTCAATGGTCATGTTCTGGGCAACTGGCTGCGGGCCGGGGGTTCGGCCCCCGCCACCTAGAGCTGCCCGGAGCCATCCATCCTAGACGACAAACAGCTTTGCTCCGTGCTGGTCGAGCTGCATTTTGATGTCTGAGGGGGGATTGGCATCGGTGAACAGTGCCGAGACGGTGCGGATATGGCCAAGCTCCACCGTCGCAGTGGTGTTGAATTTGGTGGAATCAGCGGCAATGAAAATGTTGCGGGCGGTCTTCATCATGCTCTGGACCATGATGACTTCATTGAATTCATAATCAAGCAGCGTGCCGTCCGCATCGATGGACCCACAACTGGCAACGAGATAGTCAACCCGGAAATGGTTGATGAATTCCAGCGCTGTCGAGCCAATGATGCCGCCATTGGTGCTGCGCAGTTTGCCGCCGGGCACCATCACATTGAAGTCCTGCTTCTGATAGAGCACATTGGCAACCCGCATGCTGTTGGTGATGACCTGAAGGCCGGAATGCTGCAACAGGTGGCGGGCGATGATTTCGGTGGTGGTGCCGATGGCCAGAAAGACCGAGCTATTGTCCGGGATCTGGGCGACCAAAGCCTTGGCGATGGCTTCCTTTTCTTCGGTTTCAGAGACCTGTCGGACGGCATAATCGAGATTGACCACCGAGGAGTTGCGCGCCGCGCCGCCATGATGGCGAATCAGCAGCTTCTGATCGCTGAGTTTCTTGATGTCGCGGCGGATGGTCTGGGCAGACACATCCAGCAGCTCGGTCAGTTCCTCAACGCTCACATAGCCCTTGTCGTTGACTTCCTTGAGCAGGGTGTCGTGGCGGGGGTTGCCTACGATGACGGCATTTGGCATGGGTCTTTGGCCTTCTTGTTCATCCAGATCCGTGTTGCCTGGTCCGGCTGGAATTGAAGCCGGGATGGGGCAGGCGATCAGCCGTTGGCGGCAAGGAAGGCCTCAATGGTGGCAAGATCGGGGACGCCATCGCGCCCGCCCAACCGCGTGCATTTGAGGGCAGCGACCGCGCTGGCAAAGGCGACAATGTCCTTTATTGCCATGCCTTTGGCGAGCGCAAAGGCAAAGGCGCCATGAAAGACATCGCCTGCACCGGTGGTGTCTTTCACATCGACCTTGAAACCGGGCTGATGGTGGAGCATGTCACCCTCCAGCCAATAGCAGCCTTGCGATCCAACGGTGACATAGACCTTACCATTTGTTTTCGTTTGGGCAACGCGCAATCCGTCAATCGGGTCATCAACTTGTGAGAATTTCGCCAAACCCGGTTCGGAAAATGCCACATGGTCGGCCAGTGCCACCAGGTCCGTGATGTCTTGGGGGGTGATGTCCGCGTCAAGAACACTTTGTTTTTGCAATTGTTTGGCTTGCTCCAGAGCGTGTTTGGCTCCTGCTGGCCAGCGCACGTCACACAGGATGGATTCATACTGCGCGAAATTGATCTCTTTGAGCCACTCCGCATCACGGTTGAGTGCCGTATCTTGATAATTGATGATCATTCTCTCGCCTTCGTCATCGACCAAAATGGCGGAAAAGGACGATTTTGCCTCTTGTATGGTGCGAATATGGCGGGTGCCAACCCCATAGTGGCCTAGTTCGCGGATCATCGAGGCGGCGACATCATCATTGCCAACCCGGCCAACATAATCGACCGCCATGCCCAGCTTGGCTATGGCAACCGCTGCGGTGGCGGCAGGCCCGCCGCCGACTTCGAAATAGTCACGGGCGACATATTTTCCGCCGGATTTTGGCAAGTGATCGACCCGGAAAATTCGATCTAGGACGGTGATTCCAACGCATGCGACGGTCATGAGAGGCTCTTTGGTGGCTGGTGTTGGCGATTCTCGCTCATTCTTTCGGTCATATGATCAGCTCTATGACAGCGGATCCACTGACAGGGTGGATAGAACGATGATGGGTGCGTTTGCGATCAAAGTCCATGATCGGATCCAACAACCCTGTAGGCCGCAGGGTCCGGTCTTTGATGATCGCTTCTAGTGACAAATACCTATATTTGTTGCCTTTCATTCGAAATTATCACCAAAAACACTCATAAAACAACCAAATTATGTTGTATTTTGTCAAAATATCGTGCAAATGTTGAATAACGATCAAAAATGCTCAATATGAGGTTTCGAAATGGCAACAGTCGGATTCATCGGTCTTGGTCAAATGGGCGCTGCGATGGCAGCCAATCTGATCAAGGGAGGACATGACCTCAATCTATATGACATCAACTCTGATGCCGTCTCGGCGTTGGCCGTAAAAGGCGGGAAGGCCTGTGATACTGTCGCAGCGGTTGCCAAGGGAGCTGATTTTATCATCACCATGTTGCCAAACGGGGCGTTGGTGCGCTCTGTGTTGCTGGGTGAGGGGGGCGTTGTTGCCGCATTGAAGAAAGACGCGCTGGTGATCGACATGTCGACCATTCACCCGCTTGAGACCGATGGTCTGATTGCCGATCTTGCGGCAAAAGGCATCGAGATGATGGAAGCGCCGGTGGGTCGGACGTCAGATCATGCCATTGCGGGCACCTTGCTGATCCTTGCGGGCGGTACCAAGGCACAGATCGAGCGGGCGCAGCCTTTGTTTGATCTGATGGGGTCGGAAACCATTGATGCGGGTGGCCCGGGCAAAGGGATTCGCGTCAAGATCATCAACAATTATATGAGCATTGCCCTTAATGCCCTGTCGGCGGAAGCCATTGTGCTGGCCGAGAAGATCGGTCTTGATTTTGACACGGCGATGGCGGTGATGAGCGGCACGCCTGCTGGCAAGGGGCATTTCACCACCAGTTGGCCAAACAAGGTGCTGAAGGGCGATTTGTCGCCTGCCTTCATGATTGATCTGGCTCACAAGGATCTTGGCATTGCGCTCGATCTGGCCAATCAGGTCGGGGTGCCGATGCCGATGGGGGCAGCCTCCCGTGAGCTTTACAATATGAGCCGGATTGCTGGTCGCGGGCGTCAGGATTGGACCGCCTTGCTTGAGCAAGTACGCGATCTGTCGGATATGCCGACCAAAGCGAATTAAGTCTCAGTTGGGAGGATTATCATGAAAGTGCAAGTGGAAACCTATGGTGAGGTCGATGGCCAGGTGGTGGATCTCATCACCTTGCGCAATGACAATGGCATGGTGGTGCGCGTCACCAATTATGGCTGCATTGTCACCTCGATCGAAGTGCCGGACCGGGACGGGGCTCTGGCCGATGTGGTGTTGGGTTATGAGTCTCTGGACAAATATCTTGCCGGGCATCCTTTCTTCGGGGCGATTGCCGGGCGGTTTGCCAACCGGATTGAGGATGGCCGTTTCTCGATTGACTGTCGGCGTTATCAGCTGGAAACCAACGAGCCGCCGACCGTGCAGCATTTGCATGGAGGCTCGAAGGGGTTTGACAAATATGTCTGGGGTTATGATCTGGAAGAGCGAGACGATGCGGTGATGATCCATCTGCATCGGGTGTCGCCGGACGGGGAAAGCGGCTATCCGGGCAGCTTGCTGGTGACCCATACGATCGGTCTGACGGAGTCCAATGCGTTGCATTATGACTTCCGGGCGGTGAGTGACAAGCCGACCATCGTCAATCTGGTCAATCACAGCTACTACAATCTGGCGGGTCATGACAGCGGCTCGGTGGCGGAGCATGAACTGACCCTGTTTGCAGATTTCTACACCCCGGTGACCGAGACAATGATCCCGACCGGGGAAGTGCGTGCGGTGGCCGACAGCGTGCTGGACTTCCGCGCACCGGTGCGGATTGGTGATCGGATGGGAGGGGTCGATGGCGGTGGCTTTGACGCCAACTTCGTTTTGCATGGCAAACAGAAGCATGGCGAATATCGGGTGGCGGCTGACCTTTATGATCCGTCCAGCGGACGTTTCATGAAGGTGATGACCACCCAGCCAGCGATCCAGTTCTATAACGGCTTCAAATTGTCGAACAAACCGTGGTTTGGGCGCAATGGCTGCAAATATGAAGCCTTTGGCGGGCTTTGTCTTGAAACTCAGGGCTATCCGGATGCGCCCAACAAGCCCCATTTCCCAAGCACCGTGTTGAGGCCGGGTTCAGTCTATCAGCGTCGCACCATTCATCAGTTCGGTACGCGCTAGGCCCTTGGTTCTAGGCTCTGGGATCATGGCCATCCAATGGGTGGTCATGAGACGGCGATCTTGGGTCCCCCTTAAAGCAGGCAATGTCATCATGATGGAAATTCTCATCGTCTCGGCGATCATCACGCTGGGCAGTTTCACTCAAGGCCTGACAGGCTTTGGGCTGGCCCTGGTCAGTGTGCCGCTTCTCTCCATGGCGGTGGATGTGAAAGCCGCCGTGCCAATTGCAGGCATTTTCGGTTGGCTGGTGACCTTTCCGCTGGTCTGGAAAATGCGGCACCATGTGCAGTGGCGTGTCGGGCTGATCCTGTTTGCTGGTTCCTTGCCGGGGTCGTTTCTGGGGGCGGATCTGCTCAAAAGATTACCTGCCGAAGCAATCCTGATCACGATGGGCTGCGTTCTGATCTTGTCGAGCCTCTATTCGCTCTTTGCCAAGGCCCCCCTCTTTTCAAAGGCTTCGGCCCCGCTGACGGTCGGGACGGGGTTCTTTTCCGGTGCCTTGGGGGCGAGTGTGGGCGAGCCGGGACCGCCGGTCATTGCCTATACATCGATGCAGCCCTGGACGGCGGATCAGACCAAATCAACGCTGGTCTTTTTCTTCATGTTGCAGATGGTTGGTGCGATTGCCGGTTTCTGGAGCAAGGGGCTGTTGACCGCTTATGTGGTCGAACGGGTGCTTTATGCCATGCCCGCTTTTCTGGTGGGAATGAGTGTGGGCATGTTTGCCTATCACCTGCTGCATAAATTCAAGATCAACTATCACGGCATCATTCACACTCTGCTGCTGATCATCGGTGTTATGTTGGTGATTAAAAATGTCCGTATTTGGTAGCTTTGCTCGAAAATATGTGCAGAAATGTTGCTAAACGCTCATATTTTTGGCTGAAGTCTTTCGAAAAAGATCATCGTTCTTTATACTGTGATCAAGAAAACAACAATCAGGTTTGGGCAACATCGGGTTCGCCCGACATTCTATCTGGCAGTTTTGCCACTGGTGATGGGCTGACACGCGCATCAACTCGCTATCTCAAAATCACTCTGACCGTGTTTGTGCATGCTTTGTGCGCTGCCTGATCCAGAGACCAAAATCGAGGATAAACAATGGCTTATATATCCGGTAAGACTCTCCTAGATCGTGCATGGAAAGAGGGATACGCCATCGGCGCTTTCAGCGTGCATAATGCGGAAACGACGCGCGCTATCCTCAAGGGAGCGGAGGAAGAAAAGGCCCCTATCCTGGTGATGATCGGTCAGAAAGTGATCAACACGATGGGTCTTGAGGAAATGAAGGCAATGGTTGATGCCTTCATGGCCAATCACACGGTGCCGGTGGCCATTCATATCGATCACAGCCGCCAGTTTGAACAAACGATGGCGGCGGCCCGCGCTGGCTTCCAGTCGTTGATGTTTGACGGCTCGGGGTATGACTTTGATGAAAATGTCCGTATCACCAAGGCGGTGGCCGATGTGGCCCATGCTCTGGGCATTGGTTGTGAGGGTGAAATTGGCAAAATCGGTGGCGTGGAAGATGACATTGATGTCGATGAAGCTGACGCGATGATCACCACGGTCGATGAAGCGCAGGAATTTTCCAGTCGCACCGGCCTTGATTATCTGGCCATTTCCATGGGCACGGCGCATGGCATCTATACTTGCGAGCCCAAGCTGGCCTTCGAGCGCATTGGTGAAATCAAGGAAATCGTCCAGAAGCCGCTGGTCATGCATGGGGGGTCCGGGGTGCCGGACGAGCAGGTTCAGCGGGCCATCTCCCTTGGCATTGCCAAGATCAATGTTGATACCGAATTGCGCCAGTCCTTCACGTTGGGAGTTCAGGATTATTGGAAGGAAAATCCGAAGGATTTCGTTTTGGCCGATTCTCTGGGTGCCGGAGAGTTGACCATGAAGGAAAAAGTCAAAGAAAAGATCCGTTTGTTCGGTTCCAGCGGCAAGGCCTCCGATTTCTGATCGTGTCCTCCCTAGAATTGGTTTTGCCGTCAACCCCGGTCCTTGTGACCGGGGTTTTTTGTTTCTGCACGCAACCGCAGCTAAAGGCTATGCGTTTTTCAGGGAGGAGAGTGTCACAATTTTGGGCTTTCGATTTTGTTCTGTTTGGGACTATTCTAACCCTTCCTCCCCATAGGGCGGCTGCTTTTTGTTGCCCATCTTCCGTTTCAGGAACCATAATCTGATGGATTTTGCGCGCTTCTCTGATCGCCTGTTTGGCTGGATCATTGTCCTTGTCATTTTGCTTCAAGCCATTTTTGAATGGACCGGGATGAAGTGGGTTTTTCTTCCCTTGCTTGCCAGTCTTCTCATCATTGTTACCATCATGGCGCTCAGAGCCAGCAAGAGTGGTTATGTTTTTCTCGGTGTTTGTCTGGTGCTGACGGTCGCGCTGGTCTTCAAAAATGATGATTGGCAGGCCATCCTGTCGGGGTCGATGTTCAAGACAGGCTTTCTTGTTTCTTTCTTTTCTGCCTTGACGATCCTGCGCAATGCGGCCTCTACATCGCCTGCTATGAGCAAATCCGGTGCCTTTCTGGCCGCCCAGCCTCCGGGACGACGCTATATTTCGCTGTCCTTCGGTACACAGATTTTTGCCTTGTTGCTCAATTTCGGGGCTATCCAGTTGCTTGGTACGCTGGCACTTACCAGTGCCAAGAGCGAACCGGATGAACGGGTCCGTGCCGTGCGGTCCCGTCGGATGTTGCTTGCCATTCAGCGTGGCTTTATTTCTTCTCTGACCTGGTCGCCGATGGCCTTCTCGACCGCGATGGCGGTGGCGACCATTCCAGGCATCAGCTGGATGGGCATTGCCATGCCGGGGTTGGTCAGCTCAGGGCTATTGCTTGGCACGGGTTGGGCGATGGATACAATCTTCAAACCAAGATCGGCAGGCGATGCACGGCCGCGGCCAGCTTCTCAGTTGCGTTGGACGGTTTTGTTGCCGCTGGTGGCTTTGCTGATCATCATCATGGTGCCGGTCTTGAGCATTGAACTCCTGTTTGGCATCCGCATCGTTGGCGTCGTGCTGGTGGTGGTTCCGATTCTGTCGATCATCTGGATGCTGATCCAGAGGAAGGATGCGTTCGCTGTTGGCAAAGGTCTCATCAGCTATGTGCATAATGAGGTGCCTGCCTTTCGCTCGGATCTGCTGTTGCTGATGAGCGCTGGCTATATTGGTGTGGTTGGATCGGCGCTGCTGGTGCCTGTCATGGCGGAGGCGGGGATCGACCTCACAGTCATTCCGGGCTGGTTGTTGCTGATTGTTCTGGTCTGGATCATGCCGGTCATGGGGCAGATCGGATCGAATCCTATCCTCACCCTGTCGCTGGTCGCTCCGATGCTGCCCGATGCTGCGGCCTATGGTCTTGATCCTCGCGCGCTTGGCGTGGCCTTGTTGTGTGGATGGTCGCTGACAGGTCTCACCTCGCCCTTCACCGCCACCAATATGATGGTTGGCCGGTTTGGCGGCATCCCGACTGTGGATGTCGGACGCGTCTGGAACCGGTCTTTCTTTTTTGTCGCGGTGACGTTGCTCTGCCTATGGTCGCTGATCTTTGGCTATTGGATTGTATAAAGCTGGTGCTGTGTCGCTTCCCATAGCAAAAAAGCCCTGCGTGACTGGTGATCCCGCAGGGCTTTTTCATTGGCGATTGATTCTTAAGGACATCATGCCACGTCGTTGGCAATGTCGGGGATCTTGTTGAACAGAACCGCGTCGGCGCTGCTGGCGCGATAGAAGACCGCAGGTTGACCAAGGGGAGCGTCAACCTCGATCCAACCGCCTTGATAATGGTCATTGGTCCACAGGTGGATCCATTGGTCGGGCGGCAGATAGAGTTTGCGTGTGGTGGCCCCTTGTTCATAAACCGGGGCGACGAGGCAATCGCGGCCAAACAGATATTGATACATGACCTCATAGGATTCGGCGTCGTCCTCATAATGGACGAAAAGGGGCCGCTGGACGGGCATGCCAGTGAGCGTATTTTCCTTCAGAGCTGCTTTGATATAAGGCTTTAAGTGGGTGAAGATCCGGGTCATGACAGCGAGATGGGCAAGTGTCTCACTGTCGCTGTCAAATTGGTGATTGTCTGCCGGGCGGTTGCCCTCATGGCTGCGCATGATCGGGGTGAAGGCGGCCATTTCTGCCCATCGCATGAACAATTCGCGGTCGCGTTTCATGCCGTGAAGTGTGGTATAGCCGCCAATGTCGGAATGATGGATGCCGTTGCCCAGCAGGCCTGAGGATAGTGCTCCATTGACGACGGAGGGGATGCCGTCATCGATATTCCAGTTGACGCATTGATCGCCACCCCAAAGGGCATGGCAATAAAGCTGGATGCCTGTATAGCCCGCGCGCATGAAGAACAGGATATCGTCGGTCTTGCCCGCTTCCTTGATGGCATCATGGTTGATCTTGGCCCAGCGCGTCGGCCAGTTGTTGTGTTCGATTTCGGCGGAAACACCGTTTGACAGGGCACAATCGGTGGGCAGATATTCGCCAAAGTCGGCCATCCAGCCCGACAGGCCGAAGTCGATCATGTTGGTCTTGATGACGCCCTTGTACCACTCGCAGGCATCGGGATTGGTGAAGTCGACAACACCGCAGTAAAACTCACCAAAATCCACCACATACTTGCTGCCATCCTCACGGGTGGCGAGATAACCCTTGGCTTCGGCGTCGCGATAGAGCGGGAAATCCTCAAGCACATAAGGATTGATATAGCCAAGGAAGCGGATGCCGTCCTTTTTGAGTGCGTGGATTTCGGTGTCAAGGCCGGGATAGAGGTCGGGATTCCATTGCCAGTCCCATTGCAGGCGTTTGCCGAAGCTGGTCATCTTGATGCCCTGCCAATCCTGACACCAGGCTCCGGATACCTTGACGCCAGCGGCGCGCGCGCGTTTGATCTTCTCGATAGTGATGTCGGTGCCGCCCTGAATGCCGAGAATGACCCCGTCAAGCACCCAGTCGGGCAGTTCTGGCTGGGTGCCAAAGACACCGGTTATGCTGCGAATGAGGGCGGGGAAGCTGTCAGCTGCATCAAAGAGCAGATAGTCGGGGATGTTCCAGCTTTGCAGCTCATGGAAATCTTCAGCCCGGAAGTCAAAATCCGCGTAGGCGGTGGTTTCCAGATGAACGAAATATTTCTCTGACGAGACAAAGGTTGGTTGCGGATAGTTGGTGTTGTAATAGTCGCCGCCCGCGCGGTCCTTCACGTTTGCCTGCCATGTGACATAGGTGTTCTTGTTGCGACCAACGCCGGGCTCGGATGTCCAGAGAGGGAAATTGTGGCCGCGCAGATTGAGATAGGTGAGTTGCTCGCCGCAGCCATAGATCTTTTCATCGGATCTGGCGGGCAGGCGCAGCCAAAAGCGGTTGAAGCTGTCTTTGGCGTCCCTGAAGGAGATTTTCAGGCGGCCTTCTTTGGTTTCCTCGGCCAACAGCGTGATGACCGGCTCATGGGCGAGGATGAACTGGATCTGGATCGCACCATCCTGCTCTTCGATCACGAAATGGCGCATGGCGATGCGCTCTATCACATAATCGGAAATATCGAAATTGCCGCGATACATGTCAAAGGTCGGATCGCCTTCGCCCAGATAGAGAGCGGGGGTCTCCAGACTGTGGCGCAGCAAAGCCTTGCCTTTGTGGGAAAGAAGAAAGCCTGTTTCTGATCGATCGAGTTTCATGGGACTGGATCCACTGCGCTGGAAGGGGGCATTAAGGAAGCCTTGGGAAGGCCGCGGTTGAACGGGGACGAGGCCGTTTCTTGCCGGGGGCCGTTGCGAAAAGGGGGCGGTTGTACCGCCCCCTGATCTCTTTGCTTGCGTGAAGCTTATTTGGATGCGGCTTCGAAGTCTGCGTCGAGCTTGGCTTCGCAGGCCTTGATTTCTTTCTCAAAGCGATCAAGCCAAGCCTTGCCGTCATCGCCGGCGGTCTTGAGATAATAGTCCTTGACCGGAGCGGTGGCGTCCTGGAAGGCTTTCTTCTCGGCTGCACTTGGGGTGTAGATGGTGCCGCCAGCCTTGCGGAAGGTGGCGTAGGCGTCGAATTCTTTCCATTTTGGATAGACGCGCAGGAACTGGTTCTGAGCGGCGACCCCATCAATGATGACGCGTTTCAGCTCATCGGGGAAGCTTTCGAAGCGGTCATTGTTCATCACCCAGACGCCGCCCATATAGGCATGGCCGTCAAGCACCAGATAATTGAGGCTCTCCTCGAACTTCATGGTGGTGATATCGACGATGCCGTTTTTGGTGCCGTCAACAACGCCGGTGGACAGGGCGGTGTAAACTTCCGGCCATGCGATCGGGGTTGGGGCGCCGCCAAGGGCCTTGACCAATTCCTGCTGGATTGGCGCAGGCACGGTGCGGATTTTCAGGCCAGCCACGTCAGCCGGGGATTTGATCTGCTTGTTGGTGGTGGCAAAGTTGCGCCAGCCGCCAGAGTTGGAGACCATCATCAGGCGGACATTTTGTGTTGCGTCGAGCACATTCTTGCGAATGTCGGCGAGAAAGTCTTCATTGTCATAGACGCATTCGGCAACACGGTCATCGCGCAGCAAGTAAGGCAGGTCAAAGCCACCGGCAGGGGCCCAGAAGTTGGCCAACTCGGCAATGGTGGTCTGGAAATAGTCGAAGATACCGGACTGAACGCCGGAGAGACATTCGCGGGCATTGCCGCACAGCTGGCCACCGGGGAAGATTTCAACTTCGATGGCACCATTGGAGTGGTTTTCGACAAAATTCTTGAAGACCAGCAAGGACTGATGGTTGTAGCTGTCCGTGTTGGACACATGGGGCACGGTGAGCTTGTATTCAGCAGCCTGTGCGGTCCCGGCCATGAAGCCAGCGGCGAGAAGCGCAAGACCCAGTTTCTTAAGTTTCATCTTTACCTCCAATGGTAAAATCACGCTGGCGTTGATGGTTGGTTGACGCCAGCCTCCTCCAGGATTTCCGCGCCCTACATCATGCCCAGCAGCTTGGGCAGGCCAATAACGAGGGACGGGAAGAACGAAATCAGAAAGATCACCAGGAATTCTGCGAGCAAGAACGGAATGATCGCTCTGGAGATCTTCTGAAGCGGTACACCGGACACGCCGGAAGCGACGAACAGAACAAGGCCCATGGGTGGGGTTGCCAGTCCGATGGAAAGGTTGACCACCATGACGACGCCGAAATGGACCGGATCGACGCCAACGGCTGTCATGATTGGTGCAAGAATCGGGGCGAAGATCAGGATGGCCGGTCCCGCATCGATGAACATGCCGACGATGAACAGGAAGATATTCATGATGAAGAACAGGATCAGAGGATCCTTGGTGATCGAATAAAAGAAGCTGGTAATGACCTTGGCAATGCCCGACAGGCTGATGGCGGAGGCAAAGCCACTGGCTGCGGCGACGATGATCAGGATCGCAGCGGCATTGATGGCGATGCGCACGAACATCGGGAAGACGTCCTTGAGCTTGAGCAGGCGCATGATGAAGATCGATAGCACAAAGGCATAGAACACGGCGATGGCGGCCGCTTCGGTCGGTGTGAAAATGCCACCATAGATGCCGCCCAGAATGATGACCGGGGTCAGCAGCGGCAGGATGGCTGCCTTGAAGGCTGCGGAGCGTTCCGGGCGGGAGGCCCGTTCGAATTGCTCAACGGCAGGATATTTCTTGATCTGCCAGCGATTGACCAGCATCAGTGCGAAGCAGAGGATCAGGCCTGGCACGATGCCGGACATGAACATCGCTGCAACCGATGTGTTCATCACGAAGGCATAGATCAGCATGATGCCGCTTGGCGGGATGATGGTGCCTAGAACCGTCGCTGCCGCCGTAATGGCCGCCGCATAGGTGCGGTCATATTTGTAGCGCTCCATTTCCGGGATCATCATGTTGCCGATGGCCGAGGTGGCGGCAACGGAAGACCCGGTCAGGGCGCCGAACAGAGTGGCCGCGATGATCACTACATGGCCAAGACCGCCGCGGAAATGCTGCACCATGGTCTGGGAGAAGGTGATGATGCGGGTGGTGATGCCGCCATTGACCATGAATTCGCCTGCCAGCATGAAGAAGGGCAGGGCGAGCAGTAGGAACACGTCCAGACCAGCATAGAGACGCTGGTAGAGCATGTTCATGAATAACACTTTGTCGGCCTGGAACAGGGCGATGGCCGGGGATAGGCCGAGCGCAAACAGAACCGGCAGACCGATCAACAGGAAGGCCAGGAAATAGACCGCAAAGATAGGGGAGACCATGATGTTCGTCCTTTAGCTTTCTGGATCAATCAAGCCTGTGGCTGTTGGTCGGCGGGTTTGAAATGAAGGAACAGGCGCAGCTCTGTCACGATTTTCTGCAAAGCAGACAAGAGGGTGATTCCCATCAGCAAAGGGGGGGCGATATAGATGACATTCATGGTGATCGGCAGGCTATCGGCGCGGCTTGAGCCGCGGGCAAAGAAGTCATAGCCAAACTTGATCCAGATAAGAAAGGTGAGGATCGCGAGGCAGTGGATCAGGATCATCAGCAGATGCTTGACCCGCGTGTTTTCCAGCGCATCAAGCAGGAAGGTCATGGCAATATTCTTGTCCTGCAGATAGATGATCGGCAAGCAGAGATAGACCATATAGATCATCAGGAAGCGGGAGGCTTCGTCGGTCCAGCTAAGGGGGGTGTTGAGGACATAGCGGAACAGGATTTGCAGCAGCACAATGACGGTCATGATGACCAGCATTGATCCGCCAATCCAGCTGCCCAGTTTGCCGATGGGGCTGTTGATCCTGTTAAGACCCTTTTCGAGCGCTGCAAGCATGGTGCTATCCCTTTTCAAGCATGCCGTTTGACATAAGCGAATGGGCGGGGTCGCCCGTCCGAAGGCTTTGCCCTGTTGGTCAGGTCAATTCGACGACCTCAATGCCAAGGCGTTTGGCGATGGCACGCATGATGGGGCGGTGGTCGCCATAGGTGAGCGCCGTGTGGTGCTCCAGCCCCTCATTGATCATCCGGTCAAGAAACGTCTTGACCGGCACATCCGGCTTGGCGGTGCCAGCGGTCCCGGAAAAGGCAAGGGGCGCCTTGATCATCTCGGCTCCGGCGAGGATCAGCCGCAGCTTGCCGTGGCCCTGGGAGAATCGTGCCATGGTTATGCGGCCCGGCTTGAGGGCGAATTCGGAGAGAAGCGGCATTTTGCGGTTGGAATGGATGGTGCCCTGAATGGTCTGATCTTTGTCGGCCATGTCAATCGGAGCCTGTCCGCAATGCCAGAAGACGATGGTGTCATCCTCGGTGTTGACGTCGACCAGATCGGTGTTGAAGACCGAGCCGCCAGAGGCTTGTTGCAGGGTGAGGGAGGTGACAACCCCCATCATGTCCGCTTCACAGCCCGCCGGGGTGTGGTCTTCATTGAGCAAAGCCAATGCTCCGCAGGCCGCGCAGCCATATTCGATGAAAAAGTCCGGCCAACAGCGCACTGCAATGCCCTTATAGCCTTTCTCGTCGGCTTCCGTGCGCAGTTTGGAATAGACCTTGAGGGTCTTGCGGGTGGCCTCCTGGTCGAGTTCGCCCAGATTGGGGAACTGGGCCTTGCGGCGTTCATAGGGGGCGTTGGCGACTTCGTCAGGCAGGATTTTGACTTCATTGATGAAGTCGCTGATGCCGATGCGGTCGACATCGATGCCAAAGCGGGCTTGAAGCTCGCGCTCATTGAAGTTGCAGGCATCAAACCCATCGGGATGCTCACCGACCAGCTTCAGCTTGGCGCCCTGCAATTCGTGGACAATAGCGCCTGCCTTGGCCAACAGGGCGATTTCCTCGATGGCTTTGGGGTTGTCGGCGTCTGCATGGATATAGTCGATGGTGAGGTTGTTGCGACTCAAGGCATGGCTGGCGAGGTTGACCCCACAGAAGGAATTGAGCCTTAGGCGTCCGCCGGTCCGGGCTTCGGGAAAGGACCACATGACCAGTGGCGCACCGATCTGTTTGCCCAGCTCAACGGTCATGGTTGCGTCAGTGAAGGTCACCTGCAGCAGGAGCAACATGTCGAGCTTTTGCGCCTTGAGCGCAGGCAGGGCATTGAGGACTGCGTCGGCATCAAACAGAAGCTCCGGCTTGCCGATGAGATCGGCATCGAGGCTTTCCAGGGATGCCCAGGCTTTGGCCAGAATCTCTTGCGCAAAGGGCACGTCGAAGGTTGGTCGGCCCAGTGCGACGACACCGATGCATGGTCTTTCTGCGGACATAGGGTTCCTCCACAATCCTGGCAGGCGACGATGAGTGGCCAGATGGTCAGGCACCTCCCAATGCGCATAGACCTGCCAAGCGGTTTCTGTCAGAGGCAACACTACGGCGATAAACGATCATAGACTATCAGTAAAAATACTTATAAATGGTCATTTCTCACAAAAAATGTCATAATAATTCCATAAAACAAACATGAAATGACAATTACGCTCAAAAGATGTTGTTTTTTGGAATTGGCGATTGACGGAGAAATTGGGCAGGATTTGAGGCAGGGCGCAGTGCAGGTCTGGCTGTCAGGTGGATAAGGCGGGCGTCGCGATAAACCCCAATTATACCGTTACTTCATAGAGATAGGTGCGACCTTCTGTCGTTAGCAAACAGAAAATCCTCGTCTGAACCTTGGAATGACATTGGATATCAGGCGGGAGATGACGGGCAGGAAAGTCACAAATTCGGAGCATCAAGCGCGAAGAGGTTCCCTCAGAGATCGGTCTGACCACGCTCTGGTTGATTGAAGCTGTTTCGTTTTGATCGTTTTCCGCCAAATAGCCTTGATGGATGGAAGGGCGGCCCGCCCGCTTTTTGTTGCGGGCGGACCTAGCCATTGAGGACAGGCTGTTTTCTCGGTCGATCAGGAAGCTTTCGGCGCGATGACCAAAATGCCTTCTTCGCCTTTGGCAGTATGATGGATATGAGCCTTGAGGGCCGCAAAATCGACGCTCAGGCTGGCGCTGGCCTCGTCATTCTTCCAGCTCAATATCAATTTTGATGGCTCGGGCTGGTCCAGTGAGAAGACGCCATCAAAGGCCGGGTGGTCATTGCGGAAGCGGATCAGCTCTACCAGAGCGCGGACCATGGGGCTGTCCATCGCATGGACCACTTCGCCTTTGGCAAAATAATGGCGATTGATATCACGGCCAACCTTGGTACGGGCGAGCAGGTCCATGTCATTTTCGGACCCGAGCAGTCCGACATAATAGACTTGCGGGATGCCGGGAGCGAAGAATTGCACAGCGCGGGCGATCAGATAGTCCTGATCGCGTCGACCAAGAGCATCGAAATAGGTGGAATTGACCTGATAGAGATCGAGATTGGATGCAGCCGCACCGGTGGCCTTGCGTGACGTGTCGCCGCTGCGTTCGTGCATGGTCTCAACCAGTTGATCAATGGCATGGGGTTCAAGCAGACCGGGGCGTCCATCGGACGCTGCACCAACATCAATCACGCCGATGCCGTCATGGGTGTCGAGCACGGTCATCGCGTTCCGCGGGCTGACTTTTAACCAGTTTGCAAGCGGATTGGCCTCACCGGTAAAGAGCGCATGGAGCAGCAGGGGCGGCAGGGCAAAGTCATAGACCCGGTCGACCTTCTGGGCGATGGCGATCTGATCCTGATAATAGCTATGGATCTCGACCAGAACTTCCATGCCGCGCGCCTTGGCCTTGCTGCTCAGGGTTTCGAGGAAATCATAGGTTTCGGGGATCATGAAGCAACTGGTGCCCGGCTTCTTGACGGCATAGCCCGCCGCATCCAGCCGGATGGCGGTGACGCCAGAAGCTGCGAATGTGTCGAGGATCTGCTCAAGATAGGCCTCGCCTTTTGCACTATGGACATCAATGTCGATCTGGTTGGCAGTGAAGGTCGTCCAGATCAGGCGCTTGGAGCCGTCCTTCAGGGTCACATAGGTAAAAGGCAGGCCGGGGCGGGGACGGTAGATCGCCATCAGGTCCTGCTCGGTGGCCCCTTCGGGAAAGACCGAGGCGTAACTGAGAAACAGGTCCGCATAGTCGGAGGCATTGCCCTTCTCGATGAAATCCTGAAAGGCTGCGCCTTCTGCCGAAACGTGATTGACGATCAAATCGGCCATGATGTCGTGGCTCCGGGACAGCTGGCGGACATCGTCCCAAGTGCCAAGTCGTGGATCAACGAGTGTGTGATCCTTGGGGTCAAAGCCCGCATCTGCCCCGTCATAGGGGTCGAAGAAAGGCAACAGATGCACTGTGCCGAACAAATCTGCTAAGGGACCATTGAGCAGATTGTCAAGGTCGGCGATCCCGCCACCGCTCAGGCGATCCACATAGGTAATAAGTTGCAGTTTGTTTTTCATGATGATGCCCCACCCTCAAGCGAGCCGCTCTGGTCATGATATCGGACTGTTGCGGCCATGCGTCATGGTTCTGATCGATAAGGAAATGTCATTTCGGCTCGGACGCCGTTGTAAATGGACCATATGCTACATTGGTCTAATGGATCAAGCCCTCTGACGGGGCCTGTCCCAACCGGATTGAGCATGGGCAAGGTGGGCTGATCACGCGCTATTTTTGTTGCATCGCCGACATGATGATCTTGAAAATCTGGACCGGTGGGAAGGGATAGTCGATTGTCCGGCCAATACCCATGTCTACCAAGGCTTTTTTTAACTCGGCATCCACCTTGTCGTTGCACAACAGGACCATCTTGCCGCGACCATAGGTTTTGGGGGCATTGATCAGGCCGGACAGATAGAAATGCACCACCTTGCTATAGAGCAGGAAGCAAAGGTCATTTTTCTCCACCGCATCTTTGCGTTTTGACAGATGCTCTTCCTGAATGAATTCGACCATGCAGCCCACTTCTTTCAGGCCCTGCTCGATCGGGGCGACATAGGAATGGGATTTGGCCACAAGCGAGACAGACAAAGGCGCTTGGTCGCTTTGTTTTTCCTTGAGCGCATTATAGATGCGCTTGAGGCGTTCTTCATTGGTGTTACGGAATCGATACACCTGATCCAGGCGGGCTTTGACGGTGGCATGCAGCAGATCATAATCGATGGGTTTGGTGAGATAGTCATCGACACCCATACGCTTGCCAGCAAGAATGTCTTCGCGGGTTGCCTTGGCCGTGAGAAAAATGAACGGCACCTCATTATGCTGTGGCAGGCGTTCGCGCACAAGCTTGAGCGTGGTCAGACCATCGATCAGCGGCATCATGATGTCGCAGAGTATGAGGTCAACGGTTTCGTGCTTGAGGATTTCAATGGCTTCCTTGCCATTGTGCGCCTTCAGGGTGTCATAGCCCGCTTCCTGCAGTTCTTCTACAATATCATCAAGTAGCAATGCTTCGTCTTCGACGCACAAAATTCTCGCCGTCATTGTCTTTCTCCGTCAGGATACGGCCCGAGCCGGGACAGTGTCTTCTTCTTGTTCATCGACAGCCAGTTTAGCTGGCAGGAAAATTGTGAAGCAGGAGCCGACGCCGACTTCGGAGTCAACCTCGATATGACCGCCATGCTCCTTTAATGCCATCTGTGCGAAATTGAGGCCGATACCGGTGCCTGCAATGCCGCTGGAGGTTGAGGCGCGAAAATATTTGTTGAAGATTTTGGACATTTCCCCTTTGGGAATGCCAACGCCATGATCCTCAACCCGGATTTTCAGATAGCGCTCATTGCGTTCGCCGGTCACCTTGATCGGGGCCAGTGGTTCGGAATATTTGATGGCATTTGACAGGATGTTGCTGACGCATTGATCAAGTAAATTCTGGTCGAAATGGGCGAATTGCGGCAGGACATCGAGATCCCAGACAATGTTGCAATCCTCACCCATTTCCAGATGGGACATGCACAATTTCTCCAACGCCCCGCGAAATGGCTGTCGCTTGGGATCGGCTTTCATGCCGGTGATTTCATCGGTCGAGAAATCCATGAAGCGGTTGATCAGATATTGCATGCGTTGCACGGAGTCACGGATATTGCCGATGCGTTCGCGCAGACGGTCATCCGGCAGTTGACCGATCTTGCGCTGAATGCGCTGGGCATTGCTGTCGATGATGGCGAGCGGGGTCTTGAATTCGTGGGAGGCCATTGAGACGAATTCGCGTTGGGTTTCCGAGAGCGTGATTTCCTTTTGCAGCAATTTGACCAGTTGGTTGGTATGGTCCTGCAGTTTGATGGTCTGATCCTTGTAGACCGAGACATCGGAAAAGACCGCAATGCGTCCACCATTGACGGTGGGGGAATGGTTGATGCGGTACCACTTGTCGTCATGCAGCTTGTGCTCACTGCTGAAATACAGGTTCTCTGCATCCTCCTCGGGGCGTGGGGCATCGGGGATGCTGAAACCTTCGATGCTGTCGATGTGGGAATGGTGCAAAAGATGACGGCGCAGCGAGGGGTAGAGGTCCTGCATGCGTTTGTTGGCCAACACCAGATGATCATTTTCGTCAAAAACGATCAGGCCATCATTGATCGAATCCATGGCATTGACCAGAAGATCACGGTGATAATTGACTTCGTCGAGGCTATGCTCAAGCTTCACTTCCAGCTCATACTGCGTGGCTTCAAGATTGGCTTCATAGGTGCGCTGATCGGTAACGTCGCTATAGATGGTGACGAAGCCGGACTGTCCCAGGGGCGTTCGCTGCATGCGGATGATGCGTCCGTCCGGTTGTTCGCGTTCCATATCGGTGGTTTTAAAATTCCACGCAGATTCAAGCACTTCGCTGACCAGAATTTCCGGGTCACCGGGGCCATAGACGCCTCGTTCGGCAAGATAGCGCATTAGAAATTCAAGGGACGGATTTTCCTTGACCATATCGGCGCTCAATCCAAGCATATGGCAGGCTGCCTTGTTGATGAATAAGACTTCCATCGAGCTGCTGACCAGCGACATGCCTTGATGGGACGATTCCATCAGAAAGGTGAGCAGGTGTTTTTCCAGATCTCTATCACCGATATAATATGCCATCGTTTTCTCCGTCATGTACGGAGCAAAGTTATAAGAAAATAATTAAAGAAGTCGAAAGTCAAATGGAAAAAATCAAATGCTTTCGAGCAAAAGCGTATGATATTCAAACGGTTTTTCTTTGGTGAAGCTCCACGCTTTCCCATTCACATCTTGCCCCTGTTGCGGCGATGCTTTTGCAGAGCTAGATTGGGACGTAACGACCCTGATCAAGTGAGCCACTCACGCTCAGGCTATGACCATAACAAAGCGGGGCTGACCAGCATGGCGCATGGCATCCAATCCATTCTGTTTGTCTGTTTGGGCAATATTTGTCGCTCTCCTTTGGCCGAAGGGGTGATGCGTCACAAGCTGCGCGAGGCGGGGCTTGAGCGGCAGGTTCGGCTCGACAGTTGTGGCACCGGGCCATGGCATGTGGGCAATCCGCCGGATCGGCGCTCGGTTGGCGTTGCCAGGCAACATGGGGTGGAGATGGACGATTTGCGGGCGCGCAAGGTGAGGCGGCAGGATTTTTACGATTTTGAGCTGATCCTGGCGATGGATCAGGACAATCTGGCGGATCTCATAGCCATTCAACCCCGCGACGGGACCGCAGAGCTGGCGCTCTATCTGGATTATTGTGGGGTTGCTGCCGATCTGGGATTTGATGAGGTGCCCGACCCCTATTTCGGTGGTGATCGCGGTTTTGAGGAGGTTTACCGCATGATCGACCGGGCAAGCGACGTTCTCCTCGCCCGCTGTCGATGAGCGTCCAGCTATCAGGACTTCATAAGAGGTCGAAGCTTTCCTCGATCACATAGGGCCCGCCGCCTATGCTGTCCTTGGCGGAATAAAGCACGAAGCGCGGCACACTGAATTGTTCGGTGCGGAAATCGCCTCGCATTGCCAGATAATTGGCAACGTCGATTGCTTCTGCATTTTTGTTCAGTCGGGCGAGAGTGACGTGAGGCGTGTAATCATGCTTGTCCGGCTTCAGGCCGATCTTGTTCATCCGCCGTTCCAGCTCACGGTGGAGCAGATAGAGATCCTCGCTATTCTGTACCGCTGCAAAGACTGAATGGGGTTTTTTCGATCCAAAGGCACCAAAGCCGCGCAGGGCGAGATCGAATTCGGGAAATTGAATCTGGGACATCTGGAAGACAATTTCATTGGCAAGCGCATAATCAACATCGCCCATGAAACGCAGTGTGATGTGATAGTTGGACTGATCCACCCAGCGGGCGCCATAGAGGCCACCCTTTTGCAAAGACAGCAGATTGCTGATCGAAGGGGGGATTTCCAAACCGGCAAACAAGCGTGGCATCATTTCGCTCCCGTGCAGGATGTGGGGGCACGACGTTTGTGTCGGCGTGACCGGAAGACAGTGTTCCAGACGAAATGATTGGCACATAAGCGTTTGATAGTCTGATGCAAATGTCGCTCGAATCACTTCAGATCTGTCACGTGATGAGAATAACGCAAAAAATGTGACGTTGCCGTAAAAGCTTGTTCAGCCATTCCTTTGCCATATGCGGCAGTGGAGAAAAGAAAAGGGCCGCCTCACTGTAGCGGGGCGGCCCTTGGCTGTTTTTAGCGCTTTTATGCCCGCTTACGGGCAAGGATTGGCGTGGACCATATGGACCGCATTGATGGCGGCTTCCATCTCCTCGGTGATTACCATGTCGTGGGCGGCAATGTCAGTCTTGAGCTGATCAAGCGTGGTTGCGCCAAGGATGGTCGAGGTGACAAAGGGGCGTGAGGTGGCAAAAGCGATGGACAATTGCGCAATGTCGACATTGAAGTCCTCGGCCACTTTGAGATAGCCGCGAATGGCTGGTTCAGAGCCCGGTGTGGTGTAGCGTTGCTGGCGATCAAACAGGGTTGTTCGCGCACCGTGAGGACGTTTGCCATCGAGATATTTGCCGGTGATAAAGCCCTGTCCGAGCACCGAATATGGCAGCAGGCCGATATTCTCGCGCATGGCGATTTCGGCCATATTGACCTCGAAGGTGCGGTTTAACAGGTTATAGGCATTCTGAACCGAGACGACGCGCGGGCCTTTGCCGGCTTCGGATTCGGTCACAAAGCGCATGGTGCCCCAGCCGCTTTCGTTGGACAGGCCCAGATGGCGGATCTTGCCCGCCTTGACCAGATCATTCATCGCATCGAGAATTTCGGCGATGGAGTTTTCGTCTTCTGCCGGGTCCGGATGGGCATAGACAATCGGGTTGGCACCAAACTGGGTGACGTTCCGGTCTGGCCAATGGATCTGGTAGAGGTCGATATAGTCGGTTTTGAGCCGCTTCAGGCTCGCATTGACGGCTTCGTTGATCTGGGCGCGGTTTAGCTGGCCTGCAGAGCCATCCTCGCGGAACCAGGTCATGCCACTGCGTCCAATGACTTTGGAGGCGATGACGATCTCGTCGCGGTTGCCCTTTTCCTGCATCCAGTTGCCGATAATTTCTTCGGTTCTGCCCTGGGTTTCAGGTTTTGGCGGAATGGCATAGAGTTCTGCGGTGTCAAAGAAGTTGATGCCATTTTCCGTGGCATAATCCATTTGTTCGAAGCCTTCGGCCTGGGTGTTTTGTTCACCCCAGGTCATGGTGCCAAGGCACAAACAACTGACGTCAAGGTCGGTGCGACCGAGTTTTCTCATTTCCATAAAGGCATCCAATTCATATTCTGGCGAATGGGTCCGGGATTGTCGGACTTCCAACGGTGTGGTGTCTGTCCCGCGAAAGTCAGGCGGGGTGGTGCGGGACATGAAAATCTTGCATTCGGGGGATCAGAGCGTGATGCAGGCCTGATCAGTTCAGGTCTTTTACTATGTCAAGGATGAAAGGCGCAACATTGCTGACGATGATTTCAATGCCTTGGGGATTGGGGTGGATGCCGTCAGCAAGGTTGAGAGAGGGATCACCGGCAACGCCTTCAAGGAAAAAGGGCAGCAAAGGAACATTCATATCCTTGGCGAGTGCAGGATAGATCGCATCGAAGGAAGAGACAAAGCTCTGGCCCATATTGGGTGGGGCTTTCATGCCCATCAGGGCGACCTTGGCTCTTTTGGCGCGGAATTTTTCGATCATGGCGGCAAGGTTGGCCTTGGTTTGGTCGACGGGCAGGCCTTGGAGTGCGTCATTGGCACCCAGCTCCAGCACCACGAGATCGACCTTGTCCGGGGTCGACCAGTCAAGGCGCGACAGGCCGTTGGCACTGGTGTCGCCTGACACCGCCGCATTGATCACCTCGGCCGCCAATCCCTTTTCCGTCAGGCTCTTTTGCAGCTGATCGGTGAATCCTTTGCCTGAGGGCAATTGATAGCCGGCGGAGAGGCTGTCCCCAAAGACCAGAATGCGCAAAGGTTCTGCTGCATGCAGGCGCGTGAGGCTGGCAAAAAGCAAAATCAGCAGCAAGCTGAATGCGAGCGCCAACCGTACAAGAGGGGTCAGGTCCGCTGATGCTGCTTTTGCCTGAGGTCTCAGATGGGCTTCTTGGTGGGGTCTTGAAGGTTTTGGTCCTTGGGGCATGAATGGTCTCGTCCGGTGGCAAAGGCGTGTTTGTTGAATCTGACTGTCGGCTTCCCATATAAGGGAAACTATTTTGTTTACGTAGCTGTCCTGCGTGACAGATCAAGGCTTGCCTTTAATATAGGATATGATCAACGTGACTTCATCCTCCCCTGTTGCCCTTGGTGACCAGCCTGACGTCTCCCGCTCACAGTCTGATCTGGATCCTGTCATCATTTCCCTGCATGACGTGTTTCTCAGCCTTGGGGCTGGTCATTCGCGGGTCGATATCCTGCGCGGAATCGAGCTTGATATTGCACGGGGCCAGTCGGTTGGTCTTGTGGGACCGTCAGGGTCGGGCAAATCGACCCTTTTGATGGTGATGGCGGGGTTGGAACAGGCCGATCGGGGCAAGGTGCTGGTGGATGGCAGTGACATGTCGGCGATGGATGAAGATACGCTGGCGCGCTTTCGCGGGGCGGAAATCGGCATCATTTTCCAGTCTTTTCATTTGGTGCCAACCATGACGGCGCTTGAAAATACCGCCATTCCGCTGGAATTGGCCGGACGCCGTGGCGCCTATGATGTGGCCAAGGCCGAGCTGGAAGCGGTGGGACTGGGGCATCGGATCCATCATTATCCAGCGGAAATGTCAGGCGGCGAGCAGCAAAGGGTAGCGATTGCCCGGGCGCTTGCGCCGCGACCAGCAATCCTGATCGCCGATGAACCGACGGGCAATCTCGATGCGGAGACCGGCAAGGAAATTTCCGATCTGATGTTCCGGCTGCATAAAGAGCGTGGCATGACCCTGATGCTGGTGACCCATGATCCCAATCTGGCGGATCGCTGCGAGCGGGTGGTGCGGTTGAAGTCTGGCCAACTGGTCGAGGACGAGCATGAGAGTGCCACTGCAGCAGCAGAAAGCCAGAGGGTCGTTGATGGATCAGATGGTTGACAAGACCTCTTCGACAGATGCCCGGCATCGTGCCTTTGTCACCCCACCGCGCAGCATGGTGGCGTGGATCAAGCTTGCCTTTCGCTTTGCCTTTCGCGAAATGCGTGGAGGGCTTTCCGGATTTTATATTTTTCTTGCCTGTATTGCCCTCGGGGTGGCGGCTATCGGGGCGGTTGGTTCGGCTTCGCGCACGCTGACCGGTGGCCTTGAAGAGCAGGGGCGGGTGATTTTGGGGGGCGATCTGTCCCTGTCGGCGATCCATACGCGGGTCAATGATGAGCAGCGGGCCTTTCTTGGCCAATTTGGCCGCTTTGGCGAAGTGGCGACCTTGCGTGCGATGGCCAGCAGAGAAGATAGATCCGAGCAGATGCTGGTCGAGATCAAGGCGGTGGATGATGCCTATCCGATGGTTGGTACTCTAGAAACCGCCCAAGGCAAGGGGTTGGCGAAGGATCAGTTGCTGGTGGATCCGCTGCTGCTTGATCGCCTCGGCCTCAAGGTTGGCGATCCGCTGATGGTCGGCGTCAAGCGCTTTACCATTGGTGATGTGATCACAACCGAACCGGATGCGCTGGCCACGGGGCTGGCGCTTGGGCCACGTTTGCTGATGACGCTTGAGGATTTGCAGGAAACCGATCTGGTCCAGCCCGGCGCGATTGTTCGCTGGACGGGCCGGGTGGCGATGGATGGCGCGCCGGACCTTTCCCAGATAGAAGCCGTCATAGAGCAGATCAAGCAAGCCTATCCGGACAATGGCTGGCGCATCCAGTCGCGCGCCAATGCCGCGCGGGGCCTCAAACGCAATATCGACCGGTTTGCTTCATTCCTTGTCTTGGTGGGGCTGGCGTCGCTGATCACCGGGGGTGTTGGCATTGCCAACGCTGTGCATGCCTTCATCCAGTCGCGGCAAAATACCATTGCCAGCTATAAATGCCTTGGCGCGCCGGGTTGGTTGATCGTTGCCATCTATCTGGCGCAAATTCTGATGATTGCGATGCTGGGCATTGCCATCGGCTTGGGGATTGCCGCGCTTGTTCCCTTTGGCATGGCGTGGGTGGTGCCGGACAATCTGCCGCTCTCCTCGGCCCTGTGGCACCCGCAGGAGCTGGGGCTTGCGGCTCTGTTCGGGCTGTTGGCAGCTTTGCTTTTCTCCATCCGGCCTTTGCTTCGGGCGCGTTCCATTCCGGCGACGGCTCTCTTTCGCGATCAGATCGCCCCGGTGCGTTATCATGCCAGTCGGGTGGATTGGCTGATTTCTCTCGCGTTGGGGGCCTTGCTGGTGGGGCTGGTGCTGGCGACGGCGAAAGTGACCATGGTGGCGGTCGGCTTTCTGGTCGGGATGGTGATTGTCTTTGCCCTGCTGCGGCTGATTGCCTTTGCCATCATGCAAGGGGCCAAACGCCTGCCGCGTATCCGTCGGGTGGTGCCTCGTCTGGCGATTGCCAATTTGCATCGCCCCGGTGCGCTGACCCCATCGGTGGCTTTGTCGCTCGGGCTTGGCCTGAGTTTGCTGGTCACCTTGGTGCTGATTGATCTCAATTTGCAGAACCAGCTGACCGGTAATCTGCAAGAGAAAGCGCCGAATTTCTTCTTCGTCAACATCCAGAATAACGAGGTTGAACGCTTCGAAGCGCGGCTTGATGCCCTTGCTCCCAATGGCGAGCGCGAGCGGGTGCCGATGTTGCGAGGGCGTTTGACCGAGCTGAAAGGCATTCCGGCAAGCGAGTATGACGCACCGGACGGAGCTCGATGGGTGTTGCGCGGCGATCGCGGCATTACCTATTCTGAAGAATTGCCGGAAAATTCCGTCCTGATGGAAGGCCAATGGTGGCCGAAGGATTATTCCGGCAAGCCATTGGTGTCGTTTGATTATGAGTTGGCCAATGAGTTGGGTCTGGCAATTGGTGACAGTCTGTCGGTCAATGTGCTGGGGCGGACGATCACGGCCGAAATCAGCAATTTGCGGCAGGTGGAATGGCAGTCGATGGCGATCAATTTCGTCATGGTCTTCTCCCCTAATACCTTTGCTGGTGCCCCCCATGCCCATTTGGCGACCCTGTCTCTGGATCCGGCAGGTGCAAGATCGCAGGATGCCATTCGCACGCAGGAAGCGGATGTGATGAAGGCGGTGATCAGGGACTTCCCCACCGTGACGACGGTGCGGGTCGGTGAGGCGCTTGACCGGGTCAATGATCTGGTGCGGCAATTGGCGTGGGGCATGCGGGCTGCATCCTCGTTGGCGATTCTTGCCTCGATTCTGGTGCTGGCTGGTGCATTGGCAGCAGGGCAGCGAGAGCGGATATATGATGCGGTGATCCTCAAGACCCTTGGGGCCAGTCGCCGACAGGTCTTGTCCGCCTATAGCCTTGAATATGGTTTGTTGGGTCTGGTTACGGCTCTGTTTGCGCTTGGCATCGGCCATGGGGCTGCCTATCTGGTTTTGACCCAGGTGATGGATATGCCTTTCGTTTGGCAACCGGTGGCTGCTTTGGTTGCGGTGTTGCTGGCAATGACGGCGACGGTGGTGCTCGGTCTCATTGGCACATGGTCAAGCCTGAACAAGAAACCTGCGCGTGTGCTTAGAAATGGTTAAGAAAAGATTGTTTTATGCAGGGTATCTGGCGTTTATTTCGTGTTTTTCTGGCATTTCTCTGGCAAGTTGCAAGGATGGAATTAAATTCTTGTAACCTTGGGACATGAATCGCAGGCTGGTTGGAAAAAGGACTTGAGCTTGGCACCAAAGGCTACCATATAATGTCCATACGTCGTTTGAAGGAACGAAGATGGCTTCGCTCGTCTTATTGTCGGTAGACCCGACGAGCCGCCAGACCGTGATAACTTTCGAGTTTTTGAGGAGAAACCATGTCGAATGATTTCCGTCAGAGCGCACATCTGAGCGGCCGTGCCGCCGAGATGGCTCAGATTGATCAGGGCCTGCGCAGCTACATGCTCAAGGTCTACAATTATATGGCCATTGCACTGGGTGTGACTGGCCTGTTGGCTTATGTCACCTATTCGATGGCTTTTGGTGTCGTCGATGGCAAGGTGGTTGGCTATACCCAGCTGGGTGCCACCCTGTTTGCCAGCCCGCTGAAGTGGGTCATCATGTTCGCGCCATTTGCATTGGTGATGTTCCTGAGCTTCCGCATTCAGAAAATGAGCGCAGGCACAGCCCAGATGGTCTTTTGGGGCTATGCGGCCTTGATGGGCATTTCGCTGGCTTCGATCTTTGCGGTCTTCACCGCCCAGTCCATCACCCAGGTCTTCTTCATCACCGCAGCGTCCTTTGCTGGCCTCAGCCTGTATGGTTATACCACCACCAAGAGCCTGTCCGGTATGGGTAGCTTCCTGATGATGGGTCTGATCGGCATCGTGATCGCGTCGATCGTCAACATCTTCCTTGGCTCCAACGCTCTTCAGTTTGCCATTTCTGTGATTGGCGTTCTGGTCTTTGCTGGTCTGACCGCTTACGACACCCAGCAGATCAAGGAAATGTATTTTGAAGGCGACAGTGCTGATACTGCAGGCAAGAAAGCCATCATGGGCGCTCTGCGTCTGTATCTGGACTTCATCAACCTGTTCCTGATGCTGCTGCAGCTGTTTGGCAACCGCGAATAGTCTTGATGCCAGCCAGAAGAACACGAAAAGCCGCTCCATTCGGGGCGGCTTTTTCTTTGGCTATACGCTTTTCTTTGCGTATCCCAGGGGGGGAGGCGATCGGTTATTTTTCTACCAGCTTCATCAGTTTCTGGTTGAGCAGGGCGAGGATCGGGCGGAGATCATGGCCACGTTTGAGGATTTGGCCCTGTTGGGAGACCAGCACAAAGGCCCCTTGCTTGCGGGCCAGTTTGGGATGTTTCTCGATACGATAAAGCGGCATTTCGCTGGTGCGGCGGAAGATGGAGAAAATTGCCCTGTCCTTCAGGGTATCGATGGCGTAATCGCGCATTTCTCCGGCGGCGACCATGCGACCATAGACATTCAGGATCGCCATCAATTCCACCCGGTTGAAGCAGGTTTGCGGCGGGGTTGATGGTGCCATCTGGGAATGGCCAACGATGGTGGCGGGCCTGTCTGGCGCCGTTCCTCTCACGCTTTCATCACTGTTATCGAGCAATCGATTCTCCTTGTCTGTCTGCGGCCTTACATCATGGGTCCGTCCCTGTTCAGTCTGGTCTCTACATATAGGGTCTGATGGGTGCGTTTCATGATCGCCTCAAACTGGCGGCTTGGCAAGGGGCTGGGATCTGGAGCCGGGATTGAAAGATTACAGGATGTTCATAGTCAATTGATTTTTCAGACAAAAATCACAAAATTGCCTTATTTCGGCCCTTGGAAGACCATCACTCTCACCCAATATAATAACTGTTGTCACGCGGCGGTTTTTGAATGCTCGCCTCTGCCCCCTTTGATGAGCATTTGAAAAAGTCCGTCTGTGTTTTGCCGGTCCGACCAAAGCCGGGAAAACATCAGCAGCATTGGCCTCGGTCAGCTTGTCAGGAAATTGGCTGATCACACCGTCCGCGCCTCAACATCCCAACAGCTCCTTATCGGGGTGCCTCACGGCATCCCGTTTTTTTTGTGTCTATTGCGGCCTTGTCCCATCTTGAAAGCCTTGGTCTGGGTTGCTAGATGCTCTGTCAAACTCCTCACTGGATGCATGTCTATTTTGGACTTGTCGGGCTTGCCATCGAGTGGCGTGGGGTGCGTGAATGATGACTGGGCCAACGGTGGCCCAAATTGATTGGAAAACAGGAAGGATCTGACCATGTCTGACCAAGACACCCAGACAGAAACAGCAACAGAGACCCATTCCTTTGAGGCCGAGGTCTCCCGTTTGCTTCATCTGATGGTTCATGCGGTTTATTCCAATAAGGAAATTTTCCTGCGTGAGCTGATTTCGAATGCGGCGGATGCGTGCGAGAAATTGCGCCATGAGGCACTGACCAACAGCGATTTGACCAAGAATGACCCGGATTTCAAGATCACGTTGTCATCGGATGGCGAAGCGGGCACGCTGACTGTTGCCGATAACGGCATTGGGATGAGCAAGGCCGAGCTGATCGATAATCTGGGCACCATTGCCCGCTCTGGCACCCGCGCCTTTCTCGATCAGTTGACCAGTGGCGACGATGGTTCGGCGCTGATTGGCCAGTTCGGCATTGGCTTCTATTCCGCCTTCATGGTGGCCGACAAGGTGGAGGTTGTCTCCCGCCGGGCCGGTGAAACAGAAGCCTGGCGCTGGATTTCCGATGGCGAAGGGTCCTACGAAATTGCCCCAGCCAATGAGGATGAGGCTCTGCCGCGCGGTACCAAGATCGTTCTTCACCTCAAAGAGGACGAGAAGAGCCTTGCCGATGCGGTGTCGATCCGCCGGATTGTGCGGGATTATTCCTCCCACGTGCCCGTGCCGATCCGCTTGATGCGGATTGATGACGAAAGCAAGGCGCTGGAAGAGGAAGAGCTGACCGACGGGTCTGCTCTCTGGACCAAGGCGAAGTCAGACATCACCGATGAGCAATATAAAGAATTCTATCAATATAGCTCTGGGCAGTTTGATGATCCGGCCCTGACGATCCATTATCGCGCCGAGGGGCGCACCGAATATAATGTGCTGGCCTTTGTGCCTGAACATAAACCGTTTGATTTGTTCGATCCGAACCGCAAGGGCCGCATCAAGCTGTATGTTCGCCGGGTCTTCATTACCGATGACGCGGAAATCCTGCCAGCCTATTTGCGTTTCGTGCGTGGCATTGTCGACAGCGAGGATATTCCGCTTAACATTTCTCGCGAGATGCTGCAGGACAATCCGATCCTCACTGCCATTTCCAAGGGCGTGACCAATCGCGTGCTGTCCGAGCTTGAAAAGCTGGCCAAGAAAGATGCAGAGAAATTTGCCTCGCTCTGGCAGGCTTTTGGTGCGGTGATCAAGGAAGGGCTTTATGAAGATCCCGAGCGCCGCGATCAGCTGTTCAAGCTGGTGCGCTTTGACACCACCAAGGGCGAAAGCCGCACGCTGGCCGACTATATCGAGGGGCTGAAAGAAAACCAAACCGCGATCTATTATGCTCTTGGCGACAGCAAGGAAGCCATTCTGGCCAGCCCGCAGCTCGAAGGGTATCAGGCGCGCGATGTGGAAGTTCTGTTGCTGAGCGACGCGGTCGATGCCTTCTGGGTGCAGACTGCACTGGGCTTTGAAGGCAAGGGCTTCAAGTCGATCTCGCAAGGGGCCGAGGATCTTGATGCCATCGCCAAGCCGGCCAAGGAAGGCGAGCAGGACGACAAGAAAGATGAAGAGGAAGAGGCCAAGGACAAGGGCGCTGTTGCGGCTCTGGTATCCTTCGTCAAGGAGACCCTTGGGGAGGCCGTGTCCGATGTGCGGGTTTCCTCGCGTCTGGCCACCAGTCCGGTCTGCATCGTTGCACCGGATTTTGGTCCTGACCGTCGCTTTGAGAAGCTGATGCGCGGCCAGCAAGGGGCGCAACCGGGCTTGCAGCCGATCCTTGAGGTCAATCCCGACCACGGGCTGATCCTCTCTCTTGCAAAGCAGCTGGAAGCTGCCTCTGACAAGGCCACGCTGACGGATGGGGCGCATTTGCTGCTTGATCAGGCCTTGATCCTTGACGGAGAGCATCCGGCCAATCCGGCGGACTTTGCCCAGCGTCTGTCGAAGGTGATGCTGGCGGGCCTTAAAGGCTGATCAGGCGATCAAGGCTGTTTGAAATGATCTTTGAAAACCGCGCATGGCTCTGCCTTGTGCGGTTTTTGTTGTATTTATGCCAATTTGCGCCCCTTCGGGAGGGAGCTTTGCATTGTTTGGGGTGGTAATTTGCCGCGCTTTTCGCCATATAGGGGACTACTCAGCCGCCGAACGTGCGTCGCTTTTGTCGGCTTGACAATTTGGCATCCTCTCACACCCCTGACGGCAAGCATAACCAATCAAGGAACGGCTCAAACTATGGCCTCTCGTCTGCAGTTTCTGAAAATGAACGGTCTTGGCAACGCATTCATCGTGATTGATGCGCGAAAGACCAAGCCCCACTTGGGGCCGGAAGCTGTGCGTGCGCTTGCCGATCCGGCAACCGGCCCGGGCTGTGATCAGTTCATCACGCTGGAAAATTCCCCCGAAGGGGCAGATGTCTTCATGCGCATTCACAATGCGGATGGCGGTGAGGTGGAAGCCTGTGGCAATGCCACCCGGTGTGTTGGCCGCTTGCTGATGAAAGAGACGGGCAAAGCTGATGTTTCGGTTCAGACCGTTGTTGGCCATTTGCTGGCCCGTGGGGCCGGTGCGCCTGACATGGTGACCGTTGATATGGGTGTGCCGAAATTCGGCTGGCAGGATATTCCACTGGCAGAGCCATTCGAGGATACCCGCGCAATTGAATTGCAGGTCGGACCGATTGATTGCACCGGTTCTGCATTCCCCGTCGGTGGTTAATGTGGGCAATCCTCATGCAATCTTCTGGGTCGACAGGGATGTTGAAAGCTATGGCTTGGAGCGGGTCGGACCGTTGCTCGAAAATCATATGATTTTCCCCGAAAGGGCCAATATATCGCTGGCGCAGGTGCATAATCGCGGCGCGCTGACACTGAAGGTCTGGGAGCGTGGCGTCGGGCTGACCGATGCCTGTGGCACGGCAGCATGCGCGGCCGGGGTTGCGGCTTATCGCAATCGGCTGACGGATCGCAAGGTGCTGGTGCATTTGCCTGGCGGCGATCTGACCATCGAATGGCGCGAAGAAGACGATCATATCCTGATGACCGGCAGCACGGAGCTTGAATATGTCGGGGAGATCAATCTTGATGATCTGAGCTGGCGCGAACTGGGCGCGGACGCGCAGGAGTTTGCCGGATGAGCATCAAGGTTCTGACCTTCGGGTGCCGCCTCAACAGCTACGAATCCGAAGTGATGAAGCAGCAGGCGAGCGAAGCGGGGCTCGATAATGCCATTTTGGTCAATACCTGTGCGGTGACCAATGAGGCGGTGCGGCAGGCGCGTCAGCAGATCCGCCGTGCCAAGCGCGACAATCCGAATGCCCGGATTATCGTCACCGGTTGTGCTGCGCAAACCGAAAGCGAGCGTTTTGCCTCAATGGAAGAGGTGGATCTGGTGCTGGGCAACGACGACAAGCTGAAGTCGGAAAGCTACAAATCGGTGCCGGATTTCGGTGTGCCAGTGGCCGAGAAGATCCGGGTCAATGATATTATGAGCGTGCGGGAAACCGCATTGCATCTGATTGACGGGCTGGAAGGGCGCGCCCGTGCCTTCGTCCAGATCCAGAATGGTTGCGATCACCGCTGCACCTTCTGTATCATTCCCTTTGGCCGTGGCAACAGCCGCTCGGTGGCGATGGGACCGGTGGTCGATCAGATCGCCAAACTGGTCGATAATGGTTATCGTGAAGTGGTGCTGACCGGGGTTGATATCACCTCCTATGGGGCCGATCTGCCCGGAGAGCCCAAGCTGGGGTCACTGGTCAAATCGATCCTCAAGCATGTGCCCTCGCTGGAGCGCTTGCGGATTTCGTCGATCGACTCGGTCGAGGCCGATCCAGATTTGATGGATTGCATCGCTAATGAAGCGCGGCTGATGCCGCATTTGCATCTGTCCTTGCAGTCTGGCGACAATATGATCCTCAAGCGCATGAAACGTCGTCATGACAGGGACCATTCGATTGCTTTCTGCAGGGAGGTACGGGCCTTGCGGCCTGATATGGTGTTTGGGGCGGATATCATTGTCGGCTTTCCAACCGAAACCGAAGATATGTTCCAGCGCAGCCTTGATATTGTCGAGGAATGCGATCTGACGCATTTGCATGTCTTTCCTTTTTCGGCTCGACCCGGTACACCTGCAGCGCGGATGCCTGCGGTCAAGGGGCCTGTGATCCGCGAGCGGGCGCAGCGCCTGCGCGAGGCGGGTGAAGCTGCCTTGCTTCGGCATTTGCAGGGCCAGATAGGGCGGAATGTGCAGTTGCTGGTCGAGCGCAACGGTTTGGCGCGTACCGAGCAATTTACCCTGACCGAGATCGATTTTGGCGAGCCGGGGGATATCGTTCCTGCCCGGATCGCAGATGCGACCCATCGCCATTTGCTGGCTGTCGGGATTTGAAGATGTGATGGCCCGGTCTGATGACTGGAGTCTGAAGTGACAAAAGGAGTGGGAGCATGGCCAAACAAGGAAGACTTTCCCGTTTTCTGTTCGGGTCTTACGACAAGGCCCCAGAAGCGACCCCTCAGGAAGCTACCTCTGAGGATGAGGCCCCAAATGCGACCCCCGAAGATGAGGCTGTAACAGACGCTGCCGCAGATCAGGCCCCCGAAGCATCCGACATACCGGACGCGTCAGGGGAGACTGAGGAGGTTGAGGCTGTTTCTTCTGATGCCCCGGTTGATGAGGGTTCTGTTGAGGTTGCTGTCGAGACGTCCGAAGTAGAATCTGTTGCGGAGATGCCCGAGGCTGAGGCGGCCGAACCGGACAGTGTCCCAGATCCTGTTGTTCCAGATCCCGCCATTGATGCGCCGATTGTTGCCGAGGCGATCACAACGGAGCCAGAGACACTGGAACCGGAGAAGAAGCTGTCCTGGTTTGAGCGCCTGAAGCAGGGTCTGTCCCGTTCGTCCGGGGCGCTTGGGGAAGGGATCAGTGCCATTTTCACCAAGCGCAAGCTTGATGATGATACGTTGCAGGATCTTGAAGACATTCTCATTCAGGCCGACCTTGGGGTCGAAACTGCGATGGCGATTACCGATCGCCTGTCTGACGGTCGTTACAACAAGGAAGTGAGCGACGAAGAGGTGAAGGCCATTCTGGCCGACGAAGTGGAAGCTGTCTTGCGTCCGGTTGCCCAGCCTTTGGTTGTCACCAAGCCTGAAAGCGGCCCGCATGTGATCCTGATGATCGGGGTGAATGGTGCAGGCAAGACCACGACCATTGGCAAGCTGGCGCAAAAACTCGGAGACGAAGGCAAAAAGGTCATGCTGGCGGCTGGCGATACTTTCCGTGCCGCAGCCATTGACCAGCTGAAGGTCTGGGGCGAGCGTACCGGCTGCCCTGTCATTGCTCGCGATGTGGGATCGGATGCAGCGGGCCTTGCCTATGACGCGATGCAAGAAGCCAAGGCAGCTGACATGGATGTGTTGATGATCGACACGGCCGGACGCTTGCAGAATCGCACCGAGCTGATGGATGAGCTGCAGAAAATTGTTCGGGTGATCAAGAAACATGACGAGCAGGCACCGCATTCGGTGCTGCTGGTGCTTGATGCGACCACCGGGCAGAATGCGCTCAATCAGGTGGAAGTCTTCAAAAAAATGGCCGGGGTGACCGGTCTTGTCATGACCAAACTGGATGGCACCGCGCGCGGTGGCATTCTGGTGGCCATTTCTGCCAAGCATAAGGTGCCGGTGCATTTTATTGGCATCGGGGAGCGGGTTGAAGATCTCGAACCGTTTGAAAGCGGTGATTTTGCCCGGGTCATTGCCGGTCTTGCGGGCTAATCGGGCTCTGTGAGAGAGACCGAGGGGCGACAAAAGAAATCCAAACAAGCCAAGTGAGCGAATAAGAAATATGGATCAGTCAAACAAACCAGAAAGCAATCTGCCATCCGAACAGGCCGAGAGCGGTCAGCTGTTGAAGCTGGCGCTGGAGCTTGGGCCGCTGATCGTGTTCTTCTTTGCCAATGCGCGTGGACAGGCGATTGCAGACTGGCTGGGGATCGGCATGGAGCCGATTTTCCTTGCCACGGCTGCCTTCATGGTTGCGACGATCCTGTCGCTGGCGGTCTCGCGGGTAAAATTTGGCAAGCTGCCGGTGATGCCGATGGTGTCCGGGGTGGTGGTGTTTGTCTTTGGCGGGCTGACGCTTTACTTGCATGACGATACCTTCATCAAGATGAAGCCGACCATCGTTAATAGCTTGTTCGGCACCGCGCTGCTGGTCGGGTTGCTGTTTGGCAAAAGCTTGCTTGGCTATGTGTTTGACTCTGTCTTCCAGTTGAATGCCGAGGGTTGGCGCATCCTGACCCGTCGCTGGGGGCTGTTCTTCTTCTTTCTGGCGATTGTCAATGAAGTGGTCTGGCGCAATTTTTCGACAGACATGTGGGTCAATTTCAAGGTCTTCGGGGTGATGCCGATCACGATGATTTTCGGGGCCTTCCAGATGCCCTTGCTAACCCGCTATGCCCCAGAGGAAAGCAAGCAGCAATCCTGAGGTGTTGTGAGATGACCGACCAATGAAAAAGGGCCCTTTGCGGGCCCTTTTGCGTGAGATGCCGGTGCATCCCATCGAGATCATCGGGATCATTTTTCGGCCAGAATGGCTTCGAGTTTTGGCATGAAACTCTCGGCCAGCGAGCGCGGTGTCAGAGCCCCGATATGCTTGTGCCGGATGATGCCCTTGCGGTCGACAATGAAGGTTTCCGGTGCCCCATAGACGCCCCAGTCAATGCCGGTGCGGCCTGAAACATCCATGCCAACGGCGTCGAACGGATTGCCATGGTTGCCAAGGAAACTGGCTGAGTTGGCCGGTTCGTCCTTATAGGCGAGGCCGACCAGCTCGAAGCGTTGGTCCTTGGTCATTTGCAGCAGGATCGGATGTTCGTCGCGGCAGGTCGGGCACCAGGAGGCCCAAACATTGACAACTGAGACCTTGCCCAGAAGGTCTGCCGTCTTAAAGCCCGGCAGAACGCCTTGATCCGGACGGACGATACCAAATTTGGGGTCCAGAGCCGGCAGGTCAAAGGTCGGGGCGGGCTTGTTGATCAGCACCGAGGGGACTTCGTTGGGATTGTTGCCGAATTTCATCTGGTAGGCGAAGAGGCCCGCCATGCCGACAAAAATGATCAGCGGCAGCAGGATCAGCAGATTGATGCCGCCTTTTTTGGACGCCTCCAGATCTGTCTCGTCTGAAGGGTCGGCGTCATTGATAGTGTCTGGTTTGTCGCTCATGGCTGTCGTCTTGATCGCTTAATGGGAGGAAGAAGGGGATGCCCGGCGGGCGGAGCGGCGCTTGATGCCGCGTGCTTCCAGCTCGGCCAGAGCCTTTGCCTGCGTGCGGCCATCGATGATGACCCAGAGGATCAGCAGGGCGATGGTGGCAAGGGTGACGCCATAGGAGGCGATGATGAAACCTGCATAATTGCCAAACATGCTGTCTGTCTCCTGCTTCCTAGTTGGATGGTGCGGGATTTTGCCCCGCTGGGGTGGAGCGCGAGGCGGCGACCGCACCATTGCCCGAGGCTACGGCGCGGGCGGCCTGCATTTGCATGGTGCGAATGCGACGGCGCAGGATTTCGTTTTTCATTGCCTTGAAGTGCAGAGCGGTGAAAAGCAGGGTAAAGGCCAGGGCCATCACCAAAAGCGGGATCAGGATGGAGATGTGAATTTTTGGCCCGTCAAGGGTCATCACACTGGCGGGCTGATGCAGAGTGCTCCACCAGTCAACCGAGAATTTGATGATCGGGATATTGATGAAGCCGACCAGCGTGAGAATGGCGGCGGCCTTGCCTGCCCGGATCGGGTCGTCAATGGTGCGCCAGAGAGCCATCAGCCCCAGATAGATGATCAACAGAACCAACATCGAGGTGAGGCGGGCATCCCAGACCCACCAGGTGCCCCACATGGGTTTGCCCCAGAGGCTGCCGGTGACAAGCGAGAGAAAGGTGAAGGCAGCGCCCAAAGGGCCGGCTGCCTTGGCCGAGACATCGGCAAGCGGGTGCTTCCAGACCAGGGTGCCGAGGGAGGCGACCGTCATCACCATATAGGCAAACATGGCCAGCCAGGCGGTGGGCACATGGATGAACATGATCTTGACCGTTGCGCCTTGCTGATAATCATCCGGTGCGTAGAAAAAGGTCAGATAGAGACCCGCAGCGAAGGCCGCGACCGTCAGGATGATGAGCGGCGTCATGATCTTGTCGAGGATCGACAAGAAACGTGTCGGATTTGCCAGATCCCAAATGCTGAAGGGCTTCTTCTGCGTCATTGTCATGCCTGATTCCTGCGTTCAAACCTGCTGCAAGCCATTTGCGGATCACAGGATCCGTGTTTGCGCGTCACCCCTGCATTGGGGTGTTTCGAGTGCGCCATTGCGGCTTGTGGCTTGCTCTCCCTATGCCCGGCCAGTGGTCGGTTGACCGAGATTGATCGATGATTATGGCGGAAGCGTGCTTTCCGCCTTGACCAATATCATGTGTCTGGCCACTGGCGAATTACGATTTCGTAAGGAAGGCGCACGAGGTGCGATTCCTTTGGCTAATCTCTTTGGTCATTCCTGAGCATTCCGCAAGGCGGCTGCGGCTGCAATCGGGCCGACAACCAGTGACATAAGCGACAGGGCACACAGAATGTAGAAGGGTGTGTCAAAGGGTGCCGGATCGGTGACCGCGCCGACCGATGCGCTGACACCGAAAATAAGGATCGGGATGGTCAGCGGCAGAATCAGAATCGACAAAAGCAAGCCGCCGCGGCGCAGAATGACCGTCAGCGCCGCCCCGATTGCCCCGATCAGGGTGAGGGCAGGGGTGCCGACCAGCAAGGTGGCGGTGACCGCCGCGATGCCAATGGGCTCCAGATTGAGAAACAGCGACAGGAGCGGGGTTGCCAGCACCAGGGGCAGGCCGGTGGCGATCCATTGGGCGGCGCATTTGACCAGCACCATCAGTTCGAGTGGATGGTCGCCCAGCAGCAACAGATCAAGCGAGCCGTCTTCCTGATCGGCCTGAAACAGTCGGTCCAATCCTAACAGGGTGGCGAGCAAGGCGCCGATCCACAGAATGGCCGGGCCCAGCCGTCCCAAGAGGTTGAGGTCCGGGCCGACGGCAAAGGGGAAGACGGTGACCACGATGAGGAAAAACAGCACCCCCATCAGGGCTCCGCCGCCTATGCGTACCGATAGTCTCAATTCACGTACAAAGAGGGCTCCCATCGCGCTCATGCCTCGATCTCCTCATGCGTGTCGCTGTCTTCTGCGAATTCGTCTTTTAGATCATCGGCCTGATTGCGGTCCAGATGGAGGCGATCCGGATTGAGCAGTCCCAGCGGTGCATGGGTGGCGGCAATGATCAGCCCACCCTCGGCCAGATGATCGGCCATCAATTCTTCAAGCTTGCGTTCAGAGGCGATATCAAGGGCCGAGGTCGGCTCATCAAGCAACCACAAAGGCCGATGGCAGACCAGAAGGCGCGATAGCGACAGGCGACGGCGCTGACCGGCGGAGAGGTACGCGGCTGGCATGTCGATCAGGTCGGCAAGATCAACCAGATCAAGCGCTTCAAAGGCGCTGCGGGTGGCATGGCCATAATAAGCCTGCCAAAAATCGAGATTTTCCTTGAGCGTGAAAGCGGGTTTGATGGCATCGGTATGGCCGAAATAATGGGCTTGTTGACCGACAGCAATCTCTTCGTCGCCACCTTCCAGATGCATGCCGCCCATATGAGCGCGTACCAGACCGGCCAATGTGCGCAGCAGGGAGGATTTGCCAATGCCATTGGGGCCGGTGACCACAAGCGCCTTGCCGCCCTCCAGCGTGAAGCTGACATTCTCCAGCACCGGGCGTCCGCCCCGGATGCATCCCAGCCCGTCCACGATCAATCGCATGATGGTCCCTCGATTATCGACCTTACTTTCAAGGTCTCTTTTCTTTCATCCCTAAAGATCGGGTATGTCATCGCCTTGATTTTCATCATATGGACGAAAAGAAGCGGATCGGAAAGGAAAAAAGCGGAACCAGGGACACTTCGTTCGGTTTTCATTGTTTTGTCTGTTCTTGTTGGGGCTGGCAGATTGGTGTATTTGTCTTGAAAGGAAAAAACAGCATCAGGAGTTTTGATGTCCCGGTAACAGGTTGAAGCCAGTTTGGCTTTCAGATGATCCATCGCATGGGCAGATCTCTGCATGTGGATGTGGTCAGGCTTCCGACAATTCTGTTTTGCCAACGGCGTCTGCATGCAGGCGACCGCATGGCGTTTCATTGGGATATTCAACATGATCCGACTTTACAAAGATCGAGATACTGACGCCGTTATTGCCTTGTGGCGCGCGGCCAGTGATTTGGCGCACCCCTTCTTATCAAAGCAATTCCAAGACCGGGCCGAGATCCTGACCCGCGACATCTATCTTAAAATGGCCGAGACGTGGGTCTATGAGAGGGACGGTGCGGTCGTTGGCTTTGTCGGCCTGCTTGAAATGGAGCAGATTTGGCATATTGGCGGGCTGTTTGTCCGGCCGGACTGGCACGGACAAGGCGTTGGTCGGGCACTGGTTGATCACGCTGCCAAGCTCAAGGGGCGGCTCTCGGTGGATGTTTTTGTCGACAATGCCATCGGCAGGGGCTTTTACAAAGCTTATGGTTTTCGGGGTGAAGAGCGCCATATCGATCCACATTCCGGCTTTGAGCTGCTAAGGCTCACAGTGGGCTAGCATACGCTGAAACCGATAAACCCGGCCTCAGGGAGAGCCGGGTTTATTTGCTTGCCTTAAAGGCTTCTTGTCTGCCACACTGGGCCAAACCCACCTGTTCGCCGTGAGGCCTTTCCCATGACCAGAGCTGTTCCTTCTGACGCTGAGATGCGCCGGGCCGTGAAGCCCGTGATCTGTTATCCGACGGACACCTTGCCCAAGCCAGACATGGCGCTTTATGCCAAGGCCCGCGAGGGGGCGACAAAGGTGGCGGAGGTGATCATCCCGCCGCGCGAAGCGGCTGCGATTGAAGTGCCAGCTGGGCATTTCTTGCGCACAGTCTCGATTGAAGGGCCGCAAGTCGGCGATCTCAATCTGTTCAATAGCGCCGATTTGAGTGAGCGCCTTTTTACCGGCAAGACCCGTGCTCTGCACGGCACCCATGTGACGATTGGTGACCAACTCTGGTCGAACCTACCTTATCTGCGCCCGATCGCCACGGTGGTTGAAGATACGCTCAATTGGTATGGCATCGATGACTATGGCGGCTCGGTGCATGATGTGATCGGGACGCGCTGTGATCCCTATACGGGCAAGCTGCTCGGTGGCACGGATTATCACCATTGTTGCCATTCGAACCTGACCCGCGCTCTGGCGAACGCGCGTGCCCTGTCGCTGGCAGAGGCAGAGCGGCATGTGCATGATGTGCTCAATGTCTTCATGTGTACCGGCTTCACCCGCGATACGGGGCAATATTTCATGAAGGCAAGCCCGGTGCGCCCCGGAGATTATCTGGAATTGTTTGCCGAGATTGATTTGCTGGCCGTGCAGAGCGCCTGTCCGGGTGGGGATTGTTCAGCCGAGCATTCCAGCGATGCTGCGCAATGTTATCCATTGAAGATGGAAGTCTACAAACCACAAGCGGGTCGCCTGCAGCGTTGGCAAAGCCCTTGTGTGAACGCTTATGATCGCAGCCACGGAGAATAGGGGCGCCTAAAAAAGCGCAACGAGCGTCGCGCCTATGGCGATGAAGCCAACGCCGAGCCATCCTCCCAGAGAGAGCTGTTCGCCAAGGAAGAGCGCTCCGAAGATGGCGACGAGCACAACGCCTCATTTTGTCTATGGGGGCAACCTGAGAGGCTTGCCCGATCTTGAGCGCACGGAAATAGCAGATCCATGATGCGCCTGTTGCCAGACCAGAGAGGATCAGGAAAGAGGGTTGATTTTGTTGACAGGCTCGAAAAGCTTTCCCAGCCGCCGGTGGCGCTGAGCATGATCGCCAGGGCCAGAAGAATCACAATTGTTCGCACGAAGGTGGCGAAATCCGACCCGATACCGGATACGCCTACCTTGGCAAAAATGGCAGTCAATGCAGCAAAGCAGGCCGAAAGAATGGCCCAGAACTGCCAGGAAAAATACCATATTTCTCATTGTTTCCTCTTGCTTGCTGGAGTGCGAAACTGCTTCGAAATTGAGAGACTGGAATTTTGTGAGCTCTTGGGTGCTTTGACAAGCGCCAATCTGTTAGGGTCGCAATGAATATGAACGTTAAAGGTATCACTATGACATAGATTGCATCGGACAAACGTTAATGACAGCATGCCTTATCGTCGTTGCGGCAAGTCGGGGCTGAAGCTGCCGGCCATCTCATTGGGCCTATGGCACAATTTCGGCCATGACACGCAGCATAAGACCAAGCGGGCCATTTGTCAGAAGGCCTTTGATCTGGGGATCACCCATTTCGACCTCGCCAACAATTACGGCCCTCCCTTTGGCAGCGCGGAGGAAGCCTTTGGCGAGATCATGCGCACCGATTTCCAGCATCATCGCGACGAGTTGATCATTTCTTCCAAAGCCGGGTACGATATGTGGCCGGGGCCTTATGGGGAATGGGGCAGCCGGAAATATCTCATCGCTTCTTGTGACCAGTCCCTCACGCGGATGGGGCTTGATTATGTAGATATTTTCTATTCCCACCGCTTTGATCCGGATACCCCGTTGGAAGAAACCATGGGCGCGCTCGACAGCATCGTGCGGCAGGGCAAGGCGCTTTATGTGGGGATTTCGTCCTACAATTCCCAGCGCACGCGCGAAGCGGTGGCCATTCTGAAAGAGCTTGGTACCCCATGCCTCATTCATCAGCCAAGCTATAATATGCTCAATCGCTGGGTTGAGACCGATGGCCTCAAAGACACGCTCGATGAGCTGGGGGTTGGCTCGATTGCCTTCACGCCGCTGGCACAGGGCATGCTGACCAACAAATATCTCAATGGGGTGCCGCAGGATTCCCGCGCGGTGCAGGGCAAGTCTCTGAACCCGAACTTCCTGACCGAGGCTGCGATTGCCAATCTCAACAAACTCAACGAGATTGCCGGGCGTCGCGGTCAGACTTTGGCGCAAATGGCGATTGCCTGGGTCTTGCGGGACGGGGGTATCACATCAGCGCTCATTGGCGCGTCGCGGCCCGAGCAGGTGGAAGATTGCGTTGGTGCGATCAACAATCTCGACTTCAGCGCCGAGGAACTTGCCGAGATCGATCGCTATGCCCGCGAGGAAGATATCAATCTCTGGGCGCGTTCAGCCGAGCTTTGAGTGCTGAGATAAGAAAAGACAATACAAAGCGGGCCGGATGGTCCGCTTTTTTGGGGCTGAATGGGTGGTTTAAAAATCGATGGTGCGGCCACCAATTTCATAATCCTCATAGCGGGACGGGTCGAGCCCACCACGGCCACCATATTCCTTCGGGCGCTCGGCGCTTTCCTTCAAGGCGTCACGTTCCTTGCGGCGTTCTTCGGCCTCAAGCAGGGCCCGCTGGGCGGCGGGGGGCAGTTCTTCGAAGGAGCGGCGGGGCTCAGCCGCTTTTTCGGCGGCGACCTGCGAGGGCTGTTTGATCTCTACCGCCTGACGAAACTGGACAACATTGTCATCCTGCTTGGCCTTGGTTTCTTTAGCTTGTTCTGGCGGCGTGTTTGACGGATCACGTGTCATGCTGGGTCCTTGGCGGTCCTGTTTGACTTGAAATATTAGTATCTCCTCTACCATATAGGATAAGTGTCCATGATCCAAATGGTCGAAAGGCACTTTTCGCGCGCTATTGGCAGCGATCAACACCTGACAAGAGGATGAGACAGCAGATGAATTTCTTCCGTACCGCTTTGTTGCTGGCCGGTATGACGGGCCTGTTTATGGCCATCGGCTATATGCTCGGTGGCTCGGGGGGCATGATGATTGCCTTCGTCATTGCACTCGGCATGAATGTTTTCAGCTATTGGAATTCGGACAAGATGGTTCTGCGGATGCATAATGCGGTCGAAGTCGACGCCCGCACTGCACCGGAATATTACGAGATTGTTGAAAAACTGGCTGCCGAAGCCCAGCTGCCGATGCCAAAAGTCTATGTGATCGAAAGCGAGCAACCCAACGCCTTTGCCACCGGGCGCAATCCGCAAAATGCTGCGGTGGCTGCTTCGTCCGGTCTGCTCAACCGTCTCTCCTATGAAGAGGTGGCTGGCGTGATGGCCCACGAGCTGGCCCATATCAAGAATTACGACATCCTGACCATGACGGTCACCGCAACGCTTGCGGGTGCCATTTCGATGCTGGCCAACTTTGCCTTTTTCTTTGGTGGCAGTCGCGATGAGAATGGCAACTCAAACATCTTTGCGACGCTTGCCCTGATGATCCTTGCGCCGCTTGCGGCCTCAGTTGTGCAGATGGCGATCAGCCGGACGCGGGAATATGAGGCGGACAAGATGGGCGCACAGATTTGTGGGCAGCCTATGTGGCTCGCATCCGCCTTGGCCAAAATTGCCAATGCGGCAGGGCGCGAGGTGAATTATACCGCCGAGGAAAACCCCTCAACCGCCCATATGTTCATCATCAATCCGCTGTCGGGTCAGAAGATGGACAATCTCTTCTCGACCCACCCCGATACGCAGAACCGCATCGATGCCTTGCAGGCTTTGCAAGTGGAATGGTATGGCGGCGATGGTCCGTTGAAAGTCTCCACTGGCGGCTCGCTTGGTGCCAATCAGCGCCGCAGTCAGATGCGGGGTAGCGTTGGGCAGGAGGATGATGGGCCATGGGGCCGTAGTGGGCTCGTCACACTCAAGCGACCGTGACGAACCTGAAGGGCCGTGGGGCTGATCTCCTGGCTCTATGAAGACTGGCTTTCCAAAAGCAGGGCTTTCGAGGTGTCTCGGAGGCCCTTTTTCGCGCTTGGATTGTTGACTGCGGGAGGTTTGTGATTGTGCGTCCAATGCGTGTATGAACAGGCTTTAACCCTTTATTAACCGCAAATTGCAAACTGCGCTGCAAAATCTTAACAGTCTGTTAATCTACAACCATAGAATGCAATTGAGTTGGCACTGTCCAAAGGAGCGTGATGTGACCCTTCATCTTGAGAACCGGACGAGCAGGCGGCGACGTGTGCTGAAGGGCGGGAAGATTTTTTATAACAATTTTTGCTTCAGTGTTGATTGCGTCATTCGCAATCAGGGTGCCGAGGGCATGATGCTGTCGGTTTCAAGCGCGCTTCAATTGCCTGAAAATTTTGCGATTTTCAGTCGCAAGGACGGTAAGTTGGCCTCGGCACGGATGATCTGGCGGCGGGGGGAGCGGCTTGGTATAAAGCTGACATCAGACATGGAAGAGGTGTGGGGCTCGAACCGTCTTCATATTCGTCAGATGTCGACCATGATCACCCATTGATTGCGACCAATCATTCAACCTGACGCTTGTTTGGCGCATCGTGTCATGAGGATCCATATGGCACCGCGCAGTGTAGGTCACAAAAAAAGCCGCCGGAATTTTCCGGCGGCTTTTGTTTTATCTGGTCGCTTAAAGTCCGGTCAGCTTGCCTTTTTGGCGGCTCGCTCGGCTCTTTTGCGGTCATTGGGATCAAGCAGGATCTTGCGCAGACGGATCGATTTTGGCGTCACTTCGACCAGTTCGTCATCGGCAATGTAGCTGAGCGCTGCTTCAAGGCTCAGTTTCATTGGCGTGGTCAGCTTGATGGCATCATCCTTGCCCGAAGAGCGGATGTTGGTCAGCTGCTTGCCTTTGAGGACGTTGATGTCAAGATCGTTGCCGCGGGTATGCTCGCCAACAATCATGCCTTCATAGACCTTGGTGCCCGGTGCAATCATCATTGGGCCACGGTCTTCCAGCTGCCACAGGGCGTAGGCGACGGCTTCGCCATTGCCATTGGAGAGCAGAACGCCGGTGTTGCGGCTGGCAATTTCCCCTTTGTGAAGGGCATATTCGTGGAAGATGCGGTTCAGGATTGCCGTACCGCGTGTGTCGGAGAGCAGCTCGGACTGGTAACCGATCAAGCCACGGGTCGGTGCATAGAAGACCAGACGGGTGCGACCACCACCGGACGGGCGCATTTCGATCATTTCGCCCTTGCGTTCCTGCATTTTCTGCACGACCACGCCGGAGAATTCGTCATCGACGTCGATGATGACTTCTTCGATTGGTTCGGTGACCTTGCCATTTTCATCTTTCTGCATGACGACCTGCGGGCGGCCAATGCCGAGCTCGAAGCCTTCACGGCGCATGTTTTCGATGAGAATGGACAGCAGCAATTCGCCACGACCTGACACGACGAAGGCGTCGGAATCAGTTGCTTCTTCAACTTTCAACGCAACGTTGCCTTCTGCTTCGGAGAGGAGGCGGGCGCGGATGACGCGGCTCTGAACCTTGTCGCCTTCGGTACCGGCCAACGGGCTGTCATTGACACGGAAGGTCATGGACAGGGTTGGTGGATCGATTGGCTGGGCTTCGATGCTCTGGGTCACGGATGGGGCGCAGATGGTGTCGGCAACGGTCGCCTTTTGCAGACCGGCGATGGAGACGATGTCGCCTGCTTCACCGACTTCAATCGACTGACGTTCCAGACCGCGGAAGGCCATCACCTTCGAGATGCGGCCATTTTCAACAAGCTTGCCGTCGCGGGCCAAAGCCTTGACGGTCATGTTCGGCTTGACTTCGCCAGCAAGGATGCGACCGGTCAGGATACGGCCAAGGAAGTTGTCGCTTTCGATGGTGGTGGCCAGCAGACGGAATTCGCCTTCTTCGACATGTGGCGGCGGGACATGTTTGACCACCAGGTCGAACAGAGGCTCCATGTCGGTTTTCGGTCCGTCCGGTTCCAGCGCCATCCAGCCATTTTTGGCGGAGCCATAGAGCACAGGGAAGTCGAGCTGTTCTTCGTTGGCATCCAGATTGGCGAACAGGTCAAAAACTTCGTCGAGCACTTCATCGGCACGCTGTTCAGGTTTGTCGATCTTGTTGATCGCGACAATGGGTCTGAGGCCCAGCTTGAGGGCTTTGGAGACCACGAATTTGGTCTGTGGCATCGGGCCTTCAGCTGCATCGACCAGCACGATCACGCCGTCGACCATGTGCAGGATACGCTCCACTTCGCCGCCAAAGTCGGCGTGGCCCGGGGTGTCTACGATGTTGATGTGGGTGCCGGCATGCTCAAGTGAGGTGACCTTGGCAAGGATGGTGATGCCGCGCTCGCGCTCGATGTCGTTGGAGTCCATCATTCGCTCTTCGGTCTGCTGGTTCTCACGGAACATGCCGGAGGCTTTCAGCAATTCGTCGATCAGCGTGGTTTTGCCGTGGTCAACGTGAGCAATGATCGCAATGTTGCGCAGGTTCATGGGTTCGTCTCTTATGTCAGGGCACAGCCAAAAGCTCCGGTGACGACCGGAGCAAAAAGGCAGCCCGCGTTCTTGGGGGAATTGGCGAGAAGCTCTATACGAATTTTAGCGACTTGAAAAGCTCTGAATCCGCGAAAACTGGGGCGCGGCGGGCCAAGAGGGTCACTTTTTCTGTTTCCTCCGTGCCTTTTGTCCCCCTTTTGGGGGCCATCGCGCAGATCCCCATCTCTGCAAATGTCTGTTTGAAAGCCGCAACGGGTGTTTGCTGAAAGGCTCTAGCTGCTTGCTGTGACAGAGGCGTGAAGGGGATAGGGTGAAGATGAAAGACCTGTTCCGATCAGGATCCGCAGATCTCGAACAAAGAGGTGCGCGACGATATGCCCAGTTTTTCATAGGCGCGTTTGCGATAGGTGACGACGGTCGAGGGGGCGACATCCATATCGGCGGCAATGCGTTCGGCCTTTTTGCCCGACAGGATGCCACGGCAGACCTCGCGCTCGCGGTCCGACAAGCTCATCAGGACCGGCGGGAACATTTGGCCCGACTGGTTGACATGTTCAAAGTGCAACAGGGATAGCCGACCGATAATCGACCAGAAAGGCGTGTTCTTGCTCTCGCCAATGGGACCGTCGAAATAGAAGGTGACGGCCAACTTCTCTTTTTTGCCAACGCAAAGAATGGCGATTTTCGAGGTCAGACCCGCTTCCGGGACAATTTCGACCAAAAGATTTTCAAATGCTCTTCGATAGATTTCCGGGAAAGTCTGGAGCATATCGGAGACGATTTGTACTTGGACACTGTTGCTTGGTAAGGAGCATATTTTTTTGTAGATCGGATCGTGCTTGTATGCACCTTTCAAATAAATCTGGACCAGAATTTCGGCGATCGGAGCAACTCGGAAATTATGGCGCAATAGATATTTGGGCTTTTCTTCATTGTATGACACCACCGTTGCCTGCGATGCGTTCAGCTCGCGTGCGATGGACAGAAAGCCGTCAAGGAAAGACATTTCGCCAATGTTGGAAAGGCAAAATTCAACCAGTTTTAATTGATCGACCTTTTTCATGCACCAACTGTCCTGTCTCTGGGGGGACAATTGTCTGTCGTGAGGTGTCCAATGCTTTGGAGGACAGACGAATCCCCCCTGACTTGGTAATTGTACCAACCAAGAGAAGAGCCATAAGCTTCCCGTAAACAAAAGCTCAAATGCGGCAACCTTGATGAGCCAATCGAGGTTAACTCTATTGAAAAAGAAGGGTCACAAAGTCCCCACTTGATGATCTTTCTCACCTACCCTCATCAGCGTTTCCCCCAACATTGCGTTGATGAGGGCGCACTCTTTCAGGTTTGTTGCCTGAAGGAGCGGCTGGACGCGTCTGGCCTTCTTGAATTTGTCTTTCCTTAAGAGATTAACAGTGTGATAGCTTTGGTCAAGCTTGAATGGGGCCGCTGTAGGTAAATAAATAAGAATACGTACAAAATAGTATGTTGTCACTTAAGCCTGATTTTGGTGATTTTTCACCAGCGGCACGGGCTTGTGGCATATCCGATATAGAGTGGGTGTTTTGGGTGGCCATCTTTTGACAGGCCCAGATGATACAGATTGAAGCCTTCGGCTCGCAGAAGAGCGGCCATGGCCGGGCCTAATCCCATATGCGCCCCATGAGTGCCCCAGGCACAGAGAATCACATCAGCCCAACGAGCCGCTTCCATCAATTGGCTGAGATTATCAGGACCGATCGGGTCGTTGGCCTTTTTGAGGTCCCGGGGATCGGTTGCTCGGAACGCAAACAGATTGCAGGCCCTGAAGGAACCAAAGCCCAAGGCGCGCGCCCGCCGCTCGCAGCGTTCGATGGTCGGGTCATTTTTCAATTCCGTTGCCTTGGAGGGATTGAGCATGATGAATAACAGCCGCTTGCCGCTTTTGTCCCATTCTCGCGTCAAGGCGTAGCGATAGATACCGCAAGGGGAATAAAGCGCGGTTGACACTGTGCCAGCTTCTTCATGGCATTTGATGATCGGACCCATCCTGCCTCCAAATGAAAAAGGCGGAGCAAAGCCCCGCCAATTCCTTATAGTCTTTCACTGCAAGGCTGATTATTTGGCTTTGCGGTTGCGGTACCCGATGGTTCTGAGACGCAGGGCATTGAGTTCAATAAAGCCGGCAGCATCATTGTGATCGTAATCGATCGCGCCTTCCTCGAAGGTGACCAGATCCTCGGAATAGAGGCTGTATGCACTGTCGCGGGCAATGACATCGGCATTGCCTTTATAAAGCTTCAGCTTGACGGTGCCGGTGACATATTCTTGGCTCTTGTCGATCAGGGCCTGGAGCATTTCACGCTCAGGGCTGTACCAGAAACCATTATAGATCAGTTCGGCATAGCGCGGCATGATGCTATCCTTGAGATGGGCTGCGCCGCCATCAAGCGTGATGCTCTCGATGCCGCGGTGCGCTGCCAGCAGGATGGTGCCACCCGGGGTCTCATAGATGCCGCGGGATTTCATGCCAACAAAGCGGTTCTCGACGAGGTCAAGACGGCCAATGCCATTGTCATGACCAAGCTGGTTGAGCTTGGTGAGGATTTCGGCCGGAGTCATTTGGGCGCCATCAATGGAAACCGCGTCCCCTTTCTCAAAGCCGATCTCGATGATGGTGGCCTTGTCTGGGGCATCTTCCGGGCTGATGGTGCGTGAATAGACGTATTCTTCGGCCGGAACCGCAGGATCTTCCAGAACACGTCCCTCTGATGAGGTATGCAGCAGGTTGGCGTCGACCGAGAATGGGGCTTCGCCGCGCTTGTCCTTGGTGATGGGGATCTGGTTCTGCTCGGCAAATTCCAGCAATTTGGTGCGCGATGTCAGGTCCCATTCACGCCAGGGGGCGATGACCTTGATGTCCGGGTTGAGGGCCCGGGCGGCCAGCTCGAAGCGGACCTGATCGTTGCCTTTGCCGGTAGCGCCGTGGGCGACCGCATCGGCACCAACCTCTTCTGCGATCTCGACAAGACGTTTGGAGATCAGCGGGCGGGCGATGGAGGTGCCAAGCAGATAGACACCTTCATAAAGGGCATTGGCGCGGAACATCGGGAAGACAAAGTCGCGGACAAATTCTTCGCGTACATCTTCGATATAGATGTCCTTGATGCCGAGCATTTCGGCTTTCTTGCGCGCCGGTTCGAGTTCTTCACCCTGACCGAGGTCGGCGGTGAAGGTGACGACTTCACAGCCATATTCGGTCTGGAGCCATTTGAGGATGATGGATGTGTCGAGGCCACCGGAATAGGCCAGCACGACCTTTTTGATATCGCCTTTTTTAGCCATGCGATTTCACCTGATTCGCTGTCGGCGCTGCTGGGAAGGCAAGCGCGTGGGTCATTTGGAAGGAGAATGCAGTCTCCAGCATTTCTGGCGGCACTATAGGCGCTATATAGTTCTGCGCAAGGGGGGTGGAAGCGAATTTCCGACTGAGACCAACCAGTTTGCACGATCTTCAGGATGGTATCGATGCAAATGGTCCAGCTTGGTGAAGGCATGAGACTTGGGCGGCTCGGAGCGCTGATCAGTCAGGCCGGAGGGGACCATTTGTTGCGGAGCCATCTGCCAGCCTTGTCCCATGCGGCTTCGAGTCGATCCGGCGTCCAGCCAAGGGGACTTTTCTCGCAGAAGAGCTTGTAAAGGATGGCCATGACCAGCGCGGTGAGGGACCAGGACAGCAAGATGTCGGAGAGATAATGGCCACCAAAGGCGATGCGGTTGAGCGAAAAGAGGCTGGCGAAGGCGAGAATGATCCAGAAGCTGGCTTTGCGCCAAGCCAATGGCAACAGCAATAACAGACCGAACAGCCAGAAGGACATGGATCCTTCGCCAGAGACGAACGAGCAGTTTTTCTGGCAGTTGTCGGCGATCAGCCACACTTTGGAAAAAGGCCATGGGCCGCCGAAAATGTCGGTCTGGATGGGGCGGGCACGGCCCCAATGATTCTTGAGCACCAGATTGACCAGTAGACCGGTCCCCAGAAGGACCGTCAGGATCAGAATCAGCGCGTGGGCGAGGGAGATCAGTTTGCGCAATTGCGGCCAGAAAAGTCGGGCGATCAGGAACAGCACCAGCCCGATGATAATCAGGCGTGGCCAGATGATGCCCATCTGGCGCAGGCGCTGGAAGAACCATGTCTGTTTGGCCCAAAAGCCATTTGTCTCACTGAAAAACAGGTTCGAGACCCAGGGATCGATCTCTGGCAGAACCAGAAAGACCAAAGACAGGGCTCCTGTGACAATCAGTGCCATATAGACGGGATTGTCTTTGCTTTCCTTTATCAAAGGCTTGATCAGGGCATCCATCATGCTTGTCGTCCGGTCCGCTATGGTTTGCGCTGTGGGCGGTCCTAGCTGATTTCTGTCGCAAAGGGAAGACGGCAAGGCAAGAAGGAAGGAGAAGATGACAGGCGCGAGACTGTTACACGTTCATTCACGCGACTGGCTATGAGACTGGCTACGAAATTGGCGCGCCTGATTTCGGTCTCTGGTCCGTTTTGGCCGGTATTGGGGCTTTTTAACGGATCAGGCTGGTATAGATCCGCAGCAGAGGCATCAGGCCGCGCCATTCGGGGCGATCCAGCGGATCGGCGAAGGCACCGTTATGGTGGGATGAGCGGGAGCGTGACGAGCCTGTCTGGTCGGCCTGTCTGGTCTGGTTCAACAAGAAAAGGTGTTCCATTTTGGTCAACTCCTGGTGGTTTTGCGGCAAGGCGCAAAGGGATATTCGCGATGGAGGATGGCAGCAAGCGTCATGCCGCCAGCCCAATCGGGACGGATGGTGTGTGTTTGCGTGAATAATGTGCTGGTCCATCGGAGGAGACATGTGCATGGTTTCCCCTGACATTGTCTCCCTTGGCATTGGCTTGTTGCTTTCTGCATTTTGGTGATGCAGGAGAACGACTTACCGGGACAAGGTGAGACTAGCAGCACTCGACGCCGGACTGTAGAGCGTCAAATGAAAGATGTTTTTCACTGGTGCATGTTGAAGCGGGCAGGCGGATCGGTGACTGTCGTCCGGCAGATGTCAATCTGGTCGCAGGAACAGCAATTCGGGGATGATCCGCCATGGAAGCGCATTGGGACGATCTCAAACTCTTTTTGATGGTTGCCGAAGGTGGGGGATTGTCAGCCGCCGCTCAGCGCACGGGCATTTCGGCACCAACCATCGGGCGACGGATGCTGGGGCTTGAACGGGTGATGAACAGAATGCTGTTTGAGCGCTCGCGCCGCGGCTATGAGCTGGCAGCCGATGGTCAGACCCTGCTTGAACAGGTCCGGGCTATGCAGAAGATTGCCGACGACATCACCCGTTGGCATGCCGGGGCGTTTCAGGATCCTTTTGTCGGCATTGGCGGAGATGCGTGGTTGACGCGCTTTCTCGCCCATCATTCCAGCAGCCTGACCCGTGGGGCGGGGGATGTGCGCTATTGTGCCCATGATGCCCATGCGGGGCTCAGTCTGGTCAATCGGGATTGCGACATCGCGGTGCTTGCAGATCCACCCAAGTCAGGCAATTTTGCCGTACGGCGCTCGGTTGATGTGTCTTATGGCATCTATCAGCGACGATTGGGGGCGGCAACAACCAAAGGGGATGATTGCTCGATGTGGGTGTCGCTGGGCAAGGAGGAGGCGCGTTTTCCTGCGGACCGTTGGGTTTTCGAGCGCTATGACAACGAGATTGCCAGCTGGACCAATAGCCCGTCGGTGCTGCTTGAAATGATCGTGGTTGGCTTGGGCAAAGGGGTGTTGCCCTGCTATATCGGCGATGCCCATCCGGGGCTGGAACGGGTGGGGGAACCGCTTGATGAGTTGGCCAGTCGCTTTCACATTGTTGCCAATGATGATGACCGGCGCAGACCGGAAATCCGCACGATGATTGAGCGGTTGTCAACTTTGCTGGAAGACAATCGGGCTTTGTTCGCCGGAGATTGCGTCAAAGAGACTGCGTCAACGGGTAAGCAAGGTGGGTCTTAGTCTTAAAGGTCGCGGGGCTTGTTGGACAGGGTGCGCTTGACGATGCCTGCGCCACGGCCTGCCACCAGCCAGTAGACAAAGCCGCCGACAAGGCCTGCTGCCATGGCGCGAATATCAAGAGCAATGGCCAGATTGTCCACTTGCTCGCCCGGTGCGTGGAAGGCAAAGAGCGACAAAGCCAGCCCATAGGCGAGATAGACAAAAAGACTGCGCCAGGAAAAGATTTCTGCCACAACAAGGCCGATCAGGATCGGATAAAACCCGATCGAGCCGAAAATGCCAGCAATGAAGACGCCGGAAAAGATCGAGAAGACATTCTCAAAGACCGGGTCCGGGCCAGTGGCTGCAAATTGCGGGTCCATCGCCAACAGGGCAAAACCAAGGAATATCCCCGCCGCCAGCAAAGCCAGAATGAGGCCGATGGGCACCATGAAAAGGCGGGCGATGAGACGGGAAAAGCTCACGGGTCTTGGTCCTGTTCTTTGGCTTGTGTCTGAAAAGGCGGAATAGAAGCCGCGAGGGGCTTCTATTCGTCCTCTTCCATATCGTCATCATGACCGTCGCCTGCAAGATTGGACAGGCGCATTCTTTCAAGGGCAGCCAATTCGGCTTCCAGCTTGTCGCGCTCGACCTTGCGCAGGCGTTCGGTTTCCGACTTCAACTGACCGCAGGCGGCGAAGATGTCGCGGCCACGCGGGGTGCGGACCGGGGAGGCATAACCGGCGCGGTTGATGAAATCGGCAAATTCCTCGATCTGTTCCCACTCGGAGCATTCATATTGAGTGCCCGGCCATGGGTTGAACGGAATGAGGTTGATCTTGGCGGGAATGCCACGCAGCATCTTGACCAGTCGACGGGCGTCATTGATGGAATCGTTGACCCCCTTGAGCATCACATATTCAAAGGTGATCCGTTTGGCATTGGACACGCCGGGATAGGTGCGACAGGCTTCAAGCAGCTCTTTTAAAGGCCATTTCTTGTTGATCGGTACCAACTCGTCACGCAGCTCATCCGTGGTGGCATGGAGCGAAATGGCCAGCATACAGCCGACTTCCGCTCCGATCCGTTCGATATTTGGCACATGGCCCGAAGTGGACAGGGTCACGCGGCGCTTGGAAATGGACAGGCCATCACCATCGGACATGATCAGCATCGCGGTTTTGACATGGTCATAATTGAAGAGCGGTTCGCCCATGCCCATCATCACGACGTTGGAGACGAAACGGCCCATCTTTGGCACAATGGCACCGGTTTCTGGCTCGCGCTCGGGGAAGTCGTTGAGCATTTCGCGGGCAACGCGCAGCTGGGCGACGATTTCCTCGGAGGTCAGGTTGCGGACCAGTTTCTGGGTGCCTGTGTGGCAGAAGGTACAATTGAGCGTGCAGCCGACTTGACTGGAAACACACAGGGTGCCGCGATTTTCGTCCGGGATATAGACCGTTTCCACTTCCACCGGTTTGCCAGCGCCGCGAGGCGGGAAACGCAGAAGCCATTTGCGGGTGCCGTCGACCGAAATCTGCTCGGCGACCAGTTCCGGGTGGGTGACCGTATATACCAGATCCATCTTGGAGCGCAGATCCTTGGAGATGTTGGTCATCTGATCAAAGGACGTGGCGCCGCGAATATAGATCCAGTGCCAAAGCTGGTTGACGCGCATGCGGATCTGTTTTTCCGCAACGCCAATCCGGCGCATGGCTTCGCCCAGATCGTTGCGATCCATGCCGACAAGATTGAGCTTGTCCGGATCAAGCACAGGCCAACTATAGCCGTGAGTGGTTTCAATCTCGACGGTTTCGGGTGCTGGGGTTTGCAGGGCAGCAGACTGGGTGGCGGCGTCTGCCGCAAGGGATGCAGTGTCCATGGTCATAGGCCGCAGCGTGGCTGCTGGCTCCTCTTTTCAAGGCCGATCGCTGATGCGATCCTTTGAGGCCACCATTCCGGAACGACCCGGCCCTTTTAGCATTCACGTCTCATGCAGGGGCGGACCAGAACCTTGCCCTTTTGCCATTCGGATTGGGTGGAATGGCTGTCAGGGGGTGGCTCGTGAATATGAGTTGGGCTGTATAATGCAAAAAAGCGGCCTTGTCAGCCGCTTTTTTCAGAATTCAAGGCGCTGCCTGAAGGTCAGCCAAATGCCTATTTGCACTTGTCAAGCGCTGCGCGGGTGGCTGCCGTCACTCCGGACAGGGAATAGGTGTCCACTGTCAAAGTGCCTCTGCGGGAGGTGCCCCGTACAATCATTGAAGAGCCACGACGCATGGCGCCGACCAGACGGGCTTCTTCTGCGGCATTTTCCAACCATGCCCCATCACCAGAGGTGTAGAGGGTGAAGCGGTCAGAACCAACTTCAATGGTGGTTTTGGAGCCTTCCTTGTAAGGATAGCCGGTGATCACGTTGACTTCTTCGCGAACACCTTCCCTTGGACGTGTGGTGACGAAGAAGTAAACCGGATCTCGGTTCACATTCTTTGGTTCCATGTCCTTGGGCTGACTGACCGCGAAGCACATCTTGCCGCGCTGCGGATCATTGAAGACATATGTGCCCCAGTCCTTGAATTGCTCTACGCGAGTCGCTGCGCCCTGCGCGAAAGCTGCAGTGGCGGTAAGTGCGAAAAGGGTGGCTGCACCGAGGATATTTACGCTTTTCATCTCTACCTGTCGCCGTTCGACTGGATTCCATTAGGAGCACATAGCTCCAGCTCATTCATTGACCATTTACCAAGATCGGGGTTACCAAACCGTGAAGCCGAAGAAAAAATTCATCTTTTTCGTCGAAATCTGCGATTTTCCGCGTCAAACGGCCCTGATTTTGGAAATTTCAATGAAGAATTGAAGCCAAATAAGGCAGGAGCAGGGCAAGGCAGGCTTGTGGCGGAAAGATTGCTCATCAGCTTGTGGGTTGGTTCGGTTTTGCCACCAAAAAGGCCACCAAATGGCGGGCGAGAGGGGCAACCACAAGCACGGTGGGGAAGGCAACGGCCCATGCGGAGAGCCATGATCCGATCCATTCGTCCGCGAATCCATCAATCAGGCCCAGGGCGCGATAGGTCGCGATGCCCGAGACGATGAAGGACATCAGGCCCGAGAGGAACAGACCGAACAGAATGGGGGCGAAGCGGGTAGGGATCATCTCTGTCTCATTTTCTTTGGGTTGGAATGGCATTTGCGGATCGGAAAGGATGGTCAACCTTTGAGGGCTTCGGGAATGCCAGCACGGAATTTCGGTTTGCCATGCTGATGGGTTCTGAGTTCAGCCGGGCCACCCACGCGCACCGGGCGGTCCGTGAAGCCACCCATCGATTGCACCCGATCATACATGATGATTGCGCCAGCGGTGGCGACATTGAGACAGAAGCGGGTCGGGATCTTGATGATGAATTCGCATCGGTCCTGCAAGGCTGCGGTCAGGTTGCCGCGCTCCGGGCCCAAAATGTAGGCAGCTTTGGTTGGGTGACGGAAGGAGGGCAGATCGATTGCATCATCGGTGAGTTCAACGCCCACCAGACGGCAATCCTTTGGCAATTGCATGCTGTCAGCATTGTCCCATGGATAATAGGGGATATGATCGGACGAGCGGGAGGTGTCGGTGCCCGGCTGGCTGAAGCTACGCTCCGCGGCAACCGTGAAAAAGAAACTCGCACCAAAGGCATGAGCCGTGCGGACCAGATTGCCGAAATTGCCTTCCTTGGACAGGCCTTCTACGCCGATTGCGAAATAACCCCGCATATGTTTCTCAAATCCCTTTTCTCTCGTCTGCGCCGTGCTGCCGTCAGATCCTGTAAGAAAGTCGGGTTTTTCTAGCCGCAAAGCGGACAAAAGGAAAGGGAGGCGGTGAACAAGCCGGTTTTGGTCCTTTGCGGCTTTTAGACAGGTGTTTGATTTTCAGGGCATGGGGCTGGTTTGGCCTTTTCGGGCGCTTCCCTAGCATGCTAGCTCTAGGGTGATGGGAGGCCGCCTTTGAGCCAATAAGGCTGGTGGGCCTTCAGCGACATTGCCGGATGATGGAGGGAAGCATGCGGGCGGTGCTGTGTGAGGCATTCGGGGCGGTTGAAGATCTGGTTGTTAAAGATATCGACAAGCCGGTGGCCGAAGAGGGTCAGGTTTTGATTCGGGTGCGGGCGGCTGCGCTCAATTTCTTCGATACGCTGATCATCCGTAACAAATACCAATATACGCCAGATTTGCCCTTTTCTCCCGCTGGTGAAATTTCCGGCGAGATTGAAGCTGTTGGGCAAGGGGTGGACGCTTCCCGCATCGGCGAGCGGGTGCTGGCCTATATTCGCTGGGGCGGGGCGCGGGATTATGTGGTGGTCAATGCGGATGAAGCCATCACAATGCCTCAAACACTTGGCTTTGAGCAAGCTGCGGGATTGATGATCACCTATGGCACGACCATCTATGCGCTCAAAAGCCGGGCGAACCTGCAGCCGGGGGAAAGCCTTGCCGTGCTGGGGGCGGCCGGTGGGGTCGGACTGGCGGCGGTGGAAATCGGCAAGCTGATGGGCGCGCGGGTGATTGCCTGTGCCTCATCGGATGAAAAGCTCGATCTGTGCGAGAGGCACGGGGCGGATGTGCGGGTCAATTACAAACATGCTGACCTGAAGGGGGCGCTGAAAGGGTTGACCAATGGGCGCGGGGTGGATGTGGTTTATGATCCGGTCGGTGGCGATCTGGCAGAAGCGGCCTTGCGGGCGACCAGCTGGTATGGGCGCTTTCTGGTGATTGGCTTTGCGTCCGGTACGATCCCGAAAATGCCACTCAATCTGGTGATGCTGAAGAGTGTCGATCTGCTTGGCGTCTTTTGGGGCGAGGCGATTGTTCGTGACCCTGATGAGCATGCGGACAATATGGGTTTGATCATGCAATGGGTAAGCGAAGGCAAGCTCAAGCCCCATTTGCATCAAAGCTATCGTCTGGAAGACACGGCCAAAGCCATTGCCGCCATTCAGAATCGGGAAGTGAAGGGCAAGGTGGTGATCACCCTTTAAACGTCCGACTGCCTAGCGCTCCACATGAATGTCATGTTCCGACAAAGCCTGTTTGGCGCGCAGGCGATGGGCGTCGGTGATATTGTCATGCACCGTTTTCAGCACATAGGTCAGCAAGGCCACATCGTCGGCAAAGCCAATGCCCATGATGAAATCGGGCACCACATCAAGCGGCATGACAAAATAGGCCAGTGCTCCGATCAGTGTCAGACGGACCTTGAACGGAGTGTTGCGATCAAAGGCGCAATAATAACCTGCGACAATTTCCTCAATGAACGGCAGCTGTTTGGCCGCTTTGCTGATGACTGACCAGAATTGCTTGCGTACTTCGGATGCCTTGCGGGCGGTCTTGGCATCGCGATGGCCTTTTTCATCCTCTGCCGCTTTTTCGGGAGGCAAAAGCTCCAGTTCATCCTCGTTATAATGTCGATGGCTCACGCACGGTCCCCTCTTGCTTGGTCCTTTTCTCATATGGGGCACATAGAGGAGTTGCGCAAGTCAGGCGAGGGGAGCGGGGCGGTCCAAACGGGCAAGTTTGTCTGGATTGCGCATGATGTATATTCCTTTGATGCGGTTGTCGGGATCAAAGGCCAAGGTGATGGCGGAATTGAGCTTTCCGTCCATGTGGAGTGTCAGAGCGGTCTGGCCATTCAGCTCGGTTTGGCGAAGGATGCAGTCATTCTCAGACCAGATGGGAAGCAGGACCTTGTCAAAGAATTTGCCAACCGCCTTGGCTCCGAAAATCGGTTTGCTGATGGCCGAGGCCTTGCCGCCCGCATCGGCATGCAAGGATATATCGGCTGCGAGCAGGGAGCGCAGATGTTTCATATTGCCGTTGGCAATGGCCTGATGGAAGGCCGATACGAGTTGCTTTCGTTGGTGGGGCGCAGGGCCGTGTTGTCCGCGCTCTTCAGTGAGATGCTTGCGGGCCCGGCTGACCAGCTGGCGACAGGTGGTGGCCTCGATTTCAAGTAGATCGGCGATGTCCTGATAGTCCGTCTGGAAGACATCTCGCAGCAGGTATGCTGCCCGTTCCTTCGGGTTCAGTTTTTCCAGAACCAGCAAAAAGGCGGTTGTCAGGCTTTCAGACAACAGGATTTGATGCTCGACGGTTTCGTCCCTATTGGTGCGGACCGGTTCGGGCAACCATTCGCCGGGATAGGCTTCCCGTTGCCGTTTGCGCGCTCTCAAGCGATCGATGGCCCTGCGGCTACAGGCAAGGGTCAACCAGTTTTCAGGCTTTTGGATGGATTCTGTGGCGGCTTTGGTCAACCAGGTTTCATAGACATCCTGAACCACATCTTCTGCATCATGGTGCGAGCCGAGAATGCGATAGGCCAGACCCATCAACATGGGCCTGGTTTTGGTGAAAATTGCATCGTTGAAAGGGTTGGTCATGGAACCAGGGTCATCAATGGTTGGCAATCTGGATACGGTTCCAGAGGTTGATCATGGCAATCTTGGCAGTCAGATATGCAATTGCCTGTTCGTCGAAATGTTCGCGCAAGGTGGCACGCAATGGCGTGAGATCCGCATCGGCTTGTGGCTTTGTCAGGGCTTCCGTATAGGCAAAGACCGCTTTCTCTGCGGGGCTGAAGTCTGAAACATGACGCCAGACAATCAGGCGGTCAAGTCGCTCCTGGCTTTCTCCGTCGGCCAAGGCTTCCCTGATATGCATCTGGACGCAATAGGCGCATTGATTGATTTGCGACGCGCGTAGCGCCACCAGATGGTTGAGCTTTCGGTTGGCATGGTTGCCAAGCTCGGTCTCGATCGCAACCAGATGCGGCACTAATGTTTCTGCTTCAGAATAGAAATTGACGGGGCGGTTTTGGCTCATGGTTCGTATCCTTTTTTTGATAGTGATACCCACATGACGTTTTGGGAGGCGGATTTGTGACACGGCCTGAAGAGATCTTTGCAATTTTCGGGGATCTTTTTGGATGTATGGAAAATACATTATTTGTAAGATATTGTATTTAATTCTTTAATTTAAATTATTTGACGTATACGTAAAAGTTCGATATGTCCTTTCAAAAAGCTAGGTTGGAGGAGAGGACAGCGAAATGGAAATCACTGAGGGGATGGCGGCGATTGTAACCGGCGGAGCATCCGGGCTGGGAGAGGCAACGGCGCGGGCCTTGGCGGCGCAGGGTGTCAAAGTGACTTTGTTTGATATGAATGCGGAACGCGGGGAACAGGTGGCCGCTGCCATCAGCGGGCTCTTTTGTCAGGTCGATGTGACCAATGAGGCGAGCGTGGATGCGGGTCTTGACGCCGCCCGCGCCGCCCACGGGCAGGAGCGAGTGCTGGTCAATTGTGCGGGCATCGTGGCGGGCAAGAAAACGGTCGGCAAGGATCGCGAAACCGGTCTATTCAAATCCCACGATCTGTCACTCTTTTCCAAGGTCATTCAGGTCAATCTCATCGGCAGCTTTCACATGATCACCAAATGTGCCACCGGCATGGCCGGGCTGCAGCCGATGGATGCGCATGGCAGCCGCGGTGTGGTGATCAACACCGCCTCGATTGCCGCGACTGACGGGCAGATGGGGCAGGCGGCCTATTCCGCGTCCAAAGGTGGTATTTTGGGCCTTACCCTGCCGGTGGCCCGCGATCTGGCGCAGCATGGCATTCGGGTCTGCACCATCATGCCGGGGTTGTTCCATACACCGATGTTCGACAGCCTGCCGCCAGACGTGGTGGAATCGCTCGGTGCCAAGACCCCGTTCCCGGCGCGTCTGGGCAAGGCGGCGGAATATGCCAAGCTGGCCTTGCATATCATCGACAATGACATGCTGAATGGTGAAAGTATCCGCCTTGACGGTGCCATCCGGCTAGAGCCACGATAAACGATCTGAGAAATGAAATCCGGGTCCGAGTGCCCGGATTTTCTGTTTTCGGGCTAACCGCCCATTGTTGTGGCATCGGTCGCGTCGAACCTCCCTTCGGCCAGTGCTTGCTTGTCGATGAAGAAATCAATTTCGCCGACATCGCAAAACATCATGTTGACTCCATAGTCACTGAACAATTGCAGCAGCAATGTGCTTTGGGTCTGGTCGAGCGAGAAGTGCTGACTGGAGGCGAAATGACCAAAGAGCTGATGATGGATCAAGTTCTCGCCCGGATGCAGGCCGTTGAAATGGCGTTCATTGCTTCTTTCGGATGAGAAAATTCGGTGATGGATTGCGGCGGCTTGGTAGATGCTGTCCGGGATGGCCTTGGCGAGCTGTTCGTCGCTGCCGGAAAAGACCACCAATTGAGTGAGGCTGCTGGTGACGGCTTGCTTGATCCAATGGGAGAGGGGTGAATCTTGATCGGATAGCTCATTGAGAAACTCGACGAAGTTTGCGGCCCAATGCGGATCCAGCTTTCCGACATCCTGCCGGTCGGCCCATTCGATCCATTGTGACAAGTCTTGATCCACTTGCGGATCATGCTCATGCTTTGTGAGACGCTTTTTCAGGTGTCGACAAATCAGGGAGATGGTCAGGGGCGAATAGGGAAAGCTCGTCATTTCAAAAGGCAGCAAATGGATAGGCTTTGTGTGATTGCCTTCAACCGATGCAAAGATCGGGAAGATGCCTCTGCTTCTTTCCCATTCGGGCAAGGGGCCAAAGACCTTTTCCAACTGTTGTTCGCGAAAGCGGATCCATTGCTGCTGATAATCTTCGGGCCGGACGAACAGGCCGTCGTTGGCAAAGGGAGCCGGTAGCGTTTCGATCCTAGCAAAGCGCAAGGCCCATTCGGGATAGAGCGCGGAATGGGCCTCGTCATCGAGGCGGAAGTCCTGATCAAATCTGAACCAGCCGCCTTCGATGGGCGGCAAATCCTCGGGCGGGGTGGTTTCTATCCCTTGGTTCGTTGCGTCATAAATCACTCTGACGGCGCCGTGGGGGAGGCGCTCGTCGCCGGTATCCCACAGCAACTCCTCATCAATGCTGGCAAAAAACAGCAAGGTGCCCTTATCCGGGCAGTGTGTCGGTCTCCAAGGCAAGTCTGCAAGGTCAATCTGGGCCAGAAAATGCAGCGGAATATCACCGGTTATTCTGCCATATTGGCCTTTGCGGGCAATCGAACTGGGCCACGGCACCAAAGGGGGCAGAGACGGACAACCGCCAAGCTTGCTGCGGCCTTGGCTCTTTTCTGCCGGATAGGGGCGATAGGCCATCACGGCAGGCTGGGCAAACTGCTTGACCACCTGATCAAAGGGCATGGGCTCTCGCTCACGCTGAGCGGCGGCTGATAGTCTCTTCTGAAAGGATCTGGGGATCTCCTGTTTGGAGGCTTTTAACAGGCGCTCCATCTCGTCCGCCTGCCCGTCGCTGATTATCTCATCAAGCAATTTGCGGACTTGGCGGCGCAGCCAAAGATCTCTGGCAATCACAAGAACCAGAATGCCAAGCGAGGTCATGATCAAAAGATTGTGCGACACGCCGTGCCGCACGAGATATTGCCCGCCTATGGCAATGGTAAGCACAAAGAGGGCAGCCTTGCCATAGGCCAGCGGTTGGCCTGCAGGATTGAAACCAAATTTTCCAAGAAACAAGGTGATGGTCAAAAAAGCGACCATTTTATAGGGCGATACGTCAAAATAATCGGTCGCAATGGATCCCAGAGCAAGGCCTGCCAGCCCCCAGAGTGACAGACGCAAAAGTTTGAAGGTCGCTTTGTTCATCTCGTTGCCCCGCGCGTGTCGGATGGTCTCGTGATCACCCAATCATGGGTGTATTAACAAAGAGATGCGACTCTTGATATTTATTGTGGGTCTTGTGGGTTTAGCCTTTGCGGCAAAAAGAAAACCCGGCCTCCTTGGGACGCCGGGTTTTTGTTCTTCAGGCTCTCGGTGTTTCCGATTGGAAATACCTGTCGCTGAGCGTGCTGTGCTTGACGCGGCATGGCTATGCGTTTTGCACGGCAAAATGCTTTAGTGCCGGAAGTGGCGCATGCCGGTCATGACCATGGCGAGACCGGCTTCATCCGCTGCGTCGATGACGTCCTGATCGCGCATGGAACCGCCCGGCTGGATCACAGCGGTGGCACCGGCAGCTGCAGCGGCCAGCAGGCCATCGGCAAAGGGGAAGAAGGCATCAGAGGCGACGACGCAGCCTTTGGTCAGCGGCTCGGCCATGCCTGCGGCTTCGGCAGCATCTTCGGCTTTGCGGGCGGCGATGCGAGCGGAATCAACCCGGCTCATCTGGCCTGCGCCAACGCCGACGGTTGCGCCGTCCTTGACATAGACGATGGCGTTCGACTTGACATGCTTGCAGACGCGGAAGGCGAATTTCAGGTCGGCCAGTTCCTGCTCGGAAGGCTGACGCTTGGTGACGATCTTCAGATCGAGATCATCGACATTGCCATTGTCGCGGGACTGGACCAGCAGACCGCCGGAGACGGACTTAACGGTGGTGCCCTCTTCGCGTGGATCGGCGATGCCTCCGGTCAGCAACAGGCGCAGATTTTTCTTGGTGGCGATCAACTCTTTTGCCGCTTCGGTGGCATCTGGCGCGATGATCACTTCGGTGAAGATCTTGATGATTTCGGCTGCGGCGTCTTCATCAAGGGTCTGGTTGAGAGCAACGATGCCGCCAAAGGCCGAAACCGGATCACAGGCCAGTGCCTTCTCGTAAGCATCTTTCAGGCTGGAACCGGTGGCCACGCCGCAGGGATTGGCATGCTTGATGATGGCAACAGCTGATGCGATTGCCGGATCAAATTCGCTGACCAACTCGAAGGCTGCATCGGTGTCGTTGATGTTGTTGTAGGAGAGCTGCTTACCCTGCAACTGGGTTGCTGTGGCAACGCCCGGGCGGGTGGAGGCGGTCTTGTAGAAGCCTGCCTGTTGATGTGGGTTCTCGCCATAGCGCATCACTTCGGCCAATTCGCCACCAAAGGCGCGGTAGGTTGGGGCTTCAACTGCCAGTTCGCGTGCGAACCAGCCCGAAATGGCGGCGTCATAGGCTGCGGTACGCGAGAAAGCCTTGGCAGCAAAGCGCTTGCGGGCTTCATAAGGCAGACCACCATGTTCGTTGATCAGGTCGAGCACGTCTGCATAGTCGGATGGGGCAACCAGTGTGGTGACGAAGGCGTGGTTCTTGGCAGAGGCGCGGATCATGGCCGGGCCGCCAATGTCGATATTTTCCACCGTGGTGGCGTAATCAGCGCCTTTCTTGATGGTCTCTTCGAATGGATAGAGATTGACCACCACCAGATCGATTTCCGGGATACCATGCTCTTTCATGGCTGCCGCATGGGCTTCGACCGTACGCGCACCCAGAAGGCCGCCATGCACCCGGGGATGCAGGGTTTTGACGCGGCCATCCATGATTTCAGGGAAATCGGTGATTTCGGAAATGTCCTTCACCGGGATGCTTGCATCCGCGATGGCTTTTCTGGTGCCGCCGGTGGAAATCAGCTCAACGCCCTTGTCGGCCAGAGCCTTGGCGAGTTCGATGATTCCGGTCTTGTCGGAAACGGAGAGCAAAGCGCGCTTAATGGAAGTGATTTCCGGCGCGGTAACAGAAAGAGGAGCTACGGACATCGGTTTGCCTGCTTGAAATGTTGATCAAAGGGGAGTTGCTCTGGCGATATCACGTTTTGGCAAACAGGAAAACCATTCATTTTGCACAAAAAGGCATCATATTGATGCTTTTTTGAGATCAATTGGTGCTTCGTCTGGCAATATGGGCTAGGCGTTTGTTACGTGGGCAAACTGCCAACGGATGGTCGAGACATGGCTGGCAAATCCATAAAGCACCAGTTGCTTGCTGGGGCGAATGCCATGAATGTCAGACAGGAAGACGCTATCCTCGATGGAAATATCGACATCTCTGGCGGTGAATTTCCAGATCTCTCCGTTTGACAGGCCCAGATAGACGATATTCTCGACCGTATCGCGTTCCATTTGCACGGTTGGGTGGAGATGGAAGCGGATGGCGAAGCCGTCACGGCCCTTGCTGATGCCCTTGCCTATGGCTTCCAGATCATCCTGACCATCAAGCTTGAGACCATTGACCGACAACCAGATCTGCCGGCGATGGTGAATGCCAAAGTCGGGACCATAGGCATCGTGGCTGGCCGTGATGGTCTCAAGGCCCTGCTCCATTGTGCGCTCGGACTGAACATTGATATCCCGACAGAGGAGTGGTCGGCCATCCAGATCGAAGGGACGTGGTGAGATCGGGCAGGTGGACTTATCCTGTATCGTCAAGGTGGAATGGGCGGCGGTGGAGCGGGCCAATTCGCGCCACCCGGCATGGCGACAGGAGGGCGCGCCGCAATTGATGATCATCGGCGCGGCACCAGAGCTCATCTCAAAGGACAGGGTGCCAGCATGGGCCTGAATGGATTGCTCGATCGGTGGGAAACTGCCCGTATCCATCAGGAGCACGCTATTGCCGGCTTCCATCCGCTGATAGCCGGAGAAGGACGCATCAGACACCGGGGCGCCCCGAGTGTCGTCATAGGCCATGATGGTGGCGATTTGATCGACCGGGGTGGCACCTGCGCCATTGAAATGGGCAAAACTGCCATTGGGATGACGGAAGAAGCGCAGCATCGGCATCATTCGCTCAATGGCGCGGTTGATGCCTTCAGGCAATTCCAGCTCGCGCGACAAAAAGGTTTGGCGCAAGGGAAGCAGGTCAAGCAGGGTGGAGACAATGACCATCGGGTTGCGCGAGACATGGCCGCCGTCGGGCAGAATTTGCGATTCAAGCTCGGCCACCAGACGCTTGGAGGTCGAGCGGACATAGCGTTCCTTGCCGGAGAAACACAGCCAGCCTGCCAATTCGGCGATCAGGACAGCAAGGCGATCTGCGGTGTAGGGCATGGATGTGGAGGATGCGCGCAAAAAGCGCACTTGCAAATAAAGGGCCCGGAGGAAGCGGCGATAAAAATCGTGATCGGCGTCTTGCAGGATCAATGGCGAATTGCTGAGCCAGGCAAAGACGCGCTCGGCTATGACGGGCAGACTCCAGGCTTCGTTATCGAGTTTGCTGCTATGGGTGATCCAGTCATCGACAAGGCTTTGGGCATTGGAGCGTGTCAGGGTGGCGTTGGAAGCCTTGAGGTGACGCAGCCAGCGGAAACCATGGAGCTCGCGGACCCATTCCCGGCTTGGGGGCATGATCAGAAAAGGCGACCGCCCCTCGCAATTTTCCACTTGCCCAGCAAAGACATAAAGCCCTGCATAGATGTCTTCGGCGACAATCGGATCGGCCGTGCGCAGATCCTGCGGCGCGATCAGCAATCGGTCCGGGCATCCGGGAACATAGCGTGTCTGCATGTTTGGCCGTCGCACGCCCGTCTTCTTGACGCGGCGGGAGATGCCAGACATTTGCAATCGCGAATTTTGCCAAAAATTTGACACGCGGTCTTTTCCGTCATGAGTGTGAGCTGGATGCAGCCAAAGCATCAGGGTGCCGCCAAGAGCGGTTTCCTTTGCGCGCCGGAAGCCGATCTTGGTAAGCAATTGGTTATTATTTTATCAAGAAAGAGTTAACAAGCTCTATCTGTTGGGCAAAATCAACATGGGGTAGGGATCGGTCATTGCGCCATGTGATTGCGGAAGCGGATAGCAAAGAAGCCGTCAAGGCCCCCTGTCTCTGCCCATTGATCCGGTCGGGTGCGCATGGAGCCGTCCTGCAGAAGGAACGGATCGATCCCCTCGATTTCCCCTGCCTTGATGGGGTCAATGCCGAAATCGGGATTGTTCATCAGAAAATCGGCGACCAAATCCGGTCCTTCTTCGGGCTGCAGCGAGCAGGTACAGAAGACCAGCAATCCGCCGGGACAGGTCAACTGGGCTGCATGATCGAGCATTTTGGCCTGAAGTGACGAGAAATGACTGATGTCTTCGGCGGTTCGCTGATGAAGCAGTTCCGGGTGACGGCGCACGGTGCCGGTCGCCGAGCAAGGGGCATCGAGCAGGACGAAGGGCCATTGCTCCTCGGTCTTGAGCTTTAAGACATTGTGTTTGACCAACTCCGCTTCAAGGCCGGTGCGCTCCAGATTGTCCTTGACGCGCTCAAGACGGTGGGCGGAGAGATCAATCGCCGTGACCCTGGCACCACTGGCAGCCAGCTGCATGGTCTTGCCACCGGGAGCGGCGCACAGATCAAGCACGGCCTGATCCTTGATGTCACCGAGCAATTTGGCGGGCAGAGTGGCCGCGGCATCCTGCACCCACCATGCCCCTTCTTCAAAGCCTGCCATTTCATCGACCCTGTCATGGGTCGCAAGGCGCAGACTGCCGGTTGGTGTTGGCGTCGCGCCAAGGGTCTCGGCCCAATCGGCCAAGCAAGACGGATCTTTCAGCGACAGATCAAGCGGCGTGTGTGGCTGGTGAAAGACGGCCATCATCGCATTCACCGACGCAAGGCCATAGGCATTGACCCAGCTTTTGTAAATCCAGTCGGGCAGATTGGTGCGGGCCGGGTCTATGGAGGCCAGTTCCGCCGGGCCTTCCTTGCTGACGCGACGGAGCACCGCATTGGTCAGGCCCTTGAAACCCGCATATTTGCGCCATGTCTTGTAGTGGCTGACCGCACAATCCACCACCGCGTGGGGTGGGGTTTCAAGAAACAGCAATTCAGCCACGCCAATGCGCAGGATGTTGCGCAAGGGGCCGGACTTTTTCGGCATGCCGCGGTCCATGAAACGGCTGAGCAAGGTATCGATCTCGCCCAGATGCTGCAACACGGTGGTGGCGATGCGTTTGGCAAAGGCGCGGTCGGAACCGGTGAGGCGGCGCAAGGGGCCATCGCTGAGCTCTTGCCGGTAGGCATCGTCAAGCAATGCCTTGTCGCTCAGGACCGCATGGATGAGGCGCAAAGCGCCTTCGCGGGCGCCCATGCCGCTCTTCTTCGAAGAATGGTGATGTGTGTCTGTCATTGCGGCGCCTTAGATCATATCCTGTGACTTCATGCAAGCCAAAGCGCTCCATATGGGACACTTGTTCCGGTTAGCTTTTGGGACGGCTCAAACAGGTGAAACATCCAGCCGGGCAATGACCGGGGCGTGGTCTGACGGTTTCACCCAGGAGCGGGCCGGATGATAGACCTCCACATGGCTGACCTTGTCGGCAATGGCGTTGGTGGCCCAGATGTGATCGAGGCGACGGCCCTTGTTGGATTTTTCCCAGTTCGGGGAGCGATAGCTCCACCAGCTGAACAGCTTGTGTTCAACGGGAATATGGTTGCGCACCACATCCTGCCATGGGCCCGCAGCCTGAACGGCGGCCAGTGCCTCCACTTCGACCGGTGTGTGGCTAACCACCTTGATCAGTTGCTTGTGGGACCAGACGTCATTTTCGTGGGGTGCGATGTTGAGGTCGCCGACCAGAATGGATGCTGTGGCGGTTTCCTCACCGGTCAGCCAAGTCTTCATTTCGTCAAGGAAATCGAGTTTGTGCTGGAACTTGTCATTGACTGCCGGATCAGGCTCATCGCCGCCTGCCGGGACATAGAAATTGTGAATACGGATCGGTCCGGCATCGGTCTCGATGGTGACTTCAATATGGCGGGCATCGCCCTTGCTGCAAAAGTCCCGCTGGGAGACGCTGGCGAAGGGCAGGCGGGAGAGAATGGCGACGCCGTGATAGCTTTTCTGGCCATTGATTGCCAGATGCTGATAGCCGAGCTTCGTTAATGCAGCACTGGGAAACTGGTTATTCATCACCTTGGTTTCTTGCAGGCAGAGGACATCGGGTGCGCGGTCTGCGTCGAATTGTTCGACATGATGGAGGCGCGGGCGAATGGAATTGATGTTCCAGGAAGCAATGGTTACGGGCACGGGCGTCTCTTCTGGCTATTGGGGAGGGGCTTGATCAAGTAGCAGATCCAGGCGACTCAAGTCATGTGTTGGCTCATTTATAGCAGGGTCTGGGAACAAAAAAAGCACCGCTTGTGATGGGCGGTGCTTTTTCAATCAGGTGTCACAAGGCTGGAGCGCAGCAGGCCTTCAATAACTATTGAGGTCGCGTTTGATCTCAAACAGGGATTGCTTGATCGGCCGACCGGTTTCAACGTTGAAGACGGTCACCGTGGTGTCATTGCCTTGTGGGTCGCGGATGGTCCATTGGCGCAGCAGGGCACTTTCGCGTTCAAAGATCAGTGTCAGAACACCGTCTCCAAGCAGGCTTTCCTGCTCAACAACGACACTGACGATGTCATCGGCGACCGAGGCCTGACGGACACGTTTGTCATTGGCCAGATCGAGACGCTCGGACAACAGGACCTTCAGCGGGGTTTTGCTGAGGGGATAGATGTCTTGGGTTTTCAGCTTGCGATCCTCGATCGACAGCGCCGAGCCGTCGGAAATGATGTCGGTATAGGATGGTTTGGAATAGTAAAAGCGGATCTTGCCCGGACGTTCAATGAAGAAATAGCCCTGCAGCGTGTCGCCACTCGGAGCGGTCTGGATGAATTCACCATTCATCGTTTTGGTCTTGTTGAACTGCTTGGAGATTGTACTGAGCGCTTCCTTCTCATCCTTGGACAGAGAGGCTGCGGCTTCAGACCGGACGGTCAGGGCAAAGAACAGGGCAAGCATCAGAAAGAGGCTGCCAACAAGGGTAAGCAGGACGCTGCGGCTTGCCCGGGTCTGGCTCTGAGCACGGGTCTGGCTTGTCCGGGTCATGCGATTTCTTGGCTGCATCGGGCAATTCCTCTGATGTCTTGAACGTGTCTTTCTAAAGAACTTGAGCTGGCGCGGGATCAGGTGATCCCTGACGCCGAAGCGCAGTCTAGAAATTCAATGCGGCAAAAGGACGACAGACAGTTTGACCATTCTGTGGCAAGGCCGCGCTTCTGGTCGGTCATGGTCGTGTCCCCTTGACCCTTACATAGTGGCTCCTTCCTCAGGAACCAAGACTTCTCGTTTGCCAGCATGGTTGGCCGGACTGATGACCCCTTCCTGTTCCATTTGCTCAATCAGGGTTGCGGCCCGGTTGTAGCCAATGGACAGGCGGCGCTGGATATAGCTGGTCGAGGCCTTGCGGTCGCGAATGACAATGTCGACGGCCTTGTCATATAGGGTTTCGGCATCGCTGCTGCCATCAGATCCGCCGCGACCGCCGCCAGAATCCGACTGGTCTGCTTCGGTATCCTCAGTGACCGCTTCGAGATAATCCGGTGTGCCCTGCATTTTCAAATGCCGGACGATATCCTCGACCTCTTCGTCAGACACAAAGGGGCCATGGACACGCTGGATGCGTCCGCCACCGGCCATATAGAGCATGTCGCCCATGCCGAGCAGCTGTTCGGCGCCCATTTCGCCAAGGATCGTGCGGCTGTCGATCTTGGAGGTGACCTGGAAGGAAATCCGGGTCGGGAAGTTGGCCTTGATGGTGCCGGTGATGACATCAACCGAGGGGCGCTGAGTGGCCATGATCAGGTGGATGCCGGCGGCACGGGCCATCTGGGCCAGACGCTGGATGGCACCTTCGATATCCTTGCCTGCCACCATCATCAGGTCCGCCATCTCGTCGACGACAATGACGATATAAGGCATCGGTTCGAGATTGAGCGCTTCCTGCTCATAGATCGGATCGCCGGTCTCGGGGTCGAAACCGGTCTGGATGGTGCGGGTCACTTCCTGTCCCTTGGAGAGGGAATCGCGGACACGCTTGTTGAAACCGTCAATGTTGCGCACGCCCATCTTGGACATATTCTTGTAGCGCTGTTCCATCTCGCGGACGGCCCATTTCAGCGCCACAACCGCCTTGGCCGGGTCGGTGACGACCGGGGTCAGCAGGTGGGGGATGCCATCATAGATCGACAATTCGAGCATTTTCGGGTCGATCATGATCAGGCGGCATTCTTCCGGCCGATGCTTGAACAGCAGCGACATGATCGTGGTGTTGATCGAGACCGATTTACCCGACCCGGTGGTCCCGGCAACCAGAACATGGGGCATGCGGGCGAGATCGACGACCACGGGGTCGCCTGCAATATTCTTGCCCAGACAGATCGGCAATTTGGCTTTGGAGCGTTCAAAATCCTTGGCGGCCAGCATTTCGCGCAGATAGACGGTTTCGCGGCGGGCATTGGGCAGCTCGATGCCGATGGCGTTGCGGCCCGGAATAACGGCGACACGGGCGGAAATGGCGCTCATGGAACGGGCGATGTCGTCGGCAAGGCCGATCACGCGGGAGGATTTGATGCCCGGGGCTGGTTCCAGCTCGTAAAGGGTAACCACCGGACCGGGGCGGACCTTGATGATTTCGCCACGAATGCCAAAGTCGGACAGCACGCCTTCGAGCAGGCGGGCATTATGCTCCAGCTGGTCTGCGGTCAGCCCTGCATTGGGGCCGAGGCTTTCGGGTTCGGCGAGGAAATCAAGTGTCGGATGCTGATAATCATCCCGGCGGGTAAAGAGATTGCCCTGCGCTGCCTTGACCATGCGCTTGCCGCCCCGTGCCCCTTTGGTGGCAACGGTTTTGGCTTCGACACCTTCGTTGGTGGCAGCGCGATGGGTGGGCTGCCCCTGACTGCGTTCCAGTTCGGGCGTGGCAATGCCGTGCGGGGCTTGGGCAGCACCGGCTTGGAAATCGTCGTCTTCGTCCCACGGGGGGAGATCATCGTCCTGCTGGAGGGGGCGCCCTTGAGCCTGCGCATGCTGTGGCGCGAAATCAGCTGGGCCGCCATAGCCCATATCGGCCGAGCTTGGGCCTTGCATCGGGTGACCGGTCTGATAGGCCGGAGCCGGATTTACCTCAAGGCGGGGTTCAAGGCGGTTGGCCAGATCACCAAGGCCATCATCCTCCTCGCCAAACAGGCGCGCAAGGAGAGACGGTTTGGCGCTTTTGGGTTGCTGGATCGCCTGAGGTTGATCCGTGCCTTTGGCGCGGCGTCGGTTGGCCTTGCGGGACAGATACCAGTGGCCAATGGCCCCAAGCGGCACTGAAAGAATTGATGTCCGCTTGGCGGATGTTCCCTTGGTGCGGTCAAGGTCGCCAGCATGAGGCGCATCACCCGGGAGCGTGTCATCGATGTCGTCTTCGTCCCAGTCGTCTTCTTCGTCATAGATGTCCGCTTCATCTGGTGCTTGGGCAACCGGACGGCGGGTGCGCCGGAAGGTCAGCCCCTTGAGCGAAAGATTGGAGGCATTGAGCAACAAAGTGATACCCAGGATAGCGGCGACCAACCCGATGACGATGGCGATTGGCCCCTGCATCAGGCTTGCATTGATCTTGCTCAGGATGGTGAGGAAGCTGTCGCCAATCATGCCGCCAAGGCTCAAGGGCAAAGGCCAGCCGGATGGTGCAGGGATAGCGGAAAAGGCGATGGACAACATGCCCAACCCGCCAAACCATGCCATGATCTTGTTGCGTGACAGACCCATCGGTTTCAAACGCACCAGACGGACAAACCACAGGGTCGGCGGGATCAGGATAAAGGCCGTTGCCAGACCGAAGGCCTGAACGAGAAGGTCCGAGAGGATTGCGCCGCCCAGTCCCATCACATTGCGCGGGCTGTGTTCGGTGGCGTTGGAGAGCGAAGGATCGCCCACATGCCAGGTGACTAGGCTGGCAGCGATGGCGACAAGCAGAATGAGCCCAAGCAACCCCGTTGCCGCATAGGTGTTGCGGCGCAGGGCGTGGCGCAGGGCTCCGTCTTTTGCTGTTCGTTTCATGGCTCTGCCCTCGCGAGGTGCGGCTCCATACTCATCGAATGTGGTCATGCTCGCTCTTGTTCCAGTTCCACCGGATGCTTCATCCGGCTCGTTTCGCGGTCCCAGTCGCGTGTTGGTCTTTCCAGTCTTCTTGCCTCTGATCGAGATGCCCGTGGCGTCTCAGTATTGCCGTTACCCAAGCAGGCAGTGTCTGAGGCGGTGCATGGCGTCTTCTGTCTGATCGAGATCGGCTACAATCGCAATGCGCAGGAAGCCATCACCGGGATTGATCCCCGCTGCATCGCTGCGGGCCAGATAGGAGCCAGGCACGACGCGCAAACCCACCTCACGCCAGAGCTTTTCGGTGACGGTGACATCGTCGCCAAAGGCGGAGACATCAAGCCACAGGAAGAAACCGGCAGGCGGAATCTCATAGGTCATGTCATTGCCCAGAATACGGCGAACCGCGTCGAATTTGGCATTGTAAAGACGGCGATTCTCCTCCACATGGGCTTCATCGCGGAAGGCGGCCGCGGCGGCAGCCTGCAAAGGTATTGGTACTTGCGGGGCGGCCATGTTGCGATATTTGGTCCATTGGGTCAGAAAGGCTTCATCACCTGCGGCAAAGCCACAGCGCAGGCCCGCAAGGTTCGAGCGTTTGGACAGGGAGTTGAAGGTGACGATGTTGGAATAGTCGCCTTCTGCTGCTTCCAAAACGCCCTCAGGCGGGGTGTCGCGATAGATCTCGGAATAGCATTCGTCGGCCAGCACGAGGAAATCATGCTTGCGGCCAAGAGCGATCAGCTTTTGCCAGACTTCCTTGCCTGCGATGCTCCCTTGCGGGTTGGCGGGGGAGGCATAGAAGAAGGCAATTGTCCGGTCGAGCAGCTCGGTATCCAGTGCAAGCGCATCGAGATCGGGCAGATAGTTTGAGTCAGCCGATCCATTCAGAAAGACCGGTTCGGCATCAATGGCACGGGATGCCGCGATATAGGTATGGAAAAATGGATTGGGCAGCAGGATGGCCGGTTTGTCGAGCGTCTTGCCAAAATGATCGCGGGCCCAGTCGCGGGCACCAACAATGGCGTGGAACAGACCTTCGCGGCTGCCATTCAATGGCAGCACATTCTTTTCGCTAAAGCCGGCTTCATCCAGTCCATAGCGGGCAATCAGCCAATCTTTGACGCTGGTACGGAAATCATCCGTGCCCTGAATGGCCGGATAACGGCGGAACGAATCCGCATGATCGGCGATCACCTGCGGGATGAAAGCGGGGAAGGCGTGCTGTGGCTCGCCGATGGTCAGATTGATCGGAGCATGGGTCGCTTCATTGGCCGGTGTGATGCCGTCCAAAATGTCTGCCAGTCTCTGAAAGGGGGAACGTTGGTCTTGCATGCGCTCAAAGGGCCTTTCCAAGCGTCTGAATAGGTTCGATCAATCTGGTATCACGGTGGCGATGGTCATGGTCTTCGCGGGCGAAAAGCATGCCGGTCTCCGTCTGGTTTGCGGGCGAGTCGTATCCGCACAATTAACCACCAGTTTAGCTGTCTGTTGGTTAAGACAGTTTTAACTTTTGCCGCGGACTGGACCAGCTATCCCGTTGACCAGCCTTATTTCCAGCCTTCTTCCCCACAGGTTTGCCAGTCGGGTGTTTGGTCGGAATGGTCAGATGGATCGATCATCTTTCAGTATGGATCAGGACTGCACTTTCTCGCCGGTGCGCATTCCTCATGATTGGGTGAAAGATGGGCCGGTGTCCCATTGTGAAGAGAGAGGAAGGATGGGGGAAAGGCTTCGTTGCCGCAAGCCAAAGTCGCCTGACTTCTGGTCCGATTGTCATGACTAGATGGAATGAGGCAAAAGGCGGTGAGCTGCAGGAGCCGGTCAAGCAAAAAGCCGGGGCATCAGGGATGCTCCGGCTTTGGATTTCAGATTTGGTCCTGTGCGGATCACGAGTCGCGGGCGAGGTCGGACAAGAGGCCGGCTGCAACCGCGAATTTCGACACGGTCAGGGTGTCGCTATCCATGATGGCATTGACCGCCTTGACCGTGCGCTTGATGGCAGGGCCTTCTTCCTCGATCCACTGTTCCATGTCTGGTTTGTCACCATCAAAGCGCAGAATGCCAGTGGTCATCAGATTGTGGGCATTCGACAGGCTGTCGCGAACCCGGTCAAGGGCCAGACCTTCATAATAGTCCGAGACATCAAGGCTTTGGGCCAGCGCATCGATGCGGCCGATTTTGAAGTGACCTGCGATAGCGAAATAGGCCTCGGCCGTGGTTTGGAGCGATTTGCCCGCCTTGTCAGCCACCAGAATGATGTCCGGGATATGGGAGACAAGGGAGAGATAGGCAATGCGGTTGGCCAGCTTGTTGGGTACGCCATGCTCGACATAGCGCTCAGTTTCTGACGCCAGACGGTCTGAGAGATAAGGCGGCAGATACTGGCCGATTTTGGGCGACAATTCATCGATGCCGTTGCGATAATGCTCGACCGCATCGGCAATGCTCATGGAGGTGGGGATGCTGCGCATGAACCACAGAATCTCGGACAAAAGCAGTTTCTGCACCTCATGGTAGAGTTCTAGCTGGATGGTCCCGGATACCTTGTTGTCCAAAGCGTCAATGGATTCGTGCAGTTCCCTGAGGCCAAAGGAATCGCGCACGACCACATAAGCGCGGGCGATCTCCACGACGGAGGTGCCGGTCTTATCAGCAATGCGCGGAACGAGGGTTGCTCCTCCACGGTTGATCATCGAGTTGGTGATCAGGGTGGTGATGATTTCCCTGCGCAGACGGTGATTGGCAATCTCTTGGGCAAAATCGCCCTGCATCTTTTCAGGGAAATAGAAGCGCAGCTCCCGTTCGAGATAGTCTTCATCGGGCAGCTTGCTGTCCAGCAGATCCTCATAGAGGGTGTTTTTGGCATAGGCCAGCAGGACCGAAATTTCTGCACGGGTCAGAGGCTGGCTCTTCTTGCGCATCTCGTTGAGGGTTTCATTGTCTGGCAGGAACTCCACATTGCGATCGAGATCGCCCGCTTCTTCCAGCCGCTCCATCAGACGGCGCTGATAGCCGAAATCTTCCATGCCGCGCTGCTCGGTGAGTGAGACGGACAGGGTTTGGAGATAGTTGTTGCGCAGGCATAGACCAGCAACTTTATCAGTCATTTCAGACAACAGTTTGTTGCGGGCCTTGATGTCCATCTTGCCTTCGCGCACTGCGGCGCCAAGGGCGATCTTGATATTGACTTCCATGTCCGAGCTGTTGACGCCGGCGCTGTTGTCGATGGCATCGGTGTTGCTGCGTCCGCCCAATTGGTTGAATTCGATCCGGGCTCGCTGAGTGACGCCGAGATTGGCGCCCTCGCCGATGGCCTTGACGCGCAACTCTTTCGCTGTCACGCGAATGGCATCGTTGGCGCGGTCATCCGCATCTGCATCGCTCTCGCTTGAGGCGCGGACATAGGTGCCGATGCCGCCGAACCACAACAGGTCGGCTTTTGCCATCAGGATGGCTTTCATCAGTTCCTGCGGGGTGACCTTTTTCTTGCTGAGGCCAAGTGCGGTTTGCGCTTCGCTCGACAGAGTGATGGATTTTTCCGAGCGGGAGAAGACGCCGCCACCCTTGGAGATCAGCGCGGTGTCATAATCCTTCCAGGAAGAACGACCCAGATCGAAGATCCGCTTGCGTTCCTGCCAACTGGTGGCCGGATCCGGATCCGGATCGATGAAAATGTCGCGGTGATCGAAGGCAGCAATCAGCTTGGTGGCCTTGGAAAGCAGCATGCCGTTGCCGAAGACGTCGCCCGACATATCGCCAACGCCGATCACGGTGAAGGGTTCGGTCTGGATGTCGCGATCCATTTCGCGGAAGTGACGCTTGACCGCTTCCCACGCGCCGCGTGCCGTGATGCCCATTTTCTTGTGGTCATAGCCAGCCGAACCGCCGGATGCGAAGGCATCGCCAAGCCAGAAGGAATGGTCCTCGGAAATGCCGTTGGCAATGTCGGAGAAGGTGGCTGTCCCCTTGTCGGCGGCAACAACCAGATAGGGATCATCCTCGTCGTGACGAATGACATTGGCTGGCGGCAGAATGGTCTGACCTTCCAGATTGTCGGTCACGTCAAGCAGGGACGAGATGAACAACTTGTAGGAGGCGATGCCTTCTGCGATGAAGGCTTCGCGATCACTGGAGGGGGGCAGATGCTTGGGCACGAAGCCACCCTTGGAGCCAACGGGCACGATCACCGCATTCTTGACCTGCTGGGCCTTGACCAGTCCAAGCACTTCGGTGCGGAAATCTTGCGGCCGGTCCGACCATCTCAGGCCGCCGCGGGCAACCTTGCCAAAGCGCAGATGCAGGCCTTCGACCCGCGGGCTATAGACAAAGATTTCGCGGAATGGCTTGGGTTCGGGCATGTCTTCCATGGCACGCGGATCGAGTTTGATCGACAGGGTCGGTTTGAAGTTTCCGTCCTCGGTGCGCTGGAAGAAATTGGTGCGCAGACCGGCCTGAATGACGCCCAGGAACTTGCGCAGGATGCGGTCGTCATCGAGATTTGAGACTTGTTCCAGCGCTGTCAGGATGCCGCTCGACAGGCGCTTGCATTCCGCCTCGCGGGATTTTTGCTTCGGATCGAAACGGGCATGGAAGAGATCAACCAGCAGGGCACCAAGGTCAGGATATTTGTCCAGCGTATCCCACATATAGTCCTGATCATAAGGGATGCGGATCTGACGCAGGTAACGCGAAATGGTGCGCAGAATGGTGATGTCGCGCCAATGCAGATTGGCAGCCATGGCCAGATGGTTATAGCCGTCATTTTCTGCTTCGCCACCCCAGACAGCAAGGAAGCAGGCTTCGAGCTTGTCGCCGACTTCCTTGATATTGATCGGCTTGCAGCTGGCTCGTTCCAGATCCATGTCATGCATCCAGAAGGTGCGATCGGAATCCATTGGCGAAATGGCATAGGAGCGTTCGTCGATGACCCGGAAGCCCATATTTTCAAGGATCGGGACGCGCTCGGACAGGGGAATCGGGGTTGCCTGATGGAAGATCTTCAGGGTGATACGGTGTTCGTCTTCCTTTTCACCGCGATAGAATTGGATAGCGGTGTCGAGCGCGCCATTCATCCGCTCCATGATCGAGATGTCATTCAGGGCAACGTCCGGCGAGAAGGTGTCGCGATAGGCTTCAGAGAAGGCCTCGCAATAGCGATGGACCATCTGCGATGCCTTCTTGATGCTCATGGCGTCGCGCAACGCCATGTCGAGGCGATCGGCCCAGGTGGTAACGATCTCGTTGACCGCATTTTCCAGCTCGAGGCGGGATGGGGTCGGAGTCTTGCCCTGGCGGCGGCCAATGATGAAATGGACGCGGGTCAGCGGGCTGTCGGGGAAATCGAGATAGGTGGCCGAAATATGCCCGTCATAGACCTTGCAGAGATAGGCGCCGATCTTCAGTCTGACCGAGGTGTTGAAGCGGTCGCGCGGGACATAGACAAGGCTGGAAACGAAGCGATCAAACTTGTCAACGCGGGACAGGACACGGATGCGCGGGCGACGGCTGAGGCGGAGGATTTCCTCGCTGTTGTTGAGCAGGGTTTGCTCATCAACCTGAAACAGCTCGTCGCGGGGATAGCCTTCCAGAACGTTGAGCAAAGCCTTGCCTGAATGGCCGGACGGATCGACGGAGGCCTTTTCGATGGTGCGGGTAACCTTGCGGCGCAGGAACGGGATGTTGGTGGCGGAACGGTTATAGGCGGTGGAGGTGAACAGACCGACGATCCGCAATTCACCGGTCAACTGGCCCTGATCGCCATAGATCTTGACGCCGATATAATCCATGTAGGTGCGGCGATGGACCTTGGTCTTGACGTTGGCCTTGGTGATGATCAGGGGTTCGGGACGCATCAGGAATTCGCGGATTTCCGGGGTCATGGTGACCAGTTCAGAGCCACGACGCAGCACCCGCACATCCGGATTGCGCAAGATACCCAGACCGGGGCGTTGGGTCCGTTTCAGTTCGCCCTCGCTGGGGGAGCCTTCAAAAGCATATTCGCGCATGCCCAAAAGGGTGAAATTGTTGTCGACCAGCCAGCGGAGGAATTCGACGGTCTCTTCAATTTCGTCTTGTGGCAGTGGCGGAGGCGTGATCTTGAAAATGGCAATGGTTTCTTCCAGACGCAGCAGCATCGACTTCCAGTCGGTCACGCAGGCAGACACGTCATCCAGAACAATGTCGAGTTCCTTCTTCAACTCGTTTTTCTGCGCCTTGCCGGCGATGCGCGATACGTGGACATGGATCAGGCTTTCGCGCACGGGCTTGATGCCATTCTTGGATTCGCGGCGGTCGCGCAAGCCGACAAGCTCTTTGTCCGCGTTGCGTTCGGTATCAAAAATGGGGTGCAGCACCAGATGGATGTCGAGGCCAAGCTGCTGCAATTCGCCCATGATCGAATCGACCAGAAACGGCTTGTTGACATTGTGCAGCTGAATGATCGAGATCTGGTTGAGCATGTCGCCATTCTCGCCCTCATAGACAGGGTCGAAAATTTCGATGGTGTGTCCACCGTCAAAGGGAGGGGTGAAACGCTCAAAAGCCTGCTGCGCAAAATACGCGATTTCCTCGGCGCGATAGCGGGAGAGATCCTCCTTGTCGCTTGCTTTCAGGAGCCGTTCGAGAAAGTCGGCTTCCAGATCGCCCTTTTTTGCTGCGATGGCCTTGGCGTTTGCCAGACGTTCGGCATGTTCGCGTACCAGTTCGGGTGCCATTTTGTTTCCTCCAGGGTGCCTCTTTGCGGGCGCCCCTTTTATCTGCTGACCGTGGTGAGACGAATTGTGGCGGTCTTATACGATAACCATAAACCTATCAGGGTAAATGGTGGTCAAACACTGACGTAAAAAAATCTTGAACGAGAAATTGCAATTGTTCACCGAAAAGACGTGTGGATGACGTGTGTTCTTACAGACAATACATCAGGCGCGATTTTGTACCACGGGTTGGACGAATGTCGGAATGTTCCTGCCTTGAAGCTTTTGCCTGCTGCCTTCACTATGAGGTTGGGCGTGCGGGCCGAACAATCAAGATCCTTGAAGGATCAAGCCTTGCACAGCCGTGGGAGGAAAGATGTCAAAGATCAAGACAGAGACAAAAGCGCAGGACTTGCCAATGAGGCAGGGGGGCAGGGCTGTAACCGCGCTGGATTTGCCGCCAATGGATCCGATGCCGGATGATATCGGCACCTATTTTGCCATTTGTGCCGAAAAGCTTGGCATGGTGCCCAATGTGTTGCAGGCCTATGGCTTTGATGAGGCGAAATTCCGCGCTTTCTCGCAGTTTTATAACAATCTGATGCTGGATGAGAGCGGGCTGAGCAAACTGGAGCGGGAAATGATTGCGGTGGTTGTTTCTTCGATCAATCGCTGCTTTTATTGCCTTGTAGCCCATGGGCAGGCGGTGCGGCAATTGTCTGGAGATCCTGTGTTGGGGGAACTGATGGTGATGAATTATCGTGCCGCAGACTTGTCCGAGCGTCATCGGCGAATGCTTGATTATGCCGCAAAGTTGACCGAGACGCCGGAAAAGGTGACCGGTGAGGACCGTGCTCAACTCACCGCTGCCGGTTTCTCAGATCGAGATATCTGGGATATTGCCAATGTTACCGGTTTCTTCAACATGTCGAACCGGGTGGCGATTGCCAGCGACATGACACCCAATGATGCCTATCACAGCCAAAATCGCTAAGGCCAAGGTGTAGCTTGGTCCGGCCTGTCTGGGGACAGGCCGGGGTCGCCTCTCAGCGGCAATAATCAAGCGCGATGTTCAGCGCCCATGACGAGCCTTTGAGTGAAAAGGTCTCAAAATGCGAGCCAAAGCGGATATTGAGTCGGTTGGAGCTTTGCATCTGACGGATCACCTGATGGTTGGTTGGCAACATGTCCGATATGATCGCGCCTTCATATTCGCCAAGATCAAGATCCATGCCCGCATCGCGGTCAAAAGAGAAAGTGACGCGTTTGGATTGGCCTGCCGCCAGCGAAAGCGCATCGACTCGACTGCCTGATATGGAAATATATTTGTCTCCACCTTTGCCGCAGACAAAGCTTAACCACATTTTGCCGTTGCTGCTTTGGGTATTGGCTGCGTAGCCGTCATAATAGGGTGGTTCGTCGATGGACAGCTTGTGAATGGTCCAGTTTCCCCGTTGGCCCTGTTGTATTGGTTTTGCTGATTGCTCCGCCTGTTGCTCTTCTGTCTCATTGCAGTTTTCCTCAACGCAGGCACCATATTCCGGACTGGCGGCGCCCGGAGTATTGGCAAGGCAGGTCCAGATGCAGCGTTGAAACACCATGGGATCATCGCCTGATCCTTTTCGGGCCTTCAATGAACAATGTCACCATTAGAGCCTGTCCCCATGCATCTGTCACGGGGAAAGTGTGGGTTCGTCTTGTGACAGCGCCAGATGCTTTGAGCGCAGACGGCGGGCGAGCGTGGTGAAGGCTTGCGCCGTGGGAGAGTGGTTGTCTCGCAGAATGGCGCAGGCAATATCAACCTGAAAGCGGGGATGGAGCAGGCGCTTGTAGACGATATCCTCCAACGCCAGCTGACGCATGCAGTCGGGCACCAGCGAAAAGCCCAAATCGGCGGCAACCATGCTCATAATGGACGCGATTTGGGGCGCGGCCTGGCCGATGATCGGCTCGAATCCGGCTTTTTGGCAGGCCAGAATCGCCGAATCATGCAGGATCAGGCCGTCAATTGGTGGCGTCAGGATGAGCGGTGTATCCTTGAGTAGCATTAGGTCGATTTCACTTGTCTCAGGGGCCGGATCGCGGCTGCGGGACATGGTTGCAATCAGGGCTTCGCTGTCGAGCTGATGGGGGATGATGCTCGAGGGATCGCGATCGCTGGGGCGCAGGATCGCCACGTCGAGATCACCCTTTTCCAGATCCTGCCGCAACTGGGTGGAGTGGCTTTCCTTGACGCTGAACATCACGTCGGGAAAGTTGCTGCGGAAGGTGCGGATCAGGCGCGAGACAATCGGATTGAGGGCCGAGGCACCGGTGATACCAAGATTGAGCGTACCGGTTTCGCCTCGGGCAGCGCGGCGCGCAGCTTCCAGCGCCTGTTCCGCCTGCGATGGCAGACTGTGAACCTGTTCGAGGAAGGCTTGCCCTGCGGCCGTCAACTCAGCGCCATGGGGCATGCGATAGAAAAGCTGGCTGCCTACCTCGCGTTCAAGATCCTTGATTTGCTGGCTGAGGGGTGGCTGGGCAATGCCCACGCGTCGCGCTGCCCGGGTGAAGTTCTTCTCCTTGGCGACCGCCAGAAAATAACGAATATGGCGCAGTTCCATGTCAGCGTTCCTTTGGCATGCATCGGGATGGGAGATTGTGCCATACAAATAACGTATCAAGAAAGGCTGTACAATATATTAGATAAATTGGTTTGAGTCCGATACTAGGTGCTTATCCAAAGACGAAAGATAAGTGTAATGCCTAATGTGTCCGCGGGGGCGATTTCAGCCGCCGACTCTTATATTTCAGATCGCGCCACCGCTCGCGCGCTCGATGCGCAACCGTCTGCGCCGTTCATCCGGAGCGGGACCCCTGTCTTCATAAGGGTGTCTTTTGGTCTGTTTCTGGCCGGGTTCAGCACCTTTGCCCTGCTTTATTGCGTGCAGCCATTGCTGCCGATGTTTGCCGATCATTTTCATGTCACACCGGCCACGAGCTCGCTGGCGCTGTCGCTTTGTCTCGCCAGTCTGGCGCTTTCCATCATGGTGCTTGGGGCCTTGTCGCAGCAATTGGGGCGCAAGGGGTTGATGTTGACATCGATGCTGCTGGCATCGGCCTTCAACATGGCGGCGGCCGTCGCGCCGGGCTGGCATGGACTGCTGATTGCCCGGGCCATTGAGGGGCTTGCGCTTGGTGGCTTGCCCGCCGTGGCGATGGCCTATCTGGCGGAAGAAGTCGACCCGGAGGATTTGCCCAAGGCGATGGGCATTTATGTCGGTGGCACGGCCGTTGGCGCGATGTTGGGACGGGTTGGCCTTGGCCTGATGACCGAATTTGTCAGCTGGCAGGAAGCCATGCAGGTGATGGGCGTATTGACGACCCTTGCCGCGCTGGGCTTTGCCTTCTTGTTGCCGCCTTCGAGCCATTTTGAAAAAAGCAGTGATACGAGTTTGTCTTTTCATGTCTCTGCATGGCTGGCCCATCTGAGCAATCGCTCTCTTCAGCGCCTCTATATGATCGGCTTCTGCCTGACCGGCGTTTTTTCAACCGTCTATAATTATCTCAGCTTCCGGCTATTTGAAGCGCCCTATAATATGGGCCCCTTTGCGGTGAGCCTGATCTTTTTGCTCTACTTGATTGGCACCCTCTCATCGTCGGTATCCGGTACGCTGATTGGTCGTTTCGGGCAACGCAATCTGCTTCTGGTAGCCTTCAGTCTGACCCTGCTGGGGCTTGGTGTGACGCTGTTTCAACCTTTGGTCTTGATTTGTGTTGGCGTGGCACTGATCACCTCGGGCTTTTTTCTTGGCCATTCTGTGGTGAGTGGCGCTGTTGGCCTCGCAGCTGAGGGTAACAAGGGCCATGCCTCCTCGCTTTATCTGCTCTTTTATTATGTCGGGGCCAGCTTCATTGGCTATCTCGGCGGTTGGTTCTGGCATCTTTCAGGCTGGAACGGGCTGGCGGGTCTCACAGCCTGTCTGGCGCTGGTGGCGCTGATGGTCTCAAGCCGCGTTGGGCGATCCGCTTGAAGCAATAGAGTCAAATAGATCTTTCTTTCTCCATGGCAGGAGACGACGCAAAGGCCGGACGGTTCGCTGCCCGGCTTTTACCATTCTAATCTTCTGCCATCTGCTGGGTTTGATACCGCCGCGAGAGATGGTGTGGGGACATGAAAAAGGCCGGATATGGATCCGGCCTTTTTGTCTTTTCTTTGAAGCGCTTTGCTCTCAAACGCTTTGCGTCTTGGCTTATGCCAGTGCCTTGAGCTCTTCGATGACCGCAGCGCCCATTTCCTTGGTGGTGACGACCTTGTCGCCTTCCGTGGCGATGTCGCCGGTGCGCAGGCCTTTTTCCAGAACCTTGGCAATGGCTGCGTCCACCATTTCGGCTTCCTTGATCATTTCGAAGCTGTAGCGCAGGGCCATCGAGAAGGACGCAATCATGGCGATCGGGTTGGCAATGCCTTTGCCGGCAATGTCCGGAGCGGAGCCATGCACCGGCTCGTACATGGCTTTGCGTTTGCCAGTCTCGGCATCCGGTGCGCCAAGGGAAGCAGATGGCAACATGCCCAGCGAGCCGGTCAGCATTGCGGCCACGTCGGACAGGATGTCACCGAACAGATTGTCGCAGACGATGACGTCATATTGCTTCGGATTGCGCACCAGCTGCATGGCGCAGTTGTCGGCAAGCACATGCTCAAGCGGGGTGTCGGGATATTCTTCGGCACCGATTTTGGAGACAACCTGCTTCCAGAGCACGCCAGAACGCATGACATTGTGCTTCTCGGCGGACGCCACGCGGTTGGAGCGGGTCTTGGCCAGATCAAAGGCAACGCGGGTGATGCGTTCGATTTCCGAGGTGGTGTAGAGCTGGGTGTCTACGGCCCTCTGCTGGCCATCTTCCAGGGTGACGATTTCTTTTGGCTCACCAAAATAGACGCCGCCGGTCAGTTCGCGAACAATCAGGATGTCGAGGCCTTCGACCAGCTCTTTTTTGAGCGAAGAGGCATCGGCCAAGGCCGGGAAGCAAATGGCCGGGCGCAGGTTGGCAAACAGGCCCATATCCTTGCGCAGACGTAGAAGGCCAGCTTCGGGGCGGGCGGCATACGGCACGTCAGCCCATTTCGGGCCACCAACGGCACCAAAGATCACAGCATCGGCAGCCATGGCTTTGGCCATGTCGTCCTCGGAGATGGCAACACCATGGGCATCATAAGCGCAGCCCCCAACCAGACCTTCGTCACATTCGAAGGTGACATCGAGATTGGCGTTCATCCATTCGATGATCACCTTCACTTCATTCATGATTTCGGGGCCGATGCCGTCACCGGGCAGAAGAAAGAGCTTGTGTGCCATAGGTCTTGTCCTGTTGACTTGAAAGAAATGCGATCCCGCCTTGTGAAACGCAAGGATCGGAAAGAAAAACTGTTCTGGGCATTCGATTAATACCCTGAGCCTCGCTTTGCAAGGCCCTAAAGGGGTCTTACGATGCGAAACCCCAAATCGTCGATGGCAAATGTGGGGTGGCTTCGACGCCCATTGGTCGCAAGGCACCCTCGTTCCTCATCGGCCCAGCCGCCTCCCCGGAAGCTCCTGTATCTGCCATAGGTCTCGGCGTCATATATGTCCGAACACCATTCCCAGACATTGCCGAGCATGTCATACAGGCCCCAGTCGTTGGGACGCTTGGTTCCCACCGCCTGAGGGCGTCCAGCGGAGTTCTCGCTATACCAGGCGATGTCTGGAAGCGGTCCGTAGCGTGGTTCGTTGCTTCCGGCCCTGCAGGCATATTCCCACTCGGCCTCTGTCGGCAACCGGTAGCCTTTGGCGGCTGGATCCCTGTCGGCATCCTGATTGTCCGCGTGGAAATGGTAACAGCACTCAAGGCCCGCCGCCTGAGACAAGGCATTGCAGAAGCTGGCCGCTTGCAGCCAGGAGACAGAGGTGATCGGCAGGTCTCTGCCTTCAAAATCCGGATCGGTGTCGCCGCAAAGCGCCATATATGTCGATGTTGTGATCTGGAAGGCTCCGATCAAAAGGGGCGCGATGGATACAGACCATCGCTTTGCTATGCGATTGTCCTGCATGAGGATGCTACCGGCAGGAATGGGCCTGAGCTGCTGCTCGATGTGCGCGACAATTGGATGCATCGTTCGTCAACTGGTTTGTGCGTGCAAGGATAGGCATGAAAAAGCCGGGCGTTGGGCCCGGCTTTTGGGATTTCAGTGGCTTTCGGTGTTTCCTTTCGGGAATCACCTGTCGCTGATGGTGCGGTGCGTGTGGAGCCATCGCTATGCGTTTCGCAGGGCGAAACGCTCAAACCCAAGGGCGTTCGGCTTCCATGCCTTTTTCGAATTTGTCGACATTGCCGATCTTTTCCATCGACAGGCCGATGTCGTCGAGGCCTTCGATCAGGCATTTCTTTTTGAATGGATCCACTTCAAAAGCGACCTCGCCGCCATCCGGGCCCTTGATGACCTGATTTTCCAGATCGATGGTCAGGGTGGCGTTGGCACCGCGCGAGGCATCGTCCAGCAGCTTGGCATGGTCTTCTTCGCTGACGATGATCGGCAGGATGCCGTTCTTGAAGGTGTTGTTATAGAAGATGTCGGCAAAGCTGGTGGAGATCACGCATTTGATGCCGAAATCGAGCAGCGCCCAAGGAGCATGCTCACGGGACGAGCCACAGCCGAAATTATCCCCAGCCACAAGGATCTGGGCGTTGCGGTAAGCGTCCTGATTGAGCACGAAGTCCGGATTTTCAGAGCCGTCCTCATTGTAGCGCATTTCGCTGAACAGGTGGACGCCGAGGCCGGAGCGCTTGATGGTTTTAAGGAACTGTTTCGGGATGATCATGTCGGTATCGATATTGATCAGGGGCATCGGTGCGGCAACCGCGGTCAAAGTGGTGAATTTTTCCATCTTTCAGTCGATCCTTTAAAACGTTCCTGACTTGGTCCTTGGAAATCTGGGTCCTTGGAAGTCTGTTGTCTGATTTTTGCGTGTGGGTCACAGAGGGGCGATGTCGAGGCCGGTGGTCTCGTCGATCCCCATCATGATATTCATATTCTGCACGGCAGCGCCCGATGCTCCCTTGCCCAGATTGTCATAGACGGCGAGCAAGATAGCTTGTCCGATCTCGTCATTGCCATGGACATGAAGATGCAGGGAGTTGGTGCCGTTGAGATATTCCGGCGTAATGGCGTCAAGCCTGCCTGCGGCTTCAAGCGGGGCGACCTTGACGAAGATTTCGTCCTGATAGCGATCCGCAAGGCAGGCATGGAGGTCGGCAAGCTTTGGCTGACCATCAAGCGCCCAGAGATTGAGCGGGATGGCACCGATCATGCCTTGCGCATAGGTGCCAACCGCTGGCTGGAAGACCGGTGGATGCTCAAGGCCGGAATAGGCCTCCATTTCCGGCACATGCTTGTGTGCCAGGGTGAGGCCATAGGGCCAGTAAGGCACCTTGATTGGCTCTTCTGCGCTTTCATAGTCGGCGATCATGCCTTTACCACCGCCCGAATAGCCGGAAATGGCATTCAAGCTGGCTGGGAAATTGGCCGGGATCAGACCTGCTTCGACCAGAGGTCGCATGATGGCGAGATAACCTTGCGGATAACAGCCGGGGTTGGAAACCCGCTTGGCCTCGGCTATGGCGGCACGCTGGCCCTTGCTGAGTTCGGCAAAACCATAGGTCCAGTCTTGGGCGGTCCGGTGAGCCGAGGAGGCATCAATGACGCGGGTGTCTTTATTCTCGATCAGGCCAACGGCCTCGATTGCTGCTGCATCGGGCAGACACAGAATCGCAATGTCGGCTTCATTCAACATCTGGGCGCGGGCTTCTGCATCCTTGCGCAGATTGTCCGGCAGGCGCAAAAACTTGATGTCGTTGCGACCTTCAAGGCGGGTCCGAATTTGCAGTCCCGTTGTGCCAACTTCGCCATCGATAAAGATTTTTGCGACCATCTGTTCCTTGTCCGACCTGTTTCTGAATTGTCTTGTCATATGGAGTGGCAGCCCTGGAATGAAAAGAGGCCTGCCAATTAGTTGCCCCTCCTTACATCAAAGGGGCGGGCTTGTCATCGTGTGAAATGACTGATGAGCCACAGCACGAGAATAATTGCAAATATTGCGCCGGCGCTGCGCCCGATACGGGTGCCCCAAACCTCGATCGGGTCGTTGGGGTCTACATCGCTGCCGTCCAGATGGCTCTTGGCCCGGCCTGCGGCACGGGCGAGCGTCGAGGTGCCGATGGCTTCGGAGTCCATATCGACGCGCTTCAAGGAGCGTTCGGCTTCCAGCTGCCGCGCTGCATCCCGGCTTTCGCGTGATTGTTTTGTCTCGTCTGTCATGCCTGTTGTTTAACCTGTTTTTTCTGCCGCAATCAAGCGACAGGCGACAAAAGGGGCGCGGTGAAAAGAGACCTTTGTCACCTCGGTCCCGCCACTGGCTCCTCAATGGCACTTCTTTTGAAGGGTGATCACTTGTGATGTCCTTGTTTCTGGTAAAATAGCAAAAGTGACAGTCTTGAGTAAAATTATTTTCGGATCGCAGCGTATGTTAAATAAATGGCGTCGAACTTGGTTTCTGTTTTGACGGCTGTATGCGTATTTTCGAAAGTTCTAAAGATATATAGCCAAAATCCTGGTTGGCATTTATTGCATGTAAACCTTTTTGCTAAGATAAAAATCTGGTTCCATCTTTGCAATATTTCTCTGAGAGCTTTCGCTTGTCTGACCATTTTTGGTTATATTTTTAGAATATTTTTTTTGATCAAGAGTTTGTAAAGCGCGCGGCGTTAATCAGTAAAACATCTAGGTCCGTTACAATAGGCGGTGGATGTAGAGCGTTTCAGAGAAATAGTTCTGAAAACAGGGTACAATTGCGCTTGCTTCAAACAGTCGTTCTATCGATGTGCGGACTCAGATCAGGAGACTTGTAGAGGCAGGCGTGCAAAGTTGGAAAAGACACAATGCGCTTCACTATTGCAAAGAGACTGTATCTCCTCGTTGCGGTTTTCCTCATTGGAATCGCCGCGATGGTGTTCACGCTCAATCAGAATGCAGCGTCAAACCTTTCAGACCAGAAAGCCGCGGAACTGAAAAGTCTGGTTGATGTGGCTGTTAACGTCGCCCAGTCCAAATATGATGCCTTCAAGGCAGGTGAGATGAGCGAACAGGAGGCCATGGAAGCCACCAAGTCCGCCGTCAAGGCCATGCGCTATCGGGGGCAGGAATATTTCTGGATCAACGATATGAACAGTGTCGTTGTGATGCACTCGGTCAAACCAAGTCTCGACGGCAAGGATCTGACCGACCTGAAAGACGCCAATGGCGTTCGGATTTTCCCGGCCTTTGTCAAAACCGTCAAGGCAAAGGGTGCTGGCTTTGTCGGCTATCTTTGGCCCAAACCGGGGATGGAGGAGCCTGTCGACAAGCTCTCCTACGTCAAGGGCTTTGCGCCTTGGGGCTGGGTTATCGGTACGGGTGTCTATACGGACGATCTTGAGGCCATTTTGTGGAACAACACCCAAACTGCCCTGTTTGTCGGTGCAATCATCATGCTGATTGGTCTGGTGATGGCCTGGTATACGCTGCGCTCGATCCTCAAGCCCATGGGATCGTTGAAGCGCGCGATGCTGCGTCTGGCCAACAATGAACCAATCAACGAAGTTCCTGCCGAAGATCGTCAGGATGAACTGGGTGAAATGGCACAGGCGGTGAAGACCTTCCGAGAGATGAATGATGAACGCAAGCAGCTGGCAGAACAGCAGCATGTTGATCAGGCCAGACAGGCCAAACGGCAGGCTCAGATCGACAGTTTGATCGAGGCTTTCCGCACTGAATCTCGCCGCGAGCTGCAAGTGGTCACCCAACAGATGGATCGCCTGCACAGCACGGCCAGCAGTCTCACTCAATTGTCACAATCGACCGCAGAGCGTTCGGGGCAGGCGCTGGGCGCTGCGTCACTGGCGTCGTCCAATGTTCAGACCGTGGCGGCGGCCAGTGAGGAATTTGTCGCTTCGATTTGCGAAATCGGCCGTCAGGTCGAGCAGGCAACCGGCGCCGTCAATGATGCCATGGTGACCACGGGGGCTGCCAATGAACGCGTTGGCAGTCTGGATGCTGCCGCCCAGCAGATCGGTGATGTTGTCAACCTGATCCGGGATATTGCAGAACAGACCAACCTGCTGGCGCTGAACGCTACCATCGAAGCGGCTCGGGCCGGTGAAATGGGCAAGGGCTTTGCTGTGGTTGCCGCCGAAGTGAAGGAGCTGGCCACACAGACCTCCAAGGCGACCGAGCAGATCAGCCAGCAGATCTCGACCATTCAGAACGAGACGCTGGAAGCGGTTCAGTCGATCGAGATCATTGGCACCACCATCGAAAAGGTGAATGTCTTTACCGCGTCCATTTCGGAAGCTGTCGAGCAGCAGAATCTGGCGACCAACGAAATCGCAGCGTCGATTCAGGAAGCTTCTCTGGGCACCTCCGCCCTCAGTCAGGACATCGAGGTCGTGTCCGGTGCCGCGACCCAGACACGCGGTGCGGTCGACGAAGTCAACTCCGTTTCTGCGGATGTCAATGAATGTGCCGAAGGGCTGACCCGGACCGTGGACAGGTTCCTTGATCAGGTTGCCAGCGCATAAGCTGCCAAATAGACATGCGCATATGGAAGGGCGGGCCGGATCCCGCCCTTTTTGTTGCCAGATTGACGGCTGGACTGTCCGGGCAATTGCACCTGATCCCGGTTTCGACTTTCAAAGGTATCTCGGGATCCATTTTCCTGCATTTTCTTCAATTGGGCTTTCAATTGGCAAGGTGATGTGAGCGAGATTGCAAAAGGAACAAATAACCAGATCACGCGGATTTGGTCTTGACTTGATCGCCCAGTTGCAGCAAAACCCATAAACGATCCGAGAGGGTTGCGCATTACGCGCCAAAACTGGGTTTGAGCATGCCATTTGTTGCCGAAACAAAGATGATGAAGACCAAAATCGCTGGTTCCATGACCGGCGCTTTCGTCATTGCTGCGCTCATTCCGACTACATTCAAGACTACCACCAAGATTTGAAGCCTCTCTCGCTCCCTGACTGCTTCCCCCAGGGCTGTGAGGGGAGCAGGGCCGCCTGTCAAAGCCACAGCGAGCATGACGGCGGACAAACTTGGGGGAGCGCTGGATCAGGAGATCAAGACAAATGGGTTATAAAGTTGCAGTCGTAGGCGCCACGGGTAATGTTGGCCGTGAGATGCTCGACATCCTCTCTGAGCGCGGATTCCCGGCGGATAAAGTGGTCGCGCTGGCCTCCAGTCGCTCCAAGGGCAAAGAAGTGTCCTTTGGTGACAAGGTGCTGAAATGTCAGGTGCTCGATCATTATGACTTTTCCGACACCGATTTTTGCCTGATGTCGGCTGGCGGTGCACTGTCGAAGGAATGGTCGCCGAAGATTGCCGCAAAGGGCTGCATTGTCATCGACAACAGCTCCCAGTGGCGTTACGACGAGCGCATTCCGCTGATCGTGCCGGAAGTCAATGCCCATGTGTTGGAAAGCTGGATTGCTGACGAGAAGCGCATCAATATCATTGCCAACCCGAATTGCTCTACCGCCCAGTTGCTGGTGGCCCTCAAGCCTCTGCATGACAAGGCCACCATCAAGCGTGCGGTTGTTGCCACCTACCAGTCCGTTTCCGGTGCTGGCAAGGAAGCCATGGATGAGTTGTTCACCCAGACCCGTGCGGTCTTTGTGTCTGATCCGATCGAGCCAAAGAAATTCACCAAGCGGATGGCCTTCAACGTGATTCCGCATATTGATGTCTTCATGGATGACGGCTCCACCAAGGAAGAGTGGAAGGTGGTTGCTGAAACCAAAAAGATGCTCGACCCGAATATCAAGGTGACCTGCACGGCTGTGCGTGTGCCGGTTTTCGTCTCCCACGCGGAAGCCGTGAATCTTGAGTTCGAACACCCGATCTCTGCTGATGAAGCCCGCTCTATTTTGCGCGAAGCGCCGGGTTGTCTGGTGATCGACAAGCGTGAAGATGGTGGTTACATCACCCCCGTCGAAGCCACCGGTGAAGATGCGACCTACATTTCTCGTATCCGTGAAGATCCTACCGTCGAGAATGGCCTCAATATCTGGGTTGTCTCGGATAACCTGCGCAAGGGGGCTGCGTTGAACACGGTTCAGATCGCCGAAACCCTGGTCAACAAGGGTCTTGTGAAGCCGCGCGGCTGATCTTGCCGGATGCTGTGAATTGAAAAGCCGGTCTGCCTGATGGCAGGCTGGCTTTTTTGTGGCTTCGGATTTGTGGATGTATGCAAGAAAAAAGCCCGCCGATTGGTGTGTTCGGCGGGTTTTTGTTGCGGCTGGGTCTCGATCAGGCGTCCGTCACCGTCTTGAACGAGCGATCGTCGCGATCATAATATTCCAGATGGCCTTCGCGAATGTCGAACCAGGCACCATGCAGATCGAGATTGCCGAGTACCACTGCTTCGCGGACAAAGCCATAGCTCATCAGATTTTCAATCGACTTCATAATTGAGCTGCGCTCAAGCAGGCCTTGATGGTCGAGATCAGGGCGATTGAGGCCCGACAAGCGTTCGGGTTTGTCGGCAGGGGCCAGCTGGGCTGACCATTGGCCGATATAATTGCCCTCGGACAAGGGTTCCATGTCTTCCGAAATATAGGCGGCGACACCACCGCAGCGGCCATGGCCCATAATGACGATATGCTTGACCTTTAGCGCTTTGACGGCAAATTCCAGTGCGGCTGCCGTGCCATGCAGGCCTTCCATTTGCTGATTCTGGGCTGGAACGATGTTGGCCACGTTGCGCACGACAAACATTTCTCCCGGACCGGCATTGAAGATGTCCGAAGGGGTTGCGCGGCTGTCGCAGCAACCGATCAGCATGATTTCCGGGTTTTGCCCCTCGTCATACAGTTCCTCGTAGCGCTCGCTTTCGCTTCTGAATTTTCCGCTCTTGAAGGCGGCATACCCTTCGAGCAGTCTTGCTGGTAAGTGGGCCATATTTGCTCTCTTCGCTCTTGTTTTTACGGGTCGCTCGATTCTTCTTAGCGCATCTTGTGTCAAAGGGCTGTCAAATCAAGAGGCGATGACGGATTTTTCGAAAGATCCATGTGCGTGCGGGACTTGATGCCTGATGTCAGCCTTGGGCGGTCAGGCTTGCCAGCTTGTCGAGATCGACGTTCGAGCCGCACAGGATGACGCCCACCCGTTCGTCTTTTTCTGGTTTGTAGGTGCCGGATAGAAGGGCGGCAAAAGCGGCGGCTCCTCCGGCTTCAGAGGCCAGATGATGGCGGGTCCAGAGGGTTTTTTGGGCGTCGAGAATAGCGGCATCCTCAAGGCGCAGCACATGGTCGACCTTTTCCTTCGCGATTTGATAGACCATGTCGCCGGTGCGTTTGGCGCCAAGACTGTCTGCGGCGATACCAGAGACCGGTACATCGAGCGGTCCTCCCTCTTCAAGCGCGTGGGCAAGGGCTGCTGCCTGCTCCGGCTCTACACCAACCACTTTGACGCGCTTGTCAAACCAGCTGGCAATGCCGGAAATCAAGCCGCCGCCACCAACTGCGACAAGCAAGGTGTCGGGCAAATCCGGTCCCAGTTGATTTTCGAGCTCAAGGCCCAGTGTACCCTGACCACAAATGGTGTGAAAGCCGTCATAGGCATGTAGCCCGATGGCTCCAGTCTCGGCCTGATAGGCGCTGCATCGCTCCAGTGCATCTGCATAACGCTCGCCCTCGACGACAATTTCTGCACCATAGGAGCGGATGCGGTCGATCTTGGCCGGGCTGGCAATGTCGGGCACAAATATCCGCGCCTTGATACCGAGCTTGCGGGCGGCATAGGCAACCGCTGCTCCATGATTGCCACCGGATGCGGCGGCAACGCCAGCTTCTGGTACATCGCGACTCAAGAGGTTGTAAAAGGCACCGCGCGGCTTGAAGGAGCCGGCATGCTGGAGCAATTCTAGCTTCAAGGTAATCGGTGCATTGAGGCCCAACTCAGCGCCATTGATGGTGAATGTCGGGGTCTTGCGGATATGGGGCGCGATCAGGCTGTAAGCGTGGCGAATGTCATCGGAAGAAGGAATCGACGTCATGGGAACCTTTTGCTGACTGACAGGAAGGGGGATGGAGGGCGGATGGCACTGTGGATCAGTTTGGGCGCAGGATTTTCCGGCGGGGGGCGGCATCGACCATGCGCAGATGGATCATCGCCATGGGATGGGTAAAGCGGTCGCCAAAGCGTGCGACTTCCAGATCGGCATAGCCAGAGCGCACCGAACGGGAGACCACTTCAAGAATGCCACTGGCGGCGTGTTTGAGTGCCTTCTCGCCGGATTGGCCTGACAGGCGGTAGGCAAGAAACAGGGCGGCGACCATATCGCCGGTGCCGTTGGGTGGATTGGGGATGATTGGATGTTCGGCCATCAGGGCCGTGCCGGGACGAGGCGATTCGGCCTGCTCATTCGCTTGGGGGCTCGTATGCGGGGTTTCGATCAAAAGATTGGCGATGGCATTGCGCATCATCGGGAAGGCGCTGGTGATCAGCGTCGTGGGGCAGCCCAGTTGATTGGCGGTTGCGATCAGATCGGCATTATTTCTGGCTTCTTTGCCGGTCAGCCAGTTGAACTCGAACCGGTTGGGCGTGATGATATCGGCCCGCGGGATCAGCAGATCACGGATGGCGACGGCGATCTCTTCGGCGATATAGAGGCCATTTTCCTCGCCCATCACCGGGTCGCAGACATAGAGGCTGTCCGGGTTGGCAGCCTTCAGACTGTCGACCAGTCTTGCTACCGCCTCGACTTGGGCAACAGAGCCCAGATAACCGCTGAGCAAGGCACCCAGATTGGCGAAATCGGGATGGCGTTCGAGATCCTCAAGGCTCTGGGCAAAGAGCTCTGCATCGATGGTATGGCGGGTCGAGGGACCATGGCCGGGATGCCATGGCAGAATGACGGTGGGGACTTCCCAGACCGGGAAGCCCAACCGTTCAAGGGCAAAGGAGGCGGCGCGGTTGCCGACGGCACCAGCCATCACGTGGGAGGAGATGACGAGCACCGGTTTTGCATCCGGCTGGGTCTGGGCTGCCATCGGGCCTCTTGGGAGATTGCTGTTGCCTGTCATTGATATGGTTCCCTTTCGGGGCCTTTTCAGAGGCCCGTTCCGGTTCCGACGCTCTATGCTGTCGCCGCTCGTCCGTCGTCTAGAGGTCAGATGATGTTTATCTCCCTGACCGGCTTGTTTGCGAGAACCCTTTCATAACCGAAAATGGAGAGGTCTAGCGAGCGATATTCGCCATGCAGGAACAGTTCTCCAACGGCAAACCCCGCACCGGGGGCATGTTGCAAGCCGTGACCGGAATAGCCAGCATTGAAATAGAAATTCTCGATTTCCGGATGAGCACCGATGACCGCATTCTGATCAAGGGTGCAATATTCATAATGACCTGCCCAGGCATTGGCCATCTTGATGGCATCAAAGCCTGGCATGCGCTCATAAAGGGTTGGCCAGATGACTTCCTCGAACAGATCATAGTGGGGATCAAGATCATCATGCTCGACGGCAATGTCGATCTCGGCGTCCGGACCGACGCCGGAAATATAGAAATTGCCTTCGGGGCGGACATAGACCCCGGATGGATCAACCATGAGCGGCATGCCCGGATGGGGCTTGGGATTGTCGATGACAAAGATGGTCCGTTTGCGGGCTTCGATCGGTAGGGGGATGCCGAGCATGGCGGCGACTTTGCCCGCTTGTGGACCAGCACAGTTGGCGACCGCCCCGCAGGCTATGCGTTCGCCCGAGGCCAGCGTGACCGAACTGACGCGGTTGGCGTTTTTCTCAAGGCCGACCACTTCGCCCTTGATGAAATGGGCTCCTGCCGCGATGGCCCCCTTGCGCACCAGATCGAGCAGCATATGAGCATCGAACCAGCCTTCGCCGGACAGGCCATAGCAGCCTGCGGCCAGATCGTCGGTATTGAGCCAGGGGAAACGAGCTTTGAGAGCGTCGGGGTCAAGGAGGATATTGTCGGCACCATTGGCCATCTGGATGGCATGATTGGATTGTAGGATGGGAAGGCCTGCTTCGCTCGCCAGAATCAAATAGCCATCTTCGCAGAAGCCGATATCGGCCTCGGGGCCAAAGCGACCCTGCAATTGGCCAATGAAGCGGCGGCCAAACAGCGACAACTGGATATTTTCCGGCGTTGAAAATTGCTGGCGAATCGAGGCTGCCGACAAGGTGGTTGAGGAATTGGCATAGGTGGGGTCTTTTTCGACCACGGCGACTGAACCTTCAAAGCCGAGATCCTTTTTCAGGAAATAGGCAAGGCAAGCGCCCATGATCGCTCCGCCGATGATGACGAGATCTGCTTGTTTCATTGTTTTCCGTTCTGAATTTTCCACTCTGGTTGGACACCATCTTCCCCGGATGGCACGATTCGCCTAAGGAAGGGGGTGGCGACCTGCATCTTTGATGCTTATGTTGTCGCGCCTGTATAATGCCGTGATGATCGGAGAAAATTCAATGTCTTTCAGACCACGTCGTACCGCCCTTTACATGCCCGGCTCAAATGCCCGGGCACTTGAAAAAGCCCGTAGCCTGAATGTCGATGTGCTGCTTCTGGATCTTGAAGATTCAGTGGCGCTGGACCAGAAGGAAATGGCCCGCGATCAGGTGGTCGAAGCGGTTAAGGCCGGTGGCTTTGGGCATCGCGAAGTGGTGATCCGGATCAATGGCATGGATACCCCGTGGGGCGAAGCAGACCTCTTGGCTGCGGCAAGCGCAAAGCCTGATGCGATTGCGGTGCCGAAGGTTGATTGTGCCGAAGATGTCTATGTGGTTGGCCGCAAGCTCAATGATGCTGGCGTCGATCAGGCGGTGCGCATCTGGGCGATGATGGAAACCCCCGGCGCGATGATCCGGGCGGCGGAAATCGCAGGCGCCGTGCAGGAATATAACGGCCGCCGTTTGTCTTGTTTTGTGTTGGGAACCAATGACTTGTCGAAAGAAACTCGCACCGCGATGGTGCCGGGCCGGGCGCCGATGATGCCATGGCTGATGCAATGTCTGGCTGCTGCCCGGATGTCGGATCTGACGATCCTTGACGGGGTGTTCAACCAGTTCAACGATGCGGAGGGCTTTGTTGCCGAATGTGAGCAGGGCGCCCAGATGGGCATGGATGGCAAGACGATCATTCACCCCAAGCAGATCGAGGATTGCAACCGGATCTTTACGCCGAGCGATGAGGAAATCGCCACCTGCCGTACCATTATCGATGCTTTTGACGCACCGGAAAATCAGTCAAAGAATGTGATGACCATCAATGGCAAAATGGTCGAGCGCCTGCATGCGGACATGGCCCGCCGGGTGGTTGAAATTGCCGACGCCATTGCACAGCGAGATGAGCAGAAGTCATGAGGGAAAGACAAAAAGTCTATCGGTTTCTCACAGCTATCGATGATGCGGGCTTTTGCCACAAGGTCACCGAAGCCCTGTCGCAAGGCTGGGAGCTTTATGGTTCTCCCAGCTATGCCTATGATGCCAAGGAAGGTATCATGAAATGCGGACAAGCGGTCGTCAAAGAGGTCGAACCCTTTGACTATAATCGCGAGGTGAAATTAGGGGCGCTTTGAGCGCCCCTTTTTTTCTATTTCAACCCCATGCAATTGGCGAAGAATGTCGTCGTTGCGGGCCAGTCAGAGAAGGTTCCGGTGACGCCGATGTCGTTGGCCAGCACGTCGAGCAATTCATAGACCGCGCCTTCATTCTTAATGATGTCATTGACCGAGCGATAATACCAGCCGCCGCCTTCTGTCAGATTGCCGGAACGCTCCAGCGACCATGCGATGAGCTTGAGGCCAGCGGCCTTGGCTTTTTGCGCATAGACAGACGGGACGACCTTGCCATCCTTGGCGGTGACCAACATCCAGAGCGGTGGAGCGAGATAATTGACGCCCATCTCTTTGAGCTCCTTCATCGAAGGCTGGAAGGTTGAGGCATCCATGATGTCCATATCCTTGCTATAGCGGCCATCGAGCCAGACGGCCTGTTTGCCAAAGGCGGACTCATGTTCGATCCAGTAGAGGATATCATCAAGATTGAAGCTTTGCGGCCAGACGTCGGAAGGCGGGACACCTGCCTCTTTATACTCATCGATCAGTTTTTGGGCATAGTCGGTCTGGCTCATGCCATCAAAGGGCATCGGCACGGCAGGGGCTTTGAGCTCCGGAGTGAATTTTGCGCCCATCGATTTGAGTAGAGCAATCGATTCCTTGTGGGTCATGAGCGTGCCCGATGCATTGGCATAAAGGTCGGTGCGCCATTTCGCTGTGGCGGCCATATAGCTTTCAAGGTCAGTGGCATGTGGATTGACTGCATCCATTTTGCCCTTCAATTGGCGGAACTGGCTCAGGGTCAGCTCGGCGGTCAGGCATCGGGCGGAGGCTCTCTTGTCTTCGGTTGCCGGGCTGAAGGGCTTGGCACAGGTGGCGGCGAGGTCGGTGGCAAGGATGTTGGTCGTGGTGTGAAGGTCATCTTGTGCGTGACGGCAGACCAGCTGTTTGTCCTTGGTGAAGGTGACATCACATTCGATGATGCCAGCTCCCATGCGGGCGGCGGCCTTGTAGCTTTCCAGCGTATGTTCGGGGAATTGCAACGGCGCTCCCCGGTGGCCTATGGAAAAGAGGCGCGGGGTGAGGACCTTGCCAGCTTCGATCTCTTTGACGCAGGCGGCAAGCTTGTCCTTCAGCGCTCCATCCTTCATTTGATCAACGAGGAATAGCGGGCGCGGGCCGATGGTCGCGGCCTCAGCAAGACCCAGTGGGGTCGAGACAAGGGCGAGAGCGAGCAGCAAAGGGCGGGTGAAACTGAAAGGCATGGTATCCTCAATTACGGTGGCTCGACTAAGGTGGCGAATCAATCTGTCTGTCGGTTAGGGCCGATTGTAGTGCCATAGGACTTCATCCTAACGTTTGAATGACAGGATTGTTGCGCTGCAATATAGTTTCCCCATGCGCATCGGCGCAGTTTGGTGCGCTTGAGGGAGGACAAAGATGAGCAAGACCAATCCGGGCAATTATTTCGAGGATTTTTCCATTGGCCAGATCATTCGCCACGCGACCCCGCGTACGGTGACCACAGGCGACGCGTCGCTCTATACCGCGCTCTATGGCGCGCGCTTTGCGGTGCAGAGCTCGGATGCCTTTGCGCAAGCCATTGGCTATGAGCGCGCGCCGATTGATGATTTGTTGGTCTTTCACATTGTCTTTGGCAAGACCGTACCGGACATTTCGCTCAATGCGGTGGCCAATCTGGGCTATGCGGGGTGTCGCTTTCTGGTGCCGGTCTATCCGGGGGACAGCCTGTCGGCCCAGTCCGAGGTGATTGGTCTGAAGGAAAATTCCAACGGCAAGACCGGTGTCGTCTATGTGCGTTCGACGGGCATCAACCAACATGGAGACGTGGTGCTGGATTATGTGCGCTGGGTGATGGTGCGCAAGAAAGACCCGGCGACGCCAACCGGGCATGATGATGTGCCCTTGCTGCCAAAAGCCCTTGAGGCGGATAGTCTGGGGGATGCGGTGCCGGTGCTCAATGGCGAGGGCTTCGATCTGGCATTGTCCGGTTCACCCCATCTGTGGGGGGATTATGAGATTGGCGAGCGAATCGATCATGTGGACGGCATGACCGTGGAAGAAGCCGAGCATCAAATGGCAACGCGGCTTTACCAGAACACCGCCAAGGTGCATTTCAATCAATTCACGGAAGGGCAGGGGCGCTTTGGTCGCAGGCTGATCTATGGCGGGCATGTCATCTCGTTGGCCCGGGCACTGTCGTTCAATGGGCTGGGCAATGCGTTTCACGTGGCCGCGATCAATGGCGGGCGTCATGTTGCGCCGCTCTTTGCCGGGGATACGGTCTTTGCCTGGTCAGAGGTTCTGGACAAGGCGGCCTTGCCTGGTCGTGAGGATGTCGGAGCGCTCAGAATGCGACTCTTTGCCACCAAAGATTGTCCATGTGCCGCCTATCCCGGCAAGGACGAGGCTGGTTATTCACAAGCAGTGATACTGGATCTGGATCTGTGGTTGCTGTTGCCACGCTGAGGGATGGGCGTTATTTCCGGTCGAAATATAGTGTAAAATACTGATATACTTATGCTATCTGTCGATAGGTGGGTTGCTGAATTAGGTCTTGTTTCATGGTCGCTCCTGCGCCATTGTGGTAAATTGACGCCACAGCTGTATCTTGTGTTACCTGTGGTCGCCTTTTGACCATCAATTGTACCAAGTGAGGAGAAAAAAGTTATCCCACTTGTTCAAAATGCGATCCAGATCAACGACCGAGCGGTAATCTATCTTTTAGAAGGTGTCATGTACTGATCGTGCAGCCGCGCGCGCAGACGGTTTCCGTTTGTGTAACTTTTAGGCCAAAGTCTTATGATTTGATCGTTACTGGCTTTGACCAAAAGCTCTTTTGTCGGTATGACTCTGAGCTAGTCAACCAATCTTACGGTTGCTTCTTACGTAAGCGTCACCTGTCGAGGACCGAAAAATATGACAGACGTCGACCTGAAGGGCAAACGCCCGATTTCTCCCCACGTTCAGCAGGGTGCCTATAAGGTCACCTTTTCGATGGCGATCTCCATCAGTCACCGTATGTCCGGTGTCGCACTCTATGCTGGTACCTTTTTCCTTGCCTATTGGCTGATTGCTCTTGCAGCCGGACCCGAGGCCTTCGAAACCGCACAGATGTTGTGGGGCTCGATCCTTGGTCGTCTGGTTCTGTTTGGCTTTACCTGGGCGCTGATGCATCACATGCTGGGTGGCATTCGCCACTTTATCTGGGATGTGCCTGCGATGATCGAAAAGCCACAGATTGAATTTCTGTATCGCGCAACCTTGATAGGCTCCGTCGCCCTGACCGTGCTGATCTGGGTCATCGGCTATGCCGTAATGTAAAGCCGGGAGTGAGACACATGAAAACACCTATTAAAACCATCCGTGGTCTTGGCTCCAGCCATCATGGCACCGAGCACCACTGGGCGATGCGCCTTACATCCGTTTGCCTCATCTTTCTGAGCATCGGCTTTGTCTGGTTCGTTATGAAAGCCCTGAACTCCGATTATGAAAGCGCCAAAGCGCTGGTGGGTCATCCTGCTGCTGCCATCCTGCTGCTGCTTTATGTTATCGTGGGTTGCTATCACATGTATCAGGGGTCACTGACGATCACCGAAGACTATTTGCAGAACCAGCTCTATCGGACCTCTGCTAAGGTCGCCAGCTTCTTCCTTTCCACCGTTGTCGGTGCCGCCTGTCTGTTCGCGGTGCTCAAAGTGTCATTTGGGGGTTAATAGACCGATGGCAAGTTCCTACAGCATCAATGGCCGCGCCTACACGGTTCACGACCACTATCATGACGTTGTCGTCGTCGGAGCCGGTGGTGCCGGTCTGCGGGCGACACTCGGCATGGCCGAACAGGGTCTGCGAACCGCATGTGTGACCAAGGTTTTCCCAACCCGTTCGCACACGGTTGCGGCTCAGGGCGGCATTGCAGCCTCCTTGCAGAATATGGGCCCTGACCATTGGCAATGGCACATGTTCGACACCGTCAAGGGGTCTGACTGGCTCGGCGATACCGACGCCATGGAATATCTCGCCCGTGAAGCGCCCAAGGCGGTTTACGAGCTGGAGCATTATGGCGTTCCATTCTCGCGTACCGACGAAGGCCGCATCTATCAGCGCCCATTCGGTGGCCACATGCAGAATTTCGGTGATGGTCCCGCCGTTCAGCGTACCTGCGCTGCCGCTGACCGTACCGGTCACGCGATTCTGCATACGCTCTATGGTCAGTCGATCCGCAACAATGCCGAATTTTACATCGAGTATTTCGCGCTTGATCTGATGATGAGCGACGACGGCGTCTGTGAAGGCGTGGTTGCCTGGAATCTCGACGATGGCACCATCCATCGCTTCAATGCGAAAATGGTTGTGATCGGCACCGGCGGTTATGGTCGTGCCTATTTCTCCGCAACCTCCGCCCACACCTGTACGGGTGACGGCAATGCCATGGTGGCGCGCGCTGGCCTGCCACTGCAGGATATGGAATTCGTTCAGTTCCATCCAACCGGTATTTATGGTTCGGGCTGTCTGATCACCGAGGGTGCCCGCGGTGAGGGTGGCTATCTGGTCAACTCCGAAGGCGAACGCTTCATGGAGCGTTATGCGCCATCTGCCAAGGATCTGGCGTCCCGTGACGTTGTCTCCCGCTGCATGACCATGGAGATCCGCGAAGGCCGTGGTGTTGGTCCTGAGAAAGATCATATCTATCTGCATCTGGACCACCTTGATCCGGCCGTTCTGGCCGAGCGTCTGCCGGGTATTTCCGAAAGTGCGGAAATCTTTGCTGGCGTTGATCTGACCAAGGAGCCGATTCCGGTTCTGCCTACCGTTCACTACAATATGGGTGGTATTCCAACCAACTATTGGGGTGAAGTGCTGGCACCGACCAAAGAGGATCCAAATGCTGTTGCGCCGGGTCTGATGGCCGTGGGTGAAGCTGCTTGTGCATCGGTTCACGGTGCCAACCGTCTTGGCTCCAACTCCCTGATTGACCTTGTGGTCTTTGGCCGTGCGGCGGCGATCAAGGCATCGGAAGTCGTCGACAAGGAAGCTGCGATTCCAACGCCGAATCTGGCTTGCTTTGACAAGATCATGGACAATTTCGACAATGTCCGTCATGCCAACGGCCCGACCCCGACTGCTGATCTGCGCCTGAAAATGCAGAAGAGCATGCAGAACAATGCTGCAGTGTTCCGGACGCAGGAAACGCTTGAGCAGGGCTGCAAGGAAATGAAAGAGCTCTGGGGCGAAATGGCCGACATGAAAGTGTCTGACCGTTCGCTGGTCTGGAACTCGGATCTGATGGAATCCCTCGAACTTCAGAACCTGATGGCCAACGCTTTGCCAACGGTTGTGGGTGCTGAAGCCCGTAAGGAAAGCCGCGGCGCGCACGCTCGTGAAGACTATAAAGATGGTCCGATGGGTGGTCGTGACGACGAAAACTGGCGCAAGCATACGCTGGCATGGCTGGATGAAGACGGCTCCACACGTCTCGACTATCGTCCGGTCGTGCTGGATCCGCTGACCACCCCTGATGAAGGTGGCATCGATCCGGCCAAGATTGCGCCGAAAGCCCGCGTCTATTGATGCGCCCGCTGTCGGGCAGCCCAGGCTGCCCGGCCTTTTCGAATTTGATGTCCATGATCGTCGGGAACGATCTGGACGAGACCCGATAACGGAGCGAAAAGATGGTTGAACTTGCGCTGCCGAAAAATTCAGTGATCAAGGAAGGCAAGACTTGGCCAAAGCCTGAAGGCGCGACCAACTTGACCGAGTTCAGCATTTACCGCTGGAATCCTGACGACGGCAAAAACCCACAGATGGATACCTACTTCGTCGACCGCGATGATTGCGGCCCGATGGTGCTGGATGGTCTGCTGTATATCAAAGACAAGATTGATCCGACTCTGACCCTGCGCCGCTCTTGCCGCGAAGGCATCTGCGGTTCCTGTGCGATGAATATCGATGGGGCCAACACGCTGGCCTGTACTTTCGGTATGGATCAGGTCAAGAGCAAGGTCATCAAGATCTATCCATTGCCACATATGATGGTGGTGAAAGATCTGGTGCCGGATCTGAACAACTTCTATGCCCAGCATGCTGCTGTCGAACCTTATCTGAAGACCGACACGCCGGCCCCTGAAACCGAATGGCTGCAGAGCCATGAAGACCGCGCCAAGCTTGATGGTCTTTATGAGTGCGTTCTGTGCGCCAGCTGCTCGACTTCCTGCCCATCTTACTGGTGGAATGGCGAGCGGTATCTTGGTCCTGCTGCACTGCTGCAGGCCTATCGCTGGATCATTGACAGCCGTGATGAATATACCGGCAAGCGTCTTGATCAGGTCGATGATGTGTTCGGTGCTTTCCGCTGCCACACCATCATGAACTGCACCAAGGTATGCCCGAAAGGTCTCAATCCGGCCAAGGCCATTGCCGAGATCAAGCGCATGCTGGTTGAGCGTTCGGTATAAGCGAAGGCTGGTCGTGCACCAAGTGATGCAAGACCAAAAAGACATCAAAAAGGCCGCCTCGTATCATCGGAGCGGCCTTTTTCTTTGCAGCTTCTTTGCGTCTTTTGACCATGAAGCTCAAAATTGCATCCGGTTGATATTGCAATTGGGAGCATTTGTTATTACCTAATTTCAAAATTATAAACTTTCGCAAGGAATAAAGTGTTTATTTAACAACGGGTGGTCAATTCCGACTCGTTGTCATGGGGCTGTAGGAAAAGTCGGCTACTTGGCCATCGGGCGCTAACAGCCTTCAGCGGTCATTTGGCGATCATCCGTCATACAGGCACCGTCAGTTATTTTGGCATTCATAGTCGGGGAGGCTTACATGCTGCAAACGAATATCTTGTTTGTCGATGAACACAACAATGGTCGCAGCATTTTGGCAGAAGCCTATTTCAATCGTCATCAGCAAGCAGCCCGGGCTTTCAGTGCCGGATTTGAGCCAGACGCTGCCTTGTCGCCGAAATTGATCGAGGTGCTGCGCGCGGAAAAAATCGCGCCGGAGGGATATTGTCCCAAGCCGATCGATATTTTCCTGCAACCCTATTCGCCCCATATCGATCTGATTGTCTGGTTTGACCCGATGGTCAGGGCCTTCCAATTGCCTCTCTTTGCCAATCGGCCCCCGGTGCTGACGCTGCATGTCAACGAGGCTGGCCATGCGGATGCCCCGGCGGGTAGCCGAAGGGCGCTTCGCTCCTGCTATGCTGACCTGCAACTGGTGCTTGACCGGGCGCTGGCCAATGGACAAATTCCGGAATGCGCGCCGCCTGAGTGCGGTTGAAAGGGGCGGTGTTGCCCATTTTCACAGACCTCTGGATCAAATTGGATGACAATTGAACTCAAGGCCGTCATGATCTTCACAGGCGCGCAGAAATCTGGGCTTTCGCGCCGAAATCCATCCTACTTTTGTCTAATCTTGCTGGACGAAAGCAGGGGAATGCTCTATTCGATTAGCAAGTCTTCATTCATCTCAAGGACACTACAGGAGATATCAGCGTGAGCGGAATCAAACTGCGCCCCGGCGTCGTCACAGGCGACGAATATTTGCAACTTCTGGAAGCCTGCAAGGAAGGTGGTTATGCGCTGCCAGCCGTGAACGTGACCGGTACCAACAGTCTCAATGCTGTGCTGGAAGCAGCTGCCAAAGCCAAGTCTGACATTATCGTTCAGATGTCCAATGGCGGCGCTCAGTTCTTTGCTGGTCAGGGTGCCCCGGACGCGATGCGTGCCCGTGTGCTCGGTTCCGTTTCGATTGCTCAGCATGTGCATCTGCTGGCTGAAGAATATGGCATCTGCGTTGTTCTGCATACCGATCACTGCAACCGCAAACTTCTGCCTTGGGTGGATGGTCTGCTGGAGCATGGTGAGAAGCATTTCGCAGCGACCGGTCGTCCGCTCTACACCTCGCACATGATCGATCTGTCCGAAGAATCCCTTGAGGACAATGTTGGTACCTGTGCTGAATATCTCAAGCGCATGGCGCCGATGGGCATGAGCCTTGAAATCGAACTCGGTGTCACCGGTGGCGAAGAAGATGGCATCGGCAAAGAGCTGGAAGAGGGGGATGCAGAAAATCCAAACCTCTACACCCAGCCATCAGATGTGCTCTATGCCTATGACGAATTGTCCAAGATCGGGCACTTCACCGTGGCTGCATCCTTCGGCAACGTGCATGGCGTCTATGCTCCGGGCAACGTCAAGCTGCGTCCGGAAATCCTGAAGCATTCTCAGGCGCTGGTGTCCAAAGAGCGTGGTGGTGGCGACAAGCCATTGAGCCTTGTATTCCATGGTGGTTCGGGTTCTTCCAAAGAGCAGATCGCCGAAGCTGTATCTTATGGCGTGTTCAAGATGAACCTGGATACCGACATCCAGTTCGCGTTCGCAGAATCCGTGGCCGCCAAGGTCGACGAGAAGCCGATTGCCTTCAAGCATCAGGTGGATCCGGAAGATGCGACCCCATACAAGAAATATTACGATCCTCGCAAATGGCTGCGTGCCGGTGAGCTTGGCATGGTTGCCCGTGTCGAAGAAGCCATGCAGGATCTGGGCTCTGCGGGTCGCTCGGTTGCTTCTGCCGACGCCTGATTGCCTCCCCATGCAGCTGTTGTTGCATGAGGATTGCATCAAGATTGAAAACCTCCCGGATGGATCCATTCGGGAGGTTTTCCTTTTTGGGCCTTCAGTCATAGGGTGGTTATATGCACTATCCTTTACGTAAAGATCCGTGCTTCAAAAAAGATTTTGCGATCCTGTGCCAGCCCTGTTATCTATTCAATCGTGGTGATTTGAATATTGGTCAGGTGCTGGCATAACAGGAACGGATTCCTTAGCTTCTGACGAACAATAGATGAGATCAGGATCTGTCTGTGGCGAAATATGCATCTCTTTCCGCTTTGATGATGTGCGCGATTGCTCTTGGCGGTTGCGCTGTGTCTGGCGGTGGCGACCGTGTCAGTGGTGCGCAGGCTCGCGCCACGATTCCGCTGGAAGCATCCCAGTTGCCTGCGGTTGTTGATCCTGCTGAAGCAACGCCAACGGAGACCGCCAAGGCGGAGAAATTCAATCAGCGCGATGATCAGATCCTTTCAATCGCATCGGCTGATGAGGCCTTTGAGGATAAATCCAGCGAGATCCAGCAAGCCTATGCCGATGCTATCGGCGATCAGGCACAGATCACCACTGAACGCACCAGTCTCAAGCCCTTTGTAGGCCGCTGGACTTTGGTGCCGGGTGCGCGCAAGGCCAAAGCACAGGTGCAACAGATTGGGGCCTTGTTCGGCAAGGCCGAACAGTGTGAGCTGGTGCTGGAAGATGGAACGTCTGGTTCGGGCTTCAAGGCCTATGGCAATTCATCCTGCCCTACCAGTTTGTTCATGCTTGATAGCTGGGTGGCGTTCGGGAACAAGCTGGTTTTGCGCGATCATATGGGTGATGATATCGTCTCATTGCACTCGCGTGGCACTGATAAATGGATCGGTGTTGATCAGCGCGGTGAGACACTTGTCCTCACTAAAAGCTAGGCTTTGTGCGCCTATTTACTGACTCCTAACCATATATCCTTGATAATACCATATTAAGACTCAACTCTAGGGACGGGTGCCTGAAGGAGAATGGTATGATTCGCTATTGCGCACTGGGTTGTTTGGCGGTGCTGCTTGCGGGCTGCTCGACAGCCGGGTTTGATCGGTTCGGAAGAAATAATGCTGCGTCCTTGCCGCCAGCACCAACCACTCCTGTCGAGAGCCAGGGGCTGAGCCCGCTGGTGCTTGGCAATGGGCAGACTGATCCGAATGGGATGCAAGCGGGAATTTCGCAGAACAATCAGCCGATCAACAATGCCATGGGAGCCGAGGCCGAATTGGGGTCTCAGCCCGGTCAGACGTCCGGTCAGTTGGCAGGTCAGGTTCCGGGCCAAACCACGACTGCGATGGCAGCCCCCGGTGGTGCGCGTGCCTTGAAACGGACCGACCTGTTGGGGGCATGGACGCTCGCTTCTGGCGCAGAACAGTGCAAACTCAACGTCAATCTGACCAACTGGAATGGCGGTTATCGCGCGTCGACACGGGGCTGTGCGTCAGCGGACTTGCAGCGGATCAATGCCTGGCGACTGGATGGCAAACAGGTTTTGTTGATAGCCGAAGACGGGGTGACGCCGATGGCGCGTCTCTTCTCCCTGACGCCCGGGCGATTTGACGGGCAGGCGAACCAGGATGGGCGCGCCGTTTCTCTTTTCCGATGATCTAGCTTCCGGGCCATCACAAAATGTGTGGCCCGGTTTTGTATTTACTGCTTTGATCGCATTTCCTCCCGATGCTGCTTGCCCTATGTTGCAACCACTTTGGGTCCGTTCATTGCTTGGTCGGATCGGATAGAGGGTTTTTCAGTTTTTCATGACATGTCCGGACTGGACAGCTTGCTGTCAGGCGCTTCGCCTAAGGTTGCGTCGCATCAAGTCTGGATAGGGTTGTAGACAAGATCCTCAAGGCAATCGGCTGCTCTCTCAGGCGGCTGGTGTCTTGTATAGCATGTTGGCACGGTCCGGGAGCTATTGGGCTTTCAGAGGTGGCCCATATTTCAGACAAGAAAAGGACAGCGCATTGAGTGGCGAATTGGGGCTCTATTCGGTTTCTGACCTGTATGACAGCAAGGTCGAGCATGGTGAAATCGATTTTGATGACGCGCAGCGCAAGCTTGCTCTGCGGTTCGATCAGCTGTTGCAATGTCTGACCCAGAAGCGCCTGTCGCGCAAGACGTCCTCGCTTGGCTGGCTCTTTGCCAAACGCCAGCCGCCCGAAAGCGTCAAGGGGCTGTATGTCTGGGGTGATGTCGGGCGTGGCAAGACCATGGTGATGGATCTGTTCTTTGAAGTGGTGCCGATGAAGCGCAAGGGGCGTTTCCATTTCCACGAATTCATGCGTGACATGCACGAGCGGATCAAACAGGCGCGGGCCGATATCGCCAGCGGCAAAATCGAAGGCGATGATCCGATCCGGCCGGTTGCCGATGATCTGGCCGAAGAGATAGGGCTCTTGTGCTTTGATGAATTCTCCGTCACCGACATTGCTGATGCGATGCTGCTCGGTCGCCTCTTCTCGCGTCTGTTTGAGAAAGGGGTGGTGATGGTGGCAACCTCCAATGTCGAACCGAGTCAGCTCTACAAGAATGGTCTCAATCGTCAGCTTTTTATGCCCTTCATCAATCTTTTGATGCAGCAATGCGACGTAGAACAACTTGAAGCCCGTACCGATTTCCGCATGGAGAAGCTTGGCGGCGAAGAGGTCTATCTTCATCCGTTGAGCGAGGACACGGCAAAACGCTTCCAGTGGATGTGGGAGCAACTGATCGGGGGGCCAAGGGCTCCCAGTGACGCTGTTGTCAATCAAGGACGGACAATTCACGTGCCGCAGGCCTACCACGGGATTGCAAGGTTCACGTTCAACGATCTTTGCGCAAATCCCTTGGGGGCCTCAGATTATTTGCGATTGTGTTCGCTCTATCACACGATATTTCTTGAGGATATCTCATACTTTAGTAGAGCAAACAGAAATGAAGCAAAGCGGTTCATCACCCTCATCGATACTTTGTACGACAATCAGGTCAGATTGATCGCAACTGCCGTTGCGTCACCATTTGATCTGTATCTCGATGATTATGGGACGGAGGCTTTCGAGTTCGGACGAACCACATCGAGATTAGTCGAAATGCAGTCGCGTGACTATTTGTCGCATGGCGGCATGCTGTGATGCCGCTTACGTCAGCGTTAAGTGAAGCAAAACAATGGGCTTTTTTAGGGATTTAAAACTTTGTGCGACTTGAAAGAGCCTAGGATTCGCGGTACTCACAGCCATCCATTCCCAGCTTTTGGGAGAACCTAACGTTAAGGGAAATAACTGTTATGGCGAGGAAGAAAATTGCTCTGATTGGGTCTGGTCAGATTGGTGGTACTTTGGCTCATCTGGCTGGTCTGAATGAAATGGGCGACATTGTCCTGTTCGATATCTCTGAAGGCGTGCCAGAAGGCAAAGCCCTGGATATCGCAGAATCTTCTCCGGTTGACGGTTTTGATGCCAAATTCTCTGGCGCCCAGACTTACGAAGCAATCGCAGGTGCCGATGTTGTCATCGTTACCGCCGGTGTCCCTCGTAAGCCTGGCATGAGCCGCGATGACCTGGTTGAAATCAACCTCAAGGTCATGCAGCAGGTTGGTGCCGGCATTGGCAAATATGCTCCGGATGCTTTTGTAATCTGTATCACCAACCCGCTTGATGCGATGGTTTGGGCTCTGCAGAAATTCTCTGGCCTGCCAGCCAACAAGGTTGTCGGCATGGCTGGCGTTCTTGACTCTGCCCGTTTCCGTTATTTCCTGGCGGATGAATTTGACGTTTCCGTTCAGGACGTCACTGCATTCGTTCTTGGCGGTCATGGTGACACCATGGTTCCGCTGACCCGTTATTCCACCGTTGCCGGTGTTCCTCTTACCGATCTTGTCAAAATGGGCTGGATCGAACAGAGCCGTCTTGACGAAATCGTACAGCGCACCCGTGATGGTGGTGCCGAGATCGTCAAGCTGCTGAAAACCGGTTCCGCTTTCTATGCGCCTGCCGCCTCTGCCATCGCAATGGCAGAATCCTATCTTAAAGACAAGAAACGCGTGCTGCCTTGTGCCGCTTACCTGTCTGGGGAATATGGCGTTGATGGCATGTATGTTGGCGTTCCAACCGTGATCGGTGCCGGTGGCATCGAGCGCATCGTGGAAATCACTCTCGACAAAGACGAGAAAGCACAGTTCGATCATTCCGTGGATTCGGTGAAAGGCCTCATTGAAGCCTGCCAGCGCATCTCCCCGGATCTGGCCGACTAACAACAAGCAAATCCGTTCCTCTGTCAGACATTGTTGGCCGTCTGGCAGAGGGACGCGTTTTGCACTATCGAAGACGGCTTCTCGGCATAAACGCTGCTCATTTACAAGAGTGCCGGGTCGGTCGCAATGGAAGGGGAGATCCCATGAATATTCATGAGTATCAGGCGAAGGCCATTCTGAAGGGATTTGGTGCGCCCGTTTCTAACGGTGTCGTTATCCATTCTGCGGATGAAGCGGCTGCAGCTGTTGAATCGCTGCCAGGACCTGTCTGGGTGGTGAAGTCCCAGATCCATGCCGGTGGGCGTGGTAAGGGTAAGTTCGTTGAAGAGTCCGCCGGTGAAAAAGGGGGCGTTCGCGTCTGTTTCTCGAAAGAAGAAGCGATCGAGAATGCCCAGAAGATGCTCGGAGCGCATCTTGTCACCGAGCAGACCGGTTCAGACGGTAAACAGGTCAATCGCATCTATGTCGAAGACGGCTCCGACATCGAGAGAGAGTTGTATCTGTCGCTTCTGGTAGACCGCGGCTGCGGCCAGGTCACCTTTATCGTGTCTACCGAAGGTGGCATGGATATCGAGAAGGTTGCCGACGAGGCACCGGAAAAAATTCTCAACCTGCCTGTCAATCCGGATCATGGCGTGACCTCCGAGATGGCGCTCCAGATTTGTGACAAGCTCGGCCTTGAGGGTACCGCACGCGAAGACGGCCTGATGCTGTTTCCAATGCTGTATGCGGAATTTGTCGAAAAAGACATGGCCATGCTTGAGATCAACCCCCTGATCATCAATGGCAAAGGTCATCTGATCATTCTGGATGCGAAAGTGTCCTTCGATGGCAACGCCCTGTTCCGTCATCCGCAGCTGCTTGAGCTGCGCGACATGACCGAAGAGGACGACAAGGAAATCGAAGCCTTTAATCATGACCTTGCTTATGTTGCTCTTGAAGGCAATATCGGCTGTATGGTGAATGGTGCCGGCCTTGCCATGGCAACCATGGACATCATCAAGCTGTATGGTGGCGAGCCTGCCAACTTCCTTGATGTTGGTGGTGGCGCAACGGCGCAGAAAGTTGCCGCAGCGTTCAAGATCATTACGTCCGATCCGAACGTTCAGGGCATTCTGGTGAATATTTTCGGCGGCATCATGCGGTGTGACACCATTGCTGAAGGCGTTCTGTCTGCCGTTCGCGAAGTGGGTCTGCAGGTGCCGCTTGTGGTGCGTCTGGAAGGTACCCGTGTGATTGAAGGCAAAAAGCTCATCAATGACAGCGATCTCAATGTGATCCCTGCCGATGATTTGAATGACGCAGCGCAGAAGATCGTTGCTGCTGTGAAGGGGGCGTAATTCGATGTCCATTCTCGTAGACAAGAATACCAAAATCATCGTTCAGGGTTTGACGGGCAAGACCGGTCGATTCCACACCATTCAGGCGCTGCAATATGCGGGCACGCAGATGGTGGCTGGTGTCCATCCGAAAAAAGGTGGCAACAGCTGGATCAGTGAAGTTGAGGGTGTGCCGGATCTTCCGATCTATGCCAGCGTCAAGGAAGCCAAGGACGCAACCGGTGCCAATGCATCGGTGGTCTATGTGCCGCCTGCAGGGGCAGCAAGTGCCATCATCGAAGCGATTGATGCGGATATCCCGTTCATCATCTGCATCACCGAGGGCATTCCGGTGCTCGACATGGTGAAGGTCAAGAGCCGCCTTGAGAAATCCAACTCCCGTCTGCTGGGGCCTAACTGCCCGGGCATTCTGACCCCTGACGAGTGCAAGATCGGCATCATGCCGGGTGCAATCTTCAAGCGTGGGTCCGTTGGCATCGTGTCTCGTTCCGGTACGCTGACCTATGAAGCGGTATTCCAGACCACCAATGCAGGTCTTGGTCAGTCCACCGCCGTTGGTATCGGCGGTGACCCAGTCAAGGGCACCGAATTCATCGACGTGCTGGACATGTTCCTTGACGATCCCGAAACAGAATCAATCATCATGATCGGTGAGATCGGCGGCTCTGCTGAAGAAGAAGCCGCTGCGTGGTTGAAAGAACAGGCGGCCAAGGGTCGCAAGAAGCCAATGGTTGGCTTTATCGCAGGTCGTACGGCTCCTCCGGGTCGCACGATGGGTCACGCTGGCGCTGTTATTTCCGGCGGCAAGGGTGGTGCCGAAAGCAAAATCGAGGCGATGGAAGACGCAGGGATTCGCGTTTCTCCGTCTCCTGCGAGTTTGGGTACCACTTTGGTTGACTTGCTCAACGGCAAGTAAAAGCGCGACACTGCGACACTATGACACCGTCATGAGGCGGATCCCCCTTCCGTCTCATGATTCCCCCTATCAGTCGGCAATGGTGCCGACAGCGAGATGAAGAGTACCGGACGAAAGTCCGGTTATGGTGGCGATGGCACGTCAGGACGCAAATGAAGCGTTCGCGGTAACCTCTTTCCTCTATGGAGGCAACGCGAATTATATTGAAGATCTCTACGCCCGTTATCAGGAGAACCCAGCTTCTCTGGAACAGGAATGGCAGATATTCTTCAAGGACTTGGAAGATAACCGAAGCGATGTAATTGCGAATGCCAAGGGTGCATCCTGGCAACGCAAGGACTGGCCGCTTGCGGAATCGGGAGACATGGTTTCTGCCCTCGGCGATTATGGAATCGACGAGAAAGCGATCGGCGAAAAGCTCAAGACCAAGGCCCAGAGCAAGGGGTTTGAGCTGACCGATGAAGCGGTGCAGCAGGCCACACGCGATTCCGTTCATGCGTTGATGATGATCCGTGCCTATCGCATGCGTGGTCACTTGCATGCGGATCTCGATCCTCTCAAGCTTGCAGAGGCGAAGGATCACGAAGAATTGCATCCCTCGTCCTACGGCTTCACCGAAGCGGATTATGATCGCAAGATCTTCATTGATTTCGTTTTGGGTCTGGAATTTGCAACAATTCCGGAGATGCTTGAAATTCTGCGCCGTACCTATTGCTCCACTTTGGGTGTGGAGTTCATGCATATCTCCGATCCGGCTGAAAAGTCGTGGATTCAGGAACGCATCGAGGGGCCGGACAAGCAGATCGCCTTCACCAAGGAAGGCAAGAAAGCCATTCTCTACAAACTTGTCGAGGCGGAAGGCTTTGAGAAGTTTCTCGATCTGAAATATACCGGCACCAAGCGCTTCGGGCTTGATGGTGGTGAGGCGCTGATCCCGGCGCTTGAGCAGATCATCAAGCGTGGTGGTGCCTTGGGTGTTGAGCAAATCGTGTTCGGCATGGCTCACCGTGGTCGTCTGAACGTGCTCAGCCAGGTGATGGGCAAACCGCACCGCGCCATTTTCCACGAATTCAAGGGCGGCTCTTATGCTCCTGATGATGTGGAAGGTTCGGGCGATGTGAAATATCATCTGGGCGCGTCTTCTGACCGTTCGTTCGATGATAACAATGTTCATCTGTCACTGACCGCCAACCCATCCCATCTTGAGATCGTCAATCCTGTGGTTCTGGGTAAGGCCCGCGCCAAGCAGGATCAGATCGCAGCCGGTGATGGTCCGTTCATCGAGACGACCGAAGTGGATCGCACGACTGTCATGCCGTTGCTGATCCATGGCGATGCGGCCTTTGCCGGTCAGGGTGTTGTTGCGGAATGTCTGGGCCTGTCTGGTCTGCGCGGCCACAAAACCGGTGGCTCGATCCATTTCATCATCAACAACCAGATCGGTTTCACCACCAACCCGCGCTTTTCGCGATCTTCGCCATATCCATCGGATGTCGCCAAGATGATCGAGGCGCCGATCCTGCATTGTAATGCGGATGACCCGGAATCGGTGGTGTTTGCGGCCAAAATCGCGACGGAATTTCGTCAGAAATTCGGCAAGCCTGTCGTCATCGACATGTTCTGCTACCGTCGTTTCGGCCACAATGAGGGCGACGAACCTGCCTTCACTCAACCGCTCATGTACAAGAAGATCCGCCAGCACCCGACCAGCCTGCGTCTGTATGCAGACAAGCTGATTGCTGAAGGTGTGATTTCCGAAGCCGACCTTGAAGCGATGCGTGACGACGTTCGCAAGATGATGGATGCGGAATTCGACGCTGGTCAGAGCTTCTCGCCGAACAAGGCGGACTGGTTTGATGGCAAATGGGCCGGCCTGACGACCGCCAGCGCCGAAGATGATCGCCGCTCTGGTGAAACCGGGGTCGATGTTGATGAATTGCGGGCCATCGGTGAAAAACTGACCAGCATTCCATCCGATTTCAATGTCCACCGGACCATCAAACGCTTCCTCGACAATCGCTCCAAGATGATGGAAACCGGGGAAGGCATCGACTGGGCGACCGCGGAAGCTCTGGCGTTCGGCGCTCTGGTCAAGGAAGGCCACGCTGTGCGTCTGTCCGGACAGGATTGTGAACGCGGGACCTTCTCCCAGCGTCACACGGTTTTGTATGATCAGCAGGATGAGAGCCGTTACATTCCCCTGAACAACATCTGCGAAGGCCAGCAGCGCTATGGAAGTGATCAACTCGATGCTGTCCGAAGAGGCGGTGCTTGGGTTTGAGTATGGCTATACGCCTTTCCGAGCCGCAGTGCCTGACCATGTGGGAAGGCCAGTTTGGTGACTTTGCCAACGGCGCACAGGTGGTGTTTGACCAGTTCCTGAGCTCTGGTGAACGCAAATGGCTGCGGGCTTCCGGCCTTACTCTTTTGTTGCCGCATGGCTATGAAGGGCAAGGACCGGAGCATAGTTCGGGCCCGTCTTGAACGTTATCTGCAGGCTTGCGCCGAGGATAATATTCAGGTTGCCAACTGCACGACCCCGGCCAACTATTTCCACATCTTGCGCCGTCAGGTGAAGCGGACCTTCCGTAAGCCTCTGGTGTTGATGACGCCGAAGAGTTTGCTGCGTCACAAGCGCTGCGTTTCCAATCTTGCGGAGATGGGAGCTAACAGCACCTTCCATCGCGTGCTGTGGGATGATGCGGAAATCCGTCCTAATCAGGAAATCAAGCTTGCATCTGATGACAAGATCCGTCGCGTCATCATGTGTTCGGGCAAGGTTTACTATGATCTGTATGAAGAGTCGTGAGAAGCGTGGGATCAATGATGTCTATCTTCTGCGTGTCGAACAGCTCTATCCATTCCCGGCAAAGGCTCTGATGAAAGAAGCTGGGGCGCTTCTCCCAGGCCGACATGGTCTGGTGTCAGGAAGAGCCGAAGAACCAGGGATCGTGGGCCTTTGTCGAACCTTATATCGAGTGGGTTCTCAATCAGGTTGATGCGAATTGCAAGCGGCCTCGTTATGTGGGACGTGCGGCTTCTGCTGCGACGGCAACCGGCTTGATGAGCAAACATATCGCGCAGTTGCAGGCCTTCCTCGACGATGCCTACGCTGATTGACATATAGAAGCTGCCGTCTTCCCCGCCTGATCGAGGGGAGACGGCAGCGTCTTCGAATTAGACGCCGACATAGATGCCAAATGGATCGCGAATCCCTGTTCAGGGTTCGGCCTTTGGCTCAAAGCGAAATTGGAATGTGAGATAACAAATGGCTACGGAAATCAAAGTCCCTACTCTGGGCGAATCTGTGACCGAAGCGACCATCGGTCAGTGGTTCAAGGCAACCGGTGATGCGGTACAGGCAGACGAGCCGCTGGTAGAACTGGAAACGGACAAGGTGACCATCGAGGTTCCTGCTCCTGTATCCGGCACGATGGGTGACATCGTTGCTGCCGAAGGCGAAACCGTTGAAGTGGGTGCACTGCTCGCCATGCTGAATGAAGGCGCTGGTGCTGCGGCTTCCGCTCCTGCTCCTAAAGCTGCTGCTCCGGCCCCTGCTGCTCCGGCCCCTGCTGCTCCGGCTCCTGCCGCTTCTGGCACCTCCATGCCTCCGGCTCCATCAGCTGGCAAGATGATGACCGAGCAGAAAATCGATCCAGCTTCTGTGGCCGGGTCCGGTGTTCGCGGTCAGGTTCTCAAGGGCGATGTGCTCAATGCCATTGCATCTGGTGCAACCGCGCCTGCTGGTGCATCTGCCGCCGCTCCTGCTGCGCGGCCGGCTTCCAAAGCGGAAGATGCCGTGCGTGAAGAACGCGTGCGGATGACCAAACTGCGTCAGACCATCGCGCGTCGCTTGAAAGATGCTCAGAATACGGCCGCCATGCTGACCACATTCAATGATGTGGACATGTCAGCGGTGATGAATTTGCGCAAGGAATATAAAGACCTGTTCGAGAAGAAA